>CAWDPO010000035.1:0-254119 GCA_963804165.1 uncultured delta proteobacterium
TCGTTTCCGCGTGCCGAAGGACGATTATACGACCAACACGTACTACATTGATTTCTACCCGCACAAGAACGGGAAGCCGACACAGCCGGTGCCGCTTCGAGTCAAAAAATTCAGAAGGAGTGTTCCTGGCGTCTACGATCGGGTGCAAGACGGCTGGTGGAATCTTCCCAACCGGGAGCAGGATCGCGTGGCGCAGGAAAGCCAAGGCGTTATCGCGGATCGAACGAAGGAGCACCTGGCGACGTCGGATCAGGGAATCTTGATGCTGCGCAAGCTGATTCGCGACTCGATCGAAGCCGTGCAGCAAGGCAAGGATCCGATCGGCGTGATTCGAGATCACGGAGACAACGCTCCGATTACGTTCGACTCGAGCCGGGATGCCGTCGCAGCGCTGAGCTGAAAACGAGGAGTCATGATGGTGCCGCAATTTGCCGGATTGTTTCCGTCTCTGTTCGGGCAGAGGTTTAAAAGTAGCGTTGAATTGCAGTGTTGTCCTGAGGCGATAGCCGAAGGATCTCGCCTTCGTCAGTGGACGAGAATGCGAGATTCTTCGCTGGCGCTCAGAATGACATCGAAGCGACTTTCGCGATTGCGACGCGGTCTCTTGCGGGAAAAGGTTAGGGAGAGGGGGCAATTCTATCTTCAAGCACCCTTACCTCCTTCCTCTCCCGTCAAGGGAGAGGAGGTCGGAAAGCCCAGCGGAGGTGATAAATGCAGCGTGGGTTTATTGTGGCCGCTCGTTGCGGGAGTGATTTTCGCGGCGGTATCCCTCCTTACCACATCGGCACAGGCCCAGAAGCTGGAACAAATTATTGCGGATGCGAAGAAGGAAGGGGAAGTCACGCTGGTCGCCAGCGCTTCGACGTTCGGCGGCAAGAAAGGCTTCGCCGAGCTGGAAAATCATTTTGCCAAGCGCTACGGCTTCAAGGCGAGGCTCAATCTCACCGGCGGTCCGAGCTTCCCGCAAGTCGCTGCGCGGATCATCACCGAGCAAAAAGCCGGCGCAAAGTCATCGACCGATCTTTATCTGGGCTCGGACGGCACCTATGTGACGATGCATCAGGAGAAGGCGCTGCAGATGGTCAATTGGTCGGGAATTTTTCCCTGGGTGACCAAGGAGATGGAAATTTTTCCGCAGGAGTCGGTGCTGGTTTACGCGTCGTTTCACGGCATTATTTACAACTCCAACTCGATTCCCAAGGACAAGGCGCCGAAGAGCTACGAAGATCTGATCGACCCAGCGTTGTCGCCGACCTGGGCGGGAAAGATGGCGATTCCCGCCTACATCCATTGGTTGGTTCGGGTGTCGCCGATCTGGGGCAGAGAAAAGGTTTTGGCTTTTGCGCGCAAGCTCGCGCCGTTGGTGGGTGGACGTTTGCGCCAGGGCGAGGAGGAGCGGATCGTCAGCGGTGAGTTCCCCGTCATGGCGAGCACAGGCGGGGCGCTCGAAGCGATGTGGAAATGGCAGGCAAAGAGCGCGCCTCTCGTGGGTCTACCTGGGTCGACACCGGCGACGATGTCTTATTATCAACTGGCCGTGCCGAAGAACTCGGTCCATCCGAATATGGCCAAGCTATTAATCGCGCTGATGGCGACCCGGGAAGGCCAGAGTGTGCTGGAGAAGCATGATATGCGCAGTTCTTACCTGATCGACGGCACGCTGATGGCGAAGTACATGAAGGCCAACAAGCTCAAGCTGCAGGATCCCAAGGAACTCAACGAGGTGTTTCAAAAAGCGGACAGCAGTCTCGACGAGGAGTTGACGAAGATTTTATTAAAGTAGAGACGGGTTTGAAACCCGCCCCAGAAGCCTACAACGCCGCATGTCGACACAGGTTCTCACTATTGATCAACCGCGACCGCTGGTGAATTGGTCGAAGCTTTGGCTCCTGGCGATAGCCGGTTTCGCGGCGCTATCGATCCTCACTCTGCTGGGGATGATCATCTGGATGAGCCTGCGCACGGGCGTGCCCGGCCAGCCTTCGGCTTACACCTTGAAGAACTACGCGGCGCTGCTCGGCGATTCCTACACGTATAAGGTCATGACCACCACGCTGATTTTCGCAGCGGTCACGATCGCTGTCTCGGTTCCACTCGGATTCATTTTCGCCTGGTTTATCGAACGGACCGACATGCCGTACAAGACGGTGGCGATGAGCGTGCTCAGCATCGGTATCTTGTTCCCGACTTTTCTCAAGGCGATGGGCTGGGTGTTCTTGCTCCATCCGCGGATCGGGGTGATCAATATTTTCATGATGCAACTCTTTGGTCTGACCAACGCGCCGCTCAATATCGCGACGGTTCCCGGAATCGGTTTCGTTCAGGGCATGACATTGACGCCGCTGGCGTACGTGATGATTTCGGCGGCCATGCGGGGCATGAATCCGGCACTGGTGGAAGCCGCCAACGTTCACGGCGTGAGCAAGTTGCGCACGCTTGTTCGGATAGAGCTGCCGCTCATCTGGCCGGCGCTCTTTTCGGCGATCATCTGGATGCTGACTGTCGCCATCGCGGCCTTCGACGTGCCCGGCGTGATCGGCATGGCGAACAACATCTTTACCTTCAGCACGGCTATTTACTTCATGATCAACCCCAACGAAGGGCTGCCGCGCTACGGGCTCAGCGGGGCATACGGCACAATCATGGTCGGCGTGTCTTTGATCCTGATGATTCCCTACTTCATAGCGCTCAAGCAAAGCCACAAGTATCAAATCATCTCCGGCAAATCCTACCAGCCGCGCCCGGTTGAGCTCGGGCGCTGGTGGTTGATCGCATGGGGATTGCTGGGATCGTATTTTTTACTCGCTTTTGTCTTGCCTTTATTGGCGATTTTTTGGGTATCTTTGCTGCCGTACGTGCAGGCGCCATCACGCCAAGCGCTGTCGGTCATCTCGTTCGAACGATACACCCAGATCGCTTTCGATAGCGCGCTCTTGGGAGCGGCGTGGAACACGGTGCTGCTCATGGTGCTGGTTCCGACAATCATCGTTGTCTTCTGTTCGGCGATCTCATGGATCGTGACGCGCTCACGGCTGCGTTGGCGCGTCGCGCTCGACGCCATCGCCTTTCTGCCCCATCCGGTGCCCAATCTCCTTTTCGCTCTGGCCATCGCCTATTTGGCCTTGTTGGTCTCCAACGTGATTCCGCTCTACGGCACCATTTTTGTCCTTATGGCGGTTTACGTTGTCTGCTGGATCAGCTTCGGCACGCGGGTGCTGAACAACAGTATGATCCAAGTGCATCGCGAACTGGAAGAAGCCGCGCAGGTCGGCGGCGTGTCCACTTTCCGCATTCTCGCCAAGGTGATCGTCCCGTTGATCAAGCCGGGACTGATTTACACTTGGATTTGGACTTCGCTCTCCGCTTACCGCGAGCTGACGATGGCGGTGTTTTTGGCGTCGCCGAAAAGCCAGGTATTGTCGACTTATATTTGGGGCCAGTGGCACGGCGGCGGACTCGGCGACGCGGCGGCGATCGCGATCGTCATGATCGCGGTGATGTCGCCGCTAGTGACGAGCTTTTGGATCTACGCGCGCAAGCAGCAGCACGTGGCGTCGTCGGCGACATAAGACGAAAGAATGCGCAGCGACAAAAACCCGCCCAATCGCCACAGCGTCTGATGCGAAAGATCGGAGGCATTTGCCATGACGGCCACCACGGGAACGCCGAGCGTGACGAGCGACGGTGTCGATTTCGTCCACACCGGACCGGAAACGCTCGCCGGACGGTATCTGAGAATGTTTTGGCAGCCGGTTTATGTTTCCGAGGAGTTGAAAGCGGGTGACGCAGCACCGATTCACATCATGGGCGAAAGCTTCACGCTCTATCGCGGCGCGAGCGGCGCGCCATACGTCGTTGATTTTCGCTGCGCCCATCGTGGCACACAGCTGTCGGTCGGCTGGGTCGAGGACGATTGCATCCGTTGTTTTTATCACGGCTGGAAATATGACGGCGCCGGCCAATGCATCGAGCAGCCCGCGGAAAACGAAAGTTTCGCGCAGAAAGTAACCCTACGTAGCTGCCCCACGCAGGACTATTTGGGTCTGATCTTCGCCTATTTCGGGGCTGGCGCCGCGCCGCCGCTGCCACGCTATCCCGAATTGGACGAGGACGGAGAGCTCGACGTCGGCACGTATATCCGCCACTGCAATTATTTCAACACGCTGGAGAACGGCGTTGACCAAGCGCACGTGCCGTTTACCCACGCGAAATCGAACTTCACCAAGTTCGGTCTCAACTGGGACATTCCAAAAATCACCGCCGAAGAAACCGACTACGGCGTGGCGATGTACGGCACACGCGCCAACGGTGTCGCGCGGATCAACCATTACCTCATGCCGAACATTCTCTACATTAAAGGCTCGCCGGAGAGCGCGAAAGAAGGTTGGCGCGAAGCGTTCGCGTGGCGCGTGCCGGTCGATGACGTGAGCCATCGGAGCTTCAACATCGCCCTCGTTCACGTGACCGGTGACGCGGCGCTGCGTTTTCGCGAGCGTCAACGTCGACACCAAGAGATGATCTCGAAGCTGCCGGCTGCCAACGAAATGGCGGCCGCAGCGCTCGCCGGAAAACTCAGCCTGCACGACATCGAGGAGCGCCCCGATCTGGTGAACATTCAAGATCACGTCGCCCAAGAAGGGCAGGGAGCGATTCCCAACCGACAAGCTGAGCGTTTGGGGCGATCGGATACGGCGATTATTCTCATGCGGCAGATCTGGCGTCGCGAGCTGCGCGCCTTGGCCGAGGGGAAACCTCTAAAGCAATGGTCGCGCCCCGAGCGATTGGTGGCAACGAGCGGCGTGTAAGAAAAATTCCTATGGCAAGTAGAAATCGCTACGTGCCCCGGCTTCTCTGTCTGCTGGCGATCCTCGCCGGTTGGCCGTGTTCTGTTTTGGCCGAGACCGCGGAGCAATTGATCTCGGCTGCAAAGAACGAGAAGGAGCTTTTCTTCGTCGCCGGTCCGACGACATTCGGTGGCAAGAAAGGGCTTGCGGAAATCGAGGCGGCTTTCAACAAGCGCTTCGGATTGAACGCCCGGATTCGATTCAGCGCCGGCCCCGAGATGAACGCGATGGCGGCGCGGGTGATCAGCGAATTCAAAGCGGGCGGCAAAGCATCGACCGACATCTATCTCGGCTCCCTCGGACAATACGCCAACCTGCTTCGGGAAGACACTTTGGAGGAAGTCACGTGGTCCGGGATATTTCCCTGGATTGCCAGGGCGATGGAAGAGATCGTTGGCAAGAGAGGTGTGCTGGTTTATTCGTCGCCGCGCGGCATCATTTACAACGTGAATCTGGTACCAGCGGACAAAGCGCCAAAGAGTTATGAGGACTTGATCGATGCGCGGCTGAGCCGGACTTGGGCGGGAAAGATCGCGGTGCCGCCTTATCCCAATTGGCTTGTCGAGTTGTCGCTGATCTGGGGCGAAGAAAAGCTCAAAGATTTTACCCGCAAGCTCGTCGCGCTCAACGGCGGCTGGCTGCGCTACGGCGAGGAAGAGCGCGTGATCAGCGGCGAATTTCCGATCATGGCGAACATCGGCGACGCGCTGGCGACCATGTGGAAGTGGCAAGCGAAAGGCGCGCCGCTAGTCGCGGTGCTCGGCTCGACTCCCGGCGATGCTTCTTATTTTCATCTTGGCGTACCGAAGAACTCCGGCCATCCCAATCTGGCCAAACTCTTCGTCGCGTTCATGATCTCGAAAGAAGGCCAGGCGCTGATCGAGAAACATGAGCTGCGCTCGTCCCATCTGGTGGAAGGTTCGCGGATGGCGAAATATCTGCTCGACAACAAGATCAGACTGCAGGAGCCAAAAGATTTATTCAATTTTTATCTCAAAGGCGGCGGCGCCAAGTTGAATGAAGAGCTGGTGAAGATGCTGAAGCAGTAAGGTTGAAGAGTTCCAATCGTTCAAAACGTTCCAATTGATTTTCGGGCGCTATTCTTATCCTTCCCAGAATTTTTCCCTCGCCCGCCTCCGGGAGAGGGTGAGGGTCAGGGCGACCGCCGGTCGCCCTTGCCAATTCCCCTCACCGTGCAAGCCGGTGTGAAGCAGTCCGTTGATCTTTCCTTTTCTCTCCGCTAAGCGAAGGGGATGTCTTTCGTTGCGCGCTTTCGCCAAGGAATGAAAGCGGCGATTCCGATCTGGATCGCTTTCGTGCCGTCGTCGATCGCCTGGGGCATCGCGGCGCAGCGCCACGGCCTGTCGTTCGACGAGGTCATTCTCATGTCCGCGTGGGTTTATTCCGGGCCGGCGCAATTCGCCGTCCTCGGACCGCTCGCCGAGAATAGATCGGCGCTACAAGTTCTGGTTGCCGGGTTTCTGATGAACTTGCGCTTCCTGCCGATGAGCACGGCGCTGGCGCCGTTTTTTCGCGGCGTACGGCGACTACCGTTGCTGATCTCGTCCCACGTGGTCAGCGCCAGCAGCTTTATAGTGCCGTATCTACAGTTTCAGAAAGAGCGCGATGGAACTATCGCCGATTCGCAAGGACCGGCGGGCGGCTACGCCAATCTGGCGTTTTTCTTAGGCGTTGGCGTGACCAGCTTCATCGTCTGGGTCGTCGGAACCGGCGCAGGATTCGGTATCGCATCGGGTTTTACCGCGGGATTCGACGAAGCGCTGCGATTTATTTTACCCGGTTATTTCGCCGGTTTGTTGGTCGTGGAAATGAAAGGTTGGGCGATGCCGTTGATTTGTGCCGGCAGCTTGATCGCCGCGCTGCCCGGTGCCCTCGCTAATCCCGCGTGGGGTTGGCTTATCATGGCGATCGTCGTGGCAACTCTAGTTTGGGGAATCGAACAGTGGAAATTAGCCGCATCCAAATCATACTGATCATGGGAACGATGGCTTTCGCCGTGCGCGCCCTGCCGCAGCTGTTTTTCGCGGGACAGAAATTTCCCGAGGCTTGGGATCGCTGGCTGCGCTATGTTTCCTATGGTTTGATCTGCAGCATTATCACGGTCACGCTGTTTATGTCGGGCGCACGCTTGGACACCGGCGCGGCGCCGCGGCGAGCGCTGGCTCTGACCGTCACTATCTGGATCGCGCACAAAACCAAAAGCGCGGTGACAGGCATGATCGTTGGCGCGTTTTTGGTGTTGGTTCTGTCGTGGCTCCAATGAAAATCGTGCCAGCGCGGGTCATCCCGCGAGCCGCGAAGCAGCAACCGCTCCGGAGAAGAAATCCGCGCCGATTTATTGACAGAAGTGATAGTGCGGTGTTAGCTAGGCTCGCTGCCAGGCCTATCGGCAGGCGAAAATCTACTCCGAAATGGCATCGAGAGCTTAGACGAAAATTACCGAGCAAGGAGCCGTTATGAACTTGATCGATTGCCACGCCCATTGTCTGCCGCCGACGATATTGGACGCGCTGCGCGAATTTGCGGCGGGCAGCTACCTGGGGCGAAGTCTCTATGCGGACGAGGGCTTCAGCTCGCTGGAGAAGCACCTGACGTTAATGGATCGCTTCGGGGTGGAGAAGGAAGTGATCAACTACGGCAACCTGCTCGTGCCGGCGGCGCGGGCGCGCAAATTGCCGATGGACCAAGTCGTCAAGATGGTCAACGACTACATCGCCGAAGCCTCGCGCATCGCGCCCGGCCGTTTCATCCCGGCGGCGGCGGTGGACCCGATGGGCGGCGAGGCGGCGATGCTGGAGCTCGACCGCGCTGTGGAGAGGCTCGGGCTCTTCGGCATTTCTCTTTCGACCAATCTCGACGGGCGCGCGCTCGACGATCCGATGTACGAACCGATTTTCGAGCGGGCGAAAGCGTGGAACATGCCGCTCTGGGTGCACCCCGGACAGGTGCCGCAAGCCTGGCAACAGGCACTCGGCCTCAACAATCGCTATCTCAACAGCGGCGTGGGTTTTCTGCTCGATGACATGCTCTGTCTAGTAAAAATGATCACCGCTAACGTCTTCGATCACTGGTGGGGCGTCAAATTCGTGTTCTGCCAGCTCGGGGGATTCTTGCCGTTCACGATGGGACGATTCGATCAGCAGTTTTTTTTCGAGCGCCGGGTTTACGAGCAGGAGAAACGACCCATGCCGGAATATCTGCAGCGGCGCGTGGTGGAGTACTGCCAGGCTTTTTACGTCGACACGCACACCGCCGACGCCTCGGCGATCCGCTGCGCACTCGATTGCATGAGCGCCGATCGCATCGTGCTTGGCGGCGACTATCCGATCTCGCCTCCGGAGATTGGTCTAGGCTATACCATTCCGCAATTGGACAAAGTTGGGTTGTCGCCCAACGACCGAGCCAAGATCGAGCGCGGCAACGCGTCGAAGCTGTTGAACCTGCCGTGAATAGACTGCTGATGGTTTCAGATTGCTGCGGAAACTTCGGAATGCTTCGAGAGCCTCAGCATGAACGGAAGATAGCCAACGAAATAGAGATTTCTCCGTGCGTTCCTTCGATAAACTCAGGACAGGCTCTGAGCCGCGTCGAAGGACTCCGACATATTTTTACATGGACCCAGTTAGGATTCTGAAGGAGTAAAATGAGTAGCGACAAACCCGCCGCTCTCGTTACCGGCGCTGCCACAGGCATCGGCCGCAGCGTCGCCATCGCGCTCGCCAAAAACGGTTATGACGTGGTCGTCAACTACAGCCGAAGTGAGGATGCGGCGAAGTTTACGGCGCGGGAAGCCGAAGCAGCGGGAGCCAAAACACTGCTTTGCCGCGCCGATGTCAGCGACGACAAAGCGGTAAGAGCGATGCTTGCCGCGGCGGAAAAAGAATTCGGCCGGCTCGACGTATTGATCAACAACGCCGGCACCACCGTCGATATCGAGCCGAAAAATTTCGAGGAAATGACCGTCGAGGCATGGAATCGCGTGTTCTCAGTCAATGTGCTCGGTTTATTTCTCGTCACTCGCGCGGCAACTCCGCTGCTGAAAAAATCGCCCAACGGTTGCGTCGTCAACACGTGCAGCATCGCCGGCGTGCGCCCAAGCGCGCAACCGTTGCCTTACGCCGCGAGCAAAGCGGCAGTGGCCAACCTGACCAAGACGCTCGCCAACGCGCTGGGCCCGCAGATCCGCGTCAATGCCGTCGCGCCCGGCTGGATCGAGGGCGAGTGGATGAAAAAAACGCTGGCCGGAAACTATGAAGGGCTGATGGCGCGCCGAGCGAAATACACACCGCTCAACCGTTGCTGCACGGAGGATGACGTTGCCGACAGCATGCTCAGCCTGATTTTGCATAACCGCTTCGTAACCGGCGAGATCATTATCGTCGACGGTGGCTTCGCGAGCACGACATAAAAAATAAGTTGGTTCCACGGGTTCCAATCGTTCCAAATGTTCCAATCGTCCGAATACGGTACAACTCATCGAAATTTCTGAAATGGTAACGTCTCCGAAAACCCTGGAACTACCGGAACGGTTGGAACGTATGGAACCGTCCTCGCGTAGCGAGGAGAGAAGATGCTAGACGGCGTGGTTCGATTTCCCCCGGAGTTTGCTGCGCGCTATCGCGCCAAGGGATATTGGGAAGATTTGGCGCTGCGCGACACGTTCGACGAAGCATTCGTTCGCTCTGGAGACCGGGTGGCGGTCATCGATGGCGATCGGTCGGTCACTTACGGTCAACTCAACGCGCGCGCGACTCGACTCGCGCTGAATTTGCTCGATCGAGGGTTTCCACCCGCTCGATCGCGTGGTCGTGCAACTACCCAACGTCGTCGAGTTCGTTTATCTGTATTTTGCCCTGCAGAAGATCGGTTGCGTCCCGATGATGGCGCTGCCGACGCATCGCTATCTAGAGATGAGCCAGTTCGCCGAACTGTCGGGCGCCACGGCCTGCGTCACGCTGGACAAAGCAAAAGATTTCGATTTCCGCGAGCTGGTCGAGACGAATTCGCGGTGCGAACAAAACGCGTAAAGTTCGGCAATCGTACTAGGCGACGCGCCCGCGGGTTTTCTCTCGCTCGACAGAATTGATCGAGCGGCCGAGCCAACGCTCGGTGAACGACCTTAAGAGCATTGGCATCGATCCCGAACGATCCCGCGGTATTTCAATTATCGGGCGGTACCACCGGCATGCCCAAGCTGATTCCGCGCACGCACAACGATTATATTTACAATTCCAAGATCGCGTCGGCCGGTGACCGGCGTCGGCGACGACCAGCGTATTGCTCGATGTGCTTGCCGATCGCCCACAATTTGCCGCTGGCCTGTCCGGGGCTGCAGGGCTACCTCTTGCAAGGGCGCGCAAGATGGTGCTCTCGCACTCGACACGCGCGAGCGAAGATCGTCTTTCGCTTTGATCGAGAAGCATCGCGTTACGCATATTCGGTCGTGCCGGCGTTGCTCATCCGTTTGCTCACCGATCCACTCGATCGCAAAATTCGATCTTTCGTCCCTGCGAGTCATTCAAACGGGCGGACAGCGCCTCCAGCCCGAAGTGCGCCGACGAGCCAAGGAGCTAATTCCAAGCGTCTCCGTTCAGGAGAATTTCGGCATGGCCGAAGGCATGTTGATGTTCGTGCGCTTCGACGATCCGCGCCGATGTGCGCTGGAAACCGTCGGCCGACCGACTGTCCCGACGATGAGATCAAACTGCTAGACGACGACGACAACGAAGTCGCGCCCGGCGAAGTCGGCGAGATTCTGCTGCCGCGGGCCGTACACGCTGCGCGGCTACTTACGGTGCGCCCGAGCACAATGCGCGAGCGTTTTCAGTCGCGACGGTTTTTATCGTTCCGGCGATCTGATGCGTCAGCATCCGTCGGGAAACTACATGGTCGAGGGGCGCAAGAAGGATCTCATCAACCGCGGCGGCGAGAAGATCAGCGCCGAGGAAATTGAGAATCTCATCCTCTCCCACCCGCGGTGCAAAACGTCGCTTGCGTGCCGATGCCCGATCCGGTGCTGGGCGAACGCATGTGCGCTTATGCAGTTCTGCGCGCCGGCAATACCTTGACGTTGCAAGAGCTCGTCGGTTTCCTCGTGAGCGAAGAGATTGCCAAGCACAAATTGCCGGAACGCTTGGAAGTCATCGAAGAATTTCCTTTGTCGCCCTTCGGCAAGGTTTCCAAGAAAGATCTGTCGGAAAGAATAACGCAGCGGCTCAAGTCCGAAGGTAAACTCTGATTTCTCGATGGCGAGAGGAGAAAAGACCATGCGCAGCGCTCATTGCACTTTGTTACGCCGGCTCGCAGCCGTATCTTTGATCGTGGGAATTTCGGCGTTCCACACGGAAGCCGTGCTGGCGGCGGACAGACTCATTGGCCTGCACTCTGCGCAGGTCATGTCGCAGTCGATGCCCTGGATCGCTCAGGAAGCCGGACTATTTAAGAAATACGATTTGGATTTTCGACTGGTCTTTATTCCTTCCTCGCCGGTGGCCACCGCCGCGACGTTGAACGGCGATGCGGAGATCGGCGTGACGGGCGCTGTCGGCAACGTGCGTGCTTACGTACAGGGCTTCACCGACTTGGTATTCATCGGCGGCATGAAAAACATCTTAACTCATAGCGTGCTCGGCAAGCCTGACATTAAGCGCCCCGAAGATCTCAAAGGAAAGAAAGTCGCCGTCGGACGGTTCGGCGGTAACACCCATTATTTCGTCATTCAGGCGCTGAGGCGGCTCGGCATGGACGCCGCTAAGGATATTCAGACGATTCAGACCGGTGGTGGTCCTGAAACACTCGCCGCATTGGTGAGCGGTAGCGTCGATGCGGCCGGTCTGGTGGCGCCGGGGGACTCCGCTGCCGTTGCAAAGGGATTTCGCTACGTGATCAATGGCCCCGAAATGCGCATCCCCTACGGCGCAACCCAGGTGGTAACGCTGCGCTCGGTGATCAATAAACGCGGACCGGTGATCGGCAGATTCATGCGCGCAATGGGCGAAGCGTCGAAGATTATTCACACCGATAGAAAGTTTGTGTATAAGGTCCTCGGCAAATATTTGCGGATTACCGATACCAAGGTACTCGATGCGGCATACCAATCTGAGATTCCGGCCCTTGAGCGGCGATTGGAAGTTGCTGACTCGGCGCTGCAAGCCTCCCTCGATGAAATCGCGCCGCAGGATGCGCGGGCGAAGTCCATCAAACCGCAGGATATGATCGATCGGCGCTATTTGGTCGAGCTGGAAAAGAGCGGCGTGTTTGACAAGTGAAAACGGCAATAGCCAAAAAAAAGAGGAGAAACATGCCAACACGCGCGATAGATATTCACCACCACTACGTTCCCGAGGGAGTGGTCGGAGAGGCGAAGCGGCACGGCAAAGCGCTCGGCATCGAAGTGTCCGAAGATAACGACCGGACCATCCGATTTTCCTTCAATGGTGGCCCTAGGTATCCATTGCTACAGGGCTTGACGGATGTGGAGCGGCGGCTGGAGATGATGGAAAAGAGCAAAATAGCGCTGGCAGCGCTCGATCCGAGCACGCAGCTTCTCGGTTATGATCTCAAAGGAGAACAGGCGGAGAGATGGTGTCGCGTCTACAATGAATGCGTTAAAGAATTCCTGAAGAAATATCCGGATCGCTTTACGGCGATGGCAGCAGTTCCCATTCAGGAGCCTAAGCTCGCTGCCAGAGTGCTTGAGCACGCGGTTACCGAGCTCGATTTTCGCGGTGCTTACATCGCCACGAACGTCAATCACCGTTATTATGACAGCGAAGACTTCGATGCTTTCTGGGCCAAGGCACAAGAGTTGGACGTGTTGGTCTTCATGCACCCGGACAATCCAGCAGGAACGGAGCTGATGGGCTCCTTTGGTATGCGACTCGTATGTGGCAATCCCGCTGACACGACGTTCTCTCTCGGTCTTCTAATTTACAGCGGCGTCTTCGACCGGTTCCCCAATTTAAAAGTTTGCACATGCCATGGTGGTGGATTTTTCCCTTATCACGTGGGCCGATTCGATCGAGAATATCTTACCGGAAAGCAAGCGACCCGGCGCGCCGACCGTCCGAACTCACCGCGTTGCACTGCCGCGCCGAGTGCTTACCTCAAGAACTTGTACTTCGACACACTGGTTTATGATGTGGAAACGCTCGACTTTCTTCGGCGCAAAGTCGGTGCGGAGCACTTGATGCTTGGAACTGATTTTCCTTATATCCTCGGCGATTGGGAATGCGTCGACAAAGTCGAAGCGCTGCCGTGCTCGGAAGCCGAAAAGCGAGCGGTTCTCGAACACAACGCGAGCAGGTTGCTAAAGATTTCCGCGGCTTGACAAACATCGGCTGGTGGCCGCTGGGTCTCAAATCATGAATGACGCGGTTCCTTTCGGTCACCGCATCCCGCGCCATTGCCATCGGATGCTGACAACTCCAATGGGCGGTGGTTCAATTTCAGAAATACTTGTAGGGGCGACCCTGTGTGGTCGCCCATCTGGGTTGATTGACACCCGCCGTTACGGTTGATAGTTTCCGCGCAGTTTAACCGTTCATTTCGAGGCGACACGACGATGGAAAATATCAATGATCGATTCGTCCTGTTCACCCAACCCGGCTGAAGCAGTTGCCTTAGAACGAAAGAGTTTCTTTCGAGAAAAAGGCATCGACTTTTTCACCCTTGACGTTTTGAACGACCCGGCAGGGCGAGAACAGCTACTCAGGCTCGGCGTGCAGACGGTGCCGGTGCTGGCAAGAGGGAGCAGTATATCTTCTGCCAGAACCTGGAGGACGTCGCCGAATTTGTCGGCTTGCAGGGAACCGGTCACACTCCGCTTCCTCCCGCAATGCTGGTCGAAAAATGGCTCGCCGTGCTGCGCGCTGCGCAACGCTACATCCACCAGATTCCCAACGCACGACTCGGCGAGCGTGCGATCGACAACCGCGATCGCTCAATCCGGCTGTTGAGCCATCATGTCTTTCGCATCGGCGAAGCCTTCCTCGAGACCGCGATCGACGACGTAGAATACTGGGCAAACAATGCCAACGTGCCGCCCGATGATGGAAGCTGCACCACCGGAATAGAGATCGTGGCTTACGGCGAAGGTATTATCGAGCGCATCGAGAATTGGTGGGCCCAGCTCGATGATAGATCCTGCCAGCAAAAGGTTAAAACATTCTACGGCACGCCGCCGATGCACCAGCTCTTCGAGCGCTCGACGTGGCACTCGGCACAGCACACGCGCCAATTGATGACCGTGCTCGAGCGCTTCGGTATAGAACCAGACGGCAGGCTCTCGGCTGAAGATCTCGCGGGTTTACCTCTGCCTGAGCGGGTGTGGGACTAGCACGGCCATGGGCGTGACGAGGACTGTTCGCGTGCTGCACGAGCGAATGGAAAGGCGTGTGAAGAATCGCCACCAGGTTTCCTACAGTGTTCCACTAAATCAACTGCAGCTTAGATCATCAGGAACGACTGCTTCGTAATCGTATCGAAACCTACTACCTCTACCGGAAAAAGGAGAAGGTGAAGATGCAGCAGAAAAAAGTGCTGGGGATTCTCTTGGCTGTCATTTTCGTCGGGGCCGTCGCCGGTCCGGCGCGCACACAGGACAGTTCGAGAAAGCTTTTGGTTGCCTACGCCGGTTTGATTTCTACGCACGCGAGCGTTTGGCTCGGCGAAGAGCAAGGCTTTTACAAAAAGCATGGGCTCGATATCACTTCTGTTTTTATATCGAGCGGGTCGGTAACATCCCAGGCACTAATCGCCGGAGAGGCTAAGTTGGCTTCCACCAGCGTAGGTCCCACAGCGGGCGCCGTGGCAGGGGGAGCCGATCTCGTGATCGTGGCGGGAACGATCCACATTCTCCCTTATCAGTTTTGGGTTTTACCCCAGGTGCGCCAGCCCGCCGATCTGAAAGGGAAGCGAGTCGCCATCAGTACTTTTGGCTCCGGCAGTCACCTGGCGGCCGAAGTGGCGCTGCATTCGCTCGGCTTGGACCCCGTGCGAGATAAGATCGCGATCATGCAGGTAGGAACCCAGCCGGATCGAGTGGCGGCGCTGGCGAGCGGCAGGATCGATGCGACGCCTTTGGAGCCCGGCTTTGGACAAGCGGCAAAAGAAAAGGGACTCACGGTGATGGTCGACCTGACCAAAACTGATGTTCCTTACCTGAACACCGTGCTCGTCGCGTCGCGGCGTTTTCTTAAAGAGAGTCCGCAACAGGTCGAGTCATTTCTCAAAGGCACCATCGACGGCTTTGCTTTTCTGCCGAACCCAGCCAATGAGAAGGCAGTCAAGAGTGTGCTCGCCAGGCGTTTGAAGCTCAGCACGCCGCAGAGCATTCAAATCATGTACGATGCTACTCTGGAGATCCATGCCAAGACCAAGTTGCCAAACGTTCCGCTGGCAGGCGTGCAGAACATGATCGATGCTTTACTCCGGACGAATCCGCGCATGGCCAAGCTTAAGGCCGCCGATCTCGTCGATAGTTCATTCATGGATCGGCTGGAAAAATCAGGCTATGTTCAGGAAGCCATGAAAAAAAATTGACGGAGATCGCAATATGCTCGCCGGTATCACGGCGCGACCTCGGTCGGTGCGATTACGGCAAGACGCGGCGCTGGAGAAGGGCGAACTATTTTGCCTTTGGAGCTATTGGACTCACGAGGTCACGCTCGGAAAGGTGGGCGACAGTTTCTCCGGTTTCGGCAAAGGTTCGGGTCACGTCCGTGGAGGTATAAATCCATAAGATCGCGAGCGGGGTCGTGCCGACGTTCACGAAGCGGTGCGGCTGGTTCGCCGGAACGAGCGTCGTGTCGTAAGCGTGCAGCCGATGGCGCTGGCCGTCGAGCTCGGCCTCGGCCTCCCCTTCGAGAATCGTCACTTGCTCATCGCAGTTATGAGAATGCATTGGAACCTTGGCGCCGACCGGGAACCGGGTGATCCCCGTCGTTAAATGCTTCGAGCCAAGCTCTTTCGTAACCAAGGGAATCGTTTGAATCCCATTGCCGCGATCGACCACGGGCAACGAATCGATTCTCAGAACATGGGCGTCTGCCATTGGAATATCTCCTTCCGGAAATCAGACTGTGCGGCGAACACTAACAAGGAGTCGATATGCGAATCAAGTTGATTCCGTTTCTTGTGATTCTCACTGTGCTTGTCGGCGTATGCTCGGCGTCGGCGCAGCTCAAGAAGGTTAGGTTTTCCACGACCGGGATTTCTATTTCCGAGCTGCCCTTCAAAGTCGCCCAACTCAAGGGGTTTTGGCGCGAGGAAGGCCTTG
Source organism: uncultured delta proteobacterium (assembly GCA_963804165.1). Taxonomy (GTDB): domain Bacteria; phylum Desulfobacterota; class Binatia; order UBA9968; family UBA9968; genus DP-20. The sequence continues at coordinate 16,144 of CAWDPO010000035.1, forward strand.
ACGTCGAGACCATTCTCATTCGCGGCGCTGTGGGAATGCAGGCGCTGTTGGGCGGCTCGGTCGATTACACATCGGCTTCGGGCTCAACGATTGCCGCGGCCGTCCGCGGTCTGCCGGTCAAGCTCGTATTTGTTTCTTCGGCAAAGCCGCAGTTTGAACTCATCGCCCAGCCCCAGATCAAATCCGTCCAGGAACTCAAGGGAAAAATCGTCGGCATTTCATCCCGCGGTGGTTCCAATGATCTCATGATGCAAATGATCCTGCAGAAAAACGGCCTCGCGCCAAACAAGGACGTTACAACGCTCATCATCGGCGCCCAAGAAGAAACGGTGATCGCCCTGCGAACGGGCCGAATTGCCGCAGCCTTGATCACTCCGCCGAGAAACTTCATTCTCCAACGTGATGGGTTCAACCGCATCGCTTATTCCGGGGATTACATGACCACCTATGCGAACGGTGGGATTGGCGTCGCCGACGAAAAAATAAAAAGCAATCCCGCCGAGGTTCTCGCCTTTGTCAGGGGCACGATCAAGGGCCTACAGTTTTCCATGAAAAATCGTGCCGAGATGGTGAAGATCATGCCGGGATACTTGGGTATCAAGGATGTAACGCTGATAGACCAGCTCTACGATCTCTACTTGACCCGCCAGTCGATCGACGGATCGGTCGATGACAACTGGATGAAAGGCGCCATCGAGTTCACGCAGAAGACTCTTGGCGCCGCCACCAAAGAGGTTGCACCGAGTCAGGTCTTCGATTTCAGCTTCGCCCAGAAGGCGGTGCGATAAACAGCGGTGCGCAGGTCGGCGACCGCTTGACGTGCGTCGCGAACCGCCCCGCTATGAGCGGGTCTCTCTCGCCCGACCCCGATCACCCTCGATTAACCTGCGGAGGCGGCGCGCCATAATTTCCGTACCGCCGGCGCCGCCATCACGATCAAGATGAGGACCGTAGCGACGATAAACGCAAGGCTGATCGGCCGGGTGACGAACACGGAAGGGTCCCCGCGCGAGACCTGCAACGTCCGCCGCAGGTTTTCCTCCACCATCGGCCCGAGCACGAAGCCGAGCATCATCGGTACCGGGCTGCAATCGAGCATTCTCCAAACGATGCCGAGGATACCGAATATCGCCATCAGATAGATATCGAACGAGCTGCTGTTCACGCTGTAGATACCGATGGCCGAGAACGCCATGATAGCGGGGAAGAGCATGCGATAGGGTAACTTAAGCAGGCTCACCCAGATACCGATAAGCGGCAGATTGAGTACGACCAGCATCACGTTGCCGATCCACATGCTCGCGATCAGCCCCCAGAACAGGTCGGGCTTGTCGGTCATCACCTGCGGGCCGGGCGCGATGCCGAAAATCATGAGCGCGCCGAGCATGAGCGCCATCGTCCCGCTGGCGGGGATTCCCAAGGTGAGCATCGGAATAAACTTGCACTGCGCGTCCGCGTTGTTGGCAGATTCCGGTCCCGCCACGCCCTCGATTGCGCCGTGGCCGAAGCGCGACGGGTCTTTGGCCAGTTTCTTCTCGATCATATAGGACGAGAACGACGCGATCGCCGGCGTTGTCCCCGGCAGTACGCCGAAGAACGCGCCGACTCCGGTTCCTCTGACGATCGCGCCGAAGGACTGTTTCAGATCGTCTTTCGTGGGAAAGAGGTGCGTCACCTTGGAGGTGAAGACCTGGCGTTCCTCGGGGTCGCTCAAGTTGCTCAAGATTTCGCCCACCGCAAACACCCCCACCGCGATCGTCACGACACCGATGCCGTCCGCCAGCTCGTAGAATCCAAAGGTGAAGCGCTTGATCCCTGAATTGACGTCGGCGCCGACGATGCCGAGCAACAAGCCAACGACAACCATTGCCAGCGACTTTGCCATGTCGCCGTGGGCGAGCACCGCCGCAGCGACCAGACCCATCAGCATCAGCGAGAAATATTCCGCCGAGCTGAACTTGAGCGCGAACTCCGCGAGCGGCGGGGCGAACAGCGCGATCAACAGCGTGCAGACGGTGCCGGCGAAAAACGAGCCGATCGCCGCAATCGCGAGGGCCGCGCCGGCGCGCCCCTGCCGGGCCATCTGGTAACCGTCAATGCACGTGACCACCGAGGCGGTCTCCCCCGGCAGGTTGACCAGGATGGAAGTGGTCGAGCCGCCGTACATCGCGCCGTAGTAAATGCCGGCGAGCATGATCATGGCCGCAACCGGCGGCACGTTGAAGGTGAGCGGTAGCAGCATCGCGATGGTCGCCGTCGGCCCGATACCCGGCAGCACGCCGATCAAGGTGCCCACCAGTACGCCGATGAAGCAATAGAGCAGGTTCTGTAGCGAGAGCGCGACGCCGAACCCGAAGATCAGATGGTTGAAGAGTTCCACGGCGACGTGTCAGAAACCTTTGATCAGCGGATACGGCAGCCCGAGGCCCGAGATGAATATGGCGACCGAGAGCGTGGTCAGAATAACGGTAAGCAACAGGACCTCGACGAACTTGAACTCTCGCCCCGCGGAGGCCGACCCGAAGATGAGGACCGCCAGCGCAGGTATGAAGCCGGCATGGGGCATCAAAACGCCAAACGCGACGAGTGAGAGAGGCAGCACGATCAACGCCCGAAGCGAGCAGCGAACCGCGATCTTCTCGCTCGTACGCAGGCCGATGGCCATTGCGTAGAGGCCGAACAGGACGAGAATCCCGCCGAGCACGCTCGGGAAGTAGCCGGGCCCCATCCGCATCGTGCTGCCGAACGGGTAACCGCGGGCGATGAAGATCGACGCGGCGCCGATCGTGATCAACATGATGCCGGCCCAGAAATTTTTGTTGTGGCGCAACTCTATTTTCATTGGAAGGTTACATCAGGAGGGCGAATCAAAAATCCGACAAAATAAATTCAAATCAGAAAATCCAAAACAGTGAATTCGATCTGTCCCGTTTGGAGCATTTTAAGTTGTTTTGTTTTTCATCATTTTGAATTTGTTTCGAGCTTCGTGCTTCGGATTTCGTGCTTCGAATTTTTTTGTTCTGGCGCGTTTGCGTCCCTTCGACGTTGCTCAGAAGATGCTTTGCGCCTTTGCGCGAGTCGTCTTTCTCCCGAAATCAGAACTTCTACTCCGCTTTGATGTTGGCTTCCTTTATGACCTTTCCCCATTTAGCCGTTTCGGCCACGATGTACGGGCCGAACTCGGCCGGGCCGAGTTTGTCCACTTCTGCGCCTTGGTCCCCGAACACCTTCTGTGTTTCCGCCGAGCTCAGGATGCCCGAGATCTCCTTGTACAGCCGGTCGATGATCGGGCGCGGCGTGCCGGCAGGCGCAAGGATTCCCCACCAGTTGTTTGCTTCGTAGCCGGGGACGCCAGCTTCTGCGATCGTCGGCACGTCGGGCAAGGAGACGCTGCGCTTCGCGCCGCCGGTGCCCAGCGCCTTGACCTTGCCGGACTTGATATGGGGCATGAACTGAATGAGCGAGCCGAGCGCTGCATGGGTATGGCCTCCGATCACGTCGATCATCGCCGGACCGCCGCCTTTGAACTGGATAATGCCGACGTCGACCCCGGTCAGGGACTTGAAAAGCTCACTGCCGAGATGCTGAAAACTGCCGACGCCCGCCGACGCGAAATTTAGCTGGCCGGGTTTTTCCTTGGCGAGCGCGATGAACTCTTTGACGGAGTTGACGGGCACGCCTGGATGGACAGCGAAAACGTTTGGGCCGGTTCCGACCTTGGCGACCGGGCTGAAGGCCTTGACCGGATCATAGGGTAATTTGTAGAGAGACGTATTGATGGCGTAGGCGGAAGAAATGACGAGCAGCGTATGACCATCGGGATCCGATTTCGCTGCGGCTTCAGTGCCGATGACGCCTCCTGCTCCACCGCGGTTGTCGGCGACGACTTGCTTGCCGAGCCGTTCGGTCAATTTGGTGGCGATGAACCGGCCCACGATGTCGTTGCTCCCGCCCGGCGGAAAAGGAATGATGAGGCGCACCGCCTTGCTCGGATAAGTCTGTCCCGCCGCTATCCCGGAACCCAGCGCAATCGCGGAAACGAGCATCATCGGGGTAAGATTTCTTAATCTGTGCTTCATTTTGCCTGTCTCCTTACTCGATTTTCACTAAAATCAAATCCGAAATCCGCAGCTCGAAATCCGAAACAAGCGAGGGTCGAGGTCGGGTGTCGAGGGGAAAATCCCTTATCCCTTGACACTCATAACTCGACACCCTTTTTGCTTTTTGATCATTCGGATTTGTTTCGAATTGCGAATTTCGAGTTTCGTACTTTTCTGGCTTTACGTTGTCACGACCGCACAGCATCCGCAGAACGGTTGCATTCTATATCCAATGCGCTCACGTCGGTCAAACTTCGTCGCATCCGAAAAGCCTTACTTCAGGTTGCAACGCCGTCAGACTGTCAGTAATTTCGGCTGGTCAAAAAGATTTCAGAGGTGAGACGCGGACTGCTTGAACGGTTTGAACGGTTTGAACCTTTCGTTTCCGTAGCGTAATGGAGGCTTTCGATGAAGATCGCGGTGATCGATGACTATCAAGACGCCTTTCGCACGCTTCGCTGCTTCGGGAAACTCGAGGGCCACGAGGTGCTGGTCTATAACGATACGGAAAAGGATCCGGCTCGTCTCGCCGAGCGCTTGAAAAACACTGAAGCGGTCATCCTCACCCAGGGCCGCTCGCCCATGCCGCGCGCGCTGATCGAACGCCTGCCCAAGCTCAGGCTCATCAGTCAGACCGGGCGCAGCACGGGACACATCGATATCGCTGCCTGCACCGAGCACGGCGTGGTCATCTCGGCGGCTGGCTTCGCTACGCCGCACCCGACCGCGGAGCTTACCTGGGGCCTGATCTTCGCCGCGCTGCGGCACATCCCGTACGAAGTTAAGAGGCTGAGAGAGGGACACTGGCAATCGACGCTCGGGGTTTGCGTGAAGGGAAAGACCCTTGGCATCTACGCTTATGGCCGCATCGGCAGTTTGGTGGCGCATGCGGGACGCGCGTTTGGCGCGCGGGTAATATGCTGGGGTCGAGAGGGATCACTGGCGCGGGCGAAAGAGGACGGATACGAAGTCGCGCAAAGCCGAAGCACCTTCTTCACCGAATGCGACATCCTGAGTCTCCACATCCCGCTCAATACTGATACGCGCGGCATCGTTACAGACGAGGATCTCGCGCGCATGAAAACCACCGCGCTGATCGTCAACACGAGCCGCGCAGGCGTCATCGCCGAAGGCGTGCTCGTCGAGGCTCTAAAGGTCGGGCGGCCGGGCTTCGCAGCAGTCGATGTGTTTGAAGAGGAACCTGTGATCGGCGCGTCTCACCCGCTACTCAAAATGAATAACGTGATCGCCACCCCTCATCTGGGCTACGTCGAAAGGGAGAACTATGAGCTTTACTACGGACTCGTGGTCGATCAGATTCTCGCCTACGCGGGCGGCCACCCCATCAACGTGCTCAATCCCGAGGCGATCGGCAAGCGGTAAATGAGCAAAGCTACGCAACAGGGTGAGGCGCTGCAGGGAACGAGGACCGCGCTGAGAAGGGCGCGCCGGCCGAAGAGATAAACAAAGCCGAGGCCGAGATCGCCACCAGTCTGAGCGAGGTGACAGCTCTGATCGAGCAGGTGCGCGCCAAGAAAAATAACTCCTCTCAGCAAAATAGGAATTGGCAGATTGAGCTGGCCTCCTCGCCGATTCGCGCAATCCCTTCGCGCATCGAGACCTCAAAGCATCGTGCCACATTTGAGTCGGTAGATCGCATGACTACCACGCGCAAAATGCCCATCGCGGATTGATTGCGCCGCGAACCGAGTCCACGGGCTAGATCTGGCGGGCTTTTGTGCGCGTCTCTAGTAACCGCAGCGCTTCTCGCTTGAACTCCGGGCTAAAGCTCTTTCGCTTGGTCATCGAACGCCTCCTCAGGGATTTGTTGTCCCTTTTTCGGTGTGCCGTCAAACCGCGGCCTAGCTCAGCACGACCCATCTCCCGAGCAAATCAAAGATCCGATGTTGATAGACCAGCTCTACGAGTCTCTACTTGACCCGCCAGTCGGTCGACGGATCGGTCGATGAAAACTGGATGAAAGGCGCCATCGAGTTCACGCAGAAGACCCTAGGCGCCGCCACCAAAGAGATTACACCGAGTCAGGTCTTCGATTTCAGCTTCGCGAGAAGGCGGTGCGGTAAAATCACCTGCTTTCGCTTTTTTACCGCCCAATATGTGATTTTCTCAAACCGTTGCCGAAATCTTGAATCACCGCCGCTTCCCGGCGGCAAATGAAAGGAAGAGCTTTGCATATCCCTGCGGAGCCTGATCACCAATAATACATTGGCAGCGCGTGCCGGAATCTCACACTGCAACGATTGGCAAACCGTCAACACGAACTTTTGGCGTTGGACTACCGAAATCTGCGCCAAGCGCACGAATCAACCCGTCCCTGAGTGCCGGCAGTTAAAGGAGTTTAGCGCACAGCTTTCTCGCGAGGTTGATATTTTGCAGGCTCAAGCTGCTTAGCTGGAGGCCGAGCGAAACAGCGCTCGACAGGATCTTGCCGACGTGACAGATTCGATGATGCGGCTGCGCAATCGGCTGGTCGAATTGCCGCTTTTTCGAGCTGCGGTTGAAGTCCCTCGCCCGCATCGCCGCAGCGCGTTTGGGGAAGAGAATCACGGCGCTGCGTAGCGGCGCCAATCGTTAAGGGATCAGACAGATTTAGTTCGATCACTGCAGGTTGAAAAGACCAAATACTCCTGTCCAGATTCATTTTCCTACCACAAAAGACCAAAAATTCCACTTGACAAGCGTCTCGGGTATGTTTAATGGTGCCTCAGTTTTATCTCCCCCTCTCGGTAAATATTGGAGGTGCGTCCATGGAAGTTTCCAGGCGTGACTTTCTCCGGTTCTCCGTTGGCGCAGCCGGCGGTACCGCATTGGCGGGCCTTGCCGGCTCCGGGGTCAATCTCGGACCGGTTGTCGCCCGAGCTCAAGAGCTACGAATCAAAAATGCCAAGGTGACCCCGAGCGTCTGTCCTTATTGCTCGGTCGGCTGCGGTACGCTCATCCACACCATCGACGGCAAGATCGTTAACATCGAAGGCGATCCTCGTAGCCCCCACAATGAGGGAACGCTCTGCCCCAAGGGAGCGGCTATCTTCCAGCTTCACGTCAATCCGAATCGTCCTACGCAAGTCCTGCATCGCGCCGCGGGCGCGGCCGATTGGGAAGTGTGGGACATCGAGCGCGCGATGACTCGGATCGCCGAGCTGACCAAAAAGACGCGGGACGAGACCTTCATCGAAAAGCTTCCCAATGACAAGCTCGTCAACATGACGCCCGCCATCTTTGCGTTGGGCGGCGCCACGCTCGAGGTCGAGTTCAACCACGTTTGCCAGAAACTCATGCGCGGCCTGGGAGTGGTCGCCATCGAGAATCAGGCACGGATATGACACAGCTCTAGCGTCCCCGGTCTGGGGACCCGATTCGGCCGCGGCGCAGCGACACTCTATCCTCGGAGCATGGCCGACTCCGACTGCATCGTCGTGATGGGTTCCAATATGGCGGAAAACCATCCCGTCGCCTTCCGCTGGCCTATGAAAGCTAAGGTCGAGCACGGCGCCAAGATCATCCACGTCGATCCACGTTTCACCCGCACCAGCGCAGTAGCTGATATTTACGCTCCGGTCCGCGCGGGATCGGACATCGCCTTCCTGGGCGGTGTCATCAATTACGTGATCAACAGCGAGAAGTGGAACAAAGATCCGTTCTTCAAGAGCTTCGTGGTGAACTACACGAATGCCGCGACGATCATCAACGAGGACTTCAAGGACACCGAAGACCTGGACGGAGTTTTTTCGGGACTACTGCAATCCAAGGGCGGGGTAAACGAATGGCCGTTCAACGGTTTCACCAATCAGTACGACGGCGCGAGCTGGCAGTATGCTCGCACCAAAGTTGGGGCGCAGGGGGAGGCTGCCGCGTCGACCGCCCGGTCCGGCGAGACCAAGGTCAGTACCGGCGCGACCGGGCAAAAAGACGCGCCCCAGACAGCTCAGGCAGCGGCTAAGTCGTCGCAGGGGCCGCCATTCGCGCCACTGGTGGCGTCCCTGGTGAAGCCAGCGGTTCTCCGCGACGACACGCTGCAGAATCCGAGGACGGTTTTCCAGATCGTCAAGAAGCATTTCGCGCGCTACACGCCGGAGATGGTGGAGAAGAGCACCGGCTGTCCCAGGGAAATGTTTCTAAAAGTCGCCGAGACCATTCTGGCGAATTCGGGCGCGGAGCGGACGACTTCATTCGCCTACGCCGTTGCCTGGACGCAGCACACCTATGGAGTGCAAATCATCGGCGCCTGCGCGCTGCTTCAGCTTCTCCTGGGGAATATCGGCCGGCCCGGCGCGGGCGTCATGGCGCTCCGCGGCCACGCCTCCATCCAGGGCTCGACGGACGTTCCCACGCTGTACCACTCGATCCAGGGCTATATGTCGGCGCCGACGGCGCTCAAGAAACACGACACCTTGCACGATTACCTCGCCGCTGAGACTCTGCCGACGGGCTATTGGGCGAACATGCCGAAATTCGTCGTTTCGTATCTGAAGTCCATATATGGGGACGCTGCCACCAAGGAAAACCAATTCGGCTGGGACTGGCACCCGAAGATTCTTGGCGACCACTCGCACATGGCCATGTTCGTGGCGATGAACGCAGGCAGGGTGAAGGGGATGTTTTGCGTCGGGCAGAATCCGGCCACGTCAGTGAATGCCAAGCTGGACCGGTCGGCGCTAAGGAAGCTCGAATGGCTGGTCGTGAAAGATAACTGGCTCACCGAGACCGCTACTTATTGGAAGAATGCGCCGGAGGTCAAGAAGGGCGAAGTCAAGACCGCGGATATCAAGACCGAAGTCTTTTTCCTGCCCGCCACCCAGGTCGCCGAGGTCGAAGGCACGTTCACCAACACGCAACGCCTGCTGCAATTTCATCACAAAGCCGCCGAGGCGCCCGGCGATTGCCGGTCCGATACCTGGTTTTACTACGATCTCGGCAAGCGCTTGAAGAAACTCTACGCGCAATCGACATCGCCGCGCGACGAGGGTTTTAAAAATCTCATCTGGGATTATGAGCACGAGAACGAAAACGAGCGCAAGAAGGGCGAGCCTTCGGCGTTGAAAATTCTAAAAGAGCTCAACGGCTTTTTCACGGCAGATCCCGCGCGTCACTGCGTTGGTTTCGGCGAGCTGGCGGACGATGGTTCGACAACGTGCGCGTCGTGGATTTACTCGGGGGTTTTGCCGGCGGCGGGCAAGAATCTCGCCGATCGACGCACACCTGACGCGCCGGGCAAACCCGGCGCTCAACTGGAGTGGGGCTGGGCATGGCCGGCGAACCGGCGGGTCATGTACAATCGCGCCTCCGCCGATCCCGAAGGAAAGCCATGGAGCGAGAGGAAAAAGTGGGTATGGTGGGATGGGGAGGCGAAAAAATGGGTCGGCTATGATGTGCCGGACTACATCGCGACGAAACCGCCCACCGACAAAGCGAAGCCAGGCGCGGCAGGCATGGATGCGCTCCCCGGCACCGCTCCTTTCATTATGCGGCCGGACGGCGTGGGTTGGCTGTTCGTGCCGGCAGGCCTGGTAGACGGGCCGCTGCCGACGCACTACGAGCCGGTCGAGTCGCCGGTCAATAACTCGCTCTACAAGCAGCAAAATAGCCCGGTCATCAAATACTGGAAGGATCCCGGCAACGAGCTGGCGAAGCTAGGCGATCCAAAGTTCCCGTATGTGATCACCACGTATCGGCTGACCGAGCACTACCTGGCGGGCGGCATGAGCCGCTGGTTGCCGTGGCTAACCGAGTTGCAGCCCGAACTTTTCGTCGAGATCAGTCCCGAGCTGGCGCAGGAGAAAGGCATCAAGAATCTCGACTGGTGCAAAATCTCCAGCCCGCGCACGCAGATCCGCGCGAAGGCTCTGGTCACGCGGCGCATGCAGCCATTCAAGATCGACGGCAAGGTCATCCACCAGGTCGGCATGCCCTGGCACTGGGGTTATGAAGGCTTATCGACCGGCGACGTGGTCAACGAGCTGACGTCCCTCATCGCTGATCCGAACGTTTCGATGCACGAGGGAAAAGCGTTTGTGTGTAACGTGGAGAAAGCGTGACGAAGAATGGAGTGATGGAATAATGGAGTACTGGAGTAATGATTTGCCGAAACCCGACACTCCATCAGTCCAACACTCCAATTCTTCTTAGGAGGTTTTATGCCTGAGCCAATGGGATTCTACACCGACACGACGGTCTGCATCGGCTGCAAGGCGTGCGAGGTCGCCTGCAAAGAATGGAATCAGTTGCCCAGCACCAACGGCGGCGTGAATACGTTGAGCGGCGATAGCTATGACAACACGCGCAAGCTCGACGGCATCCACTGGCGCCATGTAAAATTCATCGAGCAGTTCACTGAAGATCGCAAGGACGGGCGCTGGCTCTTGATGAGCGACGTGTGCAAGCACTGCGTGAACGCGCCTTGCCTCGAAGTCTGTCCCACCGGTGCGATCGCGCGCACCGAGTTCGACACGGTCGTCATTCAGTCCGACGCATGCAACGGCTGCCGAGACTGTATCTCCGCCTGTCCTTTTGGCGTCATCGATATCAACCCGGCATCGGGAATCGCCCAAAAGTGCACGCTCTGTTACGATCGGCTTCAAGTCGGTATGGAGCCCGCTTGCTCGAAGGCCTGCCCGACCGATTCGATTCAGTTCGGCACGATCCGGGAGCTGCGCGAGACCGCCAACCAGCGAGTTGCCCAACTCCAGAAGGCGGGCGAGAGCCGCGCGTATCTTTACGGCGCGGATGAAAAAATGCTTGGCGGTCTGAACTCATTTTACTTGCTGGTGGATAAACCGGAAGTTTACGGCTTGCCGCCCGACCCGAAAATGCCCACGCGCAATCTCGCATCCGGCTCGTGGTTCTCCGTCTTGGGCGCCGTTCTGGTCGGTCTGATGGGGGTCATCAATTTTCGCAATCGCGGCGCCAGTGTCGAAGGTCGGGAGGAACGGCCATGAATACGTTTCCCTCCAGCACCTATTTTAGCGCGCCGCCGGATTGGGGTTGGCTCATTGTTTTTTACTTTTTTTTCGGCGGCCTCGCCGGAGGAAGTTATTTTCTGGCGGTGCTCATCGATTTCTTCGGAAGAGAAGAAGACCGCCCGCTCGCGCGCCTGGGCTATTACATCGCGTTCCCGTGTATCGTGATCAGCGGCTTGCTGTTGACTCTCGATCTTACTCGGCCGCTGCGCTTCTGGCATATGCTGATCGAGTCGAACACTTTTCGCCCGATGTTCAAATATTGGTCCCCCATGTCGGTCGGATCCTGGGCGCTTTTGATATTCGGAGTATTCGCCTTGCTATCTTTTCTCGGAGCCCTTGCTGAAGACGATCGTTTGGCTTGGCCGGCCGGACGCAGAATTCGCCCGCCTTCGATGCTGGGGCGCATCATCGGCTTGATTGGCGGACTTTTCGGATTCTACGTCGCCGGTTACACGGGGGTCCTTCTCGCCGTGACCAACCGCCCCATCTGGTCGGACACTCCTCTCCTCGGTATGCTTTTCGTCGTTTCGGCTGCATCGATATCGGCCGCATTGATGATTCTCCTCGCGCAACGATCCCGATGGACTATGCCCGGTCTTGTCGCGCTGCACCGCATGGACACATGGGTCGTCGCGTTGGAATTTCTTGTTTTGATCGGCGTCATGATATCGCTCGGGCCCGTATTCCGCGCATGGCTGAACGCCTGGGGCCTCCTGCTCTTTTTCGGCGTCATCGTGCTGGGAATGCTTATTCCTTTGGCGCTCTTTTGGCGCCGAGAATGGCTTGGCGATCGTAACGTGACGACGGCGGCTGCATTGATCTTGGTCGGCGGCTTTATTCTTCGCCTGGTGATCGTCTTCTCGGCTCAAGGAGTGTGATGTGAATCTTGCGGTGATCCTTCTAACCGCTCTTTCGTTCTACCTTGTCGGCTGCGCGAGCCCGGAGACGACGCGGACGCGCGGCGGCGGTCCGGGTGCTGACGTGGGCAACCGAGGCAAATTCGTGGAAATGCACGAAGGCTCACAACCTTTCTGGAAAACGCCGAAGATTATTCCCGCTAAACATCCACCTTTAGACCCCGCCAACCAGGCGCATGAGCTGAGCCGCCGATGACCACTTCCTTAAATACGGCCGTGCTGGATCTGGGTCGCCAGTATCCGGAGTGGCAGCCGTGGCTTACTGTCATCGAGGAAGTCCTGCGTGAAGCGACAGATTCGCAGTGGGAGGCGTCGGTTGCCGAGCCACCGGAGTCCCAAGAAAGCAAAGTTCCGCTGCTGGCAGGCGCCACGCTCTCCATGGACATTACTGCTGTAGGCCGTTGGTCGGAACGGCTGATGCGAGCCGCGTATCGAAGCGGCGCGCCAAAGATGTCGACGCTCAATGGAGTCCCGCAGAAGCGCTTGAACACCGTCGATCTATTCAAATCCTCGCTCTGCCAGAACGGCAAGTGGCTTGGCGAGGCCGCCGTTGAGCTTGACGTGGACGTGGACGCGCTCCAAGCTGTAGCGCTCCTCATACCGGTTCCTTTCCTGCAAGCTTGCAACCGCCGCTGGGCGTCTTCGATCGCTGAAAGCTGGACGGAAGGCTATTGCCCCGTGTGCGGCGCCTGGCCGGCCTTAGCCGAAGTGAGAGGGATCGAGCGCAGCCGCTACCTGCGCTGCGGGCGCTGCGGTGGCGGTTGGCAAGCTCAGTGTTTGTCTTGCCCGTATTGCGGCACGACGGACCATGAAGAGCTGGTCTCTCTCGTGCCGGAGAAAAGCGGCTCGAATGGCGCGATCGACGCGTGCAAGCGCTGTCTCGGTTACGTCAAAACTTTTACCACGCTTCAGGGCAGTCCGCCCGCCAACGTCATGGTCGATGATCTGGCCAGCGTGGATCTCGATATCGCGGCCCTGCAGCAAGGCTACCGACGCCCCGAGGGGGCAGGCTATTCCCTCGACATCAAAATTATACCTAAGCCGAGATTCAGCGAGAGGATCTTGTCTTGGCGAACATGAGTCATTCGACGCTACGACCTGCGCAGGTTTGCGGCGCTTTACTCGCCGCGCTCGAAGCTGCCGAAGGACGGCGGCGAAGCCGTAAGCGCGACCAAACGCCCGACGCTATAGGTCTGACGATAAAGCGAGAGCTGCTCCAGCGCGCAGTGCAAGAGAATCCGAATCCTGAAGCATTCGAAGAGTGGCTGCTTCATAGCGCTCTGGCATGCGCACCGCAATCGTCCGGAGCCGTGACCGCCATGGCGCGCGCCATTTATGACGAGTGGAAGCTTGCGCATTCCATGAACGAATTCAAAATTTGGTTGGACAGCGGCGCGCCGTCCGACGATGCGAATGAAGGGAAACCCAAAGGCGGCCGATCCGAGCAGGCAGAGGCCAAATGACTTATCTCTCACCGGCGGCAAAAGCTCGCGTATAGGCGGAGCCAAGGCGCTGCTCGAATTCGACGGCGAGCCGCTCATTGTTCACATCGTGCGCGCTCTTGACTGGCTCCGCCACGGCTGTTGAGCGAGGCTCTTCCCACCCCTGTCGCCCACGGTGTAGTTTTGACGGCTGCCGAACTCAAGGAAATGATTCGCGGATACTACCAAGCGAGAGGATTGGATGAGAGCGGCTTGGTTACGGGAAGGAAACTGCGCAAGCTGGAGATTCTCAAAGCTCCGGCCGTAGGAGTCAAGTCATGCCAAGCGATGAAACACGCCGCGTGCTGAAGCTATTTGGCGTCGCCGTGACAGGGTACGAGGACTGCGTTGAGAAGGGTGCGCCGGCCGAGGAGATGAACAAAGCCGAGGCCGAGATCGGCGCCAGTCTTAACGAGGTGACAGCTCTGATCGAGCGGTTGCGCGCCAAGAAAAATAACTCTTCTCAGCAAAAGTAGGAATTGCAAGATTGAGCTAGCCCCGCCGCCGATTCTGCAAACCCCTCGCGCATCGAGGCCTCAAAGCATTACCCCACACTTGAAACGATGGAAAGAATTGCTACCGCTCTCAAAGTTCCCATCGCGGATTTGATTGCGGTGCGCTAGGCGTTTTGTAATGCGGTGTGACAGGAAATCTGGCCAAGTCTAGCGTTGTATAGATTTTCACTTTCGAACGAATCGTGACGCAGGTAAAATACTGGCATCAACTATTTAACTCCGCATTTGGCCTCTTCCCTGCCTAGCAATGGGTCATCGGTCTTTTGCATCGCTATAGCCAACACCGTAAATAGTGACAAAGAGTTCTTTTATAAGCTTCTTCTCCGAGTCGTTACAGCTTAGATGCTTGATAACAACGTCGAGAATTGGAAATCGCTTGTTCAGGGGTTCATATGTGTCGATCATGTTGCACCCTCCGATGGAGGGTCGATTTTTACGGCAAATCGACCACAAATGTCAAAAGGGGGGTGATTTCAGTCTGACTTATGCTCGTCAATCCAATCGCGAGCAGCGACTAAGGCCGCGCAGGCAGACCTCAGGGCAGTGCTATCATCGTGATCGGGCGTGACGTTATGGGAAGGCTTGAATTCAGGCAGATCGTTAAATATTCCACCTAACTTTCAATTCGCGAAACTCAAATGATGCTCGTACTCGCTCAGTCCAAAGAGGGCCTATGTCTTCGTCTTTTATCTGACACATTGCTTTACCGGAATTCATTAGGGCGTGGGTTTTAGCACAACGGCGACCGTTTTCCCCTTAGCTCCCTCTACTCTGCACGGCTATGATCCGATCCTTGATCCTTTTGAACGTGGCATCAGGAACGACCTTTTTTGAGATCAGTTCGTCCTTTTTCTGGTAAGGACGATTATCGACAATTCTTTGTGCGTGAGCTTCGTCAATGCCTGGAAGCGCTTTCAGGTGGTCAATCGGTGCAGAGTTAATATCCAGCGGCTTGATTCTTGTAGGGACAACAATGCGATCAGCTGGAGGTCGATTTCTAACCTCCCCTGCCTGAATCCAATCTGGCGTTAAGCCAATAGAAACGCTGGCAATGAGCGCTCCAGCCACGATGTTGCATAAAAGCATAATTTGTTATCGGCTGGAGAATACTACACCGCGAAAACCAATTTAACCAGCATGCTATTCGGTCACAGCAGTGCCAGAAAGTCGACCGAAAAAGCGATCCACTCTGATTCGACCCATTACAAATTCGAAATTGAGTCATTGGAACTCGGAATGCGCCACACTGATGCCATGCTTGCTTTGCCTCAATTACGAAACCTATGCCGCATCACCGACAATCGAAGCAACCCTTCACTTTTTTGCAAGGAGAAATCGACGCTCTAACCCGATTACATTTAGTCCTGCTTTTAAACAGGCGAAGTTACCGTTCAGTCAAAGCGCGTCAAATTCTCACAGGTGGATCTGATTCCTTTATAAATTACCAACCGTCTGTTCAAAAATCAGGGTACGGCCCTTGCTCAAGGTTGCAGTCGCCGGGGCAGGTAACCGCAACTGGATACCACATCTTGATTCCTGCCCCGGACCAAGTCACTAGCAGAACGCTGTGCTCGCGAAATCTCGACCCTCATAACCGATTTCAACGGAACGATTTTTCACGACGAGCGGCGTGACGGTTTTTTTATGTTATCTGGTTGCGCTGTAACGAAAAGATTCGAATTAAGAACCGGGCGAGCAGGTTGCTCCCGTTTTCGATTCTATACTAGAGTGCGTGTACCTTGACGACATAGTAAGCGCCGACCGATCGGTTTAACGCATCATGCAACCGTCTCTTCTTTTCGTGGACGACGAACCAAACTTTTTGGTGCTGGTAGACCGAGTTCTTTCCAAAGAAGGCTATCGAATAACTACCGCGCTCGATAGCCGCCAAGCACTTGTCTATGTCGATTGCGTAGACTTCTCCGTCGCTATTCTCGATATCAAAATGGCTCCGATTGATGGCATTGAAGTCCTGGCGCGAATCAAAAAGCGCAGTCCATCGACGCGTGTCATTATGGTCACCGGATATCCAACGGAAGAGAATCGCGCCGAGTGCATCAAACTTGGCGCGGACGGTTACTTGACCAAACCCATTAATCTCTCAGAATTGATGACCCTGCTCCGTGATTTAATGCTTTCCGACACCCCGCCGAGTTAAACGAGGAGGTTATCGTGTAGGGGGCAAATTTGATCCGGTCACCAATCGCTCGGTAGTGTCTCAGTTTGAATCAAAATCTGTGGGGGTTTTTACACGCCGCGAGTCTTTCGATAGTCGCTAGAGTTTTTTCTTCGAGCAGTTTCCATGTTTGCTGTTGCTCGGCAATCTCTTGCTTTGCGGTGCGTTCGCGGAGTCGTTGAAGGAGTAATCGTCGGTCGTTGATTCGTTCGGGGTCGAGCATCGTTCACCCATCAATAATGAGCAGTGGTCTCCGACTTGGACGAGTTTGGGGTTTGATTCAACTGCTGAATTATCCACAGCAGCAATTTTCTCTGGCACTCATATCGCCAAGTGCGGCGTCAATTCAAGGGGGATCAGATAGAGTATGGGATCAAACACTCATCGGCTACGATCCGGGCAAGCTCCAATCCAAATTATACGGCTTATAACGTGGCGAGTTTTTATTAACCGAGTGGCATCAAATCAGCGGTTTGTAGAGAAATATTTGTGAATCATTTTTGTTGAAGACCTAACTCTTGTGCCGTGTCCTCATCAAGGGTCCCAGTCGCATTAAGTTGGTTTGACCGTTGAAACAACCTTATAGCCTCGCTCGTCCTTTCGTTCATCTTGCCGTCCACCGGCCCCGAGTAAATACCATCATCTTTCAAAGTTTGCTGCGCTTGGATTATCCGATCTGTACTCGGATATTTGTCGTAGCTCGATCTCAGGCGCTGGAGGATAATTGCTTCCATCAAGTCACCGACATCCGCAGTTCTTCCCGAGTGGACCGTTCCCGATCCGCTCGACACGCTCCTTCTATCTTCGGAAACCAGTACGAACAAGGCACACAGGGCCGCGAGAATTGCTAGTAAATCACCGAATATGCTTCTCATGACATGTCCGTGCGAGATTTGATTGGATTTCCGTCATGGCTATGAGCGGATGGTCGCGAAACTTCATAGCCATTTGCGCGTCTCCTCCTGCAAAAGAGAACCTGACACACAAAAGCGATCCGAGTCAGAACGTATCTCTAATATCACCCGGTAAACAGCTCCGATCAAGGCGTCCCTCAAGATTTCCATAATCGTCTTGCTGGACCGTGCTCGGTTGCGGGTCCCGCCTCAATTCCAGCGCTGTATTGCACGTCGACGGGGGACTTCTTGAACAGCGATGCGTAAACCGTGGAGGCTGCCAGGTACGTACCCAAGAGACTGGGGTGCCGCTTGTCGCTCCGTACAAATTCAACTCAGTTCGCTGTTTGATGGCCCGTGCGAAGGCTAGCCCTGCCGGGATTACAAGCGCGTTGTTCTGTCCGGCTGTCTCGCCAGCACGATTGTGGCGCGGCCCGGACGGTCGAAGGGCGTTCCATCTTCTTGGAAGCCGGTGCTCGTCCAGGGCGCAATCGCTCTCGCCTCGGCTCTTTCATCCTAAACCACTTCTCCTGTTATCCTTTTCCCTCTCTCCTTACTCCAATAATCTTTCACTACGTAATGCCGGTTGAATCTCTATCGCGAAAGCAGGGCCACAGACCGGAGTTGACAACCCTCTCTCGGCCGGGGAGAATGCGCCCCGTGTGAGCGCAACTATCCTCCGCGTTGTCCTTGTCGTCTTTTCCTTTCTGGTCATTATCAGCCTTTGGGGTTTTTATTCTTCCATTCGCCCGCCGAAATTGGTTTCCTCACTCACCCCGCGCGATCTAAAGCTGGCTTACCAGGACGTGTCGTTCAGAACGGCAGACGGACTCACGCTTCGCGGTTGGCATATCCCATCCATTAAAACTACCGGGAAGACCCTGGTTCTGCTTCATGGCTATCCCGCGGACAAGGGAGACATCTTGCCTGCCTTGGCGTTTCTGCATGAAGATTTCAACCTTCTATTGTTCGATTTTCGCTATCTGGGGAAAAGCGAGGGGAGCTATTCCACCGCCGGAGCCAAAGAGGTCGAGGATCTCCTGGCGGCCATTCAATTTCTCAAAACGAGAGGGGTAAAAGAAGTGGGCGTGTGGGGGTTCTCCATGGGTGGCGCCGTGGCTTTGATGGCGATCGAGAAGGCTCCCGAGATCAGAGCGGTCATTGCAGAATCGAGTTACGCCAGTCTCGCGCAAATGGCGTTGCAGCTCTTTAGAATTCCCGTGCTCAATTATCCCATCGCCTATCTTGTCGGTTTGTGGGCCAAGCTTTTTCTTGGCATCGACCTAAGAGATGTCTCACCGGAAGAACGAGTCCGCAATAGCACGGTTCCCATTCTCTTAATCCATTCCTCGGCTGATGCCGTGATCCCCTTTTCCCATGCGCAATTATTGCAGGAAGCACTGGCAAAGAATTCCCGCGCTGAATTTTGGTTCAATGACGGTGGCGCTCACGGCCAGCTGGCTGCCGATTACCAGAGTAGGGTGAGAACTTTTTTTCACAAAAACTTGTAGGAGCAGAAGGCTAAACCACTTCCGTGCCTAACTTGCACAAGTTGCCTATCTTGGACGCGCGCAGAGAATGAGCCGGACTCGGAAAAAATGGGGATCGAGCAAGTTTTGCAAGTCAGACAAGAGTTTTGGGTTCGTTTATCGGCTCAAATATTTTTTCATCAGGCCGTTGGTAAAGTCTTGAATCGCCGGCGACACAATCAAGAGTTGCCGCAGGATGGGGTCCGCTTCGTCGGCCAAGAGTATCTGCGCATCTTCGCCGCTGACTCTTTTCACTTCAGCCTTAAATTCCGCACCTTCTCTCATGCGGGCGAAGCCGTCTCGCAAAACGCGCAGGATCTCCGCCGGCGTTTTCGGCGCCGCGTGAAACGGACGGCCCACGCTGTCTGATCCCGCCCAGATCGTATAGGCTTGCCACGGCGTCCCGCTTGGTCGTTGCTCCTTCGCGACATCGTCAAACACCGGCACATCGGGGAACTCGGACCTCCGTTGGAATGACCCGGCTGCGGTCAGCATGCCTTGCTGGACGAACGGGTGAAAACCCTCGCCGACGAGCTTGCGCAGCGTGGGCAAAGTGGCGGTGGGGTAGATGTCGGTTTCGTTTCTTTCGAAGGCGAGAAGAATCTCTCCTCCGCCGGGATAGCCTTGCACCCAGCGCACGTTCCATTTCAAAAACTCCGCTCCCCATATAAAGATCGCGTTCCAGCTCTCGTCTCCCGATCGGACACCGACTTTGAGAGGTTCGCCGGCGCCGGTGAGGCGACTGAGACTTTGTTTCCGGATCAGAGCCACGGAAGTTCCACGGCGAACGCTGCCGATCACCGGCCAATTTCTGAGATCATGTTTGGCCTCTTTAACGCCCATCGCCTGCTGATTGATGCTGGTGGTGCTGGTGTAGTGAAGCGTCAAGCCGTCGGGCTTGGCAAATTGTTCGAACCAGTTGCTGGCGACCGTGCCGCCGGCCCCGGGCATGTTTTGCACGATGATCGTCGGATTCCCCGGAATGCTAGCCGGTAAGAAGCGCGCCAGCATCCGAGACTCCGCGTCTACTCCACCGCCGCCGGGAAAACCCGCGATGATGCGAATCGTCTTGCCTTTGAAATAAGGTTCTTGGGCAGGCGAAAGATTTATGCCTAAAAGAAAAATAATCGAGAAGGCAATAACAATCCGAAAGCCTAGTTTCGTCGCCATAAATAATTTCTCCTCGAATGTTCGGTAAAGGCCGAAACTCTAATTTTCATTGACTAATCCTTTACACCGGATGGAGGTTCGGAGTCCGTTACCCAATGGCGCGTGATTCTAGATCAAGGATTGACAATTGTGCTTACCCGGCGACGTTTTATTTTTCCATCGCCGCCAGCATCGCGTCTTTTTCAGCGCGTATTCTGGGGTGATAACAGTCGACCGGCTGCGTGCCGATGAGTCCGACACAGGCGTTGCAATCCACGCACCGCGGTCCCGAGGTTCCATCGTGCAAGTGGCGATACAGCAGCGGATCGGCGATAAACCCGCGGCCGACGGAAACCGCGTCGCACAGACTTTGTTCGATGGCGGCCTGCATTGCTTTCCGGCTAAGAAACCCACCGACGCAAATGACCGGAATGGATAACGCTTGTTTGAATTGGCGCGCGTAGTGAAGATTGAAACCTTCGCGACGTTTAAAGAGGAGGTTGAAAAGAAGCGCCATCAACGGCCAGAACAAATTGAAAGCAATCCTGCGCCACAGCGCCAGATGGCGCACGCCCCCCGACGCCATATGGCTCAAACAGCGACCGAAGGTTCCACGTACCATCGGAAAGCCGGACTCGTACTGGCCGACGGACACCTCGACAGCATCGATGCCTTCCTGCTCCATCGCCTTCGCGATCTTAACCAGCTCGGGCGTTTTTAAGCCGGGCCGCAGCGGCAGGTAATCGGACCCGTTGAGCTTGATGATCACCGGGTAGTCCTTACCGACACGCGCGCGCATCGCGCGATATAGATCGCGCAAGAATCGCATGCGCTTCTCGAACGAGCCCCCGTAGTCGTCGGTGCGTTTGTTGGTGTACGGCGTGAGAAACTGATTGACTAGATAGCCGTGTCCGGCGTGAATCTGCACGCCGTCGAAGCCGGCCTCCTTGCAGCGGGCAGCGGCGTCAGCGAACTGTTGCACGATGCGTTCGATTTCCGCCACGGTCAACGCACGCGGTCGCGTGCCGGTCGACAAGTCTTTGACGCTCGACGCGGACAATGCCTCGGGTAATCCGGCGAAGCTAGGAATAACCTGGCGTCCACAATGATTCAGCTGCGCGAAGATCTTGGTGCCGTGCACATGCATTGACTCGACCAGCTGCTTGAGCGCCGGAATTTTACTGTCGTCATCTACGCCCATTTGTAATGGCGTGGATTTGCCGTCAAGACTGGGGTAGACATTCCCGGTAATGATGAGTGGCACGCCGCCTTTGGCCATCGGCAGGTAGAAGTCAATATGTTGCTGCGTGGCAAAGCCATCCGACGTGGCGCGCGTTTCCGAGGTCGCGGTCTTAATGATCCGTCCAGTAATGGAGAGCTTGCCGATGGCGAGGGGTGTAAAAAGAATGCTTTCGTTCGGTGACATAGCGGACCTCCGTAGTATCGCAAGCCAGCGATTAAGCTTACATCAGCCCGGGCTGTACGCGCCATACAGCCATCTACCTCGTACGAAGCTCATCTGACAAGAAAAAAGCAATGTCCCCTTTGATTTCTCCGAATGTTTGGTAAAGTCCGAAATTCTATTCTCCAAAGACCAATCTTTAACGTCGGATGAAGGTCCACCAGTCCGTGACCGATGGCGCGTGATTCTAGTGAATCGTTGGTTGCTGAGTCAAATCCCTTTTTCCGTAAATCGGAAGGTTTCCCTGCCGACTTCCGTGGCTCACTCGCCGAACTCGGAGGCGCCGAGAGAATGAGCGCGCAAGTTTCGTAAGTCTAGACACGGTCACCACGGTCACGAGTTCCACGGTCATGATTACCTGTTGTCCTAGACTTCAAGACTTGTGCCGATTCTCTGAGCGGGACGAGGAGGAATTGGGGAGCGAGTAGGGCTGTATTTCAATACGGTCGGCAACGCGGTTATGCGCGCGGTGGGAGAATCCGACGCGCTTGATGACGCAGTGGCTGAAAGACCGAAAAAGTGAATTTAAGAATCAAGAGGACTGCCCCCGAACCTTTCGAACCTTTACCCTCGCAATTTGCTTCCGAGACCGCTCAGGCCCAATAATTCACTCAGGATTTGACCGCGATATAGAACGGTGAGACCTGCGTTTTTTAGCACAAGCCCGCCCGCTCGTCTTTACGAGCTACTTGTTGTTCGGCGGGAGCTTGTCGCTTTCCCCAAGGTTTTTCTTAGCAATGCATTCGCCGCACATTTCATGAGTACGAGGAAAATCTAATAACGTAACGTAATCTTGCTCTGGCCAATAAGAGCAATTCCTGCAGAAATGCCAGGTCTGCGCCCCGATTTTCCTTCTGTATTCTGCCGCCATCTGCGGCCTCCTCAGGTAAGACTTCTAATCGACCTGCATGCGCTTTCCCTCTGCCATTCGCTTGGTGAATGCTGACGCTTCCCTTACCGAAAGACTCAACCGGCTTGTTTTGGTGTTTCGTCTTGGGCCGCCTACTCCGATCAGGCGCACATACGTTCGCCAGCCCCCTACCAATCGGATCACCGTCTACGACACGTGGCACATATTCGGAATCCGTAAATGTTACAGCGCCGTCGCATGGATTAGAAATGTAGAGCTGCTAGCAGCGTGGCTAAGGCGACGCTGGACAGCACCCATTTCCAAGAGAAACGACGGCGTCGGGTTCGACTGCGAAAACTCCTGCCGCATGTTCCGCTAGACCACGTCAACCCGTGGTATTTCTTATTCGCGAATTGCCCACCAGTGGAGTGCGTAGACTTTAGGAGGGGAGGTGCTTTACGTGAAGGATCAATGTTGCGCACGTGAATATGGCGACCGAGCTGCGGACTCACCGCAACGTTGGTATCAACTCAGCTTTTGGCTCATTTTCCAACGTGTCAAACTGCTCTTTCGGAATACGAGCGGCTAAAAGGACATGGCGTAATTTGTCGGGCCAGGCGTTGTCCTGAAGGACGGACTTGGCGCGCTGTTTTATGATCATAGCAAGCGTAACACAGAGCGACATCGACGATGCGCTCTCAGTCCGTTTAGGATAGTGCCGCGCCCAAATCATTCCAATATCCTCGTTCTCTAATCGATCCATTTCGCGCCTTTCCGATGCTTAATCGTGTAGCGAATTCGTGCCTTGGATGGCTCTTCGTGTATCAATGCCAGTGTCCAACCTGCTTCATACATTCTTGAATGGCGTGCGTGATGCTGGTTGTTAGTTGAATTTTGAGGCGTCTACACCTAGATACGTATCCGGTCGCAAGCGGCGCTGCAGGTACGTATTTTTCGGCCAATCCCACCTTCGCCGTGGAAGAGCTTCACCGTTGTAAGTCGCGCCGTTTACTTTGCTCTGCAAGAATACCACCTGCCAGTAACTGGGTTTATGTAGATTTACATCGATGGACTTCATTTTCGCTCTCCCTACTGTCCACTTTTTCTAGACATGAATCGATAAGCCAAAGGTTGGAGCAAGGCCTGTACCAATGTTAACGATTCTTCGAATGAGGGGAATTTTGTCATGTCGTGAAAAATCCTGGCCGCTTAAGACCATTTTGAGCGGACGAGCCAAGCCAGGATATGAGAGGGTTTTTCCTACCGTGGAGCAGAATGTGTGAGGCGAAAGCCGACAGTCTTGATTGATTACTATTTCAGCGGAGGTAGAACTTAGTCGCCATGGTGGTAATCTGGTTAATCGAAATCAAGCGCACAGCGATGACGCGGGTATACGCACGGCAAGACCCGTTGCTCCTTTCTGAGATCCGAGTCTAACTTCTTAGTTTGGGCGCAAAGAGTATATATGAAGCTACGCGATCATCCGCTGTTGACCCGCAACAGCGGCACACGGCATCTTACGGTCCTTCGAAACTTGCTCACCTACTGCGCCTTCACCTCGCGTGTCCCATGGCTATCCTGCGGTACGCCGCGCGCCAATGACATGTGCGAATGAACGCCGAGCCAGCGCCCGTCCGGCTGTCTCGCCAGCACGATCGTGGCGCGGCCCGGACGGTCGAAGGGCGTTCCATCTTCTTGGAAGCCGGTACTCGTCCAGGGCGCGATCGCGACCGCCATAGCGCTGTCCGGCGAGGCCATGACCATGGTGTTCGCCAGGTCGAAGCGGAACTCCGCCGTGCGCGGCCAGACATTGTCCCATTGCCGTTCGGTCCATGCCGATAGGCTCTTCACAAGTTCCTGGTAAGTGCCGAAGATGACGATGTCGGTGTGCCAGAACGGACGCGCCGCCGCATAGTCGACCTCGCGCACGCAAGCGGCGAAGCGGTCGAGCCAATCGCGCACCTCCGCCGCGGTCGCGGCATCGGCTTCCGGTAGGGCCAGGTTCATTTTGCACCTCTCGTCATCTTGCCTGCTGTCCTTTCGGACCTCGCAGTATCCGCCTCAAAAAAAAAGCGTGACGAAAAGATTAGATCGCTTCAACGCGGTGGCATTGGGCGGGGATCGGCGAGGTGCTTGTATAGCGCAATCGTTTCGGGATCACGCGGTAGATCTTTTATGGCCGCCTCGATTGCTTCCGCCGGTATCGGCGAGGGATCGACGCCCGTGAGCTTTTTGAATTCTTTGGCGAAGCCGGGATCTTTGAACGATTTTGCCATAGCGTCGCGCAGAATGCTGACCAGCTCTTTCGGCGTGCCGGGCGCCAAGATATAGGGCCAGCGCGGATAGTCGAATGCCCTATACAAGTTCAGCAACCGATGGTCCATCTCGCTCTTGGCAAAGCTATCGATCTCGGGAGTCGCGCGGGAATAGGGTGGAATGTATCGGCCTTTGGGCACGGTAATGATCGTGTGAAAGTGCACCTTTTCCGCAAGGGATGGATTCTGTTGCATGGTGGCGCTCGACATGGAGCCGCCGTCCACCTCACCTTGGAGCAGCGCCACGTCTCGCTCCGCAGATGAATAGCCGACGACGAATTTGGGCTCTTTCAACCCCAACAAATAAGCGGCGAGCCGCCCGTTGATGTAGGTGATATGTCCCACCGAATTGGCGCCGATCCGAAGCCCCGTCGCCGCCCGCAGTTTCTCCACGCTATCGAGCCCCGCTTCTTTCCGGGTGACGAACGCGGTGGGACTGCCGCTTTCCGTGGAGCCAAGATAAATGAGCTTGTCCAGATCGTAGTTAGTCCCGGCCAAGCCGAGGATCGGCCCGCTGACCAGCACGTTGCCGACCGCGCAGATCGTGAGGCCATCCGGTTTAGCTCCGGAGTAAATGTAATTGATTGCCGTTCTGCCGGCGGCGCCCTGCTTATGCTCGATGATGACTGTGGGTTCGCCTGGGATATATTTTTTCAAGTACGGAATCAGGGCGCGCGCCTGTAAATCACCGTAGCCGCCCGGCGTTCCACCGCGGAGAATCGTCAGGGTCTTCCCTTGATAATAAGCAGTCTGCGCCCAGGATAAACCCGGTACGGCGCAAGCATAAATCGACCAAAGAGCGACAAAAGCACGCAGCCAGCGAAAATTATTCTTTGTTGGTTTCATCTTTGGGCGGAATGTCGAAGAACAAGTCGAATCTTTCGTCGACTCTCTTCGGGACATCACCATATGCTTCTCAAAAGAATCGTGCGACGAAAAATTTAGTCTCAGACGTTTTATTATTTATTTCTCTTGCCTCGTACTCCTACTATTTTCAGACCGGAGCTAATTCGCTCTATCCGGCCGCACGCCCATGTGGGAAAGCACGCGCAATAGAGTATCGGAGCCGGTGAGTCCTTCGGTTTCTATCATGTCGGTCTCCTTCTAAACGGATCCCTCCGAACCGTTGGTTCAAGGTTCAATGTTCAAAGTGTTCGGATCTTCAATGAACTGCGTAACCTCGATCCCAACCTTGAACTTTGAACGTTGAACCTTGAACAAGTGAATTACAATTTGTCTCCCCACAATTTTTTTAGAAAACCGCTGTCGCGCATTTCATTGGTGAATCGCGGATCATAGAACTCCTCGGTTTTCACCGATGTCGTCTGCGGCATCGATTTGCCGATGAGCGCGAGGATGAGCTCGATCCCTTTGGGATCGACTTGGAGGGTTCGTTCCATGGCCGCCCCCTCAGATTCGATTGCATGAGTCACCACGTCGCGGTCATCGACTTTAGTATATTTGGTGACGATCTGAGCGGTGCCCTCTCTGTTCGTTAGATAATAGTGCACGGCTTCGGCGTACGCGCGCATGAACTTATGCAGGTCGGCTTGCTTGCGCTCCACGGTGTTGCGCGCGGAGAGCAGAACCGTCGCGGCAAAGGGAATCTTCATCGCCGTGATATCGAGGATCACCTTGTACCCCAGTCGCTGCGCGAAAAGGTCGTGCGGCGTGCTCGTGGTCAGCGCGTCGATGGTTCCCGCTTTGAGCGCGGGAATTCCCTGGCCGATAGTTCCCAGCTGAATGTATTGAAGATCTTTGAGCGGATCCATTTGGAATCGGCCAAGGGCGGCTTGAGTGAACATGTCAGGATTCGAACCGACTCGATCGATGCCGAGCCTTTTTCCTTTTAGATCCTGGACACTGACGATTTCCTTTCGGCCAACGATCGCGCCGGTCATACGGTTTTTGCTCTGGCCGATCATGATCAAATTCTTTGCCCCGCCAGAGATCGCCCTCGTCGGGGCGAACCCGCCGATGATCCCGACATCGACATCGCCGGATAGAATGGATGTCGTTCCCAGCGGACCGGAGGCGATAAATACGAGCCTTACGTCCAGGCCTTGTTTCTTGAAAAATCCGGCCTCCTTGGCGATCCACATGGGCGCCATCGAGACCACCGGAGCAGTGTAGAATGCCGTCAGCGGAGATAGCTGCGCCGCCGCTTCTTTGACGGGACCGATAAATGTTGGAAGAAGAATACCGATCAACGCCGCGAGCTTGGGAAAAGCCATGGTCGTGTGCCTCCTTTTGGGGCCTGAGGTGGTGTCGGCTAGACGGGCCGGCAGGCAACCGCGGGCTGGTTAATACGACGCCTCGCCCCGAATACCTCAACCTAGGGACGATGTCCAGATATCAATTGGCCGAGCTGCGCCGCGCTGATTCGCGGGTCTATGTTGACATCGTCGTTAGTGATCAACTACGTTTGGCCGCAACAGCAGAACAGTGGGCATGACAGTTGACGGTGGATCGAAAACCGAAAGAATCTATGAGTGAAAGCAGAACCGGTAGCTGGCGTATAGACCTGCACCACCACGTGGTGCCGCCGGAGTTTGCCGACGACTCCATGCCGATCAAGCTGCCGGACACCGAAGAGCAACTCCGCTCGATGGAGCAGTGGCATATTCGCGCGGCAATTACTTCTCTCACGCCGCGCGTGCTTTTGAAAAATCTTCACCGCCTGCGCGAAGTGGCGCGTGCCTGCAACGAATTTCAGGCACAACGGGTGCGCGACAATAGAGCGCGCTTCGGCTCTTTCGCTCTACTGCCGCTCCCCGACGTTGACGGCGCTTTGGAGGAAATGTCCTATGCGCTCGACGTTTTGCGCCTCGACGGGATCGGACTTTTTTCTAGCGTCAACGACCACTATCTGGGCGATTCGCGCTTCGATCCGGTTTTCGACGAGCTCAACCGGCGCGGCGCGGTGGTGTTCATTCATCCAACCCACTGCGAAGCGCCGGAGCATGCGCGCTTGGACGCGCCGCCTTTCGTCGTCGAATATGTCATGGACACCACTCGCGCTATCGTCAACCTCATTTATTCCGGCACGATTAAACGCTGCCCGAATATCCGCCTCATCGTTGCTCACGGAGGCGGCGCCGTACCGTTTCTGGCACAAAGAATCGCGATGATGCAGGGGCATCGCGGGGCCAAAGGTATCACCGATGTAATCCCGAGCTTGCGCTCGTTGTATTACGAGATCGCCAGCACGACTTCGGCGTTCGCGCTCCGTTCTTTGCAGGAGCTTGCCGATCCGACGCATATACTCTGGGGATCTGACTTGCCTTTCGTTTACGGTACGCGGCTCCAGGAGGAGATCGATCATTGGCAACATTATGATGGTTTCGATGCCGCCGGCCGAGCCGCGATTGAGCAGGTCAATGCGCTCAGTCTTTTTCCGCGTTTGGCGCCGGCGCCGAGCGGGCCGGGCGCTCGGCCCTAAGCTATTCTTACGAGGAGGAAACTATGAACATGAGCAAACAACGGCGGATGCTGTTCGGTCTGATCATATTTTCCGTGACGTTCGCGGGTTTCGCGCGCGCCGTGTGGAGCGGCGAAGCAAACCGCTTTCTTGTCAGCTACGGCGGCACCGCCGGTTACCAACTTCCGCTTTGGGTGAATAAAGAATTGGGCTTCAGCAAAAAGCACGGCGTCGATCTGGAGATTATTTTGATACAAGCCGGCTCGCCGAACATCCAAGCTCTGGTCGGCGGCAGCCTTCAGTTGACTCAAACGGCGGCCTCTTCGGCGGTGATCGGCGCGACCCAGGGGGCGCCGGTGGTGATCGTGGCGACCCTGGAAAACAAGCTGCCGATGCTGCTCGTCTCCCGTCCTGAGATCAAAGAGCCGCAGCAACTGCGCGGCAAGGTCATCGGTATCAACCGTTTCGGCGGCTCCAACGACGCGGCGGTGCTGATGGCGGTGAAGGCGTGGAAAATGCAGCCGAGCGACATCAAAATGCTGCAAACCGGCGGAACCTCTGCGCGCATGGCGGCGCTGATGACCAAGAAGGTCGATGCGACCGTGCAGTCCTATCCCGAGATCTACCAGGCACGCAAGCTCGGCATGAACGTTTTGGCCGACATCGGCGACTTTGGCTTTTTCACCAACACTTCGAACATCGTCACACGCTCCTACCTTCAACAGAATCGAGCCGCCATCAAAGGATTCATAAAAGGACAAATCGAAGGCATCCATTATGTGAAGACGAACAAAGAAGGCAGCCTAAAGATTCTCCGCAAGTATCTACAGATCACCGATCCCGAAGCCGTCGAAGGAACTCATAAGTTCTTCGCCGACCGGTTGAGTAGAGCGCCGCGCACGGAATTGGAAGGAATCAGGAATATCCTGACTTCGATCGACGCGGGGCAGAAAAATCCGGCGGAATTTATCGACATGAGCATGATCGACGAAATCGAAAAAGAAGGCTTCGTGCAGAAGTTGTATGGGAACTGAAGGAATGGGGAATTGGAGTGATGGAGTGCTGGAGTGATGGGTTCGGAAATCTCGTTTCTTCGACAATACTCCAGTACTCCAATACTCCATCACTCCAATTCAGTGAGAGGAGAGCCGTGGATGGCAGCGAAAATCAGATTGTCGGTGGCGATCGGCGATTACGAAATCATTCGCGCTTTGAAAGAGGGCGCCGTCGAAGCCGACGGCCTCGAGCTCGTCGTTTTGACCGGTCACGGACCGCGCGAGCGGCACTGGCGCATGGCGCGCAATCAGGAGTTCGACGTCTGCGAGTTCAACGTCGGCGGATATTTGATGTCGCGCGACCACGGCGATCCGCTGGCGGCGATTCCGGTGTTTTTGCACCGCCGCTTCCGTCATGGCTTCGCCTTCGTGAACGTCAATGCCGGCATCAAAACGCCGAAGGATTTGATCGGCAAACGGGTCGGCGGTACCAACTTTCAGCCGGCGGGAAATATCTGGCTGCGCGGCATTTTCGAAGCAGCATTACGGCGTGCCGCACAAAGAGATCACCTGGGTCGTCGACCGCAGTGAGGATGTGCCGTTTGATCCCCCGCCGGGTTTGAAGATCGAGATGATTCCCGCAGGCAAGTCGATGGACAGCATGCTCGCCGAGGGCGAGATCCCGGCGATGATCAATCCCTACATTCCCGAGCCGATAGTCAACGGCGACAAGCGGGTCGCGCGCTTGTTTCCAGACTACAAAACAGTTGAGCGCGAGTATTTTCAACAAACCGGCATCTTTCCGATCATGCATGTGACGGTGATCAAGCAGGAGATCGTCGATAAATATCCATGGGCGCCGGTCAGTCTGGTCAAGGCGTTTGAGAAGGCAAAGAATATGGCCTACAAGCGCGCTCGCCAATCCGAGAATCACGCCGCTCGCATGGGTCCGAACCGAGTATGAAGAAGAGCGAAAAATTCTCGGTCCCGATCCGTGGGCCTATGGGCTGGGGGAATCGAATCGAAAAAATCTCGAAACCGCTATTCGCTACTGTCACCAACAAGGATTGACCAAAAAAGCCATGTCCATCGAAGAGTTATTCATCGATACCGATCCTGAAGACGGCGGCGACGTCGATCATGTGTGAGTATGAACAATCTGGATTGCCTGAGTGATGTCACTCGGGATGTCGATCAAATTCGCACGAGATCTCCCCTTTGTTAAAGGGAGAGACCAAGAGATGATTTCGCTTTTGCGAACGCTCCGGCAGAGTTAAGGAAAGCGCGTTAACACAGGAGGAGTGCAATGATTTCCTTTGTCACTTAAAAAAGTTGTTTTCATCGCTATTGTGTTCTCATGCGGTTTATCGATGGGGCATGCCGGCGAAGCACCCCAGAAGCTGCGCGTCGCCTACGCCGCGGTCACAGCGGCGTTTTCGATTCCTTGGATCGCCAAAGAAGCGGGAATATTTCAGAACCATGGTCTGGACGTGGAGCTTGTCTATATCGCCGCGGGTTCGCGCGCCGTGCAAACCCTGGTCGGCGGCAGCATCGACGTCGCGGCGATCGGCGGCCCGGCCGGCGTGGACGCGAAGCTTGCGGGAGCGGATACGGTTTACGTCGCCATTCCGGTTAATCGCGTGATCGTCTTTACGGTCGCGCAGCCGCAAATCCAGCGGGTCGAGGAAATGCGCGGCAAGAGCATCGGTGTTACTCGTGTCGGAACGGTGACGGATTTTTTCACGCGAATATTCCTGCGCCAAAACGGGCTCGTGCCGGATAAAGACGTCATGATCCGGCAGATGGGCGGCTTGCCCGAGACCGTGGCCGGGCTCAAGGCGGGGCTGATCGAGGGCGGCACGTTCGGTTTTCCCGCCGTGCTACACGCTCAAGCCGCCGGTTTCCGCGTCTTGGTCGATTACAACAAGGCTGGCTACCGCTATCCGCTTTCTACCGTAATCGTAACGCAAAAATTGCTACGGAGCCGGGAATCTGCCGTCCGCAAATTTCTCGAGTCTCACATCGAGGCGGTCCATCGATTCAAGACCGATCCCGACTTCACGATGAAGGTCATCGGAAAATATACCAATACGACCGACCGCGGGATGCTCGAGGAAACGCAGCGCGTCTATGCCGACGCATTCGAGAGGGTTCCGTATCCCAACGTGGAAGACATGAAGCTCGGCATCACACAGGTCAGCGAAACCAACCCGCGCGCCAAGGGCGCCGACCCCAAGGAGTTTGTCGATCCGCGCCTGCTGAAAGAGATCGAGGCAAGCGGCTTTGTAAAGAAGCTTTATGGCGATGGGAAGTGAAGGATTGGAGTGATGGAGTACTGGAATGCTGGAGTAGTGGGGTTTGGCCCATCACTCCTTTATTCCGACACTCCAGTGCTGCCAATTTTGCCGTGCTTATTAACATCGTCGGCGCCGGTCCGGCCGGTTTGTTGTTCGCGCTGCTGATCAAGCGGCGTTTTCCGCCGTGGCGCGTCCGCGTCTTCGAACAAAATCCGCCCGACGCCACTTTCGGTTTCGGCGTGGTATTTTCCTTGAACGCGCTCGCGTTTCTGGAACGCGACGTGCCGGATTTCAGGCGCAATTGATCGACCGCGCTGGAATCCTGGCCGATGCAGCGCATCGTTCACCGCGATGAGCGCGTGGACATCGACGGCAACGGGTTTTCGGCCATCGGCCGGCTGGAGCTCAATCAATTTCTCCAGGACCTTTGCGCCGCCGCCGGAGTGGAGATCGAGTATCGCCGGGTCATCGCATCGCTCGATGAAGTTCAAGACTGCGATCTGCTCGTCGGCGCCGACGGCGCCAACTCGTGTCGTGCGCCGGGCTTTGGAACAGAATTCGAACCGCAATTGGAGTGGCTCACCAATCGCTTCGCCTGGTACGGCACCCGGCAACTATTCGAGTGCCTCAGCTTGACTTTTCGCGCCAACGAACGACGGGTCGTTTGTCGCGCACCATTATCGCCATAGCCGTGCGATGAGCACCTTTGTCGTCGAGTGCGATGAACCGACGTGGCGGCGCGCCGGTCTCGACCGCATGTCGGATGAAGACAGCCGCGTGTATTGCGAGCGCGTGTTCGCGCCGGATCTTGCCGGCCATTCGCTGGTTTCCAACAAATCGATCTGGCGGCAATTCCCGCTGCTTACAACGCGGCGATGGCATGGTGGAAATGTCTTATTGATCGGCGACGCGCTGCGCACGGTGCATTTTTCCATCGGTTCGGGCACACGACTCGCTTTCGAGGACGCCATCGCACTCGACCGCGCCTTCGCCGAAGCGGGTGACGATGTGCCGGATGCATTAGCCGGGTTCGAGCGGGAACGGCGACCGGTTGTGGAAAAGATCGTCGCCGCGGCTAACGCCAGCTCTTTCTGGTATGAGCGCCTGAACGAGAAAATGGAACTAGAACCCTGGCAGCTCGCCTACGACTACATGACGCGCAGCGGACGCATGACCGACGAGCGGCTGCGCGAGCTGTCGCCGAAATTCATGGCGCGCGTAGAGATGGAGAGAGCGGCGAAGACTCGAGGTGAGAGTTAAGAAACGCGAATTCGAAATCTTCGGTCGCTTGTCCGATTTCCTCACGGCTCATGACACTCGCTCTTGCCTTTCCGGACAAAGGCCAGCACCATTTTGTCTACTAGCCGAGCGTTTAGATCTGAGGCATTATTAAAATCATGTCGCAGGACGAGCTCAACACTCCGACCGGCGTAGAAGAGGTCATTGATCTGGACGATCCGGAGCCGCGCTGGCCCGCGTTCGTCACGGTTATCGCAGTGGGCGGTCTTTATACCGCATTACCCGATGCGCTTACGATGGGTCCTCGTTGGTTGTTCCCATCCGCGGTTCTGGCTCTGCTGGTGCCGACCATCGTATCGCATCACGCTGGCAAACATCGAGTGAATGCGATTTTTGGGTTTGCCGTGGACGCGGTTCTCACCATCGGTCTGATTATTTCGGTCATACTCCTGATCGGCGCGCTACCAGCGCATAAAGAATCGCCTCTGGAACTCCTGCTGTCGGCGGCTTCGCTTTGGGCGACGAATATTCTTGTGTTTGCTCTGTGGTATTGGCGTCTGGACGCGGGCGGACCGCACCAGCGCGATCGGAGTGGCGGATACCCGGACGGAGCCTTCCTCTTCCCGCAGATGACGATGAGTAAAGAGGCGCTGAGAACAGCAGGCCAGCAGGACTGGTCGCCGAATTTCGTCGATTATTTGTTTCTGGCCTTTAATGCCAGCACGGCATTTTCGCCGACCGACGCGCCGGTGTTGGCGCGCTGGGCAAAAGCCCTGATGATGCTGCAATCACTGCTCTCGCTGCTGATTATCGCGCTGCTGGCGGCGCGCGCGGTCAACATTCTATAGCCATCCGTCGCGCAAGCGCTCACGCAAAAGGCAGTCACTGGAGCCGCCTGGCGCGATCATTTTTCAACTTCAAGCCGGTTCACCACGCTTTGTACGCCGCGAGATTCCCAGGCGATCTTGATCGCCTGTTCGCGCGCTTCGAGAGATTTCACAGTCCCGCTGAGGTAGACCGTGCCGCCGCTGGAGACGACTGTCACGCCACCGAGATCCGCTTTTTTGTCGGCTATCAGGCGATCTCGCACGGATTTCGAAAGCGCCTCATCCTGCGGCGTTTCGACAGCCGGAACTCCGACAGTGATAGAGTCGGTTCGCATCGTTTGACAGGCAAAAACAAATGGTAGAATCAACAACCCAGCGAAGAGTCTGGGTGCGGCGGCGCTTTTCATGGTGTGCTCCTGCTCACCGGTCGAAAACTCAACATGGCTCACTCAAACATGACGCGGCGGGGACGCCAGTTGTGCGCTCGGTGAGCTTTTAGATAATCCTCGCGAGTGAATATCTTGACCAGCGCCACGCCGGCGATGAAGCCACCGACGTGGGCCCAGAAGGCGACGCCGCCCACGTCACCGCCGACGCTTGCGAGCCCGCTGATAAACTGAATGAGGAACCAGTAGCCGAGCATCACCCATGCCGGCATGGAGATCGACGTAAAGATGATAATTAACGGCACAAATGCAAAAACGCGAACTTTGGGAAAGAGGATCAAATACGCGCCCATGACGCCGCTGATGGCCCCCGAAGCGCCGACCATCGGAATCACGGAATCGGGACTGGCCAGCACCTGGCCCATCGCCGCCGCCAGCCCGCACAACAAATAAAAAGCGATGAATCGCAGCCGCCCCATCGAGTCTTCGACGTTGTTGCCGAAGATCCACAAGAACCACATGTTTCCCAGCAGATGCATCCACGATCCGTGGAGAAACATGGAAGTGAATAAATGCGACACCTGACGGCCGGGATCGGTAAGACAAAGAACCCCTTCTCCCATCGGAAAGCGGGTGCCCACGGGGAGCGAAAGTGTGAGCTCGCCGGGAATGAGGCCGAGGTTACAAACGGAACCCGCGAGCGGTAAATCGGCGCCGGCGCCTTGCACGAAGATCCAAACCAGGACATTCAGTGCGATGATTCCCGCCGTGACTATGGCCGTGCGCTGCGTCTCATTCTCGTCGCGGTAGGGAAACATGTTGGCTATTGGATGTCGCTAGGGTTAGGCATCACTCCAAGCCGAGAACACCACTCATTCTTTACAAGCCAGCGAACCACTTACCAGGGTAACGACGCCGCCGCCACGGTTCAAGAGCATTGGCAAAATTTTGGCGATCGGAAGATTTCCCCATTCTCTCACAAAGCTTTTGCCACGACCGTATCAAACTTAAGGCATTTGCCGTTTTTACAACAATACGAAATCCGTACTGATGGTTTCGCTCGTCGGGCGGGGTTTTTTGGTTGTCACAATGGCGGCCGATTCCGCGCCCTTATGCCCGTGTTTGCGACTCATCCATTTCTTCTTCTTCATTGCATTAAATCGACCGGTAAAATAGAGTTTTTCGCGAAACGGCGGCACGCGCCTTATCGCGCCGGCAGATTTTTGAGGACTCTATGATCTTTCGTGAACTCAATCGCAGCAAGTGCAAGACCTATCTTATCGGAAGTGAGATCGAGCATGTGGCTCTCCTAGTGGATCCGGTCCGCGAGAAGGTCGACCGATATCTCGCGCTGTTGGCTTATCATTCTCTTCGACTGCAGTCCGTCTTGGACACACACACTCATGCCGACCATCGCACCGCGAGTTTCGATTTAAAGGAGCTTACGGGCGCCAAGGTCATCATGCACCGCAAAGCGCCGGCGCCACACGTCGATACGCACGTGGATGAAGGCGAGGAGATTCTCGTCGGTGAACTACGACTCAAAGTCCTGCACACACCGGGTCACACGCCAGACGGTATCAGTCTTTTTGCCGGCGACCGGGTGATGACCGGAGACACGTTGCTCATCCGCGGAACCGGGCGGTGCGATTTCGCAGGCGGCGATGCCGGCGAGCAGTTCGACGCAATAACGCAAAAACTTTTCGCGCTACCGGACGAGACTCTGGTTTTTCCGGCACACGATTATCGAGGCAATACGCGATCCAACATCGGCGATGAGAAGCGTCTCAATCCGCGGCTTTGCGGTAAAACGCGCGACCAATACATCGACGTGATGAACAACCTAGGGCTGCCTTTGCCGGATAACATCCAAGAGGTTCTGCAACCGAATCAATCGGCCATGGACGATGACCGTCTGCGGTTTCCATCTCTCGGCGAATTGAATCAAGTCCGGCAGCTCGGCGCCGCGCAGGTCCAACTATTATTGACGGAGACGGCACCGGCGCCGATCATCGTCGATGTCCGCGAGCCCGAAGAATACAACGGCGAGCTTGGCCATATCCGCTCGAGCATTCTTGTGCCGCTCAAAGATCTCACCGCTCGCGCCGACGAATTGGTCCAGCACAAAGACCGGCACGTGATCGTGGTTTGTCGCGCGGGAGTTCGGAGCACGACGGCGGCAGCGATTCTCACCGCTCTGGGTTTCGAGGAAGTTTCCAACCTCAAGGGCGGGATGCTGGAGTGGAACGACGCCAAGCTTCCAGTGGAGCAGGGGATTTAACAGTTCCATAATTCACCGATCAAACAGTAACGATTCACGGTCGATCTCATCCATAGATGGCTGATACCGCCAACGATAAAGTTATTCCAGCCTGTCCGAGCTAGGTCAAAAGTTGTATTAATTGGCAATATATTGGGCGATATTGACTCAATAAATAAGGCTATAGTAGTATTCGGGCCATTTATGGGGCCCATCAAAGTCGTTATTGCCGACGATCACACTTTATTCCGTGAGGGCCTTAAACGCGTGCTCTCCCTGGAGACGGAAATCCTCGTGGTGGGGGAGGCCTCAAACACCACCGAAGCGGTCCAGGTGGTCACGCGAATGCACCCCGATATTCTTTTGCTGGATCTCAAGATGCCGAGTGGCGATACCGATGAATCGCTGCGGCGGGTTGCCGAGTGCAGTCCGACAACCAAAGTGATTATTCTTACCGCACATTGCGAAGCAGAAAATCTTCTCAGCACGGCGCGAGCCCACGCACGCGGTTACGTCCTCAAAGGGGTTTCGGTGCCGACTCTCGTCGACGCGATAAAAAAAGTGAACGCGGGAGCGATTTGGGTCGATCGAGAGCTGACGGCCGGGGATGATTTCGAGCGGATAGCGCGCAGCCTGCCGTTCGAGGTCGGCCCGCCGGCCAACGAGACTATAAACAGCTTGACGAAACGAGAATTGGAGATTCTGCAGTTGGTGGCGGAGGGGTTGTCGAATGAAGAGATCGGGAAAAAAGTCTTTATCAGCACCAAAACCGTCAAGACTCACCTCACCAATATCTTCGACAAACTGGAAGTTAACAATCGCTTCAAAGCCGCACTTTGTGTCATGCCCAATCCGTTGAAACGTATCGCGCCACGATAACGCACGATTCTTGAAATTACATTCCACATTGCAGAACACGCTCGCCAGGCGCGGCAATAGGAGCATAAATATTCTGTTGGCGCGAATATCTGAGATGCAGGGTCGCAGTTCGCTTCTCCCGTGCCTCGACCCATGACGTCTTTGCTCAAGTGACAACCGTTGAGGTTGCCGGGATTAAGAATGAAATGATAAATGCTACGATTCGCTCACGACAGTTTACGCGCAGGTTTGGAGAGTCGATTTCAGCCTCAGGCACAGGTGATTGACACGTTGGAATCCTTTCGGATAACTTTTCGCCGTGAACCACAACAGGTGACATAACAACGATGAGGTCTCGGTCACATGTCCTGAGCAAAGGGCTGGGTGAAACTTAACAGGTGCTCGTCGGCAAAGCTCACGTCGTACGGTCAAGTCTTTGATTCTTGCACGACTCGCTTTTGTTCGTGGGGATCGGAGTCGAATCACGATCGGAGTTTTCACTTAGCTTGTGGTGGCTAAACCGGACGAAAAAGGAGGGCAAAGAGATGGCAAAAACGACCATGAACCCCGAGGGGCTGCCGGTTCCGCGCGGTAGTTATTCGCTGGTGGCGATTGCGCAACCGGGCCGGATGGTGTTCATCGCCGGTCAGACGGCCTCAGATCCGCAAGGTAACGTCGTTGGAATCGGCGACGTGCGCGCCCAGACACGCTATGTGATCGGAAAAATTCAGCGCGCCGTCGAAGCCGCCGGCGGGACGATCGACGATGTTGTCGCCATGAACATTTTTACGACAGACGTTCGTTATCATCGGGACATCAACGAAACGAGACGCGAAGTCCTGGGCTCCAACTTTCCGACCAGCACGATGGTGCAAGTCGTCGCTTTGGCGCGTCCCGAGTTGATGCTCGAAATCAACGCCACGGCAGTCATCGCGTAACATTTGTTGACGGTGGGTCTGGCCACGACGGCAATGGCAATGGAGTCTTGACTAAGGGCTGCCATCCGCGTCGACGATGATTTGACATCGGAACTGTTGCTCGGTTACCCTGAAATATTCCGGCGACGCAAATTACGACGCGCCTAGACACTGCTAAAGGGCGCAATGAATTAGGAGACTGCGATGGCTAAACCTGAAATCAGATCGGAAGCGGACGCATTTCGCGCGGCATTCCACGAGCGCATGCACGCTAACAACATGTACGGATTATGGGAGCTGGCGAGCCAGATGACGCCGCATCCGCAGCCTAAAATGGTTCCGCACTTGTGGCCGTGGACGACGACTGAATCGATCATTGAAGAATCGGCTCGCGCGGTGCCTGTCGGCGACGAACGGCGGGCGTTGCAGCTATTCAATCCCGGGCTAGCCGGCCGTTGGGCGACAACGAACAATCTCATCGCCGCGGTGCAAATTCTTCTGCCGGGAGAAGTCGCGCGCGCGCATCGCCACACGCCGACGGCAATCCGCTTCATCATCGAGGGCACCGGAGCTTATACGGCCGTCGATGGCGAGCGGATTTATATGGAGCCCGGCGATTTGATTCTGACGCCGAGTTGGGCCTGGCATGATCACGGCAACGAAACGAAAGAGCGGGTGGTGTGGATGGACGGGCTCGACATTCCTTTGGTCGCGTCGCTGGAGGCGATGTTTTTCCAATTCTATTCTGCCCCGCAAGTACCGGCGTCGCGTCCGCCGAATGCTTCCCGACAAATGTACGGCCACGCGCATATCACCCCGACGTGGGTCAAGGAGAAATCGCAGTCGTCACCGTTGCTGCTCTACTCTTGGACTCAAGCCTCGCAAGCGCTCGACGCTTTGCGCGACCACGAGGGCAGCGCGTGCGATGGTGTGTTGCTGGAATACCGTCATCCGCAGACCGGCGGACCGGTGTTGCCGACGATGGCTTGCATGGTGCAGCTGCTGCGGCCGGGCAAGCACACGAAAGCGCACCGCCATACCGGCAGCGCGGTTTATCACGTTGTAAAGGGCGGAGGTTTCACGATCATCGACGGTCAACGCTTCAATTGGCAGAAAGGCGACATTTTCGCGCTGCCACCGTGGGCGTTGCACGAGCACGCCAATACTTCGGCGAGCGCCGATGCGGTGCTGTTCTCGATCCAGGATTTGCCGGTGCTCCAAGCGCTAGGTCTCTATTACGAAGAAGAACTTAAAGAGAACGACAGCAAGCAGAAAGTTACATCGATTTTTAAGGCGGCGTGAATTGCACGTACCGGCTATCGAGGTCATTTTCAAATCTCCCCTGGCCCTATTTTTCAAAGAGGGGAAGCGGTCTGTATTAGCGATGACCCTCACCCTTCCCTCTCCCGACAAGGGGTAGGGGGGGTTTGCTTTTCATGACCTTCGCGAGTAACGGTCGGGTCACGGTCTTCTTCTCTAATAGTCAATGCGACAGTCCGAACGAGCTGATATCTCCCTCCAGAAAAAAATGTCCCGATGATATTGCCGCGGGTGA
The DNA here is from genome assembly GCA_963804165.1 of uncultured delta proteobacterium. Taxonomy (GTDB): domain Bacteria; phylum Desulfobacterota; class Binatia; order UBA9968; family UBA9968; genus DP-20. The sequence goes on from CAWDPO010000035.1 coordinate 55,266, forward strand.
TCGGCAGATCGAGATGCGATGGATGCGACTCGTCGTGGTGGATCGTGATGCGCGCGGGACGCGGGCGGCGGATATGATTGCGCGCTAAGGCTTGCAGTGAATTCACCGCGGGCTCATCATCGGCGCCTTTGATGCGGATAGCGATGCGCTCGCCGGCTTGAAACAGGCGCGCGGTCGGCACGATGGGGATTTTCAGTTCGTATATCCTGCCCGGTTCCAGAGGTTCGCGTTTTTCGTGGGCTTGGATCGGCTCCCAAGGTTCGCTGTCATCGCGCAGCATGCGCTGCGACGCGCGCAGCCAGCCGCGGGTGAGCTCGTGTTCGTTGCCATCGCGATCGATCAGCAGCAGCGTGGTAAACAACAGCGTATCCGTATCGGTTGTCGACACGTAAAGCGTCAGCACGCTCGGGCCGAGCACTTCGGTATTCTCCACTAGTAGCGGCGTCGAGTAGGTAAGCACGCCGTGCTCGAAGCTCGATTCGTCGAACGAATCCCCGCCTTCGGCGGGCCAAAGCTCGTGCTCGCTGAGCATGCCATCCTTGTGCAAGTAAAACGTCGTCCAGCACGCCTCGGGCGGCGGCCAATCGCTTAAATTTTTCCATTCGCCTGTGGGCGGAATGAAGCAACGGATCGGCGGCTCGTCCATAATGCCGGTGTCTATACCTTTGAGCCAATAATCGAACCAGCGCAGCGATTCGTCTTGGTATTGATACACCGGACGGTCGAGATAAACTCCCGGGCCGATGACCATTTTTTTTGGCCCGCGCCATTTTTTCCATGCCGAGAACGCTCCCGGTAGATGTAGACCGTAATTGCCCCAGCATGCGCCGAGATAGGCGGGAATCGTCGCCTTTTCATCTTGCGCGCTGTGCTCGCGCCAAAACGGGCCGTCGAATGGATGCAACACGAAGTCGACGATCAGCGCGTTGGTGCCCGCATCGGGGTTCTGCAGCGCTTCGCGCAGCCCCGGCTGCGCCACGATCTCTTCGTCGCGCAGCGCTAGCGCGATCGCTTCTTTGTATGCGGGTTCGCCGTGTTTCTCTTTGTAGAGGCTTCGATAGTTAGGTTTGTGCAGACTGTTGCGCCAGTGACTGATGAAACCGTGCGCCAGGATACCGCCGTGATAACAGCGGTGGCGATAGTCGTCGGTGCCGGCGAACGGCGCGAAGATCGCTTTGAGTGGCGCGGGTCCGAGCGCGGCGACTGCTTTGGCCAGGCGCGCGAAGTAAGAGACGCCGAACATTCCGACCACGCCGTTGCTCCACGGTTGCGCGGCGAGCCAGTCGATCAAATCGCAAATATCGCGCACTTCCTGCGGCCCCATCAATTGATAGAAGCCTTCGGAGTTGCCGCTGCCGCGGACGTTGAAAACCGCGTGCACGTAACCGCGGCGCGCAAAGAAGGTCGAGTCGCCGCTTTCCATGTAACCGCGCATCGGTGTGAAGCCGACGGGGAGCATCGGTGGCGATTGCAAATTCTTGTTGTACGCATGGGCGCCGAGGATGACGGGAAACTTCTCGTCTGATTTTGGTCGATAGATATCGCCGTCAAGCAACGGGCCGTCAGGCATGCGCACTTTGACGTCGCGATCGACGACGACGTCGTATTTTCGCTCCGACGTGGACCATTGACGCGTGAACATGAGTTTTGACCTCCCTGACGAAATCCCAATTACTCCAGGCGGAAGTGATTGTCCAGCACACGTCGGTGCCTTGACACTTCGGAGCACCGAACGTTATTCTCACACGCTATCTGCATTTAAGCGGACCGTGGGAGTAACTGGAATCGTGAGAATTATCGATCTTCACTGCTACCCCAATACTGAGCCCTGGATCAAATCGCAGGGGCCGTACGTCGAGGCGTTGGCGAAATACTGGAATCGAGCTTGGACGTGGAAGAGCGAAGCGGAGGTCCTCAAAGAGTTCAAGCAAGCCGGCGTCGAGGCGATGCTCGTCGCTTTCGACATCGAGTCCGTTACAGGCGCGCCGCCGTGCACCAATGAATACGTCGCCAAGTTGCGCGATGATCATCCCGGCGTTATTCGCCAGGCCTGGGGTGCGGTCGACCCGCTCAAAGGCGCGCAGGCGATCGAGGACGCAAAGAGGGCGATCGAAGAACTAAGGTTATTCGGTTTTCACTTCCATCCGATCATGGGTCATTTTTCCGTCGATGAACGCAAACTCTATCCGCTTTGGGAAACGATCAACGCGTTCAAAGTTCCGGTGATGATTGACGTGGGTACGACGGGTATGGGCGCGGGCATGCCCGGCGGTCTCGGCGCCGTGATTCGCCACGCGCATCCCGCGGCGATCGATCAACTGGCCGCCGACTTTCCTGAACTAAATATCGTCGCGGCACATCCAGGTTGGCCGTGGACCGACGAGATGCTTGCTGTGGCGCTGCACAAGGGAAATGTCTCGTGGGAACTGTCGGGTTGGGCGCCGAAATATTTCCCCGACGTGCTGAAGCGCGATATCAAAGGCCGGCTGAAAGACAAGATCATGTTCGGCAGCGACTATCCGAGCATTCCCTACGACCGGATTTTTAAAGAATGGAAAGAGTTGGGTTACTCGGATGAACTGATGGAGAAAGTCTATCATCAGAACGCCGAGCGAATTCTTGGGCTCTGACCTGGTTCGCTCTGCCGAATCACTTCTGCGTTCGCAGTGCCGGCTCTTCGTCGGTGCGCTCGCGCACGGCGCCAATTAATGCCGCGTAGAGTAGCAGCGGCACTGACGAGACGAGAATCATCGCAACAAGGATGTCGCCGGTGCCGGCAATGAGCTGTGCCGCGAGCAACGGCGCCAATACGCCCGCCGTGTAGTGCAGCGACATAATGACGCCGGCGGCGGTGCCGGCGCTGCCGGGTGGCGCAGTTTCCTGCGCAAGTGCGACGACCAGAGCCGGGACGGACGCCTTGAGTAATCCAAAAACAAATATTCCTGCTGCCAGACCGGTCGCAGAATCTAGCCAATAGAACACCATGAAGGCCGCCGCTGCGGCTGGAAGGGCGCTCAGAGCGATGATGCGTTTACGGCCAAATTTGTCGGACAACGATCCAAGGGTAAACGATCCGAGCATATTAGCCACGCTCAAAACACCCATGATCCAACCGGTTTCTTGAAGACTGAGCGCCTTAGCGGCGCGCAACGCGGTTGGAGTCCAAGCGGCGGAGCTCCAGAATACAGATCCACCGATGAATTCAGCGAGCGGCTAAAATCGCCGTCGATGTGGAAAGCGCGGATTTGATAGGACCCGAGCGCGCGGCCGCTCGTGTTCGGCGCTGATCTCGAATCCAATAAAACTGTAGCAACATGTCCGCGGCCGCGATCAGTCCTACTGTAAGAAACGCCGTGCGCCATCCGTTGGCCACGACGACACGACTTGCCAATACGGCTCCTATGGCCCCGCCGATGCCGTAAGTTACGGAAACGAGGCTAGCGCCAAGACCGCGCCGATGCGGTAGCAGATCGGACATGATGGCGTAAAGCGAGGGCGATGTGAAGCCGTAGCCGACGCCTGTCACGCCGAGGCAACAAAAAAACAACAGCGTGGCATGACTGAACGCCGCGAGAGTGAAGCCCGCGGCTAAAAGGGTAAGCCCGGTGATGAGGACGGTTTTTCGGCCGATACCGTCGGCAAGCCGGCCGGCAATGCCGCTCGTAAGAGCGGCGACGACCATCATGACGGAGAAGAGACTGCCTCCGGCGAGTTCAGAAAGTGAAAAGGTGCCGCGGATCTCGGGTAGCGCGATCCCGAGCGTCGCCACCATCATGGACGGCATCAGGTTCGCGCAGGGAACGATGCCAACGGACAGACGATCCGGTCGCGCAGGCACGGATGATTGTTGTTCCTCGATGAAGAATTCCTATTTCAGCGGAATGAAAACGTAGTGCCGCGGCTGATTTCCGACGACTCGCGTGATATGGCCGCGCCCGGTGGTGTCTTCGGCGAGCATCACGTCGCCCGGTCCAAATCTGCGAACCGTGCCGTCGCCGGTTTCGATCTCGACCTGGCCGGAAAGAGTGATGACGTATTGCCGTTTCGGCACGGGGTGATAAGCGCTTAAATGAGACGGCGGCGACGAGCGAAACATGATGCCGTGGGTAGGTTGCAGCGCGGAGGCTTGCATGTGTCCAATCGAATTCAGCTCGATCTCGACGTCTTCGAAATGCGATTCGTTGTCCGTTCCCGTGTAAAGTCTGACGATCTTCATGAGCCGGTTTGTAGGAGAATCGCTCGGGAAAAGCAAACCAAAACTTTTGTTCCAGACGTTTCAATCGTTCCAAAGGTTCCAAAGGTTTAGGTCGGGAGCAGAAAGCAAAGCCTGAAGCACGGATGAATTTGTGCCGAGCGTGTCTTGGCTTCGCTGCTTTACTGTGGCGGGGAAAATAGCCTATAAACCTTCTGAGCAACGCATTACTTACAAGAGTTGCGACAAATAGGAGCCATTCCCATGAGTGAAGAGATTTTGAATCAATTGGCCTCAGACTTGAACAGGTTGCTCGCCGAGCCCGTCGGTAGTCGGAGAGTGAAGATCACCGACCTGACACCGAGAGACGGGCAGCAGTGCAAGCTGGCGACGCGCGTCACCACCGACGATCTCCTGCCGCTATGCGCCTCCATCGACAATTGCGGTTTCTACGCGGTGGAAGTGTGGGGCGGCGCCACGTTCGACGTCTGCATGCGCTATCTCAAAGAAGATCCGTGGGAGCGGCTGCGACGGATGAAAGCGGTGATGCCCAAAACCAAACTGCAGATGCTTTTGCGCGGCCAACATATTCTCGCCTATCGGCCGTACACCGATAAAATCGTCTACAAGTTCGTCGAACGCGCGATCGCCAACGGCATGAACGTGTTTCGCATATTCGAAGCGACCAATGATTTTAGAAACATCGAGTCTGCCACGAAGGCCGTAAAAGAGCTTGGCGGTGAGGCCCACGTCGAAGTGAACTATACCGTGAGCCCGGTTCATACTCTGGAGAAATGGATGGAGTACGCCGAACAATTGATCGAGGTTGGCGCGGATTGGTTGTCGCTCAAAGACGCGACCGGCATCATGACGCCTTTCGATTGTTACAGAATCGTCAAAGGCATTAAAGACCGCGCCAAGGGCAAGCTGCCGGTGTTGCTCCACTGTCACGACATGGGCGGGACATCGAGCATGTGCCACCTCATGGCGATTCTCGCCGGCGTCGACATGATCGACACGGTGTTGTCGCCGTTGTCGTTTGGCTCGGCGCATCCCGCAACTGAGACCATGGTGGCCTCGTTGAAAGGCACTCCGTTCGACACCGGCATCGACGTAAAGATCTTGGAAGAGCCCGCGCAGATCACTCGGCAGATCAAAGAAAAGTACGAGAAATACGAAACCGGATACACCGGCGTGAGCGCCGATGTGTTCATTCACAAAGTGCCCGGAGGCATGATCTCCAACATGGTCGCGCAATTAAAAGAAGCCAAGCGGATGGATCTGATGGACGCCGCGTTGAAAGAAACGCCGAGCGTCGAAAAAGACCTCGGTCATCCGCCGCTGCTCACGCCGACAAGCCAGATCGTCGGTGTCCAAGCCGTGCTCAATGTATTGTCCGGCGAACGTTACAAGATCGTCAGCAGAGAGACGAGTGATTACGTCAAGGGCAAGTATGGCCGCCCGCCTGGCCCGGTGAATAAGGAACTGATCAAGAAAATAATGAAAGACAAAGAGCCGGATTACTCGCTGCGCTCCGGCGAAATGGCCGATCCGGCGGATTGGGAGAAAGCAGCCAAAGATCTCGGCCCGCTGGCGAAGTGCGATGAGGATGTTCTCTTAGGCGTCTTGTTCCCGATGCAGGCCAAGGAATTTTTGACGTTGAGGGAAGGCGGAAATCAAAATCAACCACAGTAGGAGCACGATCATCGCGCCGGTTCGCGATTTGTAACCCTAGGTATTTGAAGTTGGCATTATAATAGACTAAGCTTAGTCTAGTCATGGAAAAAGTTAATATCCACCAAGCGAAAACACAGCTTTCTCGGCTCGTTGAATTGGCGGCCAGTGGGAAGGAAATCATCATAGCAAAGGCCGGGAAGCCTGTTGCCCGCTTGGTCCCCTATGTGACTAAAACTGAACCCCGAAGATTGGGTCAACTGCGCGGCAAGATTAAAATCAAGAAAAATTTCGACGCCCCCCTTCCTGCAAAATTGTTGGATGAGTTCGAAAGCAAGCGCTAAAACGTGCGGCTGCTTCTTGATACCCATATCTTGCTGTGGGGGTTGTCGGACGACCAACGGCTAAATAAATCCGCCCGCGAGATCCTCGTGAATCCGAGCAATGAAATTTTTGTCAGTGCAGCTTCGATTTGGGAGGTCGCGATCAAGGCTGCGTTGGGTCGGATTGAGATCGAGGTGGACGATCTCGATGCGGCGGTCGAGGATGCTCATTTTCAACCGCTACCGATTACTTTTCGCCATGCAGCGACTGCCGGGCGGCTTCCGGGTGTCCATCGCGACCCGTTCGATCGGATGCTCGTGGCCCAGGCGAGCGTGGAAGAATTGCGAATCGTTACGCATGACCGAGTCTTCGAGCGCTATGGCCTCGTTGCCGCGGGGCTGCCCCCGATTTTGGTCTGATTGACAATCAATTCCGTTGGGCGCGCAGTCCGTGAACTTCATCGGATATCTTTCTTATGCCCGAGTTTCCCGACGTCACTGTTTACATCGAAGCGCTCTCAGAGCGTGTGTTGAATCAACCGATTCAGAAGATCCGTATCGGCAGTCCTTTTGTCGTGCGCTCCTTCGACCCGCCGATCAGCGCGGTGGAGACAAAGAAAGTTTTAGCTCTGCGCCGGCTTGGCAAGCGCATCGTCTTTGAGCAGGAAGACGATCTTTTTCTAATCGTTCATCTGATGATTGCCGGGCGGTTTCACTGGAAGCCGAAAGGCGCGAAGATCGCCCGCAAGTATGGGCAGGCGGCGTTCGATTTTCCCCACGGAACATTGCTCTTGACTGAAGCGGGAACCAAGAAGCGCGCGTCGATTCATCTAGTCCGAGGCCAAACCGCCTTGCAAGAACATGATCCCGGCGGTCTGGAGGTTCTCGAAGCAAGCCTTGCTCAATTTCGCGAAGCGCTGACGCGCGAAAATCACACTTTGAAACGCTCGCTCACCGATCCGCATGTATTCAGCGGTATCGGCAACGCCTATTCCGATGAGATTCTCCATCACGCGCGGCTTTCGCCGATTCGCCTGACGCAGCAAATGCCGCACGCGGAGATCGACCGTCTTTATCATGCAGTCCGAGAGTCGCTCGCTGAATGGGTCGAGCGACTGCGAAAGGAACGCGGAACCGGCTTCCCCGAAAAAGTCACCGCATTCCGTCCCGACATGGCCGTGCACGGTAAATACCGCAAACCCTGCCCGGTATGCGGTTCACCGGTGCAGCGCATCGTGCATGCGGAAAACGAGACCAACTACTGCGCCAAGTGCCAGACAGGAGGAAAGCTGTTAGCCGATCGGAGTTTGTCGCGATTGCTTAAAGACGATTGGCCACGAACGTTGGAGGAGTTGGAGGAAATTAAGACGGGTCGCATCTAGAAAGAATAGACGGTACGCAAAGCGCACCCTACGAAACTAACTCATCAACGACTTTCCACTCGAACATATCCCTAAAATCGGCAAAACACTGCTCACAAATCCACCGGTAATCATCTCTGGTCGCATATCCCTGATGCAACGCGTGTGGTAAATCTTCAACCACAAACTTGGCCGAGCAGAACTCGCAATGATCATGTTCCCATTTCGGATTCTTCGGATACTCGCGGTATCGACAATGTACCAAGGTCACGCCCTGTAAGTACTTCTCCTGAACTTGGAGTCGCCAATCTGATTTGTTGTCTGTGGGCATCGCGGTATTTAGAGTATGCGCTTTCGCACCAACTGAGATTGCTATGTGCTTTTACTTCATGGCCACAAACCCAGGCTGCGCCTTTACTCGTTCGATCCATGTTCGAACCTTCGGAAAATCATCCAGCGGAAATCCACCTTCATGCGCGACATGCGTATAAGCAAAGAGAGCGATGTCGGCGATCGAGTAATCGCCGACAAAGAAATCTTTCTTGGAGAGATGATCTTCCATAATTTTAAGCGCCGCCCAGCCGCCGTCGCGTTTCGAGGCGAGCAGCGCGGTATTTTCCGGTGACTCAGGCTTGTGCTGAATCCAGAAGCGAGAAGTGGCGATGTACGGTTCGTGACTGTATTGTTCGAAGCACATCCATTGGAAAATCAGCGCGAATTTCTGGCGGTCTTCGGGGAGAAATTTTGTTCCTTTGGCGAGATACGCAAGGATGGCGTTGGATTCCGCGAGAACAAAGCCGTTGTCGTCGAGCACCGGCGTCCGGCCATTCGGATTAATCTTTAAGAACTCCGCGGTTCGGCTTTCGCCTTTCAAGATATCGACTTCGACGATCTCGCACGGAATGCTGAGATGGGCGAGCAGCAAGCGAACTTTGTAGGAATTGCCGGAGTAGGCGACGTTGTAAAGTCTCATGAGTAACCGCCGTTCAAAAGTTCAAGGTTCAAAGTTCAAGGTAAGAACGCTGCAAAAACACAGTCACTGTTCCGATCACCTTGAACGTTGAACGATTGAACTTTGAGCGGGTACTTTCTAGATCTGCGGCTCTAGGATTTCCAATCCATCCAAGCGGTCGATAAGAAAAAGCTTGCCGTCGTCGGCGCGGAAGACGTCGTTGCTCTGGACCGCTTTCTGGTCTTTGCCCGGCTGTGGGACGTAGTAGCCGACTTCCTTCGGCGAGAATGGGTTGGAAAAATCGAGAGCGCGCAGGCCGCCGGCAAACCAGGTAACGTAGTGAACATTGTCGTAGACTTGCTCCGCCGGCTGGTGCGCGCCGAAGCGGTTCCCTGGTTTTGTTTCACCGTCATAGGGGACCATATAGTTGGCGATCGGCATCGGGCGGGTTTCTTCGGTGATATCGACCACCCAAAGAAACGCATTGGGCGTCGGCATCAACTTCTCAGCAACTTCTTCGTCGGTGACGATCATGAAGTCACGGTCCATGATCTTATTCTTAAGCGGCAATGTTGTATGCGTGGGGCAAGGATAGGGCGGGCTCCAGTCGAGGATGCTGATGGTTTTCGGCTGACTCATGTTCGAGATATCAACGATGGCAAAGCCGCCGTGCCAGTAACTGATATACAACCTATCGCCGCGGCGAATCGGGTGATGACAGCGATGGTCCCAGCCGTGCCACGTCGGCGTTTCGCCGCCGGCCTTCCATTGACCGGGCATCCACCAGCGACCGACTTCCTCCGGCTTCTCAGGATTTTTCAGGTCGAGTATTAGCGCGATGTTGCCGACGTAGCCTTCCATGTGGGGGGAAAGGTAGGCGTAGCGGCCGTCGAAGGTAAATCGGTGGACGCCTTTTTCCGCCGCCTTGAAGAAGGCGATCTCGCGCGGCTTGGTGCGGTCGGAGATGTCGAATACTTTGAGACCGGCTTGGGGTTCCTTCTTGGTTTTGTAGCGCTCGTAGTTGACCAGCATCACGTCGCCGCTGACGCGCACTTTGTGCGAATGAATCCCTTCGGGGACTTCAAGCCGGGCGACCAGTTTCGGATGCTTAGGGTCGCGCACGTCGATGATTGAGGTGCCGTCGGGCGGTTCGATATGACCGACGTAGGCGTAGCCGTTCTCGACGACGATGGAGCCGCCGCCGGGCAGGTCCGTTCGGCCGATCATCTTGATATTTTTGCTGATACCGACTGGCGAGGTTCCGTTGGTTGCCATGACTGCCTCCTGGAAATTAGCTGCGTTTAGCTGCTCGCTCTTTGCATCATCGCGATCACCTGGTCCGTGGTCCGCACACGCGACATGCGCGGTAAAATTAACTCCATCAAGGTATCGTGCGCGCGTTGGTCGTGTGAAGTGCCACAGGCGTCGCTGACGACGATCATGTTATAATCCAAGTCCCTGCCCGAATACAAAGTCGAAGTCACGCCGACGTCGGTGGAGCCGCCGGAGATAATAACCGTGTCGATGCCGCGGGTGCGCAGCGCCAAATCCAAATACGTCTGAAAAAATGCGCTCCAGCGGTATTTGACGACGTAATAGTCGTCCGCCGCCGGTTCCAGATCGGCGAGCACGTCGGAGCTTTTGTCGCCGGCGATCACGTGCATTTTCGTCTTGGTCACTTCACCCTTGGGCCACGGCGTGAGCGAGTTGTTCGTGTCCGTGAGGATCAGAGCGGTGGTGGCATTGTCCGGCCGATGATTGCCCTTGGCCAAAAAAATCGGCAGTCCAGCCGCGCGGCCGGCCTTGCTGAGCCGGACGGCGTTTTGAATCCACGGTTTCAAAGCGCCCGGCTTGCCCGGCTCCGGTTCAGAGACGTAGCCGTTGAGTATGTCGAAAAATAGCAAGGCGGTCTTCTTGAGCTCAAAGTGGTTGACGTTCATTGCGCCTCCTAGCGAATCTTGATGCCCTTCTTTTCTTTTTCTTCGACGACTTTCCAGCCCTCTTTCGCGTACCATTCGATTTGGCGGAACATGCCGGTGAAAATTCGTACGTCTTTTTCTTCCAATCCGGCGCGGCCGAAAATCCGCCGGAAGGCGAGCAGCATATGCTCGGGATTCTCCGCGTCCAGAAAGCCGATCTTGAGCAGGGAATTTCTCATGATGTCGAAGAGTCTTTCGATTTGTTCGGCCTCAGCCCTCTGAATTCCACTATCCGGGGGCGCTAGCGATGCGACGTAAAACTCGTAGAGACAGATCATCACGGCTTGAGCAACGTTTAGCGATTGATACTCGGGATGGGTCGGGATGGTGATCAGCAACTGACAATGCTCCAGATCTTTGTTGCTCAGTCCGTGATCTTCGGGTCCGAAGATCAATGCGACTTTACTATTTTTTGCGGTGGAAACGATAGCGGCTGCGGCCTGCCTCGGTGTCTGGCTGTGACTCCGATAAAGTCCTGAACGACAGGTGGTACCGACGACAAGCGTGCAGTCGGCGATCGCTTCGCGAAGAGTCTCATAGCACCTGGCATCGGCCAAGATTTCTCGGCCATGCACCGCCATCGCTCTCGCCCAAAAACTCCTCGTCCGCGCTTTGCCAACGATGGCGAGCTCGCCGGCGCCGACGTTTTTCATCGCACGCGCCACCGAGCCGATATTGCCGGAGCCGCGCGGGCGAACCATTATTATGCGGAGATTGTTCAACATCGGGTCAACAGTGGGATCGGCTGGAATCACCTGAACGACTTCCACCGTTCGGCGTTTGCGTTCCAATCGTTCAAAACGTTCCAGTCGTCGGAGAAAAAATATCGAAAACAGCACTACCGCCGGAGCACTTATTTAGCAAATGGGCAGGCGCGGTTTTTTTGCACGATGGCGCGATTCTTTGCGTCGAATTCGGTGCGGTAACCGAACTCTTCGTGCATCAGGGAATCCCTATCGTTGACATGCTCGGCGCCGAAGACGTGACCGATCTCGTGAATCAAAGCGATCACGTCGAACTCCGGCTCGACGTTGGGCCCCTGGTAGTGAAATACCTTGGTGATCGGCACGACCACATATTTTGCCAGGCCGTGATTGCAATCGCCGATTCGATCGACCCGCGGCCGGCCCGCGATGAGGATACGGCTCACGCCTTCGGCCGTGAAGGCGATGAGCAGATCGTAACCCTGCTTCTGCGCTTGGCCGCTAAACTCTTTTTGCATCTTGGCTAAGAGATTGGGAGTTGACGGAATACGCTCCGCTTCGGGCCAGGCAGAAGTACTTTGTGTGATGAGACGAATGTCGAATTCTCGCTCGTAATAGTCCGAAGCGGCTTCGACGAGGCCGCGGGCTTCTTCGGCCCAGCTCGCATTTCGCGCGCGGAAAGAAACGTCGGCAACGACGCTGACGCGCACCACGCGGCGCGGCGTGTCAGGTCCGAGAAGTGTGCAAGAGCAGATAAGAAGCGCGCTAAGGATTGAGCAGATCGTCAGTCGGCGCGTAATCATCGGTCAGTATCGGAACATCTTCGGGAACAGGTCGATCAAAATAGGACAACGCGATGTCTTGGATCGGATCCGGAAACAAACCTTTATCGATGGCGCTGGCGCGCTTGACGATCTCTTTGATATCGAGTCGTTGCTTCTCGCGCGTCGCGATGACAATGACGTTTTGAATCGTGTCCAAGCTGACGTTGTCGGCGCGGCGCGCGGCGAAAACATAAGTTTGCGGATAAATTTGCCGCTGCGTTCGGACAAAGGCGCGGACGATCTTACCTGAAGGACCGGTAACGGCGCTGATCAGGTTGGCGACGATGATACCATTCGGCGTAAGTCTTTTTTGCGCGAGCTCGAAGAATTGCTTGGTCGTGAGATGGAACGGAATGGCATCGGTAAAGTACGCATCGAGGAGAATAATGTCGTATTGACTCTGCGTGCGCGTCAGGAACAGCCTGCCGTCCTGCGCGTGGAGTCGCAGATTCTTGCCTTCCTTCACATTGAAGTGGTCCTTGGCGATCCTGATGACTTCGGGGTCGATCTCCACGGCGTCGATTTCGATGTTGGGAAACTCTTTCTGTATTTTCTTCGGTATCGAGCCTCCACCCAGCCCGATGATCAACATCTTCTTGGCGTCCGGCCGAAAAGTGAATCCCAGGGACGTATAGCGTGAGTAAATGAGCCGCAACGCCGTTGGGTCCTTGAGATTCATGGCGCTCTGGAGCGTGCGGTCAAAATACATATAGCGCGCTTCGTCGTCCTCTTCGACGCGAATGCGATGATAAAAGGTTTCTTTTTGCAAGATTGTTTTTGCCCAAGCCGCCGGCGTCCAGAACATGTTCATCGATCCCAGGGTGAGTGACACGGTGGCGACAGCTCGCGACAAAGAAACGCCCTGCAGCCGCACCAACGGTACTACAACAAGGGACAAACATACCAGCGTGATGCCGAGAGTATGAATAATGTTGCTTACACCCAACACGGGGATCAAGTAAAACGCCGTCAGCAGCGTGCCGCAAATGCTACCGCAGGTCGATACCGCATAGAGCGTTCCGGCGGTGCTCCCCACGGTATGCAATCGAGTTGCGGCGAGACGGATGACGTAGGGAGATATGGTGCCCAGAAATATTCCCGGCAAAAGAAACAACACGCTGCAGGCGATCAGCGGGTTGAGCCGGCTGCCAAAATCAATGCTGGCGATCCAGTCGTTGACCGCGGGATAGATGAACGGCAGGAAAAAGATCAGAATGCCGGGGATCACGAGCAGCAAGAGCAGCTTGCCGTAGGAGGGCTCGCGCGCCGACAGCCAGCCACCCCAATAGTAGCCGATGCTCAACGCGGCCATCACCACCGAGATCAGGCTGCCCCAGACGAAGATCGAGCTGCCGAAGTTTGGCGCGAGCACGCGGCTGCCGACGATTTCGAGCGACATCAACACTGCACCGCTGATGAAGACGACAAAGTTGAGCGTGAATTGCAGCATTGTTAACTCTCCCAATCCCAATAGGATCCCTCGGGCACAAGCGCCACCGGTTCGAGCAATCGGTGCGATATGTCCTCGATGAACTGCGACGGGCGCGACAATACCATGCGCAGAGTCTTGTCGAAAACTCGATTCGGATAGCTGATGAACAGATTTTGTTTCGCGCGGGTCGCGGCGACGTAGAGCAAGCGGCGCTCTTCTTCCCGGTCCTCGTCGGTGTTGATGTTGTACAACGAGGGGAACCTTCCTTCCAGCGCCCAGATGATGAACACCGAGTGAAATTCGAGACCCTTGGCCGAATGAATAGTTGAAAGGACCAGCGGACCTTCGTCCGGATCGACCGCCAGCACGCCACCGATGCTGTCGTTGGGCGGCTCGAGCGCCATGTCGCTCAGCAAACGTTCGAGGCTGCGGTAGCGCTCGGTCATGCCCTGAAAATGCTCCAGGTCGCGCAGGCGCTTGGGATGATCGTCTGGGTAGTTCTGCTTGAGTATGGGCACGTAATACTGCAGCAGATACTGCAACTGCTCAGACGGCAACTCGGCGCGCTCGGCTTCTTCGAGCACTTGAGCGAGCGTTCTAAGTTCCTGGGCGATCTTACCTTTGGCATTGTACGAACGCAGTCGCCCAACGGCGTTGGAACCTGCGAGCAGCCATTTGGTAATTTTCTGGCTTGCCCCCGGACCAATGCCTTCGAGCAGCATCAACACTCTGTGCCATGAGATTGTGTCCTGCGGATTGGCCAGAACGCGCAAGTGGGCGAGCAAGTCTTTGACGTGAGAGGTTTCCATGAATTGAAAACCGCCGCGCTTGACGAACGGGATTTTGTGGCGCGTCAGCTCGATTTCCAAGTCGAAGGAATGAAAGCTCGAGCGAAATAGCACGGCGATGTCCCACAACGGCACGCCTTCCTCGCGCAGCTCGAGAATTTTCTGACAGACGAACTGCGACTGCATTTGCTCGCTGCCCGCTTGCACGAGCTTGGGCCGCGCGCCGGAACTCTTGCTGGTGAATAACCGCTTTTCGTAGCCTTCTTTGGCGCGCTGAATGATCTCGTTGGTCACATTCAAGATCGGCTGAGTGCTGCGGTAGTTTTCTTCCAGCTTAATGATGCGCGCGCCGGGAAAGTGCTTGGGAAAATCCATGATGTTGCGAAAATTGGCGCCGCGAAACGAATAGATACTCTGGGCATCGTCACCGACCACCGCGACGTTATCATGGCTGGCGGCGAGCAAACGGACGATTTCGGCCTGCAGATGATTGGTATCCTGGTACTCGTCGACCATGATGAAGCGGTAGGTGTCGGATAACCGATGCCTCACTTCTACGTGATCGGCCAGCAGATCACGCAGCCGGGTCAAGAGATCGTCATAGTCAAGCAGCGATTTGGTGCGTTTGTAATCGGTGTAGCGGCGAAAAAGCTCGGCGAGCTCATCGTTGACCTCGATCAGATGGGGGTATTCCAACTCGAGTAAATCGTTCAGCGGAGTTTGCTTGTTGAGCGACATGCTGAAGATCTCGCCCACCGTCTGTTTGCGCGGAAACCGTTTATCCTTGGTGTTGAGACCCAACTCGGTGCGGATTAACTGGATCACATCTTCGCTGTCGGTGCGGTCCATAATAGTGAACGACGGCGCGAGGCCGATGTGGCGGCCGGAGACGCGCAACACGAGATTGGCGAAGGAATGGAATGTGCCGCCGGCGACCTGACTACAGCGGCTATCGATCAAAAGACTGGCGCGCCGAAGCATCTCCTCGGCGGCGCGGCGAGTAAAAGTCAGGAGCAAAATCGAGCGCGGATCGACACCTTGATCGATCAGATGAGCGACTCGATAGACCAGAGTGCGGGTCTTGCCTGTGCCGGCGCCGGCGATGATGAGCAGCGGCCCTTCCATGGTGGTCGCCGCCTCGTACTGCGCTTCGTTCAACTCTTTACGGTAATCGAGCCCTGAAGTGTTGCGATCGACGGGTGTGAAATTTTTAAGAATGTAGGTCGTCGTCAAGGAAACTCCAATCGCCACGTAAGGTACCTATTTTCCGGCAGGGGAGCAAGCGTTGATGCGGCGCCGGAGCGCCACAAGGCGAAAATTTGCATTGCGACAGCTCGTCCGGTCGAAAAAAGAAACTTTTAGAAGGGAATCGTGAATATCGCGTTCTGGCGGAGCGACAACCACGCGCGCGCGACGCTCGAAGATGTCTGGCCGGGAACCGGATAGAACGGCCAACCGCGAGCGACCGCAGCGAAACCGTGACGGCTATTCTGACCTCAAGAAAATCTCGAAAAGAAACTCCATCCCCAGAGCGCTAGGCTAGCCCGCGGGCCGAAAGATCCCCTCGTCTCAAAGAAGACGACCATCGCTCATGCGTCGTTTCAAATCGATTGCATTGCCTGCTGCACCTGCCGGCTTGACTTTTCGTTGCGTGGGATCAGAGGCTTTGTCGGGAAAGTTCGATATTTCTGCCGAAATCCGACACGTCGCACGTATTTTTCTCCGTACATAGCGCAGGGCTTCTCATACAATTGACGCCTTTCCAATTCATGGCGCATCGTCGAATCCTTCTGAATTTTGGCATGCTTAGGTCAGAAATGATGGTTGGTACGAGGCTTGCGGAATTCCTGATCATTAGCGTCGCGTGTGGCTGGTCGCGATCGTTAATCTCTGAGACTTCTTGCTAACCCCAAGATCCGGTCGAGGAATAACGTGGATTCTCTGGCGCGCGGTGGCGAGTTTTTGAATTGAGACTTAGTGAACTCAGGTCGTGATTCCGTCGGATGTTAGGGGCCGCAAGACCTGGGGCAATTGGATAGGGGAGGTGGCAAATGGCGCGCGGTGTGAAAATGCAAACGACTCTAGGAGACCTAATTGTTGCGCTCACCGATGAAGCAGGGCGGGATGTACGCGACGAAAAGATGGCCTACGAGCTTGTCGCTTATATCCTGACGGGCATGATTAACGGTTCGACCCAACGAAGGTTACGCTGAGCAGTTGTTCCAAATTTGCAGCCCTCGCAGATCATTCGTTCGGAGCAACAGCCATGTGCCCGGGGAGATCCACGTCGTCACCCGCCGGAATTGTCGGCGTAGCCGATTGACCGTTGACGCTCTTAACCGGACGCTGATCGAACCCTCACGCAAATTATTGGCAGTGATCGAGGCCAAGCGGGCAGTTAATTTATTCGGCAAAGTCAAACAAACGCAGAAAGGAGCAATATTGTGAAAAATACAAAGCTTTTAGTGATCGCAGGCGCGACTCTGGGGCTCGCGTTATCGCTGAGCGCGTGCGACAAGAAATCCGAGGAGGCTCCGTCGGGCATTGGGACGACTCAGGCCCCGCCAGCACCGGACAAAACCGCGCCCGAACAGTCGAGCAAATCTCCGGGCAGCCCTGAAACAGGAACCGGGGGTACATCGGGATTGATGCCGGAGAAAAAATCCGACGATGTTAGCAAATCACAAAAGGGCTAATACGGCTGCGGGCGAGATCACACAATCCGCTGGAGTACGCGATGTTTAAAGCGGCCACGCTGTTAATCACATTGCTAGTTCCGGCGATTTTAAGCGCCGCCGAACTGAAGGGAACGGTATTAAAGGTCAAACGAGCGGAAAATCAAATCGTGCTCAAAACCGAGCGCGGTGAAGAGACGCTCTTGACCACCAAGGCGACCAAGGGCATCGAGAACGCCAAAGAGGGCGCCAAGGTGATCGTAATCTTCAGCGAGAAGGACGGTCAACCCAAAATTAGTGAAATCGCTCCGGACATTTAACTAACCGTCGCTACGCAGTGTATGCGACGCGGGGGCCAAAAATTAGTGCTCCGGCGAAGTGAAAACCAGCGGTAGCTGCGCGCTCTCTGCCGTAGAGGCAGAGGGCGCGCGGGAGATCGCTACCATGATTTGTGCGCGAAGCGTATCAATGGTGATCGCTCCAATCGTTCGCGCAGTAGAAAATCCGTGAGTCTATTGATTGTTAAATGCCAGGCCTGCAAGGGGAGGGGGTATGTGCGGAAGTTTTTGCTAGGGCGACGGCTTTGCGGGCACTGCAGAGGCTGGGGGACAACACCCGCCTTCACCGACTACAAACGTAAATTCAAAGGGCGATAGTCGACGAACTTCTAGGGCGGTTTTCTGGCGCTGGCGTCACGCGCCGTAGAAAGGGTGTTAAGCGCGCGAACGGCGAATTGCGAATTATGAACGCGGCTAATGTTTAAGTGCAAAAATCAAAAACGTTTGCCGATCTAAAAAGTCGAGCTCCTGATCTAAGACGTAGCCCGCCTGCTCCATTTCCCGCTTAATGAATTCACTCGGCGTGTAGTGACGCAGGAGTCCTTCCAACCAAGCGCGGCGGTCGAAGTCGATAATCGCAACCTTGCCTCCGGGGCGCAGATATTTGCGCAGATTGGAAAAATAGGTCACACGGTTGTCGATGTGATGGTAGGTATTGGACGTAAAAACCAAATCCACGCCGGTGGCGGGAAGCACCGGGTCGTCGGGTTTGGCGAGAATCGGCTCGATCAGCGACGCGAGCTTCCTTTTTCGCGCGCTCCGCGATCAAAGTGACCATGTCCTGATCGGTGTCCACGGCGTAGACTTTACCCGTCGGGGCGACGGCTTTTGCCAACCTGAAGGCAAAATAGCCACCCCCTGAGCCAAGATCGGCGACGAGATTTCCCGGTTGCAAATGGAGTGCGGCGATGACTTTTTCCGGCTGTTGCCAGTCGTCGCGGCTCAAGCCTTCATAGGCGCACTGCTTAAACCGAGCGCAACTAACGATCAGCAGTGCGCCGAACAGGAAACTGAGAGACCGCCATGTCTTGGCGAACGGCGGCCGAGCAAGTTTCGCCATCTTCCTTTATGCGCTTGGCTTTGCGGGCGGTGTTCCCGATGCAACGTGCGCGACTGCGCGCGCCACTTTCTGTCGCAGATCGACAACGTCGAACGGCTTGCCGATAAAATCGAATGCGCCGCAGGTTGTCGCTTGAGCTGCCAACTGTTGGGAGTTGACACCGGTTAGCATGATCACTGCGCAGCCGGGGTGAATCTCCTTGATGCGCCGAAGCACCTCGATGCCGTCGGCTTTCGGCATCAGCACATCGAGGAGCACGACGTCGGGTTGCGCTTCCTGCACTTGGGAGATTGCAGAGTCGATGTTATCGGCTTCAAGCAAACGGAATGCCTTGCCGAATACCATTTTTAGTGACTCGCGTACGCCCATCTCGTCGTCTACAAGCAGCAAAAGGGGAGTATCCATAAATGTCGTTGCGGTGGACGTGCGGTGAGTGGAGTCCTGCGTTTACTGTCTCACTTACCTGAGCCGCTAGCAAGGATGATTTCTGATGCGCAGATGGAGCCCCGCAGATTAGGGAGTCAGATCGACTTGAAGGGCAGCACCACGGCGCGTGCCCTTGTCGGTGCAGACCGCTCGTTGGAAAACCGCATGGATCGCCAATCTTTGCTAATTCAAGCTCAGGGAAGCTCGGGGCGCGGTCAGGCGCCGCAGCGCCATCAGCGCAACGCCAGCTCGACGCAACGGGCCGGCTGCGTCAAATGTTTCGCGCATTCCTGGGCCACCTCAGCGGATGACTTTTCGAATGTAGTTTTCAGGTATTGCGCGCTAGCGCTGAAGCAGTTGCCCTGATCGTTCACCTGGTTGAACGCCGCGCAAAACGGCAGCGCGTAGCGGCCGTCCCAGGTATTGTCGATCAAAGCATACACCGCGCCGCGCATGCAGGCGTTGCGACCGTCGCCGGCCGCGAGCTCGCATTTTTGCGCGGTGGTGAGCGGATTGCCAAAGCGCACGTCGTTGGATAGGTCGCGGCCAACGGAAAGTATGCATTGTTCGCGAAACTCCCCGGCTTTGTCGCATTCCTTAAAAACGGCTTCGGTGGCAAGTCCCATTTCGGTCATGCGCGAGGTCTGCATAACGTAACACTCGCTGCGGTACTTGAGGTCTACTTTGTTGCACGGGTAGTGAAAATCAGTCGGGCTCAAGTCGCGGGTTTCCGGCGTCGCATTAAAAACATTTTCCATGAATACGCCACCGTAGCAGGAGGTGCGGCTCCAATCCTCCGGCAAAGCATCGCAGGCTTCGAGGGATTGACTCAACTGGTAGCGGGAAAAAAACAACAATGCGTGTCCGAGTCCGTGCAGGCACTGAAAACGGTATCGATAAGGAACTTTGGGATCGCAGGCAATGGCCGCCTTTTGTTTGAGCTCCGCGGCGCTCGGATGCTTATCGACTTGGGCGTAAATGTCATCGCCGCGCAGAAAGCGCTCGACGGAGCCGTGATAGCAGCCTGAATGGCAGGTCTGGTCGCATGCTAAAAACGAATCGTGAATGTTTCCCTTGACGCGGTAGGTTTCGCGGCCGATGGCGTGTACGACAGGATGACAGTCGCGCCTGAGCTCAGGGTCTTCAGCCGAGAAGCGCTCGATCAACTGCAGTGCTTCACCGGTGGAATGCCTTTCCAGCGCCGCACGAAAAAGTTGGTCCAGACACGCGGCGCTGTGCGCCGTATTCATGCAATCCTTGACGGCTTGGAGATTTGGCAGCTGTGGCTCTGCTCCCGGCGCCGCGGCTGAATTGGGATCTTGCGCCGGTGCCGGTGGATTCCATGAACATGCGAGCAGCCACGTGAGCAGAATGATTACTCCTCGCAGCAGATATTTATGGCGCGCCATCAGACCCTCCCGTAGTTTGCCTCAGATAGTAGCCAAATCGATTGCTGTCCGCAATTTATTCAAGCGTTTAGTCGAGAAACCGATGGCTAAGTCACGGCGCAACGGAGAACTGAAAGCCGGCCGCCGCGTTATTCAAAATCGATCGTTTTGTGGTACTCTGACAATAAACGATCTTCGAGCTTATACGTCTAAACTCGTTGCCATGGGTAAACTCAAAGTGAATCTCGCGGCTGCGCTCGTTGCCGCCGCGTGTCTTTATGTGTTCTCCGCTTCCGCGGCCGGCCAAGCCATGATCAAGCCGGAGGCGGTGCCGGCTTATCAACCGAAGCACTTCCCGTTCGAGGCAGGCGAAAAGGAAGTCTACCAAGCCACTTGGAACGGCATGATCGCGGTAGCTACGGCTGAAGTCCATACCACGCCGGCCGTTGTCGACGGGCGGAAGGTTTATCAGGTGCGCGTCGAAGCGAAAACTTCCAAGATGCTGGATTTCATCTGGCGAATGCGCGACACGATCAGCTCGACATTCGACGCCAAGGCGCTCGCGCCGTCGCGATATACGTTCAGCCAGCGGGAAAACTCCAAGGTGATCGATACCGAGGCCAAGCTCGATCACGTCACCAAGCGCTGGGCGGTGAATCGGCAGCAGGTCGGCAAAAAAACGAGAATTTATCAGTTTGATGCGCAAAACACTCTCGATCCGATCACCGCGGTCTATCTGGCCCGGAGCACTGACTTCAAGGTCGGCGATAGACTTTATTTCAAAGTCTTCGGCGGCCGGTATCAGTACCTGCTCGAGTTGTTCGTCGAGAAAAAGGAGCCGGTTGCAATGGAGTCCGGTAAAACCGTCGAGGCTTACCGGATCATTCCGCGCATACAAAACATTACCAAGAAAGGTTACGCGAGCCGTTTAAACGAGGCGACGGTTTGGATCTCGGCGGATGAACGGCGCTTGCCGATTAAGCTCAGCAGCAAGATCGTATTCGGCACCGTTTATCTGGAGTTGGTGCAGACAAGCCGGACGCAGTCCACCGCTGCCGATGCGCGCCGGCCGGCGTCTTGATCGAAAGTTTGACTCGATGTTGAGTTAGCCTAGCGTGAAAAGAACAACTACATCTCGGCAAGTTCGCCAGTGTCTACCTGTGGCTTTGCTGCTCCTGGCGGCGACCGTTTCAGGCTGCGTCGCCGTCGCGCCGTCGCCGTCGACGCGCCGCGCGCCGAGAGAAGACTATCCGTCGCCACCGCCTTCGTCCTCATCGCGACGCGTCGACTCCTACGAGGCCGAGCGCTTGCGTCGAGTGATGGTGCCGCTCCTCCAGGCGATGGATCGTCCTTGCCGGGCCGACCAAGTGCGAGTGGGCATCATCAACCAGGATGAGATCAACGCCGGCGAACGCCGGCAATTGTGAATTCTACGTTACCGCGGGGCTTTTGCGCCGTGCGAATGAGGATCAGTTGCGCGGTATTTTTGCTCATGAAATTGCTCACGAAGACCTCGGTCATGTCGCGAAAGCGCAGGTGCTTGGCGCCGGTCTCAATATTCTCGCGGCGGGGCTGCAACAGCTTTTTCCCGCCAGCGGCGTCCTAGCGCCGATCGCGGGCGAACTCGTGGCGCGCAGTTATAGCCGCAATGAGGAATATGCGGCCGATCGCCATGGCGTAGAAATACTGCGTCGCGCCGGCTATTCCAAAGAAACGCTGCTCGATTCGCTTACCTGGATCCGTCGGGTCGGCGGCGATGGCGGCGGCGGATTTCTCTCCACCCATCCCGGCCTTGATGAGCGCATCGCGACGATTCAAAAATTGCGATAGTTGGCCGGTAGGCGTCGCTTTTCTGAATTTTATCTCTCTTTCCCACGGGTTAACACCTGTAAACAAATTTTCGGCTGTCGCGTCTAATGCTACAAGGAGGCCGAAAACCATGAATTTTATCGCGGGCATTTCAAGAAAAAGTTTACGATTTGTCGCAGGTGTCGCTGTGGGAACCACGTTGCTGGCCGGATGCGCCGGTGGCGCGCTGACTACCCGTGAAAAAGGCGCGGGAATCGGGGCTCTCGGTGGCGCCGCAGCGGGTGGAATTATCGGTTCGGCCGTACGGCATCCGGGGCGGGCGCGGCGATCGGAGCGGCTTTAGGTTTGGGCGCCGGCGCGTTAGTCGGCGATCAGCTACAGGGGCGTGACAATGCCGCCTACGAGCAGGATCGCCAGATCAACGATAACCAGCAAGAAATTCTGCGTCAGCGGCGCGAGCTTGAAGAACTCCGGCGCCGGCCTGAGTACTAACTTCTCAACTCGACACCTACTTTAACAATGGGGGGCAATTGCCCCCCATTGAGTTTTTAGGCGGCGCAATTGACGTTGACCAGACAAATTTTTACGACACGCGCGTGAGTCGACGCATGCCGCAAGTTTTCGGGCATCTCAAGCCGTTTCTCTGTTTCATTGTTATCGTCATCGCCTGTATCAGCTTCGCAGATCGGAGCGCTCGCGGCGAATATTTGTCTCCCGGCAATCACACGGTGACACTAACGCACGGGACCCGAGAGCGCAGCGCCATCGTTCACGTTCCCTTGCGAGCGATAGACGCGCGTGAAATCCCAGTCATTGTTAATTTTCATGGCGGCGGCGGTCACGGCGCCAACGAGCAGGAGTATTCACTGATGGATCGGCTCGCCGATCGCGAAACTTTTGTTGCCGTATATCCCAACGGTAGCGGACGCTTCGGTAACCGGCTGCTGACTTGGAACGCGGGCACCTGCTGCGCCTACGCGGCATTAAATGGCGTCGACGACGTCGGCTTCGTGCGCGCGCTGGTCGGCCGGTTGGCCGAATCGATTCCCATCGATCGGCGACGCATCTATGCAACCGGGCTTTCGAACGGCGCGATGATGTCGCACCGGCTCGCGGCTGAAGCCGCCGACCTGATAGCCGCGATCGCGCCGATGGCCGGCGGCATGGTGGTGTCCGGGATCAAATCGACGCGCGCGGTTCCCGTGATGCATATTCACAGTGTCGACGACCCTCGTGCGCTTTATAACGGCGGTCTCGGATTGCCGTTTCCATTGACCAAGAGCCAAGTGTTTCATCCGAATATCGACCACATGATCGCGCGCTGGGCGAAACATAACGGCTGCGCGGCGGAGCCGACGATCGAGGATCGCCGCTCCATGGCGACGGCCGCGGTCAAAGCGCAACTCGATACATTTACTCGCGCTGCCGCGACGGCGCCGAGGTCAATCTTTGGAAGCTTACCGGCGCGGGCCACGTCTGGCCCGGCGGCAAGCAAAAGTTCATGGAGCATATCCTCGGTCCTTCGACCGAAATTATCGACGCCAACCAGGAGATGTGGAAATTCTTCCAGCGCTTCTCTCTGCCATCTTAGCCCATCACAAAGGTCACGAAGAGCGCGAAAAAGGGGGTGAAAAATCTTTCGTCCCTAGTCCCTTCGCGTGCTCCTTTGAACATTTGGCTTTAGACCGCGCAATTAACCGACTTAGAAAAAGCTTATGGCGACAGCGTCCCAATCCTTCCCCTTGACGGGGAAGGAAAAAGGTAGGGGTGATGGTTCTTATCCGGTTTGCGGGCACTCCTATCCCGGCCTTTCCCCGTCAAGGGGAAAGGAGATCGAGGCAACTTGCAGCGATACGCTGACATTTTCATCTTCTGTGGCGAGCGTAATCTCATGAATCACTTCCTGGTGAAATATCCGTATCGCCTCGGTTATCACTCTCGTTGCGGCTATGCCGCGCTGGGTCCTTCGTGGTGAATCGAATCTTGTCCATGTCCCCCTGTCAAGCCATCTCAAAATCTAACCGGAGCTAGGATTCGTTGAGTCATGTGAAAATCTAACCGAAGGTTGTGTTCGAATCTGTCGTTGTATTTCATATTTCTGACTCTTTAGTTTTTGGCTAAAGGTCCAGTCTCTCCATGCTGAGCCTGATCGATGAGATACAGAGCGAGTCTTTTGTGGGTCGAGTTGAGGGTTTGGCCGCAGTTCTCTTATCTGGGTTTTCTCTCGCGTAGCACCATTTCGTTGGGCAGCTAAAGGGTAAAGAGAGTCGAGTTGCTGATCGATGCGACGTGACAGTTCAAAAGGGTCGGTATTTTGCACCAGGGATTTTAGCTCCTGGATCTGTGGGAGAGTTTTCTTTTGGGATTTGAGCACCCGCTCCACAGGAGTAGTGGGCTGATCGTAATGGCGCATCACC
Source organism: uncultured delta proteobacterium (assembly GCA_963804165.1). GTDB lineage: Bacteria > Desulfobacterota > Binatia > UBA9968 > UBA9968 > DP-20. The sequence goes on from CAWDPO010000035.1 coordinate 79,608, forward strand.
CGCGAGCCTTTACGGACTTTGCTTCGAAGCTTCATGGAAGGCTGGAACAGATTCTGAAAGATCCGAAGCTGCTCATAGAGCTGATTGATCCTCTTTAGGGCTTCTAAAGTGTCATAGCGCTCCCAGCCCAAGAGTTTGCGCACGTGGGTCCAGTTTTTCTGTTCCACATGCGCATTGTCATCTTTTTTGTAGGGGCGCGAGCGGGTGAACTGGACTCTAGAGGTTTTGGGTCTTTGCTGACAGAAGTTAAACAGGTGGGTATTGATGAACGCGCTGCCGTTGTCGGAGTCAATGCCGCGCAGTGCGAAAGGCAAGCGCTGCTCAATGGCCTTAAGGGCGGCGACGATCCCGAGCTGTCCTTTGCCCATGACGGCCTGTCGTTCTACCCAGCCGGTGGCGATGTCGACACAGTCCAGGGTGTAGAGGAACTCTCCGGCTGCCGAGGCACCTGAATGCGAGACCAGATCGATTTCCAGATAGCCCGGCAACGTCACGTCCCAATGGTCGGTTTTAATGGGAATCATCTGTTTAAGAAGCGAGCCCGGGCGAGTGGTGCCATAGAGGCGGCGTTTGACAGCGAACTTGTGAGAGCGCAACCGACGATCGATTTGACGGGCGCTGACCGCCAAGAGCTCTTTTTCCAATTCTCCGTTCACCTTAAAGTACTTCTTGATCGAGGGGAGCCACTGCGGCAGTGCCGCCTTCAGACGCTGGGAGCACAGATATCCGGAGGCTTCCCAGACTTTGGCCAGCGTCGCAATGCTTGCCCTACTGTAGATCACCGAGCGCGGCGTCACACCTCTGCACACAGCGGCGTTGGGCAAAGGACGGCTTAAAAGCCAGATGGCGTACTTCCGGTTGTAACCGCACACCTTGCAGAACTCTTCCAACATCGCGGTCTTCTCTGTGCGCCGCCCTTGTCGGTAGCGCTTATGAATCGATCGCAAATACTCCCTCTTGGATTGTCGCGCCATACTGAATCCCTCCATCACTCCCCCTCCTTCTCCTCGCATCATGAGGCCAAGGAGGGTTAGATTTCCAAATGGCGCAACGAACCTTTACTCGGTTAGATTATACACGGCGCAATACGTCAACTTGATCGCTATTGGCTCTCGCTTTAGACTCAGCGCCTGTGAAAATTCTTATTACCGGCGCGGCCGGGCTTGTCGGCAGTCATTTCACCCGACGTTTAGCGCAGGCGCATGACGTGCTGGCGCTGGGCCACGGCGATCTCGACATCACGGATCGCGGCGCAGTAGAGCGTTGCGTAACAGACATGAAGCCGGCATTAATCATCAATTGCGCGGTGCTTCAAGTCGACGATTCCGAAAAGGATCCGGCTAAAGCCAAGGCTGTCAATGTCGACGGGCCGGAATTTCTAGCCGAAGCCGCAAGCAAAGTCGGCGCGGAAATCATCCATTTCAGTACCCAGTACGCTTTCGAAGGCGAGCCTCTCCGGCGGGCGCCGTACACCATAAAGGACGCACCGGCTCCGGTAAACGTCTATGGCAAAACTAAACTTATCGGTGAAGAGGCCGTGCATGAAGCTTGTGCTCGGAGCTATATCATCCGCACTTCTTGGGTTTACGGCAGCGGCAAAAACAGTTTTCTTTGTACCGTGCACAATGATCTCAAAAACGGCAAAAGGGTGCGTGCTATCGACGACATCTGGTCGAGCACGACCTATGTAGAAGATCTGATCGACCGGATGATGCTCATCCGCCGAAACGGTTTTTACGGCACCTTCCACGTTGTTAACGCCGGGATCTGCAGCTATTACGAGTTTGCCCTCGAGGCCGCGCGGCTCGCCGGTTTGGGAAGGACCCAAGCCGATCGGTTGATCGAAGTCACCCACGAGCGCGATATGAAGCGGGTAGCAGCGCGGCCGCGTTACACACCGCTGCGCTGCCTGTTATCAGAAGAACTCGGCTTGCCGGCAATGCGCGATTGGCATGAAGCCCTGGCGGCATATGTTGGAAGGGAAGTGAAGTGACGGAGTACGGACTGAAAACTTATGAGCGGTTCTCTCAAATCGCCCGCACGTTCTAATCGTCATTCCCACGTTTGAACCGGAAATCCGGGCGGTCCGCAAAGAAACTACGGCTGACTGCGAGGACACTTGCGCTGCTCTCCGGTACAAGCCGATAACCCGTGATGACGTTCCACCCACGCTGACCGAAAAAGCCGTTATCTGTTTTCCATCGCATATGATCGTCAACCACAGGCATAAGTTCATCTTTCTGAAAACACGAAAGACGGCAGGCAGGAGCATCGAGATCGCTCTTTCGCAGTTCTGTGACAGCAACGATATCATCACGCCGATTACCGACGAGGACGAGCGTACTCGCCAAGAAATGGGATTTCGTGGGCCGCAGAAAGCCATCCCTCATAAAGGCGTCGAAGAAAAATGCGCTTATGTTGCACTCAAAGCTTGCGCGAAGTTTGTTTTGGCGTTACGTTTTGCGGCGTTGAGACCATCGCGGCAGGAAAACAATCATGGGTAAACAAAAAAAGAAAGCAACATCGGACTCTCACGAAGCCTGGAACAATCCGGATTATATCCACTGGTGGCTGAAAAAGAGAGCCTGGAAAGGGCCGATTCGCGAGATACAAGCGGAGATGGTGGTTCGAATGATACCTCACCCGCTTGACAGCGCCATCCGGGTTTTGGACCTTTGCGCCGGTTTCGGCGCGCTCTCCATTGCTATTTTAAAAAGTCGCCCCAACGCTAAAGCGCTCTGTATCGACGGATCTGAGGAATTGACTAAGCTCGGAAGAGACCGAACGGCCGAGTTCGCGGAGCGTATCAAATTTGTCCAGGCGTCGCTGGATACCGCCGACTGGCTCACGTCAACGACCGGCAGCTACGATGCCGTCGTGTCGGCTCAGGCCTTCATTCGATTCCTGACCCCGGAGCGCCGGAAATCGCTCTACAAGGAGATCTTCAATATCACGAGTCCGGGTGGATGTTTCATCAATGCCGATGATATTTGCGCGCCGACTGTGACTCTACGCAAGCGGTATAGAAGGGCGCTTAATCAGTGGTTGGATGATCATCTCCGAGAGCCGAGTGGCGACACACCTGCGTTCGTGAAATTTAAAGAAGATTCGCCGGTGAATCATGACGAGCCGCGCAAGGACGGCTTCCTGGACCAGGAACTTTGCTGGTTGCGCGAGGCGGGCTTTGAAGACGTGGACTGTTTCTGGAAATTCGGCATGATGACGATTTATGGCGGATTCCGGCCTGAGAAGCCGGGGCTCATTGGATCTCTTTTTCGCGCCTTTAAGTCGTAGTTTCTTAGATACAAAGACTTGTCAACGCCGAAACCAGGCCACGGATAAGGGTCAAGATTGAAAGACCTTTTTCGAGCTTAAGCGCGCACGGCCGCGGCCGGTTGAGATAACGCCCGGGGGAAAATGCTGGGGCCGATCCAAGCACCCGGACGGCATTGGAACTTTTCGTCTCGGTGCCCTCGCCCTTCCGGGCTTAACTCTCCACCGACGTGAATCAAGCGGGATAGGTCTGCCCTCACTGCATCCAAACTGAACCACGACCCAAAGGCGCCATTTCTTGTTTCGTCCCCGGACATGTGATAGCTGGAAGCCTGTTTGCCGGCAGAGTCATGCTGAATATCTTCCCAACACTGCTACCGTGACGAACCATTCTAGCGCAACGGCGCGGGGCCTCTTGCTTCAGCGATTTGTTCGACCGATGGGGAAAAGCAAAGCCCTGAATGAAAGATTATCGCTGATTCGGCTGTCTTACCTCTGCCATAGGGCGCCGGGCCTACGGTGGATCGGGAAAAACATTTCGCCTTTTTTGTTTTTTCAGTGGACAAAATTTGCCGCCCATGCGGGTTTCTATTTGTATCCCGCTGACCGCAGAAGAGCCCGATACCTGCGCTCCGCATTGGAAGCTAGCTGCGACAGGGCGAAAATTCGCGAGATCGGCCGCAGAAACCTCACTTACCGGAAATGGATCAAGCACCTGGTTTATGCCTGGCCCAATTGGGCCGGTCGCCTCGACGATTGGGTTACGATGGAAGGCGAACAATATTTGAGCGCCGCGCTGCGGCAAGGCAAAGGAGCGATTCTGTTGTCGGGACATGCTTTTGGCTTTGCGGCGCTGGTTTCGCCGGTGCTGGCCCAAAAGGGTTATGAAGTCCATCGAACCGGCCGGGGGCAAAGGATGGACCAGGTCACGCGATGGGGCAGCGCCGGAAATTACGCGCGCTGGGAATATATTAATTACGGCGAAGATCGCTGGAATCGCGCGCGGGCGCTTAATGAAATGCGCCAAGCGCTCAAAGCGAACCAGATTGTTCATACTTCGATTAGAGGCTTTCCGCGGGGCGATGCTGAACTGGAGATCGATTTTTGCTATAAAAATTTTTTCCTCGATCACCGTTTGATCCGCATCATCGAATTGGTGCAAGCCACTGTACTGCCTTGCTTCGCGGTTTGCGACAATCAAGGCCGGTTGATCGTGAAAATTTATTCTCCCGTGACGCCCGCGCGCGAGGAGGTCATGCGGGTTTTCGGTTCGCTGTACGCGCGATATCTGAGGGAGACGCCGGAATTTACCTGGATCTGGAGAAGAGTGGTCCAGCAGCAGGAGGGTTGGTAAGTGACGCCCGAGCAAATTAGAAGTCGAGCGGACAGTCTCGTCAAACGAGTCTATGAGGCGAGCCAAAAAACATCCCTGCCGGAGCAGTTCGTCATTATGGGCGATGAAGGCGTTTTGGATTCGATTGCGATTCTTGAACTGGTGGTGGCGCTCGAAAGAGAATTCGGTATTGAGGTGAGCGGTGCGGATGTTCGGCCCGAAAATTTCCAAGACCTATCGTCGCTCACCGCCTTCCTTGCGCAGAAAATCTCCGCTCGCCAGCGCCCCTGAGGATCAAGCCTATTGGGGGAAGACCTCAAGCCATTGGCCGCCCCGTGCGCACGGGCTGCAAAGTTTCGGCAACCTGAATGCCGCGTGTGATTACAGCGGCCGCTGCGGAAGACGTTTATGAATTTAATTTCAGCTCTCGAAGATAGCGCGCGCCGATGGCCGGAATCGGTGGCAGTCAGCGATAAACAGTTGCTCATGCGCTACGGGGAGCTGCGTGACACGGCGGAATCGCTGGCGGACGATATGACGGATGCCGGGCTAACACCGGGCGATAAGATAGGCTTGCTCTATGCGACCAGCCCGGAATACATCGCGGCTTGTTTTGCGGTCATCCGCGCGGGGGGAATTGCGGTAACGATACCGCGCGCCTCCAGGCCCGACGAGATCGTCAAACTGGCCGACGCTATGGCGCTCGAAGGGTTTTGCTACAGCGACCGCTTTGAACCATGGGTCCCGGCCGGCAATGACAAGACAGCGGTCAAGAGGTCCATTTTTGCGGGCCAAACGCCCTCGTGTTTCAAGCTCGCCGCCCAACGCAGCACTCCGGAGCGAGAGCGCGAGCAATTGTTGAAGATCAACACGGCCAACATCCGTTTCAGCTCCGGCACCACGTCGCAATCCAAAGGGATCATTGTGTCGCACGAAACGATCCTCAACCGGGCCAGAGTGCACTGCGAAATCTTCTCGGTCAGCCATGACGATCGCATGCTGTTTCTGTTGTCGATGATGCGCGCGCTGCCGACGCCGGTATGTGCGGGGCTCGTGCAAGGCGCAACCATCGTCGGAGCGGATGCCATGAACATGCACACCTTCAAGCAGGTCGTTGCGGAATTCGGCATCACGTTGATTTATGCGGCGCCGCTATTTTATCGCACGCTCGTCAATCAGGACAATATCAACAGGCATGACCTTTCCGGTGTAAGACATTTCGTCAGCTGGGGCGCCGCGCTATCGCCCGTTACCTCGGAAATGTTTCGCGCTAAATTCGGCCACGAGATTCGCCAATTCTATGGTTCAGCCGAGGGAGGGGATGTGCTGGCCAATTTCAGCGAGGACGTGAGTAAGCGCGGTTCAGCGGGAAAACCCGTGCCCGGAATCGATATCAAACTGGTCTCTGCGGGCTCGGTTATCACAAATGCGGACGAAGCCGGTGAAATCTTCTTTCGGGCTTCGGGTATGTTCGAGGGCTACTATCGACCGTGGCGGCTCAAGGATGAAGCGCTGGAAGACGGCTGGTTCAGAACCGGGGACTTGGCCAAGCGCGACAAAGACGGTTGCTACTGGATTGTGGGCCGGAGCAAAGATGCGATCAATGTCGCGGGTCTGAAAGTATTTCCGTCGGAAGTGGAAGGCGTTCTGCTTTCCCACCCCGCGGTCGAAGAGGCTTTGGTCTTCGGGGTGACCGACCCGCTGTTTGGCGAGGTTCCGCATGCCCAGGTCAAGCTTGCTGCGGGCGTGAATTGCAGCGTTGAGGAGCTCGTTCAGTACGCGGATCAAAAGCTTTCGGTTTTCAAAACGCCCCGGAACATAGAATTTGTCGCCGAATTTGCCAAGACGCCCACAGGCAAGCTGAAGCGCAGGGGCGCGCCCGAGGATTAGGGATTTTTTCCCGCAGGTTGAGGGAGCAAAGAATGTTCTCACGTCGTTTTGGCATCGCACCGGCGGCCGTCATGGCATTCGCCGCGTGCATCCTAGGGTCGGCCCGGACGTGGTCGCAATCGGCCCAGCGGGTGGAAGGCGCAAGAAAAGAGGGAAAGCTGGTCTGGTATACCGCCATGAGCGGCAGTGATGCCAAACCCATCGTGGATGCATTCACAAAGACCTACCCTTTTGTGGAAGCGGAATTCGTGGACATCACCAGCTCGCGTCTCATTCAACGGATCAATATAGAAACCCTTGCGGGCAAGTGGCTCTTCGATGTGGCGTTGGCGAACAACCTGGCCGCTATTACCGACAAGCTGTTGCCGTATTTGCCGCCGCAGGCCGACGGCATACCCAGAGAATTCAAGGATCCCAAGGGACGGTGGACCGGATGTGATCACAACTATTACGTCCTGGCCTACAACACCAAGATGGTGAGCAAAGCGGAAATTCCCCGGCGGTACGAGGATCTCCTGGATCCCAAATGGAAGGGCAATATTCTGATGGACGAAGGCGATCACGCGTGGTACGGCGCGCTGATCGCCGCCTGGGGAAAAGAAAAGGCCGATACCTTCATGAAAAAATTAGCGGGTCAAGATATTCAATGGCGGCACGGCCACACACTGTTGCTCCAACTGGTCGCGGCCGGAGAAGCGCCGCTGGGAATGCCTTACGCGAATGCAACCGAAAGGTTCAAAAGGCAGGGCGCGCCGGTCGATTGGGTCGATACCCTGAAGCCCATCGTGACGGGACTTAATTACGTAGGAATCAGCGCCAAGTCCAAGAATCTCAACACGGCAAAGCTTTTCGTTGATTTCATACTGTCGCGCCAGGGACAGGAGATTCTGCGCGACCGCGGGCGGTTGCCGGCGCGATCTTCGGTCGAGCCGCTTTCACCAAAGGCCCATTCCACCCGATTGACTTTGCAGCACATACCCGAGGAGGTATATCTCCGCAATGCGTATTTCGCCGGCGAGTTTAGAAGAATTTTCCATCGCTGACATGCTTTCCGAAACGATCGCGCTTTTGCAGTAAGCGACTTCTAGCCAATCCCGGTTCTAGCTTGCGGTGTTCACGCGTGAAGCGCTCGGGTGGCATTGACAGCTTCGCTGTGGATGAGTAAAACCGCGACGAATTCTAAAACGACAGGATGCGCAATGATTAAACGACTCCTATTCTCAGCTTTGGTGGCGATGTTCTTATGGATCGGCTGCGTCGGACCCGTGTCCGCGGCCGACACGATCAAAATCGCCTACAGTTCCGTGAACCCTCACGCGCTGCTTGGTTTCGCTGGCTGAAAAGCGCGGCCTGTTCGCGAAATACGGACTCTCTTCCGTCGTGGTTTACATTCCCGGCGGCAGCACGGTGGTGCAGACCATGATGTCCGGCGACGTCGACTTGGGGCAGCTCACCGGCGCGCCCGGCGTCGCGGCCAATCTGCGCGGCGCCGATATCCTTTACATCGCGATGACCGACGATCGCATGGCCTACCAATTGGCCACGCGCCGAGACATCAAAACGGCCGCCGACTTGAAAGGCAAACGGCTGGGCATCAGCCGGTTCGCGTCGTCGTCCGATTTCGGCACGCGCACTCTGCTGAAACGGCTTGGCATCGATCCCAAAGACACCACTATTCTGCAAATCGGCAACGAGACGGAGAGGCTCGCCGCGCTCAAATCCGGCAGCATCGACGGTTCGGTTTTCAACGCTCCGTTCGGCGCCGTGGCGCAGAAGTTCAATTTCAACGTCTTGGCCGACGCCGGCGCGCTTGGCATTCCTTACTTCAATACGGGTATGTGCGGCAGCGCTAAATTGCTGCAAAAGAACGAAGGCAGGATACTCAACTTTCTCCGCGCCTACGTCGAAGCGATCAAAATCTTCAAAACCGAGCCGGAGTACACGGTGAAAGCGCTCGCACAGTTCAGCCGCGTGAGCGATATGGAGTTGCTCAAAGAAGCCTACGACTACAACAGGAATAGAATTCCCGACATTCCATATCCGTCGCTGTCAGCGATGCAAGCGGTCATCGATCCGCTGGTCGAAGCTGAGCCGAAGCTCGGCAAAATCGACGCAAAAAATTACATTAGCGACCGGTATTTGAAGAAGTTGGAAGAAGAGGGATTCGTGAAGAAGTTGGTGGGGCGGTAAGGTGGACGAGCGTTGAGTTCGATGTAGCGCGTCGTACCACTTCGCCTGTGGGGATATGGCTATGTTGCACAGCAGAATTTTTGCTTATGCAGTCTTCATCTGGTTGATTTCAGCCTTCCCTGCCTTGTCGGCAACCGCGCTAACCAAAGTCGTGGTCGGCTACGCAGCGATGAATGGCCGCGTGTCGCCATTGGGATTGCCGATGAGCAGGGCTTTCTCGCCAGATACGGCCTCCAGGCCGACCAAGTTTATATACGCGGCGCGCCGCTCCTCGTCGCCGGTTTGGCATCGGGGGACATTCAATTCGGCCGCAGCGGTGGCAGCGCGACGCTGGCGGCTGTCGGCGCTGGCCATGATTTCAAAATTGTTGCGACCTTTTCCAGCCGCAACAGCTATGATCTCATCGCCCGGCCAAACATCAAGCGCCCGGAAGATCTGCGCGGTAAGAAAATTGCGCTCAACAGTATTGGCGGTACCGGCTGGATGGGTGTGCTCTTTTGGCTCGAACATTTAGGCCTCGACCAAACGCGCGATCAGATCAGCATGCAGGTGCTCGGCGATCAACCCATCATGATGCAAGCAGTCGAAACCGGCATCGCCGATGCCGCGGCGCTCGACGGCGTGTTTAGCAAACACCTAAGACAGAAAGGCTTCACGGTTCTCGGCGAATCCGCCAACCTCGTCCAGCGGACCGTCGGCCAGGCGATGGTCGTGCCGCAATCTTTTCTCAGCCAGCGACCCGATATCGTGGAAAACTATCTCAAGGCGGAGATCGAAGCGTTAGCGTTTTCCGTAGCACCGAAGAACAAACCTACGGTGATAAAAACCATAATGAAACGGCTTAAAGCCAACGCTAACGACGCCGAGGAAGGCTATCAAGACCTGCTAAAAGGCGTCGACCGCAAACCGTTTCCATCGCTGGACGGCTTGCGCAACGTGCAAAGAATGCTGAAAACGCGCAATCCGAAGATCGGCGAGGTCAAGACCGAAGAAGTGATCGACGCGCGCATCATGCGCAAGCTGGATGAATCTGGCTTTATCGACCGGGCTCTACGCGGCGCAGGGTGTGAGTTTGAAATAAGCTGCCGATCGTTAATGGCAAGATTGCAGGGCCTGGCCCCAAGACCTACTAGGCTGACGGAACTGTGCGAGGAAGTGCAGCGGAACCATGGCGAGAAAACTCTCACGAAAAACGGTAAAATTTGTGCGGCTTGATCGATGTGGAACGGCTAGATTATTATCAAGATTTAGGGCGGGAGTCTGTGCATTTGACTCAGCTTGGTGCGGCGATCAAAGGTATCGATGATGTTAATGCCGGAAGAGTTATGAGTGCGAAAAAGTTAGAGCCGGTTATGTCCGCTAACTCGTGATCAATCTTCCTTCAGCGATCATCTAAATTTATCTTTTGATCTGCGCTAGTTTTGGTCTCGAGCAATAAGCGGTGTTTGAGCGCTCGCGAGCGTGTGCCTTCTTGCTGAAGTACATAGCGCGCAGTTATGGCCAAAAGCCGCGTTCGATCAACTGGTGATAAAAGAGATTGAGAAAGGCCTTGAGGCGGGCTGCGCCGGTGTAATGGGTGAACTCGCTTGGGACCTTGAACTCGGCCTGTATCTGCTCGACTGACTTGCCCGCGGCGATCATTTTCGAAACCTCATCTCGCATGACCACGAAGTAGCGCCGCTGCTCTTCGATATCAGCAATGCCGCGCCCGACGTGCACGGGCCCATGCCCAGGAACGTAAGTATCCACTGGAAGGCGTCGCTCGATGACTCGGTCAAGGATCGCGATCCAATTGCGCGCGTTGGAGAAAAACACCATTGCCGATTCGCCCGGGCCAGGGTGGATCTCGGTGTCGAGCAGGTCGCCCATTAGCATCACACGCTTCTGGGGAATGTACAGTGTTACGTCGCTTGTGCTGTGCGCGCCGCCCTCCTCGATGAGCTGGAACGTGAGCCCACCGAACTGTAGTGTTAAAGCGCCTTCGAATGCGATGTCCGGTTGCATGAGCTCGGCGCTCTGGTATTCGGTGAAGCGCGGGTCCTTCGATGCCTTGCGCTCGGCGAACTCCACGCGCTCCTGCATGTAGAGATCGCGCATCTGCTTGCGGGTCGCTATGAAGGTGGGTTTGTCCTCGCGAAAGTGCCAAACGCCTGTGGCATGATCACCGCTGGCGTGCGACACCACCACGTAGCGGATTTTCTTGTCTGTAGTGCGGCGGATCGCAGCCATGACCTGATTCGCGGTCCGTACGTCCGCGTCGAAGACCAGCACTCCGTCGGGGGTTACAACAAAGGCAGAATTGCTCGATCCCGTCGGGTGCTGCATCACGTAAATGTTGTCGGCGATTTTGCGCAACTCCATGGGCTTCGGTGCCGATTGCTCAGCCGCCTGAGAATCAGTGATCGAACCTGCGGAGATGGCGATTGTGCAGACAACTATGCACAACAAGGTCTGTGCTCTAATTCTAATCATGTTGTTTCCTCCGTTAACGCTTCTACTGTGCCTTTGCTTTCCGCGCCGCGGCGATGTCGCCTTCGGTGAAGCGGTAGAAGCGCACCGGGTTGTCGTAGAGCATTTTTCGTTTGAACTCATCGGACAGATCTTTGCGCGCTTTTAGGTGCGGAAGATCGCCGCCGAATTGGTCGCGTTCGCGTTCGTGGGGGAAGTCGGATGCCCACATGATGACGTCAGGATGAACTAAGTCGGCGATGTACGGCGCGGTACGTTCTTCGACTTCCATGGTGACGAAAATATTTCCTGATTTGAAAAAATGGCTCGGCGGCGATTTTAGATTCGGTGCCAGGCGGGCGGCGAATTTTTCGTAGTCTTCCTCCATTCGATCCATCATGAACGGCACCCAACCGGCGCCGGCTTCGAGGTAGGCGATGCGCATTTTGGGAAATTCCTGGAAGACACCTTGAAACATCATGTTGGTGATTTGCAGAAACAAGCCGACGGGATGTTCGAGCATGTGCGCTTCCAGAAAGCTTGCCACGCGGTCGAGGCCGAGATTTTGACTGACGCCGCCATGGATGGTGAGCGGTACGTCGAGACGCTGCGCTTCGTCGTAGATTTCGTGAAACACCGGCGACCCGTAGAGTGGCGTTCGGTTATTGGTCACGGACGGCAACAGTCCGGCTGAAAAACCTAGATCCTTCACACAGCGGCGCAGTTCAGCAGCAGCGGCTTTGGGATCTTGCGGTGCGAGCAGGGCGACGCCTTTGAGGCGCGGCGATTGGCTGGTGAAGCGGTCATAGAGCCAGTCGTTGTAGCCTTGTGCGATCGCCGACGCCCACGCTGGGAGTTGGATCATTCCAATCGCCAGGGCGGAGGTCGGGTAGAGCACGGCGCAGTCGATGCCATGCTCATTCTGAAAACGGATCCACGCTTCGGCGTCGGGATCTTCGCGCTTGCCTTTGCGCGCCAGGCCGCGCTGCCAACCATCGGCGTCGAACATCGGCCAGGTCGAGTGCCAATTCATCTCGCTAAAGTTACCTTTGATGTGAGCGAAGATGTCCTTGTGGTCTTCCATAATATGGCCGTCTGCGTCGATAACGAATTGGGTCATGGCTTTTCCCTCCTGGCAATCTGTCTCGGATGTCATTCTGAGGCGCAGCCGAAGATTCTCGAAGTCAATCCGCGGACGAGATCCTTCACGTTGTTCAGGATGACACCTGTCTTCGTTCTTCAGTATCGTGCTGATTCTCGATGGGATTCGGCAACGCTTTGAAATGCCTTACTAAAGCCTCTCTACTGCAGGAAAATCTTTTGGTATTCCTTCTTCTTCGTCTCGTAGTCTTCCTTGCCGAACTGGTACATCTGCACAAACTTGATCTTGTCGGCGTCGGGCAGCGGCGGATGGACGCCTTTGCGGTTGACGAATTCGCCGGTCGCGGCCTGAATCTTCATGCTCTCTTCGTCGAGAAAGAAATCGATAAACGCCTTGCCGGCGTTAGGCCTGGGAGCTTTGGAGCCGAGACTGATGTACTGGCCGTCGCCGAGCATATTGTAGTCCCGGACGTAGTCGAGATCGGCTCCTTGTTTGTTGTAGGTCAGAACGAAGCGAACGAAGGTGATGCCGATGGGCGTCTCGCCGGTGCCGACGCGATCGGCCGCGGGCACGATGGACTCGACGAATGTCGGTTTCGTCGCGGCGAGATCGCGGATGAATTTCTCCGCCCGAGGTTTTGGCATTATTTTATCCAGGCTGGCCAGCCACTGAGTGGTCAACGTATGATTCACGGGATGAGGCATGACCAGCTTGCCGCGGTACTCCGGCTTGACCACGTCTTCGAGCGTCTTCGGCGCTTCATTGGCCTTGATGCCGGCTTTGTTGAAGATGACGCCGTAGAGCACGTTACGGTAGCGGGCGCCGAGAGTCGGATCGATGGCATCCTTGGCGAAGCCTTTAAGCGACGGCGATTCGTATTTTACGAACGCGCCGGCTTTGGCCATTAGGTGCATGTGATCGCCCGTGGTGGCAACGACGTCAAAAAGAGGTTTGCCGACGCGATGCTCGGCAAGGACGCGATCAATAACCTCGGTGGAACCCCCGCGCCAGTATTCCATCTGGAGGCCGGTCTTGGCTTCAAAAGCTTTTTTCAGCGCGTCGGCAGTGAAAGTCTCCATCGAGGTGTAGACGATCACTTTGCCGCCGTCTTTTTTGGCCGCGTCGACGAGTTTGGTATTTTGCGCCGACACACCCTGAGCGCAAACGATGAATAGCGTCACCAACAACAAAGCGAAAGAATTACGCATAGAAAACTCTTTTCATCGACTCACAATGTTTCAATTCTTCGCCATCAGTTTTTTGAAAAATCCTTCGCGGTCCAGCTCGTCGACGATGCTTTCGTCGAGATATCTGCCGAGGTTCATGTCGACTTTCACGGCCGGATTTCGCTGCGCGATAATTTCCAGCGTATTGCGCAAGCCTTCCTGCGATACCCGGGTCGGCATCGAAAAACTCTTGGCAAAGTAATCGTAGGTTTCTTCCAGTCCTTTGGGGTTCTTAAATCGCAGTCGCTTGGAGAGCACCGCGAGTCCCTTTTCCCTGTTGGTCATGAACTGGTAGGTGCCGTCGGCGTAGGCTTGCTGAAAACGTTTCACCGCATCGCGATTCTTTTCCACAAACGAACGGCGGGCGATCATGACATTCATCGGAAACGAGGTTCCTTTGACCTCGGGCATTTTTACCAACTCGTGCATACCGAGGCGCAGCGCTTCGTTGATGTCAGGATAAGACAACATGGTGCCGTCAATGGCTCTGGTCGAAAGCGCCACGATGCGCGCGGCTGAGTCGCCAGCCGGAAAAATCGTCACCGACGGGCGCGCGATATTCCAAGCTTTGAGAGCGAGAAACGTCGCGGTCTCGGTGGCGCCGCCGACGGCGAGAATGCCGATTTTTTTTCCGGCTAGATCCTCGGGCTTGCGAATTTCCTTTTGGGTCACAAAGCTGTAGGGAAAGTTGTTGAGTGTTCCCGAAATCATCACAATATCCGCGCCCTGATTGATCGCGTTGATCCCCGTGGCCGCGTCGACCTGGGCGAGGTGGATACTGCCGCCGAGCACGGCCTGGATTTGGCGAACCGACCCGGGCACGAGCACGACGTCACCGTTGAAGCCATACTTCGCCATCGAGCCCAAATCCTTCGGCGCCCACACCGGCGCTTGAAAGCCGGCAAAGCCGGCGTAGGCGACGAGATAGCTTTCTTGTGCGGCGAGGTTGACCGGCGAGATCAAAAGCAAAAAGACAAAAAGCTTCGTAAACATTTTTTGGATTTTTCCGCCTTTTGATTGGAATGGACGCTCTCCCGACTGAGACGCTCGCTGTTCAGAGGTTGTCATCCCTGAACCCTTCGGCGGGACTCAGGATAAACTCCGTGAAGGATCTCGACCGATCCACAGGTTACCAAAAACGGGATTCTTCGGCTTTGCCTCAGAATGACAGCAAAATTTAACGGATACTTGAAACACTCGTGTTCATTTTTCAATTGCGTTGGAAGGCATGCTTTTACGGGATCGAATTTTCATGTCCATCCCCGTGTCCAGCGCTCGTCTCTTTTTATTTTGTCCTCGTAGTAGTTCCATTCGGCGGAATGAAACATCTCGTCCCTCGGTCTGCGGAAGAGCTTTTGCCGGCTTTCGGTCAAGGTATTGATCGCGTCCGGCGTCGGTCCCTGGTATCCGTGGAGGCCGGCGATGGCCATGATCTTTGCCGTGCGTTCCATGTAGAGCGCGCCCATGCAGGCCTCGTCGATGGTTTCGCCGACTGTCACGATGCCGTGCCCTTTGATCATGACCGCCGACGCGTCGCCCAGGCATTTTGCAAGTTCCGCGCCTTCGGATTCATCCAAAATGTAGATGGGACGAGGGAAGATCGGTGTCCCGCCTTTAAAGCGAGATGATTGCATGTGCACCCAATCGACAGGTCTATCCGCAAGGCTGAGGGCAATACACATGGAGGCGTGGCAGTGGACGGCAGCGTTGACGTCCGGCCTGACTTTGAAAATTTCCGTGTAGATCACCGACTCGCGCGGGATCGTGCCGACGCCGGAAAGCTTCTTCAATGAATAGTCGAAGTGAACCAACCAGTCTTTTTTTTCTCGCTCCGCGCGGCGAAACATGCGCACCGCGATGCCGCGATTGCCGGGAAGGCGGGTGCCGACGTGGCCCCAGATATCGCCGATTTCCCATTCAAGGATCCTCGCGGCAGTATTCAATTCTTGTTCGATGGCCTTGATCGATTTCTTAAGCTGTTGGCCGACTGCTTTATCGGATTTGCTCATAAATTCTCTTTTCGTTTTTTATTGGTTGATGATGCCCCCAAGGGTCCCAATCACGATGCCGCCTTGCGCCGCGCGGCGAAGGAAGCCGGGTTTTCTTTCACCGCCGTCGGTGTCAGGTAGTTAAAATGCTGGCGCCACGGCACGTCGCGGGGCACCATGTGCGCGAAGCAGTCGATGTGCGGAAACCAGTTGCGCGCGGCGTCGCGCAACAGATGGGGTGGTTCCTTGCCGGCGGTGAACTCCTTCACGCTGGTGAGCAGAAATTTGCGGACGGCGATCACGGCCTTGTCGCTTACGCCGAGATGCTCCCGGCTGCGGTCGAAGACCGCGCCCATGCTCTCCGTCGCGCAGGCGTCGTGGTTGAGAAAATCCTCGATGCCGGTGAAATTCACCGCTTTTTGCATTTGCCGGTCTTGGAGATAATTATTGCGCGCGTTGCGAATCCTCGTGTAGTCGGGATTGATCTGCCTGCGCCGATGGACCTCGTCGTCGCGCACGGCACGGTCGCGGCGAAAGCCGATATCATAGCGCCAGCAATGGGTGTCATCCGCCGGCACGTAGGTGTGGATTTCATAACCTTCCAATTCGTTGGTCGCCCGGCCCGCCGGCACACAGCCATAAACCGGCATGATGAAAGCGGAGAAGCGGATATAGTGCTGATTATCGGTGTTGCGGGTCGCGATCAGCCGGACGCCGAAGTCGGTATCTTCGGTTTCATAATAGGGCGCAGTGTCGCTCTTGTAGAGCGTCTGATTGCGCTCGTTGGAAAAGGTGCGGTGCAAAAAGGATAGATGCGACGAGTCGCATTCACCCTCGAGGCCTTGGAGATAATTGCATTCCAACAGGGCCTTGGTCACGTACGAGAATTCCGGCGGCACTTGTGTCCATTCGTAATTGGGAAACAGCGGTATCATTTCACGCGGTCCGAGATACGCGTAGATGACACCGTTGGCTTCGTGGGTCGGGTAAGCCGTGTGGCGCACCTTCTTGCGGAAGTCGCTGTCGGTCGGCTCCGCGGGAGTTTCGAGGACGTTTCCCTCGACGTCGTATTTCCAGCCGTGATACACGCAGCGCAAGCCGCATTCTTCGTTGCGTCCGAAGAAAAGTGACGTGCCCCGGTGGGCGCAGTGCTCGCCGATCAGACCGATGCGTCCTTGACTGTCGCGGAAGGCGACCAACTCTTCGCCCAATAGTTTCACCCGCACCGGCGGACAGTCGGAGGCGGGAATTTCTTCCGAGAGCAACGCCGGAACCCAGTAGCGCCGGATCAGATTGCCCATCGGCGTTCCTTGGTTGGTTTGCGTGGCTAATTCGTTATCTTCTCTCGATAGCATGCAAGACTCCTCGCCAATTCATTCAAGGTTCAAAACGTTCAAGCCGTCAGGATCGATCAGGTATCGAGTGTGCCCGCGGCGAAGATTTCGGCATAGGATGGCGCCGTGCGGATCATGCCTTGTTCGACATTATACTTGAGAAAGGCGTCGATGGTCGTCTTGTTCACCTTGATGCCGTGCTTCCACGGATCGCTCCAGGCTGCCATTTGTTCTTTCATGCGCTCTCTCAGGTACACGACGGAAAAGCCGCCGCGATCGCTCAAGATGTCGTCATAGGCGATCTGTTTCGCTTTCTCAAACGCCGCGTAAAGTTTCGCCGCGAGCTCGGGGCGCTCCTGGTCGAGTTTGCGGCTCATGACGATCATATGCACCGGAGTGAAGATACCGGTATCGCGGTAGAGTTTTTGGTCTTCTTCGAGATAGTTGGGAAATAGACGCTTGATTTTAGAATTACTTTCGAGGTTCTCGAACATCTTAGTGTCGGAGATGTCCGTGATGATCGCGTCCAGTTCGCCGGCGATCAATCGTTGCGACATATTCTTGGATTCGTCGACGTACTCGATCTTAACGTTGGTGTCGTGGACGGGAAAAACTTCCTTCGCTTGCAGCACCCATTGAACGTTGGAAAAGTCGACGCCGTAGCGTTCGCGCAGCAAACCTCTTGTCCAGACGGTGAGCGCGGTTCGATAGGTGCGCGACCCGATACGTTTGCCTGCGAGATCCTTGGGTGCGCGGATACCGGCATCGGCGTGACAGAAGATCAGTTGATAGGCTGGCTTGCGCTTGGAGAACACCGGCAGGCCCGTAATTTTCCAGCCAGCCTCGATGGCCGGCAGGAAGTAACCGATATTCAGATCCATCAAGCCGAAGTCGCCGGTTACCATCTTGGGATCTTCTTTATTGACCATCGACGACGATTTGACCGGCTTCAGCTTGACGCCGTCGATGGGAACGCGGCCCTCGAGGAGCGGCATGGTAATGTCGTAGCGCATTACCGGAAATTCGATTTCCAGGTTTTCGGTGCTCATGGCTTCACGCTAATCCAATTACATTTCAGCAACCGTACAATTGCAAGTCCCGGCCTTTGCTGTCAAGCGATGCGCGGGCCAAAATACTCGATGCACAACCGCTCTCGGGCCCTGGATCCGGCACGCGGCCAGAGAATCTACACAGCGACATCTGGGAGTACTCTCACGATCAAAATACAAGTTTCAAACCCATGCCGTGGGCCGCGTCGGCAGCTTCGCGATCGAGAGTCTCGAGATCGAGAGCAATCCGAATCGTCTGTCATGGCGCGCCATTCAGCGGGGCTGAGCAAGTCAATCCGTCCGTAAACTCCCGGTCGCCGGCGACCCCAGTCCGGAAATCCTCTCCGCGAGATGATTCGGCTGACCGTGTTGTTTGGAAAAGAGCCGATCAATTTCTGCGTCGCTGACTTCGGCGAGAGTCGCCGGTCGCCACTGCGGTTTGTGGTCTTTATCGATAAGTCTTGCTCGCACGCCTTCGCGGAAATCGGAACGAACGCAAAAGTTTAATGAAATATCCAATTCGCGCTGGAACGCATCTTCCAGAGCCAAGTTTTTGCCTTCCGTCAGCTGTTTAAAGATTGCCTTGGCGGAAGTTGGTGAGCCGCCCAAGTAACTTTGAATTGCATGTCGCATCCATTCGTCGGAACCCTTCCAGGAACGTAAAGCGGCATCGATCGCTTCAATCGTCGAGTGATTCGTCAAGTGATTGATGGTGCTGAGACGTTGCATAAGTTCCGAACTGGTGTCGGTCTCGGCAAACGATTTGACATAGCCGCACAAGGTCTCTCGATTAGTGCGCTTATCGCCAACCCAATTAAGCTGGTTCATTCCGGCCAAGAATTCAGACTTTTTGTCAGCGCGTATCAAACCGTCGGCCATGCCGATGGCGACCGCGTCGGCGCCGTTGATGCGTGCTCCGGTCAAAGCGAGGAACAGGCCCATTCCATCGGGCATGCGATTTAGAAAGTAAGTTGCACCGACATCGGGGTAAAGACCTAGGGCGATCTCGGGCATCGCCAACGTCGTGCGCTCGGTTACGATACGGAATAAAGCGCCATTCATGATGCCAACACCACCGCCCATTGTGACGCCGTCCGCCCAGCAGAGGGTCGGTTTGGGATAAACGTGAATCAGATAATCCACGAAGTATTCCGTCGCGAAGAAATCGGTCGCGATCTGCATCCCGGATTTTTCGTTCAACAGATTAACCAACGCTTTAACGTCGCCGCCGGCGCAAAATGCTTTGTCCGAGTTGGCATGGATGACGACGCATGCAATGTCGGCCTCGGTCCGCCAGGCGAGCAATTGTTTTTCCATTGCGTGGAATGTTTGGAGCGTCACAGCGTTGAGCGCTTGCGGGTTGTTCAACTCGATAACCCCGATCGCGTACCGTCCGGCTTTTTTTGCCAAAAAATTGGCGGTCGTAGTGGGGTCAAGTTTTGCAGTCGTCATAGGTATGATCCCGACTGACCGGGGCACAAAAATGTAAACCGTTGACAACGGTCGCTAGCCACGTTTGTTCGGCAACTTGCCTGCTTGCCTTCTGATATCAAGCCAATCCCACGAAATATCAATATGTTGGCGAATTGTGCCTGAGTCTTGTAAACTGGCATGTCGATTGCTCCCTTCAGCGGGCATCGTATTGCAAGTAATCGACAGAGAGGGACAAATGGAATCACTCACCAGTACCGATTCTTACGACATCCAGTATGAAAAGGAAATCTTCCGCGCCGCCGTCTGTAATCGCTGTGGCGCCAGAATGTTTCCCGCCGAGTTGCTCGAAGCGCACATGGATCGTCATGAATTGAAAGACATGTATCTCCAGAGCGAACTGAAAAAACTTCAATTCGCCATGAACCGGATGAGATAAATATTTTTTTGTTTGCCGGATATTCGCCAGCAAAAAGGTGTGCCCGAGCGCGAGCATGGACTCCCTCCTCGGTTCATGTTTGACGCTATCACCCAGGGTGTCCCCGCAAGGGGACACCCCTCCCCTAAAATAAGATCTCCCATTTGCATTGCGATCGTTTACTCTCGACTATCCTCGATTTGATATCCTCACACTCCCTTGTTTGCGAATTCGTCGGGCAAGGAAACAATTTTGAAAGCTGTTCGAATGCACGGCTACGGCGGCGTGGAGCCAACTCTTCTACGAGGGCAACCACGGCGTAGACGTCGTGCTCGACTGCGTCGGCGGCGAAGTCTGGCAGAAGAGCCTCGCGTCTTTGACGCGCGGCGGAAGGCTAGTGACTTGCGGCGCGACGGCGGGTGGACAACCGATCGACGACATCGAGGCGATCTATTCCAAGGAACTGAAAATCTACGGCTCGACTCTCGGCAGTCGAGAGGAATTCCGTTTGCTGATCAGCTTCATGAACGCGACCGGCATCAAGCCTATCAT
This sequence comes from uncultured delta proteobacterium, assembly GCA_963804165.1. Lineage (GTDB taxonomy): Bacteria > Desulfobacterota > Binatia > UBA9968 > UBA9968 > DP-20. The sequence goes on from CAWDPO010000035.1 coordinate 99,842, forward strand.
CGATACGGTTTTCCCGCTAAACGAAGGCGCCAGGGCGCAGCGCTACGTCGAAGAGGCGAGACAGTTCGGTAAGGTTGTCTTGAGCATACCGGACTGATTTTCGTGCGGGGCATCGTTCAAAAAGTTCAAGCCGTTCAAATCGTTCAAACCGTTTGGTTCGCGTAATAACGTCGAACAGTCGGCTGCTCCAATCTATTCTTCGGATCGGATCATACCTTCCACGCTAACCGAGCAAGCCGCGTCGGTTGAGCGCTTCCGCGCACTCTTCGAGCGTGCGCCGTTGATCCAGCGCGGCCAAGCGCAGGACGACGGTGCGCGCGCCCGCCTCGAGGTATTTCACGATCCAATCGAGCACCTCATCCCAGGTTCCCGTGACGCACAGCATCGAGTTTGCGATGGCCTCGTAAGAGCGGTTGTAGTAGCGCGCGAGAAAAGTTTGCCCTTCGACGACGGCGTCTTTGCCGCCGGCCGCGAGCGTGAAATAGATACCTGCTTGCAGGGCGTCGGGATTGCGGCCGGCAGCGGCGGCGTAGGTGCGAATTTTCTCCCAGCATTCGGCGAAGACATCGGGGCTCTTGATGTTGTTGATCCAGGCGTCGCCGAGGCGGCCGACGCGCTTCAGACCGGGTTCGACGTCGTTCGCAGCGAGCCAGATCGGCACACCGCTCGCTTGCACCGGCTTCGGTTCGATGGTGACATGATCGAAGCGCGTGAAGTTGCCTTCGTAAGTAACGTCGTCCTCGCGCCAAAGACGGCGCATGACGTGAATAATTTCTTCGCTCATCTTCATCCGAGCGCCGGGATCCAGGCCGAGGATTTTAAACTCATGCTCCTGAGTCGGCTCACCGCGCCGGCCGAAACCAATGCCGAGATCCAGACGTCCGCCGCTGATCCAGTCGAGACTGGCGAGCTGATAGGCGAGCAGGACCGGATGGCGCAGCGCGGCGAGAAAAATCGCCGTACCCAAGCGCACTCTACGGGTGCGCGCGCTGACCGCGGCCAGGGTGGTTAGGGCGTCAACACGACGCCGCGCCGTCAAGCTGTCGCCGACCCACAGTGAATGAAATCCTAAAGCCTCGGCGCGCTCTGCCAAGTCAAAGAATCTCTCCGGATCGGCCCGGCCAGACATCACGGCGTCTCGCGTCGGCAACAACACGCCGAATCTGGCTTGCTGAGTTTCGGACATGGACATTTCCTCATTCATTTGGCGATTAGAGACCGATAGCAAGTCGCTGCCGCAAGTTCCAGCGAATAACTGATCGGGCGGTTGCGCAGAAGGGAACCGATTGACTTCAGCCGGAGGCTTTCCTATCGTCGGCGCGGATCGCAAATAGGAGTCAATCAAAATTCGATTGTTGAGGTTAACGATGAAAATTTACCTAACGCTGTTGACCGCGCTGCTATTTCTGATGCCGGGCAACTTGATGGCGGCGAGCGCGCCGAGCGCCGACGGCGAAAAGCTCAATGTCTGCTATTCCTCCATCGCCGCGACGTCGATCACCACCTGGGTGCCGTACGAAGCCGGGATTTACAAAAAATACGGTCTCGATGTCAGCATCATTTACGTCGCGGGAGCTCAGGCAATTACCACATTGATTTCCGGCGACACGCAAATCGTCCAAGGATCGGGCGCGGCGGCAGCGCTGTCGCGCTTATCGGGCTCGGATGCAACGGTCATTGGCACGACGATCAACGTGATTCCGATGAGCCTGGTGACAACGCCCGACATCGCGACCGCGCAAGATCTTAAAGGGAAAACCTTTGGCGTGAGCCGATTCGGATCGCTCACCGATTTGGGGCTGAGAAAAGCGGTAGCCGAATTGGGTCTGGATCCGAATAAGGACATCAAGATGATTCAAACCGGCGGCGTGCCGGAGATACTCTTGTTCATGCAACAGGGCGTGATTAAAGGCGGGCTGATCTCTTCGCCGACGCTCGAAAAGGCCAAGGAGTTTGGCTACAAAGAGTTCATGAACTTGAGCGAGATGAAATTTCGCTATCCCGGAACTGCGCTGGTGACGACAGATTCGTTCATCCGTACCCGGCCGCAAACGGTCAGTCGCTTTCTCAAGGCGACCCTGGAAGGAATAAAATATGCCAAGGCCAATCCAGACTTTACAGTTAGAGTTCTCGGTAAGTACACGCGCAACACGGACACAAAGCTGCTCATGAGCGCGTTCAAGAGTTACGTGCTCGGATATATCCGCAACGTTCCCACGGTGACGCTACCGGAGATGGAAGCGGTCATGGAAGACATCGCGACGCGAAATCCGAAGGCGAAAGGCATCGATGCGCGGCAGTTCTACGATCCTGCGCCTTTGGAGCAATTGGCAAAGGAAGGGTTTATCAAAGAGCTGTATCCTCGGTAAAAGGCTCCGTTGTCGGGCGCAAGGCTATTTCCCACTTATCTTGGCGCTGTCACGCAGTGCCATTTGCCCTTTTGGGCGAGGAGTCGATGGCGTTACCGAGGATGCGCGCGGCTTCCTGCGGCGCGTGAAAGCCGAGCTCGTCTTCAGGAATTTTGTGGCAGGTTTGGCAGGCGCGATTGATGTTAATAACGGACTGCGCGCGTCATCGTGGGGGCGTAATAGGTTGGGGCCGCTAAGCCAGAGCAGGACTGCCCGGGAGCACCCGAAACACTGGCAACGGCCGCAAAATCGAACCCAGCAGAGTGGACTCGGAAGGCGTTCTGTTGGGAACTTTAATTCTTGACAACAAAATTCACGTCAATTACATTCCCTCGCCATGCGCAATTATAAGAGTTATCAGATCGATGGCATGGCGATTCCGGACGCAAAAACCGGATGGTACGCGCGTGGTCTCGTCTTCGATGCTCGGCGCGAGACTTTAACCGAGATTAAGCGGCTTGAGTGTCGCGACCTACGTTTCAGCACAAAAAGTAAAGCGAACAAAATGGCACTAGAGCTGTGCAAGGCATGGCTCAATGGAGCCCTAGATCATTGATAACAGCGTACGTCAAATTGATTTTCAGTGGCGACGCGCCGGCTGTTGTTCCCAAACCTGAGAATGAATTCCCGTGGCATGCAGCGCTGGATGCTGGGGTGGCTTAATCGCGATTTGCAAAATAGGCAAGGAGCTTTAGAGGTCGTACACCGGTGTGTGGATCGCCACATGTTCGCCGCGGGCGATGGCGCTGACGATATCGGCGCGGCTGACGATGCCGACGACTTCGTCGTCGTGCATCACCGGCACGCGTTTGATTTTGTGCGTGGTCATGAGCTGCGCGATCTCTTCCACCGCCGTCTCTTCCTGCACGCTGATGATTTTTTTGCTCATGATCGCTCTGACGTCTTTGCCCTTCTTACCGACGATGTCGGCTTCCGAAACGACGCCGATGATCCTGCCGTTTTTGCCGGTAACGGGGGCGCCGCTGATTTGATTCTTGATCAACGTCATTGCGAGCTTTTTGATCGTCATCGTCGGCTCGACCGTGATGATGTCTTTGGTCATGATATCTTTGGCAATCATTTCGGAGTCCCTCCTATAGTCCTTTCTCCGCCACGGTCGCTGCAAGGTCGCCTACCCGGCAACTGTAGCCCCATTCGTTGTCATGCCAAGCCAAAACTTTGGCCATCTTTCCTTCGAGGACGACCGTCGATACACCATCGACGATCGAAGACGCTGAGTTACCACGAAAATCGCTCGAAACCAAGGGTTCGTCGCAATACTCAAGGATCCCCCTCATCTTCCCATTGGCGGTCTTTTTCAGTGCGCTAGATGCAACCTTTCAGATCGCTGGTCAAATAGAGATAACGATTGCGAAACTCATCGGCGCTGCAAATTTGTTTCTCCGACGAGGCGGCCTGCGCGAGAAGCCTGACTTTTTCATTGTCGGTAAAGTCTTCTTTTTCCAACCGGATCATATATTCACGGGCGATCTTGTACGAAGGCGCATCGATGTCGACCACGCGCACGCGGGTTTTGCCGGTGGCCGGGTCCTGGAGTTTAGTGAAGTCTAGATAGTCGAGCTTGCCGTTGATCAACGCGACCAGCGCTCCGGTGAGCTGTTCGACTCTTTCCGGCGGATTCAGCAAAAACTCAACGGCGCCGTAGCCCAGGGTGCGGACGTACTCGCAGTCGAAAGCGACCGGCGCAGCCGAGCGCAGCTCGTAACCGATATTCTTATGGACGACCGTGATGGGCGCGCCACGAGCCGCAAAGCGATGCTCGACCAGGGTTTTCAAAATATAAGCCAGATCGACTTCGGCGAGCCGCAAGTGGCCATAGCTATCGTGCGTGATACGCACGCCCTCTATGCCTTCGAGCTCCGCAACGGGCATGTGTTCGAGCACGCCCTCGGCGATGATGGCCACGCCATCGAGGCGGTTCCAAAGCGCCGTTCGTTTGAGAATCGCGCTCTCGAGAATGTCGCAGACCGTGGTCATGCGTATCGGCCCGGGAAACTCTTCCGGGATCAAAGTCAGGGTCGCGCCGGTCGCTTTGCCGATGCCTAAAGCGAGATGGCCGGCGGATCGTCCCATGACGACGATAAAATACCATCGTCCCGTGGTCCGTGAATCTTCCATGAGGTTTTGTACCAGCTCGCTGCCGAGCTGGCGCGCCGTTTCAAAACCGAATGTCGGTATTTCCCCGGGGAGCGGCAAGTCGTTGTCGATGGTCTTCGGCACGTGACAGACGCGGATGCGGCCGTTGGCGTGCTTGGCGACCTGGCTCGCCGCGAACATCGTGTCGTCGCCGCCAATGGTGGCCAGATAGCCGATGCCGAGTTGATCGAGTGTCGCCACGACGCGCCGCAAATCCTCGGCTTTCTTTGTTGGATTGGCCCGGGAAGTATTTAGAATCGAACCGCCCTGGAAATGAACCCGCGACACGTCGTCGTGGTCGAGCTCCTTAGTGTGCGCGGTGTCGCCGCGCATGAGCCACTGAAAACCATCGTAGATGCCGATAACTTTGCGGGCGCGATTGCGTGCCTCGAGAGTAACTGCGCTGATCACGCCGTTGATCCCGGGCGCCGGTCCGCCGCCAACCAAAATGCCAACGTTGTGATTTTGCCGGCTATGATCTTGCGCCATTTACACCACCCTGGCTTGAGAGCTTAGTCTGGTTCGTTAGTACCGAGCTTAGCAATTTTTTGTGCGAATTCCATGCCGAAAAACTAACTTTCATTTTGTCACGGCGACTGGCCATTTCATGTCGGATTGATTTGAACAATGGGAAAAAAGTTCGACGATATCAGCTCAAATGCGCGACGGTGCTTTGTGTTCGCAGCTGGACACGACCACTGCGCAGGACATCGTTGAGTAGAAAAAATAGTCTAAAGAGGTTTACCGATATCAGAAAGGAATCTGTTTGAACGTTCACGAAATATAGAAATACTGGACGCAAACCGACACGCGGAGTATACGCGTTCGCGCAAACGGCTACGAAAGGAGAAGGTCATGGAAGAATACGTAGATATCAATGCCCATGTTCGATAGGACGAGAGTCGCCGAGGGCCCATCACCGGTGGAGAAGCTGCTCAATGAGTTTGAAAACTCGGCCGTAATCAATCGTCGTCGTGATCGTGGCGCACGGGAGCGCGCAAGAGTTTCTTTTCCCCGTGGTGCTGCTTGTCCTCGAGCAGGCGAAGCTTCGCGCGCCGCGAGCGTTTTCTTTTCTGACGGCGGATCTTGGCGATCCGCTGCTCCTCTTCGCTGGCCGCTCCTCTGATCGCCGTCTCGATCTTGTCTATTAAAAGCCTTCGCGCCAGAAACCGGTTAAGCGCCTGGGAGCGCTCCTGCTGGCACTTGATCCGAATCCCGGTGGGGCGATGATGAAGCAGCACGCAACTCGAAACCTTATTGACGTTCTGGCCGCCCGCCCCGGAGGATCGGACGAATTGCTCTTCGATGTCCTGCTCGCGTATGCCCAACGCGCGCATGCGTTCGTGCAGCTGTTTTTCTTTTATGGAAGAAACCGGGAACGGTGCCATGGCGCGACCTAGGGCTCGTTTTTGATCCTGAATTTATCCGCGCGCAACGTCTGATAAATGCGCTGGATATGTTCCGCGCCGGTGGTTTCGAGGATCAGTTCGACCTCGGTCTCGCCGATAGCCATCTCGCCGAAACCGCGGCTTTGACTGATCTGCAAGATGTTGGCGCCCAGATCGGCGATCCGCTGCGTGAGCCGCGCCAGGCTGCCGGGGCGGTCCGAGATGACGATGGCGAGTTTCCCCAGGCGGCCGTCCTGGATCAGGCCCGATTCGATGATGCGCGAGATCAAATTCATATCGATGTTGCCGCCCGAGATGATCATGCCGACGTTTTTGCCGGCGAGCGAAACTTTCTTGTTGAGCAAGGCCGCGAGCGGCGCGGCCGCGGCGCCCTCGGCCACGGTCTTTTCGACTTCGAGCAGCGTCAGCACGGCATTGGCGATTTCTCCTTCGCTCACCGTAACGATTTCATCGACATAATCTTTCACCAGCTCGAACGGCGTCGCGCCGACGGCACGCACGGCGATGCCGTCGGCGATCGTCGTTGCGGCAGGGATCTGCGTCGGCGCGCCTTGCTGCAGCGCGACTTTCATCGACGGCACCGCCTCGGCTTGCACACCGATGACGCGGACTCTGGGAATGAGCGTTTTGACGGTGAGCGCGAGGCCGGCGATCAAGCCGCCGCCGCCCACCGGCACGATCACGGCGTCCAAATCGGGATTCTGTTCATAGAGCTCGACACCGATCGTCCCCTGGCCGGCAACGATCCACGGATCATCGAACGCGGAAATGAAAGTCAATTTGCGCTCGTCGCTCATGCGCAAGGCTTCTGCCAGAGCCGAGTCGTAATCGCTGCCGCAGAGTACGCTTTCGGCGCCGTACTGGCGCACGCGCGTGACCTTGACGAGTGGCGCGGAGGTCGGCATGACGATCGTTGCAGCGATGTTCAAGCGCCGGCTGTGATAGGCCACGGCCATGCCGTGATTGCCCGCGCTGGCGGCGATCACGCCGCGCCGGACTTCTTGCGGCGTCAACGTCAGCAACCGGTTGAGCGCGCCGCGCTCTTTGAACGAGCCGGTCAATTGCAAATTTTCCAGCTTGAAAAATACCCGATTGCCGGTCATCCCGCTGATCGTCTCCGAGCGCGGGAAAGGGGAAAGATAGATTTGGTCCCTGATGCGCTCGCGCGCCTCTTCGATGTCGACGAAACCGATCATATCTCTCTCACGTTAGAATGAAACGAGCGGAGGGCGCAAGGTCGTTGGCGGCATCCGCCACTTTTCCTGGGTCCTGGACACCTCGCAATGAAAAAATGTTCTTTCAAAGCAGGCGAACCGCAAATCACTGCGTAAGCGCGGCTAGAGTGTGTGAAGCGTTGGCCGTGGGCGGTCAACCACTGCGAATCAAAGTAAGTTCCCCGGAGCGGTTATGAAGTAGCGCTGGATCAAACTTTCTCGACTCGGCCGGATCTATTTGGACTTCTGGAAAAAGGCGTCTTCTCGATGAACGTAGCCATCGATGGTCCTTTGTCCCAAAGTGCGCACTCGGTAGTAGTCCCCCGTCCTGCCCGAAACGTTCACGTGGCTGCCGGGTCGAAGGGTGGCGATGATATCCGCATTGGAAGTTGGTTTTCCGCGAACGAAGGAAGCCGCGACTACGTTAAAATCGCCGGTGTCCGGCGACGTTTCTTTATTGTCGACGCGCGGAACGATATTTTCCGATTGTCCGTCATTTCCCAAGTTTGGTCCGGCGACGATTTTTTGCAACGTTAGATTGGTTGCAACGGTATGGATAGCCCCGTTGGTTCCGAGAGGCGTTTTCACGACCTTGCGATCCGCAACGGGGATCAATGCAGCGGCAGCCGGTGCAGATTTCTTAGCTCCATTGTTCTTGTCCACGGCTTTGGCGGACAGCGGTGCCGGTAGCTTTGTTTGCTGACTTGCCCCGGAAGTTTTTTCTTCAAGAACGGCCGTCGCTAGCTTGGTGTATTTGATTTCTTCACGGCTACTCTCAACGAGGGTTTTATTATTGTGCGGCAAGTCGACCACGACAGGGATCCCTTTTTGTGAATAGACCATCGCGCCGACAACGGTCAGCATGACGACAGTCAGCAAGGCGCCGGTTGCCCACCGCTGGTCGTTACGGAACGCGCGCGCAGGACCGCTCATCGTCGCAGCAAAATCGCCGGAATCCGTCAGGTCAGACTCCTCGGTCATTGTGAGATCGTTTTTCAATGGCAGTGCCGTTGGAAACCCTGCGATTTCATGCTCCGGTTTCACTGGTGGCTGTGCCGAAACATCCTTTTCCGCTCGGGCTCCGTCAACGAGTAAGTCGTCGGTAACTTCTTCAATCATGGTCGGGCCGACCTTGAATTCAGACATCGCATAGGCGATCAACAAAGCATTATCGCAGATCATGTTGATGAGGCGGGGGATGCCCTTCGAAGACACGGCAATCTTTTTGACTGCGTCCGGGTCGAACAGATCCGCGCATCTATGGCCAATGGTCTGTAGTCTCGAATCGATGTAAGCGCCCACCTCATCTGCCGCAATCGGATGGAGCCGGCAGCGCAGCGCCACACGTTGCTTGAGTTGACGAAGACTCGCTTGATCCAGTTTGCCTTCGAGCTCGGGTTGCCCGATGAAGACAATCTGCAGAAGCTTGTCCTTGTCGGTTTCGAGATTACCGAGGAGCCTCAACTCTTCCAGAACCTCAGGGCTCAGATCTTGCGCCTCGTCGATCAGCAGCGCGACGATATTTCCGGCGCTCAGCTGTTCGATCAGATATTGATTGAGCTGGCCGATCATCGCCGCCTTGTTTTCCGTGGAAACCGGCAAACCCAGATCTTGCAAAATGAGACGGAGCAACTCGGTGAAACTGAGCAGGGTGTTACAGACGTAAGCCACCTTGATGTTGGATTCGAAACTGCGCATGGCTTTTCTGAGCAGAGTGGTTTTCCCGGTTCCGGTTTCACCGGCAACCACGATGAAGCCTTTGCGCGCTTCGATGCCATAACACAAAGTCGCCAGGGCTTCGCGATAGACTGCGTTGGAGTAGTAAAACTGCGGGTCCGGAGTTACGCCAAACGGCGCTTCGCGGAAATTGAAATGAGCGTTATACATAGTGCCTCACATACTCAGAAAATTTCTCTGTTAGAAACGAGGAGCGACTTCTTCGAAATTTTCGTTTCGCCTTGCTCGTCGGTTACCGCTGATCAACGAATTCACTTTCTCAATGCCTTTCCGTTCCGCTGGCTTGATCGATCCAAGACCTGACGGTTACTACAGGACTATCTTTTTTCACAGAGAAACAGCGTTTTCAATAGTAAAAACCCCGCGGGGTCCCCAGAGCAGTCTCAGAAATGCCCGAATATCCTCAATTATTCCCTCAACATAGACTTTTTTTTTGGCGATGGGTGTCGACCTCCACTCTTGGTGCAAATTTTGGTGAGCCCAACGATGTCAAATCGGCTTGACGAATTTCATAAACGTGTCATGCGATGCAAGCTCAAGCTACAAGGGCATGCATAAGTGACGTTCGGTGTTCGGTATCACACATCAGGTAGGTTTTCTTTGCTTTCGATTTGCTCTGGTTGACTTGTAGACGAAGGCTGTGGCAAGCAACTGAGAGTGTTGCAGCGCGCCATGCTGTCACGTCTCCCAAAACCGGACCTCCGATGAAAAGTCAATCAAAGACCGGCGCAGCGGACATCTCCCGTTATCGGCAGAATTATATCGTCGAGATGGACGGTATCGCCTTGTATCGTGCCATGGCCGCGGCCGAGCAGGACCATCAACGGGCGGCGATCTTTGAAAAACTGGCGCAGAACGAAGAAAGGCACGCGCAGCGATGGGCGAAGCTGATTCAATCGGGCGGCGGCGCTGTGCCGGCGCACAAGCCCTCGGCTCGGGTGCGGATGCTCGGTTGGACGGCCCGGCGGTTCGGCACGCATAGGGTCGTGCCGATCATCAGCAGCATGGAAGCACGCGACGAAGCCGGATATATGCGCCAGCCCGAGGCGGAAGGTTTGCCTGCGGAAGAACGGGCGCATAGCCGAACGCTGCTGGCGATGGAGGGGAAAACATCGGGGCAGGAATCGATTGCCGGCACCGAACGGTGGCATGTTTCGGCGTATGGCGGCGGCCTGCGCGCGGCGGTATTCGGCGTCAACGATGGACTCCTTTCCAATTTCAGCCTCGTTATGGGATTCGCCGGCGCGGAGGCGAAGCCGGAATACATTATTCTCGCCGGTGTCGCCGGCCTGCTTGCCGGCTCTTTCTCCATGGCCGCCGGTGAATATGTTTCCGTCAGCGCCCAGCGCGAAGTCTTCGAACAACAGATCGCCATCGAAAAAGAAGAGTTGGAAATGTCACCCAAGGAAGAAGAGGAAGAGCTCTCGCTCATCTACCAAGCCAAGGGGATCCCGGAACACGAAGCATCGCGCCTCGCACAGCGCATCATTCAAAATCCGATAACCGCGATCGACACGTTGGCGCGCGAAGAGCTCGGGCTCGATCCGGCTGCGCTTGGAGCGCCTTGGACCGCCGCGATGAGTTCTTTCTGCGCGTTCGTCGTCGGCGCTTTCGTTCCGGTGGCTCCTTATCTTTTGACCGGGGGAACCAAAGCGTGGATCATCAGCGCGTCGCTCAGTTTTTGCGCTCTATTCGCTGTCGGTGCCGTGCTTTCGATCTTCACCGCGCGCGGCCCGCTGCTCAGCGGCGCGCGCATGCTCGGCATCGGTTTACTGGTTTCCGCCATCACCTACAGCGTCGGCTGGCTGTTTGGCGTGTCGCTAGCAGGGTAGAAGGCGGCTGGTCATTCCCGACTTGTTTCAGCATCGCCCTTCGGGTTTTTTTCGTTTTCTATTCTTGCGAAACGTGAGAGGTTTCTTTCTCACCGGCGCGAAAGCCACACGGTTTTCCCCAGCAAATTTCGTTTGGCCTCGTAGGATGGCAGTTGCGCTATAGCCGGGTAGACGAAATCGAGTAGGTGAAAGTGAGGATTTGTATGAAGACAGAAACTTTGACGATTGAAGAACCGCGGATCGCCAAATTGCTTTTCAGCGACCCACGCTTCGGCTGGCTGTGGCTGCCGCTGCGTTTGTATCTCGGTTACATGTGGTTCGAAGGGGGATGGCATAAGTTCGTTGACCCCAAATGGATGGGGAGCGGCGAAGCGCTGCTGGAATACTGGAAGCGCGGTCTCAAGATGACGCCGAAACCGGCCATTGCATTCGATTGGTACCGCGGTTTTATCGAGTACATGGTTAATGCTGAAGCGCACACCTGGTTCTCCAAAATTATTATTTTCGGAGAGCTCGCCATCGCCGCTGGTTTAATTCTCGGAGCGTTCGTCGGAGTCGCCGCCTTCTTCGGCGGATTTATGAACTGGAGCTTTATCATGGCCGGATCGGCTTCGACCAACGGTATGCTCTTCGCGATCGCGACGTGGTTGGTGCTTGCATGGCGCAACGCCGGCTGGATCGGACTCGATCGCTGGTTGCTGCCGATGGTGGGAACTCCCTGGAAGCCCGGCCGCCTGTTCGAAGACGCCGCACGAATACCGTGACGAGTTAGTAAAATCGTGACAGATTCGCGGGCGGGAGAAGTTCCCGCCCGCTCGCGTTCATCCCGCCATCTTTTGCTGAACCTGCGTCACGGTCGAGCTGCATGAACGAATGTCCACTAAGACAGCCTCATAGGTCAGTGATACTCTAGGCGTATCCAATTCGAAGACCACTTCCCTCGATCCCCTGGGACCTCATTGACGTGCCGGCTGCGAGACGCCGCGCGGGGGCTTGCTATTCTCGTGACTTCCTATTTACTCGATGGTTAGAATGAGCCAACGGGTTCGCGAGTTCTACTTTGTCTTGCCGATCGACGAATATACGCTTTTGAAAGCGTACCTCCCCAGGCGCTCGATCGGGTATGAAGCGCTCGATCTCGCCGTTCCGGAGGGCGACGATAAACGCGCCTTTACTTGTAGCGAAAATGAACTGCAGGACGTTATCCAATCCGTCGGACAGCAGTTTCCACTCGGTAAGGTCCTGGCAAACTTGATCCGGCAACAATGGCAACCGAGATCTAAATCCCAGAAAAAGAAGCCGAAGAATCCGAAGAAGCGCTAACTTCTATCCTCCGCGCCTGCTTGCACGTACAGTGCGTCGGGCGAGTGACGCAACGCGGGTAGGTGCGCCCGCCCAGGCGAGTTCCTGAGCCGCGAATACCGAGGAGAACAATGGATGACGAAGAGATAGGGCGGGTTTGGGCCGAATATTACCCGAAGTCGGGGGACAACAGAGCTGCCCTTCAAATGTGCGAGATGATCTGTCGCCTGATACGAGAAAAGACCAAACTCGTTTTTGTTATCGGTAGGGCCGGTAGACTACAGCGTGTTCTGGATGCCTGCGGCATTCCCAAAGCCGACTTTGACGATGTCGAAAAGAGGTCGCTCAAGGTCTGAGTGAGCGCCGGTCTCAAGCGCCAGCCCGCGTAATAAACCGCAAAAGTTTTCATCAACCGCGCCCGTCCTGTTCGCCTTTCGCATCAAAATCCAAGATTGATAAGATTGATTTGCCAGACCACGCTGCTCACGGCTTCACCTGAGAGCTCGTCTCGTTCTTCCTTGTGTTCGCCCTGCTAAATCACGTAAGATCGCGGCAATTTACCCTTCACAAGAATATCATTAATCTATGCAGTGGATCGCACCGTCTGAGAAGGACACAGCTACCAACACACTTGAAAAGCGACTCTGGGAGGCGGCGGATCAGCTGCGCGCCAACTCTGGCCTGACGGCGGCGCAGTATTCGAGCCCCGTTCTCGGGCTGATCTTCCTTCGCTTTGCTGAAGCGCGGTTCGCCAAGCGCCGTCACGAGTTGGAGAAAGCGGGCTCGACCGGACGTCGGGGTTCATCTCGCATCGACGAGCCGAGCGCTTATCACGCGGAGGGTGTCATCTACCTGACGCCAAACGCGCGCTATGACCATTTACTCAGCCTGCCGGAAGGCGGAAATATCGGCCAGGCGATCAACGATGCGATGGCCGACATCGAAAAGCACAATCCGCATCTCGCGGGCGTGTTGCCGCGCACGTTTCAGATTTTTAACAGCACTTTACTTAAGGAACTGCTCAAGAAAGTTTCGGAGATTCCCGCGAGTCTCGAATACGACGCCTTCGGCAGGATCTACGAATACTTCCTCGGCGAGTTCGCGCGGACGGAAGGGCAGAAGGGCGGCGAGTTCTTCACGCCGAGCAGCATTGTCCGTTTGATCGTGCGAGATCATCGAACCCTACCACGGCCGCTTGCTTGATCTCGCTTGCGGCTCCGGCGGCATGTTCGTACAGAGCGCTCGCTTCGTGCAGGAGCACAAGAAAAATCCAGTCGTCCGAGCTCGCCATTCACGGTCAGGAGAAGGTCGGTGCCACCGTGGCTCTCTCGCGCATGAACCTCGCCGTCCACGGACTCGAAGGCGACATCCGCGAGGCAAACTCCTACTACGAAGACGAGCACGACAGCACCGGAAACTTCGACTTCGTCCTCGCCAATCCGCCATTCAACGTCAACGCGGTCGATAAGGATCGGCTCAAAGATGCGGTCGGCAAGAATCGCCGCTATCCATTCGGCCTGCCGCGCACCGACAACGGCAACTATCTCTGGATTCAGCTTTTCTATTCGGCGCTCAACAAAAAAGGCCGCGCCGGTTTCGTCATGGCCAACTCCGCCTCCGACGCCCGCGCCTCCGAGCAAGAGATGCGAAAACAGCTGATCGAAGCGCACGCCGTGGACGTGATGGTCGCCGTCGGTCCGAATGTTTTTTACACCGTCACACTGCCGTGCACGCTCTGGTTCCTGGACAAAGGCAAGCGAACGGCACGCCCCGCGCCGACAAAGTGCTCTTCATCGACGCCCGCCACATCTACCGTCAAATCGATAGAGCCCACCGCGACTGGACCGACGCACAAATCGGATTCCTCGCAAACATCGTCCGCTTATATCGCGGCGAAAAACCCGACTTCACTCTCGGCGGCGAAGAAGCTAAAGCAAAGTTGATCGAAATCTTTTTCCTCGCCAGTCGAAATCGAAAATCGACAAACCAAAATACCGAGATGTTCTCGGCCTGTGCCGAGTCGCCACGCTCAAAGAAATCGAAGCGCAAGGTTGGTCGCTCAACCCCGGCCGATACGTCGGCGTCGCCGCCGGCGAAGCGGTTAGCGACGAAGAATTCAAGGAACAACTCGAAGAGTTCAACGAAGAACTCGAAAATCTCAACGCCCAGGCGCGCGAACTTGAAGAAACCATCGCGCGGCAACGTAGCGGAGATTCTTGAAACGTGACGATGGACGACGAATGGCGAACAGCGAGACTTGGTGAGTTGCGTTGCTTCGAAGACTGGCAAGCTTCGACTCGAATGCCGCAGGTTCGCTCGATGGTGGACTATCCAGTTCTTCACCGAGATACGCACGGAGATTCATGCGGACAAATACGTTACGAGCTTCGATACCGAAGTGCGACGTTCTGTCTGTGAAACGAACGCCAACATGCATTTATCTCGACTGAAGTACTGTCCACGGGAAGTTCGACGCTTATCAGCGGACGTATCGATAGTCACGACGCCGCGACCACAATCGGCTGATTAACTGATTGTCTCGATTTACGCACTTCGTCCTAAGCTCTCTGAATTCCGCAGATCGAGTACGCCGGTGACGGCTTACGCAAGCCCTGACGTTAACGATTCTCAACGAGAGAATCGAGCATTAGCATTCCGTTCCACCGCTTCCGGTCCAACGGCGAATCGCGGCATTCTGTCGGCCTACGACGAACTGATCGAAAACAACCAGCGGCGCATCAAGATTTTGGAAGAGATGGCCCGCTCGCTCTACCGCGAGTGGTTCGTCAACTTCCGCTTTCCCGGACACGAAAAGGTCCCGCTCGTCCGATTCTCCGCTCGGGCAAGATTCCGAGAGGGTGGGAGGTGAAGAAACTTGGTGACATCCTCGAGCTTCAATTACGGCAGAGGCGCTCAAGAAGGAAGAACAGCCGTAACGGAGCGTTTCCGGTTTATCGGTTCGAGCGGATCGTCGGCACTCACGACGCATACTCGTGAAAGGTCCTGGAATTATTGTCGGGCGGAAGGGAAACGTCGGAAGTGTCTTTTGGTGCGATGAAGCCTTCTTCGTCATCGACACAGCGTATTTCGTGACTTCGTCCCTGCCACTCGGGATTCTTGATTTACATACTGCCGACGTTGAATTTCATTAACAGTGATGCGGCCGTTCCCGGATTGCCAGCAACCAGGCATACACCTTGGAAATCTTCGTTCCCCCGATAGGCTGCTGACCAGCTTTTGCGAATTAGCCGACGCCTTCGAACGACGGCATCGACCTCAAAGTCAAATTCAAAATCTCCTCCGGACGCGGGACCTATTGTTGCCGCGCCTGCTTTCTGGCGGAACCGGTATCGCGAGTCTCGTGCAGAGAGGAGACTAAAGTGCCAAGCCATTTTGGTGCGGCGCAACCTTTACGTATGGATCGGGGCGCCCGCTTCTACAAGTGCGACTTACAGGTTCATACACCAAGGGATTTTCGGAATGGGCTGGTCTGTTTTCCACAGTTACCGTGGAAGTGGATCGAGGAGCGTACGCGAAAGCACTTATAGACTATTGTCGCAGAAGAGCCATTGGCGCTATCGCCATAACGGATCATAATGACCTCTGCCTTTTCCCATTTGTCCGCGCTGCGGCTCAGGCTGAAAGAAAGCCTGACGGTACCGACTATGCCATTCATGAACAGTTGGTCGTCTTCCCGGGCCTCGAACTGACATTATCTACGCCACCTGTCAGGCTCTCCTCTTGTTCGATCCAGACTTATCCGACGGCGCCCTGAATCATATTTGGGGTGCGTTGGGAATTACTCCTTATCCTTGCACTGAAGCGAAAATCCGAGAAGTGCAAAGGCTTGGCACGGATAAGGACCTTCAGCGTATTGTCGATGTGTTAAACAATCTTTGCGCGAATCCCGAAGAAACGGATCCGAGGCAGCGCGTCCTGTTTAGGAGACACTTTATTTTATTGCCACACGTTAGGAAGCACGGACATCAAACACTTATCCGACCCGGTCTTCACACCTCGTATGCGGAGATGCCTTGCGTGGGTGGGTATATTGAAGGGCGTTTTTACAGAGACCTGGACGACGGTAACCGGAAATTCTTGAAGGTAAACAACGAGAATGGGGATCAAAACGCATCGGGGTCTTTCAAACGTCAGACTGCCGCGAACACTCGCAGAACCCGCGGCAGGGGAAAATTCCGTTGAGTTCGTGAATCTTGGAAACTGGCCCACATGGATCAAATGGACAACTCCTTCGGCGGAGGCATTAAGGCAAGCATGTCTGGCGTCAGCTTCGCGAATCTCTCACGTTGAGCCGCAACTTCCATCTCATCAGATACTCAGCGTTCGCGTAAGCGACAGCAAGTTCCTCGGGCAAGCACATTTAGAGCTCAATCCTCAGTTCAATGCATTCATCGGTGGACGTGGCACTGGAAAATCGACTCTTCTCGAATATGTACGATGGGCTCTCTGCGACGACCCGCGTCCTTTTGACCTTGATCAGGATCAGCCGAAGAACTACCGGATTTTCAAAAGCGCAGGCGTTCCTTGATGAAAAAACACTGAAATTGCTCAACGCTACAATCACCGTAGAATTCCAAAACTTTGGAGCTAGCTACCAAATTATTCGCTCGTCGTTAGAACCCCAAGAAAAAGTAAGAATAGTTTCTTCTGACGGCACAGTCACCGAAATGTTGGGTGAACAAGTTCGGCGGGAATTCCCGATCGTTTCTTACGCTCAAAAGCAGCTTAGTTGTGTCGGTACACTACCGGATGAAATTCTACGTATAGTGACCGATCCCGTACGGTCGGAAGTGTCTAGGATTGACGAAGATATCCGGGACGTTGTCTTGCCCAGATTGAAAGAAGCGAGGCAACGCCAGTTACGTCTTGAGGAACTTAGGCTCCAGGAGCATGAGTCCGAACAACAAATAGTTTTGCTTAGAGAACAAATCCAGAGCTTACAGAGCCAGTTGGGCAGCTTGAGTGAGTCGCAAAAGCAGGTGGTCTCTGATCATACGATTCTGACGGACGAAAAACACTGGGTGGACGATGCGTTTACAAAGGTCTCGGACTTTAGAGGAGTTCTCGGTACGGCTCGCGGAAGCCTTGCGGCAATTCCAGAGTTGACAGTCCCGACAGACAAACCAAACGCCGATAAACTAACGATTGTTGCGACGGCGATCAATCGAGTTACAAAGTCCCAGCTGATAGAAGAATTAAAAAGGCTGGAAGACATGGTTTCCGGTGTGGCCCTATTGGACGACCGGACCCGGAATGCGATCCAAGACCTTCAACAACACTACGCATCACATCAAACCGAGTATAACCAGTATGTAGAGATAGCAGCAAAAAGTGCAAAGCAACTAGACGACATACAAAATCTCAACCAAGAAATGGCGGTTTTGGGGGACAGAAACAATCGGCTTTGAGGTCCCAGACTCAGGGTCTTTCCAGTGCCGTCTCAAACGCTACCGAATCGCCATGGGACATTTGGATCCAGAAACATCGACAGCGAGCCGATTTGTTGCGTCAGCAATGCGGAAAACATCAGCACGTTAGCTCAACACGCTTTTAGAGCGACTCTCAAGCCGTGCGCGGATCAGAAAGTTATGTTTGAATCGCTCGATCAAGTGGTTTCTCGCGGTCGGGACATTAGAAGGCGCGAGGAAAAAGTACGTAGCCTCTCGACAATTATTGGTGAAGCAGACGATCCAATAGTTAAGTGGGCGGAGGTAGTCGCTGAACATGAAAGTTTGGTGCGCTCGAAAGAAGGGACGTTTGCCGCCAACGCCACTTCTCGTCGAGGGCGGACTTTACAGACGCCAACCTGAGAGCGCTGCAAGGCGGATTGGAGCTTCAGAAAATGCTCGAAGAGGTCGAGATATGTCCCATTGCAAGACAAAATTATGTTCGAGTTCGCTTTCGGGACGAGAGGCGGACGGGACTACTGAATTTATACCGTTTCACGAGGCCTCGCCTGGTCAACAAGCGACTGCTCTAATGAGAACGCTTCTCTCGAAGGAAGGACCACCCCTTTTGATAGATCAGCCTGAAGAAGATCTAATAATGAGCAGATTAGAGCGATTGCGGACCGGATTTCCGAAACCAAACACAACAGACAACTAATTTTCGTAAGTCATAACGCCAATATCGTTGTGAACGGTGATGCGGAATTGGTCGTACATTTCGATTATGCCCCGTCGACCGCGACTCAGGGAGTAATTGAGCGAACGGGCTCCATCGATTATGAACCGATTAAAGAAATCATTACGTCGGTGATCGAAGGTGGGCGTGAGGCCTTCGAGTTACGTCGAGAGAAATACGGTTTCTAGTTTCGCATTATTGGCCAATCTTATCCGAAGGAGGTATTTGATTGGAATGCGCTCGGTTAACTTGAAGTAATTAGATTTTATTAAAATTCGCCATGATTGAAATCGCGAAAGGAAATCTGCTCGAAGCGCCGGTCGACGCTCTCGTAAACACAGTCAATACCCGGGGGATCATGGGAAAGGGCATCGCTCTGCAATTTAAACAGGCGTTCCCGGCAATGTTCCGGGATTACGAAAAGGCTTGCAAGGCGAGTGAAGTGCGGCTCGGGAAAATGCATGTCTATGATCTCGGTGGCTTAGCGGACGGGCCGCACTGGATCATCAATTTTCCAACCAAGGGGCATTGGCGTGACCGGAGCCGATTGACTGACATCGAAACGGGTTTGGAAGATCTAGTTGCTACGATTCTTCGCATGGAGATTCGGTCGATTGCGATACCCCCATTGGGTTGCGGCAATGGAGGTTTGAATTGGCGCGATGTGCGTCCGCGCATTGAGACGGCCTTTGCCAACTTACCTGAAGTAAGCGTACTTTTGTTCGAACCGGACAAGTAGATCCCATCGCTCAATTCCCTTACCAGACAAGCGTATAAACGAAAGGGTATAACTCGTCGCTCTCGTTTATGAGCCCAAGCGACTACACCGAAGAGCTTCTTGTCGAACAGCCAGCGATCGAACTCTTCGATGAGCTAGGTTGGGCGACGGTCTCAGCAACGGAGGAATCCTTTGGTGCGACTGGCACGCTCGGGCGTGAAACCAAATCGGAAGTCGTTATCGTCCCGAGCCTGCGCGCGGCGCTGGAGCGGTTGAATCCGGCGCTGCCTACCGACGCAATCAATTCTGCTATCGATGAGCTTGCACGCGACCGGTCGGCGATGAGTCTCGCTGCGGCGAACCGAGACAGTTGGGATTTGTTGCGAGACGGCGTCACGGTCTCGGTCGCTGATCAGCGAGCGCGGCGGGCTGAAGACCGAGCGGGTGCGGGTCATCGATTGGGAGAATCCGCAGGCGAACGACTTTTTGCTCGTGAGTCAGATGACGATCACGGGTGAGCTTTATACTTGCCGGCCGATTTTGTTAACGAACTGCACCGCCTTCATCAGGGATTAGGTCGCGCTGGCATAGGGCGAAAAGCTACGGAAATGCATGTTCACAGAAACATGTATGTTCACGTAAGCGTGAACTTAGCGTATTGCATGAACATAAAGAACTTGTCAGCAGCAGGGTGGAGAAGGCTTTGCGCCAAGCCAGACACGGATACTCAGGCCATGCATGCGCGCGGGCCAATTATAACTGACGAATCAGTCCGGAAGGCTATACAGAAGACTGGCTTGTCGAGCAACTCGCGGTGGAACTGTTTCAAGCGCTCGGTTGGACGGCGGTGTCGGCGTCAGAAGAAATTTTCGGCTTTGCCGAACCCTCACCCCAGCCCTCTCCCCAGTGGGCGAGGGGGTTGGTTGCGACGGGAAACGAAATCAGAGGTTGTGCTTGTTCCGAAACTCCGGGCGGCGCTGGAGCGGTTGAATCCGGCGCTTTCTGTGGATTTTATGCCATGTCGAATTTGTCGATGATCAGATGAACAAGAGTTCGAAAACCTCCCGAATCGCCCTGCCCTCTGGCTACGCGCCTTTGCTGGCCGATCTGAAGGCGCGCGTGCGGGCGGCTCAGGTGCGGGCGGTATTGTCGGTCAATCGGGAGATGGTGCTGCTCTATTGGAATATCGGTCGGGAAATCTTGCGCTGCCAGCGCGACGAAGGGCTGGGGAGCGAAGGTGGTCGAGCGGTTGGCCAGGGATCTGCGGTCGGAGTTTCCAGAAATCGAAGGCTTTTCGCCGCGCAATCTTAAATATATGCGGGCGTTCGCGGCAGCCTATATCGGAGAATGAATTGTGCCAACAGGTTGTTGCACAAATTCCCTGGGGACATAACGTGTTGCTGCTGAACAAGCTAAAGCAGCCGGAACTCCGTGAATGGTATGCAAGGAAGACGCTGGAGCATGGCTGGAGCAGGGCCGTGCTCACGGCCCAGATACAAACTAGAGCACACGGGCGGCAAGGCAAGGCCCTAACCAATTTTCAACAAACCTTGCTTCCACCGCAGTCCGATCTTGCCCAGCAGGCGCTCAAGGACCCGTACACGTTCGATTTTCTAACGCTGTCCGCCGACGCGCGCGAGCGAGAGTTGGAACAGGGACTCGTCGAGCATATTCAGAAATTTCTCCTTGAATTGGGCGTCGGGTTTGCCTTTGTCGGTAGGCAGGTGCATCTGGAAGTCGGCGGAGAGGATTACTATCTGGATCTGCTCTTCTATCATCTGAGGCTTCGTTGCTATGTCGTGATCGACTTGAAAATGGAGCCCTTCAAACCCGAATTTGCCGGGAAGATGAACTTCTATCTGTCCGCTGTCGACGACAGGATGCGCAACCCGCAGGATCAGCCGACGATTGGACTGCTGCTGTGTCGAGATAAAAATCGCATCACGGTCGAATACGCTTTGCGGCAGATGTCCAAGCCGATCGGCGTCGCTCAATGGCGCACTCGACTGGTCGAATCGCTGCCAAAAAAGTTGAAGGGTGCGTTGCCCTCGGTAACGGAGCTGGAAAAAGAGCTCAGTTAATTTGCCATGAGTCCGGAAGGCTATACCGAAGACCAGCTTGTCGAACGGCCCGCGACGGAACTCTTCGCGGAGCTGGCTTGGCAAACCATCTCGGCAAACGAGGAAACCTTCGGGGCGACGGGGACTCTTGGACGTGAAACGAAATCGGAAGTTGTCCTCATCCCAAAACTCCGCGCTGCGCTGGAGCGTTTGAATCCAGCGCTGCCTGCCGAAGCGATCAATTCCGCTGTCGATGAGCTTGCACGCGACCGATCGGCGATGAGTCTCGCTGCGGCGAATCGAGACGTTTGGGATCTGCTGCGAGATGGCGTTACGGTCTCGGTCGCTGATCAGCGAGCGCGGCGGGCAAAAGACAGAGCGGGTGCGGGTTATCGATTGGGAAAATCCGCGGGCGAACGACTTTCTGCTCGTGAGCCAGATGACGATCACTGGCGAGCTTTATACTTGCCGGCCTGATCTGATCGGTTTCGTCAACGGGCTGCCGTTGTAGTCATTGAGCTCAAAAAGCCCGGTGTTCCGGCCGAGCAAGCGTTCGATGAAAATCTCACCAGCTACAAACATCTGCAGAATGGTATTCCCGCGCTGTTTTGGTACAACGCGCTCCTGATCGCTTCGAACGGAGCGGACAGCCGGGTCGGTTCGCTGACGGCGGACTGGGATCGTTTCACGGAGTGGAAGCGGATCGAGCGCGAGGATGAGCCGCGGCGGGTATCGCTGGAAGTGATGCTGCGGGGTTTGTGCGAGCCGGCGAGGTTGTTGGATTTCGTCGAGAATTTCACACTCTTTTCCTGGCACAAGAGCGGGTCTGGTTAAAGCCATTGCGCAAAACCACCAGTACCTGGGTGTGAACAACGCGATCCGGGCGACGCGGCGGCGCGAGCGGCGGGGCATGGGCGCGGCGGTGTCTTCTGGCAGACCCAAGGATCGGGAAAAAGCTTCGCGATGGTTTTCTTTGCGCAGAAGATCCTGCGCAAGGTGCCGGGCAATTGGACGTTTGTCATCGTGACGGATCGGGTGGAGCTGGACGAGCAGATCGCGAAAACGTTCGCGGCCTGCGGTGCGGTGAGCGACGCGAACGAGTGTCACGCCGAGACTGGCGCCGAATTACGAGAGCTGCTGGCGGGGAATAACCGCTACGTGTTCACGCTGATTCACAAGTTCCAGACGCCGGAGCTGCTCTGCGACCGGCGCGACGTGATCGTGCTGACCGATGAGGCGCATCGCACGCAGTACGATACGCTGGCGCTCAACATGCGCTCGGCATTGCCTAATGCGCTATTTCTGGCTTTCACCGGGACGCCGCTGATCGCCGGAGAAGAGCGCACGCGCGAGGTCTTCGGCGATTACGTTTCGATCTATGACTTCCAGCAATCGGTGGAGGACGGCGCGACGGTGCCGCTCTTCTACGAGAACCGCACGCCGGAGCTGCATCTCGATAACCCCAATCTCAACGATGATATCTACGAGCTGATCGAAGAAGCCGACTTGTCGGAAGAAGCGGAGAAACGGCTGGAGCGCGAGCTGGGGCGGCAGTATCACCTGATCACGCGCGACGACCGGCTGGAGACCGTCGCCAAAGATTTGGTGCGCCATTTTCTCGGGCGCGGCTTTCAAGGCAAGGCGATGGTGGTGTCCATCGACAAGCCGACCGCCTACCGCATGTACGACAAAGTCCAGAAGTTCTGGAAGGACGAGCGCGAGCGGGTGGAGATGGCGCTCATGCGTGAAAGGCCGTCGGATGAGGAACGGGCCGAGCTTGAGGAGCGGCTGAACGTTCTCAAAACCACCGACATGGCGGTCGTGGTGTCGCCGGGACAAAACGAGGTCGAGGATCTGAAGGCGATCGGCATCGACGTCGTGCCGCACCGAAAGCGCATGAATGCGGAAAAGCTCGATGAGAAGTTTAAAGATCCGGACGACCCATTTCGCCTGGTATTCGTCTGCGCCATGTGGCTGACGGGGTTCGATGCGCCGAGCTGTTCGACGATCTATCTCGACAAGCCCATGCGCAACCACACGCTGATGCAAACCATCGCCCGCGCTAACCGCGTCTATCCCGGCAAGCAGAGCGGCTTGATCGTCGACTACGCCAACGTGTTTGCGTCGCTGGAAAAGGCGCTGGCGATTTACGGCAAAGGGCGGGGCGGCGAGACACCGTTACGCGACAAAAAGGAACTGGCGGAACAGTTGCGATTAGCTGTTAACGACGCGACGGCATTCTGCCAACTGCACGGCATCGACCTAGGGAAGATCGAGGCGACTTCGACTGCCAACTTCGCTCGCGTCGGCGCGATCCAGGACGCGGCGGACAAGCTCATGGCGCCGGAAAATGTGCGACGCGACTTCTTGAGCAAAGCCGGTTTGGTCGGCGCGCTGTATCGAGCGGTAAAGCCTGATCCGGCGGCGCTCGAGTTGGCACAGCGGTGCGGCTGTATCCTGGCGATCGCCGAGAGGATTCGCACGACCACCGACCCGCCGGATATCTCCCATGTCATGCAAGGCATTGAAGAGTTGCTCGATGAGTCCATTGCCGCTGTGCCGTTTACGATCGGGGAGAAGAAAGGCGGCTATTTTGATCTTTCGAAGATCGACTTCGAGGCGCTGAGAAAGAAGTTCGACAAGAACAAACCCACGAACACCGATCTGGAACGCTTGAAGGCTGCGGTGCGCGCGCAACTGGAGCGCATGGTGCGGCTGAATCGCACCCGCGCCGACTACCTGGAAAAGTTTCAGGAGCTGATCGAAAGCTACAACGCCGGCAGCCGCAACATCGAGGAGATATTCAAAGAGCTGCTCGATCTCTCCGGCATTTTGACGAAAGAGCAAACCCGCCATGTGCGCGAGAACCTGAGCGAAGAAGAGCTGACGATCTTCGATATCCTCACGCGGCCCGGGCCGGACCTGAGCGCTCAAGAGCGCGACGAGGTAAAGAAAGTCGCCAGTCAACTGTTGGAGCGGTTGAAAGAGCTGTTAGTCATCGGTTGGCGGCAAAGAGTCGGCAGCCGCGCGCGCGTGCGCCTGGCCATCGAAGATGCGCTAGACGACGGCTTGCCGCGTGCTTACTCGAAAGAGCTTTACGCAACCAAGTGCTCGGCAGTTTTTGAGCATGTCTATGAGAGTTATCAAGGTGAGGGGAAGAGCGTGTATTCGGAGAGAGCGTAGGTATGAATCCGGACGTGACTAAACTCCGAGCAGTTCTGTCTGGTGAAAGAGTTGGATCGATCAGACGTTGCAGATTCGCGGAACGGCCAGAAAATATTTCTGAAGAGCAACGATGAGTTGATGGCACACAAGAAAGACTGAGATGTGTCGTCGTGTCGATCTCCCTTTGCTGCTGCCGAAGGCGGAGCTTGAAACGAATCGGTGGTGACGAAGGCGATCGCGGCTAACAAGGCGCAGGTGGGGTTGAAAGATGCGCGGGGATTTGATTCCGAATCAAGGCGGGTTGATCAGCGCGATAGTTTTGCAGGAAGCCAAGCTGTCGTCCGAGATCGAGAATGTTGTGACGACGAATGATGAACTTTACCGGGCATCCCTGCGGTCACATGTTCGCAAAACGAACATATTGTAGGAATATGTCGAAAAAAACCGGTTTTTTGGACATATCCCGGAAACATGTCCAAGACGTGGACATGGTTTTTGAGCATGCGGGATTTTTCGTTGTGGCGCGATATTGAAATCGCGCCAGATAAAGCGGTTTTGGTGGCGCGATTCCGGTTATTGCGCCACATTGGACCGAGTTTTTCACTTAGCTCGGCTCGCGTATCCGGTAAGCTCGTTAATAGAACGATAGTAGGCAATGCGCTATAGTATTCGCCACGCTGATCGAGGATGCGCTATTCCGTTGAATAAGCGGGACTTGAGATAATGCAAATCGTCAAGTCCGTTGCTGGTGTTCCCATCCGGCTAACGCCGGAACGAACGGAACACGTTGAGGGGCGGCATCCCGAAATGAGTGACGAAGGAGAGAGGATTCTGGAGACGTTGTCATCGCCCGATTATGTTCAGGACGGCGACTCGGGGACGTTAATTGCGGTTAAGCATTATCCAAAAACTCCGCTCACGGAGAAATATTGCTGTGTGGTTTATCGTGAGCTGAGTGAAGACGATGGGTTTATTCTGACAGCTTATTTTGCGACCACACCGGCTGACTGGAGGAAGGTTATATGGAAGCGTTAAAACTTTTTGACAAGAAGGGTGCTCCCTTGGACTGGGATTACGACGGCGATGCCGACACGCTCTATATTAGCTTCGGAAAACCAAAACCTGCGCTGGGTGTCGATGTGGGCGACGGTGTCATTGTTCGATACGACGAGAAGGCTCGCGAGGTGGTCGGGTTGACACTCATCGGCGTCGGAAAACGAATGGAAGAATACATTAAAAAGAACCCGTAAAGATTGAGGTCACAAAGATCCCAGTGCACGCGAGCTCGTTATAATGGCTGGCAATATTATATGCACAGCTCCGATGGATCGGGGTATCCAGCGCCAAGTGAAAAAAGCAGGACCGATGCAGAATCTCACTTCAGAAATCGACCGGCTTTTTGCCGCGAAGCAAGAGCGTCGCCACAAGCTTGCAGCGCTGCCTTTCTCGGAAAAGGTTCGAGCTGTGGTTTGTCTCCAGGAGATGGCCGCTCCGGTATTGCGCGCGCGAGGTAGAACAGTGCGCGTGTGGACACTAGACAACCGTGTCACGTAGCTCATGCCCTCGCCCGGCGAATACAAAACCGTCCAGTCTCGAATTTTAGCCTACGCACAAGAGATCGGTTGGTCCTTCGTCTCCCGCGATGAGGCTGAGCGACGGCGCGGCTTCGCCCCTCACCCTGACCCTCTCCCCGAGGACGGGGCGAGGGGAATTGCGGAAAGAGCACAGAAAGCCTCTGTATTCTTCGGCGACCTGCTGCATTCTCAAGTTCGCGCTTTCAATCCGAAATACAAAGAAGCCGAGGGAGCGCTCGTCGGTGAGTTCCAGCGGTTCCATTCGGACATCTACGGCAACCGCGAGTTCCTGACGGCGCTGCGCAATCAACACAAGTTTTTCAGCGTGGAAGACAATCGCGAGTTGGAGACTATGAGAAGCTGGATAAAAAGTTAAAACGGCTCGCGCATCGCGGCGACTCGTAGGCTCGCCCTTTGCGCAGAAAGAGCTGGTAGGGGCATTAACGCACTTCTGTTGTGTTGTTAATTCGCCGAGCGCTATGAAAATAGACCTAAGAAAGCGATGGAAAGCGTTGGCCGAATTTCTATCGCCGTTCAATCAGTACCCGTACCAGCCGGACGATGTAGAGCGACTATGCACCAGTGCTCAAACTACCTTTTACGTGAGCATCGTCTCTCAGGTTGCTGTGTTGGTTCTAAGCGTGACGGCATGGTTTCGCTTCGGTGCTGGCGCTCTCCCGCTCAACGTCGGAATATTCACATTGATACTGTTCTGTTTATGGGCCGACTGGCTATTTTCCCGTGAGATCAAGCGGCCCACGCCTGGCGCTGGCAGCGACTACGTCACCTGGTTGTTTTGGATAGGCATTTTAAGCGCAATGGGGTTTGGTTGCTTGATCACCAAAGTGCTCTCGTACGTATCGCTCACCTTATCTCAACTCCTGTTAACCGTTCCTTTGTTCATAATCGCCGTGATCAGTTTTTTGGCGAAGAGCGTGAACGTGATCCCCCGTCGAGAAGTTCAACCCATCGTCTGGTTTGGTATCTGGGCTGGGTTGGCGCTGAGTCCGTTGGCCGTGGGGTGGTTAGCAGCCTCAATGGTCATGTCGCTCGTAAGAGATGATCGAGCAACTGTGCGATATTGGCTCGATACTCATACGGCCGGCACGCGCAAATGCGCTTCCTGGACCGTAAATGAAGAACCTGTACGGGTCGCCGTGATGCTATCTGGAGGCGGATACCGTGCGGCAGTCACGCACGCGGGTATTTTGGCAGCGCTCGATGAGCAATGCGTTCCCGTCGATTTGCTATCCTCGGTTTCAGGCGGCTCGATCATCGCCGCGGCTTACGTGCTCGGCGTTCCGCCGAGAGAGTTTGCCACTCGTCTCACGCGCCAGAAACCGGAACTGCCTGACACTCTCCTCAATATCTTCAATGTGTTCAAATCGCCGTCAGAACTCTATGGCGAGCATTTCAAAGATCAGTACTTTGGCGATCGGACTTTGGATAAGCTTCCTGAGTCTCCCGCACTCTTGGTGAATGTGACCAATTTATATACCACACCGGCCTTGGCGCGGGAGATCGTTTTCAAAGACGGGGCAAACGAAGCGCTCCAACGAAAGGTTCGCATCGCGGATGCCGTAGCCGCGTCCGGGGCGTTTCCCGGTGCCTTCCAGCCCGTCACATTGAGTTGGGAGACCACCTACGCCGACAGACGTGTATTCGCCGATCATCACTTAGTCGACGGCGGTGTGGTTGAAAACCTCGGCATCGAGGGGCTGCGTCGCTATTTTCAAAATATGAGTTGGCTAGAATGGTATTGGCGACGACCCCATATTCTGGTCATCTCAGACGCCAGCGGTTACGCCGGCAGCGGCGAGCGCATGGTGATCAATCCAGCGGCGGACGAAACGCTCCTGCGCGCGGCTGACATTCAGTTCGACGTATTGCATCGTCTTCTCTATGGCGAGCTTACCGGCATGGACGACCTCTCATCTCGAATCGCTGAGACGGACGTATGGCGGCAGTATTACAGCATGGATTTTCCCTCTCGATTAGTTCCGCAGGGTCCCAAGCCGGGCACGCGGCTCAAGGTTGCTACTGAGAAAGGTCGAGGAGAGGTGACTGTGACTCCACAGAAGTTAGCCACCGTTGTGATACCGACGACAGCCGAGGCAACTCGAAAACTGCTCGAGAAATATCCCTCATGTACCGGGCCACACGGGGAAAAGGCTGCCGACATTCAAACACGGGTCAGTTCGCTATCGACTCTGTACGAGCTAGAGCCAAAACAAGTTCAAGAGGCTTTTTGGCTGGGATACGCACTCGGTCAACTCTATGGGCAGGCAATCGAGTGCGCTAGACGCGAACTCGGAGATCGCTCGTGCGCGGCCGCGCCGGCCGTTCCATCACTTACATGTAAGGCGATGTGAGTCGGCAGGCGATGGAGGGGCGTTGGGTCATGTTACCTTCGTTACGTGCTCATATCCCCCAGCAAAGAGACAGAAAATTTTCCGCAGAGCAACGATAAGTTGCTCGCTTACAAGAGAGAATAGAATGTTTCGTTGCGTCGATCTTCCCGTGCGGGTTTCTGGACGATTGCTACTCCATAGCATGCCGGGTCGCTATGAGGCGATCGAGAGGGTGTGGAATCAAGTGAGGGAGGAAGCGGTCAGCGCCATCGTCTGTTTAGCTGAGCAGCATGAACTCCACGAGAGATCCGCCGAGTACGCTCGGGCACTCGAAGACGGAACACGTTCCCTGTAGGGTGCTCCCTTTCGAGATTCCTGACCGTGGCGCGCCTGAGGACCGTGATGCTTTCTGGACGCTAGCGACCAATATTGCAAATCGATTGCAGTGCGGAGAGGCCGTGCTGATTCACTGCGCGGGTGGTGTGGGCCGCACCGCAACGCTCGCTATCTCTGTGTTGCTCGCATTAGGTGAATCGGCGAGCGACGCGCGGAGCGCGGTCTCCCGGGCGGGGTCGACGGTTGAGACGGCGCCGCAGAGTGAACTCATTTCCTGGTGCGCGTCGCAGAAGTAGGGATCAATAGGGGGGATATAACGTTGCTTCCCCTCTTTGGCAAAGAGGGGTGAGAATCGCACGGAGAAAATTCCCCCTTTGAAAAAGGTACCCGAGCTGGGGAGCGCGCAAGATCCGGCGTCTTTTGAAAAATCAAGGTCAAACCCAGGTGCCGGCGTGTAGTACGATTACCGCTGTGTTTCATCGCCACGGCCTGATCGACTCCAGCAGTCAAGCCGCCAAGCCTAACTGGCAACGCTTCGAGCGTGAGGTGCCCAATAGTCTTTGGCAGATGGATTTCAAAGGACCGCTGCCCACCGTGCGCGGCCCGGCCCATGCGCTCACCGTCTTGGATGATCACTCGCGCTTTAGTTTGTGTCTTAAGGCTTTGCCTAACCAGAACCGAGAATGTGTTCAACACGCGTTGACCGAAACCTTCCGCCGCTACGGGCTTCCCAACTCGATGCTCATGGACAATGGCCCGCCGTGGGGCAACGATCCGGTTTACATCTATACACGGCTTACGGTGTGGCTGCTTCGCTTGCGGATCTCGGTGAGTCATAGCCGACCGTACCATCCTCAGACCATGGGTAAAGACGAACGGTTTCAAGGCACGCTTAGCCGCGAGCTTCTCGCTAAACGACAATGGCAAGACATCCCCGATCTCCAAGGAGCCTTTGACCCGTTCAGCCACCAGTACAATTTCATTCGTCCCCACGACTCTTTGGGACTGCAAGTGCCGGCCTCTCGCTATCAAATGAGTTTGCGCTCGTTTCCAGAGAGCTTGCCGCCCATCGAGTATGACCCGGGAGTCCTGGTGCGCAGAGTGCAACAAAAAGGAGAGATCTCGTTTAAAGGGAGAACTTTGAAAGTGGGTCAAGCTTTCTCGGGTTATCCCGTCGGGCTTAAACCGACCTCTACCGATGGACTCTTTGATGTGGTGTTCTGTCATCACACGATTCGCCAGATCAATCTGAAAGAGCTTGAGACTGCGGATCTCCGTTCTTGAATGACGATGATGAAAAAACGGCCTTCACATTTGGCTTATAACCAACGATCGCGATCGGGTTGGACTCTGAAGTATCCCTCTCCAAACCACCTCCGAGCCCAATCCGATCCACCACCATGAAAACTGTTACCTATGTCCCCGGTACGTTTGTTACCCTTGTCCCCAGTCCGTACAAAGGGGGACAAAGGGGGATTTGAGTTCAACTTCAGAGGCTGCCATCGTTTGGACTTTTTAAAACGAACTTCTGAGACGCCACACTAGAAGGAATAAGTCGAAGGGCGGCTAGATGAATTGCAGGTGGTGGCTATACGCGAGTGCTTGAATCGGCAATGACCGTTCGGTCATCGCGCCCTCGGAAGGTCAGTCAGGCCCGGGGGCAGCCTTTCTAATCTAGCCAATCGTGAAAGGTTCTCACTGTTAGAAGGAATGCTTGGCGCGAGACGAGCAAGGCTCTTTTTCGCTGGCTACGCTCCATTGCAGTACCCACAACCGCAACCTCTCGGTGCGATTCTTTCCGGAATTGTCTGTGATCTTCAGACATGTTGACCGGCGGTGCGGGAAAACTTCTACACCTCCAGGTTACGTCCGCAAACAAATTCAGTAACTTAACCGCAGGGCATAAAAGTTGCGCACAACGGTCTTCCGGGCAAGTTGCAACTGCATCGCCGGTTGGGACGCAGTGACCTTGCTGCACTAACCCGTAAAATCATCATCCGCTACCTCAAAGGTTTTTCATGGCTCATGCTAACTCGTTGAGAGTAATTGGGCAGTCGCTAGAAGACGCCAGGGTCGCAACCTTCGAGCTTGAGAAAGATGGCCACGACTACCTCGTCAAAAGCAGCGTTCTAACCGCAGCGGCTGAATGGATCTTGCGAAACGCAACTGGCGAAAACTCTTTGACTGCCCCCACTTATCGTCGATCTTCGAGCAACAGTCCCTTTCGTTTCACGCCCCTCGATATTTCCCGGCTTGACTCTCAATGGCAAAAGCAACGGCGAAACCAATCTTCTTTACAAATGGAGGTTTCGAGTAAACTGTCGCAACTCTTGCGTAGCTTAGGGGATCACTTCGATAGAGCAGGGGCCAACGCGTTTCATATTTCCTGGACCTCTGATTCCGTCTCGGTCGATTACCAGCAAGCGGACGGGCAGAGCGAGGCTCGAAGCTTCACTGCTGGAAAGCTGCAGGAGTTGGGACTGCACAATAGATTTCGCCGAGCCAGTCGAGGTTCGTGGATCAAGCCTGCCCCTCGACAAGGACCAGTGAGTCGTTGAGGATGGTTATCACCTCTGCGCGCCCACTGGCTGCGGAGTATTTGAACGGTACGGAACCGCTTGACGGATAGTTTGGCCCCATCCTCCTTGCGGCAAAAGCTGACGCGAATATTGCTTCTGAAAAAACCGCACGACATACCCGAAACCCCTTGAATCTTACTTTTTTACAAACACAATCGACACGCGAATGAGTGTCCTCGTAAAACTCCCGATAAGCGTTTTATATGGGCTTTCTTGGCAGATGCCCGTTAGACAGCCGTGAATACGCGATCCTACGAAATCCGTTCTGAAAAAAGCGCCAGCGGCCGATTCTTCCATCGTTCAAGTTCTCTGCTGGGTTGTGGACGCGGAGCTAATTCATGAGCACGCAAAGTGGTTTTTCCCTGCCGCCACGCCCTGGATACGGGAAGCGCTACGGGAGGATTCGACGCTCCGTGAATATCGAAAAGTCGCCAACGCGGAGACGTGGCACTACCGAATGGATTGCTCATTCTGGCCGGTCGATAATTATGTTTCCGCAAAAACGCCGCCGGAGAACGCTGAGTTACTGCGTTCAAGTCGTTCGGATAGTTCATACCGTTTTGAGGTCTACAACCTTTCCGCAGCATGTCTCACGCAATCTTGATCTTATCGAACTGCGTGATCCGAAACTTCTCCGCGGCGCCGCCCGGTAGGATGGTGAACTGGTGCAGGGTGAACTCGTGCTCGTAGTCGCTGCGGGCAACTAAGCCGTCCACCGGAATCACGCAAGTGTAGCCGAAGGGGCGGACCGCCGCAGTTGCCGTGTACATTACGGCTTGGTTGCTCGACGCGCCGCAGCAGATTACCGTCTTGACGCCGCGCTGCTGCAGCATCGGCTGCATCTCGCCGCTGTAAAATTTATCGAAGGCCGCTGGAAAGATCGTCGGCTCGTCATCGCGTTGCTTGAAAGCATGGGGCATTCTTGCTTCCGGCGTGCCTTTGTAGCGATCAGCGGCGGTGTACATGATAAACATATTCGCTCCGCGAGCGCGGTCGAGAAACTTGGCCACCGGTTCGATCAGCTTGTGGCACACTTCCTTGGGGTCCTCGCAACGAGCATTGAGATCGAGAACCAACAACGCCGTTGTTTTTGCGTCCACAGTTACTTCTTCGGGAACAGGCTTGTTGGGCATAAGCACCTCCTTGTTTTAGAGAATAATTGCGCAGCGTGACACACAATATCACGCGGCACAGTAGCTCCGGCCGCAAACACCGTCAAGGCTGAGAATCTTACTTGACGCCCCGCGCTGGCGTGGCGTAAGAAGAGCGAAACGCATGCAACGATAACCAAGGAGTTCCTATGAAAGCCGCCGTTCTCTACGAAGCTCGCAAGCCATTGAAGCTCGAAGAACTTAAGATTCCGGACGTCGGCGACGAGGACGTTTTGATCAAGGTGGCGTCGTGCGGCGTGTGCCACACGGATTTGAAAGTTGTCGAAGGCAGAAACCGATTCACGCCGCCGACGGTTCTCGGACACGAAGTGGCTGGAACGGTCGAAGAAATTGGGCCGCATTGTAAAGATTTCAAAACCGGCGATCGCGTGATCATCGGCATGCGCTACAAGTGCGGACGCTGCCGATATTGTCTGTCGGCGCGGGAAAATCTCTGTGAACGCCGCCCCGCGCCGCCTTCTCTCAAAAAGACCGACGGCACGATAGTGACGCGATGGAACGTGGGCGGGTTTGCCGAGTATGTTTCCGTGCCGGCTTACATGACCTTCAAGATTCCCGACGGCATGTCGATGGAAGAAGCGAGCGTGGTTGGTTGCCGAGTGACGACGGCCTACAACGCGGTTAAGCACCGGGCGCGTCTTGAGCCCGGGGATTCGGCATTGGTTATTGGCTGCGGCGGTATCGGGCTTAATACGATTCAGTTTCTCAAATGCTTCGGCGCGTATCCGATTATCGCCGTCGATATTGCCGACGAAAAGTTAGAGGCGGCAAAGACTTTCGGCGCGACGTACGCGATCAACGCGACGGTGGAAGATCCAGTGAAAGCCGTAATCAAATTGACGGACGGCGGCGTCGATAAGGCATTTGAGGCGATTGGCAATCCCAAGACGTCAGATCAAATCATTCAAGCGACCCGGCCCGGCGGCACGGCGACGATCATCGGCGGTTTGGGCAACGGACCATTCACCATCAGCAGCGGCCGTTTTGTCACCAATGAGATCACCATCACCGGGGTTTCAAGCCGGCAGGCCAACGACGTCGAGGAAGTTTTTCAAATGGCGACGCTCGGGCGCATCGAACTCAAGAGTTTGATCACAAAAAGTTATCGATACGATCAGATCAATGAAGCGTTGGCGGATTTGGAGCACGGCAAGTTGCGCATGGCGGTTTCGCTTTGGAACTGAATAAAAATCCGTTCGGACGTTTCGCTCTCATTTGTCTCAGCGGAAAGCGAAGAGAATGACATTTAAGAGGGCTTGCATCGTAGTACTGCTGGTCGGTGTCATCATTGGTGCTGACGTCCGCTCGTTTGCCCAGACCACTAACGTGCGGGTTGCGTTCAATGGCTTTGGCGGGATCGCGCCGATTTATTTGGGTCAAGACGCCGGCATTTTCAAGAAGCAGGGACTTAATCTCGAAATGATATTTATCCCCGGCGGTTCTTTGTCGCTCCAAGCCCTGATCGGCAAGAGTCTCGAGATACTCATGACCGGCGGTCCGCCAGTCGTCAATGCATATTTGCAAGGCGCCAAGATCAAAATCATCGGCGGCGCGGTGAATCTGCTGCCCTATACTTTCATTGCGACCGCGGCCGTTCGCAATCCCGAGCAGCTGAAAGGAAAAAGATCGGCATCAGCCGCTTTGGCAGCAATACCGATTACGTGGTCCGCTTGGCATTGAATCAATTTGCCATGGCGCCGAGCGACGTGCAGATCATTCAGGTCGGCGGCTCGCAGGCGCGGCTGGTGGCGATGAAATCGGGAGCGATTCAAGCAACGGTTCTGAGTCCGGAAGAAACCGTGGTCGCGCAAAAAATGGGTTACGGCGTTTTGCTTGATTTCATCGAGAAGGGGATTGAATTTCCCCACGTGAACGTCGTTGTGCGCGATGATTATCTCGAAAACCAGGCGCAAACGGTGCGGACTTTCATGCGCGCGTACGTCGAATCGGTGCGCTACTATAAAACCCACCGAGATGAAGCGGTGAAGAAAATCATCTTTTTAAGCAAACTCCCGGACCGGCAAATGGGAGAAGTGATTTATGATAGCTCGCTCCGAGCGACTCCGGACGACGGCAAGCCGACGCTGAAAGGCATGGAAGTGGTGCTTGACGCCGCCGCCAAGGAAAATCCCAAGGCCAAGGGACTGAGTGTTCAACAATTAATCGATTTGAGATACGTTCCATGAGCATGGATGTTCAGAAAACAACGGGATGAATGCGATGAAAGCAACGGCGGCATGGAGCTTAGCGCTATGGATGTTTTTCACTTGTGTTGTGGCGCGCGCCGCCGAACAACAACCAATCGATGTAATCGAAGACAACAGTTTCTTGATCGAAGAAGCCTACAACCAAGAGCCGGGCGTCGTGCAGCATATTTTCAATGCACTGTACACGACGAGCGGAGCACGGCACGGATGGCTATTCAATTTCACGCAAGAATGGCCGGTCTTTTCCCAAGATCATCAGTTCTCATATACGATTCTGTCGGCCCATCTGATCGACCCGCCGGACCGCATTTACGGTGTCGGCGATATGCTGCTCAATTATCGTTACCAGGCGCTGGAAGAGGGGGAGCTCAAGCCCGCTTTCGCGCCGCGTTTTAGTCTGATCCTGCCGACCGGCAACCGCGATCGCGGCACCGGCAATGGCGTGGTCGGCTATCAATGGTCGCTTCCTTTCAGCAAGAAGATCGGCCCGCGATTCGCGACGCACGCCAATCTGGGCGTCACTTATTTTCCCGGTGTACGGGAGCGCCTGGGCGGCAGCACGGGGCCTCTTTCGCCGAGTCATTCACTGGTTACATATAACCTTGGAGCGAGCGGGATATTCGCGTTATTGCCGCGGTTTCACCTGACGCTCGAATGGATTGGCGTGTTCCAGGAAAGCATCAATGATGCGGGCAAGGCCAGGCGGGAATTCCAGCCGGTGATCTCGCCGGGCTTTCGGACGGCAGTAGTGAACGAGGAGAAATTGCAGGTCGTTGTTGGCGCAGCGGCGCCCATCGGGCTAAATCACAACGCGGACAATAATGGCGCGTTCCTTTATTTTTCGGTCGAACACAAACTCTTTTAGCAGACTGAATACACGTTTCTGAGGTGAAATCATGCAAGGAATCATTGACGCCGATACCCACATTTCCGAAGGCGAAGCGATGTGGGCATTGATGGATAAGGCGATCCTGCCGCGCCGGCCGATTATGCTGTCGGTGCCTGAAGATACTTCGTTTGGCAACCGCAATGCTTTTTGGCTGATCGATGGCGAGATCTATCCCAAGCCGGCGGGTAAGGGGAGTTTCGCTTTAGTCACTCCGTCTGCGCAAAAAGTCCAGGAAGGTCGCAAGGATTCGACGGTGCCGTCACGAGAGATGACCGACATCAAAACCCGGCTGGCGGATATGGACAGGCTCAACACCGCGGCGCAGGTCGTCTATCCAACACTCTTCTTGGTCTACAATACCAAAGATCGCGAGCTCGAAGTGGCGCTGTGCCGCGCTTACAATCGCTTCCTCGCGCACGCGTCCGACCAGGCACCCGAGCGCATCAGGTGGGTTGCCGTGCTGCCGTTCCAATCGATCAAGGATGCCATCGACGAAATCCGCTTTGCCAAGCAGCACGGCGCCGTGGGTATTTTCTTTCGCGGCATCGAAGGCGACTACACGCTCGACCATCCATATCTCTTTCCGGTTTACGAGGAAGCACAGAAACAGAACCTGTCGATTTGTGTTCACACCGGCTGCGGCGTCAGGGCGATTCTCGAAATGTTCGAGCTATCTCGGAATCATACCTTCGGCCATACTCGGGTGATGCCGCTGCTCGCTTTTCGCGATCTCGTGGCCAACAAGATTCCCGAGCAGTTTCCGACCTTGCGTTTCGGCTTCATCGAAGCCGCCGCCGGCTGGGTACCGTTTTTGATTCACATCGTGCGCCGGTTACAGAAGGACAAATTTCGCTTCGGCTCGAACGCAGAGCTGTTTCGCGAGTATCGGCTCTACGTCGCCTGTGAGGCCGACGAGGATATTCCATATCTGGCAAAATACACCGGCGATGATCATCTGCTCATCGGCTCTGACTATCCGCATAGCGATCCGTCGCGCGAAGATCAATTCGTCAACGCGATCAACGTACGCGAGGATATGTCGCCGCAGCTTAAACGAAAAATTCTTTACGACAATCCGCGGGCGTTCTACGCCATGAAATAGTTGGAGTGATGGAGTGATGGAGTATTGGTCCGAACCCATCACTCCAAAGTCGGTGCGGCGGTAATCATGAGGAAATTCAAATGGCCGACGAATGCGCTGCTTTTCGCGTTGACGCTTTGGAGTGGGGCGAACGCGTTGGGGCAGGAGGTTTTCATCGGCAATCCAGGCAAGAGCCTTAACTTTTTCCACTTCGATCTGGCGATCGAGAAAGGCTATTTCAAAGAACTGGGCTTGGACGTGAAGCTGCTCAACACCAAGTGCGACATCGCGGTCACGGCGCTGCTAACAGGAGATTTGCAAGCCACCGGCTGTGTCGGTTCCGCGTCACGTTTCATCGCGAGTCAGAACGTGCCGGTGCGCACGGTGATCTGGTTGTTCAAGAAGCCTACTTTCTATGTCGTTGCGCGCCCCGACATTAAATCCGCCGCCGATCTTGAAAGGCAAAACCATCGGTATAAGCTCTTTCGGCAGCGATACCGATCTGTCGATGAAAATATTCGCCCAGAGCGGCAAGCTCGACCCGGAAAAGGACATGAAGCGAATCGTCGCCGGCTCGACATCGACGCGCCTGCAAGGGTTGAAAGCCGGTTCATTGGACGCCACGACGCTATCGCCGCCGTTCAACGTCTATGCCGAGCAGATGGGCTTGCGGGTGCTCGCTTATGTCGGCGACTTTCTCGAATTTCCGCAGAGCGGTTTCACCGTTTCCGATGCGACCTTGAAGAACAAGCGCGACGTGATCAAACGGCTGTTGCGCGGCACGCTGCGCGGCTTGCAATTTACGCTAAAGAATCGCACCGAGACGGTGCGGTTCATCGCGAAAGACTACAAACTGCAGGAACGCGGTGGCGGACAAAGTTTATGCTTCGCTGCTGCCGGCGATGAGTGAAAACGGACTGGCGACGGACAAAGGGCTCAAGGTGATGGTAGATACGCTTGGCACCGCCGTCGGCAAGAACATCGATTTTCCGCCGGAGCGCCTGGTCGATTACAGTTTGCTGAGAGAAGTACAGAAAGAGTTAGGCATTCCGTAGGTAGGGTCATCCGCCAATGAAAAAGAGAAAGTCGCGATTCATCTTCTCACTTGGATATTCTGTTTTGCGCTTCTGCTTGGGATCGCCAAACCGTCGCCCAGCGCAGACGCACCGCAACGAATCCGCATCGCTTATGCGAGCCGGAGCAGTTCGGCCATGCCGCTCTACATGGCGCTGCAGAAAGGTTATTTCAAAGCAGAAGGTCTGGATGTCGAAATCATTCAAATGAATCCTCGCCTCGGCGCTACCGCCGTCGTCAACGGCGATGTTGCCTTCGCAACGCCGTTCACCAGCACTTTTCGCGGCAATTCTCCAGGGCTTCCCGATGAAGACTGGTTTTCATTCACCTAAAAAAGGGACCGTACTTCGTCATGGTGCGTCCGGAAATCAAAGAAGTGCAGCAGTTGAAAGGAAAAAAAATCGGGGTCGCGACCATCCGAGGAACCGATCAATTGGTTGCCGAGGAAATGTTGCAGGCGAAGGGCTTTAACCCGAACCAACTGCAAGCGGTCGCCATCGGCGACGGGCCGGTTCGGATGCAGGCGCTCATCAGCGGCGCGGTGGATGCGATCTCGGTGGCGCCGCCGCATGATTTGATGCTGCGCAAAATGGGGTATCCCGCATTGGCTGGACCGCCGGAGGTCGGACTGCCGTCCGCCGGAATGCTCACGTCCGATCGTCTGATCAGGGAGAATCCCCAGCTGGTAAAAAGAACACTCAAAGCGCTGCTGCGCTCACATCAATACATTTTGGAAAACCGACAAGACACGATTCAAACTTTGATCAAGTGGCTGCCTCAACCGGTCGATATTGCCGAGCATTCCTACGACAACGAACTCAAGACGCTCAGCCGCGACGGCATCATGACCGACGGTGAAGTCGAAGCGATCATCGTGCGGGTCGGCGAGAAAAAACGTCCGCTGGACGAAGTCCGGGATTTTTCCTTTGCGCGGCAAGCGATGAAAGAGTTGGAGGCGGGAAGGTAAGGCTTGGAGTGATGAAGTGTTGGAGTAATGGAGTGATGGGTTTATCGAATTGTGATTAGCAATCCAGTATTCCAGTACTCCATCACCCATTCTTCTAATGCGTCCGATTGACGTCGTAGGGTTCGCCCAGCTCGGAGGCGCCGACGATTTGCGCGGCGATGTCATGGCGGCCATGCATCATGTGCAAATGCATGTCGCGGTAGAAACGCTCCAGCGGATGTTTTTCGAATAGCGCCGTCGAGCCGCAGATTTCGGCGGCGCTCCACATGACTTTCTCCAGAGTCTCTTTGGCCATCCATTTTGCCTCATGGGCAGCGACCATTGCTCCATCAGGATCGCGTTGTGAACATTCGCACGGCGTTGTAGAGGATCAGCCGGGAAGCGTCGAGCATGCTCTTCAATTCGCCGAAGCGGAGCTGGCGGAACGGATCTTTGCCGCCGGATCGTTCCCGGGTATAGCCGAGCGCCCAGTCATACATCGCGCGCGCCGAACCGAGATAGTTCGCGGTGAAGGCGAAATTGATTTTTCCCATCCAATTCTCGTCGAGAAACTGCCCCGGATTGCCGAGCAGATTTTCTTCGGGGACAAAGCAGTCTTGCAAATGAAGCCACGGACTCACGCAGGCGCGCATGCCGGTCGGTCGCCAGATGTCGGTGTCGATTTTTAATCCGGGAGTGTCTCGGTGCACCATGAACATAATCGGCTTCGGATGGGAGTCGGATGCCACGCGGCCGATCCACAGCCACTCCGCCAGACTTGCATTAGTTGCGTAGTGTTTGGTGCCGTTGACCAGATAGCCGCCCTTCATTTTTTCGCCGTCGTCGGCGGAGCACCCGAGGCTCGGCGCCGGCGCCGGGAATCAATGCTCCGCGATTGAAGGTCGGCTCGCTCCATCTTTGCACTTGGGCATCGTTGCCCAGGGCGTCGATCATCATCAGCGCGTTGTTGTGGACTTGAAAACAATGCGCCGTCGAGGGATTGCCGTAAGCCAAGTGTTCGTCAATGAGAAAGAAGGACAGAGGATCGTCGCCGTACAATCCGTAGCCGAGACCGCCGCGCCGTTTAGCGAGATTCGCGCATAGCCAGCCTTCACGGAAGAGATCGTCGAGGTCTTCAACTGGCGCTTCGAATGCTTCATCATAGTGCGCGGCGCGCGGTGCGATACGCTCGCGCACCAGTTGATTGACTCGATCAATTAGCTTTTGTTGCTCTTGGGTAAAGCCGAAATCCAAGTTAGTGATTCTTTCGCGTTGAATGAAAAAGCAGATCCTTCGCTCTGCGCTCAGGATGACACTCGAATTACCTCATGTTCGGTGATGAATCGAAAGTAGAGTTCGCACGACTGTCACCGAGCCCGAAGAATCTGCTTTGTACTTGTAAGTCGTCAGCGCACTGCTCAAAGAAAGCGAACGAAACAGCGGCAGGGAACAGTCGGAAAACCAGTTCCCTGCCTGAAGATGGACCGTTATTGGCGGGCGCCGAATGTGTTCTGCTGGACCATCCAGTCCTTTTGCGGTGAAAGATCGACGCGTTTGTTGTCGATGTTTTGATCTTTGGCGGTCACACGCAGGATTTCGAGCGGCTCCGGCGACGCGCTTTCGAACCAGTACTTATAGCCGCGCGGGACCAAGATCCCTTCGCCTTTTTTGTATTCGCCGACGAGCTTGTCGCCTTCACCGTAGAACTTCACTGCGCCGCTGATGACGTACCAAAAAGCGTCTTCGCCCGTGTGCGTGTGCAGATTGTTCTCGCCGCCATTTTTCACCACCTGCACTTGTACTTTCATCAGGTCGCTGTTGCAGACCTGCCAGGTCTTTTTGACGCCTTCGAACTCGGGGGTCTGATGTCTGAATTCTTTAGCTTCCTGTGGCATGGGTCACCTCGCTGGTAGAATTTCTTCGAATGTATTCCCGATTGGGGCCGGTGGTCAAGCGTTGCCCAATTGAACATTAACTTGAGAACGGTTAATCATTGGATTTACGGATGGAATCTAGGCATTCGACGGTTGAATGGTGAGGTAACATGAGCAGCTGGATTATTACAGATGCTTTGATGATTCCCATGAGCGAGCGGAAGTCGTTCATCGGTTATGTGCGGATTCGGGATGGCGTGATCACGGCAATGGATGCGGGCACGCCGTCGAAGAGTGACGACTCGGAGG
Organism: uncultured delta proteobacterium; assembly: GCA_963804165.1. GTDB lineage: Bacteria > Desulfobacterota > Binatia > UBA9968 > UBA9968 > DP-20. The sequence continues at coordinate 140,380 of CAWDPO010000035.1, forward strand.
AAATGATCGACGGCGCCGGTTGCGTGCTCATGCCCGGTCTTATCAACGCGCACACTCATCTCTATCAGGTGTTGCTGCGCGCCGTGTGGGAAGATTTGGAATTGATGCCCTGGCTCAAACGGATCTATGGCTGCGCCCGCGTGCTTCGGCCCGAGCACTTTTACGCCGGCAGCTTGCTCGGCTGCGTCGAGGCGATTCGCAGCGGCGTGACGACTTTGTGCGAGCATAATTTTCTCAACCCCAGCCCGGAGTGCGGGTTCGAGACCATACGGGCAATCAAAGACGCGGGTGTGCGCGCGGTATTCGCGCGCACGATCATGGATACGGGGGAAATCGTGCCTGAGTGCACGAAAGAGAAACCCGAGCAGGCGTTTCGCCGTATCGAAGAGATCTTGGCGCACCACGCGCGCGGCGAGCAGTTGCAATTTATGACCGGGCCGAACACGCCGCCGATCAACACGACTCCCGGCCTCCTCAAGGAGATCCGCCGTTTCGCCGACGACAAGGCGCTGGGTATCAGCGCGCACGTGGCCGAGTCGAAGTCGGTGGTGGAGTGCGTGCGGCGGGAACATGGCAAGAACGGTGTAGTGGAGTTCTTGCACGAATTCGGTATTCCCGGACCCAGCTCGATCTTTGCTCATTCCGTCCATATTTCCAAAGATGAGATCGCGCTGTTGAAACAAACCGGCTCATCCGTGTCGCACAATCCAGTGAGCAACATGATGCTCGGCGACGGCGTCGCGCCGATAGTGGAGATGCTGCGCCAGGGAGTCAACGTCGCGACTCGGCACCGACGGGGCGGCGAGCAACCATTCGCAGGATCTTTTCGACACCATGAAGGCGGCATCGCTGCTCCAGAAGGTTCACCATCAAGACGCCGGCGTGATCGATCCTTACTCAGTTTTACGCATGGCAACCGTGGGTGGAGCGAAGGCGCTGGGACTCGATTCTATCTGCGGCACGATTGAGGTCGGCAAGCGGGCGGATTTGATTCTCGTCGATATGAATACTATCCACAATCAGCCGGTAAACGATGTCTTCAGCCAGATCGTCCACTGCGCTAAGGCGAGCGATGTGAGAACTGTGATGGTCAACGGTGAAATCCTGATGCGGGATCGCAAATTGACCCGGCACGATGACGCCAAGCTGATCGCCGATGCGCGGCAAGCCAACGGCGATCTGATGGATCGCGTCAATCAGTTGTCTTTCTAATATGCGATTCCTAGTGTCATCGGCGCGGCAGGCTAATTCTCGCGAAGGAAGAGTCGAAGCAGAAAGATTTCTCAATCGCTTCGCTCCTTCGAAATGACAGCCAAAGTGATGGTTGTCATTTCGATTCCTACGGCAAAGTAACTCTGTCACGATGTCATCCTGAGGCGATCGCCGAAGGATCTCGTCTTCGTAAGCGACAGAAACTTCGAGATTCTTCGCGGAGTTTATCCTGAGTCCCACCGAAGGACTCAGAATGACATCTGTGCGAGTTTTGCGATTGCGATACAGCCTCAAAGGCTCGGAGTAAACTTCGAGAGAAATCTTTCTTAGATCGAACCTAGTTCGAATGCTCTACTTGCTTCTCGCGATCCTCGGGTCCGGTGTCATCCCGGTCATTTTTCGCGCCTTCGATAAGCTCGGAGTGAATCTTTTTTGGGCAATCCCGGCGAATTATGTGATTTGTGTCCTGATTGGAAATATCTGGGCGGGAAGCTCGCTCGAATTAGCGAATCTTGCGGCGCAGCCATGGATTGGTTTTGCCGCTGTCCAGGGAATTTTGCTCGCCGTAAATTTTTATCTGCTTGCGTATACGGCTCAGCGCGCCGGGGTCGCGGTTGCCGCGCTGGCGAGCCGGTTATCGGTCGCCATTCCATCGCTCCTTGCTTTTGTGCTCTACGGTGATTCGTTGAGCGTGGTGAAAATCGCCGGTCTGTGCGCGGCGCTCCTGGCGCTTTACTTGTGCACGGCTCCGGACAAGAATTCCAGCGCTACAACGGTCCGGCTGTTTCAGCTGATGCCGATCCTAGTTTTCATCACCTTCGGCTGCTATTTTTCCATCCTCAAGTATTTGCAGGCTTACTATCTCGACGCCTCGTCGTACCACGCTTACGTCATGTCAGGGTTCATCTTCGCGTTCGCTTCGAGTATCGTGATCGGCTTTTCAAGACGCGTGTTCTCAGCGCATGATTTCCGGATGAAGCACATCTATGCGGGAATATTTTTGGGCGGGATCAATTATGTTGCGGTTTACGCGCTGCTCGAAGTTCTTGCGCTAAAGGGTTGGGAGAGTTCCCAGCTGTTTCCGATTTACAGCGTGGGAGTCGTCGCCGTGAGCGCCATCCTCGCGATGTTGATCTTCCGCGAAAGATTGTCGAGACGGAGAATGGCAGGCTTGGTCGTCGGTCTCGCGGCCGTGGGGCTGCTGAATCGATAATCTATTTCAGTGCCGCGCCGACTTTTCGCACTGTGCTGAAATCGAATACCTGCTCCGGCAGCACCGGCTGCTTGGGTTTGACCCGCACCGAAGCGTCCGCGATCATCTGTCGTTGAATTTCTTCGCTCACCAAGCCGTTCTCTAAAAAGTCCGGGCCTGCCACGTCATACACGCGCGCGGCGATCTTATCGGCGTTCTTGCCGAGATCGACCCAGGGCCCCTTGAGAAAATCGATGGCGTATTTCCTGTCCGACTTGATCAGGCGCGTCGCGCGCAGCATGGCGCGCACGACCTTCGTCACCAGCTCCGGCTGCTCGGCTAGCATCGTCTTGGTAGTCGCAAGGCCGCCCTGGACCGCTTGATAGTATTCGCCGGCAGCCGCCAGTTTGCGGAAGCCTTCATCCTGCGCCGTGAAGGTCAATGGCATTTGCAGCGGCGCGGCGTCGATGACTTTGGCTTTCAATGACAAGTAAGTGACGTGGCTTGGACCGGTCGCGAGGATGGACACTTCTTCGGGACGTACATTGTGAGCGACCAAAATCCGACGGGCCAAAATTTCTGCCAGCGACCCGACGCCGCCGGTGCCGATTTTTTTGCCGCGTAATTGCTGCACCGTCGTGATATTGGGTTGGACGATCAGATCGAACGACGGCCGATCCGTGACGGCAAAGATCACTTTGATATCCGCGCCCTGAACGGCGGAGCTCACCGCCGATCCGGTGGCAGACGCAAACTGAGTGCTGTTGCCCATTGTCGCCTGGATAGTTTGAATAGCCTGCATCACGATCAGCTCGACATCCAAACCTTCCTCACGGAAAAAGCCGCGCTCCTTGGCAACGAAAAACGGCATGGAAGTCGTGCTTCTTGCTGCCAAGCCCATGCGGACCTGCGTTAGTTTGTCCGGTTTATCGGCAGAAAACGCAGTTTCAGCCGTGGGACTTAACAGCGTGATTAACAGCGCGACTAAAGTGTTGATACATCCATTCATACTCATCCAGGTCCTCGTAGCAACTATGCCAGGTCGAAATTGGATAAGGTCGCACGGAAAAAGTGAACCGGATCGTTATTCCCGCCAAACAACTTATTGATCCGTTACGTCTATGAAATTTCCGTCCGGATCGGCCAGCTGATGTCGGCCGTAACGACAAGCCGAGAGCAGTCGCAGTACGACATCGTGTTCGGAAGCCAAATTGGGAGCCTTTGGAGTCATCCACTCAGGATCCACGCTGGTCAAAACATCGAAATCTTTTCTAAACATCTCCATGTTTTCCACCTTGAACCCGACGTGGTCGAGTCCGGGGCCCCTGTGTTCGGCGCCGTGATAGTCTTCGATCTTCCATGGTGTCAGGATCAACGTGACTTTGCCGTCGGTGAGGTAAAAATTCGGGTCTTCCAACGCCTTTTCCTCTTCTTTAAGTTCGAATACGTCCACGTAAAAGCGCGCTAAAGCACCCGGATTGATGGCGCGTATCGTCAGGTGCTTAATATAGCGATCTTGCTCCCGATCGGACTCGGCCCAGACACCGCGGACGTTATCCAAACCGGGCTGGCTCAGGTCGAACAGATGGCCTTCAGGATCGTGTGAGCTGAAAGACGCAAACGGTCGGTTGCTTGGTCTCTTCACCACTCCCACTGCGGGATATTTTTCCTTGTAGCGGCTGAAAACGCGGTCCAGGTCGTCTACCTCGATGCCAAAGTGATCTATGCCTGCCGGATATCCCGGTCGCCGGCGCAGGAACGCCACCCCAACATTGCCGTCGCCTGCTATCACCGTTGCATCGTAAGGTTTGGCAACGCGTTTGGTCGACAAAAGCGGATTGCCAAAACGCTTGGCGAACTCTTCCTCGGATGCCGTGGAGGTATCTGCCCTCGCCCGAGTTAGGCCAAACAAGCACTCATAGAATCGACAGAGCCGGGGCGCGTTGTGGCTCATAAACGCCACATGTTTGATCTTTGCTATCATTGTAACGGTCCTTTCTACAATTTTTGATACGCTCGCAAACTCCGATGGCACTTCAAAACATTACAGTAGTCGATATGCTGTTATCTTTGCGTGTATTCCTTCTGCAATTTATTAAAGAAGCCTTCTCTCTCCAGTTCATCGATCAGGCTTTCGTCGATGAGCCGGCTCAAATTTACCTCCTCTTTTGGGCGCCCCATCTGTTGTAGAACGACGTCAGCGACACCTCTAACACCTTTACGGCCGACCCGGGGCGGTAAAGAAAATACGTTGTGGTATAGATCATAGGTCTCTTCCGCCACTTTGCGATCCACTTTTAGGTGTCTGGTAATGACAGGTAGGATTTTTTCGCGCTGGGTACTGACTTGGTAGATCGACTCGCTGAGCGCTTGGAGAAAACGCTTGATGGTATCGCGTTCCTTATCAAGAAACGAACGACGTGCAACGATCAGTCTGTCGGGGAACTCCGGTACGATCTCAGCCAAGTCACCTAAAATCGTCATTCCCTTTTGCGCGGCTATGAGGGCGTGGTCATAGGAAATGACGGTGGCATCCAAGCCGCGGGCATCCATCGCCGTTAATCGCGTAGCGCTGCCTCCGGCAGGAATGATATTTACCGCTTCGCGTGGAATGCCCCATTCTCGAAGCGCGAGCAGAACGCCAAATTCGTTTGATCCGCCGAAATTGGCAATGCCGACTTTTTTTCCACGAAGATCTCCAGGCTTCGTGATGGTCTTTTGGGCGACGAACTTTAGCAAATTTTTGTTTAGAAAACCGCCGACGATGACAACATCTCCACCGGCGAGACTCGTACGGAGGGGAACCATGGCCGCCATATTCGCAGAATGAACGCTTCCACCAAGTAGCGCTTGCATTCCGCGTGCTCCTCCCAGGATCAGAACACTTTCCACGTCCAATTGATATTTGCGAAATGTTCCCAGGTCCTTCCCGGCCCAGAGGGGAATCTGCGCACCCCCGACACCCGCGCTACTATGAAGGTGGCGTTGTTGCGCGGAAAGACTGAATAGCGGAATCAGAGAAAATAATACAAAAAGCGATCGTGTGACTGCAGGTCGCATCTAAATTACGGATGTCTTTCTAACCCTCACGCATGAATTTGAGAGCTTTCACCGTTCGAGAATCAATTTCGACTCCATCAGCGTGCTATCAAAATCAACCGCAGACGTCGATCCCGAAGGCCTCGCTCGAGCGGAACTAGCCGATGGGATCTGTTATCCCGCGGTTTGGTCAGGCGGTGACTTCACTACATGCTCGATCAAGCGCTGCAATTCTTCGTAGGGCTGCGCTCCGACCATTAGATATTTTCCAGCCAGAAACGTCGGTACCGCGTTTACACCATAAGCGGCGCAGCGGCGCCAGTCGTCGTCGACGGCGTCCTTGAACTTGCGGCTCAGCAATACATCGGTGGCTTCGTCGGCCGGCAAATCATGCTCCTCGGCGATCTGGGCAAGCACGTCGGCTTTGCCGATGTTCTTAACGTCGACGAAGTAGGCGCGGAACAAAGCGTCGGTAACTTCTTCACCCTTGCCTTTGGTGTCGGCCCATTTCGCCAACTCCTGGGCGAGCCGGCTGTTGTAGGACATGTTGCGCTCGGCGTTGAACGGCAAGCCCTCGCGCTCCATGTTTACTTTCATGCGCTGGTTGCGCGCGATGATCTCCGGTCCGCGCACGCTGCCTTCCTCGGGGGTATCCGGATGAAGCGGAAATTGAGTGAATTTGATCTCAAGACCGAATTTCTTTTTGAGTTTCTCGACACGCCCGGTGACGAGGTAGCACCACGGTCAAACGAAATCGGAAAACACTTCGAGGACTAATGGCTCGGACATGATTTCCTCCTGTTCCAATCGATCCAATCGGTCAAATCGTTCGATAAGTCGAATTCCATCGGTTCCAAACGTTCCAATGGTTCCAGTTGTTCCAAGGGTTCAAAAGTTCAACGCTTCCATGTTTGAATAGATACTAGGGTTGTTGTTGGGGCGAAGTCAAAGGGGGAATTCAGCCGGCGGCGCAAAGTTGACTTTGGTTCGTGGGCTCGGATACTTTGAATCCAGGGCCATGCCATTTGTCCAACTTAACAACATTGTCCATCGTTACGTCGATGAGGGCGCGAAGGAAAAGCCGGCTATCGTTTTTGCCAATTCTCTGGGAAGCGACCTGCGCATTTGGGATGACGTGGCGGCCCGACTGGCGGCGGATTTCCGCGTGATTCGCTACGATAAGCGCGGCCACGGGCTGACCGATGCCGTTCCACCGCCGTATTCCGCTAAGGATCTCGCGGACGACGTTGCCGGACTGCTCGACGCTCTCGAAATTAGCCAGGCGGTGATCTCCGGCGTGTCTGTCGGGGGTATAATTGCGCAGGCCTTGGCGTTGAACTATCCCCAACGTGCGCGCGCGTTGGTTTTGTGCGATACCGGCGCAAGAATAGGCTCGGTCGAATCGTGGCAGCAACGCATCGATATGGTTCAAACCGGCGGCTTAAAACCCCTCGAATCAGCGATGATGGAACGCTGGTTTTCAGTCCGATTTCGCGCGCAGCGGGCAGCGGACATTCGCGGCTATTCCAACATGCTGCTGCAAACTTCGGTGCCAGGATATATCGGCACGTGCTGCGCGCTACGCGAAGCGGATTTTCGCCCTGCGTTGTCGCGAATCAAGTGCCCCACGCTGGTTCTGTGTGGCGCCGAAGACATCGCGACGCCGCCGGATCTTGGCAAGGAATTGGCGGGTTTGATTCCCGGCGCGCAGTTTTCTTTGATTGAAAACTCGGCGCATTTGCCGTGCATCGAGCAGCCGGAAACCGTGGCCGCGTAGAATGATGCAGTTTTTCCGGGAGGTGCAAATTGTCTGACGATTCATTTGATAAAGGCATGACCGTGCGCAAGGCGGTACTCGGCGCCGAGTATGTAGCGCGCGCGGAAGCGAACAAAACAGAGTTCGATGCAGACTGGCAGCGCTACGTGACGGAGCATGCATGGGGCGCGGTATGGACCCGGCCGGGACTAGAAAAGCGGACGCGCAGCATGCTCACGATCGCCATGCTGGCTTCTTTGGGCAAACTTGAGGAGCTCGGCGCGCATATCCGGGCGACGCGAAATACCGGGGTAACCAAGGACGAAGTCAAAGAGGTTCTGCTGCAAGTCGCGGTTTACGCCGGCGCGCCGGCGGCGAATTCGGCGTTCGCCGTCGCTAAACGGACATATAAAGAGATGGATGCGGAAGGTAAGTGACAAGATTTGGACGAGATCCTTCACTTCGTTCAGGATGACAACTGTCTTCGTTGTCAATTGTAACCGATCCCACACAAGGAAATTTTTATGCGCATTCAAGAATACAATCCACGCGACTGGAGGTCTCATCCGCCTTATACTTTCAAAGCCTATGGCTCGTCGGTCAAGCGCGGACCGCTGAAAAGGTTGGTGCCGATCCAACAAACGTTGTCGGAGATCACCGGACCGCTGTTCAGCGACATCAAGCTCGAAGCAGGGGAAAACGATCTCACGCGCAACGCCGATACCGGCAAAGAGGCGATGGGCGAGCGCATTATCGTCGTCGGCCGCGTGCTCGACGAGGACGAACGGCCCGTGCCGAACACGGTCATCGAAATCTGGCAGGCCAACGCTGCCGGCCGCTATCATCATCCAGTCGATCAACACAACGCGCCGCTCGATCCGAACTTCACCGGCGCGGGGCGCTGCGTGACCAATGAAAAAGGCGAGTATCGCTATTTGACGATCAAGCCTGGCGCTTATCCCTGGCTCAATCATCCCAATGCGTGGCGACCGGCGCATATTCATCTATCAATATTCGGCCCGAGTTTCGTTACGCGTCTGGTGACGCAATTTTTCTTTCCCGGCGATCCATTGATACCGCTCGATCCGATTTTAAGTTCGGTGCCGACAAAGAACGGGCGCGAGCGGCTGATGGCGAGCTATGCACATGATGTGACCGAGCCTGAGTTCGCGTTGGGCTATCGCTTCGATATTGTGTTGCGTGGCAGAAAAGCAACGCCGTTCGAGGAACCAAGATGAGGAAACAAACACCTTCACAAACCGTCGGCCCTTTCTACGCCATCGGCATGACACGCAAAGCGATGAATGTCATGGCGACCGACGCGACCCAGGGTCAACGGATTCGGATCGAAGGGCAAGTCTTCGACGGCGACGGCAAGGCAATTCCCGACGTCATGGTGGAGATTTGGCAAGCCAACGCCTACGGCCGCTATAATCACCCCGACGACAAACAGGAAAAACCGCTTGATCCGAGCTTCACGGGCTGGGGCCGTTCGGGCACCGATGAAAAATGTCTTTACAGTTTTGAAACGATCAAGCCCGGGCCGGTGCCTGGAAATGACGAGTCGGTGCAGGCGCCGCACCTCAACGTGGTCATCTTCGCGCGTGGCATGTTGGTGCACGCGTACACGAGAATGTATTTTGCCGATGAAGCGGCGAACGAGAGCGATCCCGTGCTGAATTCGGTCAAGAACAACGCGCGGCGGCGGACTCTGATCGCTGCCAGGGAAGACAGGAACGGCAGACCCGTCTACCGTTTCGACATCCGGCTCCAGGGTGAGAATGAGACGGTTTTCTTCGATATGTGAGGGAAAGAAACTGGAAGTCGAGATGCTTCGCTGTGCTCAGCATGACAACCCCGGAGAAGCGTTCTTCTGAGGCGGTCATCCTGAGCCATCGCGAAGGATCTCGTCATAGCGTAGTTGGTCGAAGGAATTCGAGAACACTAATCCCCTTAAAGATGACTACGGTTCTAAATTCAGCTATCTTCGGCCCGCTATTTAGCGACGACGAGATCGCAAAACTCTTGAGCGACGATGCTTTCGTGCGTGCGCTGGTCGAAGTGGAGATTGCTTTAGCTCGCGCTGAGGCTCGCCTCGGCGTCATCCCAACACATGCGGCCGAGCAGATTGGCCATGTGCGAGCGAAAAATATTGATGTCGCCGCGCTGGCGACGGGAACTGTGCGTTCAGGATTTCCGATCATCGCCCTGGTTCAGGAGTTGCGCAAGCAGGTGAGTGTGGAAGCCGCGCCGTACGTTCACTGGGGCGCGACGACGCAAGACATCATAGATAGCGCTTGTGTTTTGCAGCTTCGCGCGGCGGCTGACTTGTTCAAGGCAAGGCTCGGTGAGATCGCGCGCCATTTGAGCACACTAATCGATCGCCATCGAAATACGATTCTGCCCGGACGGACGCATGGTCAGCAGGCATTGCCGGTGACCTTCGGTTTGAAAGTCGCGGCTTGGTTGGCGCCAGTTCTGCGTCATTTGCAACGTCTCGAGGAAATCCTGCCGCGCTTGCTGGTTGTCCAGTTCGGCGGCGCTGCGGGGACGTTGGCAGCGCTGGGCGATAAGGGTTTGGCCGTTGCGGAGGAATTGGCCAAGGAACTTAAATTAGGCGTGCCGGCGATGCCTTGGCATGCGCAGCGCGATTCATTCGTTGAGTTTGCGGGCTGGCTGAGTCTCGTCACGGGATCGCTCGGCAAGATGGCGCAGGATATTATTCTCATGGCGCAGACCGAAGTCGGTGAAATCGGTGAGTCGGCGGAGAAAGGCCGCGGTGGCAGCAGCACGATGCCGCAGAAGGCCAATCCGATCACGAGCGAGCTTATCGTTGCCGCGGCTCGTACCAATACAGCGCTGCTCTCCGCCATGCACCAAGCGCAGATTCAAGAACACGAGCGCGCGACGCACGGCTGGCAAGTGGAATGGCTGACGCTACCGCAGATGATCACGCTCACCGGCGCGGCATTGAAGCACGCTCTTTATTTGGCCAAGAACCTGCAGGCCGATACAAGCGCGATGCGCGCTAATATCTCGCGCGCAAACGATGTGATTCTCGCCGAGGCGGCGGTGTTTGCGTTGGCGAAAGTGATGCCTCGCCAACAGGCGGAGGAATTGGTCAAGAAAGCCTGCGCCGCGGCCGTGGCCGAAAACACACCGCTGATCGGCGTCGTGGAAAGATTGGCGGTCGATTCGGTTACGAAAGGCGAGGTCGATTGGCAGGCGCTGGCTAGGCCGGAAAACTACTTAGGTGTGACCGATGAAATTATAAACCAAGTGCTCACACGGGCGGAAAAGTTTTTGCGCTGATGAACAGCTAATCTGGACGCTATGAACAAGACAACGAAAGCCGACAAGATTGTTTCCATGCGGGATGCCGTCGCCGACTACGTCACCGACGACTGCTCAGTGGCGATCGAAGGGTTTACCGGTTTTATTTCGTTTGCCGGCGGCCACGAGATTATCCGCCAGCGGCGCCGCGATTTGACTCTGATCCGCATGACACCGGATTTGATCTACGATCAGATGATCGCAGCCGGCACGGCGAGAAAACTGATATTCAGTTATATGGGCAACCCGGGCGTCGGTTCGCTTTATTGTATTCGCCGCGCCGTGGAGAAAAGTATTCCACTTCCCTTGGAGTTGGAAGAGTATTCCCACTATGGGCTGGTCGGCCGCTACGCAGCAGGCGCCGCACGGATGCCGTTTTTCGCGCTGCGGAGTTACGTCGGCTCAGACATGCTGACTGCCAACCCGTTAATTAAATTGATCGACGATCCCTATGGCACCGGCAAGATCGCCGTCGTGCCGCCGCTCAATCCCGACGTCGCTATCCTTCACGCCCAGCGCGCCGATCGACAAGGGAACACGCAAATCTGGGGTCTCGTCGGCATGCAAAAAGAAGTGGCGTTCGCCGCCAAGCACGTGATCGTCGTGGTCGAAGAGATCGTCGATGAGTCCGTCGTCCGCGCCGATCCCAACCGGACGTTAATTCCCGGCTTGATCGTCGATGCGGTGGTACATGAACCGTATGGCGCACATCCTTCCTATGTCCAGGGCTACTATGACCGCGACAACGAGTCCTATCTCGCCTGGGACAAGCTTTCGCAGGATCACGCGGCGGTGGTGGCGTGGCTTGCCGAATGGGTCTACGGTCTGGAAAATTTCGGTGCTTACGTACGTAAAATAGGGCAAGCTCATTTTGACCAGCTCAAGCCGGAGCCATATCCCGCGCCGTCGGTCGATTACGGGAGGTATCGATGAGCGATCCCGGTTATTCAGCTTCGGAGATGATGATCGCAGTGGCGGCGCGCATGTTGAAAGGCGCGCGCACCGTATTCGTCGGCGTCGGTCTCCCCAACATCGCCTGCAACCTGGCGCGCGTTACCGTCGCCCCGGATATGGAGCTGATCTATGAGTCCGGCGTTTATGGCGCGCGACCGGAGCGGCTGCCGCTCTCCATCGGCGATCCAACGCTGGTCAGCGGCGCTGTCTCTGTGGTCTCCATGGCGGATCTGTTCGGGCTATATCTACAAAGGGGCTTGGTCGAAATCGCGCTGCTCGGCGGCGCGCAGATCGATAATCACGGCAATCTCAATTCCACAGTGATCGGTGACTATGCTAAACCAAAAACGCGCCTGCCGGGGAGCGGCGGCGCCTGCGAGATCGCCACCAACGCGCAACGGACGTTCATGATCATGCGACTCAAGCGCCGCGCCTTCGTCGAAAAGCTCGACTTTGTCACCAGCCCCGGCCACTTGACTGGAGGCGACAGCCGCGCCCGTCTCGGCCTTCCCGGCGGTGGACCCGAGATCGTGATTACCGACATGGCTATCTTGAATTTCGACAATCCTGAGCGCGAGATGCAGCTGAGCGCGCTTTATCCCGGCGTGTCCGCGAAGCACGTGCAGGACGAAGTCGGTTGGCCGCTGCGGCTAGCGACAAAGATCGAGGAAGTTTCCGCACCATCGGCAGAAGAGCTGCGCTTGATTCGCGAAGACCTCGATCCCAATGGGATGTATCGCTAGCACGGCGACCGACCATCATTTGCTCACGCCGCTATAATAAATTCGCGTCCCATCCGCTCGGGCAAAACCTGGCAGCGAATGCTGGTGGCAGGTGTCGTCCATGATGTGTTGCACATTCCAGCCGCGCACGAGAAGTGCATCCGCGAGTAACTGCCGATGACAACGCCAGGGAACCGCTTCGGCGCACATGACGGCGATCCGGTTTCGGTGCGCAATCGTTTCCATCTCCCTCATGATTTGCTCGAATTCATCCGTCAACATGAAATCCGCGTAGGCGCGAAACGCGGCGACGCGCCATCCAGTATTCGGCGAGTCGGGCGCAGGTTTGCGAAAGCCGCCGAGGTCGCCACGCCAGAGATAATCGATGCCGCTCGCTTGCAGCGACGCGGCTAACGGCTCGCGATTGAAATGCGGATAGCGTCGCGACGCCGGCCAGCGGCGCACGTCGACGAGCATCTCGATTGCGTGAGTCCGCAGCAACTCGATCAAAGCATCGATGGTTCTTGTCGAGTGACCGACGGTGTGGACGGTGCGCGGCGAATCGCAGCTCATGTGCAGAATTGCTCAAATTCACTTACCGGCGGCTGGATCTCATCCCCACTGATGCTATCATCGCGCCATGTGGCATTCTATTCCGCTGACACTTTTCTGGTTCGTCTATTTCGGTTCCTTGGGCATCTTCTTTCCTTACTTCGCTCTTTATCTCAGGGAGAATGCCGGGCTGACCGGCACAGAAGTAGGATTGATTCTAGCGATCTCGCCGTTTATCGGTATGCTCACTCAGCCGTTCTGGGGACACCTGGCGGACCGCACCGGCGCGCGCAGCCGCATGCTCGCGCTTCTCACCTTGGGCACGGCGTTGGGTTATCTGGGACTCGGGATTGTGGAAGGTTTTTGGCCGATTGTTCTAGCCACAGCTGTGCTTGCACTGGTGGGGACGGCGATTTTTCCAATCATGACGTCGGTGAGCCTGGCGATTCTCCGCGACGAGGGCCGCCATGCCTTTGGACGGGTGCGCGTGTGGGGCACGATCGGCTATTTTATTCTCATCCTCGCATTTCCGTGGATGCTCGCCGCTGTTCAACCGTCGTCGGGAAGCACGTCGGCTGTCAATGTGCAGCCGGGCCTTGGTTTGATGTTTCCCATCACGGCAAGTTTGGTGTTTGGCGCGGCGCTGATCGCTTTTTTGCTGCCCAGGGGCGGAGCGGTGGCGCTGCGCGCTGCGCGCGGCGATTGGCGCGAGCTCGCACACAACCGCGCGTTTCTAAGGTTCCTGTTGTTCGCCCTCATCGCTCACTTCCTGATGCATGGGCCGATGTGGTTATTCCCGCTCTTCGTGCGCTCGCGGGGCGGCGATATCGAAACGATCCGCAACATGTGGATTCTCATGTTGCTGTTCGAGATCCCGCTCGTGCTTTCGACGGGAAGCGGACTGAAGCGGCTCGGCGCCCGCGGGTTGCTCGGCGTCGGCGTCCTGGTCGGTGGCCTGCGCTGGTTTTTATGCGCCATGATCACCGATGCCACTCTCCTGTTCGCCGTGCAGGCGCTGCACGGCGTGACCGTCGTCGGGCTCAATTTGGGCAGCCCGCTTTACCTTGACGTCGTGGCGCCGGAAAAACTGCGCTCCACGGCGCAAGGAATTCTCTCGATGGTGGGCGCCGGCATCGCCGGCATTGCCTCGAACGTCTCGGCCGGTTGGCTTATGGATCGAGGCGGCATCGATTTGCTTTATCTAATTTGCGGCGTCGGCGCGCTTACCTTGGGTGCGTTCGCATGGTGGATTTTACCCGGCGTGCAGCGCTCGGCGGGAGAATTGCCACACGTGCCAGTGCCGGGCGATACTTGGCGTAAGTATTGGCGACGTGGGCACTACTATGATCACGGTGCGTGACGCCGACGGGTTCTTCGAGCGCGATAGCAAGATCTGGCAAGTCAACCGCGAGATGATTTTGCTACTTGCCGGTGGGCGGGCGCTGCTGATGCAGCTCGCGCATCCCAAAGTTGCCGCCGGCGTCGCGGAGCATAGCCGCTTTCAAGAGGATCCGCTCGCCCGCCTTTACCGCACCATGAGCGCGATGTGGTCGATCGTGTTCGACGAGCGATCACAAGCGCGCGCGGCGCTTGAGAGGGTCGCCAACGTCCACAAGAGAGTGCATGGCGTGGTTTCCGGCGGTGAGTTGGTATTTGCGCGCGAGCCCTATGACGCGATGGATCAAGAGTTGCTGCTCTGGGTGCATGCAACGCTGATCGATTCGGCGCTGATCGCCTACCATCTTTTTGTCACGCCCATGGCCGAGGCTGAGAGATCCGCGTATTACGACGATTCGAAGAAACTTGCTTCCTTGTTCGGCATAAACGACGAAATCGTTCCGTGTTCTCTCGGAGCATTTGAAGCGTACATGAATCGCATGTTGCTCGGCGCTGCGATGACTTCGGGACCGATGGCAAAACGTCTTGCTCACGATGTCCTCTATCCGCGTCCATGGATCTTCAAACCCGGCGGACCGTTGTTTCGATTCGTGACGGCCGGGCTGCTGCCGGAAAAAATTCGCGCTGCTTATGATCTAAAATGGAACGCGCGGAATGAAAAGATGCTGGCTTTGCTCGCCAGCGCGATTCGCGGATTGCTTCCTGTGATTCCCGCGCCGATACGGATCGTGCCCAACGCGCGTGCGGCTGAAAGGGTAAGCCGGAGTTAACGCGGTAAGCCGGTGTCTTCGGCCACGCCGAGCATGAGATTCAAATTCTGGATCGCCACGCCGGCGGCGCCTTTGCCGAGATTGTCGAGCCGGGCCATCAGCAGGACATGACCGGACTCGTGCGGCAGCACGCGCAGGGAGATTCGATTGGTATCGTTGAGCGCTTGCGGATCGAAGGTAAGTTCGTCTGTCTCACCGTCTTCCCACAGTGGCTCAACCTCGACGAACGGTTCTTTCTCGTATCGTGCTGACAGAATCTCCCACATGGCTTTACCGCTGCCCGACTTTAGCCGCGCCTTCGCAGGGATCATGATTTCAACGCGCATACCGCAACGAAACGGTCCGACGTTGGGGAGGAAATACGGTTCTGCGGTGAGCGCTCCACGGCGCATGATCTCCGGGATGTGTTTGTGAAACTTGGTGATGCTGTACGGCGCTTCGTGCGGCAAATTGAACAGTTTCCGCTCGGGATCTTCCCAGCGTCCGATCAGCGACCGCCCGCCGCCTGAATAGCCGGAGAGAGCGTGAATCGACAGTGGGGTGTCGGGCAGCATCAATCCCGCGTCCACGAGTGGGCGTAACAACAAAATCACGGCGGAGGAGTAACAGCCGGGATTCGCCACACGTCGAGCATTCGCAATTTGTTCTCGCTGTCCGGCAATTAGTTCCGGTAAGCCGTAGACCCAGTCATCGCTCACGCGGTGTGCTGTGCTGGCGTCGAGAATTCGCACCGGTGCATCGGTGAGCCAAGCGGCAGCTTCTTTCGCCGCATCATCGGGCAAGCATAAAAGCACGATGCTCGCGTCTTTGAGCGCTTTTTTTCGAGCTTCGGGGTCTTTGCGCAGCTCTTCCGGAAGTGTCACAACTTCGAGATCGTTGCGGCCTTTTAGCCAGTCGCGGATTCGTAGCGCCGTCGTGCCGGCTTGGCCGTCGATGTAGATTTTGGGCGGCATCTCAATTGCTTTTTTGTTCCAGTTAACGATGAAGAGTCTACGCTGATTTTCGGAGCTTAGCAAAACTACGGCTGTTTGACTTGAAACGATGCGAGGACGTGACATATACCGGAGCCTAAATTAAGGGCAACGCTGCATCTGAAGGCAGCGAGCTTCATTCGATACCCGGGCAGGGAGGATTCGCACATGACTAAGGCAGTTCAAATCATCGGCTTGGCTATAATCGCTTTCGTCGCAGGCTCGATGTCGAGGAGCGGTTTTGCCGCCGAGTTATCAGCGGAGCAACTCTACGCCTCGTTGGCCAAATTGTCCGCGGACCAACGAGATAAGCGTTTGGAAGAGGGCGCGCGCAAAGAGGGCAAGCTCAATTTTGTGCACACCTGGCGCGGCAAGAACGCTAGAGATCACGCCAGACTTTTCGAAAAACGCTATCCCTTCATCAAACTCGACATGGGCGACCTGGGTTCGCAGGATGCAGCTGAACGCTTCATTGCCGAGGAGACCGCCGGCCGCCACCTAACGGATATTCTCACGTTGGGTGTGCCTGACATGGCCGTCATCCTGAAGCAAAATCTAGTTGCCAAGTACCCCACGCCGGCGACCAAAAAAATTTTGAAGCAGTACCACGGCTTCATCGACAAAGAAAATCGCTGGGTGCCGTGGTATTGGGCCGAGCACGGCATTTCCTACAACACGAACTTGATCAAGCCGGACAGGGCGCCTAAGACCTGGTTCGATCTCTGCAAACCGGAGTTTAAAGGTCAAGCCTCTTTTGACCCATCGGAGACCCGATTCTTGGCGGGCCTCTATGTCATGATGGGCGAAGAGAAGACCAAAGAGTGGCTGAAGTGCATGGGGCAGAACCAGCCGATCGTTCAAACCGGCCACACCCAGCGCATGGAGCTCATGCTCACCGGCGACCACGCGTTGCAGGGCGACAATTATTTTTACACCGGCATGGAAGCCAAGAAAAAAGATCCCAAGGCACCTTTCGCCATGGTACTGACGGCGCCGATCCTTTCGTTCGCCGGCGGCATGATCATCAACAAGAACACGCAGAATCCCTACGCGTCGGCTTTGTTCGTCGACTGGACGCTGTCGCAGGACAGCCAAAATATGATCAATGGAATATTGCGCGGGCCGCTGGCGATCAAACATCCGTTTCTTCCCGATGATGTGAAGCTGGTGACCTACAATATCGTGAGCGACGATATCACCAAACGGCTGCACGACGCCTGGGGCCAATATATCGGCCGGGGGAAATAAACGCCGGGCGCATTTCCGATCATGACGACGAACACGCTCCGGTGGGGATCCGGCGTCCGGCCGCCGTTATTGAGCGGCGGCAGCCTGGTTCTCATCGGCTTGGTGCTCATCCTGGTTTACCAGGTCCTCCTTCCGCTCATACTTATTGTTTGGACCAGCCTGAAAACGATCCGGCCCGGCGCTCCCGGATTCTTGGATCTGAGCTTTACGCTCTCCAATTATGCCAGGGCATACGGCATCAGAGAATTCTGGGAATCGAGCCTCAACACATTTTATTTTGCCTCGGCAACGACGCTCTGTTCGTTTGTTTGCGGAACATTTCTCGCTTGGACCGTCGAGCGGACCAATACGCCGTTGGCGCGACTGATCGGGACCATCACGGTGGGCCGTATCATCATACCTGGGGTGATGATCACGATTTCCTGGATTTTGATGGCGAGCCCGAGCATTGGCGTGCTGAATCATCTAATTAATTCGCTGACCGGCATTCCGAGATTTTTTAATGTCTATTCTTTCTGGGGGATGGTTTGGGTGCAGTCCCTGGAAATGACCCCGCTGGCATACCTGTTGATGTCGGCGGCGATGCAATCGATCGATCCACGCCTGGAAGAAGCTTCGTCCATCGCCGGTGCGGGTACCTGGCCGACGTTTCGCCGCGTCACATTACCGCTGCTCCTGCCGGCGGCGGCCGCCGCAGCTTTGCTGTTGTTTATCCAAACCGTAGAAAGCTTTGAAGTGCCGCTTTTGCTCGGCGGGCGCGCGCGCGTCGCGGTCTACACGACGGAAGTCTATTTCAATACCTCACGCATGCCGACCGACTGGGGACTGTCGAGCACATACTCGATGATGCTGCTCTTGCTTGCCATGGTTCTGCTCTTCGTCTATTTCAGGCTGGTCCGTCACGGCGAGCGCTATCAGACCATTACCGGCAAGGACTACCGGCCTCGCCGTATCGATCTCGGATGGTGGAAGTATCCTGCCTGCGCGCTAAGTTTATTACTCGTGTTTCTTATCACCGGCCTGCCTTTTCTTACGATGCTCTACGCGTCTTTGCTACCGCGCTTTCAGCCGCCGACCGCCGAGACGCTGCAAGCCCTAACATTTTCAAACTACGCCAATCTGCTCGCCGACGATGGCTATGCTTTGAAACCGCTGTGGAACAGCACATTGCTCGGTGTCAGCACTGCGTCCATCATCATGCTTCTCGTTGCAGCGATCAGCTACTTCGTTCATAAGACCCGGCTCGGCGGCCGGAAAATTCTCGACTTCCTCGGTTTCGCGCCGATCGCGCTGCCGAGCGTCGTGCTCGGCTCGGCATTCATGTGGCTGTATCTTCTTGTGCCCCTGCCGGTCATCGGCACCCTGAGCATCATCGGCCTCGCTTATCTGACACGATATCTGCCGTTCGCCTTGCGTTTCGTTTCGACGTCGATGGTGCAGATTCACACTGAGTTGGAAGAGGCGGCGGCGGTGGCGGGCGGTGGGTGGTGGAGAAATTTCTATCACATTTACCTTCCGCTGCTCCGCCCGGGCCTCATGGCGGGCTGGTTTTGGGTGATGGTGCATGCCTACCGGGAACTCACGATCTCGCTGATGCTGGCGCGCTCGAACAATCGCACCGCTTCGGTGATTATCTTCGATCTCTGGTCGAACGGTTCCTTTCCGCTGCTGAGTGCGTTCGGCGTCCTCATGTTCACGATCTTGATTGTCCTCGTCTCCATCGCGCAGAAAATCAGCGCGCGATATGGGATTCAGGAGCGGGTGTAAGGTCGCCGACCTTTAAAATCGTACAAGAATCTGTACATACCCGTAGGAAAATTCCTTCGACAGATTGTTTCAGAGGTGTCTGAATCCTCGAAATAGAGCCTTAAATCGAGGGTTTTTAAGCTTGTTATCTGCTTGGCATTGGCGTTGCCTCCTTAGAGAAAGTAGAGGGAGGTGAACGTTATGATCACACTAAAAAGGATTCTCGTCCCAACAGATTTCTCTGTCGGCTCAGTGCCGGCAATCGGGTATGCGCTCTCGCTCGCAAAGGCGCACGGCTCTGACGTGATCGTGCTTCATGCTCTTCCGACTGAATCGATCAGAGAGCGGTTTTCGGATAGCTACGCACCGGGAGGGTTGGCTGCGCCCCCGGAGGCTCCGATGGGCGCTATTCGCCAGCCTGATTCCGCGGGTATACTCGAAAGAAAAAAGCAGGTCCTCCGTACCTTTCTGGCGCAACGGATCTCGCCCGAGCTGCTCGGAGCGGTGAAGATCAGCGATCTCATTAGGGTCGGCAAGGTCGTTGAAGAGATCATAGCCGCCGCAAAAGAGGAGCAGTGTGATTTGATAGTAATGACAAGTCACGCAGGCCGGCTGAGAAGGTTATTGCAGGGTAGCTTTACAGACCGTGTTCTCCGGAAAGCTCCGTGCCCCGTACTATCGATCCAGCCTTGGGCGGAGATCAGGACAGAGGAAAATAGACGCGTGCCGGTAAGGCTGATAGACAAGTGGGCCGCCTGATTTTTCTGATCGGCAGTTTTCTGACGTGCGAGCAGCGGACGTTGCAGTTTAGCAGCTAGGCACGGGATTGATCCTCGCTCGAAAAAACTGCGTGCAAATCTCTGTACAGCAGCCGATGAAAAAGATGTTCTCCTGCTTCACGTCGAACGGACAGCCGCCCCGTCGAGTACGCGCGCGAATTTAAACCGCGCTGGACAGACTCGCAGATGGCTACGTCTTCGGCTTGGATTTGCTCGCTGACGGCGATGCTGGCGAGATTGCGTTCTCTGGCTTGGCGCGAAACGTCAGCAAAGTAATAATCGAAGATGACTTCGGTCTTGTCGACACCGCGTGGAATGACGAGATTCGTATCCATCACGCCGTCGTAAATGTTGATCATCAGATTGGGGTAGATCCAATAGTATAACGCGCGATCGCCTTTGCGGACTTCCGCGGTTTTCACTTCGCCTGCATTAGAAACGATCGGGCTCGACTGCAAACAAAAGCGCTCACCGGTTTCGATCGTGTAGCTGCTGTACTCGAGCACGCTGTTCAATCCGCCGTGAATGTGCGGCACGTGATAGCCGCCGTCGAGATAATTGTCGACAAAGACTTTCCAGTTGCAGTTAAGCCAGTAGTGGCGACGCTCAAACCATTTCATTCGTTCAAGGTCCAAACGATCGAAACGTTCAAGGAGATCCTTGCCAAGAAAAACTTCGAGCGACGGATTTCCAGGCCTGAGCTTCACGAACACCCAATTATTCCAGACCGCAGTTTGAACGGGAATAAGCCCGTTCGCGGCACGGTCGAAATTGGCGACGCCGCCAAATTCGGGGGTAAGAATCAGAGCGCCTTCGAGATTGTACGTCCAGCCGTGATAAGGGCAGCGAAGGTTCTCGGCTTTTCCCTCGGGTTTCGTCATGACGGTAGCGGCATGATGGCGGCAGACGTTGAAAAAGCCGCGGAGGATATTATCACTGCCTCTAACGACTAGAATCGGTTCGCCAGCGACGTCACAAGTGAGGTAGTTGCCCGGATCGCACACCTGAATGATGCGGCCGACAAGCTGCCACGATTGCGAAAGGACCGTTTTTTGCTCAAGCTCGAGTATTCGAGGATCGGTGTACCACGAAGATGGTGGGGTCGATGCCTCAATTAAATGAGCATCGGGATTGTAGTTTGCGATGATTTCTCGGATCGAAACTGCCATTCGGCTCCGGGCCTACATATCAATCGACCTGCGGATACGAGAAGCTTATCGTGTCACTCCAGGGTTTGCCACCTCCCGCCGGGCTTGATCCGCGAAAGTCCAGTTGCGCACCTTGTCGAGCGGGACAGGGTCTTTGGCCTTCAGCTCTAAAATCGACTGATCTACCACGACTTTGACGGCGGCGTCGGAAACGACTCCGCCTTCCGACCAGCTTCGTTTTCCCAGCTCGTAGCTTTTCGCTGCGACTTCTTGATCGACTCGCACCCAGTTTACCAGTATGCGCATGGTTTCTTCGGGATGACCTTTGGCGAAGGCGATGGCGCGGAAAACCGCTCTGATCATTGCAAGGATTTGTTTGGGTTTTTCTGAATCGTCTCGTCGCGAACGCCGAGACCGGCAAGCGGCAGCTCCAATCGTTCGCCCAGCCACAGGAGTTCCTTGTAACCGGCTTTTTCCGCCTGCAGGTTAAATGGCGGCGAGAGAACGGTGGCGTCCACCGTGCCTGTGACCAGGGAAGTATAGCGGGCGCTATTGCCGCCCATTTGTAAGCGGACGAGGTCCCGGTCAAAATCCATTCCCTCTTCAGTGATCACCGTACGCAAGGCGAGATCGGCGGTGGCGCCGAAGCTGCCAATGGCAATGCGCTTACCTTTGAGCTCTTTGATCGATCGTATTTCTCTTCTTGCGATCAAGAAATAATCGGGGCGCCCCTGCAGGACGGACACCAACTTTACCGGGAGACCGCCGGTGGCCGCTTTGATAATGGAGGTGCACGGAGTGGCGTAATCGACGTTGCGGGTAAGAAGAGCATTGACCGCGATGTTGGTTCTCATGGTGATGGTCAAAACGTCCAGGCCCTCGTCGCGAAAAAACCCCTTTCGCGTGGCGATCTCTAACGGCAGCGTACTTACTGCGGGACCCGTCGAGGCGATTTTTACATCGTCATCGGCGTTTACTTGGAGGAGCGACGAGAGGAAAAGCCAGACCGAGATAGACAACAGCCGCGATATCGACCGCATTTTGAATCCGCCGCGGCTGTGAAGCGCCTATGCGCGTACACGAATTTGAAATCTTTTAGTCTTTGGCCGTCACGTGCGCGCCGCCGAACGCTTCGGAGCGATTACCCACAAGGACGAGCGGTTCTTCGCCGACGTTCGTGATTTGGTAGTAGTCTTTGGCGCCGAAAAATACGATTTCGTTTTTCTCGATTATGCGCTCGTCGCCTTTTAATCCCTTCACCGATGCCCTTCCCTGCAGTACCAGAAATGTCTCGGGCGACATATGGTAATGCATATCCGTGTGATCGCCCGGCTGAAAATAGAGTATCCACGAGCGAAACGTTTCGCTGCCAAAAAGCGGCACAAAGCGTTTGTTTTCGTTTTGAGCCGTGCGCATGGTGTCGTTGATATTAGCAAATTCCATGATCCCTCCGCCGAGCCGTGTCGTCGCGTCGAAAAAATACTCAGTCAGTTAGATCCAGGAGCACACCGTCCGGATCCGACAGGCTCTGCTTGCAGAGCTTGCACCCTTCGAAATTTTGCTTGTGCCGTTCACCTTCGCGGCCGATGGCGACCTTTCGCGGCGCGGAAGTTGGCGCGTCTTTGGCCAGGGCTTCCAGGTCCTTATTGGTTTGCTCGAGGCTGTCGACTTTGAAACCAAAATGTTCCAGACCAGCATAAAGCCCCCGGTGGGTAGCCATGCTCCATGGTCGGATCGCCAAGCCTACTTTGCCGTCGGTGAGGTAGTAACTGTTGTCGCCAGACAAGCCCTCGACCGGTTGGAGATCAAAAACTTTTTGGTAGAACTCGGCGATATGCGCCGGACGGCCGCTGCGCATGCAGATGTGATTGATCCAGCGTGGCTGTTCCCAGCCAAACTCGACGTACCCTTCGCGCACATTGGCCATGCCTTTTTGCGATAAATCGTACTGGTTGCCGTCGGGGTCGTGGCCGCGCAGCCCGGCAAACGGGACGTGACCCGGGCTCTCGGAAATATAGATGTCCGGATAAGATTGCTTAACCCGCTCGCGCACGACATCAACACTCTCGACGGCAAAGCCAAAATGATCGAAGCCCGCACGGAAGCCCGGCTGACGTTGTAACAGCGCCAGACCAATCACGCCGTCGCTCAGATGGCCGCGGTTCTTGTTGTATTCTCCAGTCTCGTCAGTCATCCCGTTGGTGATCTTTTTCATACCGAAGATCGTCTGATAGAATTTCGCCTCTCGGTCCCAATTTTCTGTCATTACAGCGATGTGGCGTATGCTCGCGAACATGGTCGTGTCCTCCTTGTGATCGGATTCATGTCAAAGTTGTTTGCTGCTGTCAACTCTATCGTATCGGCGAATTTCTGCCGGGCGTCGACAACGGCAAAGAAGTCACTTCTGCTTGATTCTACCATGCCGTGAGGATAGAAGAACATCGACGCTCCCGTAGGATTTCCATGACGATTCGTTCTTTTGACTTGTTGCAGCCACGATCTCTACTTGAAGCGGTCGAGATGCTCGCCGAGCATGGCGATGAGGCCCGTGCACTCGGTGGCGGCACGACGCTGATTATCTTGATGAAGCAACGCGCCCTATATTATCGATATTTAGTCGATCTGCAGACGATCCCGGGGCTGGCCGACATCAAGAGCGAATCTGACGGTTTGCGCATCGGTGCACTGGTGACGCACCGAACGGTTGAGCTGTCAGCGGATCTTCGGCAAGCGTTTCCAGCGGTCGCCGAGGCTTTTAGTCACATCGGAAATGTTCGGGTCCGTCAAACGGCGTCGGTCGGCGGTAATCTCGCTCACGCCGACTACCGACTCGACCCGCCGCCGGCACTCCTGGTACTCGGCGCCGAGATCACCGCATTTGGTCCTCGTGGTTACCGCACGATCCCGCTTGGCGAATTTTTTCAGGGAATCTATGAGACGGCGCTGGAGCCAGGAGAATTATTGGTGGATGTCAGAATCCCATTCATGCCGCCAAACAGTCACGCGGTTTACCTGCGTTACACCGCGTTGTCGGCGAACGACTGGCCGTGTTTGGGCGTCGCCGCATTTTTGACAAAAGAAAACGGACGCTGTAAAGAGCTGCGCGTGGCACTTGGGGGCGTGGCGGCGACGCCGTTATTGATGGACGGGCTGGAATTCGCCAACGATCAATCGCTCGACCCTGCCGTCATCGACAAGCTGCTCGACAAAGTTGACCAACAGATATCGCCATTCGCTGATCTCCGTGGCTCAGAATGGTACAAACGGCGCATGGCTCGACTTTTCGTGAAAAAGGCGGTCGAGCAGCTACAGAGTTTGCAGTAATTTTGTATTGAATTTGAAATGGCTACCGGCGCGGGTCGATAAACGCGACGCGGGCATCGTCAGTCACTGACCTTTATGAAGCGTGAGATCACCCTAAACGTCAATGGGCAGGCCGAAAACCTAGAAATCGACGATGCGGACATCCTGCTCGACGTGTTGCGCGACCGCCTTAAACTGTGGAGCGTGCGCGAAAGTTGCGGTGTCGGCGCGTGCGGCAGTTGCACCGTGCTTTTCGATGGCAAGCCGGTTAGTTCTTGCTTTCTTCTCGCGGCTCGCGCGGCGGGTCACGAGATTACGACGCTTGAGGGTCTCGGCGACGGCCACGCACTGCACTCTATCCAAGAGGCTTTCGTTGAAGAGCGAGCGCTGCAGTGCGCCTATTGCACGCCCGGGTTCGTTCTCACGGTAAAGGCGTTTCTCGACGAGTATCCGGAGCCATCCGATGAAGAAATTCGTGATTACCTTTCAGGTAATCTGTGCCGCTGCGCCGGCTATGCGGATATTTTCCGCGCGGTGCGCGCAGCACAGCGAAAATTTGCAGACTCAAGACACAAATCCTAACTCGATACGACTGGTCTGATTGAACCGCAATCGCCTCACTAGTTCATTTTTGTACCGTCACAGTTATCCGCGCAAAAAATCCTTACGACAAAATTGTGCCGGCCCGCGTTGAGTTGTGCGTCGGCGTGCGTCGATTCGCCAACACTTTATCTCCGATTCGTAGTCAACCCGTTAAATTGTCTAATAAATAAAAGAGGAGCGCTGGGCGCGGTCAATACTAGTTGGCATCTGGCATGCTATATGCACCTGAAAAGAATAAGAAAAACGACTATCCACCTATGGAAAAAGCCTCCCCAATTGACCCGACATTTTTGGCTCGGCGGCAGTGGACTTTCGACCGGCTGTTCGATGCCGCGAAAAAGGATACGGTCATCCGGCTTCGTTGGCCGTTGGTGATCCTGTCATCTTATCTTCTTTACTACACGCCGAGTGAGTGGCTGACACCCACCCAGGTTCAAGCGGTTTTGATTCTCTATCTGCTCAGCCATTCGACGCTCTATTTTTTGGCCGACGACCTATTTGATTCGCCTTATTTTTATGGCCCCCTCTTGGTTTTCGATACCATTGTGCTCGGGGCGGTCCTTAGCACCAGTGGAACGGCAAGTCCGGATTTTTACTTCGCCTGTCTTTTTACCGTGATCTTGAGTTGTATTTGTAATGATGCCCGTGGCTTACTGGTCGTCACGATACTGGCCCCGCTCATTTACGGGTACTTCGTCTTTAACAGCGGCGAGTCTTTGTTGAATCCGAGCATCTATTTGCGGTTGCCGTTCCCATTCGTGATCTCTTTATTCTACGGCTATTTTGCCCAGGTCGAGCGACTACGGCGGACCTCGCGGGATAAAGAGGAACAAATGAAGCGGCAGCAGAAGGCCGCAGAAGAAATTCGCCGCCAACGCGAACGGTTGGAAGTCCTGCATGAGGTCAATTTGTCGGTCACGTCAACTATCGATAAAGCGGAGATCCTTGCGTCATTTCTGGAGACGGCGCTCCTGCATCTTCCCTATGCAGCAGCGATCGTTAGGCTCAAAAGTACCGGAGCCGACATCCCGGAATCGGTGGCCGCCCGTGGATTTAAAACCGGAACGTTTGACGCTGCAAACGGGTCGTTGGATTTCACCGATCGCGTGGTGGTCGAGCAACGGCCGGTCCAAGTTCGGAACGTTTTCACGGATCGGCAGCTGCAAAATCTTAAATTCTTTGAAGATGAAGGGCTCGTGTCATTTCTTGGCGTTCCGCTCGTGGCCAATAACCAGGTGCTCGGGTGTTTAGTTTTTTTGACACGCGAGGAGCACGAATTCAACGAAGAAGAGGTCGATTTTTTATCGACCCTCGCCGGCCAGGCAGCTATCTCGATCCATCATTCAGAGCTATATGATCGAAGCCAGCGACAGGCAGAGGAGCTTATCGATGCGCACAAGATCAAAGACGAGTTTTTGAAAGTCGTCTCGACGCAGCTCAAGACGCCGCTAAACGTGATTACGGGTTACTCGGACATGTTTTTACAAGGGTTGTTGGGCGAAATGACTCCGATTCAAGAAAAAGCAGTCGAAACTGTCGCAAGGCAGTCCAAAGAATTGCATGGACTGATCAATACCGTGCTGCAGGTAAGCAGCATTGAGGCTGAGACGTTGCAGGTCGACCTCCACGAGGTCAACTTGTGGGAATTCCTTTCTGAGCTACGAGCGTTTTACGATTATCCGCTCGCGAAAGACGTAAAGTTGGTCTGGAATTATTCGGCCGATTTGCCCTCGGTTCAAGGTGACCGGGCCAAGCTTAGGCGTATCCTGGAAAATCTCATCGGCAATGCGCTCAAGTTCACTGAACACGGCACAGTCGCGATTCTGGCACGTTACTTGGCGGACAAAAAAATGCTCGAGTTTAGGGTCAGCGACACGGGAATAGGGATCCCGCAGGAACAAATTTCCACAATTTTTCAGAAATTCCGCCAGGCGAGCGCGCACACAGGAATGGAGCATGGCGGTGTCGGATTGGGGCTCTACATCGTCAAAAAGTATCTCGATCTCCTTGGCGGCACGATCCAAGTTGAAAGCCGCACCGGCGAGGGGTCGACGTTTATTCTGCGGATACCCGCGCCATTGCACAGCAACTCGGCCGCGCATGAACAACTTCTATTGCCGACCGCGGAAGAAACCCTTGGAGCGGAATCGAGATGAGAGGTTTAAAACGACGACGATCTAACTTCGATGAAGCGCGTCGGTCTCGGATGCGCCTAATGGGGAGTGTCGAGGAACGCGCGGTTATCCCGTTTTAGATACATTCTGACCCAGAGATCGTACAAATTATCCGGCCTGAACACATCAATTTCTTTTTGCCCGTGCGGCGTCTCCACGACGACGCTCACCGACAATTCCTGCCAAGCGATTCCCAACAATCGTTCGCCCCTCTGCCTGACCAGGTCACCGACGGTTCGCAGCAATTGCGATAAACAGTGGCCATCGGCGTTACCGCTTTGCTGGCGGCGGCGAGCGCGCTGTTCCCTTTCTATTCGGTCTAGCTCCTGCACCGAGTAACGAAGCCTTTTCCCGGTCGGTCGAGAAGAGGAGAGAGGGAAGGGTTCTTCATGACCAAGCGGTCGCGCCGGTGTTTTGTTCCGCCACAATTTCTGCAGCCGATTTTTGCTGATGCGAAAAAGCGGATTGACGCCACTCTCGCCTTCATCGGATTCTTTAACCCATACCAAATACGAATCGCCGACGTATTCCAGGTTAAAGGTGGAAAGGTGGAGGTTCTCTAAATCCTGGCCAATGGCGCGCAAATGGCGTGGATAATCCGAGGGGCTGATTCTTGTATCCATCAGATCGTTCGGGTTCCGACCGCCTAGGTTCGTCGTCGATGGATCCAGTTTGCCGCGCACCAATCGCAAGGTCGTTCGGCGCGGCATCCGGGGCGGTTTCGAAACTCCTCGGACGATATTATGCACAGGTAGCTTATAGTTGCAATTCAAACAAAAATTGGTAACGGAGATGGCACGGCCTCTCACGCGCTTTTTAGCGACCGCGAATCCGATGAAGTAATCACACTTGGGGCAGTGACGCGCTCGGTATTTCGCCATTGCAGGTTGCTCGATATTGGCGAGGGTTGTAAGCGGAACAGCATCGAAAGTCAAGCGAGATCAGCCTGTTTTGTTAAAAATTCTAGATGCTTAGCCCGCAGTGATGTCGCCTGACC
The DNA here is from genome assembly GCA_963804165.1 of uncultured delta proteobacterium. Classification (GTDB taxonomy): domain Bacteria; phylum Desulfobacterota; class Binatia; order UBA9968; family UBA9968; genus DP-20. The sequence continues at coordinate 168,277 of CAWDPO010000035.1, forward strand.
GCGCCGCGGTCATTTCTGTCAAATGGTGTCGTGCGTTGGTCAGAGATGTGCCTAACGCCTACTTCGAAAACCATTTACGACAAATCGCGATGCGCGGCAAGTTGGTTTGTAAAACCGTCCTGCGTGATGTTCTGAGGCCCGGGGTTCTGACTCCAGAGACGATCAACAGCCACGGGCAAATTATGTCGAGGCTCTTTTTTGCCGACGCCGCTCTGTGATAAAAAAATTCTGTTATTAGAGTAAAAATCTTTTAGGGGAGTTGACATGGCAGACAACATTACTGTCTTTGATTGTGACGGTCATATCATCGAATCAATCCCGGAAATGGTACCGTTCCTCGATCCCGTCGACCGCGAAGTCGCGCTAACGCCGTCGCGCAATCGTCAAGGCGTTTTCGCAAGTCTCGATGATATTCACTATCCCCGAAACGTGCGCAAATCCGGCGAAGTCGAGGCGCCGCGCCGGCCGCGCGTCGATGCCAGCCATCATCGTAAAGGCTCGGGCGAGGATTGGGTTGCGTTCTTGGAAAAAGCGGGAGTTTCCGAAGCGGTGTTGTTTCCATCCGAGGGGCTGTCGGTTGGGTTTTTTCAGCAGGCGGATTACGCGACGCGCGTGTGCCATGCCTTTAACGATTATGTTTCGGAACGCTACCGCAAAGTCGACAAGCGGCTTCATCCGATGGGTTTGATCGCTCTGCAAGACGTCAAGGGAGCCGTGAAAGAACTGCGCCGCCTGGTGTTGGATCTCAAACTTCCCGGCGCGATGTTGCCGTCGCGCGGTTTGCCGCTGCATCTCGGCCATGATTATTACTGGCCGGTTTATGAAGAAGCGGCCAATCTCGGCTGTGCCTTGGGTATTCACGGCGGATCGAGCGTTGGACTCGGCGCCGATACATTTACGGATCCGTGGGCGGCGCGCGTGCTCAGGCATCCCGTCCCGCTGGCTTTGGAATTCGTCTCGTTAGTTTACCACGGAGTGGTCGATCGTTATCGGGATTTGCACATCGGGTTCTTCGAAGGCGGTTGTGCCTGGCTTCTGCTGCTCAAAGACCGCATGGATCGCGACGACAACGTCTACACGACCAGCACGGGGCATTCGCGCAGCCTTAACGATTATCTCGCAAGCGGCCAGGTGCTCGTTGGTTGCGAAGGCAACGAATGGATTTTGCCGTACGTGATCAAACAATGCGGCGCAGAAGCCTTCTCGTACGCTTCGGATTATCCCCATGAGGTCGACTTGGTTGCAGCCAAGCAGATGATTCACGACACAGTTGAACGTCCGGATTTGACGCACGCAGAAAAGGCCGCGGTCTTAGGTGATAATGCCAAGCGATTTTTTCGGGTCTAAAAATCGCTTGGGTTCAAGTCGTTCAAGCCATTCAAAAAGTTCAAACGGTTCAAAGAGCAAGAAAGTCGGGAGAGGGAAACTTCCCCGACTTTTTATTGTTGGGACGAGGCGGGGAAGATCAACGATTTGATGACCACTGGGACGGCGCCGGACGATGGGATCAGCGCGCCGATGTCGATGTAGTCAAAATCGCTGAGCGCGATGCCGTCGATGGAGATGATCGGGTTTTGCATCTGTAGTTCTTCTTGAAAATGTAATCCAATAATACCGCCGATGTCGCCGTCGTTCACCAAAACTAGCGGATGACCTTTGGCGAAGATATCTTTGAGTCCTTCGGCGACGCCGCTGCAGAAAGCCTGCAACCGGAAAAATGTCGCTGAGCCGTCCCAATGAAACGCCACGGCGACGGGTTGGCGTCCGTGCACTAGATCCAAGCGCCGCAGCGCATTGAGCAGCCCGTCGCGGATCGCGTCCTTGGTGAAACCATCCTCGCTTAACGGAAACTCCGGCGCGACGACCGCGACGTTGCGCACGGGAACGGCGTCTTCCGGCGAAATAAAAACCGTGTTGCCGCTCACTTGAACGGTATATTGCGAGGCGCCGATGACCGTGGCGCGGATGCGCGCTGCTGGCTCCATGACGAGCACTTCTAGGTCCGCCATACGCCGGTGAACTTCCTGAGCGATCAGAGGGCCGAGATCGCCGAAGGTGGTCTTTTCCCGGTTGTAGATAAACTCCGAGACGCCGCCGGAAAACATCACGCAGTCGATCTCGCCGTGATACGTCAAGGGCGGTAGCCGGAGCAGCCCTTTCACGTCATCGTTGACGGCTTGCGGTTTGAGCATGGCAAATAATTTGTCGACCATCCCAGCGACCATCTTGCGCAAGTCATCCTGTGGGACCCTTTGTCCGAGCTCAACGGTGAATCCCGCCCAGCCGGCATGCTTTCGGCCGGCTTCTTCGATACGCACGACCGCGCCGTTTGGCTCGAAGGCGAGCAGTCGCGCGCCGATATCGATCGCCGAGACTTCCTGGACCTTGCCGTTGTTGCACAAGGCAAATTTGCTCGTACCGCCGCCGATATCGATGTTCAAAACGACGCCGCCGATCTTCGCCGAATGCGCCACAGCGCCCGAGCCGTGCGCCGCCATGGTCGCTTCCAGACCGTCTCCGGCGCTCACGGCGACGAACTTGCCGGCTTCTTCCGCGAACAGTTCCCCAATCGCGCGAGCGTTTCGCCGGCGCACCGCGACGCCGGTGAGAATCAGCGCGCCGGTATCGACTTCTTCGCGTTTGATCTTGGCTTTTTTGTATTGCTCGTTGATGAACGCTTCGAGACCTTCGACGTCGATCCTGGTGTCGTCGACGTAGGGCGTGAGGAGTATTGCCGATTCGTTCAGCACTTCGCGCCGCGTGACGCGATAGCGCGAACCCTCGAGGGTCAGTTCCAATCGGGAGAAAACCAGGTGAGAAGTCGACGAGCCAATGTCGACGCCGACGCTGGTGAGCTGGAGCTTTTCTTCCTCCTGCATGTGGCGGTTGGCATTGGAAAACGAACCTCGAGGTGCGGTGGCCATGAAAATCCTTTGGGTGAATTGAAATCGCCTGGAGTCTAGAGCCTGGTATTTAAACTAAACTCCAGACTCTAGACGCGAGACAGATTCTTAGTAGGAGTGCTTGTAAAGATCCGGCTCCATGCGTGATTGTGCGCCGACACTTGCCAGCGTTTCTTCGAACTCTTTACGCAGGTACGGATCTTCTTCGTTGTACGGGATCGCGGTGCCGCCGTCTTTCATGTCGATGGCGCCGTAGTCGATGCCCTTTTCACCGGGCTTGCCGCGATCGCGTCCCGGCGCATTGGGGCCGAACCAAGCGGTCAGACGCAGGGGCTCTTTGCTCGCGCCAAAATGGGCGTGAAACCAGTTGCCGCTCATCGGCGCCGCGCTCACCATGCCCACCGGTTCATAGTCCTGCCGGCGGATTTCTTCGGTGGTGCCCTTTTCCCAAGGATGGGTACCTAATTTTGACGGCCAGGTGTAAGTGTATCCTTTGCCGCTCAAGCAAATCAGCACCGCAGCGGAACCGTGCGCATGCGCCTTCGAGTAACGGCCCGTCTCGTGCTGGCCGATCCACATATAAAATTGCTGTCCCGCCATGTGCGGTTCGATGCGCCGATAACCCGGCGAGCGGCGGTTATCCATGGGCAACTCGCAGGACATCACGTCGGGAATAATGTTCGTCTGGCGCATGGCGAGACCTCGAAGCGGGTCCGGCGTGACTTCTTCTTTGTACTTGTAGTAGTCGTCGCTCGGATCGAAACGATCTTTGAAATGATAGGGGCAATTGAAGATAAAATCTTCATTGCCAAAGTTATTCATAATGTTAGGCGCCGTGGTGCCGCCGAGCAAAAGCGCCGGACTGGAAGTCGCGTTGACGATGCGATGTGTCGCATTCATCGGAATGGCGAAGATCGAACCCTTCTGCCATTCAAACGTGACCTTCTTCGGATTGCCGTCAATCCAAACCTCGGTCGTGCCGCGGCCGTCGACGACGAGATATTGTTCTTCATACAGATGCTTTTCGGGATTGAGCGCACCCGCGCCGGGGACTTCGACGACGTAGCAACCCCAGAGACCTTCGGTGCCGAGGAGCTGAATGAATGTGCCGCTGCCGCCCATGCGCTTCCACGGTTTGCGCGGCAGATCCTGCACGCGGCGCACGCCGATGTCGCGATAAATCGGAATGCCCTGCGACTCCATGAAGTTGTCATAGGGCGTGTTCGGCCGGAGAAATTTTCCATAACCGGCCCGGGTCTTTTTATCTGTCGGTTCCTGAAATGTTTGCTCAGCGGGTTGATCCATAATGCCTCCTTCTTGCTTATATAATTCGTTGGAATCTGCAGATCGGCGTGAGACCACATGCTCAAGCCCAGCGGATTTGAATCAATTATTATCGATTGGTAGACGGGGAGTCAAACGAACGATCGACGAGACAAGGCGTAAAGTTGTTGGCGATCTCGTGGGCCAAGGACGATGATCCAGCACACAAGGAATCCTGCGCGAATCCAACTATAGGCAGAATTCGGTCTAACGAATCCTATCCTCGCGGGAATGGGATGCCGAATAAGCAGCAGGCCGAGCACGAGTGAAGATACCAGCGCGCCCACGATCCAAGTGAGCGATTCAGAGAAAACGGGAATCGCAATCGAGTCGCCCCATACTGGGTAGTCGAAACGTTGCTGCCGGACTCCGTAAATACCACATCGAAAGTGGAATGCGTGCAACCCAAAGTGTGAGCCATAGAAGGAACAGCGCCCGAACACTCCGCAACCACGGAGATCGGTCATAGAGAAACCAAACGCCGCTCGCGAGCAAGAGTCCAACCCCAGCGGCACAGAGTCCCCGACCAAAATCGGAGAGCTTTTTGTGTGGGGTCTCGTAAGTGCGCAGCTGGGAATACCACTCCTCAAAGCGTGTCTCGTATGGCTTGGCTTCGAGCTCGCTTGACAAACGCTCTGGAGCAGTCGCGTCGGTGTAAACTGGCAACGTCATCGCGTAGGTGACGAGGCTTCCGCCAGCGAGGATCAAAACTATCGAGATTGAAATCGACCAGCGCATGTCAGGCACTAACTGTTGCTCTATCAGACGACTTCTGACTGGCCTGTCCCATTGGTTCAATTAACATCATGGATTACGAACCGATATCCCAATTCATTGATATTTGTAAACTCGTCGCTTGCCGCATTAGTGCGGGATCAGTGGTGGCAGATGATATGAAAGAGGGTTTACTACTTCCTGGATTTCATCATTCCGGCTTGTCGACGTCTTTCCTGGCAAACACAGACCAGTTTTTCTCTTATAGGACGCTCAAGCAGCTCTGCCTACGCTGCGCCTGGCCCTTTCGTAAACGTCAGCCGGCGATAAACCTGGCGTGTGGAATCGACGTCGCGCTTGCAGTATTCGACTATCTCGGCGAGTTTACCGGCGCGGTAGTACGGGTAGACTTTAGAGCCGTCGAGGCTTTCCTTCGGCGAAGGGATGCTGAGGGCTTTCGAAAGCGTGTCGAGACTGGCGTGCTCGCGGCCCCACTTGCTCCACTCCTGCATGGTGTCGTAGATCGGCGCGTTGCGGAACCGGGCGAAAGGAAGATCTCGTGACGGCTTGATCTGATGGATGATCGAGCGTTGATAGATGAAGCGCAGGTCAAAGTCTAGGATATTGTGGCCGACGAAGAGGTTGCAGTCGGCGGCCAACTTCCAAAAGGCGTTGATAATTTCCGTTTCCTCGCCCTGGAGAGCTTGCACTTCGCAACCGACGGGCGGCTCAACGGCGTAGCAGATACAAATAATTTTCGCGGTTACCGCCGATAGGCTGAGCTTTTTGAGCAGCTCGGCTTCGTTCAACTGAATCTGGGGCTCGAGCAATCCATTTTCTTCAAGTGATCGATCGGTGGGCACGGTTTCAATATCCAAAAAACAGATTTTCATGGGAATCCTTAAAACAGCGCGAGTTGCCGATTCTTCACAAGCCCGAGCTCGACCGCTTCGCCGAGACGCAGGAAAATTATTTTGAACGCTGCGATCTCCCGTCCGAGACTCTGCTTGACTGCTTGCGAATAGATTTCCGCCTGTTGGCGATAGCGTTCGGCCGCTTGGCTCAGCTCATTTCGAGCGACTCTATCTGTCTTATAGTCGGCTAGGTAAAGCAAGTTGTTTTTTTCGTAGACGAGATCGATGACGCCCTCCATGATCTGGCCGTTCCACGGCATCAAGAGCGGGACTTCGCGGCCGAGGATATGCGACTGAGCGAAGTCGGCGTAGGCTTTCGAGCGAAAGAAAGCGCGGAAAATCTCTTGAAGCTCCGATTCAATCTCCCGGCGGGAGGATTCGAATTCGGTGGGCAGCGCATGACGGATGAAATCGTCAAGCTGGCGCTCGAAGTTTTTGACGTCGCGGGTGAACTCCCAGTTCTGCAGAAAACGATGTGCAAGATCACCAACGACAAGCGCCGGCGTTTGCCGAAAGGGTTGTCCGTTCGTTTTGCTGCCTGCTTCAGTCGAAGTTTCTTCTTGCCGTTTGAGAAGTGTCGGCGTGAGAAACGGCTGGGATTGTCGCGCTTTTTCATAGGCGGACGCGCGCTGTGCCCAAGTATCGACGAAGGCTTGCCAGTTGAGTGTTTTCTTGGTGCGTTTGGAACTCGTTTTGGTTCGGCTTGGCGCGGCCAGGCTCGCGCTGACTACTTCGATTTCCACCGTGCCATTGCCGGCGTCAACTGTTTTTGACGCCTCGGCGTCGGCGATGCTGTCGTTGAGCGTGCCGTCGAGCATGGAGAGGAAACTGCCGCCGGATCGCCGGCTGCTCGGCGCGCAGGAGATGATTAAGTTTTCACGCGCTCGGGTCATGGCAACGTAGAGCAGACGCTTTTGTTCTTCCGCGTTTCTCAGTCTGGTTTTTTCCGCGATGTACAGTCCGGCGAGGTCTGAAATCGCGCCGATGCGCAGGCCGGTCAGCCCGGTCGACCAATCGAACAACGCTTCGGCATCGGCGCTCCGTCTGCCTTCGATGCCAGTCTGGCACCCGGCTAAAATCACGATCGGGAATTCCAACCCCTTAGATTTGTGAATGCTCATGATGCGCACAGCGTCGAGATTTTCTTCAGCGAGCACACTCTCGCCTTCCTCCTTGACGTCGAGTACGCGTTGTTCGAGCTGGCGAATCGCTTCTTTCAGCGTGGTCAATCCTTCGCGGCCAAGTAGTTCCGCTTGTTGCGCCAGCTTTTGCAAATTTGCCACCGCCTGTTCGCCGTGAAAGTAGCAGGCCGCTAGGAACTCCACCGGCAACGTCGTGAAGATATGCGCTACTGCGGCGCCGATCGGCAGGGTCCGAGTCTCGTTGTGAAGGCGCGCCAGAGCTTCATAGAGCTCGGCGAGAGTCGGTGCAAAATCTTTCCCAACGAGTTTCTCGGCAGCGCGGTAATCGAGCAGGTTTTGCCGGTGCAGCTCATAAATTTGCTGGTCGGTGAGCCCGCCCAAAGGCGAGCGCAGTACGCCGACCAATGCGAGGCGGTCGTGGGGATTTTCCACGGCGCGCAGGAGGTTGACGGCGTCGATGACTTCTTTCGCTGCGTAAAAGTGGCGCTCGCCTTCGACGACGTAACGAATTTCTTGGCGGCGCAAGGGTTCTAGGTAGTCGTGGATGTCGGTGAGCTTGCGCAAAAGAATGGCGACATCTTTAGGCTGCGCATAGACCTGTTCGCCGAGCGCATTGAGGATCGCGGTTTTGCCTAAGATCTGTTCCTTTAACCAGCGCGCCAAGCTCTCGCCTTCTAGACGACGCGCGGTTTCGGCATTGGTCTCTTGGTCCGTCGCGACGATCTTTCGCACCAAGAGCTTCGGGACATGGCTTGGCGCCGCGATTCTTCCGGGCACGGGGTGTATGGCGATGTAGGGCGGCTGCAAATTATCTTGGGCCTGGATGAGGGTTTCAAAAGCACCGTTGACGACGTCGAGTATCGCCGCATTGCTGCGAAAATTGGTCGTGAGCCGGCATTCGACGCCGTTCTGCGCCTTGATGATTTTCTCGACGACTTCGAGATAGGCCTCGATGTCGGCCCGGCGAAAAGCATAGATCGACTGTTTGGGATCGCCGACGACGAAGACTTTGCCAGGGGTCAGTTTTACCTTACGCCAGTCCTTGGCTGCAGCGCCTTGGGCTTCCGCGAGATAGAGCAGGATCTCGTATTGGATCGGATCGGTGTCTTGAAATTCGTCGATGAGGATTGTGCGGTAGCGCCGTTTGAGGTCCGCGCGCACGTGATCTTGGTCGCGGACAAGATTGCGTGCGCGCACGAGCAAGCCGTCGAAGGAAAGATGGCCTTCGCGGATAAATCGTTCGCGGAAATCTTCGGCGTAGGGAACCAGCAAGCGCCAGAGTAGGCTGGTCAATTCCCCATCGATCTTGACCAGCCCTTTGGCGGCACGTACGAGCGTTTGAGCTTCTGCAAAGTCGTCGGGCTCCCAATCCTTGAGCTCTCGACTGATCGTCTTCTCGGACAACAGGGTATGTTCGTCCGCCAATAGGTCCGACCGCTGTCCGGCTTTCAGAAATTCGCCAAGCACCGCCTGCGCCGCGCGAACTAACTTTTCGTTGAGCCGGTCTTCGGGATGGCGTTCAATCAAGTTTGCTGCTCGGTCTTCGAGTTGAACCAACCAATCGCGCAGCGCGGGCGAAATTGGGTTCCGCCCATCCAGGTTCTGTCGAAGATCGACGTTTTCCGTGGAAATCGATTTGGCTAGAGCTTTGATCTGATCGAGTTGACAGAGCGGAAGAATTTTTCGCCAGTCCGCCGCGTGGGAGCTTCGCAGTGAAAGTTCCTGATCCAGCCAGAGATCCCATTGCTCGTCGAAAAGGCGGTCAAATGCGGCGCCATCGTCCTCGTGAAATTGCGGGTCGACTCCTGCTTCGAGAGGATAAAGCCGGAGCAACGTGGCGGCGAAGCTGTGAATCGTGCCGATGTCGCTCCGTTCCATGTTTCTCAGCGCGTCGTGAATGCGGCGGTCCAACTCATCCTTGGAGAGTTGGTAACACGCGATCAGAGCTTCAATAGCGTTCTGAGTTTTTTTCTCGATGTCATTTGTGGGTTGGCGGTCGAGCTCGACATCGAGAAAAGCTTGCAAGCGTTGGCGCAGCCGGAACTTCATCTCCTCCGCGGCTTTATTGGTAAAAGTAAGGGCGACGATCTCGGTGATTTTTAGCGGCTCGGGGTTGCGCAACAGCAAATGAACGAGGCGATCGACTAACAACGTCGTTTTGCCCGTGCCCGCCCCCGCTGTGACCACGAGGTTGCGATCGAAGGTGGCGATGGCGATTTGGCGATCGCGGGCGTCGGGCAGTTCGATATTCGCTTGGGTCGCGTTCATAGTTTCTCGGGATCTTTCCTGCGTAGAGCGCGATGAGGTTCCGTCACTGGATCGTTGTCGGCGCGCCACAGGCTCGGCGGGTGGTTTTTGCGGCAGATTGCTGCCGCGTCGCAGTGACCGCAATACTCGCCGCGGTTGAGAAAGAAACGGCCCTGGCGGACGCCATCGACGAGATAAGCAATGGTTTGTTTGGTTGCCGCGCCGATTTGGTCGGTTAGTCCAGCGCTGTCATAGGAAGTCGAGAGCAGCGGGCCTTCGGCCCAGCGCGCCGCGATGTAGTAGAAATCCGCTTCGATGGCCGGTCGCGACGGCTTGAAGTGTTGTTCTTCGGCCCAGCGCTGCGCGAGCATGTAGTAAAAGGGTGGCTGCAATCTCTCGCCGCGCAGAGCCGCGCGGAGAAGATTGGTATCTTGAGTTGCCGGCTTTGCGCCAAATTTAAATTTGTAATCGATGACCCGCAGGGTGGTGTCGTTACGGTCGATGCGGTCCATCCGCCCACGGATCGCCAGGCCGTTTAGCGGTTCCGGCCAGTCGGCCGGCAATCGCGCGGTCACGCCGGTTTCCAAATTCACCGGGGTGAAACCGGACTGGGTCAGCTCGCGGAGATCTTGAGCGATGACTTGGCGCAGCAGTTGGACAAGATCGTCTTTGAGGCTGTCCCAAGCGAGCGGGTAGCCGACGGGATTGTCTTTCTCATAGTCGGCGAACACATGGGCGCCGACCGTGAGCAGGGTGTTTTCTACGTCCAGCGTTGTTGCTTTGCCGTCAAAATAACCGCCGTCGATCAGAGCGCGGTAAAACGAATTCAAAATCGCATGGCCGATCTCGCCGCGCTCAGCGGGACTGGGTCCGAGGACTTCTTCGGGGCGGTCGAGCGGTTCCAAGCCGAGCACGTGGCGCGCGAAAAACTGAAACGGGCAACGGGCGTAGGTTTCGAGCGCGGTGGGCGAAAGGCCGCGCTCGGAGAAATGTTTCCAGTAGCTATCGAGCTTGCCGACCATGCCATCGTAACCAAGCAAGCGGTCGCTGCTTTGATCGACTTCGGCGACAACTTTGCGGCCTTGTTTGTAGAGGTTCGGTAGTGCGGCGCAGGCTTCGATCAGCGCGGTGGGATCTTGGGCTTCCAGGGTCAGTCGAATTGCCAGTTCCGCCGGCAAGAGTAAATCCTGTCGATCAAACGGCGGTGTCGCGGCTTTTTCAGTCATGCTCCGCGGGATGTTGATCGTCTCGCTTTGGCGGCCGTTATCGTTGAGAGCGCGGTTGAGCTCTTCGACGTACCAGGATGGTGCCAGGACTCTGCCGCTGTCGTCCGATCTTTGAAATGAACAATAGAGCCGCTCCCGCGCGGCGCCGACGAGCAAGGTGAAAAGCAATTTTTCTTCGTCGAAGGCGGCAAGTTTTTGACTCACTTTGTAACCGAGGTCGCGTTCGAGAACGTCGCGGTCGCGATCGCGCAGGAAGGCGTCTTCGCGGATCGTGCGCGGGAAAACGCCTTCGTTCATGCCTAGAACAAAAAGCGCGCGGAACGATAGGCCGCGCGCCGCCGTGGCGTTAAGCACCATGACACCATCGCGATTGCGCCGATCCTCCGTTACGCTGGAGCGTTCCAGCCAGTGCTGAAAGGTATGCGCAAAATCATTCAGCGCGACGCGATTTTCCACGCGATCGAGACCGGCGAGTTGGTCTAAGACCTCGAGAATCTCCGCGCCGGGTTCCGAGTCGACGCCCGGCGCTGTTGTTTCGGTGGCAGGCGCAATTCCGAGATACTTTTTCAGCAAGCTTTTCCAGGCGACGGCATATTCCTGCCACGAAGCTTGCGCCGGCAATTGGGTGAGATCAGCCACCAACGTCTCGACGATATTAGCCAATGACGTCAATTGTTTCGCGGCGATGCGAATGACGCGCGGCTCGTCGTCGGCCGATATTTGCCTGAGTGTTAGATCGTGCTGATTGTAACGACGCAGCCGGCGCCACTCGGCCGCGCCTTTGCAGATGGCGAGCTCCCGGGTCGCAAGATCCCAGAGCTCTGGGCGTGGCAACGACCGCTCTCCTGCGATGTTTTGAAGTTGAAAATAAGGGGAAGAGAGCAGATCGATCACTTGGCCGCGTAGGAAGTCCTTCGCGGGCAGATTCAGCAGTAGGATGACGGCTTTGGTCAACGGGAACTGCACGAGCGATTCTTCGAGCGTGCCGGCGAGCGGGATGCGATGCTTGTGAAAAGTATCTTTGACGATTTGGCCGTAGGACTCCAGACTTCGCGCAACGACGCCAATCTCATGAAATTGCATCTTGCCGTCTTCGACGAGTCGCAAGATCTCTTTCGCCGTCACGGCGATTTCATCATGGATGCCGAAAGTATCGACGATCTGGCACTGCCAGTGTTTCGGAAAATCGGAGTATCTTCGTTCTTTGTTGTCATCAAAAAGCCGCGCATCAGCGGGCAATGCGATTTGAGTTTCTGACTCTGGTGTCGACTCGATGTTGTGGCCTTGGACATAGCGCTCATAGAAATGCTCGGCGAAGCGCCAGGCTTCATGACTCGGTTTGGCGGCCAGAAGAGGAAACAATAGCGTGGTTGGATAGTGGCGCGCGACGGCGTAAAAAAAATCTACCTGAATCTGCGTCAGATCGTAAAAACCGTAATAGAAAATTTGATGGAATTGTTTCAAGAAACTCGACGCGGGAACTTGTTCGGTGGCGTAGCGGTTCAGGTCGGACTGGTCGGTAATCTTCTGTTGGCGGCAAAAGTGTTGAAAGGTTTCCAGTAGTACCAAGAGCTGCGATGTGCGTTCGCTGGCGCGCTGACTGAAATGGCCCTCGCCCAGGGCTTCGAGGGCGACCGCCGGATCGACCAATCCGTCGCGCAGGTCGCGCAATGTTTGCCAGAGCGCAGCGCACCCGCCGGCGCGGTCTTCGATGCCGGCGAAGGGCTCTGCGCCGGATTGGCGGGTCCGAATGATTTGCCGCAGCGCTTCTTCGAGAAAAAGATCGCTGCGCAATTCAAGCGGCGCGCCGTTGCTCTCGGCGTGTAGCCTTAGGGAGAGTTGGTAAAAGGTCAGGAGTTGAACATTGAGTAGCGACAGGCGACGCTCCCGGCTCAATAAAATTTTCAAGCGCCGGCGCAGCAAGTCGGACGGTGTAAGAATCAACAGCGGGGTAAGGAAGTCCGCTCTTTTGTGTTTCAAGATTTCTTCGACGAGAGCGTCTTCGAGATCGGGATGAAATGGCCCGAGAATGGTTTGCATGATTTGTTAATTGGCTCGGATGAGCTGCAGACTCAAACTACCACGAAATATGAAAAAAGGTATCGTTTATAGCGCAAGCGCCGCCGCTGCGACAGCCCTGTGCACCGCGATTGCAAAAGCAAATACAAACTATTAAACCAACAGCCAATGCGATCCGCCAAACCGAGCCGACTGCTTGTTGTTTTATTCCTCGTCATTCTGTCTTTTCGTGCCGATGCTAACGACCTGACGCTCAAGTCGGGTGCCGGCCTCGTCATTGCCGATAGTGCATTGGCGAGCGCGGCTGGAATGGAGATTTTGCAACGCGGCGGCAACGCCGTTGACGCCGCGATTGCGACGGCGTTTGCGCTTTCGGCGGTCGATCAAGCGTCCTCCGGCTTGGGCGGCGGCGGCTTCATGGTGATTTACCGCGCCAAAGATCAGAAGTCATTCGCTCTGGATTTTCGCGAAACCGCGCCGCGCGCATCGAGCAGAGAGCTATATATGAAAGACGGCAAGCCGGTGACATCGCTGAGCCTTACCGGCGCATTAGCCGTCGGCGTTCCGGGAGAAGTCGCCGGATTGATCGAGGCGCGCAAGCGCTTTGGGACTCTATCGCTCGCTGCGCTCGTCGCGCCGGCGATCAAGCTCGCGAGTGACGGTTTCCCCTTGGATGCGACGCTGCGAATTGCAATCGAGCGCCAGCAGTCCGCAATGAAGCGTTTTCCCGATCTTGGCCGCATTTTCATGCCCAACGGCGATGTGCCCAAGGAAGGCGATGTGATTCGCCAACCCGAATTGGCCGAAACGCTCAAAGCGATCGCGCGGCAAGGTTCTGAGATTTTTTACCAAGGGCGAATCGCTGAGGCGATGGTCTAGACGATTAAGACGAATGGCGGCGTAATGACGCTCGACGATCTTAAAAACTATCGAGCGGTGTGGCGCGAGCCCCTGATCGGCAAGTACCGAAATCGCACGATCGTGACTATGCCGCCGCCAAGCTCGGGCGGCGTGGCGCTTTTGGAGATGCTCAATATTCTCGAAGGCTACAAGCTCGATGAGTTGCAGCACAACTCGCCGGCATATCTGCACTTGATCGCCGAGACCATGAAACACGCGTTTGCGGACCGAGCGCAGTTTCTCGGCGATCCGGATTTCGTTCATGTGCCGATCCGCAAGCTGACGTCGAAGGATTACGCGCTGTGGATGCGCGGCCGGATTTCCCCGGACAAGACTCAGGCGCCGAATTTTTATGGTTACTACAATTACGACGCCGAAAAGGGCGGCACCACACACTTCAGCGTGATCGACCGTTTTGGCAACGCCGTGGCTTGCACGCAGTCGGTCAACACGCGCTTCGGTTCGAAGTTAATCGCGGCTCGCACCGGCATCGTCCTCAATAACGAAATGGACGATTTCGCCATCCACTCCGGAATGGGTAACGTATACGGCTTGGTCGGCAACGAGGCGAACTCGCTCCAACCCAACAAGCGTCCGCTGAGCAGCATGTCGCCGACGATTATTTTGCGCGGCAACCGACCCGAAGCTGGTCGTTGGAGCGGCAGGCGGGCCGCGCATCATCAGCGCAGCCTTACAGACAATCCTCAACATGCTGGATTTTCAAATGTCGGTGCGAGCGGCGGTCGAAGCGCCGCGCATTCATCACCAGTGGCTGCCGGACCGGTTAAGTTTCGAAGCTAAGATCGCCGATGAGGCAAGAAAGGGATTGGAACAGCGCGGACACGCGCTCAGGGAACAATCGCCCTCGGAGTGGTGCAAGCGATCACTTGGCAAGGCTCGACGATGAGCGGCGCGGCCGATCCGAGAAAGACGGAAAGAGCGCGGACGGAATAGCCGGCGCGGCGATTTCGCGGAAATTTTATTTGGCTTGACTTGCTCAGTGATCAGCGCCGTCCGAAGTGCCACCACGAACGCCGCCGCCGTTTCGGCCACAGGCGTAAGACGGATAGCAGCGCGCGTCCTAATTTCATCAACAGGCGGGCTGAGTTCAATAGTCTCTTGCTGAAGCCGGCAATCAAAAAACTCGACAGGCCGGCGGTGAGAAGGGGATAGGAACGAATGAGTCGGCCAACAGCGAAAACCTTGCCCCCAATATTGAACGGCGAATGAATTCTACGGTAAGCCACGGCTAATTCGAGGCGCTCCAAAGCGGCCTTTTCGATCAGCGCCTGTTTGCGGCGGGCGATGTCGTCGAAGCGTTTACTCACGGGTAGAGGCTCTCAGGTGATCGCGATCTTTGCCGAGCTCGGCCAAGGTGGCGGGAAAAAGACCAGGGCGGCGCAGGATCGCGCTGCGCAGCTTGATCGCAGCTCCTGCGCCGACGGCGAAATAGAGAAGCGCCAAGGCGCCGATGGCGGCGATCCAACCGTTTTGCCAAAACAATGCGACGATAAAGATCGTGAAGAGGATAAACCCGAAGGTGAAACCGAAGACGAGCAGGAAAGTGAGCACCAGAGTATGTTTGAGCCGCTCGCGCTCTTCTTCGAGTTCGGTGACGAACAGCTCCAGCCGTGTGTGCAGCGTCGAACTGAGAGCCGCGAGCACGGCTTTGATTGGCTGAAAGAAGCTCGACGAGCCTTCATGGCTCTGGTTGCTTCCTGGGTCGCTCATCGGCGCGAGCTACTTACCGCGAATGAGCAGGCCCAGCGCTAAGCCGACGGCGGCAGCAATGCCCACGGCGCTCCAAGGGTTTTCCCGCACGTAATCATCGGCAATTTCGGCGCACTCTTTCGACTTCTTGACAAGAGTTTCTTCTGCGTCCGCCAACGCCTTCTTGCCTTCGATCAGGCTTTGTTCGATCTTCTGGCGCGCGACGGAGATTTTTTCGCCGGCCTGGCTGGCCGTCGCCTTGAGCAACTCTTCGGCATCGCCAACAAGCGTTCTCAAGTCGCCAACGAGTTTCTCTTTATTGGTAGATTCACCGTCCATATTAAAATACCTCCGTGATCCGAGCTCTTTACCCTAGGTATGATAATCACCCATGCGCAGCTATTCAAGGTCATAATTCGGCTGCGCATCCTTTTTTGATGCGAAGGTCGTCGGAGAAGTTGATTTACGCCTTTTAAATGCTAGGCGTTTTTTAGATCCGCAAGAGGGTGAGGGGAGTTTCGTAATGTTTGTAATGAAGGATACCTATCGGTGGCGGTTCTTGGGCGCGCTCTTGGTTATAACTTTTATCGCGCCCCTGGTCGCTTGGGCTCAAGGAAGTCCAAACCAAAAGCTGGTCGAGGCCGCCAAGAAAGAAGGCGAGCTGGTTTATTACACGACCATGACCCTGGATCAGAGCAAAGTGGTCGTCGATCGTTTTGAGAAGAAGTATGGCGTGAAAGCCACGCTCTTTCGCACCGGCGGCGGGCCCTTGCTCAACAAGATCTTCACCGAAGCCCGCGGCGGCCGATTCGATTGGGACGTCGTCGTCGGCCGCGGCGAGATGGTGTTGCCCATGATCGAAAGAAAGCTCGTCGCGTCTTACCGGTCTCCGGAAAGCAAAATGATCGATGAGCAGCTGGTCGACAAGGAGGGTTATTGGACCGCTTATTACGTCAACAGTTATGTCCTGGGCTGGAACACCAAACTGGTCAGAAAACAGGACGTCCCCAAAACCTATGACGAGCTATTAGACCCGAAATGGAAGGGCGGGCAAATTTCCGTCGATACCGAAGCCTACGGCATGTTGGAAGGGCTGAAACGAGTTTGGGGCAAGGAAAAGGCGGTCAATTACTTCAAACGGCTGGCGTCGCTGGAGCCGGTTCTAAAACGCGGTAATACCGAGCGCGTCCAACTTACCGTTGCCGGTGAATATCCGTTGATCATTGCGTACAACCAGACGATTCAGCGCATGAACTCGCGCGGCGCGCCGATTGACTGGCTGCCCCTCGAACCTTCGGTGACGCAGGTCAATCCGATCATGCTGGCCGCAAAGGCGCCGCATCCCAACGCGGCGCGGCTGTTCTACGATTTCGTCCTTTCCAAAGAAGGACAGGAGCTGCTGCGCGGGTTTCAGCGCATCCCGGTGCGCAAAGACGTCGAGCCCGACCCGCCGCGGCTTTTTCGCGGCTTTAAAATCGCCGTAGAGGATCCGGAAGATTACAAGGATTTCGATGCGTCGGTAAAGCAGTATCTGGAAATTTTTAAGTTGAGATAGAAAGGCACGAGGCGTATGGCAAAAGGCGTGAGTGAGAATCGGTCCTCATGCCTCCCGCCTATTCGTCGAATGGATTTTTCAGTAAAATCGTTTGCTCGCGCCCGGGGCCAACGGAGACGAGTATGATCTCGGTGCCGATGATCTTTTCAATGCGCCGGACATATTTCTGCGCGGATTTCGGTAGGTCGGAAAATTCTCGCACGTTATCCAGCGGCTCGCTCCAACCGTCCATCTCCTCATACACGGGATGTGCATTTTGCATCACTTTGGAACTGGCAGGAAATTCGGTAATGGACTTTCCCTCGTAGCGGTAGGCTGTGCAGATCGGTATTTTCTTAAACCCGGTCAAGACGTCGAGCTTGGTCAAGGCAATTCCCGTCATACCGTTCATCCTGACCGCATGACGCACGCCGACGGCGTCGAACCAGCCGCAGCGCCGCGAGCGCCCGGTGGTGGCGCCGAACTCAGCGCCTTCGCGTCTTAGTGTTTCACCGTCGGGACCGTCGAGCTCGGTCGGAAACGGCCCGCTTCCGACCCGGGTGGTATACGCTTTCGAGATGCCGATCACCTGCTGGATATGCTGGGCTCCGACGCCGGAGCCGGAACAGGCGCCGCCGGTGATTGTGCTCGATGAAGTGACATACGGATAGGTGCCGTGATCGACGTCGAGGAGCGTGCCCTGCGCGCCTTCGAAGAGGACGCGCTTGCCAGCGCGAATCTGCTGGTCGAGGAGCAAGCCCGTGTTCGTCACATAGTGTCTGAGTTTCTCGCGGAAACTGCCGTAGCTGTCGTGGATTTTGTCAAAGTCGAGAGCCTTTTCCTTGAGAATCGCTTTTAGATAAAAATTCTTTTCCTGGATGTTGCGCTCAAGCTTCTCGCGAAAAGTATCCTCTTCCAATAGATCGACGAAGCGAATGCCGACGCGCGCCACTTTGTCTTCGTAGGCCGGGCCTATGCCGCGGCCAGTGGTGCCGATCATTCCTTCGCCGCGCAACCGTTCGCGCGCCTGGTCGATTAACTTGTGATACGGCATGATCACGTGCGCCTGCTCGCTGATACGCAATTGCCCGTCGTCGACAAGATGGCCCTGCGCCTTCAGCGCATGAATTTCTTCGATGAGAATTTCGGGATCGACGACGACGCCGTTGCCGATGACGCAAAGCTTATCCGGGTGAAGCGCTCCGGAAGGAACCAGATGTAAGACGGTTTTCGTGCCGTCCACGACCAGCGTGTGGCCGGCGTTGTTGCCGCCCTGAAACCTGACAATGATGTCCGCCTCGTGGGTAAATAGGTCGACGACTTTGCCTTTACCTTCATCACCCCACTGGGCGCCGATGATTGCGACGTTGGCCATTGGAACTCAGGCGTGAGGCGTGGGGCGTGAGGCGTGAGTGGGGATAGGACGCGCCGTGTCCCTATAGCTAGGGCCTGTTGCCTGCTGACTCGTTCTCACAGTTTCACCAGGGTCGCCGAAACGATTTGCGGCAGCGCGCGCAGCTCATCGAGGGCTTTTTTGGTTACGGCTTCGTCGACGTGGGTAAACGAGATCGCGTTGCCGCCCTTTTCGCTGCGGCCCAATTCCATGCCGGCGATGTTCATGCCATTGTTGCCGAGGATGGTGCCGACGGCGCCGACGACTCCCGGAACATCTTTATTCTGCAGGACGAGTATATAACCTTCGGGCACCGCCTCCAGGTAAAAATTATTGACCCGCACGATGCGCGGATGCTTGGCGCCGAAGATCGCGCCTTCGACTTCAAGGGTTTCTTTGCCGCTCTTGGCCTTGACGGTGACCGAGCTGGCGAAGTCGCTCGCCTCTTCGCCTTTCGACTCGACGATCTTGATGCCGCGTTCCCGCGCCAATAGCGGCGCGTTTACGTAGTTCACCGCGAATTCCATCACCGGCGATAACAACCCCTTAAGCACGGCGAGTGTCAATGGCGCGACGTTGTATTGGGTCACATCGCCGCGATACTCGACTTGAACTTCATCGGGCAGCGCGCCGACCATTTGCGTGTGCAAACTGCCGAGCTTTTCGCCAAGGGTTAAATACGGGCGCAGCACCGCCAAAAGCTCCGGGCTTACAGACGGCACGTTCACCGCGTAGCGGACAACGCCTTTGGCCAGAAAATCGACCATTTGTTCGGCCACCGCAATGGCGACATTCAGCTGTGCTTCGTCGGTTGATGCGCCCAAGTGCGGCGTGGTGATCACTTGATCGAGCTTGAGCAGCGGATGATCGGCCGCCGGCGGCTCATCGATGTAAACGTCGAGCGCCGCGCCGGCGACTTTGCCGGTTTTGATCGCGTCGGCAAGATCATGCTCGTCGACGATACCGCCGCGCGCGCAGTTGATGATCCGCACGCTGTTTTTCATTTTGGCAAACGCCGCTTTGTTAATCAGGCCTTGAGTATCCGGAGTCAAAGGCACGTGAACCGTGATGAAGTCCGACTTGGTGAAGATGTCGTCTAACGTGCCGGGCTCTACGCCCATGCGCGCGATGTTTTCAGCGGCGATAAAGGGATCGTAGCCAATGACTTTCATTCTCAAGCCGGCTGCCCGCTCGGCGACGATACGGCCGACGTTGCCGAGACCGATCACGCCGATGGTTTTATTGCACATTTCCACGCCGACGAATTTGTTGCGGTCCCACTTGCCGCTCTTGAGCGAGGCGACCGCTTGCGGAATATGACGCGCGAGCGCCATCATCAAAGCTATCGTGTGCTCGCCTGTGGTGACGTTGTTGCCGCCGGGCGTATTCATTACGACGATGCCTTTTTTGGTCGCCGCGTCGGCATCGATGTTCTCATAACCCACGCCGGCGCGGCCGATCACCTTCAAACTCTTCGCCGCTTCGATGAGCTCGGCCGTAATTCTGGTGCCGCTACGAATCACCCAGCCGTCATACGCGCCACAGATCTTTTTTAACTCGTCGGGCTTCAGTCCGAGCTTGACGTCGACCTCGAAGCCCTCGGTGTTTTTAAACACCTCCAGACCTTCGGGCGCGAGAGAGTCGGTTACTAAGATTTTCATGTTGGGGCCACCGTTTTGTTCGTGCGCTGAGGATCGACGATCGAAGATGGAGGATCGCGAGATCCTCAATGTCGATTCTCCATCCTCGATTTTTAGGCCAACGCTTCCATCAGGACTTCCTGCGCAGCCGCGACGCCCCGTCCGAAGGGAATCTCGGCGCCGAACTTTCTCAGTGCCATTTCCAGGGCCGCGATGGCGGTGATGACGTCGAAAGCGCCCATATAGCCGACATGAGCGATGCGGATCGCCTTGCCTTTGAGCTGGTCTTGACCTTCGGCGAGCGTGACGTTCATTTTGTCGCGCAGATAGTCCAGCACCTCGTCTGCGTCGATCCCGTCGGGCAGATAGATACCGGTCGCAGCTGGACTCGGACTATCGGGCGCGAGTAATTTTAATCCCAGTGCAGTCGCCGCGGCGCGAGTAGCCCGACACAAACGCGCGTGCCGCGCGTAGACATTCTCCAGCCCCTCGCGCTCGAGCAGGTTCACCGACGCGCGCACGCCAAATATCAACGATACCGCGGGCGTGAAGGCGCCGGAGCCTTTTTGCTGGTTTTTGCGTTCGAGGTTGAGATCGAAATAAAAGCGCGGCAGCTTGGCTTTCTTGGTTTTCTCCCAAGCGCGGTCACTGAGCGCGACGAAACCCAACCCCGGTGGCAGCATCAAAGCTTTTTGTGAGCCTGTCACCAGCGCGTCAATGCCCCATTCATCCATCATCAACGGCACGACGCCCACCGCGGTGACGCCGTCGACAAGAAACAGCGGGCCATTTTTTGTGAGCCTGGCGATGTCTTTCACCGGATGGAATACGGTGGTCGAAGTCTCGCTGGCCTGGATCATCACGCCTTGCGTATCGGGGTTGGCTTTGAGCTCCCGCTCGACGTCGGCGACCTTCACCGCTTGGCCCCAAGCCACTTTCATTTCAACGGGATTCAACCCGTAGGCGTTGGCGATGTTGAGCCAGCGTTCGCCGAACTTGCCGCCGTTGATGATCAGGACTTTGTCACCGGGAGAAAACAGATTGGCGACCGAGGCCTCCATCGCGCCGGTGCCGGAGGACGCCAGCATGAGAACGTCGTTTTTTGTGCCGAATAGTTTCTTGAGTCCGTCGCGTGCTTCATTGAAGATCTTGTTAAATTGCGGTGTGCGATGATGGATCATGGTCTCCGCCATCGCCAGAGCGACTTCGTTGGGGATCGGCGTCGGACCGGGTGAAAGGAGATATTGCTTGATCATCTAAAATCCCGTCGCGATCAGGCCTCAGTGGAAAGAATCAATTTGCCAAAAGCTGCAGGCTGACAGCGAACTAGTTTGGCAACAAAAAAGCCCGGACCTCTCTCGTTAAGAGACCCAGGCGTTCGGCCGTCTTACTGCTTTGCACTTCCTCGTGGTCAATTCCACGTTCGCCAGTCGCGCAAAACTTACGCAAAACTTCTATCTTGAAACCCCGGGGATGTCAACGCTTTCACTCGCGGCGCAATGCCCCGCCGCACGATTGCTAAGACGACATCGATCATGCAAATATCCGCATGCTCATGGAACGCCTGATCCTTTTTGATATCGACGGCACGCTGACGCGCACGCAGAACGGCTATATTCCATTCAACGAAGCGATTCTTAAGACCTTCGGTGTCGACGGCGATATTCGCACGGTGGTGCCGGATGGCAATACCGATCCGTTGATCGTGCGCGATATCTTCACCAAGGCGAATGTGACGGTTGAATTCCCGGACGCGGTCTGGCGGCAATTCACCATCAATCTGAAGGATTGCTATCAAAGTCATGTGTTAAACGGTACGACGACGATCCAGTCTCTCCCGGGCGCTTCCGAATTGGTGCGAGTGCTCTCGGCGAGCGAGGATTACTGTCCGAGTGTTGTGACCGGTAACTTCGAATTCACTGCAGAGATCAAGTTGAAGGCAGCGGGTTTAGCGTCCTACATTTGCCGCGGCGCCTATGCCAGCGATTCACATCATCGCCCCGATTTGCCGGCGATCGCGAAACGACGTTGGGAAGAGACGAGCGGACGGTCGCTTCAATCAGAGCAGTGCGTCATCATCGGCGATACGCCGAAGGATTTGGAAGCGGCGCGGCAAAATCAAATGAGATGTATCCTTGTCGGCACCGGCCGTTTTCCGATAGAAGAGTTGCTGTATTGGCAGCCGGATGGCTGTCTTGCGGACCTGACCGATACGGCTTCGGTCTTGTCGATGCTGGCAGGATTCTAGGAGGGAGAACCATGCAATATCGAACGATCGGCAAAACGGGACTACGGGTTTCCGAAATCGGCTTTGGCTGCGGCAACAACGCGGTCTTGATGGTCAAGTCGCCGCATGAAGATCAAGTCAAAGCGGTGCGCCACGCGCTCGATGCGGGAATCAACTTCTTCGATACCGCCTTTGCGTATGGCTTGGGCAAATCGGAAGAGAATCTCGGAAAAATTCTTAACGAGCTTGGCGCGCAGCCGGTCATTTCTACCAAGATCCGGCTGGAGTCTGACTCCGTCGGTGACGTCAAAGCCGCGACGATTCGCGCGGTGGAGGGCGGATTGGCCAGGCTCAATCGCGATCGAGTCGATTTTGTTCAACTCCATACCCGGGTGACGCTGGAGCGCGGGACGGGAAAGCGGTTCAGCCTAACTCCGAAAGATGTGCTCGGTCCGAACGGCGTCATCGAAGGATTCAAAACCATGCGCGACCGCGGCAAGGTCGGTTTCTTCGGCTTCAGCGGTCTAGGCGACCCTAAGGCGCTGCACGAGTTGGTCGATAGCGGGGAATTTCATGGATTTCAGTGCTACTACAATCTGCTCAATCCGAGCGCCGGCCACGCTGTACCGTCGGCATTCAGCCCGCTGGATTACGGGCAAATCCTCGACCGCGCCGCAGATCAAGGAATGGGAGCTTTCGTTATTCGCGTTCTGGCCGCGGGCGCGCTCACTGCGGATCCGAGCGCCGGGGGCGGCGGAAGCGGCCAAACGCTCTCGCCGGGGTCAGATTACCCCGTGGACCTGCAGCGCGCTGAAAAAGTGAAAACCGCGCTCGGAGTGGCCGGAAAGAATCTCACTCAAGCGGCAATTCGCTTTGCTCTGATGAATTCCAAAGTTTCCACCGTCCTCGTTGGCTTTTCGAACACGGCGCATATTGACGACGCGGTGGCGTGTTCTGGCGTGCCGGCGCTGTCTGAAGATCAGATGACAAGGATCAAGAAATTGTGGGAAGCGGATTTCGATAAATCGAACGGTTAGATTCCAGCGCGAGGTGATGTCGTGACGCTATTTTTTCATTCCGACGACGTCGATCAGCTGATTCCATTCCAGGAAGCGGTTCGAATAACCGAGAGCGCGCTGCGAGATATGGTCACCTCCGCCGGCGTCAACGCGCCGCGCAAGCGGCTCAACCTTCATCGAGACGTCGCCGAAGGCAGCTTTGATACGGTACTCAACGTGTACGCTGGTGGGTCGGCCAGCTACGGCGCAATCGGAGCGCAAGTGGCGCTGCATCGCAAGACGATCGTCGGCAACACACAGAAGCGCCCGCCGTTTAATCCGAATCAAACCGAGCTAGCACTGATCTACGACACGGACGGCGGTTCGTTGCTTGGCATCATGGCGCACCGGCCGCGGGATTTTACGGGTGTTGCAGACTTACGAACTCCGGCGACCAGCTTGGCGGGACTGGATCTCTTCGCTCGCAAGGATGCGCGGCGCGTTGGCATTTACGGTTCCGGCCAGCAGGCGTGGGCGACATTTGCCGGGTTATGCGAAATGCGAAAAATCGAGAGCGCCAAAGTCTATAGCCCGACGCCAGCCCATCGCGAGGGATTTGCCGGAAAGATCGGCGCCAAAACCGGCGTTCCAGTGAAACCCGTCGAATCGCCGGAGAATGCGGCAAAGGATGTCGATATTATTCTTTGCATGACGAATACGAATATCCCAGTGATTGACGGCTCTTGGCTGGAAGAAGGGCAGTATATTATTTCCGTTATCGGCAGCAACATCGAGCTAGTCAAGAGCGGCAATCTCGCCGCACCGCGGCGGGAAATCGACGACGGGACGCTTCGGCGCTGTGACTTCATTGTGGCATTGTCAAAAGCGCAAGCCATCGATTCGCAGCAGGGCGATATCTACTGGCCGGTACAAGATGGCGTGGTGACATGGGACAAGGTTGTGGAAATTTCCGACGTGCTCGAGGCAAAGGTCAAAGGCCGAACCGACGATAAACAAATCATTCTTTACAAAAACCAGGGCGGGCAGGGCATTGTCGACATCGCGTTGGCGAAGAAGTGTTATGAGCTTGCCAAGCAGCATGGTAAAGGCTACGAGCTACGCATCGAGCCGCGCCTGAACTGGTGGGTCCAAGGGGGGCGGGCTGAGACGTGGTGATCGTTTCCTCAAATAGGAGCCGGATTTATTCGTTCAAGAGTTCAGTGGTTCAATCGTTAAAAGACTTGGCTCCAGGGCGAAAGCGGAGGGTGATATGCTGAATGCAAGCGAAACGTTCAAAGGTGGATTCATGTTAATCGCTCTTTTTGCGTTTCAACTCGTAAGTGGTCTGGCGGCGACAGCCGTTTATTCTCAAGCCGAGCCCTTCTACAAAGGCAAACAGATTCGCATCATCACCGGTGCCACGGCGGGCGGTTTTTACGACCGGTGGGCGCGGCTTTTAGCGCGCACGATGCCCAAGTACATCCCCGGTCAGCCGGACATCATCGTGCAGAATATGCCCGGCGGCGGCTCGTTGGTCGCGGCCAATTACGTTTATGGCGTCGCCAAACCCGACGGGCTGACCACGGTCATGCCTAACAGCAACGTTTATCTGGAGCAATTGTCGGGTCATAAAGAAGTCCGATTCGATTTGCGCAAGTTTCCGATCATCGGATCGCAGGAAAAAAACTACATGCTGCTCTATATGAGGGCTGACGCGCCGTACAAAACGATCGGCGACATTATCAAAGCGAAGGAGCCGCCGAAATGCGGCAGCACCGGCGTCGGCAGCGCCGGATATATTCTCGATCGAGTCATGGAGATCGCCTTGGGCGCGAAGATCAACACGGTCATGGGTTATCCGGGCGGCAATGAGATCGATTTGGCCGTGGAGAAGGGCGAAGTCCATTGCCGCGGCAACACGATCTTGCCGCATTTTGGACGAGAGCCGTTCGATACCTGGCACAAGAAAGGCTTCGATCGTCACTTGATTCAATCCGGGCGTAAGCGCGACCCGGTGGTGGCCGAAGCGCCAACGATCTACGAGCTGATGGATCAAGTTAAGACGACGGAGTCGAATCGTCGCTTGGCGAACGTTTTGCTCAGCGGCGCCGAGTTTGGCCGCTTCATGCTCGTTACTCCCGGAACGCCGCCGGACAGAGTGAAGATGCTGCGCGAAGCTTATGCAAAATCAATGAAGGATCCGGAACTCATCGCCGAAGCCAAGAAAGGGCGGATGGATATGGACCCGTCGACCGGGGAAGAGTTGCAGGCGCTGGTCCAAGAGATCATGGACCAGCCGTCGGATGTGATTGAGCGGATGAAAAAAATATTGTCGGAGTGAATTGGACCAGGAAGGGGAGGCTATCGATGTTCAATACGATGATCATTGCGATCCTAATGTTCTTGGTGACGCCGTCTGTCGGGCAGGCCCAAGCTCCGTATTATCAAGGGAAGACCATAACGATCATTGTCGGCACCGGGGCAGGCGATCTCTACGATCTTTATGCACGTGCGATCGGTTTGTACATGGGCCGCTACCTCCCAGGCAACCCGAACGTCATTGTGCAAAACATGCCGGGTGCGGGCCACATGATCGCGGCAAATTATATTTACACGGTGGCAAAACCGGACGGCTTAACGCTCGGAGCGATCAACGCAGGTCTCTATTTCGAGCAGTTGGTAGGGCGCGCAGAGGTCAAATTCGACTGGCCGCAATACACCTGGGTGGGCAACGCGACCAAATCGCCGCAAGTCCTCTACATGCGCGCGGATAGCCCATTTAAGTCTATCGAAGACGTGCGCAGCGCGAAGGAGCCGCCCAAGTGCGGCACCACGGGCACGGGAAACATGGGGTATCTCGTGCCAAAACTTTTGGAAGAAACGGTGGCCGCGAAATTCAACGTGATTTCCGGCTACCAGGGCGGTAACGAAATCGATCTTGCCGTGGAACGTGGCGAGATCCAGTGCCGATCTCTCAGCACCGAGGCGTATTTTTCCCGGGAGCCGTTTCACACCTGGCGCAAAAATGGTTTTTCCAGGGAGCTGGTTCAAGGCGGAAGAACAAGGATCGAGACGCTCGCCAATGTACCGACGATTTACGAACTGATGGACAAATACAAAACGCCCGACACAGGCCGGCGTTTGGCAAGCACCCTTCTTGCCTCCGGGGACTTTCACCGGCCCTATCTTGCGCCGCCCAAGATCCGTCCCGAACTTGTTAAAACGCTGCGCGAGGCTTTTAGCAAAACCATGAAAGATCCGGATTTTCTGGCCGAGACCAAGAAGAAAAAGCTCGATATCGATCCGACGACCGGGGAGGAGGTCGAGGCTTTAACCAAAGAAGTGATGTCCCAGCCCAAAGACGTGATCGAGCGGCTGAAAAAAATGATGGGAAAATAGCGTCGTCGCGCCTACTGAACAGTTCATACGCGACGCTACGCTGCTGCATGGATTAGCGGCAGCGTGCGACAGAAGAAGTTTTCGGATCCTGCCGTCTAAGGCACGGGACAGGATGGCGTTGCGCGCTTGATCTGTGGGATGACTTCTTCGCCAAAGCGCTGAATCGATTCAAGAGTAAATTTTGGGTCCATTCCCGGCCAGTCCACCATGAACCACATGAACTCGGCGCCGAATTCTTCGTGATAGGCCATCACCTGCTCAGCCACTTCGGCGGGACTTCCAAGTATGAGTCGGTCCTGCTTCAGCTCGTCGAACGGCAGATCGTAGCGTTCTCCGGGTTGTCCCTCTTGTTGGTAACGTTGATAGCGTTGCTCGTAAGCGCCTCTAACGCGATTTTCCGCTTCCTTGAAGCTATCAGCGATGCATAGGTCGCGGAAGATAAAGAGGCCTTTGAACGTTTTTCCGTTTCGTTCGAGCGCCGCTTTGTAAGCCGGGACGGCTTCGCGTAGAAACACTTTGGAATGACGTCGACTGGCGATCCAGTGATCCGCGACGGCCGGCACCTGAGCAACGGTTCTTAACGTGTCCGCGCCCATGAGAATCGGCGGTCTCGGCCGCTGGAGCGGTTTTGGCGCGATGGTGACTCCATCGAGCTTAAAAAATCGGCCGTCAAAAGTAACCTTGTCTTCTGACCAGAGTTTTTGGATAACCTCAAGTGCTTCGACCAAGCGAGCTTTACGGTGTCGTTTTTCGATTCCGAAAGCGTTGAATTCTGCTTCTCTATAGCCCTGTCCCACGCCGAAGAGAAATTTGCCGCCGGATAAATTGTCGATCGTCGAAGTATATTCCGCGACCATGACGGGTGGATGGAGAGGGAGGAGGAAAATCGACGTTCCAAGATACATCCCCGGCACCTGGCCGGCCAAATATGACAACAGGGGAAGGGACTGTAAAATTGCCGAATCCGGACCGGTTGCATAATGTTGCGCGACGAACAGACCTTCGAAGTTGTTCTTATAGGCCACCTGGGCCCGCAGGGACACCTGCTGGCACGCTACAACAGGATTTAATACCGCCGGATAGCTGCCGAACTCAATTCCGAAACGCATGAGTAATGCTTCTCCTTGAAATGAAAAACCAACTGCCTACCCCTTTTATCATTTCTATCTTATCAACAGAAATGTCTCCGATTTTGCAGCAAGGTATCGCGGAAACTCCGCAACGCGTACGACTTTCATCATGAACGCGTCAAGAAAGGCCAATCTTGGTCTCTGGATGTACTGGTTCGGACCAATTTTGACGGGTTTGAGCGGGGATTGAACAAACTTCGCATTGAAAATAGCAGAACGCCCATCCCCTTATCCGCCATTACGGGACAAATTAGATAGTTTTGGAATGGTTTTATGATCGCTTGCGAGCACATGGCAAGCTGGTGCCTGCTGTGCTCCACGGTGGTTTGGGAATTGCTTTATAGAACTCGACTAACCCTTTTTCAGGCGGTGCAAAACGCAGCTTTTCAGGAGTGAATCAGATGTATCAGAACCTTAATGACAAAACGTCGAATTCCGAAACTACACACGAACTTTCCTTGGTGATCGGTCCCACTGAAGTGGCCGATGTCATGACTGGAAAAGTCGTTACGCTCAGCCCGCACCATAGTTTCAATGATGCGGCCAATCTCATGAATGACCGTTATTTCCGCCATTGTGTTGTGGTCGACAACCAGAGCAAAGTCGTCGGCGTAATCTCAGATCGCGATATTCTGCGGGCCCTGGCAAGGAACCCCAACTCGCGCTCCAAGTCCCTCGATCAAATCATGACGCACAACCCGATTACGGTTAAACGCCACACGCCTATCATCGATGCGGTCTCGAAGATTGTGTCCAAACGCATCAACTGTCTTC
This sequence comes from uncultured delta proteobacterium, assembly GCA_963804165.1. Classification (GTDB taxonomy): domain Bacteria; phylum Desulfobacterota; class Binatia; order UBA9968; family UBA9968; genus DP-20. Next base: position 196,470 of record CAWDPO010000035.1, read on the forward strand.
CCGTCGTCGAGGATGACGGAAGCGTTTGCGGAATTGTCACTTCGACCGATTTGCTCAAATCCTACCAGAAACTTATCGAGTTGGTGCAAAAGCAAGCTCGTTAAGCGCTCGTGTGAGTCCTGGTCCCGGTTGATCAGTAGGCGCCGGCGCGCCTATGTTGGGGTTGGGTTGCATGTCGCTTAAAATCGTGGTCTCGGTAAAGCCCAACGCCAAAAAGGCCGAAGTCATCAAGCTCTCGGATGGTCAATATCGCATAGCGGTGCGGTCCCCCGCGCAAGACGGCAAAGCCAACCAAGCGATTATCGATCTCCTCGCCGATTACTTAGGCGTCACCAAATCCGCGGTTAAAATAATTCGCGGTCATTCTTCCCGCCACAAACTTCTCGAAATCGGGTGACCCCTGGCGAAGGAGGATCTTCTAACGTACTGGTTCTTTCTCGCTGTCCTAGGGTTGTCGCCTAGCTGACGGAGTTTCGACAAAGCCGTTTGCAGCCGCGAAAAATTCAGCATATGGATCTGAGTTGATCATCGTTAATGGCGGGCCTATGTCGAAAGTCGAAAACGTTCAAACGCTGTCAACGCCGGTTGCGCTTTGGGGAAGGTTGGCGGCGAACTCCACTGCGCACATGACCGAGCATCTTTTCAACGGCGTGATCGTCGTGGTGTTGCCGATCCTCACAACTTCATTGGGTTTGACCTTGGCCCAAGCGGGGGCGCTCGCCTCGGCGCGAACTCTTCTAGCCGGAGTCGCGAGCTTTCCATCGGGATTCTTTGCCGATCTTGCCAGCCAACGCAACGTGATGCTGGGCCTGTGCATCGCCGCGATCGGTTTAGCCAGTTTCGGTTTAAGCGCCTCGTCGAGTTTTCCCATGCTGATGGTTTTTATGGGCCTCGCGGGATTCGGCGGCGGATGGTTTCATCCTCAGTCGTTGGCGATCTTGTCGGCGAAGTACAGAGAAAAAAAGGCATTTGCGTTAGGCGTCCATGATAGCAGCGCCAATTTGGGTGAAGTCATTGGACCCTTGGCAATTGGTCTATTGGTCAACTTTTTTGACTGGCGTACGGCGTTACAAGTCTGGGCCATCCCGGGATTGCTGATCGGCGTTACCTATGCGTTTTGCGGCGGAGAGGGAATTTCTGCAGTGCCTCGCGCCAAAGACTACCGGCGGGCAGTGTGGGAGGATGTCCTCAAGAACAAAACTATCTTCGGTTTGGTGGTTGTGTCTACGCTCCGCGCCATGGGGCAGACGGCGCTCGCCGCTTTCTTGCCGCTGTATCTCGTGCTGCACTTGCAGCTTTCCGCGGGCTCCGCGGGAGCTTACATGTCGATCCTTTTTCTTTTTGCGGGCATGGCGCCGGCGGTCGTCGGCTGGATCTCGGATCGCTTTGGGCACAAGTTGTTAATCGTAGGATTTTCCTTTTTGAGCTTCGTCACGATCGCAGCAATCCCCCATCTCGGCTCGGGGCTAATCCTAGCCGTCGGACTGGGCGCGCTCGGAGCTCTGCTTTGGGCTTTGCGCCCGGTGATCGTTTCCGCCGCCATGTCAGCTGCTCCGCAGCACCTCGCCGGCAGTATCGTCGCCGTTATTTACGGTGCAAATATGGGAGTCTCGTTTCTCGCGCCGGTTGCAGCCGGGTTGATCGCCGATCGCTACGGCTTACCTGTCGCGCTGACTTCGATTGCCGTTTTTCCGCTTCTTGCCGCCACGATTTGCATTCTCATTGTCGCGCCGCCGGCCCGGCAGAATAAATAATCTCGGCGGAGCCGAGTAGCCGGGCTAGAAAACATCTTTTAGGTAGAGCCGCTGAAATCTTGTTGCGAAGGCGCGCGGTGGAAGGTAATTCGCTTTGCGCCAATTAAAAATGCGGGCTACCGGCGCCGCTTTCGACTAAGTTTGCGCTCGGGCTTGCCGTCCTTGGCTTGCTCGATAGTTTCACCGCTTGACGCATCCAGTTTGGGTTGGACATTGTCGTTGATCCATTTTTGATCCCACCATTCGACCGGTAAGACCGGCAGGCCGTGAAGGTAGACGCCGAAATGCAGGTGATCTCCCACGGCGAGGCCGGTTTCACCGGTTTTGCCGATGGCCTGGTGCTGTTTGATCTGATCTCCCACTTTAACATCGACGGAGCTCAGATGAGAGTAAAGCGTGAAAAGACCCAGGCCGTGATCGATGATCACCGTATTGCCGTAGATTCCAAGATCGCCAACGAAGGCAATCACGCCGCTGTTGGCCGCCTCCGCCGCGTAATGTTTTGTCACCGATAAGTCATAGCCGACGTGATACGCCGTATCGATCGCTTCGTTGTTATAGATGTAAGTGCGCGCGTCCGCGAAGTTCGCCTCGACTTTTGAATTCGTGAGCTGGCTAAACGCGCCATGCCAAAGAATGGACGGAGTCGATTTTTCGGTGATCGAACGGATTTTGTCCTCGTTCTCTTTTCGCAGTTCTTTGTTCACTTTGACGAAGATGTCTTTGGGTTTCCCTTGGCGCGCTCCCACGTCATTCAACAAGGGCGCGACCTTGTGCTGGATGAAATCGTCGGTGATCTGGATCGTGCTCTTCTTGTATTTTACGTTCTTGAGCTCGTAGACGAGTTTCATTTCCCGCGTATTACCGGCCTTGTCCGTGGCCACGAGCGCAGCCTTTTCAGTTTCCGCTACGTTGTAGGGGTGCGCGAAAAATGCCAGGTAATGGTCCGGGTGTTCCTTAATCTGGCCTTTGTAGCCCGGGAAAAAATAATTGCCGATCTTGACGCCGCTTGTGATCGCGTCGGCCGAAGGCCTGTATACAATCGCGCCGACGCCGCCGAAATTGACGTAGCGGTCGTCGGCGATGAGCTCGAGCGAAGGGGGAGTGATGTCGATGGTCAGGTTTTTTTGAACGACGGACTCATTGCCGCGAAAAAAATTCCACAAGGACCGATCGCGCGCGGTAACGCGCAATACCGCGGGACCTTCCTTCAGTCCCGTGAGCTTGGACGATAAAGCGACGGCAAGTTTTTTTTGCATCAATGGCTGATCATATTGTTCCGCGGCGAGTGAGTACTCGGTTCCGCCGGAGCTCAGGACTGCCGCGAAGGATTTTAGGCCCGTCCCTTGCTCGGTGACTTCGATCTGCAGCGGCGCGAGCCCTACAGTATCGGTGTCCGGAGTGATCTTTATCTCTGGCCGGCGCCATTCGAAACGCGGCACCAGGACGTATCCGCCGGCGATGACAAGGACGATCAGGACAAGGTAGACAAGGCCGCGCCCCGGTACAAACCGTCGTCTGGGCTTACCAAATTCAAGCGCGCTCATGATTTAAATGAATTAAGAATACGATTGGGGAATAGCTCCGGCGCTAGAATAAACGCGGGTTGCAGTGATGTCAACAAAACTCGGTTACAACCGCGTGTGGGAAACAGAAAATTTCAGAGTTTCTAGACGTTCCAACCGTCAGGTGAACGTTGCGCGAGCTCGTTAGAGCATACCTTTATCGCTAAAGCTAAAGAAGCGATCGCGACCGATGACCACGTGATCGAGAACCCGCACCCCCATCACCTCGCCGACTTCTTTCAGGCGCCTGGTGATGTCGATGTCTTCCGGGCTCGGCGCCGGATCGCCGCTCGGATGATTATGCACAAAAATCACGGCGGCGGCGGAGTCGCGGATCACCGGATTGTACACCTCGCGCGGGTGAACCAGAGAAGCCGTGAGCGAGCCCTCGGAAATTTTCACGTCGCGAATCTTGCGGTTTTTATTGTTGAGCAGCACCACGTAGAAAAGCTCGCGCTTTTCAGCTCCGAGACTATCGCGAAAGTGATGATAGACGTCTTCGGCGGAACGGAGCGGCTGGCCGGTTTCCCATTTCTGGCTGCCGACGCGCCGGGCGATTTCCAGACAGGCCTTGAGCTGGGCCACTTTGGCCGGGCCGATGCCCTTTACTTTGCCGAGCTCGCCGGACGAGGCTTCATCAATGCCTTTGAGCCCGCCAAATTGACTAAGCAGCAGGCGCGCATGGTCGATGGCGCTTTCACCGGTGCTGCCGTTGCCGTTTCTTAAGATAATCGCCAGGAGCTCGGTTTCACTCAGCGATTGCGCGCCTCGCGCGAGCAGTTTTTCTCTCGGCCGATCTTCCTCGGGCCAGTCTTTGATTGTTTGGTATGAAGCCATACGCCTTGGTATTGAGGCAATCCGCGACCCAGCCGAGGAATCCGTCTACCACAGGGCGCGCTGTTTAGTCCAGCACGTGGAGCGCGAGTCCTTTCAGGTACTCGCCTTCGGGATGATGCAGACTTACGGGATGATCGATGGGCTGGCTCAAGCGCTTGATGATGGCCACTTTTCGCCGAGCGTCGACCGCGGCGCCGAAAATGACTTTTTGGAACAGGTCGATCGAAAGGTGCTGGGAGCAAGAGAACGTTAAAAGTAGTCCGCCTGGACTGAGGTGCTTAAGCGCGTGCAGATTGAGAAACTTGTATCCGCCGGTAGCGGCATCGATATCGCTCCGTCTATGCGCCAACGACGGCGGGTCCAATACAATCAGATCGAACTTGCGGTCGACTTCTTTCAGATAGGCAAAGGCATCGCCCTTTAATAACTCACCGGGCGCCGCCGCGAAGCCGTTTAATGCGAGGTTCTGTTCGGCCAGCTCCAGTGCAGGTTTGCGAAGAATCGAAGGTGACAACCTCCGTGGCTCCACCAGCGTGAGCATAGACTGAGAACGCGCCGCTGTACGAGAAACAATTCAAAACGCTTCGATTGCTTGCAGTCGTCGATAGGAACGCGCGATTGTCGCGCTGGTCCAGGTAAAAGCCGGTCTTTTGACCGCGTCTAATGTCGACCAAAAACTTGAAACCATTTTCCGTGATGGTAATTTGCTCGGGCGGCGCCTCGCCGGATAAAACTCCGACGGCTGGTTCTAATCCTTCCTCGTCGCCCACACGCCCTTCGCTGCGCTCAAAGATGCCCTTGACGAAGCGAATGGTGCCGAGCGCACTTACGATTGCATCTTTAAATAGGGCCATTCCCGCGCTGAAAAACTGGCAACCCAAAAAGTTTGCATAGCGGTCGACGATCAGCCCCGGCAGGAGATCGCCTTCACCGTTGATGACTCGATAGGCGTCTGTGGAATCGTCCAGATTCCGTTGTCGAAAAGTATTTGCTTCCGATATACGGCGCGCGAAAAAATCGCCGTCGATGGCTTCCTCGTGCCACGTGAGAACGCGCACGCGGATCTGTGACTTGGGATTGTACAGACCGCGGGCGAGCCAGTTCTTCTTGCAGTCGAAAACATCGGCGATGCCAACCGAATCGAGATCACCTTCGACTCGTTCGATGGCGCCGGAAAATATCCAGGGATGACCGTTGAGGACAGGGCGCTCGCGGCCGGCTTTGAGGTAGATCGTCAGCATGAGATTGGATTGTACCAAAAAGTAGGGGTGCAGCATGCTGCGCCCTACGATTCACGCACCTGGCCGCTGATGTGGGCTTCCTATTCCTTGCGAATGAACGTGCCGCTCTTGCCACCGCTCTTTTTCACCAGGCGGATCTCACCGATGGTCATCTCGCGATCGACGGCTTTGCACATATCGTAAATCGTCAGGCCCGCCACCGCCACCGCTGTCATCGCTTCCATCTCGACGCCGGTTTTGCCGCTCACGTGCACTGTGGCTTCGATATCCACGCGCGCGGGGTCGCGCGCGGCAGTGAGATCGATCTCCACAGACGTGATGTTTAGGGGGTGGCACATGGGGATCAATTCAGAAGTCTTTTTCGCCGCCATGATGCCGGCGACGCGGGCGACCGAAAACACGTCGCCCTTTTCGATTTTGTCTTCGAGGATCAGCGCTAGAGTTTCCGCGCGCATGTGAATGGCGCCGCGGGCGACGGCGGTTCGGCTAGTGGTTTCTTTCGCACTCACGTCGACCATGCGCGCGCGCCCCTGCTCATCCAGATGACTCAGTTCTGCCATACATACCCACTTTCAAAATTGATCGACGAACTTGTCGCCAAATTGATCCGTCAACGGCAGCGCTCGGTCGTTGTGACGGACTACCTTTCTTTCTGCGTCGACGTTTTTATGTTACAGAAACCTCATGGATAAGAAAAGCCACTATCGTGTCATTATTTTAGGATCCGGCGCCGCGGGGCTTACGGCGGCGATTTACGCCGCTCGGGCCAATCTTCAGCCGCTCGTCATCGAAGGATCACAACCGGGTGGGCAATTAACGATCACAACCGACGTCGAAAACTATCCGGGGTTTCCCCAGGGCATTATGGGTCCCGAAATGATGGAGGAGTTCAAAAAGCAAGCCGTCCGCTTCGGCACGGAGACTTTATTCGGCGAAGTCACCTCGGTAAATTTAAAAAAGCGGCCGTTCGAGATCGCGGTGGGCAAGGAAAGTTATAGTTGCGATGCGCTGATCGTCGCCACCGGCGCGACCGCGAAACTGCTGGGTCTTGAATCGGAAATGAAGCTCATGGGGCACGGCGTTTCGGCTTGTGCGACGTGCGACGGATTTTTCTTCAAAGACAAAGAATTGGTCGTGGTCGGCGGCGGCGATACCGCGATGGAGGAAGCGACGTTTCTCACAAAATTTGCCTCGAAGGTATCGGTTGCGCACCGCCGCGACCAACTGCGCGCGTCGAAAATCATGCAGGATCGCGCGGAGAAAAATCCCAAGATCTCGTTTGTCTGGGATACTGTAGTCGAGGAAGTCTACGGCGACCCGAAAGCCGGAGGAGTCACCGGAGTCAGATTCAAGAACGTAAAAACCGGCATGACCGAAGACTTCAAAACGGACGGACTATTTATCGCCATCGGCCACGAACCGAACAGCAAGCTCTTCGTCGGTCAATTAGATTTAAATCCCAGCGGCTACATACTCACTCACGACGGTACCAAAACCAACATCTCCGGCGTTTTCGCCTGCGGCGACGTGCAAGACCACATTTATCGCCAAGCGGTTACCGCCGCGGGCACCGGCTGTATGGCGGCGATCGATGCGGAGAGGTTTTTAGAAAGCCAGGAAGGGTGAGATCCATCGGCGGGATGACGCTGGCCCTGATCCGCAGCCGTCTCGGCAGCCGGGTCCAGCGCCTCGTTAGGCGCCATAGCGCGCCAGATTGACCGGCCATCGCGTCTCCCAATATGCAGTTTAGTAAGAAAGGGCCCATTTCGACTTCGCTACCTTCGCGGGCACTGATCACTTCACGGCAGGCCTGGGTAGCCACAGCGTGCAAATCACCGTGAACCATTCGGTTGATCACAACCTCGAGTCGGATTTCAGAAGGGATGCCTGTGGCTCGCATCGCGGCATCGAACGCGTCGGCAATCCGCGTTAGACGGGAGGCCCAATCCTGATTGTGAAGATGCAACCGCTTGCACTCGCAGACGACGCGACCGATCGGCGTCTGTAGTTCAAAATCTGGCCGCTTCCGTCGGCCGAGTACTGTGTAGCTTGGCTCGAATCGCAACCTTTTCACTGTCGGTCGTTGGACACACCAGCGTGCCATTCGAACCTCGAACAGCGCGTCGTCAAACTGTGTTGGATTTTCGAAGCCTCGAAGTAGGGCAGCAAAGTTGTCACAGCGAGACAGTATCTGCAGTGCCGAACCTAGTTCGACAGCTTCTGGGACAGCGAGCCATCGTTGGTTCTTATAACCCGCAGGAAGGGCAAAGCCGCCGTAACGCCAGACCATCCAATCTCTTGGCTGGAGATGTTTCACAAGAGAGGCCAAGCCGTCGACGATTTCAGCAGACGCGAGTTTGTCCTCCCTGTTGGAGATGATGTGTCGCTCAGCCAGCCTCTCCCGGCCGACAGGCGTTCGAATATCAAACTCGCTCTGTGACTGCATCAAGCCTCGCGAGGGAGCCGCAACCTTTTTTCTTCCACACCCGCTCAAACCGTTTACGATCAACCGGCGCTGTTAAGCGATCGTTCTGACGCAAGTTGTTAACGATTCATATGTCTTAAGGAATTGTCCATATGCCATGAGAGCATTATCTAAACGCTTGTTTGCCTGGACGACCATGTTTACATCATGCTCATCTATGTGCAGGTCTTCCCGAAGGCTTTTCGCCATTGTGTGAAATTGGTCGGCATAAGCGCGAAACGATTCGATGGTGTTCGGAGCGGGTGAATTGAACAGAAGAGAGCGTGCTCGAAAAACATGCTGGTCAGCAATTGGCCACCGCCATGGCTGGGCCATATGGAATAAGAAAAGTTGCCAAATGATCCCATTAGGAAACACTTCCTGTGTGACTTCGGCAAACTCACTCTCGGAGAGCCTACTGCCTCGGAACTGATTGATCCGCTCCAGCCTTTCGAGCACTCTCTGAACTCGTCGGTTGGGTGCAGCGCTTCCCTTCGACTCCTGTTTCGGATGGGTCAGCATCCGAGGATCTTTCCAACGAAGTAAGCGAGTGACGTTTTGCTCCGAGAGGTTATGACTCAGGTTCAGTTCCTGAAAATAGTCGATCAGTTCCGGGGAATTAGATAGACGAACGTTACCTCGGTAGAAACGCTCCCAGCACTCTACGAACTGTTTGATCCGTTTCGTGTCTACGCCACGAAACGCCTGGCAATCTAAGACGTACATAGTGGTACCGCTAAGCGTGTAGTCTGAGCGGCGTCTTCACGAACGCTACGACGAACAGGTGCAATCTCTCGCTGTCCTCGTGGTGTTAGACTGTGACCTTTCTCGGGGCAATGATTGCTCGTGCAACCGTCCTCGGAGAGGACCCCGCTACTACTTCTGTGATTGCAATTAACACCTGATTATCCACTGCCTTCACTTCAGTGACTAATCGAGGCTGCTTCCCCAAAAAGCAGTTGAGCAGTAGTTCCGCGTCCAATACATGCTCGGTAGATTCGCGCTTGAACGTGATGAAACCCTCATAAAGACCTATCTCAGACGGCCTCTTCGCTTCTGGCTGCTTTTCGATCGGTGACAGGGGCTGCAGGGTCAGTCCTTTACTTTATAGCGCTTTAGGACTGCGTCCATCTTCCTGCTGGTCTTCCCGTCCTCAATTTTCGTCTGGATCTGTGAAATCCGCGCAGGGGATACTCCCACGCGTCGAGCCACATCTCCCAACGGAAGATTTGCTACCCGGCGCATCAAATAGGCTGCTGACCAATACGCCTCCACGTGATTCCTGTCGAGTACTTCAGATGCCGATATACCATAAGCGGAACCAACCATGTTAATGATGCCACGTAGACTCGGAGTCAGTGGTTTTCTTTGGGCTTTGGTGATCCCTCGCGCGGCCCTTCGATCGACCATATTTTGCATGCGGCGGAGAAATTCTTCCTCTCCCAAATAGATTTGTCCGTTCAAATACTCCCATATCGACTGACCCTGTTCCTTGCTCGTGTGATAAGAAACGATTTTGCTTCGGCGTTATTCATCGATCAGAGCGCGATTATGCCGGACAACGAGGTAAGAGGCCCACGGAGAAAATTCCCCCTTTGAGAAAGGTAATAATATGTTTGACTGACCTTGACTGAGGGGCGACCCCTGATGTTACAAGAATCTTTCGGGCCATTCGACGGTTCGGGGGATCTGATTATGAGCGACGATAATCGTGTGATTTTGGATGAGATTATTAAACAGGAACACGCGAAAAATAACCCCAAGCTCGATGATAGTAAATATTTCGAGCTTTTTGCTTCCGATCAGGTTCTTAAGAGTCGGGCTTTCGATGTGGACCATGACCAACTCCGATCTGGAAATTTTGGAAGTGGTGATGATGGCGGGGTCGATTCGATTTATCTTTTTGTTAATCGGAAACTAATTAGAGAAGATACTGACCTTAGTGCGTTTAAAGATCAGCAGCTAGACATTGAACTAGTTATTATCCAGGCAACGCAGAGCCCATCATTTACGGAAGCTAGGATGATGAAGCTTTTGGATTTCACGGAAAATTGCCTGCGTTTGAATTCGGATTTATCAAAGCTTCCGAAGAAACTCTACAACCAACAACTTCTCGATAACGTAGCGCGATTCCATGCTGTTTATAAAGGTGCGCTGTTAAATCGCCCCTCTTTAAATATCGCCTATTACTACGTCAGTCTCGGCGAGGAAATACACCCAAAAGTAACAGCACGACACGAAACGCTGATGGGTCGTCTTGGTGAGTTTTATTCGATCGCAAAGTTGAGCTTTGAGTTTGTCGGCGCAAAGCCGCTTTTGAGTCTATATTACAAACAACCAACCAAGACTTATACGCTTGAAGCCGTCAAAAATTTTAATTGGTCGGTTTATGGTAAGGGTTACGTTTGCCTAGTAACGCTTTCCAAATTCTACGGTTTCATTAGTAACAACGGCGGCTCATTGCTTACACACATTTTTGAAGCAAATGTGCGCGATTATCAGGGAGACGTTCGCGTCAATAAAGAGATCGGAGCAACGCTTGCCACTTCCGGGTCAGATGATTTTTGGTGGCTCAATAACGGCATCACCATTCTAGCCTCGGAAGTCAGGGCCGATGACAATATTGTCGTCATAACCGATCCAATGATAATCAACGGACTTCAAACGTCTTATAAGATTCATGAACACTTTCAAAAGGCTGGGGGAGAAGATAAGCGAACAATTTTGGTCCGCATTATAGAAAACACAGACACTCAAAGCGTGGACCGCATTATTAAGGCGACAAATAGCCAAACGAGTATTCCGGCAGCATGTTTACATCCAACTGAAGAGATTCATCGAAAAATAGAATCGGTGTTTTCGCATCTGGGTTTAATATGACCGGAGAAAAAACGACTATAGAAACCGAGGAATCTCGGCGAGCAAAATTGTCACGATTCCATATTTGTCGCAGGCTTTGGTCGCTATAGTCCTGCAACGGCCTGATGACGCTCGTGCGAGACCAACTACGGTTGCGGAAAAAGTTTATGATCAATTATTTAGTGAAACTTTTCCGGTAGAGGCGTACTCGAAATGCGCTCTGATTTTAAAGCGAGTGGATGAATTTCTCGACGGTCTTTCTATGGATCGCGGGGATAGGCTGAATATACTGTTCTACATAGCTATGTACGCCACTAGTGCAGCCCTAAAATCACCTCGCCCCAAGACGGAAAGCATAGCGGCAATGAACGTTGCGGCGATCACCGAAGACCTATTGAAGGATTGTTACAGTAAGGTAATGGCGGAATATTTAAAGCTCGGGGGTGATGATAAGACTGCAAAGGGGCCAGCACTAGTAGATGCTCTGAAAAGCGATCTTCGAGACCGATTTGGACGCCGGCCGAAATCGTAATCACTTGTAGTGCCGGGGGCGCCTTTTTCTTGACTCTTTGACGCTTCTGTTTATCCATTTGTTCTTTTGCTAAAGGGAAGAATGCCAGAGCCGCTATTTAGTGAACCTCGGAGACACCACACTACGACCGAAACATGAAATAGACCGCGCCGAGCAGGCACAGGCCGGCCCATAAATAATCCAGCTTCATCGGTTCGCGCAGATACAGCACCGCAAAGGGTGCGAATACCGACAGGGTGATCACCTCCTGGGTGATCTTCAATTGCGCCACGCTGAACTGAGTATAGCCGATGCGGTTTGCCGGCACCTGGAGCAGATACTCGAACAGGGCGATGCCCCAGCTCGCGAGCGCCGCGATGTCCCATTTCCGATCATTGAGATTTTTTAAGTGCGCGTACCAGGCAAACGTCATGAATACATTTGACCCGACGAGCAACAAGGTCGTTCGAACGACGACGGACATATTTACTTCTTCCTCCAGCCCATTGGCATTATTGAACGCGGCAGCTCGCCCAAAGACCGACTGCTTGGCCGCGAGCGATGCGTTCCAGTTGGCGAAATTCTACAACGTGGCGAAACGGGAATCGAGTATACGCATGGGCATATCCCCGGCGGATGAGCTCGGCGTTAAGCATCGTGCCGTCGTCAAAATAAACGTAGGCTAAGGTGCGGCCGTAGCGATCTTTGTGATTGCGTACTCGGTTAGTTTCGTCGAGAACCAAGCGAATGGCTCGGTGTTCCACCATGCTTCGGGTGAACTCTTTGGCGTCCTTGCCGAAACACTGAACAGCTTTATTCGGATGAACGGTTTCCGGCGTATCGACGCCGATGAGTCGCACCCTTTCGTTCGGACTAACCACGATTGTGTCGCCGTCGATCACGCGGATGACCAGGCGGCTTTCGGGAGTTTCGTTGCGAGATTCTCTGGATGGCTCGGAAATGCCAGCAAGCGCCTCCTGACGAGATTTCAAACCGGCTTCGAGCGCCGTGGTGGTGAGCACGCCGAGCAGAAATAGGGTTTTGACGCGCACGATCATCGACTGGAGCAAGAGCAATGCCCCGGCGAATGATCATCTTGCGGCTACCGGGTGCGGGAGCAATTTGCTCGTCGACGGGAGTTCCGGATGCTCATGTAGTGGAGGTACTGAAAAATGCCGTTCATCCTTCGATAAGGCTCAGGACGAACGGAGGGTGGATTAAATCACTGGAGAATTTGCGTGCGTGCCGAGAACCTCGAAGAACGCCTTCATTTGAGCGACTTGCGAAGCTCAACTCTAGTTGAAATAACGGGCGAGCGATTACGGTTCGAGTTTTTGGAGTTCTGCGAGAAGGTACTCGCGACTTTTTATTTCACGACCGTCTTTGAATCGGATGAGATAGGGCTTGCCGGATGTGCCCGACGCGCTCGCGACTTTGTCGATAAAATCACGGGCGGTTTTTACCTCGGCAGCGTTGGCGTCCCATTTTCCGCGCAGGAGGCGAACGGCACTCGAGACTTCGTAAGTGGAACCGTTGCGGATAAATTTGGCGTCTTTGAGGTCGCCCACCTGTCTAATGAGCGATTCGATTTTCTGTCGCTCCGCTGCCGGGGCGTTTTGACCGGCGGCGATAGTCGGTAGCAGCATCCCGAAAAACAGCGCCCAGGACAAAACCAATCGGAGGGATTCCTGTCTTCTCATCCATTAGAACTCTTACCTTTTAGACGCCGGTGAAACAAGAATCTTACGCCGTGGTGGCGGTCCCGTCTGCTTTAATGCCCGAAAAATGTAGTGCCCCTCTGGGTGCCCTCCTACGGGCGACCCTCTGCGGTCGCCCGTAGGAATCACCAGAATGACTCTGGCGTTGATCTAATGCGGCGGCAGAGGACCAGCGCCAACCAATTTCTTGAAAATCTCAGCAATCTCGGGGTCGCGGGGAATTTCTCTGATCACCTTTTCGTGTGCTTCCGGCATGAGGGGAGTGGCATCGTCGGCAGTCAGTTTTTTGTATTCTTTGTGAAACTCGGGATCCTTGTAAACCTTGTGAAATGCTTCGCGGAGAATTTGTGCGCGCTCTTTGGGCGTCGCCGGAGGGAGCACAAATGGCTGGCCGGTAACCCTGAATGCGCGCTGCATCGTCATTATCTTGCGATCCTTTTCGGTTTTTGCGAACGTCTCCAGCTCGGGCAGATTGGCAAAGCCCGGATGTTTGTCCCCCTTGGGAACTTCAATGATCGAGTGAAAGTCTACGAGGTTTTTTTCGAGCCACTCCGGGTTTCGTCGGAAGACGGTATCCGCACTGGTCGCCCTGGCGTCGATCTCGCCACGCATCAGCGCTGGGTCGAGTTCGGCTCCACCGTAGCCGGTTACGAAGTTTGGTTCCTTAAGACCGAGTATGTACGCGAAGAGACGCCCCTCGTTGTAAGTAGAAAAACCGACAGACTGCCCGCCGATCCTAATCCCCGCAGCGGCTCGAAGTTTCTCGATGCTGCTCAATCCGGCGTCTTTCCTGGTGACGAAAATGGATTGGTGGCTGCTGAAGGGAGACCCCAGGTAAATGAACTTATCGAGATCGTACAAGACGCCTTTCTCGCCAAGCACGGCGACCGCAACCATACCGGAACCGAGGTTGCCGATGGTTAGACCATCGGGCTGCGCCGTTTTGAAAATGTGATTTGCGGCTTTTCGGCTGCCCCCGCCGGGCATGTACTCGCTCAAAATATTCGGATTGCCCGGAATATATTTTTGTAAGAAGGGAACCACAGCTTTGACTCGTATATCACCCGTGCCGCCGGGATCGCGGCCTTGAACGATGGTGATAGTCTTGCCTTGATAAAAGGGAGTTTGTGCTAGGGACAACCCCGGGGCAACGAAACAAAAGACCAGCAACGCAGCGATCGTGACCTGGAGTGAAATATTGATAAAGCTATTTCTTGTTTTCATTGAAGTCCTCCTTCCCGAGAGATTGAACCTTGAACGTGGAACCTTGAACTCCGCGTTGAACTTAAAGCCTAAGCGCTACCGCGCCGGCAGCGGGCCTGCGCCGGATAACGTCTTTAGCAGTCCTAACGTCTCCGTATCGCGCGGAATATCGGCTACCACCTTTCTCAATTCCGCCGGGCCCAGTGGCGAAGCCTCATCGGCAACCAATTTTTTGAAGTAGGGAGGAAACTCCGGGTCCTTGAAGATCTTGAGTATTGCGGTTTCCAGAGTTTTCACTCTTTCCATCGGCGTTCCCGGAGGCAGGACATAGGGCGAACCCACGCCACGGAAGGCGCGCCATATAGCAAGAAGCCTTTTCTCCCTTTCGTTTTTCGCGAAGCTTCCTATCTCCGGAAGGTGTCCAAGGCGCGGATGCTTATCTCCCAGGGGAGTTTCCATGATCGCGTGAAAATTCATCAGACCTTTGTTCAACCAGTCCGGATTACGTCGCAGCGCCGAAGTCGCGTTGTTCGCGCGAGCGTCGAGCTCGCCGGCCATCAGGGCCGTGTCTACCTCGGGCGCGCTGTAGCCGACGACGAACTTGGGATCTTTCATGTCCAGAAAGTAAGCAAACAATCGACCTGCGACGTAGGACACATGACCGACCGTTTGCCCGCCGATGCGAATACCGGAGGCCGCCCGGAGCTTTTCCAAGCTGTCCAGCCCAACCTCCCGTCTCGAGTAAATGATCGCGTGATTCTCATGTTCCGGCGTGCCGAGATAGATGAATTTATCAGGGTCGTAAGAAACCCCTTTCTCGCCCATGATGGCGAGTCCGACGATGGCGCCACTGGCTGCCCCGATGGTAAGCCCGTCGGGCCTGACCGAGTTGAAGAGGTAATTGGCACCTTTACGGCCGCCTCCGCCGTCCATGTATTGAATGACGACGGTGGGGTTTCCCGGAATATGTTTTTTCAGGAATGGCATCATGGCCTTCACGCGCAGGTCGCCGGTTCCGCCTGGCGCCGTGGTAGCGACAAGCGTTATCGTTTTACCGCTGTAAAAATTCTCCTCAGCGTAAGAAATATTCGGCAGCAGACCGATCGCCGCCGCGTATAGCAACGCAGTTTGGATCCGGAATTTCAGTGTGCGTCTATTCACCATTATGGGCCTCCTTTCACGCGCCATCGAACAGAACGCTTGGAACGCTTTGAACGGCTGCGACGACTTGAACTGCGTTTTCATCGCGGCGGCAGCGGTCCCGGACCGGCCAGCTTGTTGAAAAGCGCAATCGTCTCCGTATCCCGAGGCAATTCCCGAATCGCTTTTTGATTTTCATCCGGGAAAAGCGGCGAAGGATCGTCACCGACAAGTTTTTTGTACTCATTGGGAAAACTCGGATCGTTGAAAGTCCTGGTGATCGCCTGTTTGAGTATCTCGATGCGCTCCACCGGTGTTCCGGGTGGGGCGAAAAAGGGCGACCCCGTAAGCCGTAAGGTGCGGAACAGCGTAAGCACTTTACGCTGCTTCTCCGAACGGGCAAAGGTTTCCAGATCGGGCAGATGACCATATTGCGGATGCTTTAGCCCCTTGGGAACTTCCAACATCATGTGAAGGTCGATCTTGTGGTTCTTTACCCAATCAATGTTGCGCGTAAGATGATCGTCGGCGGTGCCGATGGCGTCGATCTCCCCGGACATAAACGCTGCATCGCGCTCTGGAGTCGAGTACCCCGTGACGAAGTTGGGGTCTTTCAGCGGCGTCAACCAAGCGAAAACTCGTCCGATGTTGTAAATCGTATGCCCCACGGATTGCGCGCCGATGCGCACGCCCGAGGCGGACCTGAGTTTTTCCAGATTCGTCAAACCCGCCTCTCTGCGGGTCAAAAACACGTAATGAGTAGAACTATAGGGCGAGCCGAGAAAGATCATCTTATCGAGATCATAGTTAACGCCCTTTTCTCCGAGCACGGCGCTTGCCACCATACCGCCGCCAGTGTTTCCGAGGGTCAACCCGTCGGGTTTGGCCGACTCGAAAACAGAGTTCGCTGCTTTTCTCCCGCCGCCTCCCGGCATGTATTCCTGAACGATGGTGGGATTTCCCGGAATGTATTTTTGCAGGAATGGCACTGCCGCCTTGACTCTTAGATCTCCCGAACCTCCGGGGTTTCGTCCCTGCACGATTCTTATGGTCTTGCCTCGATAGAAGTCAGCTTGGCAATACGCATGGGTGGGTATGACGGCGCTTAGCGCGCCAAGCAAAAGGATTGCTTTCGTCCACAATCTCATTTCACAGTTTTTCATAATTTCTCTCCGGCGATTTGGCGCATGACGGTATCCGCACGATCGCTCGAACCGATTTGAACGTTTTAAGCGACTGGAACGATTTGACCTGCGTCGCTATCGTGCGGGCAGCGGTCCCGCGGCGTTCAATTTTTTAAAAAGCGCTACGGTTTCGGTATCGCGCGGCAGCTCCTTTAGAGCTTTTTCCATTTCGTCCGGCATGAGGGGCGTCGCCTCATCGCCGGTGAATTTTTTGTATTCAGCGGGAAACTCCGGATCCTTAAACGTTTTGACCATGGCGATTTTTAGAATTTCAACCTGCTCTTTCGGAGTTCCCGGCGGCAAGATGGACGGCGTACCGAATTGCCGGAAAACGCGCACCATGTGCAAAAGCTTCCGCTCTCGCTCCGACTTTGCGAAGCTCTCGATTTCAGGCAAGTTCGAAAAATGATGGTGTTTCAGGCCCTTCGGAACTTCCATGATGACATGCGGGACAACCGCACCGGTCTTTAGCAGTTCCACGTTTCGCGTCAGCGTGGTGTCCGCGTTATTGATCCGGGCGTCAATTTCGCCGCTGCGCCAATGCGGCATCAAGCTCGGTTCCCGAATAACCAACCACGAAGCTGGGATCGTTAATCCCGATCAGGTACGCAAACATTCGACCGACGAAGTAAATGGAATGACCGACGGCTTGCGCGCCGATTCTCAGCTTGGAAGCCGAGCGGAGATCATCGATGGTTTTCACGCCCGTTTCCCGCCGGGTGAGAAACACCCAGTGATAGGTGCTGTGGGGCGAGCCCAGATAGATAAATTTATCGAGGTCGTACAAGACCCCCTTTTCGCCGAGAATGGCGTTAGCGACCAGCCCTCCGCCAATGCGTCCGATCGTCAGTCCGTCGGGCTTGACGTTCTTGAAGACATGATTGGCGGCCTTGGTCCCGCCCCCGCCAGGCATGTATTCGGACACGATCGTCGGATTTCCCGGAATATGCTTCTGCAAGAACGGCATCATCGAGCGGGTTAGCATGTCCGAAGATCCTCCGGGCGCCGTGCCCTGAATGATCGTTAAGGTTTTACCTTGATAGTATGGGGTCTGTGACCGAGCCAGCCGAGGGCAAAGAATACAAAGGACCAGCAGAGCAACCTGCAGAAACCCAAGTGAGAGTTTAGAGGGATTGATTTTCTTTGCCATCGCAGATCTCCTTACAGAGCAAACTGACGCCACCGCGGTTGGAGCGGTTTTTCGCAAGAGATGGAGGGTGTATAACCCATAAAAATTATTTGATGTCGTTACTCTTTCGACAAGTGCGCCTCACGCTGATTTTGTTCCGTACTTAGTTCAACACTATTTGAGAATTTCCTTCAGCTTGGCCACCAGCGTCGGCTCGAGATCGAAAATCTCTTTGACGTTTCGCTCCAGTCCCGCGCCGTCATCGGGATTGAGATCCAACTTCGCCTTCTTGGCGTCAGCCAGGAACTCCGGGTCCTTCATGGTATCCATGTAAGCCTTGCGCAGGATCTGGACTCGCTCTTTGGGGGTACCCGGCGGAAGAAAATAAGGACGGGTCGAAGGCCCATGGACCCGAACGACCGCTTGAAAAAGTTTTCGCGCTTCCTCAGTCTTCAGAAAATCAAATGCGACGGGAATATTCGGCAGCTCCGGATGCCCTTTGACGGTCGCCTGGAGAACCATCACGACGTCTCCTGAGTCCACCTGCTTGCGCCAAGTTGACTTGAACGACTCCCAGGCATTACAAACCCCGTCCACTTCCCCGCTGTCAAAGGCCAGCCGAACCGGCCCCGTGCCCTTATAGCCGGTAACGACCTTGATGGGGAGACCTAATGTGGCTGCGAGGACTTTGGGAACATCATCAGTCGCACCCCCTGGGGCCACGCCGCCGAGCTTGACGGGTTTTTTTGAAGCCATCCAGTTCTCGAAGCTCGTAATCCCCGTCGCTTTAGACAACCCGATCAAAAAATGGTCCTGAGTCGGAACGCCGACGTACTCAAATTTGCGGCCGTCGAATTCGATCGCTGGACTATCGAGGAGCTGCTGCAAGAACAGACCGCCCAGAATATGGCCTATGGTGAGCCCGTCAGGCTTGGCCGCTTTGTACATATAATTCCCTGCAATCACGCTTCCGGCGCCGGTCATGTTGTCAACCACGATCGTCGGATTACCGGGAATGTGCTTTCCCATCTGGCGGGCGATCACCCGCGAATAAAGATCGTAGCCGCCGCCTGGTGCGAGCCCCACGATAAGGCGGATCGTTTTACCCTTATAAAAAGGTTCTTGGGCGCGGACCGAAACTGCCCATGTTGTAAAGCCAACCAGAGCGCCAATCGCTAGCAGCGGAATTATTCTTCCTGTACGCATATTTCTTCTTTTCGCTTAACGTGCCAACTAATAGGACCCGAAAGTTTTTGCGCGTTTACTTTCCCAGCAGCTTCTTCATCCGTTCGATGACCGCTGGTGGCTGGGACATAACCTCTTTGATGAGGTCGTCCATTTCCTCGCCGCTGGTTGGATGTATCTCTAGTTTTCTATGTTTGGCGTCGGCCAAAAACGCGGGGTCTTTCATTGTTTTCATGTAGGCCTCGCGGAGAATTTTCACGTGCTCCGGCCGCATACCTGGAGGACCGTAGTGAGGTCGGAAAAATTCCTCGGAAGCCAGCATCACTCTCACTAATCGCCGTCCCGATTCCGGCGTGTTGTACTTTTCCATGACTTCATGGATCGTTGGCACATCGGGCAACTTTTCGTCCCTTGTTTTTCCACCTTGGACCAGTACCCGCACGAACCCTTTCTTGCGCCATGTATGAAAAGGCTCGCGCGAGAAGTAAGCCTCTATGCTGAAAGCGCGGCACACCACCTCACCTCTCTCCACCGCCAGGTCGATAGAAGAGCCACCCTTGTAGCCGAGTACGACGTTGAACTTTGCCCCGATCGTTTCCTCCAGCAGTTTGGGTACGACGTAAGCGGAATTAGAGATGCCCGTGGAACCGCATTTGGGAGGCTCCTTCGCGTTACGAACATCGTCGATGGTCTTGAAGGGGCTGTCGGCCCGCATATAAAGCATCGAGGGTGACTTGCCCGCGTTGCCGATCCAGCTGAACTTTGCCCAGTCGTACTTTACCTCCGGCTGTCCAACTAGTTGATCAATGTAGAGGGTCGCGAGGGTTCCGGCTAGAGTCAAACCGTCCGGCTTGGCAATGTTGTAGACATAATTGGCCGCGATCATGTGGCCTGCCCCCGGCATGTTCTGAACAATAACGTCGGGATTTCCTGGGATGTGCTTTACCATATGCTGACCGACGGCCCGCGCATAAAGATCAAACAGCTCCCCTGGCTGCGATCCTGTGATGAACGTGATGGTCTTGCCCTGATAGTAAGGAGCCTGGGCCTGGACGGCAGGGCTCCCGATTAGAAGAAGAGAGATAGCTAATATGATTATTTTCATTTTGGCCTCCGTGGTAGCTGGAGAATCATGAACCCACTTCTTCCGCTCACTTCCATTTTATTTTCCACGACTTTTTTGACCCTCTCGATGACCTCTGGCGGCTGAACCATAATTTCAGCCGAGTTCTTGCAAAACTGTTCGCAAAAGGTCAGCTCGTTATGCTTCTCCGTATTCGGTAAGGCCCGGTGACTTCCTTCGCGAGTTTTTCAAGCTCATCGCTCGTGAGAAGGAATTGCGAGCACAGGACAGGAAGCGCTTCGAAGAACCTTTTCCGTCACACTGCCCAATAGCATTCGGGAAAGACCGCTCCGACCATGGGTGGACATCACAATGAGATCAACTGCTTTATCTCTTGCCCAGTTGACGATCAGGGTGTGCGGGTCTCCTATCTCGACAATCGGCTGAACGTTTACATCCGCCTCTGCACTAGGCAACTGCTGCTCCGTAAACTTCTGCAGCAACAGCTTATGATGTTCCGCAAGCTTGCCTAATAAGTCATCTGCCTCGGCTCCGGAAGAAGTTATCTTCAAACTGGTTGCGTGAGACATAAACTCGCTGGTGCTCACCGCGTGGGCCACAATCACTTCAGCGCCCACGGCCTTGGCCAAATTACATGCATAGCGGACTCCGCTTGCTGAGAAGGAAGACAAATCAGTCGGCGCAAGAATCTTCTTTATCAAGTCCATACATACCTCCTGTGTCTTAGAACCTAATCATAGCAGCGCCCTCTCGCGAAGGACGCGCTACACTATCGCCCTGCGGAAAGTCCTAAGAAATCTTTTTTGCATTTCATGCGGACCTCGCTTTTGGCTTCCGTGCGACACGTGATGACTCCAAATCTCACTTGCCCAGCAGTTTCTTCATCCTCGCGACGATGTCCGGCGGCTGGCTGATGACTTCCTTGGCGAGCCTATCGAGTTCCTCGGCCGTGCTCGGTTCTACGTCGAGTTTGCTTGCTTTGGCATCCGCTAACAGCGCTTCATCTTTAAGTGTCTTCACGAACGCTTCGCGGATAATTTTCACTTTATCGGCGGGTGTACCGGGTGGCAGGACATAGGGGCGGCCGAATTCGCCGCCGGCCAAAACTAGATCTGCCAGGCGCCGCCCCATGTCATCTGTCTTGTACTTGTCCATAAGCTCAGGGATGGTTGGCACGTCCTTGAGACGCTCGTCCCGTTTCTTTCCCGTTTGGATCAGGACTCTCACAAATTTTTTCTTGACCCAGGTAAAAAACGGCTCGCGGGCAAAAAACGCTTCAATGGTAAAAGCGCGGCAGATCACTTCGCCTCTTTCCACCGCCAGATCGATATCCGTGCCGGTTTTGTAACCTAAGACAATTTCGAAATTCGTCCCGATGTTTTGATCCAGCAATTTGGGAATGTAGTAAGCGGTCGAGGACGTTCCGGTTGCGCCGCACTTGGGTGGAGGAGAGGCTCTCACGACGTCTTCAATCGACTTATAGGGGGAATCGGCGCGCATGTAGAGAAGCTGGTCTGATTTGGCCGGACTGCCGAGCCAGATGAACTTGCCCCAATCGAATTTTACCTCTGAGCGTCCAATGATCTGGTCGAAGTAGAGAGCCGGGAAAATCGCGCCGATGGTCAATCCGTCGGGCTTTGTCACGTTAGTAAGATGATTTGCCGCGATCATCGATGCCGCGCCGGGCATGTTTTGGACAATGATGTCCGGGTTGCCCGGGATGTGCTTGCCCATATGGCGGGCGAACAGCCGGGCAAAGATATCGTAAACGTTGCCCGCCCCAGTGCCGGCGAGAATGGTTATGGTCTTTCCTTTGTAAAATGGTTCCTGGGCTTGCCCGTGGGAGACATACAAAGCCGTGAGAACTGCTACTGCAGAGAGTGATACGTTTGTTCATGATGAGCCTCCAAAGGTGATTGCTGGCTGGCTTCTGCGCCAATTTTTTAGAACTTTTTTCACCGTTCACTCACGGACACACAAGCGTGAGCAATTAGCGCGATCCAAAAATCTCCCGAAACAGCTTGACCGTCTCGGTGAAATTTTCATGCTTGTCCGGTCGTTCCACGAACCACTGATGGCCTTGGAACACAGGCTTCGACCGTGGTTCCATGTCTCTGCGAACCGGAATCTGCTGAACGCCGGCTAGACCGCTCTGGCCCTCTTTGGACAGAATAAAATCAACAAAAAGCCGCGCTGCATTGGGACTTCGAGACTGAGCGGACAACATGACGGCGTCGATCTGGGCGACAACGGGTCCGAGAAAGTGTCCAGTCGATCGGCGAGCCGTAGTTTTTTCTTGTATCCGTGAATCACCGGAGCGCGCGCGATCACCATTGAAACATTGCCGATGTGCAGGGAATCCACCGCCGTAATGCTCGCGCGAGCCATGACTGGTTGCTGATCGGCAAGTCGTTTTAGGTAGGCAACCGCTTTGTCTCGCCCCAAGTTGCTGTGAGCCCCCGCAATAATCCGTGAGCGGTGCTATCGATGGCGATTCGATTGCCTTTCCAGCGCGGATCAAGCAGGTCGTCATAGCTATTTGGGAATCTCTTCTTCTTTAACTGAGGTTGTGTTGTAACCGAGCACGTAGAGGGTTGATGTAGTAGCCGGACCAATAACCCTCGCTGTGCATTCAAAGCATCGCTGATGGCTTGCCCGCTGGGGCGAATGGTACGAGGCGATGCAAGTTTGCTTCCGATAAGGGCTGAAATAAGCCACCACCGCCCAGCAGGACATCCCAGGTAGACATGCCGGCTGCGAGCCTCGATTTGAACTTTTTTGACCAGCGTTTCGGCTTCGAGCGGGTGAAGCTCAAGGTCCAAGAACGGATATTTCTGAACGAAGTCGTGAACGACTTTGTATGTTCTGCGGCAAATCCATCGTGATGTAGAAAACCAATTTTCTGTTCTTTCTTCGCGCCTTCGACTCAACTGCGGTGTCCGAGCGCGGACCGAGGCCGCGCAAACACCGGCTGCCAGAGAGCTGGCGGCCACCAATAAGGCGAGAAGCAAACTTTTCGTAGGCTCGCTCCCTTTTACGTTACGACAGCAAAATGCCCGATTCTTGGATGTACGCGTTATATCGCTCGCTCGTCTGAACCTCTTCGAGTTGCCAATGGCTGATAAGCATCGATCGATGACCGCAGAGCTATTTTCCCATGAGTTTTTTCACCCGTTCGATGACCTCCGGTGGTTGGGTCATCACTTCTTTTGCCAACTTTTCAAGCTCTTCTCCGGTGGAGGGTTCCGCCTCTAGACCCCGTTTTTTGACGTCGGCCAAAAAGGCGGGATCAGCCATCAGTTTCATAAAGGCTTCACGTAAAATTTTGAGCCGTTCGGCGGGTATCCCGGGAGGCAACAGGTAGGGACGGCCGAGTTCTCCGGAAGCGAGAACCACGTTAGCTAAGCGGCGCCCCGTCTCTTCGGTCTTAAACTCATCCATCAGCTCGTTGAGGGTCGGGACTTGCGGTAGCCGCTCATCCCGTTTTTTCCCGGTTTGAATCAACACATGAGCGAATCCTTTGGCTCTGCCAGGTCCGATAGGGCTCGCCGCTGAACCAAGCCGCGTGGGTAAACGCGCGGCACTGAGCCTCGTTTTTCTCCACCGCCAGATCCATTTCCGGTCCGCCCGGATAACCTAAAATGATTTCAAATTTCGTTCCGATCGTTTCATTTAAAAGTTTTGGCATGTAGTGGCCGACGGTGCCGGTTCCCGTGGCGGTGCACTTGGGTGGCTGCGCGGCGCGCCGTACGTCATGGATCGTTTTAAACGGCGTATCGGAGCGCATATACATGAGATTATCTGAGCGGTCCACGCTGCCGATCCAATTGAATTTAGCGTAGTCGAACTGGACCTCTTTGCGTCCGGCGAGTTGATTGAAATAAATCGCCGGGATGATCGACGTGATCGTCAGACCGTCGGGCTTTGGCCACGTTGTAGAGATGGTTTGCCGCGATCAAAGAGCCGGCCCCCGGCATATTTTGCACGATGACGTCTGGATTTCCTGGAATGTGCTTGCCCCAATGTTGGGCTATGAGGCGCGCATGAGCATCATACTGGCTTCCCGCGGTGGTCCCTGCTACGAGCGTAATCGTTTTGCCCTGATAGAAAGGCGTCTGGGCGTAAAGGATGGAGTTCCACACCAGTAAAAACAAAAGGCCAAAGAGAATTTTTTTCATAGAACTCTCCATTGCCAACGCGTTGCACCTTCGGATCGAAATTTCTATGACATTTCGATCTCCGCGCGGATGTCAGGTCTCTCGCCTAATTCTGCAGAAATGTTTTCATGCGCTGGATCACTTCCAGCGGCTGAACAAGCTCTTTTACCAACCCCTCGAGTTCATCTCCGCTGATCGGACTTGGCTCCAGCCCTTTCTTTAGGGCTTCCGCCAAAACATCGGGATCATTCAACATCCTCATAAACGCGGCGCGAAGAATTTTGATTCGGTCTGTGGGAATTCCCGGGGGACCAAACAAGGGGCGCCCCAGATCGTCAGGAGCTAGAAGCACTTTAGCCAACCCCCTGGTCCGTCACTGATTTTGTGTTTATCCATGAGCTCTCGGATCGTCGGAGCATCAGGCAGTTGCGGATGGCGCTTTTGTCCGCCTTGTGTGAGCACGCGAACGAATCCTGTCTTGGCCCAGGTGCGGCCGGGCTCACTGCCAAAGAAGGCCTGAACGGTACCACCCCAGCAGTGCATTTCGCCTTTCTCAATGGCTAGATTGACATCGGCTGCGCCCGGGTAACCGGATACAATATTCAACTTAAACCCAAAGGTGTCAGCGAGAAGCTTGGGCCAATAATAACTCGCAGTGCCGACCCCTGTTGCGCCGCACTTGGGTGGCTCTGCCGCCTTGCGCATATCCTCGATCATCTTGTAAGCGCTGTCGGCGCGAATATAGAAGATTCGCTCCGTTCTCTCCGGCGAGCCGACATAAGAATACTTGGGCCAGTCAAACTGCACCTCTTTTCGTCCCATAAGCTGTTCGATATAAAGCGCGGGAGTGACTAACCCGAAGGTCAAACCATCCGGCTTGGCGACGTTGTAAACGTAATTGGCCGCTGATCCATGACCGCCGCCTGTCCGATTTTCTGACGCAACGAGGATGAGCGTTCCCATGCTTACACAATGATTCGTGTCAACGCTCTGAAGAATTTTAACCGCTAAGTAATCGGTCGGTGGCAGTCATAAAAGCGAAAACCTATCCAGAGAGGTTTAACCACGTTAAAAGTGTGCCTTCAGGAAAAGGCAGGTGGAGAAAGTAATCGAACAAGCCGTAAAAAATGGCTCCGGCTATCAGACTCAATGGAATGCTAACCGACCATTTCTCACCGCCGGCAAGTCGAAAATAGAGAAAGCATGCAACCGGCACGGCGATTGGAAAGCCTAAGAGCCAAATGGCAAGAAAAAAACCTAAGATCCAAGCGACGATGGAGAAGGCGCGACGGCGCACAACGGCCGGTTCGAGGGGAGATGAAGTTTCGCCGGGATTTGCTGCGTCGGTCTTGTGTCGCAGAACATTGAAAAGTTCCTGGCCAAAAGCCCACAGGGCCAAAGCCAGACAGGGAATGCCGAGAACCATCGGGAAAGAGAGCGGCGCGCTCTTCCATTGGGCGGATCTCGAAATAAATCTCGCGCAGCACATAGATAAACAGCCCGACAAAGAAAAGCGCAAAGAGCGGTCGATAAACCGGGCTGCTGATCAGCGTGATCTCAGGGTCCGGCGCCGATTCCGGGAGCGCCGGTAGGGGTTTGCTTCTTCTCACGCAGGATCTGGCGAATGGAGTAAAAAATCGCTCCGATGATGAAAACGGCAATGATAAGGACTCCCGGGTGCAGGAGCCAGTCGAATCCATATGCCCTGGTGGAGATCCAGAAGTTTCTTTCCGTGATGGTTCCCAATACCAGGCCTACGAGCAAAGGCGGCCGCTGCCAATCGAACTGGACCATGAGCCAACCGAGCGCGCCGAAAATCAGCACCATGATCATGTCGCCGAAGCTATTTTTGACGGTGAATCCGCCGAGGTAAATGAGCAGGAGAAGGAAGGGAATGAGTAGCGATCCTCTTATGTTGGTGATCTTTGCCAATTGTTTGAGAAAAAGAAAACAAACAGCAACCGTGATGATGTTGGAGACGATAATAATCCAGACGAAGGAAAAGGTGAGCGTGAGATGTTTCGCCGGATTCAGCATGTCTGGGCCCGGCACGATCCCCTGGATGAGGAAGGCGCCAAACAAAATCGCGGTCGAGACACTGCTCGGAATGCCAAAGGCTACGGTGGTGATCAGATCGCCGCCACGGGTGGAGTTATTGGCGGCTCCGGGGCCGAGCACTCCTTCGACCGCGCCTTTGCCAAAGCGCTCCTTGTCAGGTGAACTCTGAACTGCGTAAGCGTATGCTACCCACTGCGCCGTGCCCCCGCCAACACCTGGAAGTATGCCTACGTACGCGCCGAGCGCGCTGCACTTGAGAACCAGCCACCAGTGGCGGAAGGTATCTTTCACGCCCTCCATGACACCGCCGAGCTTTCCAACTTGCTCCCGGGCAATGCTCGTTCCCTTGATGGCCAAGTCGATAATCTCCGGGATGGCAAACAGTCCTATGGTCACGGCAACGAGAGCGATGCCGTCCCACAAAAAGATCGACGGCCCTAGTCCCAGGATCCCCTCAAAAGTGAAGCGCGGGACGCCCCGTATAGGGTCCAGAGCCGATGGTAGAAATCATTAGCCCGAGGCCCCCGGCCATGAGACCCTTGACGATGTTCCCCCCGCTCAGTGATCCAACAAAGGTGATAGCCAGAACGGCGAGCATGAAGAATTCCGGAGAACCGATGGAGAGGACCAGCGGGGCGGCAATAGGGATCGCCAACGCCAAGACCAAGGCGCCGAAAATGGCGCCGACCAAGGAACTCATCAAGGCTGCGCCCAGGGCTCGCCCGGCTTCTCCCTTCTTGGCCATTGGGTGACCATCGACAATGGTGGAAGCTGTGGTGCCTTCACCTGGGACGCCGAAAAGGATCGAGGTAATATCTCCGGTCGTAGCGGTTACCGCGTTTGCCCCCAAGAGAAAGGCGAAGGCCGATGTGGGATCCATTTTGTAGATGAATGGGAGCATGAGAGCCAAGGTTGCGGCGCCTCCCAAGCCGGGCAGAATGCCGACCCAGAAACCGATAAAGATTCCCACCAGCATGAATAAAAACGCCTGCTGGCCTTGGTTGGTAAAAGGCAAGATGTTGATCAGGGCATTATAAAACGCGTCGATGTATTCCATATAACTTCGCTGAGCTACTTTTTCGGCTTGGTGATTAGGAAGTCGAGAAGTTCTTTGGCCCTGGGAGTGACCGCCAGGACTTTGTCCACGTATTTGTCGACTTCTTCCCCTGAGACGTAGGTTATTTCCAACTTGGATTTTTTCGCTTCAGCGATAAACTCGGGGTCCTTCATGGTGTCGGCGAAGCCTTTGCGCAGAAGTTGGAGCCGCTCCTTCGGCGTGCCTGGTGGAACCATAAAGGGACGCTGAAACTCGAAAGTCCCGACCCAAGTGTTATAAGCGGAAAGGTTATCCTCGCCCTTGATGATTTCCGGAATGAGCGGAAGGTCTTTTACTTCAGGGTCCGGACTCCCGGCGATGGATCAAAAACGGGATCAGCTTGTCATCGCCTTTCGCGTCCAACAGCGCTCTGCCAGTAGTCCGCGCCGACTCCCAGCCCCAGCAACCGCCGTCCACTTCCTTTCTGCGCATGGCAACGAGGATCGGACCGGTTCCTTCATAGCCGCTGACCACTTTGAACTTCGTCCCTATGGTCTGGTTCAATATCTTAGGCGTATCGTCGTAGGTCGACCCGGGTCCGGTAGAACCCATCTTGATCTCTCGATTGGTGGCGAGCACGTCCTTGAGGGTTTTGAGTCCGGTGTGGGTCATGATGCTGCAATGAGGCGTGCCTATGGTTGGAGCGCCGACCCAGCCGAACTTGCGCGCATCGAAGCGCATGGCTTTATCGCCAAGAGCCTGACGCAGGACGAGGGCGCTATTCCAGATCCCGACGAACAAACCATCGGGTTTGGCGCTGTTAAAGGTATAGTTCGCCGCAATAAGGCTCCCGGCGCCGGTCATATTCTCAACAACGATGGTGGGATTGCCGGGAATATGCTTGCCAATGTGCCGCCCGACGGTCCGAGCCGAGAGATCGTAGCCGCCGCCAGGCGCCAATCCCACGACAAAACGGATCGTCTTGCCCTTGTAGAAATCATCGGCCGATGATTGAGAAGTAACCGTAACAGTGAGAACCAAGCTCGCTACCACAGCCATGGGTAGCCACAATTTCCCCTTCATGATCTCCTCCTCCTTAATTATGACTAAGAGACTAGTAGCCGGCCAATTTCCGGCTG
Organism: uncultured delta proteobacterium; assembly: GCA_963804165.1. Taxonomy (GTDB): domain Bacteria; phylum Desulfobacterota; class Binatia; order UBA9968; family UBA9968; genus DP-20. Next base: position 224,734 of record CAWDPO010000035.1, read on the forward strand.
CGCTTATTTTTTTGGCTTGGTCAATAAGAAGCTAAGAAGCTCTTTTGCCTTCGGAGTGATCGACAACATCTCCTCCACGTACTTTTCAATCTCTTCTCCTGAGGTGTGAGTTACTTCCAGCTTCACTTTTTTAGCCTCGGCTAAAAACTCCGGGTCTGTCAAAGTATCGGCGAAGGCTTTACGCAAGAGCTGAACGCGTTCCTTGGGCGTTGCCGGCGGCACGCTGTAGGGGCGCTGAAATTCGTAAGTCGCGACCCAGGTTTTATAGGCCGTGAGCTTGTCCGGATCCTTTTTCAAGACATCTGGAATGAGCGGGAGGTTTTTTACTTCCGGTTCTTCCCACCTGCGGTGAATGAGATAAGGGATCAATCTTTCATCCCCCTTCGCCTCGAGCATGGGTCGAGCGGTCGTTCTCATCGATTCCCAGGTCCAGCAACCACCGTCCACTTCCTTCCTGCGCATGGCGACAAGGATCGTGCCGGTGCCCTCATAGCCGGAGATCACCTTGAACTTGGTTCCTAGAGTCAGGTTCAACATCATCGGCAGATCTTCATAGGTTGACCCTGGTCCGGTGGCGCCCATCTTTATTTCTCGATTTGCGGCGACAATTTCATCCAGACTCTTTAATCCGGTGTAGGCCATGATGCCGCAAACGGGCGTTCCCTTCGTTGGAGAGCCGATCCAGCCTAGCTTGCGACCGTCGAGCCTTATGGCTTTATCACCAAGGGCCTGACGCAAGATCAGGGCGCCATTCCAGGTCCCGACGAATAAGCCATCCGGTTTGGCGCTGTTGAAGGTATAGTTCGCCGCAATGAGGCTCCCGGCGCCGGTCATATTCTCAACCACGATGTTGGGATTGCCGGGAATATGCTTACCCATGTGACGCGCTATGGTCCGAGCCGAGAGATCGTAGCCTCCGCCGGCCGCCTGTCCCACAACAAACCGGATCGTCTTGCCCTTATAGAAGTCATCTGCCGATAATTGAGCAGGAGTCGTGACGGATAAAACGAAGCCTGTTGCTACTACCGTTGTGAGTAGCCATGATTTCGCTTTCATGATGCTCCTCCTGTCGATGCGCGCACTTGCCGGGAAATTTTCCGCACCGGTTATGTTTTTGGCTTGACCATTAAGAAGTCGAGAAGCTCTTTGGCTTTGGGAGTCACAGAGAGGACGTTAGCCACATACTTCTCGACCTCTTCTCCGGATACGTAAGTGGCGTCGAACTTTGATTTTTCCGCTTCAGCTACAAACTCCGGGTCCTTCATGGTGGCAGCGAAAGCTTTACGCAGGAGCTGCAGCCGTTCTTTAGGTGTGCCGGGTGGAACACTAAAGGGACGTTGGAATTCGTAAGTTCCAGACCAAGTCCGATAAGCGGAAAGGTTGTCCTCGCCTTTGATTATCTCTGGAATCAGCGGAAGGTCCTTTACCTCAGGATCCGGCTCTTTGGTATGGATGAGAAACGGGATCAGCTTGTCGTCGCCTTTTGCGTCCAGCATAGGCCGGGCAGTGGTACGCGCCGATTCCCAGGTCCAACAACCGCCGTCCACTTCCTTTCTGCGCATGGCCACGAGGATCGTGCTCGTGCCCTCATATCCACTAATAACCTTGAACTTTGTCCCTTGGGTCCGGTTCAATATCTGAGGCATGTCGTCATAGGTGGAGCCCGGTCCGGTTGAACCCATTTTGAGCTCTCGGTTGGCGGCAAGGACATCCTTCCATGATTTCAACCCGGTATGGGCCATGATGCTACAAAAAGGCGTGCCTTTGGTGGGAGCGCCGATCCACCCTAGCTTGCGGCCATCGAACCTGATGGCTTTGTCGCCGAGGGCCTGGCGCAGCACATAGGCGCTATTCCAGATGCCTACGAATAAACCGTCCGGCTTGGCGCTGTTAAAAGTGTAGTTCGCCGCGATAAGACTCCCGGCGCCGGTCATGTTTTCGACGACTATGGTTGGATTGCCCGGTATATGCTTGCCGATATGTCGTCCGACGATTCGAGCCGACAGGTCATAGCCCCCGCCAGCCGCAAAACCGACGACAAAGCGAATCGTTTTGCCTTGGTAAAACTCATTGGCATGGAGCTTCTGAATCGCTCCCACTAACAGAGCAAGCCCGATCAGGCTGCCTACCAGCCAATGTATTTTTGCTTTCATAGGTTGCCTCCTAAAGGATTACTTAAGCGATTCCCATTGGGGATCGATGTCGTTCGGCACAGCCATCTTTTGCGCTGCCAATTCTAAATTTTCCGGCGCGTGTGACTTAAATATTCACCAGCCAAGCCCGATCCTTATCCAGGCTTCCCCGACAGTGCCGGACCCCAGGAAAAATTGCGTTGCAAACCCATTCAATCTCGACGCGAACTATATCGCCGTACTATTTGGCCCGTCCTTTTTTGCCTTTGGTTGAATCCAGGTGCGTTTGGAACTCGCTGAGGGTGAAAATCGGTATTTCGGGAATGGCGCGCGCAATGATTGCCTGCGCGGCTGCATTTGGGTCCGAAGACTGCCGGATCAATGAAGAACAATTACCGGCATCGATGGTTTGATATCCCGCAGATTTAAAATCGTTTCGACTAAGTCCATCTGTTCGCCCGTCGAAAGAAGAATGGCGGTGTCAAACGTGTTGTGGCGAATTGTTCCCAAGCGCCTTGTTTCCATCGCGGACTTTCGTCAATCGGCATCCAGAATTGGCAAGTTGACTTTCCACTTCCGCACAACGTCGCGCACAAACGAGCAAGGTCTTACCGAACCGGCGGGGCAAGCTAAAATTCGAGACCGAGCACCGCTAATCGCTCCGGGGTTGAAGCACTCCGAATTCCAGAGGCCCGCGTTACGACAGAAGACGTTTCAGAGCGCTGATCTTTGTCTCGGCAAAGGCCGGCCTCGCAGTGGGAGGAGAGCAATAAAAGTGCCAGCAGTCTAGATGTTGGACGAGTCGCGATAATGCGCGGCTCCATAAGGAAAATGTTTTCAGCAGCAGGAAAAAGCGTCGCTTCGCAGTGTGCAAAGAACTCACACGTCGTGCGGGACGAGTACGAATACTTTACACGGCCGAAACGTCGATGCGAAGGGAGGAAGAGGCGAGGAAAGCGACTTTAAAGGAAGTTTCGCGATCTCGTTGCCCATCACAGGGGTCCGTGTTTTTTGAGTTTATCGTAAAGAGCCCGTCGACTGATGCCGAGTCGTTGGGCCGCCTCTTTTTTGTTGCCCTGAGTGGCTGCAAGAGTCATGCGGATGAATTCGCGCTCGACGGCTATCAAGAGTCATGCCTGTGTGGATGGGGCATGGGTTGAGCCGGAGCGATTTGTTTGTGTGGTGTCTAGCGTCCTTATTCTTAGTGGCAGAAGGTCAGGGGTCAGCTCTTCTCCCTTCGCCATCAGGACTGCGCGCTGAATGACGTTTTTCAGTTCCCGTACGTTTCCCGGCCAGGAATAGTTCCGAAGACAAGGCCAGGTATCTTTGGCGATGGCACGCACATTTTTTTTATAGATGGCATTAAAATGAGGCACGAAATGATTGGTCAGAAGCGCCACGCCGCCGGGGCGCTCTCGAAGAGCCGGCACGTGAATGCGAAAAACGTCAAGACGATAGAAAAGATCCTCTCGAAATCTTTTCTGTTTGACCGCTTCTTCCAGATTTTCGTTGGTCGCCGCGATAACCCGAACATTGGCGCAGATATCTTTTTCGCCTCCAACTCTCGGAATGTCTTGGTCTCCAGAACTCTCAGGAGGCTCACTTGGGCCTTCTCGTTGATCGTGCTGATTTCATCCAGGAAGATCGTCCCGCCGTGGGCTTCCTCAAAGTACCCTTTCGCCGTTCCCACGGCATTGGTGTAGGCGCCTTTTTCGTGGCCGAACAGTTCGCTGGCGATCAATTCGGATGACATCGCACCTGTGTTGACAGCGATGTAAGGGCCGCTCTTTCGCATGCTTCTTTTGTGAATGGCCGCCGCGACCATGTCCTTGCCTGTGCCGGTTTCACCGGTGATCAACACCGATATGTCCTCTGTCGCAGCCCTATGATTCTTTGAAATACATCCTGCATGGGCAAGCTGACTCCCAGCATGCCTTCGAATTCTAGAGGCATCGAAGTTTCGTGATGGCTGATAACGCTGTTGCCGGAGGCTTGCTGGAGAAACGCCTGGGTGACGAGAGCGCAGATCTCATCGTCTTGCACCGGACGCGTCAGGGTGCGGTGGGCGTAGGCTCTGAGACGATCGAGGCCAATGGGACTGGCCCATGGATCAGTAACGACAATGATGTAGGTGCGACTTGAATTTTTTGTCAGCCGGTCCAGCAGCTCCAGGCCCTTGGACTGTTCTGTTTTGGAAGTAACTGCGTCCCAGATGAGAACGTCATATCCTGTTGCCATGAACTGTTCCCTGGCTTGGTCGATAACGGGCACGCTGTCGACCAAAATGGATTCGCCAACGAACCGCTCTTTCAGCAGCGCTTGAATCGTAGCCTTCTTTTCAATCACTAAGACTTTTGACATAGGCCAAGCCCGCAACCCTATTATCAAATCGGATTGGCTTGGGCTAGTCCCTCCATTGCAGATCAAAAGTGATTGTCAGAATTGGCAAAGAAACCTAGACGCCCCGTCGGACGTGAATGAAACCAAGTTGATTGGATTGGACGTGTGGATGAAAGCGAAAGGAAATGCTGGGAAAGGGAGACTGCTCCTGCAATGGAACGCTTAATCCAAATCTCGCGCGCATGCTTAATCCTTCCGACTGATAATGTTATCGCCTTCTGAATCATTTCCAGTATCTGGTCGGTCGTTCGGACCCGTGCCATGCGCGGAAAGACGGTATTCATAAAAGCCGCCATGGAGTCTTCATGGGAATTGCTGCAGGCGTCGCGACGACGATAATGTTATAGTCGTGAGTCGCGCGCCGAGTAGACCGTGGAAGCTACGCCGACGTCGACGGCGCCGCCGGAAATAATGATCGTGTCGATACTGCGGGAGCGCAGCGCCAAATCAAAATAGGTCTGGTGAAAAGTGCTCCAGCGAAATTTTGGAATAATGTAGTCTTCCGGGCGGGGTGCGATTTCTTCGATAACTTTCTGCTCCCAACGAGCCTTCGTCGCGCCGTGAACGGTCGGATTGCAATCGTCGTTGGGCCAAGGGCGAAGCCGCATGTCGGTGTCGGTGACGATCAAGCTGCGACTCTCGCCGTCGGGCCGGTGGTTGGCCATGGCGTAGAAGATCGGTATCGAATTTGCCGCGCCGCATTCATCAGGCGAACAGCGTTATCGACCACCGGCTTCATTCGCTTTTGCGTCTCTTCCGAAGCGCCGCGATAGTAGACGTTCAGCATGTCGAAGAAGAGCAGGCCGGTTTTCTTAACGTCGAGTTCGTTGACGTTCATGGATAAGCTCTCCTATTCGATGAGAATGGAATTGGAGTGATGGAGTATTGGAGTAATGGGTTTAAGAATCATACTTCAGTGCTCCAGGCATCCATGCAATTGCGATTGGGTTATTCTACGCGCATTCGATCTCCCACCAGTTGCGGTTCAGGTCGCAGAGCAAGAACGATTGGCCGGTTCGCTTTCTTGGATGCGACTCATTTCGTGGATGCCGAATTCTAAGCGTCGTGCATCCAGCGCGTTGCGAGCTTCGCTGAGCTTCGCGGGAGCTTCGACCGCTATCGTGAACCGCTGCAGAACGCCGAGGTATTTGCGACTTCGTTCCGGCACCTCCAGGCTCACGACGTACCATGGCTTCGAGGAATGTTTGATGTTGTGCGGTTTTGGCGTCGTTACGTGGGTGATCATCTCCATGCAAGCCCTTCCGTGTAGAACTTGACAGATGACTGCCAATTATTGCATTCGATCGTGCCGTGCGTGAATGCCTGAGGGATGTATCCTCTGCCGGGAAATCTTTCTTCGGTAAGCGGCGCGGCCCAGGGATAGGACACGTCGTAAGACAATCCGGCTTCGTGACGATGTTGATACGACTCTATTTCCCAATAATTGCCTCCTGGCTCGACGAAGAATACGGAATATGAACCGGGGCGCTCATTGCGCATGACGACTTTCTTCAAGCCCAGTTCAGCTTTTCTTGCCGTCAAATATTGGTAAGCCCGGTCCACTTCTTCGTTATTCGTCACGCGCACGCCGTAGTGATTGCGAAAGGGTTTATCCTCCACGTCCGGTCCGCTTTCGTGAACGACAAGCAACCACTCCGTGTTGGGATGCTTCATTGTCGCTTCTTTATCGCGACGATCGACGGTTTCCAGAGCGAGCAGTTCCGACAGGACTGGTAGCGATTCGTCCAACGAGTGACACTCGTAATGTCCTTTGACGATACCCAGCGATTCAACCGCGGGCTTTGACGAAGCTGACATGGCAACCTCCGCAATTACTTCTTCGCGACTCCCAGTTTTTCGACCGCTCGTTGGACTAAGGAGGAGGCGAGATACCGGCGCGCTGCGCACAGGGCACGAGCGAGGCGCTGAGCATGACGGGCTCAATTCGCTAGCGAAGCGATTTCCCACCAGTTGCGGTCCAGATCGCATATCAGAAAAGAATGGCCGCCGGAATCTCTTTGATTGGCTCGATAGTAGTCGCACCAAACTCCTCGCAACGCTCGTTCATCTCGCGGTGCGCTTCAGCGAGCGCCGCGCGGGACTCGACCGCAACGGTGTAGCGCTGGAGCGCCGTCAGATAATGTTTGTTCTTCGCCGGCACTTCCAGACTCACGACGTACCATGGAAATGAGGGATGTTTGAATCGTGGGGTCTGACCGTCGGCACATGGGTGATCACGTCGAGGCCGAGGCCTCCCTGGTAGAATTTGATCGATGCGCCAGATCGGTGCACTCCATCGTGCCGTGGGTCATCGCCTGTGGAATGTAGCCGCAGCCGGGGAGACGTCTCTTCGGTGAGCTCGGTCTTCCAGGGATAGGCGATGTGTTCGGGCAGGCCGGCTTTGTGGCGGTTCTCGTAAGATTCGATCTCCCAGTAGTTGCCGCCGGGCTCGACGAAGAACATCGAATACGAACCGGCGCGCTCTTTGCGTTTGACGACTTTCTTGAGTCCGAGTTTCTCTTTGTTGGCGAGCAAGATATTGGTAGGCGTTGTCGACTTCCTCATTGTTGGATACGCGCACGCCGTAGTGATTGCGCTCGGGCTTGTCTTTGACCTCCGGCCCGCCTTCGTGAAGGATCAGTTTCCAGCCGGTATTCGGGTGCTTCAGCGCGGCTTCACGTCGCGCCGTTCGATCAGCTCCAGAGCCAACACGGCGTCAGAACGGGAATCGTCTCATCAAGGTAGCGGCACTCGCTGTGGCCGTGGACGAGCCCCGTGGGTTTAATGACAGGATTTTACTCGGCTGACATGGCAGTTGCTCCTTCCGTCAGCAGGTTGCGAGACGTGCTCATTCGGCGACGATGCGGTTTCGCAGCCGGCCGACGTTTTCGACTTCGGCCTCGACGACGTCCCCTGGTTTTAGCCACCATGGCGGCTTGATCCGGTTTTCGTCCCGCGGCGACGCCGCGTGGCGTGCCCGTGGTCAGGACATCTCCCGGATTGAGCCCCATCTGCGACCAGTAGGAGATCATGTCGCGAATTTTGAAGATCATGTAGCTCAAGATTCGAATCTTGGCGCATTTCGCCGTTGACGGACAGTCTCAATTTCAAGTTCTGCGGATCGGGGATTTCGTCCGCCGTGACAAGATAGGGACCCATGGGCGCGAAACCGGGAAAACTTTTACCCATCAGATGAATGCCGTTTTGTTCTCTCCGCGTATGACGTCGCGGGCGCTGATGTCGTTAAACGCCGCGTAGCCGGCGACGTAATCCAGCGCTCGTCTTCACCCACATCGACGCAGGGTTTGCCGATGACGATGGCGAGCTCGACTTCATAGTCTAAATTTTTCACTTCCGGCGGATGGGGGATATCATCTGCGGGGCCGATTACCGTGCCGGGGAGTTTGAGAAAAGCCACCGGCTCGCGTCGGGCCTTTTTTCGAAGCCATTTCGGCGACGTGGTCGGAAAAATTCTTCCCGGCTGAGACCAGTGCGCCGGGCCGCGGCACGGGAGCCATCAAACGTACTTGCTGTCGATCGAGGATCGATGCCGTGCGTCGGGGTTCGGATTTGCGCTGACATGGGTCACGGCTTTGCGCGCGGCGTCCAAGGCTTGCCGCCGCGCTTCAAAAATTCCACCATGTCACGGCCGAGAGTTACCCTCGCCAATTCGTCACCTGCTGGGTTGGACTCGGCTTCGTTCAGATAGGACGCGTAGGACTTATGCAAGTCGACAACGCGTCCAGCGTCGTCGACGGCGCCGATGCGTTCTTGGTGCTGATAGCACAAATGTTACGAGTTTCATCGACATAGTCCTCCCGATGAAACGACTTGGTGCGACAACTCGCCGATGGCCGGCGACGAGCAGCGGATCGTCGAGCCGATCTTCAGTGGCACAGGATTTTGCAGCCGGTCACCTTTGAGCGCCATGCTGGCGCCGATGGCGAGCAAATCGCCGGGCTTAATGCCGAGGATCGACCAACGGGCGATGATTTGTTCGACGGTGAAGACACAGTCGCGCAAGGTGAATTGTTGCTTGACGCGCCGTCGAGGGCAAACTCGACTGCCAAAGCTTCAAAATCTTTTCGTGCAGGTTTCATCAATACACGGAGGCCCGAGGAGGTGCTCGAAGGAAAATTTTTGCCGAGCAAGTTGTTGGTCGTGAGGCCCTCGCGTCTGTTAATATCGCGCGCGGTGATGTCGATGAGCAGCGTAACGCCGGCGACATGGTCCCAGGCTTCTCCGGGTGGATTCTTTTGCCGGCTTTGCCGATAACAATGGCAAGACAAGCATCGGCGTCGACTTCTTCGGAAAATTTCGGCCAAATGATCGGCGCGCCGGTCGTGACGAAAGTCTGCGGCAGTTTGTAGAAGCCCGTAGGGATTTCGGCCTTTGGCATGGCTTCGATGCGGGCTTTGTCGGAAAAGCCGATGACGAAACTTTTTTCCGGATTCTGAAACGGCGGCAGTATTCGGACTTCCGCGGGTCGTAAATGATTTTCTCGCCGGCGGGACCGCGAAGATCGCGCGCGCCGTTATTGCGCGCGTAAGAAACGACTTCTGTCGAGTGACCTGCAGCGATTGCTCGCCGCGCTCCAGAAACTCGCCGATCGTTTCCGGAAAGTAAAAGGCGGCGAGTTCATAAGCGGTGAGCGATCAGCGCCTTGATGCAAGGTAGGCGGCGCACGCGAGGTTTAGATCGACAAGCTTCCCGTCCACCTCGCCAAAAATTCTAGTCTGATGTGGCAGGGAGCTTTCCAAAAGGCCCAGATAGAGTTTCATTGAATTAGCCTTAACAACCGCTGCGAAAATTGTTTTTCGTCTACCACGGATGGGCGCAAATTCAAAGACGAGTCTACTTGCTGCGGGCGCGGCTCTTTAGAATCTTCTTTGGCTGCGAAGTAACCGGGAAGGCCGGTGATGCCGCCGCCGGGGTGAGTCCCGGAACCGCAGAGATAAAGATTGTCGATCGGCGTGTGATAGCGCGACCAACCCGGAACCGGGCGCATGAAGAAAATCTGATCCAGCGCCATTTCCGCGTGGTAGAGGTGTCCGCCGGTGAGGCCGTAAGTTTCTTCCAGGTCGAGCGGGCGTTAACACCTGGCGATGAAGGATCGAATTCTTAAAGCCCGGCGCGTATTCTTCGATGACATTCACCACCGCATCGCCGAGCGCATCTCGCTGTTCGTGCCAATCGCCTTCCCGCAACTGATAAGGCGCGGACTGCATCCAGACGGACATGACATGTTTGCCCGGCGGGCGCGAGGGAAGGATCGGCGATCGACGGAATGGTGATTTCCAAAAATGGCTGCTTGGAGAATCGCCCGTACTTGGCGTCATCGGCGGCGCGCTCCAGATATTCGAGCGTCGGGCCGATGTGAATGATTCCGCCAAGCGCCGCTGCTTGATGCGTTGAGGTTTTAAACTTCGGCAACGCGTCCAACGCCAAATTGATCTTGGCGACCGTGCCGCGCGATCGAATATTTCTGACTTGCAACAAAAATTGCGGATCGAGATAGGTCGGCTCGACGAGCTTGAGAAAAGTCCGCTTCACGTCGGCGCTTGAGATATACGGTCGCTGCGGCGATCTCCTCGCCGTTCTGGAAAACGACTCCTGTCGCCGCGCCGTTCTTTGGTGACGATCTTTGGCGACTTCGGCTTCCGGTCCGGATTTCCGCGCCGAACTGTTGCGCCGCGCGGGCGAAAGCTTGCGAGAATTGCCGATGCCGCCGCGGACAAAGCCCGCCGTGCGCAGCGCGCCGTTTGATTCGCCGATCTGATGATGGAGGAAATTAAACGCAGTTCCCTGCTGGCGCGGACCGACGAAGGAGCCGAGCATACCGCTCGCGGCCAGCGCCGCTTTGAGCAAGTCGTTCTCGAACCATTCATTCAGCAAATCGGCGATGCTCATGGGTAGGATGCGCAGAAACTCGTACATTTCTTTTTCGCCGAGGCGATGGAATTTCCAGCCGATCTTTAAGAGCTCGGCCGGATTGAAGTTCCCGGGATTGGCTTTGTCGGGAAGCGGCAGCGATAAAGGGTTCGCAGAAAAACCGAGAGATTTTTAGCGAGCGCGCAAAATGCTTCGATATTTGTTGGCGTCGGACTTGGAGTGTCGCGCGATCTCTGCAGCGGCTTTCGCGGGGTCTCGCGGAGATCAGTAATGAGTTTCCGTCGAGGCTCGGCGCAAATAGCAAAGGATCGAGAGCGAGAAGCTCCAAGCCGTGTTTCTTTAAGATCGAGATCGGCGATGATCTCACTGGAAAATGAGCCGCGCCAGATGAGCGCAGGTGGAGAATTTAAAGCCGGGAAAAATTTCTTCGGTCGCCGCGATTCCGCCGACGATCGGGCGGCGTTCCAGGACCAAGACTTTCTTTCCCGCCTTGGCCAGATAAGCCGCGGTCACGAGCCCATTGTGGCCGGCGCCGATGATGATCGCGTCGTAGTTTGCCACGGCGAGTTAGATCAGGCTCCGTTTCATATCTTTGAGAATTTCCAGTGCCGCGAGCCGGCCCGATGCCGCCATCACGCCGCCGCCGGGATGCGTGCAGGCGCCGCACATGTAGAGATTCTTAATCGGCGTGCGATATTTCGCCCAGCCCGGCACGGGGCGGAGAAAAAAAAGTTGGTCTAACGTCAGTTCGCCCTGAAAGATATTGCCTTCCGTGAGACCGAATTCCTGCTCGAGATCCCAGGGCGTAACGATTTGGCGATGCAGGATGATGTTTTTCAGATTCGGCGCGTATTCGCTCAGCGTATCGATCACGGTGTCGCCGAATGCCTCGCGCTTTTCCGGCCAGGTGCCGCTCGCCAGATGATACGGCGCGTACTGCACGAAGATCGACATGACATGTTTTCCCGGCGGCGCCATGGATGGATCGAGCATCGAGGGGAGGATGATATCCATATAGGGGCGGCGCGAAAAATCGCCGTACTTGGCGTCGTCGTAGGCGCGCTCGATGTAGTCGATGCTCGGACTGATCGAAATCGCGCCCGCAAGATGCGGCCCGTCGCCGGGCATGCGACGTGAAATTGGGCAGCGCGTCCAAGCGCGAGATTGACTTTCGCCGATGAGCCGCGGATTTTGAAATCGCTTGACTTGCTTTATGAACTCCGAATCGAGATGCTGTGCGTCGACCATTTTTAAAAACGTGCGTTTTGGATCGACGCCCGAGACGATGACTTTTGCTTGAATTTCTTCGCCGGAGCTGAGAACGACGCCGTAGGCGCGGCCGTTTTTGACGAGCACCTGGTCGACGGCTGCTTGAGTTCGGATTTCCGCGCCATGGTGGCGCGCCGCCTCGGCGATCACGCGGCTGATGCTGCCCATGCCGCCGCGGGCAAAGCCCCAGGAGCGAAACGCGCCGTCGAGCTCGCCCATGTAGTGATGCAGCAGCACATACGCCGTTCCCGGCGAGCGCGGTCCCATAAACGTGCCGATGATGCCGCTCGCGGACATGGTGGCTTTGAGCACGTCGGTCTCGAACCATTCGTCGAGAAAGTCCGCCGAGCTCATGGTCATGAGCTTGGCGAGATCGTAAAGAAGCTTCTCACCCAGCCCGCGAAAATGATTGCCGACCTTGGCCAAGTCCGAAGAGATCTTTCGGATTCCATGTGGTGGGCTCCGGGGGGATCATGCCGAGCAGCGGCTTTACAGCCATCGCCATCTGCACCATCAATTGGCCGTATTGCTCGTAGGCTTCTGCGTCGGTAACCGAATGGCGCGCGATCTCGCGGCGCGTTCTGGCATGATCGCCGCAGCGGAAAAGATAATCGCCATTCGGCATCGGCGTGAACGTGCTGTCGAGAGGGATGATTTCGAGATCGTAATTCGCCAGTTCAAGCTCGCGGATCACCTCCGGGCGGAGCAGGCTGACGACGTAGGAGCACACCGAGTATTTAAATCCAGGATAAATCTCTTCGGTGACCGCGGCACCGCCAACGAAATGGCGGCGCTCGAGAACAAGGACTTTCTTGCCGGCTTTCGCTAGGTAGGCGGCGCTGGTAAGACCGTTGTGGCCGGCGCCGATGATAATTGCGTCGTAGTTGGGCATGTCGTGGATTTGCTTAAGAGAGCATATTTGGTAATTTCGTCTGCGAAGTCAACGCAGCAACGGCGAATTCATGAATCCAAAAATCCAAAACCTGTCCTGAGCTAAGGCGAAGGATCGAAAATCCCAAATCGTAGATGCCTATCGGAACACCTTTTCACTCTCGAACCTCAGCGCTGTGCGCCAGTCAGAACTGGCGGACATGGTCCGGCTACTTCGTCGCCAGCTCCTACGACGTGATGCATGATTACGAATATCACGCGATCCGGAATCCGCTGCGCTGATCGATATCTCGCCGCTCTATAAATACGATATACGCGGCAAGGATGCGTTGCGGCTGGTCAATCGCGTAATCACCCGCGACGCGGCGAAATGCGCCATCGGTCAGGCGCTTTACGGCTGTCTGTGCGAAGACGATGGCGCGGTGATCCAAGACGGGACCGTGTTTCGGCTGGCGGAGGATCATTTTCGCTTTCACCTGGCAGATCCGGCCCTACGCTGGCTGAGGCTCAATGCCGCAGGGATGGACTTGTCGATGGGTGAGGTTTCCGAGCAAGTCGCCGCGCTGGCGATCCAAGGACCTAACGCGCTCACGATCCTCGAACAAATCGTCGATGCGGACCTGGGCCATTTGAGATTTTTTCGCTTGAACGCCGCCAAAATCCGCGATGTTCCCGTCATCATCTCGCGGACCGGATACACGGGCGATTTGGGTTACGAAATTTGGTTTGGCGCGGGGCACGCGTTATCGGATCTGGGATATTCTTATGGAGGCGGGGAAAGCGTTCGGGATCAAGCCCGCCGGCATGCTGGCGCTCGATGTGGCGCGGCTCGAGGCCGGGTTTATTCTTTTGGAAGTCGACTATATCGGCGCGGAAAAGGCTATGATCCCCTCGCAGCGCTATTCACCGTTTGAAATCGGTTTGGCTTGGACCGTCGATCTGAAAAAGGAACATTTTGTCGGCTGCCAGGCGTTAAAAGAATAAGACGAACAACCCTGGTCTCGTCAAATCGATCGGTTTAGAAATCAATCTCAGCGATTACGAGTATCGATTTCACCAAGTTGGCCTACCGCCGCAATTTCCGCTTGCGGCGTGGCGCGGCGGCGTGCCGGTTTACAAAGACGACAGACAAATTGGACATGCGACGACCGGCGCTTGGTCGCCGACGTTGAAAAAATACGTTGCGCTCGCGACTGTGGAAAAGTCCTGCGCAACACCCGGGACGCAGGTCGACGTGGAAGTGACCATCGAGCACACGCGCAAGACCGACCGACGCGACGGTCGTGAAAGCGCCTTTCTTCGATCCGCCGCGCAAGCGCGCGGTATTCGCATCATCCAACGGTCGCAGATCGATGCGGCGGATATCTTTACGCGAGACGATTTCTAGTGAACGGGACGCACGGCAACGCCGCGGCCTTCAGGTAATGTTTACACTGGGCGATCGAATATTCGCGAAAGTGAAAGATCGACGCAGCAAGCGCGGCGCTGGCCTTGCCTTCGGTTAATCCTTCGTAAATATGGTCGAGGTTGCCGACACCGCCAGAAGCGATAACCGGAATGTCGACGCGATCGGAAACGGCTCGCGTTAACTCCAAATCGTATCCTGCCTTGGTGCCGTCGCGGTCCATGCTCGTAAAAGAATTTCGCCCGCGCCGTAGCTCTCCATTCGCTCTGCCCAGTCCCCGGCATCGATGCCCGTCGGATTTCTGCCGCCGTGGGTAAAAACTTCCCAGTGATCGCCGGCACGTTTGGCGTCGATGGCCACGACGATACACTGGCTGCCGAACATTTCCGCTGCTTCGCGGACGAATTCGGGCCGGTTAACTGCTCCCGTGTTGATGGAAACTTTATCGGCGCCGGCTTTGAGAAGGTTGCGAATATCTTCGGTCGTGTTGATGCCGCCGCCAACGGTGAGCGGCATGAAAACTTGCTCCGCGGTGCGGGCCACCACGTCCAGGATGATCCGCGATTCTCGTGCGATGCGGTGATGTCGAGGAAACAAAGCTCGATCGGCGCCCTCGCGGTCGTAGATCCTTGAGCGATCTCGACCGGATCGCCGGCGTCGCGCAGGTCGAGAAATTTTACTCCCTTTCACAACACGCCCGGCATTTAACGTCTAGACAAGGGATGATGCGCTTGGTCAACATCGCGCGGCAAGTTTTATCGGAGCGCTCAAGCGTTCACAAGCCAGTCGGCGACCTCGCATTGGATACCTTGCAAGACTCACATGCGTCTTCCGCTAGGGGAATGTGCGACCTGAGTACCGGCGCTGCACTTTGTTGCTCGGCATTTGGCTATAGGGCGTCATCCGTCGCAGATCTATTCAACTTTACAGGCAAATAGACATGTTTGAATCCCGGTTATACGACTTTGGGCGTGATCGCCAGTCAAAATTGGACCAAAAGGCGTGCGATTCTGCCACCATATCGTCTCACCAATGACCTAAGTATTTTGTCAATGGCTATACAACTTTAGGCTTGACAGGTTTTGGTGCTTGGGCTAAAAGACGCCAAAAGTAGTCACAAATAAGTAATAAATAACTTAGGAGGCAAAGGAGGCACAATGAAGAAGAGGTTCGTAAAGTTAGCACTGCTGGCTGCTGTGCTTTTCGCTGCGGCACCGGTTACTGCGCAGAGCGTCGATGATAAGATCAAGTCGCTCGAGCAAGAGCTGGGGCAGCTTAAGACACAACAGATCGAGCTCAAGAAAGAAGCCACGGCGGCGGCAGCGGCGCTGCCGACGTTCGAGTATCGTCCCGGCAACGGTTTGGAAATCGAAGCGGCGGACAAGGCGTGGGGCATACGGTTCACGCTGGAATCGCACTTCCGCTACACTTTTTGAATCCGGGCGCGATCAGATCGGCCGGACTCAGGGAGAGTTGATGGGCCGGCGCTTCCGCCCAGGGTTTATTTATTGCGTCAACAACTGTCTGTGGGAACTCGAAGCGACGCTGGATCTAGACGGTTTTGGAACGGGTAACGGCAAGAACGCGACCAACACGGCGGGGAGTTCGATACTGCAGCGCGGCGCCGTGACTTTTAACGCCCAGGAACTGCATCCCTGGCTGCCCTCGGTGCAGTTCGGCATGGAAGTGCAGAATGCCCATGGCGGCAGCTTGGCTCGGCAAGGCTCCGGAGCCGTCGGCGCCCAAGCCGAGTACGATCTGCACACCCGCAACGACGGTTTCAACACCGGGCGAGCGGGCCAGGGCATCGTGCTTAACTGGGATGATCGCTCGCTTTCGAGCATCGGCATTCCGGGCCGCATCGGCAAGTTCCAGATCGGCATGTCCGCTATCGCCGAAGGCGACGACGGTTTGTCGAGCTTTACCGATCGTAAAGACTTTAACACTTACTTGAGCGTCCAGCCGATGTCGCAGATCAAGAACAAATGGATCAGTGGTTTGACGTTTGAGTATGGCGCCTGGTTCTGTAACGTAGATAACCGCGCGAACGAGAACGGCTGCGGCCGTTACACGATCCAGGATCACGGCGACGGCGGCCGGCAGAGACTGTATGACACGGGCGACGGTGCGATCGGCGACGGGCTGCACATGGCGCACGGTCCCGGCGTCGTGTACAACGTTGGGCCATACACCCTGCGCGCCATGGGTTCTTTTCAGCACAGCGAAGACCGAGGCGGGTCGACCGGCAAGAAGCGATCGAACAGCTTCCTGATCGGCCATGACCTGTATCGTGTGGAGTCCAAAGGGATTTTTGACGGGCTCGGCGACGACACCGGGATCGATCCTCACGGGTACGCACTTTGAGCGGGTCAACATGTCCTGTACAGGCGGGGACTGCTCGGGCATCAACAGCGGTGATTTTCACCGGATCCGGGTTCTGCTCAGAGAGTGGGATCTGTGGTACGTGATTGCGCCGCGCATGAGCGTTGGCATCAGCGTGCTGTGGTATGATTCGTCGAACCTGCGCAACGCGAGAAACCAACCAGCGCATAACCTCGGCATATGGTTCGAGTAGCAAGATATCTAACGGCGGGTGCCGCAACGGAATCGGCGGCGACTGGCTGGACGTTATGCTCAACTGGAGATATACGTTCTAGCTTGCAAGCTAAGCAGTGTTTCGCAAAAAAGGGGAGCTGAAAAAACTCAGCTCTCCCCTTTCTTTTTCTGGGTTCTTCGGTGCCCGCACTTTGGATCAGTAGTCGCAATGCTTCACTTTCGGGAGCCGTAGTAAAACCCCGGCCTCATCACAACTACTTAAACAGCCACCGGCAAGTTTAAGCATCTCCGTGCATCTGGTTCCAGCCGAAATCTTGGCATGCCGGAACAAGTTGTTACTGCGCGCGGCCGCCTTCGGTATAGGGAAACTCACCTGGCTATCGCTGGGAGACTGTTTGTGGGGCAAACCTGAGCGATTGCCAATAGGTTTTTGCGAGCGGAGTAATCGATGGCTTTGCTAGTGTGATTCGTCAACTTTGTTGGCGAGACCTATTGTCTATTAGTCGCTGCCGCGCGGGGCATATTCATCGGCGCCGGCTGGGACGTTCTCTTCACTCTTCTATCAGTGAACCGCCGCTTCTTTTCATATCGCGTTTTCTAACGATTCTCGCGATCCGCAGGTGTAGAATCACCACCGCGTTCCGTGATCCGACGGAAGGCGTAAGGCACTGAGCAGTGCAGTCCAAGTAAATCTATAGAACTAGAACTTTGATCGACATATGAGGGTTGTTCCATGTAGGAGAGGGGATACGCCGTTAAGTTGAAAGGAGAACACGATGCTGGAGCATGGAATGTTTCGCACGCTTGGAGTATTCATCGCGTTGTCACTAGTCGCGGGCTGCTCTTCTGAGGCGAGCAAAAAGCCAGAAACAGCAACCACACCTGCACCGGGAGCGCTCGGACGGACGCCCTCAGGAAAATCCTCTCCGCCATCCAAGGGTTCGACTGGGTCGAGTTTAGATGCGCACCGCGAGGGTAGGACGCCAGTCAGCGGTCCGTTGAAGGAAACCTTCTTTGAATTCGACAGCTATAATCTGACCACTGAAGCTCGGACGATCTTGCAGTCAAATGCGGCGTGGCTAAAGGCCAATCCGGCTGCAAACGCCGACGAAGAACGGCGCTTGGCTCGGCCTCCTGTGCATGTCCGGCGGGCGCCCATGCCTCAAAAGGAAACCGAAAATAGGCGCTTCTCGGAAAACGTGATCAGCACGGACAAGGCGGCCTTGCTGTGGATGTATTGTAGAGAAATCGCGCCGTTTGAAACGCCGACCTTTGGCAGGAAGGTCGGGAGCTATCGCTCGTGCAACAAAGCACCTCAGAAATGCGCAACCTATCGGCGTCAAATTAGGACAGTCGAAATTCGGCGGCGCTAGACCGAGCGGTAGAGTCCGCACGATATCCTCGGGTCGCAGTTCAACCGCGGGCTCATTTTTTCGTCGCCCCCATCGCCCGAGGCGGCCAGATCGTCACTCCTGACCAATCCGGCGACCCATGCTCGCCCGCGCCAACGAGGTGATCGAATGAGTTACAGATCGAAAAAACCTGGTCTCACCAAAGCCGAACTCCGAGCAGCAGGACAACGTGCGGTAGCAGAGTTTCGGAAGCCGACAGTCCAGCTCCCGACGAAACTTACCAGGCAATGCGGCAACTGCCGTGAATTTGGGTCGATTATGGTTGAGCACGGTCAACCGGCACCAGCCTTCAACTGCAAGAATTGCGGGTACTTGATAAGGTAGGCGCTGGCTGCACCGCCAACGCTGCTCGCCCGACGAGGTGATCGCGTGACGATATTCGCGCGGTCCGAAGCTGAACTGCGCCATTCGGCCACCGCCTTACTTTCGACCGCCGCCGAGCGCCCCGGCGCCGAGGGGGGTAGGTTCGGCGCGGCACCACGGCGCACCACAACGGGGGGTCGGGGCGTCATGACCGATTAAAATTCTAACAGAAACTTCACGGCTTGGCGCCTGCCTACTCCGTTGGGCCTACCGGAGGGACGCAACGTTTCATGCCGTCAGGTGAACCGGCTTAATTGCTTAATTCCAACTTGGTTTCTCCCCGATTTCGCCCGCTGACCCCGGCATCATCGACTGACCGATCTCGTCGCGTTCACCAGGGGCGTGCAGCGCGGCTAATTGCCAACTGGAGGAAGTCACGGGGGGGAGAGCGACCGTAGGGGATCGCGACGGCACCTTACTTGCCGCCGCGCAACTGGTGCCGGCCTTCGGGCTGGCCCTTTTACGTTGTTAGTCCGCGGGCCCTTTCTCGTGGGAAATCTACACAGACGGTTCTCCTGCGGCCCGGGCTTTGAATGATGGAGCGGGGTTGCTGAGGTCTGGCTCCCCCCGCAGGATCACCAAGGGACCGCGTTATCTCAGGCGCAATGTCAGCACAAGTTGCCGGCAAGACCCCCAGCCAGCCGCGGTCACGCCCTCCGGCCTACGCGGGGGTGGCATTCGCGCACTTGAGAACCCAGACTGCTTCGTTCGGCTTAGAGAGTGCGGGGTCCCTCGTCGCGCTGAGCGGCTTGTCACAATGATGGCCCTGCAGGCGTAGCTGAGCTGCGAGCGTTTCCGCCGGCATCGCCGCCTGCTGCGCACACGCCGCGAACGGCCATGCGACTGCTGCGCCGACGAGTAGCGTAATGAAATCTCGTCTCCTCACTCGATCATCTCGTCGGCGAGTGCGAGAAGGGTCGGCGGCACATCGAGGCTGAGCGCCGTCGCCGTCTTGAGATTGACGATAAGCGTGTACTTGATCGGCAATTGGACCGGCAACTCGGCCGGCGGCACAGCAACGAGCACCTGTTACTGTTTTTGCGGGATCGGTGTCGTGCCGCTCGGTCCCATGCCGGTGATTTGGAGGATTACCTCACCATCCTTAGCCCACGCAAAGTGGGGGGTCCTTGGCGGTTCGGAATAGAACGTGCCCGCGGGTGTTGCGCGACAATCTGGATGAGCGGCCACCTCGTCGGCGCGTTGTTGGATCGCGTGGCGCGACGTCATGAGCAAGTGCTACCCAGTTCGCACACTTCGCACACCTAAAAAGAGAAAAAACCCATCGACCAACATCGCGATCGCTGAAAAGGACGCGATTTTCAGAGGTCGGCGAGTTCTGCACGCGGAAGTTGGCCTCCGCGAAACGTTCTCGCAATGCTTGTCCTGCGCTTCCGAGCGCTGATTTCCTGCCGTGGAATTGGCGCTCGACAAACCAACGTCGCCGAAGCTGCATGAAGCCTATTGCCTGTCCGCGTCAGCCCACCCCCCCCGTGGCCTTCACGAAGACTGCGGCGGCGAGCCGACTGGCGGCCTCTCGAGGCGGGGAGCGTCCTCCCGGCCCGATCGCACTGCAGCGGCATAGTGGCTCAGCTCATGGCCGAACTTGTTACATTTACCGAATTAGCGTCCGGTCCGACAAGCCTATTTCCTAGGGTTTGCCCCTTACCCGCAGCTAAACTGTTACAATACCAGGAAGGTAGTGCGACAATTCATGACGGTGCAGGCGCCAGGTCGGGCATAAACTTCGTCGATCCGTCGGGGGTTCACGTCACGGTTGGGACGGTTTTTTTACTGAGGGGCCTCTGAACGGCTTGATCGATAGACTAGAACGCTGTCTGCCGCTCCACAGCCAGCGCACAAGAGTGCGCGAAGTCCAGGTTCATCCCTGAGAGGAGCAATTTCTGCAACTATGTCCATTGTCCGGCCGCACCTGTTGCAGACAACGTCAAACAAACTTAACTCGTTCGTTCTCTGAGCCAGGGCCATTTAGCGAGACTCCTCAATTTCCCGGCCCATGAGCAACATGCCCGATAGGCGGCCCCGGCAATGTGATGGCCATCACACAATGTTCGCGGATACGGGAAAATATGCGGTCAACTTGCTGATGAACTTGCTAACGGAAATCGCAGTCACCGGGATACCGCAGGCCGACGGCTCCCCCATCAATGATGCATGACCGCGAACGCAGCTCTGCCATTGCTTCCGCGATCAGCGGGAAACGTTTCGTCAGGTCATTGCCCGGTCGGCTGTATAGCCTCACCCGTTCGCCATCCTTACGCGCGATGACCCGGAACCCGTCCAGCTTGATCTCGTGCAGCCAGATGTCGCCGGAAGGCGGACGCGGCGCTTTTAATGGCAGGCAGGGGCGCAGGAAGCCGAGCGGCAAGCTTTGCTGCATATCAACTCTCAACTTCCAGCTTCGCCCACACTAGCCACCTGCGATAGTTGCTCTTGAATTGCGCCTTGGCCTCTTCGAGCGTTGCGGCGCGCCCGTTGGTCCTGATCCCGGCTTGGTGCGAGCCGATCACAGTGATGGACCAGAACCAGCGCAGCTCAAGCGGGGTGTACGGAACCTCATACAGCCGTCCGACTTCGCGGCCGTCGTCAATGACGACGTAGTCCCCTCGATAGGGATCGAGCGGCGCGAGGCCGGTGCGGCGAGCGAAAGACGCATTGGCCTGTAACTCAACGCAACGACCGAATGCGGCCCCCGCCGGGGTTGGCCGCCCGGCGAGGGCCTAGCCCGAGTGGCGCATCAAGCCAAAGCGCACTAACTCAGGCTGAGGGATTTTTAGCCCCGCAGCAGCACAAGCAACAGTCGCTTTTCACGCAGTGTCATTCAAGTCGGTTTCTATCAGGCGCCATAGCAGGTAGGCGCCAACGGGTATTACAACCGCAACTGCCACCAGAACGAAGCTCCAGATATCGAACATTTAGCCATCCCTCCGTGGCTGGCTTCCCCGACGCATAAAGCCAGCATGCCCGCTGGGCGGCCTCCGCAATGTGAAGTACTTCACACAGCATCCTCGCTCGATCTCATAGCGGTGTCGTCTCGCGCACCATTGGAGCGCCCGACGCCGGGTGGTCCACCGGCGCCAGGGCTTGCCACGCGCGCTGTGGCCAGCGCGTCCACAGAGCCTGGGAGCTTGGCCCGCTTGGCTCGCGGGGAGCGGCTATAGAGGTCCGCTTACTGAGGTGCACCGGACTCAACGCGGACGACGCGTTTTGGGCCGTTCATGACCCACAGCGGAAGTCGCTTGAACTTTCCTGTGGCAAAGTGCGGCACGTGCTGGTCGGTCTTCGTGGCGAGCAACGTGGGCCGCTTGACGCCAGCCGCTTTCACGCCAGAACATCAGGCAGATCGCGCGCGTTTAATCCTGGCCGTCTAAGAGCAAAGGATATCGTGCGGCTCAAACTGGAAGGGCGGCTCACGGCTGGCGCCGTCGGTCGTGTCTGACAGAGTCAATGGCGGGCGACAAGGAGTGGCTCCACGTTTCCGCCTCCTGCCATTTGCGGGCGCGACGGCTCAAAGCCCTGGCGCAGCTCCCGCTTCACGACGAGCGAGCGTGCAAGAAGGAAGGCGTCTTTCAGACTTACGGACCGACGGAGTGCAACATTGAAAAAGGCATCGCCAAAATAGGTCCACTTGGCTTTGTCCTCGCACCCGAACGATGCATGGTTTGCATCCGCTGCGGTGATTACAAGCGTATCAGCATCGGCGATGCGAGGGATGAAGACGCCAGAATAGCAAGCCGAAATGATCACGACCTTGTGTCGCACGCCCGTTCGATGGAGCATCTCAGCGAGATTGGACGGCGTAAGCGTTTCAACTAGCCGGCCTGCCGTGACTACAAGGCCGTCGCGGGAGCCGTGCGACGTAAGGATGAGAAACAGAATGTCGCTCTCGCCATTCATCTTTTTTGCCTCCGCTTGCAATGTTGCTGCAAGCGCTTCGACAGTCGCATCGCCGCCCGTTTTGCTATTGAATTTTACGACAACCGGGCCACCCCCGAAGCGGTTCGCGACGATCTGCGCTGCACTGGTCGCCTCACTCCGAAAAACACCTTGATGGCCGAACAGACCGAATGACACCACCGTTACCTTACGAAGGTCCTCGGCCGCCGCGTGCTCGGCCGCAAACATCGGCGAGAAAGTCAGAAAAAAGGCCACGAGCGGCGCGCTGAGCCAGCGGACCAAAGACTTAAACGTCATAACGAACCTCAGTCTCAGCCAAATCAATCTTGCTGCGGTGACGAGCAACCTTACTCTATGTTGGCAGCCGGATCACCTTGCCCCTTCGGTATCGTCGGCTGCCGTTTGAGCGTGATGAACTCGCCGGTCGCGGTAGGGACGCCCACGATCGTAAATCACGGTCGGTTGGGCACGGACGATCTTGGGTTGTCGTCGGACGGGCTGCAATAAATTGGCTGGTGATGGGGCGACCCGGTACCCAGATCCGGTGTGCCCGTGGTTCACCGCGGTACTGGAGTAAAACGGTCCTCGCGCACGCGCGCGCGTACTGGTCGCGAAACTCTTGATTTCGCCGAACGCGCCGCATTGATGCGGGTGGCCAGCGCCGATTCCGAAACGATGCGTCCGCCCCAGATTGAGGCGATCAAATCGTCTTTGCTGACAACGCGTTCTCGGTTCCAAATCAGGTATTGGAGGAGGTCGAAGACTTGCGGTTCCACGGGGACCAGCCTAACCCCGCGGCGCAATTCGCGCCGGTCGGTATCAAGGGCGCAGTCCTCGAACAGATAGAGCAAGTGCCGCTCCGCACTCGGCCTTGTATTGGCCGGCCAGCCTACCGAACTCTGCGGTAGAAGAAAAATCAAGGAGTCCATAAGGACAAATTGAGACTGTCTGAATGCACGCTTGCCGTCGTCCTGGCATCCTCCACTCGATCTCGACCGCTTTTGGCTTTGATGCCGGCGCGGAGGAACCAATGCCCTCTCAGGTAATATCATCCGCACCAGCTGTGAACTGGACCGGGACCGCTGATGGTGCTGACACATCGCGAATTCGCGGAGGCCGGTCCAAACCCTGCCCCGCACGTGCGCCGGGCTAGTCGTTGTGTGAGCTAGTTCACACGCGGCCACGCCTGCGCATGCGACAATGGACCCTGCCGAGCCTTCCCTTTTGACGCGCGGCCACTCAGCGGGTCCGGGATTGTATCAGGTCCACCACATGATGGTGGCGATGAGGGTGGCGGCAAAAGCGAGGTTGCGGACGAGACGGTCGTAGCAAGTTGCGATGCGACGCAAGTCCCGGAGCCGCAGGCTCGCCGGATCTTGCGCAGGACCGCCGACATCGCGCGCGAGGCTCCTGGCGAACAGCAAAAGGAGACCAGCAATGGACACCACACCCGAGGCTGCGGCCCCTGCATGGCCCGAACTGAGGGTGTTCCGACCCGACAACTCCTACGTGGCGCTCGGGCTTGCGGTGAACCACTTAATGACCAAGCCGGCCTTTGCGGCGCTGCGCTTCGGCGAGTGGTCGCGCATCCTGGTCGGCCAGATTAACCGCAAGCACTATTACTTCGTGATCGATGCCAGGAACCGATCCAGGGATTCCTGGGCTGGGCGGTAACCAGCAAGGACAAGGCCGAGGCATGGGTCGAAGGGCGCGGCGGGCTGTCCCACGACAACGACAGCTTCGATAGTCCCAGCATCATCTTCAACGCCTGGGTGGCGAGCAGCGGCAAGGTAAACCGCTTCCTGCTCCAAGAAGCGCGCAAGATCATAGTCGGCAAGGAGACGGTTACTTCAAGCGCTACTACAAGGACGGTTCCAGCGGCCGTGCGCCTGCGGGTCAACGATTTCGTCGCGCAACATCTCGAACAGAAGACCGCAAGCGCCGACTAACTGTGATCAAGGCCAACGCTGACGCACCGTCGCAGCCGTAGCGGATCTCTTCGAACTTTCTCTGTGTATCGCGGGCGAGACGGCAGGCTCTATATATCGGTGAGCAATCCGTAGAGCAGGTATCGGCTCATCTGCTCCGAAATGTGCGCAGGGCGCGACACTTGCTCGCAAGGACCTTCAATGCGACAAGCGGTCGCAAGCGAGTGATACCTACACACGGCGGTTCGCCACGGTGGCTACGGTGACGAAGACACCGAAGTGGGTATTTGGTTGCGAAGCTCGGCCAAAGAGCTCGATAGACAACCGTTAGACAACCGTTCGGTGCAGGCCACGCCACGACGAGGATGACGGCAGGACCGGGCATTCTGGGCGCGGTACGAACCGGACATCACGAAGCGTTCCTGACAGTGGATCGCGGTGCTCGAGCCGACGCCTCGCAGCACGCCCGATCCCAGTCAGGCTGAGCTGCAGGCGCGCCACGACCGCGGCGGGCTTCGCTCCCGCGATCTCGGTGACGTGCGCTATGACGCCCGACCAAACTCATAAAGCGGGAGGCGAAAGCATGAACACATTCACCATTGGTAGCGGCGGCCATTTCGCGACGATCACTGTGGCTCTTGCCTCGGGATCGGTAGTTCCCGGCGACATGCTCAGCTCTCCTTTCCGGCTACAACACCGAAAACGCGACGGTAGGGATCGAAAATCTGACCTTTAGCGGCGACGCGTCCAATACCGGCATCGCGCTCACGCTCGCCGCCGGCATCGTGGCTGTTACGCTCATCGGAACTGCGCCGATTGCCGTCACAGGCAACTCGAGCGACAACTCGATCACCGGCAACGACGGCAATAACGTGCTTGTCGGCGGCGAAGGCGACGACAGCATCACCGGCGGCGGGGGCGCCGACACCATCTACTTCACTCTGGGCGACGAGATTTTTGGGCGACGGCATCGATACGATCGATGGAGGGGCCGACCACGACACGCTGCAAATCTATGGGACCTCCGTCTACTTTGAGCAAAAGGGCTACGGCGGCGACAATGGCATCGGGGTGATCGTCGAAGACGGCGCGATCACCAGTATTGCCGGTTGCACACTTGCCAATGTCGAGAGCGTCATGCTCGACCTGGGCGAACGGTACGACACGCTGGACTACATCGGCACGATGCAGGCCGTGACCGTCGACCTTGCAACCGGCACCGCGACCGGCTTCACCTCGATTGCGGGCATGGAGTACGTTTTCGGGGGCGAGGGCGATGACGCGCTGACCGGCGATGCTGGGCCAACCAACTCGGAGGCCGTGCCGGCGACGACACGCTCATCGGCGGGGACGGCCCTGACAGCCTTGATGGCGGAGATGCCAATGATAACCTTGACGGCGGGGCCGGCGACGACTGGCTACTCGGGGCGGCATTGGGCTCGATACCCTGACCGGGGGGACCGGGTCAACCAATTCGCAGGCACTCTTTCCGAGCTCAACGGCGACCGCATCACCGATTACGAGAGCGGCGAAAACATCGTTCTGGAGGCGAGCCTCGCCGAATATGGCAATGTGCGACTGGCGCCGGCCGGAGCCGATACCGAGCTGCAGATCGACGGTGACAATGACGGCTCGTTCGAAACCGTCATCATGCTGACTGGGACGATAAGCGGCACCGTCGTCCTCAGCAACAGCGGGAACTATTACTACACCAACAACCTGATCAGGATCGTGACGAACGTCGCGACCTCCGGCAATGATCTTCTTTTTGGGACGCCGGTGTCGGCCGATGTCATCGACGGTCTCGCGGGCGATGACGAGATTTTCGGCCTCGGCGGGAATGACACACCTGACTGGCGGGACGGGGAACGATAGGCTCGGTGGAGGTGACGGCAATGACGACCTGTCTGGCGGTGACGACGACGATTTTCTTTGGGGAGATGTTGAGCCGTTTGGCCCGGATGGAACCGGGGACGACACGCTCGAAGGTGGGAGCGGTTCTGACCGGCTCTACGGCTATTCTGGCGATGACGTGCTGACCGACAGCGGTACCGACAATTCTTACGACTTCATGGACGGCGGTGCCGGCAACGACATCCTGTCGGACGCTGCGGGTCCTGCTGAGCTTCGCGGCAGCGCCGACAATGATACGCTGATAGGTGGGGATGGCAACGACACGCTTGCCGGCGAGACAGGCAACGACAGCATCAACGGCGGCGCGGGCGCCGACACCATCTACTACCGAGTGGTCAGCAGCCCCCCTTTATCAAGCAGCGATGGACATTTTTTCTATTCCGACGTGGGCGACGGCATCGACACGATTGACGGAGGGACCGATCACGACACGCTCAGCATCTTTGGGAGTCCCGCCATTTTCTATCTGGGAACGCCCATCGGGGGCAACAATTACCTCACCACGGTCGTGGTGAACGGCACGATCACCAGCATTGCTGGTGGCACAGTTGCCAATGTCGAGAGCGTCATGCTCGACCTGGGCGAACAGTACGACACGCTGGACTACACCGGCACGACGGAGGCCGTGACCGTCGACCTTGCGACCGGCACCGCGACCGGCTTCACCTCGATTGCGGGCGTGGAGAACGTTTTCGGGGGCGAGGGCGATGACGCGTTGACCGGCGATGCCGGGGCCAACTCTCTGGCAGGCGGGGCCGGTGACGACCGTCTCGAGGGCGGGGCCGGCGACGATATGCTCGACGGCGGCATCGGCGAGGACACCGCGGTAGTGTCGGCAAATCGCGATGCGGTCACGGTGACTCGGCAAGAGGGCCGGGTAGTTCTCGACGGGCCCGACGGGCACGATGTGCTGTCGAACATCGAGCGCATTCAGTTTGCCGACGCTCTCCTTCTGGTGGGGGTTGACGAGCCGCCGAACGACATCACGGTGGTTGGCGGCGGCTCGCTCGCGGCCAATGAATTCGTCTGCCAACGGCACGCTCGTCGGCACCGTTGTCGGCCAGGATCCGGACGGCGCGGCGATCACTTATTCACTGGTCGATGATGCCGATGGACGCTTCACGATCAACGCCGGTACCGGCGCGATTGCGGTGGCGAGCGGCCTCCTGCTCGATTTCAAGCAGAACCCCACGCACGTCATCCGCGTGCGGGTGGAGGATGGGGTACCGCTCGGCGCCTTCGAGAGGGACTTCACGGTCGCCATCAACAACGTCGATCCGGAGAACATAATCGGCGACGCAACCGCCAACACCTTCGTCGGTGGAGGCTGCCAACGACGTCTTGAGTGGCGCAGGAGGGTTCGACGTGCTGCTCGGGGGAGCGGGGCAACGACACGCTTTCAGGCAATGGCGATCAAGACGTGCTGACGGGCGGCCTGGGTCGAGACACCCTATCGGGTGGCACGGAAGCCGACCAATTCGTGTTTACGAGCATGGCCAACTCCGTCGTGGGCGCCAACCGCGACGTGATCACCGACTGGGGGAAGACCCGACAAGCTCGATGTTTGCCGCGATCAACACCAATGCGAGCGTTGGCGGCAACCAGGATTTCACGTTCCTTGGGCTCGGCGCGGCCGACCTGACCGTCGGCCAGGGCCAGCTGAAATACTACCAGTCCGGCGGCAACACCTATGTCGTGGCCAATGCGACCGCCGACAACCAGGCCGACTTCCAGATCAAGATCAGCGGCCTGCACAACCTGACCGCCGACCAGATCCAGGGCCTTGCCAATGCGGTGCTGACGGGACGAGCGGCAACAACACACCCTGATTGGAACGAGCGGCAACGACACCCTGACCGGCCTGCTCGGCGCGGATACGTTGTCCGGACGCGCCGGAGCGGACACTTTCGTGTTCAAGAAAACGGCCAATTCCCCGGTGGGGGGAAGCGCCAGCCGCGACGTGATCACCGACTGGGAAAGCTCCGATGTCATCAACCTTGCCGCGATCGACGCCAATACCAGCATTTGGGGCAACCAGGACTTCACCTTCCTCGGGCTCGGCGCGGCCGATCAGACCGTCGGACAAGGCCAGCTGAAATACTACCAGTCCGGCGGCAACACCTTCGTCGTGGGCAATGGCGACCGCCGACAACCAGGCCGACTTCCGAATCCAGATCAGCGGCCTGCACACTCTAGCGACGGACGACTTCTTCGGCCTGGCATGAATACGCAAGAGTGCTTCGATACCAAGCCCGAGCCCGCTCGCGGCCGATACGGCCAATGGTTCAGGAGCGAACCTCAACTGAGCGCGCGCTCGCGAGTTCTGCTCGCGCGGCGCAGGGGGGGCCTCCGCATTGTCACTTTCAAGGCCTGCTCAGGCTTCACCTTACGGCCCATAGGATCGCTCAGCCGCCCAAGGCGACCTTTGTCGCGAGGCTTCAGCCCTTCCGGTTACCCGGCCGAGCCGCTCGTCAGCTACCGGACCAATCGACAACTGTGCTTCGCATCACAGCAAAACGGGTCGCTTATGTCCGAGTTGGGTCTTGTGTCACGAGTATCGCCGGTCCAAACGGCGGTGCGCAACTGTACGAGAGATGAAGGAGGTCCCTTCGGGTTCGGCGATCAGGTCGCTGATCCCAAGCCACCGCAAGCTGCTGTCGTCAAAAGCGATGGTGGTGAGCGTTGCAGTCAACGTCGGGAGGATATCCCGGCGGGTGAGTTTGAGAGAGGCGAGCGCACGTCCGCGTCAACGAGGGCCTCCGATGCGCGGTCGGCGGAGTCGGCATCGGCGACGGCGTGCCGTCCTCGAGCGTTGCCGGCGGGCCGGCCGCACACGATCGAGGGGGGTAGGGGGTCGATCGCCGGCGCGCTCGTTAACGCGAGGGCGGCAGGGAAAAATGGGCCGCGATTGGCACGGTGGACCCAGTCCCTCGCCATAGACCTTGAAAACGTGGGCCTATGCCCCGTTTTCTTTTTGCCCGAATTCTCCGAGGGGTCTGCGGTCAATGCTCGGCCGCTATGGCGGAGCGCGTCTTCTCGTGCCCGTGCATCATCGGCTACAACTCCCCGCCTTCCCGATGCGGACCGTCCCTCTCACGCAACGCCTGACGGCCAGTCACGAGAGTTCCCAGCTTCCGACGCGATCCTTTTGCGCGTGATGTGGCCCTCAGACCCCGGCGGGACGACAATGCCTCGCATAACGGCATTGCACATGTTGCGTTCGACCATGAAGACAGTCTCCGCTCCCGCGGTGTTAATCATTTCGTGGCTCACTCCCACACCCCACGCAACAGTCTTCCGAGCGACGTG
>CAWDPO010000036.1:0-122681 GCA_963804165.1 uncultured delta proteobacterium
ATCGTTGCAGCTTACGGATCCAACTATGATCGCTTGGTGCAGATCAAAAAACGCTACGACCCGGATAATATTTTTCACTTGAACCAGAACATAAAACCGTAAGGCGCATTTTGGTTTTATCGTGGGAATCCGTCGCAAAGAACCGATACGGCCAAAGCGACAATCGAATCCTCGACGCCCGGGTTCTGTTGAAAGGAAACCGTCGACTAAGAAACAAGAGCCGGACTGCCTTAGCAGCTCGGCTGACTACTGGATTGAGACCAATGAGCACAGTGAAGATCAAAACCGCGACGGCGGCGGAGAAGGGTCCCGTTGTCAGCACGATCATGCGTGCATGCAGCGCGATTCCTGCGACGCGCCGACACCGAGATTGTTTGATGAAAGGAACGGACATGAAGAAGTTGGCTATGATCGTTCGGGACGACGGTTACGACAAATTACTTACGCCGCTGACGTTCGCTTACACGCAGGCGAAGGAGGGAGTCGAGGTCGACATGCTGTTCGTACTCTGGGCGGTGCGCGCGCTCACCGAGGCGGGCGCACAGTCGGTCATCGTTGAGGGCCGCCACGCGGCGGAGACGGAATGGTTGCGCCAGCGCATGGCGGCCGACGGCGAGCCGACGGAAATTTACGACTACTTGAAGCTCCTAAAGGGCACCGGAAACGTCAGGCTTTACGGTTGTCGTTTCGCTGCCGCCACGTTCGATGTAGACGAGTCGAATCTTGTGCCAGAGGCAGAAGGTATCGTCGATCCCAGTTGGTTCTTGACCGAGAAAGCGTTGCAAGCGGATCATTGCCAGTACTTCTGAGGATCAGCTAAAGCAATCGTCGCGTCCGATCTATTTCCGCCGCAGCGTCGCAGCGCTCGAAGATAACCAGCGTCTGCTTCCGCAAGTCGCGGCCTTTTGCATCGTCGTTTGCACGCCGCGTCGGTGCTAGAGCGAGATTTGAGACAAGACGGAATCCGTTATGCGGCGATTATCTTTATTATCTAAGCGACGCGGTTTCGGTCGCGGCCCTGCAAAAAGGCTGCGATATTTTCCTTCACTTCTTCGAGCAAGCGCTCGCGCGCTTCGCGCGCGCTCCAGGCGGTATGCGGGGTGACGATTAGGTTATCCAATTCTTTGGCCGCGAGAATGATCGGGTGATCGGCGGGGGGTGGCTCTTTGCTGATGACGTCGAGGGCAGCAGCAGCGATTTGCCTCCTGCGCAGCGCGTTGATGAGCGCTACCTCATCGACCAGCGCGCCGCGCGCGGTGTTGATCAAGAACGCCGTCGGTTTCATCCATGACAATGTCTGCGCGTTGACTAGATGCCGTGTTTCCGGCGTAAGGGGGCAGTGCAGCGAGACAATGTCAGACTCGCGGAGCAATTGATCCAGGGAAATTCGACCCTTCGGAATTGCTCCAGCCGGCCCGGGACGGACCGCAATTAAGACTTCAAGTCCGAAGCCGCGCGCCATCTGCGCGACCGTCCGGCCGATGTTTCCGTAGCCGACGATGCCGAGTTTTTTGCCGCGTAGCTCGATCGTGGCATAGGTGAGCAAAGAAAAGACCGGACTCTTCTCCCATTCGCCGCGCTTGACGGCGTCGCCGTATATTCCGGCACGGGTCGTTAATTCAAGCATCAGCGCCATGGTGAATTGTGCGACCGATTGCGTCGCGTAGCCCGGCACATTGCACACTTTGATGCCGCGCGTTGCCGCTTCCTGGCGGTCGATGATGTCGGTGCCGGTCGCTGCCACGGCGATGAGTTTCAAGTCCCGCGCTTCGGGTGAACTCAAGACAGTTCTATCGAAGACGACTTTGTTCGTGACCGCGACGTTATGACCGGCGAGTTTTTGAATCGTTTCGGCAGGGCTCGTGACTTGATGAATCGTGCAATGCCAGGTGTCGGTGAAGCGTTTCAGCGAGATATCGCCGTAAGTCGCCGCGTCGAGAAAGACGACGCGGGTTTGCTGCCCGTTCATGCCGGAGTTTTCTCCCGAGCTTCGACCTTCTTTGCTTCTTCCCAAAATCGATCCATTTCTTCTAACGACGATTGATCGAAACTCTTGTCGGCTTGCTGCAGCTTGGCTTCAATGTAATGAAAGCGCCGGGTGAAGCGGTCGATGGTTTGCGCCAGGATCTCTTCCGCTTCGACGTCGAGGAACCGGGCGAGATTGACGAGCGAAAAAAGCAAATCGCCCAGCTCTTCACCGGTACGCGCTTTGTCGCCGGACTCGGCTGCGTTCTTGAGTTCGCGGATTTCCTCCTCGACCTTTCCCCAAACCGGTCCAATGGCGGGCCAATCGAAACCCAGATGCGAAGCTCTTCGGGTAACGCTTTGGGCGCGGGCTAGCGCCGGCATCGCTTTGGGCACGTTGCCCAGCGCCGATTTTGATTCGCCGTCTTTCCTTTCGCTTACTTTGATCTGCAACCGTTGCTTCAACACAGAAGCGGTGTCTTCGGGTATCGGTTCGCCGGCGAATACGTAGGGATGGCGGCGGACGAGCTTGTCTGTGAGTTGAGTAATGACATCCTTGGCGGTGAATCTGCCTTCTTCGGCGGCGATCTGGGAGTGAAAAATCACTTGGAGCAAAACATCGCCCAGTTCTTCTTTTAACTTTTTGGGATCGCCGTCGTCCAGGGCGTCGATGAGCTCATAGGTCTCCTCGATCAAGCAAGGTTTGAGAGAAAGATGGGTCTGCTCCTTATCCCAGGGACAGCCGGTTTCACTGCGCAGCCGCGCCATCACGTCCAGCAATTCGCCGAACTTTTCTTCAGTTTCTTTGTTGTTATTCACGAGTCGTACCTCCACGGCCGTTGCGGCTTTTCTTGGCGCCCGGCACTGTGGTAGATCTTACGTGCCGCGTGTTTTGAAGTCCAGAAGAAGCGTTGGAGGAAAACGATGCCCAGTGTGACGATTGACGGAATCGATACCTATTATGAAACTCATGGCACAGGGGCGCCAATTCTCATGTGCGCGCCCGGTGGTTTCGACGCGACCATCGACAAGTGGCGCACGGCGACGGCGTGGACGGGCATGGATGCGATCGAAGCGCTTGCCGGCGAACATACGGTCATTCTGTATGACCGGCGCGAGTGCGGCCGATCCGGCGGGCGAGTAGAAAGATTGAACTGGGCGAGTTACACGCGGCACGGCAAGGCGTTGCTCGATCATTTGAACATTGACTCCGCTTGGATCATGGGTGGTTGCATGGGCTGCTCGGTGGCGCTAGCTTTCGGGGTACATTATCCCGAAGCGACGCGCGGTCTCGTGCTACATTGGCCGGTGGGAGGCTATCGTTGGAAAGTGAACTGCCAAGAGCGCTTTTTGCGCCATTACAACTTCGCCAAGCAAAATGCTTTGCAGGGCGTGGTCGAGCGCGCGCGCGGCGGCAAAAGTTTTTGGATGGACTCGGAAGGAGGACCGTGGGCGACTGAGGTTTCGCGCAATCATACATTCGCGGACAATTTCGCCAGCCAGGACTTAGAGCGGTATTTGGCAATCATTCTCACCAGCGGCCGCAGCTTATTCGACCGCGACACCGCGCCCGGTGCCGAGCCGGAAGAAGTCATGGGCATCAAAGCGCCGTCGCTGATCATTCCTGGCGACGATCCATCGCATGCTACTTCAGGCGCGCACTACTTGCGCGAACTGCTGCCTAAATCGGAATTCTGGAACGTCATGCCGCCGGAACAGACGACGCACAAAGTTTGCGATCGGGTGCTGGAGTTTTGCCACGAGCATCGTTAATTGAGGATGCAGGTTTGCCGTTTTGGGTGTGGACCGAGGAAAAAAAATTTGATAGAGCGATTCAAAACGTTGAGAATTTCTAAGGAGGACGGATATGGATGTGACGAGTTCGACGGTTCAACTTAACACTCCAGATGGAAAGATGGACTCCTACGTGGCGCAGCCAAAGGACAGCGGGAGCTATCCGGGCATTGTCGTCATTCAGGAAGCTTTTGGGGTCAATAGCCATATAAAAAAAGTTACCGAACGGATCGCCGCCGAGGGCTACGTTGCCATCGCACCGGATATTTTTCATCGAGAAGCGGAACGCATTATTCCATATTCGGAGATGCCGAAGGCGATCGCGACTTTGCAGCGGGTGGTCGATGGCAAGGCGATGGAAGACGTCGGCGCTGCAATTGCCTATTTGAAATCTCAAAGCAACGTCAAGTCCGGCTCCCTCGGTGTTATCGGCTTTTGCATGGGTGGGCGGCTGACGTATTTAACGGCGGCGCATCACGCCAGTGACATCAAGGCCGCAGTGCCGTATTACGGCGGTGGCATTCCAATGGGCAATCCGAGCCCGCTATCGCGCACCGGCGAGATCAAGTGTCCAATGTATTTATTCTTCGGCGCCAAGGATCAGTTGATCCCCGCGGATCATGTCAACCAGATCAAGGCGGAGCTCACGGCGAAAAAGGTTGATTTTAAGATGGAAGTCTATCCGGATGCGGGCCATGGTTTCTTCTGCGACGAGCGCGGCAGCTACCACGAGGCGTCGGCGAAAGATGCTTGGGAAAAGACCAAGTCGTTCTTTGCCCAGCATCTAAAGAAGTAATCTCGCAGCCGATTTATTTTTGGGAGAGGAAGGGGAATCGCCTTTCCTCTCCCTTTTTTTATTTTTACACGGTACATTGAGCGGAACAGGCAAGGTTTACCTCATGGCGCAAAACAAGGTTAAGGAACAGGTGACTTTGGGGCTCATCCAAATGAGCGCCGGCGAGACTCCATCGGCGAATCTCGCCAAGGCCATCGTGCGTGTCGTCTCAGCGGCGAAAAAGGGCGCGCAGATCGTTTGCCTGCAGGAACTTTTTCGCTCGCGGTACTTTTGCCAAAGCGAAAATCAGCGGAATTTCAAATTGGCCGAGCCGATTCCCGGCCCGACGACGGAGGCGCTGGCGGCGGTAGCCTCGGAGCGGGAGATCGTCATTATTGCGTCGGTGTTCGAACGAAGGTCGGCGGGCATCTACCACAACACAGCGGTTGTCATCGATGCCGATGGATCGACCGCGGGAATGTATCGCAAGATGCATATTCCCGACGATCCGCTTTACTACGAGAAATTTTATTTCACGCCGGGCGATCTCGGCTTTCCCAGCTTCCAAACCCGCTACGCAAGGATTGGCGCTCTGGTCTGCTGGGACCAATGGTTTCCCGAGGGTGCCCGATCGAGCGCATTGTCGGGGGCGCAGATTCTCTTTTATCCGACCGCGATCGGTTGGATTCCCAACGAACCGCGACCCGTGGCGCAACGCCAGCGCGATGCTTGGGAGTTGATCCAGCGCTCGCACGCCGTCGCCAACGGAGTTTATGTGGCTTCGGTCAATCGGGTGGGGCGCGAGGGCAAAATCAAATTTTGGGGCAATTCGTTCGTCGCCGGTCCGTTCGGTGAGATGATCGCGCATGCCGGCGCCGAGCGAGAAGAGATTTTGCTCGCCAAGTGCGATCTCGGCAAGATCGAAGAGACGCGCCAAAGTTGGCCGTTCCTGCGCGACCGGCGCATCGATGCGTACGGACCGCTACTGTTGCGCGCAGTGGAAGAGCGCAAGCGCGATTAAGTTCCAGCCCTTTGATTCCGTCGTTCCATGAGTTCTTCAGACACAAAACCCGTGACGCCGCGTTCTCTCGGCTACTCGATGCCTGCCGAGTGGGCACGACATCGAGCGACTTGGCTGTCCTGGCCGCACAATCAAGAAACCTGGCCGACGCAACTGGAAAAAGTGCGCGATGTCTGGATTCAAATGATCTGTGCCTTGTCACCCCATGAGCGAGTTGAGCTTCTAGTGAACGATGAGCCGACCGAGCGGGAGGTCGCCGCGCGATTGGCTAGAGCGCGCGCCGCGATGGAAAACGTGACGCTGCTCAAAATTCCCACGGTCGATGTCTGGATGCGCGACTATGGACCGACTTTCATCACGCGTAACGGACCGGAGAATTCATTGGCGCTCAACGATTGGATCTTCAACGGTTGGGGCGGAAAATATAAGGCCTACGAAGAAGATGAACTCATTGCCAGGGCAATCGCAGAGAAACTAAAAATTCCGGTCTTCGACCATAAGATTATTCTAGAAGGCGGTTCCATCGAGGTGAATGGCGCTGGCACCTGCATGACCACGGAACAGTGTCTTTTGAACAAGAACCGTAATCCGCGCTTGAGTCGCGCTGAGATCGAGGAATTCCTTCACGGCGCCCTGGGGGTGAGTCATATGATCTGGCTCGGCGAGGGCATCGTCGGCGACGATACCGACGGCCATATCGACGATATTGCGCGCTTCGTCAATCCAACTACGGTGGTCTGCATCGTTGAAGCGAATTCAAAAGATGAGAATTACGGCTTCCTGCAGGAAAATTACGAGCGATTGCAGCGCGGCACGGATCAAAACGGCGATAAACTCTCGATCGTGAAATTGCCTTGCCCCCAACCCGTATACTACGACGGCGCGCGTTTGCCGGCGAGTTACGCGAATTTTTATGTTGCGAACGGCGTCGTGCTGGTGCCGATTTTCGATGACCCCCATGACGCCGAGGCTCTCGGGGTCCTGCAGGAGTTGTTTGCCGACCGAAAGATCGTCGGCCTGCGCTGCAATGAAGTCGTCGCGGGCTTGGGCGCAATTCACTGCGTGACGCAACAGGAGCCCGTCCCGTTTTTGTCGTGAACTTGCGGCTCGCGCGGCCGAAACTCTTTCTCGATCGAGGCGTGTTTCCCCGCGGTCGCCGCCGCAGCCGAAGGACGCTTACGCTTTGGGATTGTCAGAGCCGCGATTCATGAGCAAGCCGGGTTCGCCGGAATCCCTGCTTTGAACTAAGCTCTTTAGCTGCGCTCACCCATGACGACCGACCTATGGAATAAAAGTCGCTGAGCCCTTGACAATTTTTCGCACTGACCTATTCTAGCCGGTGTTATGGGTCAGCTCATCCAAATCAACGAACTGCACCAGGCGCGCCGCCGCCGCTCCGAAAAAGTGAGCATGGAACAGTGTGTGGAGCTGTTGGAATGGAACCTAAAAAAGAGCGTGGACGATTATTTCATTTCTCCCCGCGAAGAACGCTCCATACGCGCGACGCAGATTCGTAAGCTCAGTGAGATTTTGGAGTACGCCGTAAGACTGCTCTGATTGCGCCACGGTTCATCGTGGAACTGTCAAACTCCCTCGTCCTGGTTCTCCTCTTATTCCTGGGTTTAGCTCTCCTCGGTTGGATTTTGCTAGTCCGATTAGAGTCGCTTCTCCAAAAAAAAAGAGAAGACCCGTCGCTGCTATTGATGCAGCAGCAGATCGGCGAGCTGCGCGTTCAATTCAGCCAGGTCTTGGACAACAACGCTCAATCGATCCAACAACAGTTGGGACAAATGCTCAACCACGTCAACGAACGGCTCAAAGAGAACACCGAAGTCTTGGCTAAGACCCAGCAGAGTTTGGGCGAACGTTTGGACAATGCCGCGCAAGTCGTCGGCAATGTTCAACGGAGCCTGGGCGGGCTCGAAGAAGCCAATCGAAGAATTTACGAAGTCGGCAAGGATATCGCTTCACTCCAGGAAATTTTACGGGCACCCAAACTCAGGGGCGGATTGGGCGAATATTTGCTCGAAGACTTGCTGGCGCAAATTCTGCCAGCGGAGCACTTTGTCATGCAGTACCGATTTCAGAGCGGCGAAAAAGTCGACGCGGTGATCAAGCTCGGACCGTCGCTGGTTCCCGTGGACGCGAAATTTCCCTTGGAGAACTTCAAGCGAATCGTGGAAGCCGCGAACGACGACGAAAAGAGCCGGGCAAAAAAGCAATTCATCGCGGATGTGAAGAAGCATATCGACGCCATCGCGACGAAGTACATCGTGCCCGACGAAGGCACCTATGATTTTGCACTCATGTATATTCCGGCGGAGAATGTTTATTATGAAACGATTATTCGTGATGACGCGCCGGCCGAGAAGAGCCTTTCCCAACATGCGATGGCCCGACGCGTGATGCCAGTTTCGCCGAACAGTTTTTATGCGTACCTTCAGGCCATTGTTTTGGGTCTGAAGGGCATGAAGATCGAAGACCGCGCCAGGGAAATTATCCAGTACCTTGGCCGTCTTCAAGGTGATTTTGCCAGATTCCGCGACGAATTCGCGTTGCTTGGCAAACATGTGGGCCACGCTCAATCGAGCTATCAAAGTGCCGACCGCCGCTTGGAACAATTCGGCCAAAAGCTCCAGGTCGCGGAGGCAGATCAGCGAGAGCCCTCCGAGCCTCAAGCTGTGAGCCGGCCAGGATAAAAGTTCGGATTAGGAACGAGGGGGAAAAGAGTCACGTGCGGTTAACTTTGTTTTCCCGCCTCACCATCGGCTATCTTGCTATTTTCCTGATCGTGGCGCTCGCGAGCGGCAACGCGGTGCTGCAGCTGCGCCACTTTCGTGAGCTCACCGAGACTATTTTAAGCGTCGACAACCGGATTATCGACCACGAGAAAATGCTTGCCGACCTGCTGTTGGCACAAAGCCGCGCTGAACAAAAGTTTGCCATTACGCGAGATGAGACATTTTACCAACAATTCATTGGTCTCAAATCCGACTTCGGCGCGCAGCTCGAGAGCGCCTTTGCCCTAAACGACTCGGCGGCTTCCCCGATCCTGAAAAGCGTTCAGCAGGATTTCCGGCGTTATGACGAATTAGTCCAAGCCGAGGCCCGCTTGGTGCGTACCAACAAGCCCTACCCACAGGCTCAGATAAAGCAGGACAAAGATGTTTTGGTCGATTCGCTTCTGGCTTCTTTTGAGCAGTTAAGACTGAACCAACAACAAGCGACCCGCTCCAAGGTGACGGATCTTGCCGCGGCTACGGATCGAGCCCGCGAAGTATCCGTGACGATCGCCATCGCCTGCCTGCTGGCGATCATTGCCATGTCCCTGTTGATCACCAAAAGCATCACGCGTCCGATCGGGTTGTTGAAGAACAAGACTCGTGAAATTGCCGAGGGCAACTTCGACGGCAAGCTCCAGGTGACTTCACCACCGGAAATCGGGGAATTGGCCACTGCGATCAATTCGATGTGCGAAAAATTGCACGAGCTCGATCGCATCAAGGCGGATTTTTTTGCCGCGATGTCGCACGAATTGCGCACTCCTTTGACTTCGATCAAAGAAGGAACCGGCCTGTTGCTCGACGGCGTCGGCGGCGAAACATCGGAAAAGCAACGCAAGCTTTTAGGAATCCTGGCCGAAGAAAGCAATCGACTGATCAGCCTGGTCAATTCGCTTCTAGACTATTCCAAGATGGAAGCCGGCATGATGGCGTACGATTTCGAGATCAGCGGCGTCGACCCACTGATTAAACGTGCCATCGCAGAGATTATCCCTTTGGTCGAGGCGAAGCAGATCCATCTTGAGAGCGCAGTGGAGGAATCGCTGCCCACGATCCGAGTCGATCCTGAGCGGATGCTTCAGGTCCTGCGAAACTTGCTCGCCAACGCGGTGAAGTTTAGCCCGAAGGGTGGCCAGGTGAGCATCACGGCAAAACCGGCCGATGGCAAATTGGAAATTTCTGTGAAAGACTCTGGACCTGGCATACCCGCGGACAGTTTGGTGTCTATTTTTGAAAAATTTAACCAAGGAAGTCACCAAGGCCCGCATGCCCGTCAGGGAACCGGATTGGGCTTGGCGATTGCCAAGAGCATTATAACATCGCACGGCGGCAAAATATGGGCCGAAAGCCAATTAGGCAAAGGCAGTACTTTCATTTTTGTATTGCCCTGCTAATATTTCTTTCCGGCTGCACCGTGTGGCAAGAATCGAGCCGGGGGCGGGAAATGCGCGACTCGCTCCTCGTGGCCGATGACTTGTTTGCGCGCGGAGATTTTGACGGATCGTTAAATGCGTTTCAGAAAATCTTCGACGCGGCGCACGACCGCCCACCGGCGGACAGAGCGGCATACAGCATCGGTCTGATCTATGCTCATCCGCAAAATCCCAACAGGGACGTGCAAAAGGCGAGGAGGTCTTTAGATCGGATCATTCGCCAGTATCCGGATAGCCCATGGGCGGAACAGGCCCGGATATGGGTCGGAGTGTTAGACGAAACCGAAGAGTCGAAGCGTGAAATTGAACAGGTGAGGCGGGATCTCGAGACTTCGAAAGAGGAAATTGAAAAGAAACGGCTTGCGATTGAAAAGTCTAAACAAGAAGTCGATAAGTCTCGTCTCGAGCTCGAGAAAACCAAACAGGAAATCGAGAAAACCAAGCAGGTGATTGAAAAGTCCAAACAAGTGGACATCGAAATCGATCAAAAGCGACGCGATCGCGGAAGATAGAAATTATCATGTCTAAAGGTCGTATTCTGGTTGTCGACGATAATCCGAATCTCTTGGAGCTGATTCGAATGCGGCTCGAGTCTGCGGATTTTGATGTGACCGCGATGGCGGACGAGGAGCAGGCGACGCAGACGCTCAAAACACAAGTTTTTGATCTCTGTATCGTTGATCTCATGCTCGCCAACGGCGACGGTCTGACATTAATGGACGAGTTTCGCGGCATCCATCCCGATGTGCCGACGATCATCCTGACCGCTCACGGCAGCATTGAGAACGCCGTGGAGGCGATGCGGCGCGGCGCTTACAGTTATGTGACAAAGCCCTTCGAACCGGCGGATCTGTTGCTGCAGATCGAGCGAGCGTTGGAGAACCGCAAATTAAACTCCGAAATTAAGAGGCTGAAGGACATCCTCAACGAGCGTTACGATTTTGCCAACATCATCGCGCGCAGCAGCAAGATGCGCGCCATCCTGGACGTGGTGACGCGCATCGCCAAACTTGACTCCACCGTGCACATTCACGGTGACAGCGGCACGGGTAAGGAACTGATCGCCAAGGCGATTCATATCTCCAGCGATCGAAAGGACAAGCCCTTCGTCGCCTTGAACTGTGCGGCGCTACCGGAAACATTATTGGAAAGCGAGTTGTTCGGCCATGAGAAGGGAGCGTTTACCGGCGCCGTGAAAAGCACCCGGGGACTGTTTACGCAAGCGCACGGCGGCACGTTGTTTTTGGATGAGATCGGCGACATGCCGCGCTCCACGCAGTCGAAGTTATTGCGCGTCCTGCAAGAACGGCAGTTTTATGCCGTGGGCAGCGAGGTCCCGATTGAGGTGGACGTCCGAGTGATCGTCGCAACCAACAAGGATTTGGAAGATCAGGTTCGAAAGGGGCTGTTCCGCGACGATTTGTTTTA
Source organism: uncultured delta proteobacterium (assembly GCA_963804165.1). GTDB lineage: Bacteria > Desulfobacterota > Binatia > UBA9968 > UBA9968 > DP-20. Next base: position 11,200 of record CAWDPO010000036.1, read on the forward strand.
TCGGATTCACGTCATTCCCATCTTTTTGCCGCCGCTGCGCGAACGCAAAGACGATATCATGCCGCTGGTCGAGCACTTTCTAAGAAAGTACAACGAGCACATGAAAAAAGACGTGAAAGGCCTGACTCCTGAGGCGCTGCGTAAACTCATGCTGCATGACTGGCCGGGCAACGTGCGGGAACTGGAAAACACAATTGAGTACGCTGTGGCGATGACTCCGAACGAGACGGTTACCGAGGACTATATCCTACAAGGCAAGGGCATCGCGCCGGAACGCGGACAAATCTTCGTTCAGGATAAGGCCGACGAATCGAACTCCGGGCTGCGGCCGCTCAAAGACGCGCGCGACGCTTTCGAAAGAGACTATCTCATTCAAGTTTTGTCAATGACGGAGGGCAACGTCAGCCAAGCCGCGAAACTCGCTGGTAAGTACCGGGCCGACTTTTATGATTTGCTCAAAAAACATGACTTAAAGGTGCACGAGTTTAAGAAATCAAAACCAGGATGGCCGAACTGAGGACCGCCGGCGGGGCCGAAACTTGGAAGCAACCGGATCCCAACAGTTTCCTCAATAGTCCATTTCCATTCTCCGACTCTCCCACGAAGTAGCTTTTTTATCTCTCAATCCCGCGCCCTCAGTCGAAGCGAGCGCCAACGTATTTGCATGCAGGTTAAACCCTGCAGTTTTCTTGGGGGATATTTCTCAATCGTAAAAACAGCAGCAATATTAAGTTTTGACGTTTCCGCCGGTTGCTGGAACATCGTTTGCTCTGAACGTATTAAAACTGGAGGAGGCCGGCGAATGTCACATGATCACTCAGTGCTGATCGTTGACGATGATGAGGGACTGGCGCACATCATAGAGCTCATCCTGCGCCAAGAGGATTTCGGAGTCCGGACCGCATGCAACGGCACGCACGGATGTGCCGCTTATTTTCGCCATCCCACCGAGTGGGTGATTACCGACATTCAAATGCCTGAACTCGACGGTTTGCAAATGATGCAGTGTATTCGCTCCTTCAGCCCAGATGTCAAAGCCATCTATATGAGCGGCGAACTGGATAGATACCACGCCCAACTGGAGCAGGAGGTATCGGAGTTTGGCGCCCGGGTTCTAGCCAAACCCTTCACGAGAAGCGAATTGATCGGACAAATAACCGCTGAACGATGCAAGGATACTCAAAGCGCATCGAGATCATCCGGCGCAAGACACGTGACGAAGGAGGATTAGCGATGCGACGAAAGATCATTGTCAGTACAGGGTTGCTGGCCATGATATTCATGATCGTTGGTTGCTCTGCGCCGATTTCGACCCGCGAGCAAGGTGGACTGATCGGCGCCGGCTTGGGAGCCGGTACCGGCGCGATTATTGGCAGCACCGTAGGGCACGCTGCGGTAGGGGCCCTGATCGGTGGACCGGTGGGACTGATCGCGGGTGCTTTGATGGGTGATCATCTCATGGGGCTCGACCGGACCCGGCAACATCAATCGGTTCAGAGCGACCAGAACCAGCAAGAAATAGAGAGATTACGCCGTGAAAACAAACGTTTGCAAGATCAGCGGACTGAATGGTGAGGGGTTCCCCTGGTTGGCCGCTTCGCGATAAAACAAAGTGCGACAATTATCCTGCATGTCTGTATGGAATTTACTTCAGTGAGACATTGAGAATTCTGACATAATTAGGATAAAGCTTTAAGATTTAATTAGATACCATTGTCAGTGAACATGGTATGAATTTTGGTTAATGGCAAAGCCGTGCAATTTCATCCATTCCGCAGCGAAAAGGGACACGTTGGTCAGTACATCACGGGTGTGATGCGGAGTATGTCGACCACAACGTTGACAAAATCGGATTGGCCGCTACCTCTCGATGTTCTCGATGCTGCCGTATTGGCGACGCAGAGTGAGATCACGCAGCTGATTGTGCAGCACAGTGCGGACCGCCGCGAACTGGTCGTTACTGGGAATGGAGTCGAATCGCGTAGCGGAGAATTAAATTCGCTCATAGAGTCCATGTCGCGGGTGGAGGACGCGCGGGATGAGGAAGACGAGGCGATGACGGAGGTGCGGGAATATCTAAGAATTGCCGTATTGGAGAATCGGTTGAGCACAGAGGAATTAACGTGAGGCTATTAACATTTCACAAGGAGGAATTTATGAATGGGTTTGCCTCTATTGGGGCCAAGTATTTTATCGGAGCCGGAGTCGTCGGATCGCTTTTGCTGACGCAAGGCTGCATCGCGACGCGTGATTGGGTTAAGGAGCAGATGGACCCGTTGGATGGCCGGGTATCTCAAACGGAAAGCCGGATTTCAAAAACGGAAGGGGACATCTCGAGCCTGGGCGGTCGCATGAGCGGTGTCGAGGGTAAACTGGGCCAGTTCGAGGGACGATTGGGGCAGGTCGATGGCAAGGCTGAAAAAGCGCTTAGTGCCATCGCCAACCTTCGCCTCGAGCGCAAGGTTGTCATCGACATGAAAGACGGCGCAAACTTCGCGTTCAATTCGGCGAGTCTGCCGGCTTCAGCTCAACGCGAAATCGATAGCTTTCTCAGCGATCTCAAGGGCGACGTTACAGGGAGCGATGGCGCGATTTTCGTGATCGCAGGGCACACCGACAATGTCGGCAAAGACGATTACAACTACGAGCTGGGCAAGAAAAGAGCGGATGCGGTCAGCCGCTATTTGATTACGCAGAAAAAACTCGATCCCATGCGGGTGATGCCGGTTTCGTACGGAGAGAGCGCTCCGGCGAACGACAACACGTCGCCGCAAGATCGCGCGAAGAATCGCCGCGTTGAGATTCTGGTATATCGCGACGGAATCACTTCTGAGCCGGCGGTGGCGACGGCGCCGCCCGCAACACAGCCGACGGAGCGTCCCGCGCAGCAGTCTCAGGAACAGACACCCAATAATCGGTTGTCTCAACGTTAGACAATCGTTACGGACCGAGGAGGTCAGGGTCAAAAAAGGCGGAGCATCATGCTCCGCCTTTTTTATTGATACAGTTGATCTATGTAGCCGCTATCGTCCAACTGACGGACAAAGTGGGTATCCCACAGTCCCAACGGATTATAGCTTGAGATCTCAGGGTTGCGCCGCAGGGCCAATTGAAAGACGTTAGAGATCGCGTTCAGCGACGGGTAAGGTTTGGTTTCCAACGATTGAGCCCATTCTTCGTAAAGAGTCTCCACCTCTGCGTCGGACTGGAGCTTGAGGATGGGCGTCGCATGTTCCTTCAGAATTTCCAGGGTCTCGCGCTTGCACGTGCGAAAGAAGTGAATCGCGTCGACAAAACCTTTGGTGAGTCGGCGAATCTCGTCTTGGTGATTCTTGACGAAAGTCATGGTTGTCGTCAGAGTTACGCCGCGGATCATCGGGATCGCTCGTACCGTGATGACATGAGCGCCGGCTTTGGCGGCACGAGCATCATGGGGGATGGTCACGAACGTTCCAGCGAACTCGCCGTCGACCACTCGCTGCCAGCGCTCTTCCGACGAACCACGGAATTCGATCAGCTCGATATCGCCGCGGTCTACATCTAAACCCTCTTGCTTTAAGAAAAGCCAAATGTTAAGGCCGGCGTGGGACGTCAACTTGTCGGCGGCAATTTTCTTGCCGCGCAAATCCTGCACCGAGCGAATCCCCGGAGTCACCACGAGCTTATTTTCAGTCCAGTTGTTGGTCGCTTGAGCGAGATGAACAAAATCTTCGCCATGGTTGGCGTTTCTGACGTAAAGGTTATGATGGTTGCCGGAGATCAGATCGACGTGGCCGTTCTTCAAAGACTCAACCGCTTTTTCACGAACTAACTGCGGCGATGTATCGACATCGAGCCCGTTCTTCTGCCATGAGCCCGACTTGTCGGCGACTAACCAAAGTGGCGCGTGGGAATTTGATCGGTAAATAATTCTTAGTCTACGATTTGCCATGAGCCTTTCCTTTCGTTATTGCTATGGGAGGCTGGAAGCTTGATAGCATTATCAGGTTGTGCTTCGCCAGCGGAGGAAACTAAGAACGTAAGTGCAAGCCTAACCAGAGCGTAATAGCGGCGAAAAACAGTATGCCCCAATTGGCGCTTGTCAGACGGCGAATAATCGAAGCGAGCTGCTCAGCCGTCACGATGTCGCCGCCTTCGTGACGCCTGACGAAGCGATGTCCGATTCCCAAAGCTTGGTAGACGCTGAAGATGACCAGCAAGAAAGCAAAACTGAGCTTGACAAACAGAATGTAGCCGAGCTCTTTGATGAACGTCTCGCGATAAACGGCTTTGAGCTCGGTTAGCTGAAAAGCGCCGCTAAAAAGAATGATGCCGAGGGCGCCTACTTGCAGTGGGTTGTAGAATTTGAGCCCGCGAGCAAGGAATTGAACTCTGTCCTCGTGTTTATCGAGAACAGCGACGGATGGAAGAAGCATCAGCCAAAATCCAACCACCGCCCCGAGGTAAACGATCAGTGCTATGAGGTGGAGCCAAGCGTAGAGCATTGGGGTAAGCTCAACCCCAGGCGAAGCGCGATCCCTTCTTAAACGGTTTACCCGCGGCGTCGTAATTGTCGCCGATGGCTTCGAGTTGCTGACGAATCTTTTCCAGTTCTTGCTGCTGATGCGTTTCAAATGCCGCGGCTTCTTTAGCCCGTCGCTCGAGGAATTCGACCCGCTCGCGTTCGCGCTGCTCAGCGAACTCCCTTTGTTCTTTCTCCCATCTCTCGTAGGAGCCTTTGAGCAGGGTTCGAATATGATAATTCAAGTTGTCGCGCACGACCATCGACTTGTTGCAATTGTCACAAAAAATGACATTGCCGATCACGAAGTTCTTGACGTTCTCTACCTGCACGGCGTTGCACTTGAAGCAGCGCAGTGGAATGTTCCAGGAGTCGATCTCGGGAAGCTGAATATAGTTAACGTCGGCCTCAGCGAATGAAGCCGTTGGTGCTTGGGCGAGCGGTGCGCTCGGCGCGGCGGCCGCATGCGCTGGCGTGGCGCCGGACGCCGCAGTGGGAGCCTTGGCGGCCGGCGCGGGCTTTCCCTCACCTTTGCGAAATCTCGATTCGAAATTTTCCGGAAAGCTGACTTCCGGGTGGAGTTGGCGGGCGCGGGCCATCAGCGCCTCTTCGGTTTCGATATTGTTCGGATCCGTGACGCAAACATCCACCGGACAAACCGCGGCACAGGCTTCGTAGTCGTGGAAGCCGACGCATTCCGTGCACAATTTTGGATCGATGACGTAGACGGGATCGCCCTGCGAGATCGCGTTGTTCGGGCATTCCGGCTCGCACGCGCCGCAATTGATGCAATCGTTCGTGATCATCGTGGCCATTAATCCGATCCTCCCAAAGCAAAAAGGAAATTGAACCCCGGCGTGAAAACAGGTTTATGGTAAATGAAATCCGCCAGTGTTGCAAATCTGCAGTGTGCCGGTTCTGATTTCGTCGAGCGGCATCGTTGGTATTGCCGGCAAACAGCGCTAGGCTGGCATGATGATCGGTACCTCCGGTGAGTTTGCGGATCGATTCTTGATCGGCACTTGCGGTTACTCTTATCCCGGCGACCCGCCGAATGGATGGAGTGGAGTGTTCTATCCGAAGAGCCGGGCGAAGCGCATAGACGAACTGGAATTCTACGCGTCTTATTTCAATGCAGTTGAGATCAATTCCACTTTCTATCGCCCGCCAAGCGCTGAAATGGCGAAAGGGTGGGCGGAGCGAACGCCGCCGGGATTCGTTTTTGCCGTAAAAGTCTGGCAGAAATTCACCCACCCCGCCAAGCTAGGCGGTGAAGCGATGACGTCCAAGGAGCCGTGGGAGCGCTTTGATTCGCAGGACATCGAGCGCTTCAGCGCGGGGATTCAGCCGTTGGCTGAGGCTGGCAGACTCGGTCCATTGCTTTTTCAATACCCGGCAAGCTTCGTTTGCGACGCCATGAACCTCGAGCGGCTGGCATCGGTTCTTTCGGCATTCGAGAAGTACCCTAAAGTGGTCGAGTTGCGCCATCGCAGCTGGAGCGACGACCCCGACCGATTTCATGACGTTCTCGCCCGTTACGGCGCAGCATGGGTATTTATCGATGAGCCCAAATTCTCCACGTCCGTAAGGCAGGAGATTGCCGCGGATGGCGCTCTTTCTTACATCCGTTTACACGGGCGCAATCATCAAAAGTGGTGGAAGCACCAAGATGCCTGGGAGAGATACGATTACTTTTATGCCGGTGAAAATATTCGTCGTCTCGCTGCTCGCTTGAAACAGCTCGCCGGTAAGTCTCCAGTCTCTAAGTTCTACGTTTTTTTTAACAATCACGCCCGGGGGCAGGCGGTGGCCAACGCATTGATGCTTAAAGGAGAACTTGACCCCGAGCACAGCGCCTCCGCTCCCCGCGCCCTCTGGGACGCATTTTCCGAGGTCCGAGCCTTTGTTGCGGGAGAAGATACCGATCAACGCGCGTGAATTGGCGGGTCGTTGCAGGAGAATTACACACCCGGCGTATGCCGGGTGACGTCCACTAATTCGATCTTATAGCCGTTTGGGTCCTCGATGAATGCGATGTGAGTGTTGCCATGGGCCATGGGGCCCGGTTCGCGCACGATTTTCGCGCCCTGGGCGCGGAGCTCGTCGCAGGTCTTGTAGATATCGTCCACACCCAAAGCTAGATGCCCGAAAGCGCTGCCCAAATCGTAATGGTGAGTGTCCCAATTGTACGTCAGTTCCACGACCGTGTTGTCGGCTTCGTCGCCGTAACCGACAAAGGCCAGGGTGAATTTGCCGGACGGATATTCGCGTTTGCGCAGCAGCTTCATACCCAAGACGTCGCAATAAAACTTGATCGATTCGTCAAGATTATTGACTCGAATCATCGTGTGGAGAAACTTCATCGCATCCTCCTTGCCGCGCTAGCTGATCTTAGTGCCGGGCTGGTTTTTACGAACGGGCTTAGGCTGGACTGGGTTGAACGGTCGTCAAACTCAAGATCCGAACTCGTCACGGTCTCAACTTAACAACTGCGACCGCGCGCGGCAACAAGAGCGTATCGTCGAAATTGTTCGCCACTTGGCGGGTGGGGTAAACTGGGTTATGATCAATCATGCTTAATTCACGATCTTTAAGTCGGCAAAATTTCTTCATTACGTTGGGTCTCGCGTTGGTTATAACCGTAATCGCCTTCAAGCAAGCCGGCGCCGCGGAGAACGTGAGGAAATTGCGCTTGGCCTATGCCGGCTGGGAAATCGGCACCGCCGTGGCCTACATCGGGGTCGACGCTGGGCTTTTCAAAAAACACGGACTCGAAATCGAAGAGCTGCCGATCCGCGACACCCTTACGGCCGGCGTGCAATCTCTTATCGGCGTGGATTTACTGATTGGTTTCGGCAATCCTTTGGCTGTGCTTCAACCGGTCGCCAATGGTTCCGACGTCACCGTGATCGGCTCCCATGTCAGTTTCGATCAGTACGGCATGGGCGTGGGATCGGCCATCGGCTCTGTAAAGGATTTGAAAGGGAAAAAGGTCGGCGTGTCGGCGCTTGGGCGCGCGGTCGGATCTGGTCGCCCGCGTCATGCTTCGGCGCGCCGGTTTGGATCCCTCAAAAGATGTCGAAATGGTGGCTGCCGGTTTGGCCCCCGCTCGAGCGCTGGCGTTGTCAAAGAATCTTGTCCAGGGCGTGCCCTTCAATGAAAACGTCGCTGCCGAAGCGAAGAAGCTGGGCATCAAGATGATCGAAATGAAGTCCGTGCCGGTAGTGACGGATTTGTTCATGACGACGCGCGGGTTTATCAAGCGGGAAGAGATAACGATACGGCGATTCATGCAGGGCTACGCCGCGGCAATCCAATATTTCGTTTCAAAAGGGATGCCAGCTTGTCGATCCTCAAGAAATATTTTCCCGGCAATCAGGGCGTCAGCGTGGATACCATGTACAACGCCTTTTCGGCGCAACTGCGACCGTTGCCGGAGCTGAATAGCGAAGCGATTCAGGCCCTCGTCGACGTCGGCGCGGCGGTCGACCCGCGCACGAAAAAGCTCAAACCCGCCGATATCATCGAGCCGCGCTTTTTCGATGAGCTCAAGAACAGTAAGTTTTTGAAAGACCTCTACACCGAAAAAGTAAGTCTCTAAGCCAGCGCCCTCCGAATCAATTACGCGTCCCACGTTGCGGCGCAAATCCGGCGATACGGTTTTGCGCCTGTCACACCGCTCAGCCGCAGCGGCTGGAACTTTCCGGGCATCTGCTATGCACCGGAAAGAAATCAGAGCGGAGGATCAATGAGACTCAAAGATCAAGTCGCCATCGTTACCGGCGCGGGCCGCAATATCGGCGAAGACATCAGCAAATTGTACGTTGAGGAAGGCGCAAAAGTCGCCGTCGTCGACTTGGATCCAGGACGGGGAAGCGGCGTCGCCGCGGAAATCAACCGAAAAAACCCAGGCAGAGCGATCTCGATTGTTTGTGACGTGGCGTCGCCGTCTTCGGTCGACAGCATGGTAGCGACCGTGGTCAAGCAATTCGGCGGCGTCGATATTTTGGTCAACAACGCCGCATGGACGGATCACAAAACGCTTTTCGATATCACCGAAGAAGAGTGGGACCGGGTGATGAACGTTTGTCTCCGCAGCGTTTGGTATTGCACTCGCGCGGCAGCCAAAGCGATGATCGAGCAAAAGCGCAAAGGCAAAATCATCAACATTGCTTCCACGTCCGGCCACTGGGGCCGCAAAGAGGCGACAGCGTATACAACGGCGAAGGCCGGCGTACTGAATCTAACCCGTTCCATTGCCGTCCAGCTGGCGCCTGAAGGCATTCGCGTCAATTCGATTTCGCCGAATCGCATCGGCTCGCCCGTCGGGCAGCAGGAAGTGCCGGAAAATCGCTTCGTCAAAAATCTCGCCGGACGGCGCGGCGTGCCGATGGATATCGCCAAAGCGGCGGTTTTTCTCGCCTGCGATGAATCGGATTTCATTTACGCCGTCGATCTGCCGGTGGACGGCGGCGCGCTGGCGATCCGCGATTAGTCGCTGATCCACGTTTCGCTTTTACGAAAAGGGCAGTGCGGAATTGACGTTCTTCGCTGCCTTTGCCATTTCTCGAAGCTGCGTTGACAGTTTCTCGTTTCTCCAGAAAGGCTCGCTGCGCTGAAAGGATCTCGACCATGGGCGAAACTTCATCGGGTTCACCAAGCCAGCAAATCAATCGATCATTCAGCTCGACGCGACGTTGCAGTCGACTCCCGAGACCGTTTTGTGGGGTTATATCGCGGCCAATCTGCCGCCGGCGTTGACGATCAAGTCAGGGCAGATCGTCGAGATCGAGGCGCTGTCGCATCAGGGGCTGACGACCACCAAAGATCCGGAGAAATTTTTCAGTGCCTACGGAATCCCGAACATGAAGTTCTCGCCGACGCCAAGACGATTTATGCGGAAGTGAAACGGCCCAAGGGCGCAAGCGTGCATATTCTCACCGGCCCCATTTACGTCGAAGGCGCGGAACCGGGCGATACGCTGGAAGTGCGCGTGCTCGACATCAAGTTTCGCGTGCCTTACGGCGTCAATAACACCGGGCCCGGCAAAGGCGTATTGCCGAAGCTATTAAAGGAGCCAGCGGCGAAGCTGATCCGCATCGATCTCGAGACGACGCGTGGCGCTATTTTCCGATGAGATTCAAATTCCGCTCAATCCTTTCATGGGCATCATGGCGGTGTCGCCGCCGACCAGTTTGGGCATGGTGTCGTCGACGCCGCCGGGCGCGTGGGGCGGCAATATCGATCTCAAATTCACCGGCATCGGCTCGTCGCTGTTTTTGCCGGTATTCAACAAGGGCGGGCAGTTTTTCACCGGCGACGGCCATGCCGTGCAGGGCGACGGCGAGGTCGACGGCGGCGCCATCGAAATTTCGCTCAAACCGACGCTGCAATTCATCGTCCACAAGGGCAAGACGATCAAGCAGCCGCGGGTGGAAACCGCGACGGATTATCTGACCACCGGTCTTGAGTCGATCTAAACGTCGCGACGAGAATCGCGCTGCAGGAAGCGGTCGATTTCCTCCAACAGGAAAAAGGCATGAGCGCGGCCGATGCCTACGCGCTGTCGAGTCTTGCGGTCGATCTTGGCATCGGCGAAGCGGTCGACATCGTCAATCTCGTCTATGCGAAAATTCCCAAGAAAATTTTCAAAAGCAATCCGGAGTTCTGGTATCGGCCCGGTGCGTAAGAAGGCGAAGTTCCGCTGCTTCGGCTCAAATGCCAGTCGTTATGTGAGCCCGCGGTTTGCGCAATAACAGACTTCGCACGCGCCTTGAGATTGCACTCAATTCGGGGATAGATAAGGCAGTTCATCAAGGAGAAAGTTATGGACATCGCGCCGCTCAATCAAAAAACCGGTTACGTGCGCTGGATGAAAAACCAAGGGCTACCGATACACACTGGCCATGGCATGGCCGATCTGCGCGCGCTCGAAGTCGCGCCTTACGCGCGCCTGGGCGGCAAGGCGGCGTTTATTCAACTGCACGGCATGCAGGGGATCACCGGCGGCTACATCGGTGAGATTCCGCCCGGCGGCGCGCTCAAACCGGAGCGTCATCTGTACGAAGAAGTGATCTGCATTTTCAACGGCCAGGGCGCCACCGAGCTTTGGGACGATCACGGCAACAAGAAAATGTTCGAGTGGAGCAAGTGGAGCCTGTTTGCGCCGCCGATGAACACGACGCATCGCTTGGTCAACGGCTCGCGCGAGCCGGTGCGCTTTCTCGCCGTCACCAACGCGCCGCTCGCTTTCGATATTTATCGCGACGAGAATTTCGTCTTCAATTGTCCGTACAGTTTCAAAGACCGCTACTACGGCGAAGAGGATTATTTCGAAGTCGGCAAGAAGCGCTACGTCAGCGGCCTGATCAATATTTGGGAGACCAATTTCATTCCCGATATCAAATCGGCGATGCTCGAGAGCCTCGAAGTCAAAGGCGCCGGTTTGCGCTTGGCGCAGTTCGAGATGTCAGGCAATGCTCTGGTCGGTCACCTCGGCGAGTGGCCGGTGGGCAAGTATCACAAGGCGCACTATCACGGGCCGGGCGCGATCATCGTCGGCACGCAGTCGGTCGGTTACGTGTTGCTGTGGCACAAACAGTGGGGCATGCATCCGTACACGCGACGGCCATGAAGACAAAGTCATCGATATCAAATGGGGCGAAGCGAGCATCTACTGCCCGCCCGGCGATTGGTTTCATCAGCATTTCAACACCGGCAAAGAACCGGCGCGTCATCTTGGCCGTGCGCTACGGCAGCCGCATTCATCCGCTGGGCTTCAAAGTTTCGCACCAGAAAACCGACGACGACGTATTTCGCAGCGTCGACGAAGGCGGTTGGATGATTCCTTACGAGAACGAAGATCCCGAGATTTCCCGGCGCTATCAAGCGGCGCTCAAGGCGAACGGAGTCATTTTCTAAGATACCGTTTCAATCGTTCCAATCGTTCAAGTCGTTCCAGGCGTTAGAATCCGGAAGTCGAAGTTTTCGCGCATTTGTTTTTTAACGGTTGGAACAATTGGAACGACTGGAACCGTTGGAACACTTCTTTTGAAGAGGAACTATGTCCTACTACAAAGACGTCCGCGAGTATCTGAAAACACTGGAAGAGAACGGCAAGCTGGTGCGCGTCTCGCGGGCGATCAATAAGGACACCGAGATGCATCCGCTGGTGCGGCTCCAGTACCGCGGCTTGCCGGAAGAGGACCGCAGGGCCTTTCTGTTTGAAAATGTCATTGACGTCAATGGACGCAAATACGACATGCCCGTCGCGATTGCGTGCTACGCCGGCACGACCGAAATCTACGCGCTCGGCATGCAATGCAAGAAAGAAGAAATCTACGGCAAATGGACGAACGCGCAGGCGCATCCGATCGAGCCGGTTGCGGTATCGTCCGGGCCGTGTCAGGAGCGGATGATCGAAGGCACTGAGCTTAAACAAAAAGGGTTAGACATGCTGCCGGTGCCGATTTCCACTCCCGGGTTCGACAACGGACCGTATACTACTTCGTCGCATTTTGTCACGCGTGATCCGGAAACGGGGCAGTACAACATGGGTAACTACCGCGGCCAGATCAAGGCGCCGGATCGCATGGGCTGTTTCGCCGGAAATTTTTCCGGCCTGCGCGCGCACTGGAACAAATGCCGAGCGTTGAAGAGGCCGTTGGAGGTCGCGTGCGTGATCGGCGTGGCGCCGCAATCTTGTCTTACGCCGCTGTGGCGCGCATCGCGCCGGGATTGAATGAGTTCGCAGTCGCCGGCGGCATTTCCGGCGAGCCGGTCGAGTTCGTCCAATGTAAGACCATCGATTTAAAGGTTCCTGCGCATGCGGAAATCGTCATCGAAGGAGTTATTCCGACCGACGAGGGCGAGTGGGAAGGGTCCGTTCGGTGAGTTTCCCGGCTATATGGCGCATGAAGGCGATCGGTTTCTTCGTCAACGTCAATTGCATCACGACGCGGAAAAATCCGATCTACGTCGCTTTTCTGAGCCAGTTTCCACCGAGCGAGAGCAGCAAGATTCGTGGCACGGCACCGAAGGCGTCGTGCGACGGCGGCTGGCGGACGCGGGCATGGACAATATTCTCGACGTGGCGATCCACGAAAGCAGCGGCAGCTGGGGCTACTTCGTCGTCAAGATCAAGAAAGAATCGGCGCAAGACTTCGATAAAATTATCGGCGCCGTCCGCTTGGGCGCGGACGCCGGCAAAATTCTCGTCGTCGTCGATGAAGACATCGACGCGCGCGACGCGGACTCGGTCAACTGGGCGTTGACGTTCAATATGCAGCCGCACCGCGACGTGCGGATTCTTGACGCCGGCATGATGGGGCTTGATCCGTCCATCGTGCCGTCGGAAGATTTCGGCGGCGCGCGCTCGGCGCTGCAAAAAACCGGCAAATGCACCGTGCTGTGCATCGACGCAACCCGCCCATGGGCCTACAAACCGACGTCCCTGCCACGCCGCGAGTTCATGGAACACGCGATGGAAATCTGGAAACAGCTGGAGCTGCCGCCGCTCAAAATCAAAGCGCCGTGGTACGGTTACGAGCTCGGCTACTGGTCCGAGCGAAATCGCGAAGAAGCGGAGCTGGCGCTCCAAGGAAAACATTTCGAGATCGGCGAGCGCGCGAAGCAAGAGCGGAAGAAACTGGATTGATTCGCTGAACTTAATATTTCTTCCGTCGCTAGTGTCCTGTCTCAGAAGTTCGCGACATAACTCTCGCGTCATTCCGTCGGAAAATCTCCCCCTCCCCTCTTTGGCAAAGAGGGGTGAGAATCGCACGGAGAAAATTGCCCCTTTGAAAAAGGGGGATTGAGGGGGGGATTTGAGTTCAACTTCAGTGGCTGCCATCGTTTGAACTTTTTAAACGAACTTCTGAGACGCCACACTAGCTTCGCCTACTCATATGCGTCATTTTATAGTCTCTTTTCGCCTAGTCCGGGCGCGCACCCAGAATTCGGTCCGCTTCTTGCGCATCGATAATCGCTTGCTGATAGTCCTTCTGCTCCAGATTCGCCCACGCGCTGTCTAATTTGATGCCGGCGTTCCGTAGATTTGCATCGGTGCCTTCGGCGCGCTGTTGGGCATGTTCCAGTTCCACTTCAACCACGCGAATGGCAACGATCGCTTCGTTGCTCGTCGGACCGCCGGCAATCGAGTGCCACTTCACGGCAACTAGCGTCGCCAGTATCGCAGCCCAGATTGCACCCAGATACGCGAAAGGGGATTGCCTGCCGAGCATGCCTTTTAGTACAGACACCTTTTCTTTTTCCGAACTGGCTGGCAATTTCGCCGTTCGTCGCGGTTGCATAGCGAGGGAAGCGATGACCGAGAGCGCCAAGACCGCACCGATAACCCCCAACGATGCACCGATGGGAATTTTATAGACATCCACGAGCATCATCTTGGTGCCGACGAAAGCGAGAACAAGCGATAGGCCCACTTTCAGATAAGTGAACATCTCCATGGCTCCGGCGAGCATGAAATAGAGTGCGCGCAGGCCAAGGATCGCGAACACGTTCGACGTGTAGACGATGAACGGGTCTTGCGTGATCGCAAAGATGGCGGGAATCGAATCCACCGCAAAAATTACGTCGGTAGTTTCAATGACGATCAGGACGACCATCAAAAGCGTGGCCTGGGTCTTGCCCCCGTCCCGGATAAAGAACTTTTGTCCATGATAGCGCTTGCTGATGGGCATCCAGCGCTCAAATAGGCGCACGACGGGATTTCGTTGCGGCTCTAATTTTTCCTCGCCCTGCAGAAACATTTTGACGCCCGTGAAGACCAGGAACGCGCCAAAGACGTAGATCATCCAGTGAAAATTGCCAATCAGGGCGGCTCCGGCGGCGATAAATATCGCGCGTAAAACGAGCGCGCCGAGAATGCCCCAGAAGAGAATGCGATGCTGATATTCGGCCGGCGTCGCGAAATATTGGAAGATCATCAGGAAAACGAAAAGATTATCGACGCTAAGAGATTTCTCGATCACGTAGCCGGTGAGAAATTCCAGCGCCTTCTCCTGACCCCACGCGAAATAGATGCCCAGGTTGAAGAGCATCGCGAGGGAAACCCACACCACGCTCCAAGTCGTCGCCTCTTTGATCGATACCGAATGAGCCTTGCGGTGAAAGACGCCCAGATCGATGGCGAGCATGCCGAGAACAAATACGTTAAACGCGATCCAAAGAAATATCCGGTCCGAATCCATGATTCCCCCCTCCTCAGTCGATTGCTGAAACTCCGCGGCCGCGCACGGACGGGTCCACCGTAAATAGAAAGTTGCGTCGAGGAATGGAGAATCTAGATTCTTAGGATGTAATGAAAGGGGTGGGGATCGACAAAGATTGTCCGTGTCTGACATGACAACGGAATTGGGGTCCTCGACCGAAAGCCAGATAGGATTTGAGCGATTGGCGCTCGGGCGGAGTCATTTCGGCGGCCACGAGATCGTTTCGATCCCGTAGTTCGGTAAGTCTGTTCATCTCGCTCTTCCGAGGAAGCGTCTTCTCGCGCAGTCGAACCGGCGATCGGTTGGAGCGGATCGGTGTGGCTTTCGGTTACACTGAAAGCCAGGAGGAGCATGAGAAACGAGGCGATGAGAGACCGCTTCATGCCCTAACCGGCTAGCAATTCAAAACCCTTAAATCAATACCTCTGATTGCAAGGAATACAATGGAGGAATGACGGGCTGCGACGCTTGGCCGAAGCGCGACCGGCGATGTAGCGGAGTCAATGGGGTGACGCCGGTTGGCCGCCCCTGCTGCTGATCATGTCAGTCTCTCATTCGTGAGTAATTGATTTCCCGGCTTGTGATGAATTCGAGCAGCGCGGCCTTGCCGTCATCTGTGACTTTCCGCGCGCGTTGGAGCGCGGGCACGATTTGATTCGGCTCTTCGACCCGTTCGGACCAGCCGCCAAGGGATTTTGCTAAATCAGCGTAGTTGCCGAGGATGTTCATCGTGCCATAGCGTTCGTGCGATGCGTGCATGCTGTGCGTTTCTGCGGCCATAAAATTATTGTTCAATACGATCGTCAATATCGGGATGTTGTTGCGCACGGCAGTTTCGAAATCCAAACCGGTCATGCCAAAGGCCGCGTCGCCCATGAAATTGACACAAAATTTTTCCGGCGCCGCCAACTTGGCGCCGATGATCAATCCCAATCCGCCGCCGAGCGCGTGGGATTTGCCCCAGCCCAGATAACTGCGCGGCGTCGGCGCTTGGTAAAACGGCACCAGTTGATTGCGCGGGCTGCCGGAGTCATGGGTGACGATGACGTCTTTTCGGTCGAACAAGTTCATGAATTCCCACATGACGCGATAAGGCGTCAGCGGTTTTTCATTGGACGTGAGCTTGGGCATCCATTCCTTGAGCCATTCGTCCTTGACTTTTTTTATGTCCGCAGCCACCGTGCCCTCAGGATCGCGCTTCTTGCCGCCCAGAATATCCTTCGCCGCTTCGACGAATTGACGCAGCACCAACTTCGCATCGCCCAGGATCGGATAATCCGACGCGTATTGCTTGTTGATGTCGCGCTCATCGTTGGTCGCGTGAATGATCATTTTGCCCGGCGGGATCGTCGCCGCGGTAATGTTGTGCTTGGTCAAACTCGTGCCGATCGCCAGAATCACATCGGCTTTCTGTAAAAAAGTATGCACGGTGCGCGGCATCACGCCTGAGCCGGTACCGAGCGAAAGCGCATGGTGCTCGGGAAAAGCGCTCTTGCCTTCCAGCGGCGTCGACACCGGAAGCTGCGCCAGCTCGGCGAGCTCGATCAATTCGTCGGTGGCCTCGGCATACAACACGCCTTGCCCGGCGATGATCATGGGATTTTTCGCTTGCAACAAGACTTTCGGCCGCTTCTGATACATCGCGCACATTGGCGCCGCTGGTCGTGCGCTTCACCGGCGTGTAGTTCACCGCACCGGAAAATTCTTCGACGGCGATGTCGCCGGGTATTTCCACCATCACCGGCCCGGGACGGCCCAGCTTGAGATAGGTAAATGCGCGCCGCAGGATTTCCGGCGTTTGATCGGCCACGGTAATTTCTTCGATCCATTTTGAAATCGGCGCGAAGGCCTGTACCGAACGAAAAAAGTGAAACACCTGAGAGCTGCCGCGCGGGTGACCCACAGGCAAGCAGAGCACCGGGACAGAGTCTGAATATGAAGTCGCGACGCCGGAAAATGCGTTCTCGGCTCCAGGCCCCGCCTGCATGGTAAACACGCCGATGCGCCGCCCGTTGTTCACGCGGGAGAAACCATCCGCGATGCCGACGCCGACCCGCTCCTGGCGGCAGACGATCGGCCGGATGCCCGCGCTCGCCGCGGCTTCGATCAACGGATTCGTCGGATAGCAGGAAAGAAACTCAACGCCTTCGCGCTTGAGGATCTCGGCAATCACGTCGACGACTCTCATGGGACCTCCCTTGGCAACCTGCCGGCTCACACGTCGGCTGTTTCCCAATATTTTTCCTTCTTTAGTTGTTCCGTGACGTACAGTTTCGGATCCACTGTCGATGGAATTTTCGTCGCGATGCAGGCGACGTGGCGCACATCGTTTTGCGCCTCGGTTTGTATGACATGGGGCGGCTCCTGGCCGCCGTCGACGGCGCGAACCGTGCGTAAAAGGAAGCGTCGCACGGCGATTACGGTCATGTCGCTGACGCCGAGATGTTCTTGAGAGCGGTCGTAGATCGGACCCATAGCTTTCCGTGGCGCAGGAGTCGTGAACGAGAAAGATCTGTCCCATGCCCGTGAAGTTCTCCCGCTTCTGCTGTTCGCGGTCTTGCAGATAGTTGTTCTGCCAGGTTGCGCAGCTTGCGAAAATCCGCGCCAATCTCTTCGTCATGCTGTCGCTCATCGTCACGGATCGGGCGATCACGCCGAAAGTGAATGTTGTAACGCATGCTCTGGGCGTCATCGATGGGGACATGGGAGTGGATCGTGTAGCCTTCGGGATTCCCTTTCAAACCGCCGGTGGGAATAAAGCCGTGGCAAGGCAGGACGATATTCGACACGCGCAGGTAAATCGGTCTCGGCATCGATCTTACGGCAGGATAGCATTCTGACGCCGTAATCCATTTCTATCCCTTCCAATTGAGGCGCCGAATCCGCCGCGTACAAAGCGCCGTCGCCACCGCCGCGCTGGCGCTCGCCGGTAAAATTCTTGTGCAGGACGGAAAGATGCGATGAATCACATTCACCCTCGAGGCCCTGCAACCAGCTGCAATCTTGAACGGACTTGCTGACGTACAAGTGATCCAACGGAAGATTCATCCACTCATAATTCGGCAGCAGCGGCACCTTCTCCTTAGGACCGAGGTAGCTCCACACAATCCCCGCGGCTTCTTTGCACGGGTAGGCGGTGTGATGCACTTTGTCCTTCAATGTGCTCCCGGCCGGCTCTGCCGGAGTCTCC
This sequence comes from uncultured delta proteobacterium, assembly GCA_963804165.1. Classification (GTDB taxonomy): domain Bacteria; phylum Desulfobacterota; class Binatia; order UBA9968; family UBA9968; genus DP-20. The sequence goes on from CAWDPO010000036.1 coordinate 29,123, forward strand.
AACACGTTGCCACCGGTGTCGTACTTCCAACCGTGATAAATGCAGCGAAGTCCGCACTCTTCATTGCGGCCGAAAAAAAGCGAAGTGCCGCGGTGTGAACAATGCTCGTCCAGGAGACCGATGCGTCCTTGGCTGTCACGAAAGGCTACGAGGTCCTCGCCAAGCAAACGCACGCGCAGGGCGGGCAGTCCGGCTCCGGAATCTCACTCGACAGCAGCGCGGGAATCCAATACCGGCGCATCAGACGGCCCAACGGTTTTTCAGCGCTGACCTGAGTGAGGAGATCGTTTTCTTCGCGGGGGAGCATGGTGTTTCCCTCTGGTTTATTTTTTGGCCGGACAATCCGGTTACGATCGAGCGAACAATTTGAGTTTGTCCGCCGGTAGCCGCACATAAAACTGCGTCGCCGGCGCGGCGCTCTGCGTCGTTTTGAAGCGCAGCTTTTTGCCGTTCACCAGTACATCGCACACGGTCAGCTCGCCGAGAAAGGTCGACGAAACCATCTCGGCGGCAAATTCATTCTCCAGACCCGTGGATGCCGCCGACAGCTGAATTTCCTCGGGGCGAATGGCAACGCTGACGTTGGTCAGCTTGGAATCGGCAATCGGACAGCTGATCGGTCCCAATTCGGTTTGAATTTTGCCGCCATTGCTGACGACGCCGTCCAACAAATTTGTCGAGCCAAGAAATTCGCAAACCTCACGACTCGACGGCGTGTCATACAGCTCCCGCGGCGGCGCACATTGCAAGACTTTGCCTTTGCTCATGACCGCGACCCGGTCGGCCAGAGCCATCGCTTCGACCTGGTCGTGAGTGACGTAGAGCACCGCGATGCCGAATTTTCTCGAGAGGTTCTTGATTTCGTCGCGCACTTCTTCGCGCAAGCGGGCGTCGAGATTGCTCAGTGGCTCGTCCATCGAGCAGCACCTTCGGCTCCACGGCGAGAGCGCGCGCCAGCGCGACCCGCTGCTGCTGGCCGCCGCTCAAGAATGGCGCCGGGCGGTCGGCAAGTCCGCCAAGCTGCACCAGCTCCAGCGCATTCAGGACTCGCTTCTTCACGTCGTTGGTGGAATATTTACGGGGCCCATTGACCAGGGGAAACGCCACGTTTTGATACACCGTCATGTGCGGCCACACGGCGTAGGACTGAAAAACCATACCGAGTCCGCGCTCCTCGGCGCCGATGAAGAAATTGCGCTCGGCGGAGCTGACGAGATGATTGTTGATGACGACTTCACCGCCGTCCGGCTTCTCCAGTCCGGCGACACAGCGCAGCAAAGTTGTTTTGCCCGACCCGCTCAGACCGAGAAGCACGAAAAACTCCCGTTCGCCGACGTCGATGGTGACCGCATCGACGGCGCGCACCGAATCCGTGCCAGACTTGAATATTTTTAGCAGGTTTTTTATCGCAATCATTGATAGGCGGCCCGCGTGACGTTTGATACGGAGCCGCGAAATTCAACCGCATTCTTATCTCGCTCCACTGGGGATTTGCAACCGGACTAGCGCCGCAACGGGCGCGGTGCGATTTGCTATCCCTTGGAGAAGTGCAGGCGCCAGTAGTAATTCACCAGACCGACGTATTCGTGGATCGAAGCGGATATTTTTGGCGCGACCACTTCTTTTGGGAAGAAATCGAAGGGCGAGAACTCGAACTGGCCGACGGTGAAGTCGCCCGGCGCGGCGATCGGCTCGGGCGTCCGTCGGGAAAAAACCAGCATGCTGCGCGGCATGTGCAGCGCCGACGTGACCAACAGATAGCGTTTCCAGCCGTGCTGCGCGAGGATCTTTTGACTTTCCACGGCGCTCTCAAACGTGTCGCGGGAGTGTTCTTCGCCGATGATGTCGCTTTTCGGAACCCCCCAGCGAATTAAAAATTCGCGTGCAATTCTATTTTCATCCTTCGCGGAGGTGAACGGGTCAACATGTCCCCCGGAAATTATGATCGGCTTGGGAAGGATTCGGTACAGACGCCACGCTTCGTCGAGACGGCGAAACATACGCTCGTCGACCGACGGAAACGGAATCAGCCCTTCGGCGGCGACGCTGCCGCTGGTTAAAACCACGATCGCGTCATAGGGGGCGGCTTTAGTCGGATCGATGAGCGGCGGATAACGCGATTCCAGTTGATAGCGCAGCACATAATTCACCGGAACGCTGTGCAAAGCGACAAATCAGTAAAATGGCGATCAGCAATAACCTGCGCGTCCATGTTCTACGCCAGAAAATCAGCACCGCCAGCAGCATGATCAACCATGGCATCGGCGGCAGGAGCAACGCTTTCAAAAACTGTTTCAGAACGAACATGGGGGGGTGCGGAAGTTGCTAATTTCTGGTTTCTAGTTGAGAGAAGTTCGGATCCGAAACTAGCAGCTAGAAACTTAAACAGAAACCCCTATTCCGCGTCCGGTTGCTTTTCCGGCGCGGCGTCGGCAAAGGCGGGGATGGCCAAACAAGCTGTTTCGATGCTCAAGATATTTGGGTATTGAGACAGGTCGCAGCCGTAGCGCCGCGCGTTGCCGAGCTGCGGGATAAGGCAGATGTCGGCGACCGTCGGCGCGTCGCCAAAGCAAAATTTGCCTCGCTTGGGCTGCGCGAGGATCATTTGCTCAAGGGCTGAGAGTCCGAGGTCGATCCAGTGCTGCGCCCAACGGTTCACTTGCTCGTCGGTCTGGTTGTATTCTCTTTTTACATAATTCAGTACCCGTAGATTTTGGATCGGATGGACTTCGCACGCGATCACCATCGCCATACTGCGCACCAGTGCTTTGTCCGCCGGGTCTTTGGGGAGCAGCGGCGGCTGTGGGTGTCTTTCTTCCAGATATTCGATGATGGCGAGCGATTGCGTGAAGATCTTTCCGTCGTCTTCCAACGCCGGTACCAGCGCTTGCGGATTGATCGCCTTGTAGGCTTCAGTCAATTGTTCGCCGCCGCCGCGCCGAAGATGGATTGGACTCTGCTCGTAGCTTAAGCCTTTCATGTTGAGCGCGATGCGGACGCGATACGAGGCGGAACTGCGGAAGAAGGTATAAAGTTTCATGATAAGAAACCTCTGCGAATCTCTTCAACGGTGTTCCGGCGGAGAATAAACCGTCAGGCGAGCATAATTCACGGTGAGGGACTAACGGTGTGTTGAAGTGCCTTGCCGCAGTGTCCCAGAGCTACGCTGCCAATTCCACCGACGTGACGAAAGGCAATCCGCTCACGACTTCGCGGACGCCGGCGTCGTCGATCAGCAGCAACGAGCCGTCGGAAGTGCCCGCCACCATGCCGTTGCCTTCGGGAGCGGGGCACATGTGCATGACGCCGCCTTTCAGGTTGTCGGTGATTTTCTCCCAGGTTGCGCCCTTATCGCCGCTGCGAAAGATCGCCGCGATCGCGCCTTCGTCACGCAGCCATAGATTCGGCCGTCCTTTTGCGGCGCCAAGATAAACAACCCCTCTTTCGTCCTCGGCGACGCAGATGCCGTAATCGTGGCTGGTCGTTGAGTTGTTTTCCCAGTGGGCTGCACGATCCAAACTGCGGAACGAAGCTTCGCCGCACGCCGCATAAACCATCCCTGGATTTGCTTCGCTGGGGAGCACCTCGTGCACGTCCATATCGGTCAGTCCTTCGTTCGCCGGCTGCCAGCTGTAACCGCTATCGTCGCTGATCAGCATGCCGCCCACTTCGATGCCGGCATAGAGCCGCGCCGGGGCCACCGGATCATAGGCAAGATAACGCGCACGCGATTGTAGCTCAGGACTCGGCGGAAAATTCGCTCCCGCGCTGTTTTTGCGCACGCCTTCGAGTTCTTCCCAGCCGCCGTTCTTGCTGCGATAAACCGCTGAAGGAATCGTTCCCACCATGACGCCGCCATTGAGCGCCAGCGCCGAGAAGAGCATCATCCTTGGAGTATTCGGCTCCGACCGCTTCCAATCCTTTCCCGCATTTTCCGTATAGAATAGCCCGGAGTGCTCGCTACCGGCATAGATCTTTTGGGGATTGTCCGGATCGATGGACATGCAGGTCAGGGTCCAATAGGTCAAATCGCGCTTGGTTTGCCGAAATGCTTTGCCGTCTTGCTCGAAGCGATACCATCCGGAAAAGGTGGCGACGTGGAGGGCTTTCTTGCCGTTTGATCCAGCCATAGTAATCTCCTTTGACGATTTACCGCGAGAATTTATGTTTCTTTTAACTCCTTCTGGGTGATTTTCGCAAACGGGGGGACAGCAGATTAAGCTTTGGCCCTGAGCTCGAACTGAACCTGTTGAATCGCCTCTTCAAGCCAAAGGTGAAAACGTTTGGCGGCAGGTGCGTCGCCAAACTCGCGTGACCTCGCCTGCAAGAGGATATCAAGCGTCGTTGCCCTCGCGAATGTGACGAGACCATCCAGAGCCTCCTGCCAAACTTCTTCTGCCTCATCGTTCAGAGCTTCAGCCAAAATGGGTATGACAGCGTCCTCGCGGCGTTCCCAGGCGGCTTTGATTAAAAAAGCCCGAACATCGGGCTGCGGTTCACCGCGGAAGACGTCGATGATCGCCGGCAACACCTCGCCCGTCATCTCGATCAGCCTAAAGAATGCGGTCTCCGTATCGCCGCGGCGAAATTGTTCGACCGCGGCTCTGACTTCCATTTGCATCGACGTTCAGCGAGCCAAGATATCGATCAGCTCTTTCGAGTCGACGATTTCGGCGAAACGCTCCATGCGCGTGAGTGCGGCGTTGTGGCCTTCCTCGGTGTAGGTGCCGACGCAGTCGCGCGGGATAACCATGAAGTAGCTGCGGTTGAAACCTTCGCGCACCGTCGCTTCGACACCGCCGTCGGTGGTGCAACCGATCATCACGATGGTGGTGATGCCGAGATTGCTCATGATCGTTTCGAACTCATTGCCGATAAACATCGTCGGACGGCGCTTGTCGATCACCGTATCTTCGGGTCGCGGTTTAAATGGCTCCATAATATTCCAACCAAAGCTGCCGTGTAGGCGGCGCGGCTTGAGTTTGCTCGGATGATCGACCTTTTGATCTTTCATGCCGCGACGGATCCAGACCGCCGCTTCGTCCTTCCATAGAAAAGGCGTCTGCCGCGTGTACACGATTTTTATCTGTGCCTTTGCAGCCGCATCGATCAGCGGCGGAGCATTGCGAATCAAAGCGTCTTTGTTAAACGAGCCGCCGGCTTGGTCGTTTTGCATGTCCCAGACTAAAAGCACGGTGCGCTTGGGATCGACGATGTCACTTAGTTCATTCGGTATCTGTCTGCTTTCGAATTCGAGCATTTTCCCTCCCTATATTATCGGACCAATCCAAGATCCTTACGCACCCGGTCGAGAAAGCTAAAGTCGACCACTTGCTCCACGCTGACCGGCCGCGCAACTTTTGCGTTGGTGCGCATGAGTTCGATCAAATACTGGACTTCCTCGTTCGTCACCCGCGCTTCCTTCGTGACGACGCGCAGCGAATAGCCGAGCATTTGCTCGGCCAGCTTGCTGTCGCTGACTTTGTGCTGCTTCATGATGATCTGCACGACCTCGTCGCGGTTCTTGGGCTCGGACAGGAACAGCAAGCCGCGCAGCGATGCGCGCACCATGCGATAGATCTCATCCGGGTTTTCGCGAATTTTGCGTTCGGTGGCGCCGAACCCGTTTTGTGGAAATTGCGCGATGTCGCCCATGAACGTCAGCTCGTTGTATCCCTTCGCCTTGGCGAAAATCACCGCCGGCACCGGGAGCACCGTCGCATCCACCACGCCGCTCTCCATGGCGGCAAAACGACTCGAAGTCGAACCTCCCATGGGAAGCACTCCAGCATCCTTTTCCGGATCAAGACCGTAGTGCCGCAGGACTTCCTTCGCGAGAATCGTCGCCGTGCCACCCGGCGAACTGCCCGCGATCTTCTTTCCTTTGAGATCGCGCGGATCTTTAATCTCCTTGCGGCTGACTAAAAAGAGCAGCGGCTTGCCGACAGTGACAATTAAGAGTTTCATCGGGCTGCCCTGAACAGCGGCGCCGACTACGCCGGTGACTGCGCCATTAATTTCGATCTGGCCGGTCAAGGCCGCCGAGTTGACGACGTTGGTCGGCATCAGGACGATCTCAAGATCGATACCTTCGTCTTTGTAATAGCCTTTGTGATACGCAACTTGGAGCGGCAGGTAACCCACGTGCGTTTCGGATACGCCGATGCGGACTTTTTTCGGGTTGGTTTGGGCCTCGGCTGAAGGAGAGCCGGTAACGAGGGCCGCAATGATCGTGAGAGAGAAGACCACGGCTTTTAAGTCGACGCGAAATTTCATCGCTATCTCCTCATGTCTTCGGCGCATTCAGCCTATCTTGTGCCGCGCAGTTCTTTGCGCGCTCTGTCGAGGAAACTGAAATCGACGACCTGGGCGGAGCTGAGGGGCTGCGTAACGTTGGAAGTTTCGCGCGTCAAGTCGATGAAGTACTGCACCGCTTCCGGAGTGACGACAGCGTCTTTGGCCAAACCGCGCTTCAAGTATCCCAACATCTCTCCGGCGAGTTTGGTGTCGTCGACGCGCCATTGTTTCATCATGGTGTCGCGCGCCAGATCGCGGGTCGCCTCGTCCGTGACGAACAGCAAGCCGCGCAAGGTGGCGCGCACCATTTTATAGACTTCTTCGGGCTGCTGTTGGATCCGCGTCACCGACGTGCCAAATCCGTTCTGTGGAAAACTGACCACGTCGCCCAGGAAGATCAGCTCGTTATAGCCCTTGTGGAGCGCGATAATATTTTCCGGCACAGACAGCAGCGAGGCGTCCACAACGCCTTGCTCCAACACGGCCAGGCGCCCGGCGCCCGAACCCCCCATCGGCAAGACCTGCACGTCTTTCCCCGGTTCGAGACCGAAGTGTTTGAGCGCCTGATAAGCGAGAATCGTCGCCGAGCCGCCGGGGGAGCTGCCGGCAACCTTCTTGCCTCTGAGATCACGCGGGTCTTTGATCTCCTTGCGACTCATAAAAGACTGCAGCGGCTTTGCGACCGTAAAGATCAAAATCTTCGCCGGGTAATTTCTCGCCGCGGCGAGTGCCAAACCCGTGAGCCCAGCGCTGTAGTCGATCTCGCCCTTGAAAAATGCATTGTTCGCGGCGGCGAGGGACATCAGGATGATCTCGAGATCGATGCCTTCGTCGCGATAGAAACCACGATGGTAGGCGGCGTAAATGGGCAGAAAGCCGACGCTGGTTGCGGCGATGCCCAGACGAACCTTTTTAAGATTGGACTGTGCGTCAGTGTTTGACGGCGTGAGCGCCGCATAAAAAAGTGCAAAGTAACAAATCAATGCTCGTGCGCGGTAACTACATTGAGGCATGGGCTCGCCAGCGCCTTACTTCTTTTCCCTCGCGAGACCGGCCCTCGATGTCATTCTGAGCCGGAGGCGAAGAATCTCGGCTTCGTCACTATCTGAAAACACAGGATGCTTCGCGTTGCGCAGCATGACATTCATGTGATCGTCGCGATTCGACATAGTGCGGTTAGAGGAGCAAATAAGTGCTTGCTGGCCAATTCTTCATTGGCAATGTGCTACCTCGCGTGGTGACCGTACAGATAGTGCTGCCGTAAGAGATCCTTTCCGTAGTCGTTGCCGTTGGGCGTGCGCACGATGACATGGATATGATCTTTGTACGGCTTGGTCTTTTCGCGGAAAGCGATGCCGCGCTGGTGGTCGAACTCGACGATGATCACAGGGCTTTGGACCCGGTAGTAGAACGTACTGTCGTCCGCCATGCCGCCCATCCAGCAAAAATAAGTGTTCTTGAGATGCTGCTTCACTTCTTCCATCTTCAGTTGGGCATGCCCGCTGCGCATGCGCGCGACGTGGTATGCGACGAGATCGAGCAGGAGGTCGTGTTGCTGGCTGGACAATTCACCGTAGCGGATACCGCTGTAGTCGAGCACCAGGTTGTCGCGGAAAGCCGTGGTAAAATCCTGGCCCGCGGTCTCCGGAGCGATGACCGTCTTGGCGCGCTGCGCGTCCGAAAGGGTGCGCGCCAAGGCGCGGCCACGATCTTCGTCGTCTTTGAAAATTTTCAAGCCGGCGTACTTTCCCGTTGTGGCGTGCACAGGTTCCGCGCCGAGAAATGTCGGCGTGACGACGACCTGATCGCCGAGCACGAAATAATTGATGATCAGATGGTGGCCATCCCATTGCCAGCCCCACGGTGCCGTCGCCGAAGGATTGCCCATGATACTCAGCCAGTAGAGGTCCTCGCCGTATTCACTAAGCCTGCCGGTCATTTCCAGCACCGTCTCGTTCAGGTGCATGATATTGAGGGCTTCTTCGAAACCGTCCCGGCTCAAGCTCTCACGCAGCAGCGCGAAAGCATGGTCGCGTTGAATGTCATTCATCTCGAACAGCGGCGTGCCATGGCGCATGAGAGTCGGATGAATGTTACTCCACTTGCGCCATTGGTCGGTATCAATAGGAAAAAGTGTTTTGGCGCGCTGCTCAGAATTCAGCGATCCCAGGAATGCCTCTGCAGCTTCTCGAATCGTCTGCGTCGAAGCGCCGGTTTTTTGAATCCCGTACAAACCGGGAATGACCATGCCGTCGCTGGTGATGCCCTTGAAAGGCTCGGCCGCAGCCACGAGAGATTTCTCCACATAGTCTGGTCCTCCGCCTTTGGTGTGGAGCGGTCGATTGGGACCGCGCTCGGTGCACGTTTCGGACAAGCCGCGTGTGCGTGGATCGCTGCTCATAGCTTTGATTCTCCTCGTGCCTTTTCGGTGCGTATCCGGAGTTCTTCTTAGTGCCGGAGCGGAACGGAAGTCAAGAATAGATTAGCGGGCGGGGCCGGTTGACTCGTACTCTTCGAGCGCGCCGGGAGCCGGGCAGAAAGGCAAACAGTCGCCGCAGCCGGTGCATTCCTGCTCCAGCACTTCGTACATGTGATGGATGTCCTGCATCTTCGGGTGGACAGCGTGCTCGGGGCAGACTTCGCGGCAGAGGCCGCAGGCGATGCAGAGGCTTTCGACGATTCTGACTTTCATGGTTGGTTGAGTGGAGAGTTCATGCCTCGATAAGGTTAGCACGAACGGAAAAAATCATTCGCAAAATAATCCGTTCACGCCGAGCTTGTCGAAGCGTTCTTCCTATTTCGATCCGCCTCTGCCTGAGCAGTTGATCGGCTAGTGACTTGCCGTGAATTTCCGCAGTTTGAATCATCAATCGTTTAATTCTGTGATTTCACTCCGAGACTGTGTCGCAATGTCATCCTGAGGCGACAGCCGAAGGATCTCGCTTTCGCAAGTCGCTGCAAAGACGAGATGCTTCGCATTGCTCATCTATGAAAGCTTTGTCAAGGTGGCTGATATTCACATATCGATATTCCGTCAAAGGTTTTGAACAAACTTACTCATATCGTCCGTAGTCCTGCGCACCCGATGTTATCGGACTCATCTATTCGCCGTCTAAAGCGGCAGAGGAAAATGCCACAGGGCTGTCGCAATCAGCATTCGAGCCTTGTTTGGCTCATGAGCGAAACGCGCTTAGCCCCGCGTGGACGACATCGGTTCCCGATAGGACTCTCCCTTCTTAAGCATCCAGAAAGCCGCCTCGGCCAAGTGTCGGGCGACCGCCACAATCGCTTTGCCATGACCGCGCCTGGCTTTGACGTTTTCATACAGCCGGCTGATATGTCGGTACTGGCAGCGCTCGCGGTTGAGCACCGCGCTGTTGGCCGCCTCGACGAAGGCCCACTTGAGATACAGGTTCACATCTTTGCGCACCCGCCCGTAGCGGATCTTGCCGCCACTGGAGTTCTCTCGCGGTACCAGTCCCGCATAGCTCGCCAACTGTTCGGCTCGGCCAAAGCGTTCGATGGTGCCGATCTCAGTCCAAATCACCACCGCCAGCATTTCACCGACCCCCGGCTCACTCTTCAAGTAGGTCGTCTGGGGGCAGGGAGCAAACGCTGCTTGCATCTTTGCTTCGATGACCTTGAGATTGGCTTGTACATGATCGAGTTCGTCAAGCATCAACTTCAGCGCTTCGCCGGTATGAGGGGGCAGTTTAGCCAGCAGTCCTTCGAGGATCTGTCGTCCCTGCTTGCCAAAGGCGTCGCTGATTCCGTCCACCTTAAAGCCGTACTTACTTATAGTGGCGTGAATCCGATTCTTGAGTTGGGTGCGTTGATTGCTCAACACCATGCGGGTGCGCGGCAACTCCCGAGCGTCGCGCACCGCGGACGGGGGAATCCAGACCGTCGGCAGGGTTCCTGCCCTCTGCAAACGGTTCATTCCTTTGGCATCCAACTTATCGCTCTTGTTGACGCTGCCGATCATCAGCTTGGCCAAGCGTGCATTGACCAGTTGCGGACTCCCTTTTCCAGCTTCGATCTCATCGACTACCCAGTACCAGTTCCCAACCGTCTCCACCGCCACGGGAGTTCCGGGATTCCACTTCTTGGTAAAGTTCTCGATGGTTCCACCAACGTGCGCGAGTTTGCACTCATAGAGCTTATCGCCCTTGTCGTTTTCCACTCGCGCCCAGCTGTAGTGCTTGTGAACATCCAATGCAATGTATTCCATTTGCGATTTCCTCCTTCACCCGCCAGTCTAGTCACTGACGCTGTGGATTCCATCGCTTTCATATTAATCAGCATGACACTAATGGTCGCTCGTTGGTTGCGGCACAGAAGGGGAGAAGGTCGGAGCAATCCGTACGATCAAATTCTCGCACTGTGGCCAACCTTTGCCTTTCCTCGTCACTCAGCTCGCCGCCAAAAGTCGCTCGTGGCCCTTCTTCGAAATCGGCGCGAGTTGGGATGTGACCAACGACCAGTTTTCGCCGTTATCCTCGCTGCAGTATACCTCGCCGCCGGTGGTGCCGCCGAAAATGGAGCAGTTACCGTTCGATTCTTCAAGACAGAGCGCGCCGAACTCATGTTTCAAACTCTCCGGCAATCCGCCGCCAAGCCGTTGCCAGTTTTTTCCGCCATCTTTGCTGCGGTAGATTTTCCCTTCCGCGCGCGCCGCCAGACCGGCCTTTCGCCACGTCGTCGGGTTGTGCTCCGCGGCGGCGACGAACATGAGATCGGGATTTTTCGGATTCCACGTGAACCCGTCGGGATAAACGTCCGCCGCCCAATCCGGGCTCATCCAGCGTTCCCAACTGCCGCCACCGGTATTGGTGACGTACAGTCCTGCGCCGCCCGTGACATAGATTCTTTGCGGATCGCGAGGATCGATCAAACAGCGGTGCACATCGTAGAAATGTTCGACGGGACGATTTTTATCCGTGAGCAACCCAACCGTATTCAACTCCGTCCAACTCTCTCCCTCATCGGTGCTTTTCAAAAACGCACCTTGCTCGATGCAAGCATAGATGGTTTTCGAATCTTTGGGATCGAAGGTGATGAATTTCGTGTGTGCCACGTGCGGCGCCGCTGGAAAAGTCCATTGGGAAACCGTCGGCACGGAGCGGAGCGACGGGATTTCATTCCAATGCAGCCCCAAGTCTTCACTGACGAATAAGTGGGCCGGCTGGGTGCCGGCGTACACGCGGACTTTGCCGTTGACGACGTTGGACGCCAAGCTGTAAACGTCGTGGATCGGGATGCCGTTGTCGCGGCGTTCCCAAGTTTTGCCGCCGTCGGTGCTCGCGTGAACAGAGCCGAAAAATGCGCCGGCGAACATGGTGCCGCTCGTGCGCTCGAAGATGATTGCGCTGATATGCTGGCCGCGCAGCGCGCGCTGGGCTTCACGCCACCTGCCGTTAGTTTCACGCTCGAAGAGCGCCAACCCGTCTTGGGTTCCGACCCAGAGTTGCTGCGACCGTTCGCTTGACGAGTAAACGTTTGTGCCGCCATGAGAAAGTCCGACCGCCATAAATCACCTCCGGCTAAGGATTGAGTGTCTTTTTGAGCAAGACTTGCTCGAACAGTTTGCACTGTATCAACCGCGCTTCTTCGCCGTCAATGGGTTGTTTTGCGCTGGTCGTGCCGGAGGCCAATCGAATTATGTGAGCGATTTAAATCTGACCTTCCGGGTGCCACAGGACTGGGCGCAACCCTATGCAGACGCCGACTCATGCCTGGCTATTTCAGCCGTCCTTCCTTGCGCAGCTCCAGCTGCGCCTGCTTGAGGATTTTATCGTTGATCACTCGGTCTAGAGTAAAGTTTTTATCGACAACGCCGGCGCGGATGTCTTCGTCGAGCATGATCTGGATGCCGTCATGTGCCACCGAGAGGTCGGCGGCGTACCCGGGGCTGAAGAGATCGTAGGAGCGATTGATGAGTTCCGGTTCTCCTGGGAGACCGCTGGCGATGCCGATTTGGATCGCTTCTTTCTTGTTGTGCTTTGCCACTTGCATTCCCAAAATCATCGCTTTGAGAAAGCGCTTCGACGTCTCGGGGTATTTCTGCAGCATCTCCCCGCGCGTGACGAGGATACTCTGGGGGATGCGTAACGCCTCGTTCAGGTTCACGATCATCGGGTATCCCTTGTCGAGGAGCCTTATTGTATCCTCGGCCGTGAAAGGTGCGGCCGAGATGACTCCTCGTTCGAGCGCGATGGCGCGCAACGCGGTTCCGCCGATGGCTCGGAGCGTGACATCGCGATCCGGATCGATATTGTGTCGCTTGAGGAATATTCTAATTGCGAAATCCGAGTAAGCGCCGGCGCCGGTAACGCCGATGATTTTGCCGCGCAGCTCTTCGATGCTCTTGACTTCTTTGCTGCCGAGCAAGGTGTAGTTCGTGTAGTTCGATAATGAGGCAAGGATGTGCAGGTCGAGGCCGCGGGCGTTACCGCGGATCGGCGCCTGGGCCCCGCCGATGCTGCCAAACTCCACGTTGCCGGAGATGAGAGCGGCGATTGCCGTCGGTCCGCCGCGCACAAAGATTTGCTCGACACTCAAACCCTGGTCTTTGAAAAAGCCTTTGGCGATGGCAATGCGGTAGGGGAGCTGGTTGTTCCACGAGAGACTGACGAAAACGATGCGCAGGTTTTTTTTCTCTTGAGCGTGGATACCCGGAGAGTCGAAAAATAGGGCGGAGAGGGCCAATAAGACGAACATGAAACTCGAAAATTTGGTTCGGGTCATGAGCTGTTCTACCGTTTCACTTTGATGATCGATGGGCCGATGCCCTTGGCGCGACGGTTCAGCAGTGTCGAGATTGCGCACGCAGACGCGCAGCACTTCGCCTCCCGCTACCGCATCCTGTTGCCCATTAGCGTTTACTCTCAAGTTCTTCCTTGACCTCGCGCATCAGTTTTAAATTCATCACTTTTTCCGGCGGAATGTCTTCCTTGATTTTAAGAGGAGCCTTGACATCGTATTCCATCAAATTCTTGATTCCCTGCGCGGTCGGGAGACCCGGGACGCCTTCCGGCAGCGACTTGGCAAAGCGGCGGATACCTTCGATGACCAAGGGCCGGGTCATGTTGCCCATGGGAATCTTCTTCATGGCGATATCCGCGGCTTCCTCGGGGCGCTCGCGGATGAACATCAGCGCCCGAGCCATCGGGCGAAGCCATCTTTTGATGTCATTTGGCCGTTCGGCGATCATCTTGTCCGTGGCGACAAAACCCTGGAAGGGGTACGGGAACAAATCGCCGACGAACGCGAGGGTACGCAATCCTTCCTTCTCGCCGAGCAAAGATTCATCGGCGTTGACTACCGCCGCGCTGAACGCGCCGGTCTTGAGCGATAGTATCGTATTGGTCGTATTGCGCGAAGGCATCGCCACCCGGCTGATGTCGCGCCCGGAGACTCCTTCGCGCTCCACCAGCATGGTGATGAGCGCGTCCTGGGTATCGCCGACGGTGCCGACGGCCACCCGTTTGCCTTTGAGATCGGATATTTTTTGGATATCCGCCGCGGCCAACAGGTACCAAGTCACTTTCTCGGTTTGAAACATTATGGCTTTGATCGGCGCGCCGCGCAGCGCCGCGCGCATGCCCGTGCCGCCTGCGCCGCTATACTCGACGTTACCGCTCACCAAGGCGGCAATAGCGGTGCTGCCCGGAATAACGATTGTTTGGTTGTCCAAACCTTGGTCGCGAAAATAGCCTTTTACCTCGGCGACGGGGACGCTGAGGTAATTCAGCGTCGCTCGCGGAATGACGGTCCTGACTTGTTCGCCCAAAGCCGCTGATGCCAGTAAACTAACGAACAAGCCGATTGCGATTTGCACCGCCGTCATAAGAGTAGGCTCCGATCAGATTACAGTTTCCGCCGATTCAATACCGGTCGTTAAGCATATAAAGACAAGGCTCAACTTCGTCAAGGACAACGACGGAGCGAATTTGTATAATGCGTTGATAAGTCATACGCAAAATCGCTGGAGGCAAGCTATGGCAATGGCACGAGTGCTAGTGGAGGAATTTCAACCGGAAGTGCTCAAGTGGCTGCGCGAACGCGTTGAGCTGGTGGTCATCAATCCGTGGCTGGAACCGCAGCGCTGGGAATTGGAACTCACCCGCGTCGACGCGGTGATCAGCCGCAAAGGCAAGATCACGCGCGAACAGATGGAACGTAACGGCGGGCGTCTCAAGATCATCGCCCGCACAGGCGTCGGCGTCGACCCATCCAGGGTCGATCTCGAAGCCGCCAAGGAGTTCAAGATCTGGGTGACCAACCAGCCGGGAAGTAACGCCGTGTCGGTGGCCGAGTTGGTTTTCGGTCAGATGATTGCGCTCGTGCGCCACACTCATGAGGCGCATCGTGCGGTCAAGGAAGATCGCTGGAGCGATTATCTCAAATTCATCGGCGCCGAGCTTGCGGGCAAGACGATCGGTATCGTGGGACTGGGCAACATCGGCATGCGCGTCGCGCTGCGCGCCCGCGCATTCGAAATGGACGTTTTGGTCGATGATCCCTACATACCGGAATCCCACGTAACTGCTCTGGGCGGCAAATGGGTCGGACTCGAAGAGTTGCTGGCGGAGGCGGATTTTGTGACGATTCATTGCCCGCTCAACCGAGAAACGAGAGGCATGATCAGCCGGAAAGATCTCGCGCTCATGAAGCGGTCGGCATTTCTGATCAATGCGGCGCGCGGCGGTATTATAGACGAGGAGGCTTTGGGCGCGGTCTTGCGCGAAAGGAAGATCGCGGGCGCCGCTTTGGATGTCGTCGCCGACGAACCGCCGGCTAAAAACCATCCGCTCATTCAACTCGACAACGTGCTCTGGACGCCGCACCTTGGCGCGGTGACCTTGGAAGCGTCCGAACGCGGCGAGTGGGGCGCTGCGGAAGAGGTGATTCGAGTGCTGGAAAGCAAGCGTCCGAAAAATCCGGTGGTCGATGCCGACGAAGCGAGGTTGCTGCTGCCGGCTTAGCTCAAAGTGAGGAGCGAGAAGTCAGGAGTGAGCAGTGAGATCCTAACCCCCTGACTCCTCACTCTTTACTCCTCACTTTTTGATCGAGCGGCGGAGGGTTTCCTTGATCGCTGGCGGCATGCTGAGGAAGTCTGCGACGATAGCTTGAATGGACGCGCCGAAGATCGGCGTGATTTCCAGCTTGCTTTTCTCGGCGTCCGCTAAGAAATTCTTATCGCTAAAGGTTTTTACAAACGCAGCCTCAAGAGCGGCCGCGCGCTCGGCCGAGACGCCCGGCGGCAGCATATAGACCTTGCCGAATTGATTGGGTGCGCTCGTGCCGTAGCGCAGCAGCGACCTGTGCGTCTCGTCTTTCGTCAGCTCAGGGATAGTCGGAATGCCGTTCGTGGGGAGATCTCGCAGTGGCTGATCAGTCAACTGAGCGAGCACCAGCCATTCTCCCGACTTGAACTTGTCCAAAGCTGTGGGCTTGATCGTGCTCCAGGGATTGAAAAATCCGCCGATCTCGCCTGCGTCGATCGCCAAACGGATATCGGCGCTGCCCTTGTAACCGGAAACGATTTTCATGTTCGCGTTCAGGAGCGTCGCGCAGCAGGGCCGGAGCGTGCTCCAGCGTCGAATTGGGTATCGCGCCGATTATGGTTTGCTTGGCATTGGGTCCGATGACTTCGCTGAATTTCGTGATGCCGGACTGCCGCGCGACGATCATCACATAGGTTTCATTCACCGGCACCGCCAGATAGCGAAACTTCGCCATGTCGAAGTGCACTCCCGAGCTTTCGAAGAGCTGCTCGAGAATCGCCGCGCCGTTGAGCATGCCGATCTCCGTGCCGTCCTTGGCGCCGCTGTTGAAAATGTGGTTGCCGGCGATGATGCTGCCCGCGCCGGGCATATTACTGACGGCGAGAGTGGGATTGCCCGGGATAAAGCGGCCGAGATGACGCGCGATCAAACGCGAATAAACATCGGCGCCGCCGCCCGGCGGAAAGCCGACGACGATGCGCACGATCTTGCCACGATAGAAATCCGCCGCTGCGCGTTCATTGAACGTTGCGGCGGTCGGGTTTTGTGTTGGCAGTGTGGGCGCCGGCAGATATAGTGAAAGCCAGAAAAAGCAGCGACAAAAAGATTTGGCAGCTGCGACTCACGGGCCTTTAGCAGGCGGCCTGTCTCAATCGAGCCATTCAAATTAGCGTTAACAAAATTCGTAGCGGTCATCTGAGTTTCGCTCCCGTCATCCTGAGCCGGAGGCGAAGGATCTGCTTTTATCGGGCTGAAAGCAGATCCTTCGTCGCAGAGTTTACGCTGAGCAAAGTCGAAGGGCTCCTCAGGATGACATGCTTCAGCAATTTATTGTTAGTTTGACGAATAGCTTAGTGAAGTGGCGGTTTAACGCCGAAGTCGCCGAACGGTAACTGATACGGTTTTATCGCAGCGCGCCTTTGCCGACTTCGACCGTGCCGTTTTGGCGCAAGCGCACCACGTTGACGGTTCCGGTGTATTCCGGCGAGCCGGAGTAATGGGCGGAGATCTTGCCATCGCCGACCGGAGTCGACTGGTTCCAATGTCCGAGGGCGACGTAGTCGGCGCCGGTGGCGGCGAGCTCTTCAGGATGAATCAGCCAGGAGCCGATCAGCCGATTCGGATCGCGCTCTTGATCGACGTAATGACCGTGGGCTGCGGCAAGCTGCCAGCGCGTTGTGCGCGGGCGCGGGTTGGCCAGCGGCGACATGTCGGTGTAATCGAAATGCGCGTGGCCCCAGATTTCCAACTCAAACTCGTCGAAGATGGCCGCGTGCTCGACGTTCAGGCCGAGAATACGGACATTGGGGATTAGCCCGAGTCCGGCTCGACGATAGACCGAGTCGGGAGTGAGCGGGTCGTGATTCCCCGGCAAGATGACTACAGGGTTTCGGTATTCGCGCAGCATTTGTGCGGCGCGTTCGAGCAGCTCAATCGGCTGGCGATGGTTGTCAAACGAATCGCCGGCGAGCAAGACCACGTCCGCCCGACGTCCGCGGCTGCCGTCAATACCTTTGGTAGCACGGCCAATCGATCTTTGTCGCTGAAGCTGTCATCCGTGCCAAGATGAAGATCCGAACTGTGAACGATCGTTACTTCTGGGTGTGAAGCCATGGCTGCATCCCGATGAATTATCTCGTTAACGCTATCAAATAGGGGCAAGAAAATGAAAGCGAAGGCCAGAAACAGCAACGGGCCGCGAGGCGGCCCGTTGCCAGGAGCGAGTGGAAGGAGTTGTTTAAGAATGATTACTTGGTCTTGGCTTCAGTTTTGGCCTTGGCTTTATCGTGTCTTAGCCTTGGTCGGTTCCTTACCCTCGATGCTGGTGGCGGTCATCTTGTATTTGATCATCACCCGATCGCCCTTTTTGATATCGCCGCTGGTCTTTGTGTTTTTGTCCCGGGCGATTTCCCAGTTTTCAGTGCCCTTTTTGACGATGATGACATCGTCTTTAACATCGATCACAGGCCCGGTAACCTGATAATCCTTTGCTATGGCCAACGATGCCGCGCTTAAAAAAAGCGCCGCGACAAAAAATCCAAATGTACGTTTCATGGGCTTTGCCTCCTTAGGTTAATGGACTGGTTAGTTGGTTCAATCGCTCTTGTTTCCGTTAGTCAGAACGGTCTTGATTCTTAGCGTTGCTTATAGCGCGAAAATTCGTGAATGAGAAATTGAAAAATGCGCAAAGTGATAAAATCAGGACGAAAACTCAGCCTTGCGAGGACCTTGTGGGAGAACCGATCGGAAAGCCAGGCTGATATTTAGAATTACCGAATACGCGAACTACTTGGCTGGCACTTTCCTGAGCAAGGCGGGGAGGGCCGCCTTGCTCACGACGAACGTGAATCGAAGACTTACTTCTTTTCTCTTCTTTGGACTTTTCGCTCTTGGTCGTCTCGCCCTTTTCGCTCTTCGACTTTTCGCCCTTGGACTTTTCACCCTTTTCCGATTTCTCGGATTTGGACTTTTCATCCTTCACATCTGCGGCATAGGCGGCGGATGCCAGGAACATGGAAGCAACTAATACACCTAGAAAACGTTTCATTAGGTAATCCCCCTTCGTGGATTTGTGTTGTTTACTGTTGGAACGAAAAAAAATCATCGTATCGCCCTCCACTCGATACGGCCTCAATTTTTTCGTTCTGCTGACTTGGACGCGTGACTACGACTTTTCATTCACGCCGGTTGTGGTTTATATATGAAGTAATTGATTTACTCAAGGCTAAAGTCGTAGCCATGCGAGGTTAACTTCGCGATAAATAAGGGGGAGGGTTAGGAAATGCTCGAAGCATTGCCAATTGCCAAAGGGAGCCAAGTTCACTCGATGTTGCCACACATGGCCAACCGCCATGGGTTGATTGCCGGCGCTACAGGTACTGGAAAAACCGTCAGTTTGAGGGTTATTGCCGAAAATTTCAGCAGGGTGGGGGTGCCGGTCTTTATGGCCGATGTGAAGGGCGATCTGTCGGGTATCGCTCGGCCTGGTCAGGAGAATCCCAAGATTTCGGAGCGGCTGAAAACGTTGGCGATCGATGAGTTTAAGTTCAACGGCTACCCGGCGGTCTTTTGGGATCTTTTCGGTCAACAGGGCCATCCGATTCGCACTACGATCTCTGACATGGGCCCGTTGCTGATGGCGCGGTTGCTCAATCTGAACGAGACCCAGAGCGGCGTGCTCAATCTGGTCTTCAAGATCGCCGACGACAACGGCATGCTGCTGCTCGATCTCAAGGATCTCCGCGCCATGCTCCAACATGTCGGCGACAATGCCGCCCAGTTCAAAACCCAGTATGGCAACGTTTCGGCGGCGAGCATCGGCGCAATCCAGCGCGGCCTGCTGGCGTTGGAAGAGCAGGGCGGCGACCAGTTTTTCGGGGAACCGGCGCTCGATCTTGACGATATGATGCAGACCAACGGTCAAGGACGCGGGATCATCAACGTCTTGGTCGCCGACAAACTCATCAATGCGCCGAAGCTCTACGCGACATTTTTGCTGTGGCTGATGTCGGAGTTGTTCGAGCGGCTGCCGGAAGTAGGAGATCCGGAGAAACCGAAGCTGGCTTTCTTCTTTGATGAGGCGCATTTGCTTTTTAACGATGCGCCGAAGGCGCTGCTCGAAAAGATCGAGCAGGTGGTTCGATTGATTCGTTCGAAGGGCGTAGGGGTCTATTTTATCACGCAGAATCCGCTCGACGTTCCGGAAACCGTTCTCGGCCAACTCGGCAATCGTGTGCAACACGCGCTTCGAGCCTTTACGCCGCGCGATCAAAAAGCGGTGAAGGCGGCAGCGACGACGTTTCGCCAGAACAAGGATCTTGATGTGGAGGCTGTGATCACCGAGCTCGGTGTCGGCGAAGCGCTGGTTTCTTTTCTCAACGACAAGGGCCAGCCCAATGTAGTCGATCGCGCGCTGATTTTTCCGCCGGAGAGCCAGTTGCCGCCGTTATCAGCCGCGGAGCGGGAAGAAACCGTGAAGCAATCGACCTTGTATGGCCATTACGAGAAGCTAGTGGATCGAGACTCGGCCTACGAGATGCTGAAAACCCGCGCGCCGCAGGCGCCGGTTGGACAGCAGCCTGCCTCAGCCGGCGGCGCATGGCAGTCACAGGCCGGTGAGATGGCTGAAGCGTTTGGCAAGAGCGCAGTGCGCGCGATCGGCAGCCAGTTGGGACGTGAGATCATGCGTGGCGTTTTAGGTTCGATCTTTGGCGGGACGACGACGCGGAGACGAAGATAGGGAGTTGAATTCACCAGAAGAACAAATCCAAAATTCGAAATCCAAAACAATTTCGAATCTCGGAAAACGAAATTCCTAGACAAACGCAATCCGGGTTTGAGGGTTTACAACTGGAATTTAGGCATTCATTTTGTTCGGATTTCCAGCTTCGGACTTCGAAATTGCCGATGAAAGGTCGTTACGGTCGCTCGGCCGCCAACGGTTCGTAAATCGTGTTGCCGCGCACGGCAAATACCGGCGTGATCGTCTGGTGTGCGGGAATCGTGCCTTTCTGCGAGTCGATGGCTCTCCACTCTCGATCGTCGATTTTCAACACGGAAATTTCCGCCGGCTGACCAACGTGGAGAGTTCCCATCTCCGCTGACCGTCCGAGCAGCTTCGCTGCATTCGCCGTCGCCATTTCGATTACCTGATTCAACGAGAATCCCAGCGCCATCAGTTTCGCCATCGTCGTCGGCAGATCGTACACGGGTCCAGCGCGGTTGCCGCGGTGGCCGTCGGTGGAGACACCGTCGGGATGGAGACCTTGATCGAGGACTTTGCGCGCAACATCGAAATTCAAATTGTGTAACCCATGGCCGACGTCCATCAGGACGCCGGATTCTTTGGCGTCGCGCACCTGCGGCCAGAGTTTGCCGTTGCCGTCGAGCAAACCGCCCGGATGGACTGTGAACATATGCGTGACGATATCGCCGGCGCGCAAATATTTAAGCACGTCGCCGACGTGCACGGGCGCGGTGTCTTTCGTCCAGCTCTCGCCGACGTGCACGAGCAGCGGCAGTTTCAAAGAGTCGCCGAGCTTGCGCGCTCGCTCCAGCGGCTTCAGCCCCTGCGAGCCGAGCGCGCCGCCGGTGGCCATGATTTTTATCCCGACAATGATATCGCGATTGGCTTCGACCGCTTGCTCGATCTTGGCCTCATCGATCAGCCGGGGATCGGCGAGAATGCTGTAGCCGGGACCGCTAACGCCGCCGAGCGTGGAAAGATTGATGTAGTTCAGCACGCGCGTTTTGGCATTGTCGGTCACATAATTGCGAAAGACATTCAGCAGTGTGTGACCTGCGCTGCCCGCGTCGACTACAGTGGTTACGCCTGAGCCAACGCCGAAAATATCCGGATCGACGCCGAAAGCGCCGAGCCCTTTCATCAAATGTAGATGAACGTCGATCAATCCCGGCGTGACGACGTGATCTTTGACATCGATCACCGTCGCGCCGTCGGCTTCCAGATTCGAACTGATCGCGTTGACCTTTCCGTCGACCACACGGACGTCTAAAATGCCATTCCTGCCCGCCGCGGGATCGATCAGACGGCCGCCTTTGAGCAGAAAATTAGTCGACTGTTGATTCATAGCCCAAGGTCTCGTGGTCGTGTTCGTGACTCGTGTTCGCTGGATGGAGTTCCGCAAGCACGCTCACGATCACGACATCACGTCGTGTAATATGCGTTTTCCTTAATATAGCCCTCGGTCAGATCGCAGCCCCAGACACGCGCGCCGGCTTTGCCGATGCCGAGGTTGACCCCGATCGTCACTTCAGATTGTCCGAGATATCGCCGTAGCGCTTCGAGATCGCAATCCACGGGAGAGCCTTTTTTGAAAACATTCGTATCGCCGAAACGGATGGTCACCTTTGCCGGCTCGACCGTCGGATCAAAAGTTTTGCCGACCGCCATGATCACACGGCCCCAATTGGGATCACAACCGTACACAGCGGTTTTCACCAGTGGCGAATTCACGACAGTCTTCGCGACGCGCTTTGCCTGGGTTGCCGACTTGGCGCCCTTGACGTCTACGGTGATCAGTTTGGTCGCGCCCTCGCCGCTGCGCGCGATTTCCTTGGTGAGATACTCGCACACCTGCAACAATGCTTTTTCGAACTGCGCGAGTTTCACACTGCCGGCAAGACCGTTGGCCATCAACACCACGGTGTCGCTGGTGCTGGTGTCGGTGTCGATGCTCATCGAATTGAACGTCCGATCGACGACCCGGCGCAGCATCGGGCGCATCGCCGCTTTCGGCAACTCAGCATCGGTCATCAAGTAAACGAGCATCGTCGCCATGTTCGGCTCGATCATACCCGCCCCTTTGGCAATACCGGCGATGACCGCGGAACCGACCCGACACGAAAAGTATTTTGGATACTTGTCCGTCGTCATGATCGCTTCGGCGGCGAGCTTCAGATTGTTCGGCTTCAATTCGCTCTCGAATGCCGCGTAGCCCCGCGCGGATTTTATCCATCGGCAACGGGCGGCCGATCACGCCGGTGGAAAACGGCAAAACGTCGTAGGAATCTGATGCCCAGCTCTTCACCGACGATGCGACAGGTCTCGATGGCGTTATCGATGCCCTGCTTGCCCATCGCCACGTTGGCGTTCTTGCTGTTGATCACCAATGCCTGAGCAAATCCGTTGGCGATGTGCTTGCGCCCGACAATGACCGGCGCGCCGGGGAAACGATTGCGCGTGAACATCGCCGCCGCGCGCGCGCGGACGGTCGAGTAGATGACGGTTAGATCAAGCGTGCTGTCCTTGATGCCGACGTTTTTCGCCAACGATAGAAAACCTTGAGGATGATGAAACTCTGCGGGCGGATTGTGTTGCATTGTTAACTGACGACTCCTAAATCATTTCCGACTTGAAGCAGAGACTAGCATAGAGAATCGATTAAACGGAATAGAATTGGAGGCGTATATCGTCGAGCCGGCGCGGCTAATATTCGGAAGGAACGCCGTCACCTAGGCGTACGCACTCTGCACACGAAATAAAGCCGTTCCGACCGATCCGAGGCCTTCGCACCGAAAGGATCGAGCACTTTGACTTCCTTAAAATGACTCTGCAGGGAACTAACGATTTGTTGTTTTGGAAAGGCGATCTCACTGATCTTTTCGTGGAACAAACTGTAACTATTCCCATTTTGACGTTCAAAGATTTTGACATCCCATTCGAATGCTCCTCGTCGTCCCCCGGTCACTTTGACAATGGCCAGATCGTGACCGATCCATCTCTCCCAGGCGGGACCATTGACGAGCCGTTGTAGTTTGCCGAGTGTGTTGACGTCAAAAATAAAAACGCCGTCGTCTTTTAAATGCAATGCAACACGGCAAAATACTTTTCGCCAATCCGCGAAGCGGAGCAGGTGATTGATCGAGTCGAATACGCAAACGATTGCGTCAAATTGTCGTGCAATGTGGAAGCTGGTCATGTCTTGGCGGAAGAAGCGCACGTGCGGCAGCTTCTTCCGGGCGATGGCGAGCATCGGACGAGAACAATCGAGGCCGGTGACGTCATAAGACGCCGAGAGAATGCCCAATATGCCGCCGGTGCCGCAGGCGATCTCCAAAACGGTTTTTGCCTGTGGACTGTAACGGTTGGTCAAGCTGCGAATATAAGTCGCGGCCTCCGAACGATCGCCCATAACCCGGTCATAAAATCGGTAGAATTTGTCGTAGGACATTCGAGATTACGCGGTTTCGGCGTCGGCCTTTCTGAATGAACCCCAGCTGCAGATATAATCGAATCGCTCTTTCATTGGCGGTTTCTCTTTGCACTGCCATTAGATGGGTGCGTCTTCGTGACAAGCTTCTCGAACAAGTATGCTTAACATTCATTTACCGAGGAAGGAATTCTAGAGGCGCAAAGGTAATAAAAGTCTAATCGGTGTGCTTCCATATCTGGGCGAGGAGGACGAATCATCAGTTTCAGTGCTGAACTTGGCTCACCATGCTCTGGCCAGGGCAATAGACATAAGTGTGGCGGTCATAAGTTTTCTTGCCGGATCGATCCGTGGCGGTCCAGTAAATTTCCAGGCAATGCAGCGTGCCCTGATAACTGAAATCGATGCGCTGGATGGTTATGGTCTCCACTCGTTCCGTTACGGTTGTGTCCCAGACCTTATAGGTGAAAGTTTTCGACTCGCCTTCCTTCCACAAGCCCAGGGAAAACTTCAATCCGCCGGAATATGTCCGCGTATCTCGGCCCGGCCTGCCGTCAAACAGCCGACCGAGGCCGGTTTGGTTTTGATTGATTGTGAAGAGCTGTGTCTTGTCTTCGCCCTTTCTCTCGTCGGGATTGATTCTTTCGTAAACCGTCGCTGTCTGCCCGATCACAGGATGTTTCCACTCCGTCGGTCCTTTGATGTAATACGTTGAAGTACGGTGGCGATACGTGCCGTCGACCGGCGTCATTCTCAATTCTCTTTTCCCGTCCCAGTCCACTCCCGTCCAGAGCTCGACCGGGATGTAGCGTTCCTTGGTTTGAGGATTGATCGAATCCCCCCAAACATTGGATTCGGCGGCGCATACGGAAGTCGGCGCCAATAAGACGAGGCTCATTAGCGAAAGAGCCAGTGACGTGTTCAACCGATTTATCAGAACGTTCATGGCTTTCTTCCAATCGAAGGGAACCCTCGGTTCAGTCCATGATACGACGTCCCAAAATTATCAGATCACGTTCGATACCGTCTAGTTCAGCGACTGCGGGCAAAACTGCCCAGCGCTCAAACCCAAAGCTTTCAAACAAATGCAGGCTTGCTTCGTTGTGGCCGAAGATGAATCCCAGGAGCGTTTTTAGACCGAGTAGAGGCGCGCGCTCGACGGCCCTGGCTAGCAGTGCCCGCCCGATTCCTTGTCGCTGCAGCGTGTACGTGACTCCGGCGACGAAATCATTGCCGGCTGGCTCAGTTTTCAGTCCTTCTACGGGGCGTCCGGCGTACCACGCTACCGCTGAGATCAGCGTCAACTGCAACCCAGAGTGGACGTTTCTCCGGATCGTGATCGCGGAACCAGTCACGCCGACTTTCAGTGGATACCGGCTCAGTATCTGCGGTGGCGGTGCGCCCTGGTACCGACGCATTATAAATTGCGACGATGGCCGGAAGGTCACCTTCCATGGCATCGCGAATCATCGTCGTAACTGCCGTCTTTCTCTCAACGAATGGTTTATTCGTTAAGGCTAAGTGTCTCCGTTGCGCCGTCAAGCCTCATCCTGTTTCAGATGGTGCTCTTACGCGTTAGTGCCCAATTTGGGTCCCTCGGTGGAACGTGTCACTAACCGCCTGAACCGAATTTGATCAACTCGATCGCACGTTTGTTTCCGGCTGCGTCGCCTTCTAACACGTTCATCTCATATTTGACGACGCTCGTCGTTTGAGGGCTCCAATAGTAAACGAATATCCAGTGATCGACATTCTTAAACCGCGCCTCACGATCGAGCTTAAAGGCCTTGAAGGTGCCGGCGCCAATCGTCACTTCGGCAAAGTCCGTGACTTTCGTTACAGCTCTCACACTGCGATCAACCTCCCTACGCCGTGGTCTGAACGTGTAGTTCGTGGTCCAGGATTTGCCTTTGAAGAGTGGAAATTGGAGATGCTGGAAAGCGGTTTGGTCGACTAGTCCGGTCAGAACACTCGCTCCGGAACGGAGCTCATTCTTTTGATACGTTTCCAGTTTGAAAATTTTGAACTGTCCATTGGAATATGCGATTTCATAGATGCCGTTCAGCTCTTTTTCCGTTTTCATATACTCGCCATGCTCGACAACCCGGTATTGCCAAAAGTCTCCGTCGACGAAGTTCGGACCCTCAGCGTGCTCCCGTCCGAAAAGATCCACGCAAGCGAGGAGCAAACCCGTCACAACGAACGAAAGAGCAAAACGTTTCATGACACTTCCGGTTCAATCACTTTTCTTACGTAGGATTTTCCAGACAGCGCTCTTGATTTTCATGTCCGGGTCGTCGAGAAGCGGCTCAATTTCTGCGCGAAGTGATTGTCGAGCGACTTCTCCCAATTCCTCCGCCAGTCTCTTAAGAGCCAATTTTCGGATGCGAGCGTCCTTGTCACCCAGGCATTTCCGGTACACGCCGACGTGGTTTCGGACTTCAGTGACCCGTCCCAGACAAACCAGAGCATCAAAACGGAGTTCTGGATCTTCATGCTCTAGGCATTTGAGATAGACTTCTGTGACTTTTGCTTGCTTCGAGTGAAATCGCCACAGGTTAAACAGGATGATCCTCTTCTGTTCAAAGGGACCATGGTCGAGCCGGTCCAAAAGCAGGTCCAAGATTCTATCATCCCTGAGATTACACAGAGCATTGACGGCGGTTTGCTGAACTTCAGAATCGCTATCAAAGAGCCGCTCGATCAAAGACGTTGCTGCGTGGGAATTTCCCTCCCATCCCAGCGCGAAAGTTGCATGAAGCCTCCGCTCCGCATGTGAGCTGCCGATCTCTTGCAGCAATCGATCCACAAGTGGTTGAGAATTCTTTAACAGTGGACTGATTACACTCAGCTGAATCGCCGCATCATGTCGGATTTCCTCACTCTCGGAAGGATCGGTCATCAGATCGTACAGAGGCCAAACTACAGCCTCTTTGGCAAAGCTCCCGAGAAGCAAAATGATCTCCCGTTTGAGATCTTGGTCAGCCAGCTTCATAGCTTTGAGAAGCAGAGGAATGGCTCGATCACTTTCATCAAAGAAGGTTTCCACCGATTCAATATAACTCCTGGCCTTTTTGAGAATGGTTTCTTTCGAATCAAATTTGATTACCCGATTCTGCTTCATTGGCTAATGCCGCACTCGTTGCAACACCTCGGTCAGGCTACCGATAGAATCGCCCTGCCATTCTCGAGCTTCACGAAGAAGGTCACTACGATTGTCCTGCGACGAGTTTCGAATCAGCACGGGATGCAGGCCGACATTGGCGGCGGCGGCCAATTCGTAGTTTTCTCCGTCGGCAATGTAGAGGCAGAGTTCAGGCGTGATACCGAGGCCCTCGCATGCAAGATGATAGATACGCGGGTCAGGTTTCTTGAGGCGTTCACGGGAAGAGAAGATGGGGCTTTCAATCAAATCTGCGAATTCTGTTTCAGGCCAGAGGATCGGGATTTCGATTGAGCAATTGCTGAGCAGGCCAATCTTGTAACCCTCGTTTTTCAGTCGTGCGAGCGTTGCTACGGCATCCGGTCTCGGGTCGAGAGCTTGTTTTATATGTCGCAATCGAATTTCCACAGCCTTCGTCATTTGTTCCGCAGTAACCTGCACACCGATATTGTCGCAAACATATTTTATGCTGGCTTCCACAGTCTGAAAGGTTCCGTTCGTTCGCATCTCCGAACTTTGTCGCCATACCTGTACGAATTGTTCAGGAGGGACTTGGAGGGCGGCGGGCAACTCTGTATGAATTTGGCCAACCGACGACACGAAGCCGTCCACCAAAGTGCCGAATAGATCGAAGATGATTGCATGAAATTTCATGATGACGTGATGACGGAGACCAGTTTTAACTACTACCTACGGAATATCTCGGGGCACAATTCAAGTTGAGACTCAGAGCCGTGTCCGGGTATTGACGGATTGTCAACGGGTCTTTGAATACACAAAGCAGTCCCTTGGTTCGGGCGACAGGTTAGGATGAACGATGTAGCGCCTAAGAGCTCCTTCTCGTTGCATCCCTGCTTTTTCGAGGACGCGCGCCGAAGCTGTATTCTCGACATCGCACAGGGCCCAGACGCGGTAGATGAAATTCAGATTGATCGCCCAGTCGAAAATCGCCATGGCGGCCTCGGTTACATATCCACTGTTCCAGTAGTTGCGGCTTAGAACATATCCGATATCGGCGGCATGTTCACGCACGCGACAGGCGATCATGCCGATGACGCGGTCTTCCTCGGCCCGTGTAATCGCCCAAGTGTACTCCTCGCCCGTTTCCCACTTATCGAGCAGCGACTGCAAAAACGGCGAAAGGTCCCCTTTATGTTGATATGGCCGCCAAATGAGATAACGCGTGACTTCGGGATCGGCTGCGTAATTATCGAAGATGTCGTCTGCATCAGTCAGACGCGGGCGGCGGAGCACGAGTCGCTTCGTCGTAATCAATTCCGGCGGTGATAGTAAATCGGCCCGTGCTATTTTGGAATCGCTGGTCGTCATGGGGCCTAGAAGACATCCATTGTCGGAAACTTTGCCTCGCCTCGGATGCAATCCCACAAATAGACGGCGAGACCTGGGTCGCCCGTCCAGAGCGAGTAGCGGCGTTGACCATATTCGAGCGCGTGGCGTTCACTTTGCTCGATGGCGTGCATCGCAAAGGCACGGGCCCGTTCCAGCCACTTCACATCACCTGTCCGTCGATAAAGCTTGAGGAAAGCGTAACCGTTGCCTGCGGTGCCGTGACAAAGGTTGGGGCCTTTCGTGAGCGGGCCGGCTTTCCAGGTGAGCTCGCCACCCTTGATCAATAATTGATCGAAAGTTGCATTTATGCCGGACGGCAAGTCTGCGAGACAGGTAATCATCCCGGGTGCACCGTGACAGTGTTGTACGAGATAGCCTGTGCCGCCAAAACCCGCGGGCCAGTTGGCATAAACATCGTCGGCTTTTGCGGTATGCGTAAGAGTGTCCGCCGCGCGCGCATAGATGAGGGACAGCGTTTGCGACTCAAGCAACTTACGGCCGCGAACAATCGACAAAACATTAGCTGCAAAACCGTGAACGGCTCCAAGATAGACGCTTGACCTCCCGTAGAGGTCCTGGATCCAAACGTAGCAGTCGTGCGCGGTACTTTCCTTCAGTTCAAGTAGAATCTGTCGAGCACTCTGCAAATAGACTTCCCTCCAGCGTTCCTCCCCAGCAAATTCGTACATGAAAAGAGCGGCCAACATCGTTCCCGGGGCCCCCCACATGAACTCTCTCGCAGGATTTTTTATGTTTCCTTCAACGGCTCGAAAAATTTCGTCCGCGAGAGCTTTACGCGGCGAGAGACGCCATTGGAGCAGCAGAATTCCGACGTCGCCCATTAAATACGAAAACGTATTCGGTGCAGAAAGTTTCAAGTCGATGCGATTTTTTGCCGCCAGGTCGGTCAGAGCATTTGAGTAGTCACGCTTGAGCTTTGTTGCGCCGATCTCGTTGAGATAATGCAAGGCCCAGATAACTCCTGCCGCTCCGAAATAAAGCATTTTAAATGGTTCGGTATGCGTCGGCTCAAGCTGATCGAGCGGGTGGACCGGCCAGAGTTTCTGCGAATCGAAACACGCATGAGTGTCGCGGACTATGCGATCGATCGCGTCGTGAGCTCGTTCTTCATTCCAACCTGCCTCGATGAGAGGTTCGTGCCTTGCTTTGTCGTACATAATTTGAATTTACAGGTTCTCGATCTGTACCGGCTCCACCGAATCGGCTAGTTCGAATCCGAAAACCTTCGAATAGAAATACAACTCGGCCTCGAGCACCCGCTTGATGTTTTCCGCCTTGCGGAAGCCGTGCTGTTCGCCTTCGAACGCAAGATAGGCGACGGGGAGTTTCTTGGCACGCACGGCGTCGACCATTTTCTCGGCTTGGTTGGGCGGGACGACTTTGTCTTCCAAGCCCTGGAAGAGAATCATGGCGCAATTGAGACGGTCGGTGAAGTGGATCGGCGAGCGTTCGATGTACAGGTCGCGCCGCTCGGGGTAGGGTCCGATCAAGCGGTCGAGATAGCGCGACTCGAACTTGTGGGTATCTTTGGCCAGCGCTTCCAAGTCGCTGATGCCGTAGTGGCTGGCGCCGGCTTTAAAAGCATCGCGGAACGTGAGCGCGCAGAGTGTCGTGTAGCCGCCGGCGCTGCCGCCGCGGATGGCGAGACGCTTGCCGTCGACTTCGCCGCGTTCGGCAAGATGGCTCGCGCCGTTGACGCAGTCGTCGACGTCGACGATGCCCCATTGGCGGTTGAGTCGTTCTCGGTAGGCGCGCCCGTAGCCTGAGCTGCCGCCGTAATTCACGTCGAGAACGGCGATGCCCCGGCTCGTCCAGTATTGAATCGAATATTTGAGCGACGCCGAACTCGACGATGTCGGTCCGCCGTGACTCATGACTAAAAGCGGCGGGTTTTCGCCTTCCGGCGCTGTATAATCTCGATTCTGCGGGGGATAGAAATTGCCATGCGCGGTAAGGCCGCGCTCAGTGGGAAACTCAACGGCTCGCGGAGAGGAAATATATCCGGCGTCAACGTTTGCTTCCCGCGACCGGCGCAGGACTTCAAGACGTTTCACCGTCAAATCCAATGAGACAATGGAAGTCGTATCGGTCGAAGATGCGCCGATGAACAGCACGCGATCACCAGCAGATTGAACTTGGGAGATCGTGGTGAACGGGACTTCGAGGGTCCCCAACGTTCCTGTCGCGGTCTCCAACGTGGCAAGGTAATCACTGCCGTCCTTGGTATAGCTACAGACAATTTGGTGTTTGGATACAAAGCTAAAAAGGCTCGTGCCGAAGACCCACTGAGGTTGGCCGAACTCGGCATCCAACGGGAAAAGCGGTTCGACTTTGGATTCTTTCAACCGATAGAGATTCCACCAGCCGGTGCGGTCGGACACGAAATAGAGAACTCCGTCTGGCGACCATTCAGGCTGGAAAATCGATTCGTCGATGCCGCCTGCGATACATTTTTTCTCAGTCACCGAGCCGTCGTCGTCGAGCTTGCCGACCCAAAGCTCCGTGCCGTTCCACGGCATGTTCGGATGATTCCAGGTGAGCCACGCCAGTCGAGAGCTGTCGCGACTCAGACGCGGCGATGAATAAAAATCATTTCCAAAGACGACGATTTTGCCAGCGTCGTCGCCGTTTAGATCGACACACGCGACTGTATTGACAGCTTCGCCTGGCCCGGAATGATCCTCGCGCACGCAGTAAAGGAAATTTCTGCGCCCGTCGATTTGACCGTCGGCGTAGCGCATCGCGGATTGTGTGGTTAACTGCCTTGGTTCAGAGCCGAGTTCTTGGAGATAGAGGCGCTGATCGGTGAAATTGGAAAAAACAATTGTTCCATTGGAAACCGCGTAATCGCCTCCGCCATACTCGTGCACTCGCGTACGCGCATTGAATCCTGCCGGCGTGACATCCGCCACACTGCCCTCTTTTGAGCGTCGGACGATGACTTTTCTGCCGCCTTCCTGTGCGCGCCGTTCGATCCAATAGATGTCGTCGCCGTCGAATCGGACTTGTTCCAATCCGAGCTCGCCGCCGGCGACCAGATCTGCCGTAATGGGTGACTTCCAGGAGCCGTATGGGGATACACTCGACACCATCGCTCTCATGACAGGGCAACTAGATTCGCAGCAGTTTCCGCGCGTTACCGTGTAGCATTGCTTCGCGCTCGCTGTCAGTGCAGTTCATCGTTTTAATCTTTTCCGCGGCCATCCAGTCGCCAAGATCAAAGGGATAGTCGGTGCCGACCATGACGTGCTCCGCGCCGACCATACGCTTCAAATATTCGACGGTCTCGACGCGGTAGACGAGGTTATCGAAATAAAGGTTCTTTAAATATTTGCTTGGTGGTTCTTTGGCCGGCATTCGCGAAGCGCCGCTGCCGCTACGGAAACCGCTATCAAATCGACCGAGGTGATAAGGAAAGAAGCCGCCGCCGTGGAGCAGGGCAAGTTTCAAATTGGGAAAGCGGTCGAATACTCCGCTGTAAATCATATAACCGACAGAGAGCGTGGTATCGGCAGGATTGCCGCAAACGGTGCGCAGCCCATACGCGCCTATTTTGTCGCTGCCGAGCACCCACTCCGGATGCATGATCATGAGCACATCGAGTTCCTGAGCCTTGGCCCAGAAGGGATCGAATTCTTTGTCGTCGTAATATTTGCCGACGACGTTAGACGCGATAGTTACGCCGGACATCTTAAGATCGCGAATCGCGTGCTCCAACACACGTGCGGCGCGCGGCGGATCTTGCAGAGGGACGGTGGCGATGCCGACAAAGCGGTCGGGATGCCCCTTCGCCAGACTCATGATCGCTTCGTTGTAGAGCTTCGACCAGGTTTCACCGCGGGTCCCGTCGAGTTCGTACCCGACACAGGCGGTATGCACTTCGACGGTCGCAATCCCAATATTGCCTTTGGTCATAACCTCAAGACGATTATTGATTTCCGTCATGCGCGGATCCGGTCTCAAGCGGTTGCCCTTGGGAAATTGAATTTGAAACGGATTATCTTTGGCGTCTTTTGGCGGAAAATATTCGACGCCGAGTGCCTTGCCGTTGGTTTTGACTGCTTCGATCAGCTCCAGCGGAATGTAATGATGGTGAATGTCGATCGCGGAAGACATACTGCGACTCGTCATCGACGTGGTCGCGCATCCGGCCAATAAGCCGGACGAGGCAACTGCGGTCTTCGCTGTAAGTTTTAGAAAATCGCGTCGCGTTAGACCTGAAATCTCCTTGTTCATCGCTTGCCTCCTATTGGAGGACGGGTTACAAGCCCGCCCCTACGATAGAATAAAGTTTCTAATCGCCTCATGCGCGGCAGTCGGATTCGTCGCTAAATAGTGATGACCCTCGCCTTTCAGTACGACGAGCTTGGCGTCGGGAATTTCGCGCGCCAGCTGTTGCGCTGCATCCCAGTGCGTCCGATCCGCGGCCCCGTGGCGCTCGTCGTCGCCGACGAGGACGAGCGTTGGTACGCGGATTTCCTTCAAACGATCGGTGTGGTCGTGTTCCTGACGCGCTAAGACGAAGTACAGATAGTTTTCCAGCGGCGCGATCCCGGACATTCTGACTTGGAGAAATTTTTCGATCAGCTCCGGATGCGCCGCCACGAACTCTTTTGTCCAACCGGTCTCGATGGTGTGCTCGCGAATGTAACCTTCAAAGCCTTGGCGCGTCATGTCGCGGCACATCGCGAGCGGAATGCCGTGGGCGCCTGGATGCGAGGTGCCGCTCGAAGCCAGAATGAGCTTCTTGACCCTCTTGGGATATTCGATCGTTAACAGTTGCGCGACGACTCCGCCCATCGAGTGTCCACAGACGATGGCTTGCTCGACATCCAAATAATCCAGCAGCGCCGCGGCGTCATCGGTGAACATCTTGATCGAATATTTCTGGATCGTTTTGCTCGACTTGCCGGTGCCACGGTAGTCGAAGACGATGACTTCATGGTCGCGGGAGAAGTTTGGGATCTGATGAAACTTCCACGCCTGATGGTCGAGGCCGGTCACGCTGCAGAACAAGAGCGGCGGTCCATCACCGTGAACTTCGTAGTAGATCTCGGTATCTTTGAGATTCAAATGAGGCATGGTCTTATCAGGGCAGCATGCTGCGCCCCTACCTCCTTACTTAAGACTTGCGCCGTAGGTGGCGTACAATTTGTCGATAAAGCCGCTGTCTTCGAGTTTGCGCATGAGCCGGTTGTCGATGACGTCCTCGGGTTTGACTTCGCCGACCTTTGGATTGCGCGATTTTAAAAGCCGCTGGGCGTTGCGCAGCCCTTCGAGGGACGCGAAGGGTTTTCTATCGACGCCGCGCACGAGATCCAAGTACGCGTCCTCGGCGCCCAATGCGTCGACCTTGAGCCAGCGCGCGAGGGTTTTAATGACCACCGGTTTGTTCTTCGGCGCAAGGGAAAAGACCAACGCCTCGATCTCGCCTTTGAGATAGGCCTCGGCGACATCGGGACGTTGCTGCAACATCGCGTTCGGCACCACCATCGATTGTCCGATCAATAAGGATTTGAGATCGGTGTACTCGCCGAGCACGGTCATGCCTTTTTGTTTGAGCTGTTTGGTAAAGACGCCATCGACGGCTGCCGCGTCGCACAGGCCGTTCTCGACACATTGGACCTGCACGGCTTGATCGCCGATGACCTGGAAGCGGATGTTGTCGCGCTGCTGGTCCAGGCCGAGGTGTTCGAGCCAGAGCAACACGCCCATCCAACTGGTGCCACCGATGCTGGTCACTGCGAAAGTCTTGCCGCGCAGTTCTTCGGCACGCTTGATGTTGGGCCGCACGACGAGATCGTAGGTGTTGCGCGTGTTGAAGGCGGCGAGAACTTTAAAATCATGGCCGGCGGCAACCGCCGCGAGCATGGCGCTGCCGCCGGTGCGACCAATGTGAATGCTGCCCGCGGCCAGTCCGGCGACCAATGTCGGCGCGCCGCGGATGAAAATCGGCTCGACGTCGATGCCGTACTTGATAAAAAAGCCCTGCTCTTGGGCGAGCCAGAGCGGCACGATCCGGGCGGTGAAGGTGGCGTATCCGACGGCATATTTTGCCGGCGCCGCGGCGGCGAAGGCGTCAATTGCATTTACAATAAGCGTCAACGAACAAAAGACAATCTTGAGAGCGAGAAGAACACGAGAGCGATTCATAGAACTCATTCCTTTTGTGATCAGGTATCAGTGCCGAGCCAACTGCACAAGGAAAAAAATTAAGCTAGGGCTTCGAACTTATCCCTTGCGCGGCGTAGGCCTTGTCGATGAAGCCGCTTTCATCGAGCCGGCGAATGATGCGGTTGTCGATGACGTTTTCAATTTTGACTTCGCCGACTTTCGGACTTCTTAGTGCCATCAGACGCTGCACGTTGCGCAGTCCTTCGGGAGACGGATAGGGTTTGCGGTCCATGGCGCGATGGAGATCGGCATAGCCTTCTTCCGCAGCGGCAGCGTCGACTCTGAGCCGGCGCATGAACGTTCTGATCACGGTCGGCTTGTTTTTTGGCGCAAGCGAGAAGGCGATCGCCTCGATTTGAGCTTTCAACAAATTTTCCACCATATTGGCGCGCTGCTGCAAGAATTTGCCTTGCACGACGATCGCCTGGCTGGTGAACAGATGCTTCAATTCGGAATACTCGCCCGCAATGTTGAAGCCTTTCTGTTTCAGACGGCGGCTAAATACGCCGTCGAGCACGGCAGCGTCGATGGTGCCGTTTTCCAGTGCTTGCATCTGAATACTTTGATCGCCGATGACTTGGAGCTGGATCTTGTCGCGCTGCTCATCGAGACCGAAATGCTCGAGCCAAAGCATGATGCCCATCCAAACCGTGCCGCCGATGCTGGTGACGCCGAAGCGTTTGCCGCGCAACTCTTCGGCCTTCTTGATGGAAGGCCGGGTGACGAGGTCGTAGGTGTTGCGGCTGGAAAACGCCGCCACCATTTTCAAGTCATGCCCCGCTGCAATGGCCGCCAAGGTGGCGGTGCCGCCGGTGCTACCGAAGTGAATATCGCCGGAAGTCAGGCCGGCAACCAAAGTGGGCGCACCGCGGATGAAAACTTGCTCGGAATCGATACCGTGCTTGGCCAGAATGCCTTGCTCCTCGGCGATCCAGAGCGGCACGACCCGCGCGCTCATAGCAGCATAGCCGATGATCACCTTTGGCGGCGCGGCGGCTGCCTGGGCGTAGCCGGTAAACCAGAAGTACAAAGCCGCGAACAGAGCGACCAGCGAATAGCACATGGTGAACCTCAGGTTGATTCCGGGATTCTCTAATCGGTAAACTGACCGAGCCATTGGTCGATGATCGCAACGATCTCGGGCATGTGGCGGTTGTAAAAGTGATTGGCGCCTTCGACGAGCATGCAAGTGCCCTTCGCGCCGGCGCCAGCGACGATCTCTTGAGCGTATTCATAAAAAAACTTGGGTTCTGCGCCGCCGACGATGGCGAGCAGCGGGCAGCCGAGGTGCTTGGCGTAAGGACGGCAATCGTTATTATCGTCTCTGCCATACTTGTTCACGTGTGCGCGCGCGGTGAAAATGCCCGGCGTCGAGCCGACGCCGATGGACAAGAGCTCTTCGCCTTTGCCTTCGGCAACCATCGCTTCCGCTTTTTCGATCACTTCGCGAAATCCTGCTTGGCGCGCGATTCGTTCGGAATAAAACTGGCGTGGCGCCGAGCAGGAAACGACGCCGACCACGTCGGCGCGCCGGCGCGTGCCTTGGTAAATGATCGACTTGATGGCGCCGAGGCTGTGGCCGATTAGAATAAAGCGGCGGTAACCGCGCTCTGTGAGAAAGTCCAGTGCGCCATCGAGATCGGGCAAACAATCTTCAAGATTTTCATAAGCGGAGCCGCCGAACTTCGCCAGATTGCCGGCGCGGGAGATCCAGTCATGACCGCGGGTGTTGATCACGAAGCTGTGAAAGCCGCGCTGCGCGAGTTCCTGACCGAAGACAACCAGCGGTGGCAGATAAAAGTTCATTGCTACGCCGTGAACAAACAAGAGCGCAAGATCGTTGCGCCGGTTCTGCGGCGTGAAGAGTAAGCCATGCAGCCGTTCATTGTCGGAGGTTTTGAAACTACAGAGTTGCGTTTCAATGTTCATGAATGATTCAGCGCGAGCTATTTCAGTCCGTATTCGGCGTGCAGCCGTTCGAAGAAGCCGCTGTCGTCGAGTTTTTTGACTATACTAGAGTCAACCAGATTATCCACTTTGACGTCGCCGATTTTTGGGTTTTGAGTTTTCATGATCCGTTGCAACGTGCGTAGGCCGTCGATGGGAACGTATGGCTTGCGATTGCCTTCCGCGCGCAGGAGCGCGACGACGTCTTGATACGCTGCTTCGCCGGCGACCGGATCGGTGAGCTTAAACTGACGCATGATCGTTTCCATCACGGCGGGCTTGTATTTAGAATGAGCGGTGAACATCGTTCCCTCGATGATCGCCTTGATCGCATCCGGGAGGGAGTCCGCGTTTTGTTGCAGATAGGCTTTATCGACGACCAAGGTCATGCCCACCGACGGCAGTCGCACTTGATCGCAGCGGCCGAGTATCACGAAACCTTTTTCTGCAAGCCGGCGGCTTAAGAAACTCGGAACAACGGTGGCGTCAACTCGCCCGGTTTCCAGCGCCTGGCTGAGCACCGTGACGTCGCCCATAACGATCATCTGAATGTTGTCGCGTTTTTCGTCCATGCCGAAATGTTCCAGCCACACCGTGGCGGTTTTCCAAACGCCCCCGCCGATACTCTGAATGCCGAAGCGCTTGCCGGCGAGTTCCTTGGCGCTCCTGATTCCCGGGCGGACCACCAGATCGAGATTTTCCCGGCTACTCAAACTCGCAAGGATTTTTAGATCTTTGCCGCCCACGGCCGCCGCCAGGGCAGTGGTTGCGCCGCCGTAGGCGATCTGGGTGTCGCCGGATGCGAGCGTAGCGATCTGCGCGGGATTGCCGCGCACCCAAACCACTTTCGATTTGATGCCATACTTGCCGAACAAGTTTTCCCGCTGTGCGACCCAAAGCGGGATTGCGGTCGTGCTCATGCTGCTGTGGGTGACGATGATCTCGCTGGAAGCGGCGAGGGAAAGGCCACAGGCGGCGAAAAGGAAGACCCAAACTAGGGTGAATTTGATCATAGTTCGAGCGCGCATCGCCATGATTTCAACCTCCGAATCATGCCAAACAATGCTTAGGATTGCGGGTAATTTCCCGGACTATATCTGCAACGCTTTCGCTCGCGCAACCGGACAAGTCAGTTTCGGTAAGTGCTTACAAAGGGCGTTAAAAATCTAGGGAAATTGGGCAGCCAGGGTTCTTGACATACCTGATCATTTTACTTAGGATCTCTCAATAATTGATGCAGGCAGGACCGGGTGAAGGTAAGTTCAAAAGGTCATTATGGGTTGCTTGCGCTGGCGGAGCTGGCCGACAACTACAAGCTTCGCCGCGCGGTTCAGGTGAAAGAGATCGCCAATAACCAACAAATCCCTTTGCAATACCTTGGTCAAATCATGGTCTTGCTGAGACGTGGTCATTTGGTTCACGCGGTCAGGGGGCCTTCGGGAGGGTATACTCTCGCTCGTCCTCCTGAGAGCATCACGGTGAAGGAGATTATCTCTCTTTTGGAAGGTCCCGCTGTGGATCTCGAACTACAAGCGCAAATGCACGGCCGCTCGGCGTCCAAAGTAACGCAGCGGCT
The DNA here is from genome assembly GCA_963804165.1 of uncultured delta proteobacterium. Lineage (GTDB taxonomy): Bacteria > Desulfobacterota > Binatia > UBA9968 > UBA9968 > DP-20. The sequence continues at coordinate 66,833 of CAWDPO010000036.1, forward strand.
TTTCGAAACTTGGGCGCGCGGTGTGCGCGCGATGGAAACAGTGTTGGAAGAAACCACGCTCGCGGATCTTTGTAAACCGGAAGTGAGCGCGTTGATGTACTACATTTAATAAGTAGATTTCACGCGCCGCTGAGCGAAATTTTTTTAAGGTTATTTCTGACAAAGTGTATCAACTAACTTGAATTCACGAAACGAACTGCCGAGGAGGTTTTTATGGAACGCGGCCTGAGCTGGAAAGAAAAACTTGGCGCCAAGATTCCCGTCGAATTGGGACGCGAGATCGACATCTTCGAGCAGCACATGGAACTGCGCAAGCAAGGCAAGATGGACGAAAAGGTCTTCGCCGAGACCCGGCTGCGCCGGGGAATTTACGGCCAGCGCTACGACAACGGTCAAAGACACGACGGCAAGCGCATTCAAAAGTTGAAACTGCCGGCCGAGGTGATCAAAGGTCCGGAAACGCTTTGGGATGCGCCGGGCATGATGCGGATTAAAATTCCTTTCGGCGGCGTCACGCCCGAGCAGTTGGAAACTCTGGCGAATCTCTCGGAGGAATACGCCGACGGCGTTACCCACGTGACGACGCGGCAAGACTTTCAGCTTCACTACGTGCATATCGATGACACGCCGGCGCTGATGCGCCGGCTCGCCGCAGTCGGCATCACCAGCCGCGAAGCTTGCGGCAACGTAGTGCGCAACGTGACGGCTTGTCCGCTGGCGGGGATCTGCCACGAGGAAACCTTCGATACGACGCCTTACGCCAAAGCGTGTTCGAAATTCTTAATGGGTCATCCCGATACGCAAGACTTCGGACGCAAGGTAAAGGTTGCCTTCTCCGGCTGCGAGCAAAATCCCTGCGGCCTGGTGACCATGCACGACATGGGCGCCATCGCTAAGACCAAAGTCGTCGATGGCAAGGTGCAGCGCGGTTTTGCTTTCTACGTCGGCGGCGGTTTGGGCTCGGTGCCGTACAAAGCGAAGCTGTTCGACGCATTTCTTCCGGAAGAAGAGCTCTTGCCGACGATGCAGGCGATCTCGCGCGTTTTCGCGCGCCTCGGCGAGAAGCGCAACCGCGCCCGGGCACGGATTAAATTCTTGATCGCCAACCTCGGCATCGACGAGTTTCGCAAGCTGGTGTTGGAAGAGCGGCAAAAACTTTCGCCTGATTCGCGCTGGACTGATTTTTTAAGTTCCGTCAACGAGCAAAGCGAGCAGCCGCTCAAAGCCGGCGTCAATCTCAACGGCCATCAGCGGCCCGAGGGATTCGAAGGTTGGTACGCGACTAACGTTTACAAGCAAAGACAGGCCGGCTATGTCGCGGCGACGGTGACGCTGCCGCTCGGGGATGCTAGCGCCGATCAGTTACGCGCGCTCGCCGATATCGCGCGGCGCTTCGTCAAAGACACGCTGCGTACCACGGTGGAACAAAACATTCTCTTCCGCTGGGTCAGTGAAGCGGATCTGCCGGAATTTTATCAAGCAATTAATTCGATTGGTCTAGGTGCAGCTGACGCCGCGACCATCGTCGACGTGACGGCCTGTCCCGGCACCGACACCTGCAAATTGGGCATTGCCTCGTCGCGCGGTCTGGCGCGCGAGCTGCGCTATCGTCTGGGAGAGAAGAGTTTGGAGCTGGACGAGGCGGTCAAGAACCTCCGCATCAAAGTCAGCGGCTGCTTCAACTCCTGCGGCCAGCATCACATCGCCGATATCGGTTTCTACGGCATCAACCGCAACGTGAAGGGATTTCAGGTGCCGCATTTTCAAGTGGTTCTTGGCGGCAAGTTCCACGACAACGCCGGCGAATACGGCGTCGCGATCGGCGCGGTGCCGTCCAAGCGGGTTCCTGAGGCGGTTTCGACCATCACGGAATATTACGTGCAGAAACGTCTCAAGGACGAGCGTTTTCAAGATTTCGTGACGCGCATCGGCAAAAAGCAAGTCAAGGATTTGCTGGAAGATTTAACCAAGATTCCCGCGCACGAGACGGATCGTTCCTACTACAGCGATTGGGGCGATCCGCGCGAATTTACCCTGTCAGACATGGGAATCGGCGAATGCGCCGGCGAAGTGGTCAGTCAAGCAGAGTTTACTCTGGCTGCCAGCGAACGCGAGCTGTTTGAGGCGCAACTGCTCTTGGACTCGGGCTATACGCAGCCAGCGGCCAAGCTGGCATACGCTTCGATGGTGCGCGCGGCCCAAGGGTTGGTGAAGGACCAAAACCCGAGCATCTCCGAGGATGAAAATCAGATCGTCGGCGAATTCACCACGCGCTTCTACGACACGCAGCTTTTCTGGGACAAGTACGCCGGCGGAAAGTTCGCCGAGTATTTATTCAAAGCCAAGGAGTTTATCGCTTCGGGCAAAACGGCGGACGGCGACCGCGCAGTGCAATTACTGCAGGAAGCGCAGCTGTTTATCGACGCAGCGCATGATTGCCATAACAAGACGCGCGGAGCGCTGACGAACGCGGTATCGATTGCGCCGGCTGCGCAACCGAGCGCGTAGCCAGGAGAGCAAAAATGGAATTACAGAAGCTCACCGTGAAGTTATTTGTCGAACCGCCCAACGCGGTGCCGCTCAGTGATTTTATCGAAATCTTTCACGGCTGGATTCAGGCCACGGACGGGATCTATCACGACGTTGCAGACTACAGTCATATGCAGTCAGGCCCGGGCATCATTCTGGTCGCCAACGACGCCAATCTGCACATCGATGAGACCGGCGGAAGGCGCGGTTTGCTCTACAGCCGGAAAGCACCGCTATCCGGCACCAATCAAGAAAAACTGCGGACGGTTTTCCGGCTGGCCCTGGAGAACTGCCGCAAGCTCGAGGACGAGTCCGCGCTTCGCGGCAAATTGCGCTTCGCGGCAAACGAAGCGACGATCTCTCTCAACGATCGGCTGATTGCTTCCAACACTGTGGAGTCATTCGAAGAGCTCAAGAGCGACGTCGAACCCTTTGCAAAGCAGCTCTTTGACGGCTCCAAGATCAGTTTTGGACGTGACGCGGATCCCCGGCAGCGGGTGAACGTGCATTTGAAAACATCCGCCGTCATCGATCTACGCAAAACGTTAGACCGTTTACAATGCAACTAGGAGGCAGGAATGGACATGACATCGCTGAATACACTGGAAAGCGAAAGCCCTGAGCTGATCCCGGATTTCGATCGAGCCTCTCCCGAGATCGTGCTGGAATGGGCGCTCGACAAATTCTCGCCAGACGTGGCTCTCGCCTGCTCGTTTCAAGCCGAAGAATCGGTGCTGATTGACATGATGAGCCGAATCTGCGGCACGGATTTTCGTATTTTCACTTTGGATACCGGGCGGCTCAATCAAGAAACCTACGATTGCATGGATGCGATCCGCGAGCGCTACGGGGTCAGCGTCGAAGTTTATTTTCCCGACGCGTTGAAGGTTCAGGACATGGTGCGCAGCCGTGGTCTGAATCTGTTTTACAACTCGATCGAAGAGCGCAAGCTTTGCTGCGCGGTGCGCAAGGTCGAGCCGCTCAACCGGGCGTTGCAGGGTCTCGCAGCCTGGATGACCGGCCTCCGGCGCGAGCAGGCGATGACTCGGGCTGAGGTGCGCAAAGTCGAACTGGACGCGGATCACGGCCACATCGTGAAGATCAACCCCCTGGTGGATTGGAGCCACGACGACGTGTGGAATTACATCCATACGCGCAACGTGCCATTCAACCGGCTGCACAGGAAGGGATACCCGAGTATCGGGTGCGCGCCCTGCACGCGCGCGGTACAACCCGGCGAAGACAGCCGCGCCGGTCGGTGGTGGTGGGAAAATCCAGAGACCAAGGAGTGCGGGCTGCACGTACGGAGCGCATAACCATGAGCCGTTTTCGAGAGGTTAAATTGTCATGACATCCATGACGCGGAGCGACGGTCCATCGCTGACGAGCAAACTTCTGGGGCTGGCGACACTGTGGCCGGGCAAGCCGGACAACAGCACGGGAGAGCGAACGTCGGAGCAAGAACCTGTCGAAGGCTCGACGATCCGCCTCATGACATCGCCGCGTCGCGATGCTACGGGTGAAGGGGAACTATTCGTCGCCGGCTTGTTGAGCGCGAAGAACGATAGCTCTTACGAGGAAGTCATAAAAGCGCTGGCGGATTTCATTTACTGCAAGGAGCTGAACAAGGGAGCGTGGCTTTTGGACATCGGCCTTTTCGGCAGATCACTATTTGTTTCCGAGGCACGCCGCGCGTTAGAGTTTGGAAAGGGAATACTCTGGGAAATCGATCCCGCAAGAAAGGATTCCGATGAGTTACTTTCCGATCTATCTCGACATGACGAGACGCCGCTGCCTGGTGATCGGTGGCGGAGCGGTGGCGGAACGCAAAATCGCGGCGCTGCTGGAGGCAGGGGCGGAGGTTACAATACTTAGTCCGGATGTGACTGACGCCCTCGCCGGTCTGTCGAAGCAGAACGCGATCCGGTTTGCGGCACGGTCTTATCAGGAAGGTGATTTGGACGGATTTGAGTTGGCCTTTGTCGCCACCGACGACCCGCAAGTGAATGCCGCGGTTTATCGTGAGGGCAGGAGCCGTGGCGTGTGGATCAACTCGGCTGACGATCCGGCGCGCTGTGATTTCATCCTGCCATCGGTGCTGCGGCGGGGCGAATTGACGGTGGCTGTGTCGACGGGCGGCCGTAGCCCAGCGCTGGCGCGAGCGGTGCGCGAGGAGCTCGAGCACTATTTCACCGAGGAATACGAATCGTTGGCGAAACTTGCGGCGGAGGTTAGACAGGAGTTGTTGAGCCGGTCGATTACCGTTCCATTTGAAGCATGGCGTAGAGCCTTAAGCGGCGAAGTGCGCCAGTTGCTCATGCGCGGTGACTTGGCGCAGGCGAAAAGTCATTTGCTGAATGAATTGGGGGTAGCGTAATGACACTCGGTAAAGTTTATCTCGTCGGCGCCGGGCCGGGCGACCCCGGGCTCTTGACCGTGCGCGGGCTGGAACTGCTACGCGCGGCGCAGGTGGTTGTTTACGATCAGTTGGTAAGCTCCGCCATCTTGGCCGAAGCATCCGCGGCGGCGATTAGAATCTACGTCGGTAAACAGGCTGGAAAACATTGCATCGCTCAAGAGGAAATCAACGGTGTTCTCGTCGACTACGCTCGCATGGGTTGTGACGTGGTCCGGCTCAAGGGCGGCGATCCATTCGTGTTCGGACGCGGCGGCGAAGAGGCCGCGGAATTGGCCGGCGCCGGTATCCCATTCGAAATCGTCCCGGGCGTGAGCTCGGCGATCGCGGTGCCGGCTTACGCCGGAATCTCGCTGACCCATCGCAATTACGCTTCGTCGTTCGCGGTGGTCACCGGCCATCCGGCGCGCAATGCGAAAGCGTCGGTCGATTGGGCCAAGTTGGCAAGCTCAGTGGACACTCTGGTCGTATTGATGGGGGTAAAAAATTTGCCGCAGATCGTCGCTGATATGCTTCGTGGCGGAGTGTCGCCGCAGATGCCGGTCGCGGTGATTCGTTGGGGCACGACCGACGCACAAGAAAGCGTTATTGGCACGCTCGATAATATTTCCGAACGAGCGGCGCGCCTCGAATCGCCGGCGGTGATCGTGGTGGGTAAGGTCGTCGAATTGAGCAAGCAGCTGCAGTGGTTTGTTCCGGGAGATGCGGCGAGCGACAGTTTGTTGCCGTTATCGCGAGAAGATTTTCATGACTGGGTGTTGCCGACGTAACCGTCCCATCTGCGCCGCAATCACCTCCTCAAGCAGTCGACCAAAACCTTCAAAGCATCGCTAAGTCAATTCGACCATCGCGTCGATGTCAACACTCTGGAGCGCGTCGACGGCGTCACAGAGCTGCACATCAACGACATCGCCAGAGTCGGTTCCAAGTTGCAGCGGCCTTTAATCGTTGATAATTATTGTCGTAATCACGCCACGGGCGGGTTTATTCTTATCCGACGAAGCAACCAACGATAGGGTCGCCACCGGCATGATTCAATAACGGCAGTTGAATGCCATGGACGCGAATCCGCGCGCTAACTTGCGAGGCCTGCGAGTGGTCTCCTTCGAGAGTCGCCGCGCCACAGAGATGGCCGAGCTCATCCGTCGTTACGGCGGCGAGCCGATCGTCGCGCCTTCCATGCGGGAAATCCCGATCGGCGAAAATCACGCGGCGCTCGAACTCTTGCCGCAACTTGAAGCCGGCAATTTCGACCTGCTTATCCTTATGACTGGCGTGGGCACGAGGACGCTCAACCAGGCGCTGCTCACCCAGTATCCTCAGGAGAGAATTGTTTCGGCACTACGTAAAACGCGGTTGGTCACGCGCGGCCCCAAACCGATTGCGGCGCTCAAGGAATTGGGATTGGCTGCGGATGTGACGGTGCCCGAGCCGAACACATGGCGCGAGGTGCTCGCCACTTTCGATACCGCGGTCGACCTTCGCGGCAAGCGCGTTGCGGTGCAGGAATACGGCATTCCCAATCCGGAGCTTGTTTCTGGATTGGAACAACGCGGGGCTACCGTCAAAACGATTCCGATTTATAAGTGGGCTTTGCCCGTTGATATCGAGCCGCTTCGGGCGGCGATTCAACGGATCTTAAACGGCGAGGCGGATGTCGCGCTGTTTACCAACGGTGCCCAAGTTGACCATTTGTTCCGCGTTGCAGCGGAAGACAATGCCGACGAAAAACTGCGCCATGCATTGGCAAACGTCGTGATCGCTTCGGTAGGCCCGGTGTGCACCCAAGCGCTCGAACAATACGGCGTTAAGCCCGATATCGAACCGCCGCATCCGAAAATGGGATCGCTGATTTCCGCAGTTGCCGCGTCGGCGCAGCAAGTGCTGACGGCGAAGAGCTCGCTGTAGTGTATTGAGCTTTTTTTTCGGTCATCCGAAATATTTTTTCTAGACTTTACCCCTTGCCCGCTTGCGGGAGAGACCCTTATCCTCACCTTCCCCAAAGAGGCTGTGTCGCAATGTCATCCTGAGGCCCTTCGATGTTCTCAGGATAAACTCCGCCGAAGGATCTCGTCTTTGTATGGGGGAGGACAATGCAAGATTCGTCGCGGAGTTTACCCTGAGCCTTGCCGAAGGGCTCAGAATGACATCGAAGCGACTTTCGCGATTGCGACACAGTGTCAGAGGGAGAAGGAATCAGGTTCCACGTCACCCGTTTTTTAGCCTCGCCACCTTCATTCACGCGCGATAAATCAGCTTGACTGCTAAATTGATTGGCAATATGTCTCAGTCAATTTATCTGAGACATGAGCGCATGAGACGTCACTGCAGTCAAATCATCGCCGCAATTTTTGTCGCGGCAGCAGCGTTGCTGCCGGTTCAACTCCAGGCCGGACAACTGCGAAAAGTGCGCCTCGCCTTCAGCGCGCTTGCTTACGCCAACCCACCGTTCTGGATCGCCCATGAATTAAAACTGTTCGAGAAGTATGGCTATGATACGGAGTTGGTGTACGTGAGCGGTTCTCGGCCGATTCAAGCGATGCTTGGCGGTTCTGTCGATGTGTCCCAAGTCGGCGGTGCCGCGGCCGTCGCGGCGGCGGCGCAGGGCGCCGAGATTTCCATACTGGGGACGGTATTCAGCAGATTGACCTTTGCGATTCACGCCGGCCCGCAAATCAAACAGATCGGTGATCTCAAAGGTAAGGTGATCGGTGCGGGCTCGGTCGGAGGAAACAGTTATTTTGCCGGCTTGGTCTTCATCCAAAAGGCGGGTTGGGTGGCAAACAAGGACGTGTCGATGGTCACGGCCGGCGGTTCACCGGAGGTTCTCGCTGGGTTGACCCAGGGGAAATTTCAAGCGGGTGTGCTCACGGCGCCTACTTCGACCATGGCGGCCAAGCTCGGCTATCGCGAGATTTTCGATCTCGCCAGTCTCGATTTTCCGTTCCCGGTTATTTCCGTCGTCAGTACACGCCGGTATATCGATGCCAATCCGGAGGTCATCGCCAACATTTTACGGGCGACAGTTGAGGCGATCTATTTGTACAAGAACCGCCCTGAGTTGACGATTCCGATCGTGGCGAAATATATGCGCGTTCCAAAGGACGATCCCGCGCTCGTGCAATCCCAGCAAAACCTCGGGCAGCTGATGAACCAGAATTTGGCGCCGTCGCTCGAGGGCATCAAATTTGTTATGGACTTCCTCGCGGAAAGACAGCCGGGGCTCAAAGGAAAGAATCCGGCGGATTTCGTCGATTTCCGTTTCTTACGCAAGCTCGAGGAAGAAGGCTTTTTCAAAAAATTCTCCACTAAGTAGGACAACTTTTATGCGAGCTGCAGACGCGATTGTCGATATTCTGAAAACCGAGGATGTGAAGTTCGTTTCTACCTTGCCGGGCGACGATATCCTGCCGATCTTCGATGCGCTTCATGAAAACGGTCAGGTGCCGCTGATCCTGACGCGCCACGAGCAAGCGACGGTCTATATCGCCGACGGCTACGCGCGCAGCACCGGCGAGGTCGGTGTGGCGATGGTGACCAAAGGACCGGGACGATGCAATGCGTTTACCGCCATCGTGAATGCGTTTACCGACTGCGTGCCGTTGGTGGTCATTTTCGGTCATAGCTCGCGCAAGCAGCTGGCGAAGGGGATGCTGCAGGAAGTTCCGTATCTGGACACGTTTCAGACCATGGCGAAGTGGACGTTTAGTGTGCCAAGCGCGGAGCGAATCCCTGAAGTATTTCGCCGCGCGTTTACGCTCGCCAGATCGGGACGTCCCGGCCCGGTGCTCATCGAAGTGCCGCAGGATATCAGCATGGCGCAGGCGGAGATCCCGCCGTATCACAAGACGCGGCGCGTGCGTTACGGTCCCGATCCCGACGACGTCAATAAGCTGATCGAATTGATGCAGCAGGCGAAGCGGCCGTTGATCTACGTCGGACGCGGGGCGCTTTGGTCGCGGGCGACCGACGACCTCGTGAAATTGGCGGAAACCTACGCGCTCCCCGTGATGGCGACGCTGCCCGCGAAAGGCGCGATGCCGGAAGATCATCCGTTGTGCCTCGGTCTCGGTGGTTATCCGCGCGCGGTCTACAGCACAGGTCAGTCGCGTAAATTCGCCGAGGAGGCTGATCTCGTCATCGCGCTGGGCTGCGCCTTTCGCCAGCACGCGACTTCCAGCTGGTTGCCCAAGCCCGCGCATGCGAAATTGGTCCAAGTCGACATCGATCCCGCCGAGCTGCACAAAAACTATCCGGCGGATCTTGTGATTCTTTCCGACATTCAGCTTTTTTTGCGGGCGTTGCTCCAGCAGGGGAAAGAAAAGCTTGGCGCCTTTCGTCGGGGCATGGCTTCAGACGTCTCGGACGAGATCAAAGAACTGAAGCGAAAATGGCTGGAGTCGTGGAATTCGCGACTCACGTCCGACGAGGCGCCGATGAATCCCTACCGCGCCTGTTGGGATATCACGCATCAGCTCGATAGTAGGAATACGATCCTGCTACACGATGCCGGCGTAACTCGCGCTTATGTGTCGCATCATTACGAGGCGTTGAACCCGCTCGGCTTCATCGGCTTCGGTGGCACCAGCGCCATGGGTTGGTCGACGCCGGCGGCGATGGGAGCGAAACTTGGGAATCCCGACAAGACAGTGGTGAATTTCACCGGCGACGGCTCCTTCGGCATGACCGGCATGGAGATCGAAACCGCCGCGCGCAACGACATTCGCACGCTCACGGTAATTTTAAACAACGAAAGCCTCGGCGCCAGCCGCGAAACGCTGCACGAGCGCTTCAAAGGACACGAGATCGGCATCTCGCTGCGGGGGGATTACGCCGGAGTCGCGCGGGCGCTCGGCGCTTTCGGCGAGCGTGTCTCGAGACCGGCGGATTTGAAACCGGCGTTAGCTCGCGCCTTAGCGCACGAGGGGCCGTCAGTGTTGGAGATCGCCGTGAAGCCGCTGGAGCCGAGGCCGTGGAGGTCGGCGAGCGGAGTGTAGAAGATTGGAGTAATGGAGTGATGGAATAATGGAATGATGGGTCTTAGGCCCAATACTCCAACACTCCAGTACTCCATCACTCCAACTCAAAATTTTAGCGGGAGGTTTGTTGCCATGCTTTACAACAAAGAAAGACTAATTGCTTTAATGGACAAGTTCGATCTCGCAGGAGTCGTCGCGGCGACGCCGGAGAATATTTATTATCTCAGCGGCCACGCTTCGTGGAGCCAGAACGGCTATCGCTACGGCGGCTCGCAGGTCTATGTCGTCTATCCGCGCGATCCGAAGCAGAAGCCGGCTTTGCTGATTCCCGGCGGCGATGTCGGCTATGCGTCGCTCGATGCCGTCTGGGTTGAAGAGAAGTACATTTACGGCCGGCCGCGAAATCCACACATTGCCGACATGTCGAGACTTTCCACTGTCGAGCAGCGAACCGTGAAGCTTGCTGGGAGCGATTCCAAAGGCCTGACGCCAGAGAAAGCGCTGGCCCAGCTCATCGAAGAAAAGGGCATGGCCAATGGCCGCATCGGCATGGACCATTTCGCCATTCCGATTACGATTTACGAGAGGATTAGAGCGGGGCTGCCGCGCGCGACTTTGTTGCCAGCTTCGATGTTTTTTCGCTACGTGCGCATGATCAAGACTCTGGAAGAGATTCAGCGCCTTCGAGAATCAGCCGAGATGAACGAACAGGCGATCAATACGATGCTGCGGGCATGCAGACCCAGAGTGACAGAAAACGAGTTGGCGAGCATCTATAAAGGCGAAATCGCCAAGGCCGGGGGGCAAGTGTATTGGATGCATATGGCGGTGACGCGCGGCGGCAATTTCCCCGCGATCAAGGACAACGTCTTGCAAAAGGGCGATATCTTCCGCGTCGACATGGGCTGTTCGATCAACGGCTATCACGCCGACGTGTGCAAATCCGGTTGCGTCGGCGCCGAGCCGACGGCGGAGCACCGCAAACGTTACGACGCGATCCAGGCTGGTGTGTTGAAGTCAGTTGATGCGCTCAAGCCCGGCGTGAGGCCGCAAGAGCTTTACGAAACCATGATCGCCGGGGTGCGCGCCAACGGCTTGCCCAATTATTCGAATTTCTTCCTCGGTCACACGATTGGTCTCGAGGCGCGTGAGTTTCCCTTTTTGATCGGCCCGGCGGAAGAAGTCGACGATCCGTTTCTGCCGAACACTACAAACATTCCGATGGAGCCTGGCATGACGGTGAATCTGGAAGCGTCGAATCATGAAGCCGGTTGGGGAACCGTGCAAGTCGAGTATACTTGCACGGTGACGGAGAAAGGTCATGAGCATTTGATCAAACCGGAACAGCAGTTGTTCACGTTGCCGTTGCAGTAGTCGAGGTGCGCGAATAGTAATTTAAAAAATATTGTAGGATGGGTTGAGCCAAGCGATACCCGTCGTTTGTTCTTTGTATAGCAATCGGTTTACCGTGCGCTGGTGCCTAACTATCGGCGTAACCTTGTCGAGGGCGGATCTTTTTTCTTTACTGTTAACCTGGCGGACCGACATTCCCGTTTTCTTGTAGAGAGGATCGAACCTCTGCGGCAGGCATTCCGCCATACGCAGAGCCGCCATCCCTTTACGATCGACGCGCTCGTGGTGTTACCCGATCATCTGCACGCTATCTGGACTTTGCCACCCGGTGACGCGGATTATGCGACACGATGGAGATTGATTAAAACCGGTTTTTCTAGAGGTGTTGAGCGCCTCGAAGAACGCTCCGAAAGCCGCCGTCTCAAACGTGAACGTGGGATCTGGCAGCGCAGATACTGGGAACACACGCTTCGAGACGAAGAGGATGTTGGGCGGCATTGTGATTACATTCATTATAATCCGGTAAAGCATGGACATGTAAAGTCGGCCATCGATTGGCCGTATTCCTCGTTCCAGCGGTTCGTTAGGCGCGGGTTGTATAGCGCCGATTGGGGCGGTGTGATCGGTCTTGAAGAGACCGCCTTTGGAGAGAGAGCAGGGCGATAAGAAATGAGATGGGTATCGCTTCGCTCAACCCATCCTACAACTTGTTCACGAGAGTCCGAACTTTGATATTTCTTCTTTCGTTTCACGAAATAGTCCTCTGGAGGGAAGACAAATGAATCTGCGTAAAGCTTTAGTTGTTTCAGTTATTGGTTCAGTCCTTCTTGTCGCTCACGTCTCCGCTCAGGAACGACGCGACGAGTTTTACTACCTGGGAGAGCTTAACAAGGCGTCGTCGGTGATGGTGGTGGAGCAGGGCATCGTGCCGAAAACGCTTGGCAAGGTGATTGCGGAATCGGTTGCTCATGTGATCGCCGACGGGGAGAAGACAGGCGCGAAGCGACCGGGCGATTACCTTGAGTTGGAAAAATTGCTGATCGCGGCGGGCGGGGCGGACGTAACGCGAATGCATTCCGGGCGCAGCCGGCAGGACATCGGTGCGACGCGAAACCGTTTGTTCCAGCGCGCGCAAGTTTTAACCACGTTCGCGGCGCTCAACAACGCGCGCGCGACGCTGCTCGATTTTGCGGCGAAGTATCCCGATGCGATCGTGCCGGCGTACACCGTCGGCGTGCAGGCGCAGCCCATTTCCTTTGGTCATTACATTCTCGCCTACGTGGAGGCGCTGGAGCGCAACGCCGAGCGCCTGCGTCGCGCCTACGCTAACGTCAATAAGTCACCGCTTGGCTCCGCGGCGTTGGGGACTTCGAGTTTCCCAGTCAATCGCGCCCGGCTGGCCGAATTGCTGGGTTTTGACGGGATCGTAGAAAATTCCCTCGATGCGAATCAGATTTCGCCCATCGACACCGGCGTCGAGCTCGTGAGCGTAGCGAGCGCGGCGGCGCTGACGGTCGGAACCTTCATTTCCGATCTTGAAGCGCAATATCGCATGACTACGCCTTGGCTGACACTCGAAGAAGGCGAGCTGACCGGCACTAGCAGCATCATGCCGCAAAAGCGCAATCCCAACGCGCTGCATAACATCCGCGTGGCGGCGAGCGAGGTTTTGGGGATCAGCACAACTTATCTTTTCAAAGCGCATAACGTGCCGCACGGACTCGGTGACTATAAAGGCAGGGAGCCGGTGGAAGGGCTCGATCGGATGGCGCGCATGTTGAACAATCTCACGGTGGTGGCGAAGCAGCTCAATTTCAACGCCAAGCGCGCGCTGGATGAGGTCAATGCCGACTATTCGACGACGACCGAACTTGCGGACGTATTGCAGCGTGACGCCGACGTGCCATTTCGCGTCGGCCATCACTTTGCGTCGGAACTGGTCAATTTCGGGCGCGGGAATAATCTCCGGCCGGTCGATATTCCTTACGATCAGGCGAAACGAATTTACATCGACGCGGCGAAATCTTTCAAAATGACCAACGCGCAGTTGCCGCTGAGCGAGGCGCAGTTTCGAAAATCGCTGACGGCCGAAAATATGGTTCAATCGGCGCGCGTGGTCGGCGGCCCGCAGCCGGCGGAAGTCGCGCGCATGCTCACGGCCCAGCGAGCAGGTTTGAAAAACGACCGGGAATGGTTGGATAGCACGCACAAAAAGTTGGACGGCGCGTCCAAGCAACTGGATGCGGCATTTGCACAATTGCAGTCTGTTCCGTGATGACATGGCGAGTGACCGCAACAATGAGTCTTGCGAAGCCTTCGTTACGTCGTTTGGTCAAACTTCTTTCTGCCGTGCTGCTCGGCGCTGTGATCGGTGTGAACGGAGCCGCTTTCATGCAGGTTTGGGCGATGACACATTTTGCCGAGCGCGGCGAGCGCACGGCGCGCCCGGAACGCTTGAGTGTTTTCGATAAAGTCACCGTCTTTTTCTCAGGCGTGAATATTCCGCGGCCACAGAACAGGCGCACACCGGCTGATCTAGGTCTTGCGTACGAGATGCATCGCTTCGCGAGTTCAAACGCCTCACCGTTGGAGGCGTGGTATATACCTGGAATGGACGCGCTGCCGCTGATTGCACTTTTTCATGGTTACGCTGCAAGCAAGTCTTCGTTATTGTCGGCGGCGCAAGTTTTTCACGAGCTGGGTTCCGCTACACTATTGGTGGATTTTTATGGTTCCGGGGGATCTTCAGGTACCGGAACGACCATCGGCCTGAAAGAAGCGGGCGATGTCGTAGCGACCGTGGATTACATCCGGCGGACGTGGCCGAACCGCAAAGTGGTTCTCTACGGGATTTCCATGGGCGGGGCAGCCGTGCTCCGCGCTATTGGGACGGAAAAGATCAATCCCGATGCCGTCATTGTTGAGGCGACGTTCGATAGCCTGCTGAATGCCGGCAAAAGTCGCTTCCGTGCAATGGGTCTTCCGGGGTCGCCGTTCGCTGAGCTGCTGATTTTTTGGGGAAGTGTGCAGACCGGTTCCAACTTGTTTTTGTACAATCCCGTCGACTACGCGCGCTCGGTGAATTGCCCGACGCTGATCTTGCACGGCGAGAAGGATGAACGCGCGACGCTGGAGCAAGCCCGCGCGATTGCGGCGGCGATGGGGCAGAATGCACGATTCGTTTCCTTCGCCGGCGTGTCGCATAGGGCTATCGTCGAAGCTACACCTGTGGAGTGGACGCGCGAGGTGCGGGATTTTTTGCATGGCGCTCTCTAGTAACGAGTTCGCGTTCATTGCCCTCGACTATCCGACGAGTTCTACACTTTTATCTCAGCAACTGGGACTTCTCCGCAGCGAACGCGTCAAAAATTTCTCCGGTATCAGTTTGCCGCGCGGCGCATTCGGCGCTAATAATAAATTAAAAAAAAAAAAAAAAAAAAAAAAAAAAAAAAAAAAAAAAAAAAAAAAAAAAAAAAAAAAAAAAAAAAAAAAAAAAAAAAAAAAAAAAAAAAAAAAAAAAAAAAAAAAAAAAAAAAAAAAAAAAAAAAAAAAAAAAAAAAAAAAAAAAAAAAAAAAAAAAAAAAAAAAAAAAAAAAAAAAAAATAGTCCGGAAAAAAAAAAACAAACGCACCGTGGATTCACGCGTCAACTATTTGCTGCTCGCGACCGCGCTTCTCGGAACATTTTTCTCGGGCACCGCGACGCGGATCGTCGCCATCTCGATGCCGACGGTAGCGCAGAGTCTGGGCACGGACCTGCTCGGCATCTCTTGGGCATTACTTTCGTATCAATTATCGAACATAGGGCTCTCGGTCATCTTTGGCCGCATCTCCGATATGTGGGGCCGGGAAAAGATGTTCGCCTTGGGATTTCTCGTTTTTGCGGTTAGCTCCTTACTGTGCGGATTCTCGCAGACGCTGCTGCAGCTGATTATCGCGCGTTTTGTGCAAGGCGTCGGCGGCGCGATGCTCCAATCGTCGAGCCGCGCGCTGGCGTCAGAGTCGGTGACCGAAGACCTTGCCGGTCGGGCCCAAGGCTATATGACGACCGCGCACCATACAGGTTTTATTCTCGGGCCGAGCATCGGCGGGGTCTGATGATCGACTATTTCAGCTGGCGGTGGAGTTTTTTCCTGCTCGCGCCCATCGGCTTCGGCGGAATGTTGCTGGCGTTGATGAACATGAAGCGGCGCCGCTCCGTCCGTCGCCTTACTCGGGCTCGATCGACTACTCGGCGCGGCGTTGCTCTTCGCCGTCACGACGACGCTGGTGTTTATCTTGGATCGCCGCACCCACCAGATGATCGGCGACGCGACCAAGAGTGTCCTGCTGGCGGTTTTTTTCGCGAGCTTGGTGGGCTTTCTTGCGCATGAATCCCGCGCGAAAACGCCCTTCGTGAATTTGGAACTATTCAAGATCCGCCGCTTCAGCTTCAGTGTCGCCAGTCTGCTGGTCGTTTCGATCTGTTATTCACTCACCGGCTTTCTGATGCCGTTTTACCTGCAGGACGTGTTGCGGCTTACGCCGACACAGGTCGGCATACTGTTCATGGCGCCTCGATCCTGACAGTTGCTCTCGCGCCACTGAGCGGCTATATGACCGACCGGCTCGGGCCGCGCATTCCGGCGACCGGCGGCGTGGTCTTTATGATGATTTCCCTCGCTGCCGGCGGTATGTTACGGCCGGATTCCCACTGGTTATTGCCAGGGGCGCTGATCGTCGTCGGCGCAATTACCAACGGGATATTTAATCCTGCCAACTCGACCGCCATGATCAGCATGATGCCGAAGGAGCACCGCGGCTTCGCCTCCGCAATGAATCACGTGACCTTCGGGTTTGGAAACGTGTTCGGCGTGGCGCTGGGCGGCTTGTCAATGTCGCTGGCGTTCGAATTTATACCGGGCGTCGAGGCGATAAATCTGACGGCTGAAAATCCGGCGGGCTTCGTTGCCGCGCTCAACACCACTTTTATGGCGGCGATTGTTTTCTGCATTGTTGGGATTTTTACGTCGGCGCTTCGAGGCGAAGGCCGCCTGGAGAATCGTTGAATGCGAGTGTTCGATTCGCGATTCAATTCGCACCGAACGGCCGGCGGACTTCTTTAATTTCGGCGTTAGGTAGATTTCATCCGCGGAAGGGTCGGTACATTTCTGAAATGCGTAAAAAACTATGATGCAAAATTCCCATGAAGGGTTATCTAGCGGCATTTAAGGGCGTCGAACGCTCAGCGCGACGATCGGGATTTGCGGTCCTCATAATAGCGCCGTTGTTAACGTGTATGGCCGTTACGTTGGTGACCGGACGTGTGCGCGCCGCCCAAAATCCTGCATCAGCCGTTCTCAAAGACATTCCATATGGCGGCGCGGCAAAAGCGGATCGACGGCGCAGTCTCGATCTTTATCTGCCGGCGAGATCGTTCAAGAGACCGCCGCTTTTGATTTTCGTGCATGGGGGATTTTGGCTGTTACCCGACGATGATTACAGTATTGGCCCATCGATTGCCGCTAACCTGGTACGGAACGGCGTCGCCGTCGCGCTGGTACGTTATCGCCTGGCGCCGGCGAATCGTCACCCCGCGCAGGCCGAGGACGTGGCCGCCGCCGTCGGCCATTTGATCAAACACGCGACTGAGTATGGTTTCGATGCTAAGCGCGTCTATCTGGCCGGCCACTCCGCGGGCGGACATTTGGCGTCGCTGGTAGCGCTCGATCGTACTTACCTCAGCCGCCACGGATTGTCGCCCAAGGCGCTGGCGGGCGTGGTTTCGATCAGCGGCCTTTACGACCTCGCGCCGTCGTGGAGTGTATCTGACAACCAAAAGCAGGCGACGGAGAAGACATTCGGCAATACTCCGGCGATTTTAAATCAGGCGTCGCCGATGCATCACGTCCGTGCCAATGCGCCGCGGTTTTTGATCGTTAACGCTTTTCAGGATTTTACCGGCTTCGCGCTGGACGCGCGCCGCTTCGCCGATGCCCTTCGCTCCGCGGGGAATAAAGAGGTTCAGCAACTCATGTTCAAGGGTGCGGATCATTTTACCATCGTCAAACTCGACGACGAGAACCACCCGGTGCGCAAAACGATCCTCGCGTTCATGGGCGTCAAGGCGCTGCCGCAGGCGTAGACTTGGAAGTATTTTGATAGGGCCAATTACGCGACAAACTTCACGACGGCGATTTGTTCCGATATTCCTACGCGTATCAAATTCTACATTATGAAGAATGTCGCGCCGAGAGGCTAAAAATTTGCGCAGCGCCGCCCAGTAACGTGACGGAGCCGCACACCATGCGGGTTTTGATTTTGTCAATCGATCGAGTCTGGAGTGGGGCACGGGTCCCGCGCGATAATCCAAGCCGGCGCGGTCGCCGCCGCAATCAGTCCGGCGCGGCGATGTCCAGCAGCACGGCCTCGGGATCGGCGCCCCAGCGAATCGGCAGCGCGATACTGCCCAGGCCGCGGGAGACAACCAGCAAGGCGGAGCGAAACGCGTAAACGCCTTCATCGAGACAATAGCGGCTTTGCCTAATGATTGCGGGTCCGTTGGGCAGACGAATCTGGCCGCCATGGGTGTGTCCCGAGAGCATGAGCGGCACGCCGCGCTCTCTCGGCATCATGAAAATTATCGGGGTTGTGAGACATCAGTAGATGGGGCGTTCCGTGGCCGGATAACAGTGCTTCCCAATCGGGCTTGCCCATGATCCGATCGTCGATGCCGCCCAGAACAAAATACTTGCCGTGGTGGGTTGATGACACGCTCTCGTTTTTGAGTGTCTTGATGCCGATCGTCGCGAGATCTGTCGAAGTCTTTCCGGATCGCCGCCAAAATAATCATGGTTGCCAAAACAAAACCAAGCGCCCAGAGGCGCGGCGGTTAACGCTGCCAGCGAGTCAAATATGGATTGGCCTCGGTGATGTGGCCCGTGACCAGGTCGCCGCGACGACGACCAGATCGGGGTTCTCCTGCATCAAAGCGTGGATGATCTGGGAGAGCGTTTGCGGTTTCAAAAAAATTCCTCCGTGAATATCGGAGATTAACAGCACTCTAAGCGGCGCCAAGTCCGGCGGGCCAACCGGCTGGCGCGAGTTTGTTTCAGCGAGAGAAAGCGCCGTTCCAGGAACCAACAATAGGGGCTCCAGACATGGCCAAAAAGCGGATACACGAAACGCGAAAAAGAAATGTCCAGGTAGAGTTCGCAAAGCTTGATCAGTCCGCGGCTCGGGATTCATCAAGCGGCGCTCATCGCCGGTCATCACTCGCGGCGGGGGGAGCCGCCGCCTCTTGAGGATCGTAGAATGATTTACGGTTGTGAGAATCTCGGCGCGCATATTCAAAGAAGACATTGTAACCCGCCGGCACTTTGAATTCACGCCGAATTTCAGCTGCTTGACAAATTTCGTACTACGATCGTTAAAAGTTTTCGCTATGTGCGCAAATGTGTCCGGGATGGGACACTCCTACGCCGTACAAACTTACAGGTGCACGCTAGGCACGTACCAAAACTTGAAAGCGCTCCACCTCTCCTCCCCCGCGTCGCGGGGGAGGATGAAAGGGGGGGAACTTCGCGGGCTTCGTTTACTTCGTGGTTAAGTGAGAAAGCATGCTTGGATTAGCGCCGCATCTGTTCGATCCACCGTTCATTTTTGCTTCCAGGAGATCGAGCGGTAGCGCGCCGTCTTTGAGCAATTCGTCATGAAAGGCACGAATGTCGAACTTGGAGGCGAGCGCTATCTCGGCTTTCCGGCCGGATCGCCGAAATTTTAGCTGGCCGATTTTGTAGCCGAGGGCTTGTGCCGGCACCGCAATATAGCGATCGATTTCCGAGCTGGCGCCACTTTCGCCGCTCATAGTCGTGTCCATGAGAAACTTAATGGCTTGCTCGCGGCTCCAGTTCTTAACGTGCAGGCCGACATCGACGACGAGGCGGGCGGCACGAAATAATTCGGAATTCAGCCGACTGAAATATTGCGATGGCTCTTTGTAAAGCCCGAGCTCCGCACCGATGCTTTCGGCATAAAGCGCCCAGCCTTCGACGAAGGCGGTGTAATCGGCGAAACGTTGAAAACGCGGCAAGTCTTCGCGCTCCTGCTGCAGCGATAGCTGAAAATGATGACCCGGAAGCGCTTCGTGCAAAAAGAGCGGCTCGGAAGCACGGCGCGGGCTACTTTCGATCCTCGCCGCGTTGACGTAAAAGATGCCGGGGCGCGAGCCGTCCGGCGAGGCGGTCCAGTATTGCGACGGCGCAGCTCTTTCGCGAAATTCTTCGATGGTGCGGATCTCAAACGGCGCCTTCGGTATGCGGCCGAAAAGTTTCGCAAGCTCGGGCATGACCATGCGGCGGATTGCTCTCATAACCTTTGACAAGATCGCTTCGATTATTGATAACCGCGGGGCGCGTTGGCGCTAAGATAGTCGGAAAACTCTTTCAGGTTTCCCGAGAAACCATATGTGCGCGCGCAGCTGCTCCATTTCCTTTTTTATCCGCGCGACCTCTGCCATGCCCAACTGAAAGATTTGATCCGGAGTGAGATCGGTTGTCGTTTGGGTTGTAACCAGATGCTCGTACCAGGCGTTTCCATCGGGGAGCGCGGACAAAGCCGCGGTGCTACGGGTTTTGCCGAGGTAGTCTTCTTTCAGGAACGCCAGCAAAAGGCGGTAGGTCGGCACTATCTGCTGCTCGACGGCTTCCGTGTACGCGCGCGTGAGACGGGCGCGCTCCGGTCCGCTGAAATGATCGGGCATGCGCAAGATCGGCTGGTAAAACAGACTTGTTTTCGCGTCGCCGACGATCATCGCTTCGATCTGGGGCAAGGTTCTTTCGATGACGACGCGCGGCTGCACGATGCCAAGGTCTACGCCCTTTTGCAGATTTACGATCGCGGTTTCGACCCAAAGTTGAAATCGTTCGATACGTTTCAGAAAATTTTCGTAATCGGCAACGGTTCTGAACGGGTGGGATCCGCTGCCTGAGCCAAGCAACGGAAACTCGACAGCAAGACTGGCGAGCTGGCGCACGGGCTGAGATGCTGCTTGAATCGTTGTCCGGCGATAGTGAGCCTTAGGTTGCGCGTGAAAACTTCAACGATAAAGACGCTCTTTGGGATCGATTTCGTCTAACTGAATCTCCGCCACCCGATCAAGGGCGTGTTGAAAAAGGCGGCGCTGCGCGCCGATATGTTCTTCGCTAATGGCGATTTCCAATTGGTCGTCGTAGCGATGGTCGCCGATCTCCGTTGCGAAAGTGGGAAATAGCGTCAAATAGGCTTCAAAATAGCTCTCGAAAAGTTCGTGGAGCTTGCGCGACTCGCTGGAGGCGGTTGGCAGATGCCGGAGCACCGCGCTACAGCCGAACAGAGTTAGACAGAGGACAATTGCCAGCGTGTAAGTGAAAACGGCAAAGTTTGATTTGCCGATGCGAAACAAGCTTCGTCGGTGCGGCGCCATGATTTGGCGGCAAGAGTAAGGCAGATATGAGGGACGGGTCAAGCGCCCTCGACGATGGCGGGACGGCTGATGAGGTAAGCTTGACTTTATAGAGGAATCCCGTATTTTCGCTCGCAGCGTCAGGGCTGACGGCTAAATCGCGGGAGGAGATCGCACATGCTTATTTCGCCAAAGAAATGATGCCGGCTCATTTTATGAAATTACTGTTTGCCGTTGCTGCGCTGCTGATTTTACCGATCCTCGGAATTGCGGCCGAAGCGCCCCGATCCGGCGGTGAGCTGGTTTTCGCCGTCGGCGGGACGCCGCCTTCCTTCGACGGTCATCGTGAGACGACTTTCGCCATGCTCCACCCGCGTGGCGCCGCACTACAGCACACTGCTGAGATTCGATCCGCAAAATTATCCGAAGATCGTCGGCGACGTGGCGGAAAGCTGGCAGATATCAAAAGACAGACTTACTTATACCTTCAAGCTTCGAAAGGGAGTTCAGTTTCACGACGGCAGCGTGTTGACCGCCAAAGACGTCAAGGCAACTTACGACAAGATTATTTTTCCACCCGAGGGCGTAGTGAGCGCGCGCCAGGCGACCTACGCCGTTGTGGATAAAATGGAGACTCCGGATGACCAAACGATGATCTTTCGTTTGAAGCATCCGTCCGCTTCTTTTCTCGCCAACCTGGCTTCTCCGTGGAATTTCATTTACAAAGCGGAGATTCTCGCTAAAGATCCGCGCTGGTATGAGAAGAACATCATGGGCACCGGCCCGTTCACTTTTGTCGAGTATGTAGCGGGTTCTCACTGGGTGGGCAAGAAGAATCCGAATTACTTCATGAAAGGGCGACCGTATCTCGACGGCTATAAAGCAGTCATCATCCGGGACACGGCGCCGCGCGTCGCCGCAGTGCGCAGCGGGCAGGCGCTGGTCGAATTTCGTGGCTTCAATCCCGGCGGCCCGCGACGACATCGTCAAGACCGCAGGCAATCAAGTCACCGTCCAGGAAAGTCCCTGGGTCTGCAATCTTACGGTGACGATTAATAACGAAAAAAAACCGTTCGACGACGTGCGAGTTCGCCGCGCCCTCACACTTGCGATCGATCGCTGGGGAGCATCGAAGGCGCTGTCGCAGATTTCGGTGATGAAGTACGTAGGCGGGCTTTTCCGTCCCGGTTCCGAATTCGCCATGCCCGAATCCGAACTCGTCAAGCTCGCCGGATTTGGAAAAAACATCGAGGCTGCGCGCAAGTGAAGCGAAAAAATTGCTAAAAGAAGCCGGAGTGCCTGAGGGTTTTTCCTTCACGCTCAAGAACCGTAACGTCAGAGAGCCTTACGAGGTTACCGGGGTCTACGTCATCGATCAATGGCGCCAGATCGGCCTCAATGTCAATCACGTCCAGCAGGAAGAAGGAGCTTACTTCAATGATTTTCGCCAGGGCAACTTTGACGCCGGGATCGACTTCTCCTGTGATTTTATGGACGACCCGGATCTCCAGCTCTTCAAGTTCATGAGCAGCGAAAAGAGTCCCGTCAATTACGCGAGATACAAAGACAGCGTGTTGGATGAGTTTATACGACAAGCAGAGCCGAGCTACAGACCCGAAAGAACGGCTGAAGCTCTTAAGGCAATTCGAAAAGCGCGTTATCGATGAGAAGGCATATCAGTTTCCCCCCACCCTCTGGTGGCAGCGCATCGTGCCGCACTGGACGAAAGTGAAAGGCTGGAAGATCACACCGAGTCACTACGTCAATCAAGACCTCAGGGACGTCTGGATGGCGCAGTAAGTGAAGGCGAGGATAGGGATCGAGAATTGAGGATTGCGCCATCCTCTATCCTCGATCTCGATCCTCAGACCTGCTTGAATAATGCGCCAATACATCCTCAAACGCCTCTTGTTAATGATTCCGACTTTGTTCGGTGTTGCCGTATTTATTTTTTTGCTGCTCCGCGTCTTGCCGGGAGACATTGTCGAACTCAAATACGCCGGTACTGGATCCTATGCGCCGAAGGAGGCGCTCGCCCGCGAACGCGCGCAACTGGGTCTAGACCAGCCTATCTGGAAACAGTTCATCACCTGGATCGTCGGTATTCCTCGCTTGGACTTCGGCACATCCATGTGGACGGGACAGCCCATTAGCCACGAGATTGCTATTCGACTTGAGTTGAGTATCGAGCTTGCCTTGATGGCGACTTTCGTCGCGGTCCTCATGTCCATTCCCCTCGGGAACGATTGCTGCAGTGAAGCAGGACAGCTGGATAGATTACTTTGTGCGGATTTTCTCCATTGCCGGACTCTCCGTCCCGTCATTTTGGCTCGGCATTGTCATCATCCTCACTTTCATCATCTACTTCCGCTGGATGCCACCGCTTATCTTTACTCCGATCTGGGTCGATCCGAAGGCGAATCTTTCACAGTTAATCTGGCCGGCCCTGGCGGTCGGCTACCGTTATTCGGCCGTGGCGACGCGTATGACGCGCTCGGCGGTGTTAGAGGTATTGCGCGAAGACTATATCCGCACCGCGCGGGCGAAAGGGTTATGGGAACGGGCTGTTGTCTTTCGCCATGCACTCAAAAATGCGCTGCTGCCGGTGATTACCGTAATCGGACTTGAGTTTGCGTTTCTCGTCGGCGGTCTGGTGGTGACCGAGCAGGTGTTCAACTTGAACGGTATCGGCAAGCTCTTTGTCGAAGCGATCAGCCAGCGGGACTACACCATGGTGCAGAGTCTGGTGTTGCTCACTTCATTTGTTTTTATCTTCGTAAATTTTCTCGTTGATTTAATAAACGCCTATTTGGATCCGCGCATCCGCTATCGGTGAAGCGAACACAAAGATGGAAGGCGTTCAAATAGTTCAAAACGTTCAAGCGGTTCAAGACGTCAGATCATGTTGAACCGTATAAACCGTTTGAACGAGCTGCGACATGGCAAGAACTAGCGTTCAAACCTTGACTCTTCCCGCTGTCTCTCGCCTTGATCGGTGGCTTGAGGCATCTTCCCGCTTCACCCATCAGCGCCCGTTAGGTGCCGTCGGGGCGGCCATTATAGGCATCATGATCGCGGCTGCCGTCCTTGCGGGGTTCGTTTCGCCGTACGATCCGTTGGCGACGGATTACGGAAAAATGTTACAGGCACCGAGTTCATTTCACTGGTTCGGAACGGACTCTTTCGGTCGAGACGTATTCACCCGGATCATCTACGGCTCGAGGACTGCTTTATGGATCGGGTTCGCGTCTTCCTTCCTTGGGGCAACCCTTGGAGCGCTCATCGGCGTAACCAGTGCCTATTTCGGCGGCAAGATCGATCTCCTGCTCCAACGTTTCATGGATCTGCTTTTGTCGTTTCCATTGGTCATTTTGGCGCTGGTGGTTGTTTCGTTGCTGGGCTCCGGAATGACGAATGTCATCTTCGCCATCACGGTTCCCATGGTACCGCGCTGCGCTCTCGTCGTGCGCAGCAGCGCCCTCGCTTTGCGTGAGATGCCATTTGTCGAAGCCGCGCGCGCTCTCGGCTTCGGTCCGTTGCGCATCATTGTTCGCCACATGATGCCCAACGTCATGGCTCCCTATCTGATCATGCTGACTGCGTTTCTCGGTCAGGCGATTCTTTTGGAGGCCTCGCTTTCCTTCCTCGGTCTCGGCGTAGCGGAACCGCAGGCAGCCTGGGGTCTCATGCTGCGCGGCGCCGCCGTCGAGTTCGCCGAACGCGCGCCGTGGATGGCGATCTACCCTGGGCTCGCCATCAGTCTTTCGGTTTTCGCCTTCAATCTTTTCGGCGATTCATTGCGCGACGCCCTCGATCCCAAGCTGCGGCTGCCGTGAACGATGTTCGCGAATCTTCGACGTCGAAGATCATAGGACAATCGGCCGGGGGCACAATTACGCAATCGGCTTGTCGGTGTAAAACTGACGCGTGAGCGGTACGCGATCCTTGTTTCGGTTCACCGGGACGGTGTTGGCGCCTAAGCGTGGCCTTTCCGGTGTCGATGTTCTTTTGGCTGCCGCGCTTGTCGTCGTAACTCTGCTGCACTTTGAATAGCTCCGTATCGCGTCATTTCCACTTTCCGCATCACGCCTGCTTGTATCGACATAATCGAAAGCGACACGGCGCTGATCCTTGAATATCCGAACCAGCCGGCCGTCATCGGCGTCGATGATTCTGCCGATGGTCCGCAGGGTTTCGCCAAGGCTGTAAATATCGGGAACTTTGCCGACTTGCGAGCGCCGATGAAGGCCCGCTTGATCCAGGCGGTTCACTTCCGCCGCGTCGTAGGTCTGCTCGATAGTCGCTAATTCGATGCCTTCCGGTGCCTTAGCGAGGCGATAGTTGATGACTTGTGGACGACTTTGTCGAACCCTGATTTTTCAACTTGTGGAGTCCGTTTCTCGGTTCTTTTGCGGTCAGCATCGCACGCGAACCTCAAAGTTCGTCTCCCTTGTAGTCGATCTCCACCTTTTGCGGAATTAGATCGGCGAGGTCCTGGCCGATGACTCGCAGGGCATGTGCATGGAAGCCGGCAGGGCTGTTGGATCATGAGTTTGAAAGTGTCGGATAGTTTCACAGATTAAAAATCGGGGCTGATCACTGCCCATGAAGAAAAAATCCCAACGTTTGTGCGAGTTTCGACTAAGGAGATGACAGGCCCCTAATCGCTGCGCTGCAACAGATCAAGAATTTGAGCGATAGCTCGGTGCAAATTGAACCCTTTGACCCTAAGGTTACTCAAAAACGGAAAAGTCAGGAGAATTATTGGCTCGAAGTTCCAAAGCCGCACTGGGCAATGCTCGGCGGCGAGGTGCCACTACTAGGTTCTAGCGCGCGGTTAAAGAGGGGCTCAGTCGAACACCGCGAATTCAATCTTTTTCGCCTCTCACCTTGACCCCAGCCGATAGCGGCGTATTACAAGCGAGAGATGCCGCTCTTCGGCGCGGGAGTCGGACTCAGTGGAAAAGGGAAGCGGCGATCATGGCTGCAACAAATCTGAGCAAGCGGCGAACGAGCTCGGAGCGAAGACGACATATCAACTATTCCTGGAAAACGAAGGTGTGCCGGCGGTCCAGGGTTTTCACATCGAGAACATAAACAAGTCGAGCTTACATCCCTGGGCGCGCGTCGGGCGGCCGCGGAGTTTACCTCAACCTGGAAGGGTCCGAGGGAGTCAACGATTGCTACATCTGTGAGATCGCGCCCGGACAATCGCTCGCGCCACAGAAGCATATGTTCGAGGCGCTGGTTTATGTCGTCAGCGGCCGCGGCGCGACGACGATCTGGCAGGACGGCGGCAGACGGCAAACTTTCGAATGGGGCGAGGGCGCGCTGTTTTCGCCGCCGCTCAATGCGCGGTATCAGCACTTCAATGGTCAAGGCGATAAGCCGGTGCGGCTTTTGGCGATGACCAATGCGCCGACCGTGCTGAATCTTTATCATAACATCGATTTCGTTTTTAATTGCGACTATCGCTTCACCGATCGCTACGCCGGTGAAGACGATTTTTTCAGCGGCCAGGCGAAGATTCCCGGCGCGGGCTTTCACGACACCAATTTTATTCGCGACGTGCGAAGTTACGAGTTGCCCGAAAGAAAAGACCGCGGTGCGGGTGGCAGGATGATCATGATCGAGATGTCCAACAACGTCATGTCGGCGCATATCTCCCAGTTCCCGGTGGGGACCTACAAGAAAGCACACCGGCACGGCGCTGGCGCGCATGTAATTATCCTGCGGGGCGAAGGGTTTTCAATGGTGTGGCGCGAGGGCGATGACGTCAAACGGTACAACTGGCACGCCGGCAGCTTGCTCGTGCCGCCGGAACGCTGGTTTCATCAGCACTTCAACGTCGGCGGCGAGCCAGCGCGCTATTTGGCGCTCAAGCCCTTCAGCAGCCGAAAATTTCCCGGCCTGCGCAAACAGTGGGGTACTTCAGAAAGCGTCAAGCTCGGCGGAGATCAGATCGAATACGACGACGAAGATCCGCATATTCGCCAGATGTTCGAAGCGGAATTGTCCAAGCGTGGCGTGGCGAGCCAAATGGGTCCGTGTTTACAAGGCTGCGAGTTGACTGTGAACATTGTCATGAGCAAACTTTGTTTGCTAATAGGGTTCATCGCTATTTGCACGCCGAATTCGCCTCTCGACGCTGCCGACAAAGTGCGCATCTCAGTAACCAACCCCAATATGTCCTTTCTTCCGTCGGGAGTCGCTTTCAAAAAAGGTTTTTTCAAAGACGAGGGCCTCGACGTAGAGATCATCCGCATGAACGTGCCGAACATTATCACCGCGCTCGTAACCGGAGATGTTGGCTATACCTTGCTCTTCGGCTCGGTCGTGCGCGGCGCGCTTCGGGGCATGCCGATGCGCGCTCTCGCGAGCCTCTTGGATGGTTCCACTCACGCCTTGGTTGCCAAGCCTGAATACAAATCGGGCAAGCAACTTAAGGGAAAAATCGTCGGCATCGGTAACTTCGGCGGCACCGACGAGGTGGCTGGTCGAATGATGCTCAAATCCTTTGGCCTGGATACGGAGAGAGATCTCAAGTTCATCGCCCTGGGGCCGGATCGAGCCCGTCTCGCCGCGCTGAAGGAAGGTCTGGTGGATGTAGCCGTAATTGCCCCGCCCGGTGACGCCCTAGGAGGGCAGATGGGATTCAACGTCCTTCTTAGGGCGTACGAGGTTTTTAGTTTCCCATTCATCGGCATCGGCGCCAATCTCAAAACGATCAAGGAGAAGCCGGATGAGGTTAAAAAAGTAGTAAAGGCCATGGTGCGAGCAAACCGTTTTATCCGGGACGACAAGGAAGGCGCTGTGAGGATCCTGATGGAATGGGGGAAGATAGAGCGTGACCACGCTGTGGCTTCCTACGATTCCACCTGGAAGGTCTTCAGTCCGGACGGAAACATTCCACCCGAAGGTTTGCGCATGGTGTTAGAGCAAGCCAAGACGGAACTCAAGCTAAAGCGCGATCTGCCCCTGAGTGAAATCATCGATTTGGCGCCGCTTCAGGCGGCGCAACGAGAGCTGGGGATCAAAAAACTGAAGGTTCCGCAGATCCGCCAGAGTCCGTCGACGGATGCTCAGGACGAACGAAGGAGATTTTGAGATCAGTGAGGATAATTTGCCGTCATGCTGAGGTTCTGCGAAGTTCCGAACCTTTTTGCTTGCGGCTTTGCGGATTACAAAGGAGACGACATGTCGGAAGAAGAACTTTTACGCGAGCTCGATAAAAAACTGCGTGGCTTGAGTGTCGAAGGGTTGTGGTCGCAGGCATCCGAGGCCGACATGGCCACCTACAGCAAAGACCCCCATACATCAGTGCTGCCGCATGTATGGAAATGGCCGGCGCTCTACGAGGCAATCCAGACCGTGGCGAACATGCACGGTCTCGACGGCAAAGCGGAGCGGCGCGTGCTCAGGCTGATCAATCCCGCCTACCAAGACCAGAAAAACCGCCGGCAACGAACGACCACACATACGATGCTGATGACCTTGCAACTGTTGAAACCGGGCGAGGTGGCCCACGATCATCGACATAATTTCGCCGCGTTCCGTTTCATCCTGAAGGGGAGCGGCGCATACACCGTCGTTGAAGGCGAGAAAATTCCCATGCAGGAGGGCGACCTTATCCTCACGCCGTCGATGACGTGGCATGGACACCGTAACGCTGGCGAGCCCGTCGTCTGGCTCGATGGTTTGGATAATCCCTTACTGTTTTTGCTCCAGGCGATCACCTGGGAAGCATTCCCCGGCGGCCTCCAACCGATGAAGCAGGTCTCTGAGCACACAACGCCGCGGGTCGGCACGACGCGGCCGGTATGGGAAAAGATTTCGGAACGTCCCACCTATAACTTGCACTACAAATGGCAGGATACGTACGAGAAACTCCAGCGCCTGAGCGACGGGCCGGGAAGTCCTTTCGACGGCGTGGCGTTGGAATACGTCAGCCCGGACGGCGGTCACACGATGCCGACGTTATCCTGTGGTATTCAAATGTTCCGGCCGGGAGAAGTCACCAAAACGCACCGGCACAATTGCAGCACCATCTATCACGCTTTTCGAGGAAACGGCGCGACGGTCATCAACGGTCAAAAATTCGAATGGGAGCAAGGCGATTGCTTCGTTGTGCCGCTGTGGAACTGGCACAGCCATCAAAATCGCTCCCAAGCCGAGGCCGCGATTCTTTTTTCGGTGAGCGATCTGCCGGTAATGGAAGCGCTCAAGCTTTACCGTGAGGAAGCGGCAGAGGGTTCGTGATTTTCGACGGACTTTTCTTGATGGTCTGTATTGCTGATGTTAGTTTTTGAAGGGCGTTGCCTGGCGTCGCTCAGTTGTCTAACTGTGCTGCCGTGGCGCATCGACGCCACGGCTTTATCAACAGCGCGTTGAGCAGCGTTGCTAGGGCGAGAGTGAAAAACAGGATCCACATGACGCCCGTGTAGCTTTGACTACGATCGTACATCGCCCCGGCCAGCACTGGTCCGACGACACTTCCCCACATATAAAAGAAACTCAACATGCCGCGAATCGTCGCGAAATACTTGCGCCCGTAAAAGTCTCCGACCGTGGCCCACAGGATCGGGAAAGACGCGTCGAGCAGAGTGTAGCACATGGTAAACGACCATAGCTGCCAATGCGCTGCGACCCCGACGAGCGGAAGCACAGCCAACGCGGGCGCGATATGGCAGAGCGTCATGAGCCCCGGTTTGTTGACGCGGTCGGCGATCCAGCCGAGCACGAAATGCGCGGCAAGATTGATAAACGCGAAGGCGCCGAGCAAGAATGCCGCCTCCTCCTGATTTAAGCCTTGCCACACCATGATCGGCACGAAATGGACGCTGACGGTGCTATACGCGGCGACGCGCGCAGTCATTGAAACGACGAGCAGCCAAAAGACGAAGGTCTTCATCGCTTGCGCGGCGGTAAAATCCATTGCGCGGGCGCCGCCGTCGGTTTGATTTCCGGCGGATTTCGCGGCTGTGCTCTCACTCGACGCGTCGCCGTCGGGCAAGAGACCCACGCTCTCGGGCGAGCGCCGGACTTGAAAACTTAAAGGCAAGCAAACCGCTAAAAACAGACAGCCGGAGAGAAACGCGGCCCAGCGCCAGCCGAGAGATTGCACGCCCACGGCGAGCAGAGGCGAGAGCAGCGCGCCGCCGACCGGCACCGCGGCGCTGACGACGGTCATGGCGCGCGCGCGGTGGCGAATAAACCAACTGTTGGCGATCACCATCGGCGAATGGACAAATCCGGCAATGAAGGCGAGCGAGATGACGGCGAGATAGACAACCAAGAAACTCGCGTAGCTATTCACCCATGACAGGAGGATGTAGCCGACCCCGGCGAGAAACGAGGCGGTCACAATGATCGGACGGGGGCCGAAACGGTCGATCAAATAGCCGACCAGAGGCGCCTCGATGGCGCCTTGGGCGCGCGCGAGCGAGAACGCGAGCGAGGTCTCGGCGCGGCTCATGCCGAGATCTTGGCTGATCGGCAGAAAAAAAACCGTGAAGCCGTATTGATGGAGTCCGCCACCGACAACACGAATGGCGGAGATCAATCCGATCATGCGCCAGCCGTAAAAGACACGCGACCAAGAAGCGGCGATGCTAGGAAATATCATGGACCGGCAAGCGGCGACTGTGTGGCAATGATTTGTCTGTAAAGAATGGAGTCGCCAGATGCGGCGCGTGTCCGATGCCTGATCTCAACGATTGATTAAATAGTTTTCTTTGTTCTTTCGTCGTGACTACGGCGCAAGCGGGAGGGGGCCAAACCCGTTCTGTCTTGCAAAACAGCACACTAATATGTCGGCGACTAAGCTGACGAAGCGTTGCCGGTCTCGACTCGCCGGCAGCGATAACAAGACCGCTGCCGGGATCGACCAACAGAGGGTGATTGGAAACCTTTGCCGCGAGCGAAAAAGCCGCCGCAATCTATCGGCTCTGCAGGACCTGTCCACCCATATTGGTGATTTTATCCAATCGAATCACCACCGCGGCGCCTTTGCGTTCGGGATCCTTGTCCAGTTCTTCCTTGACGGTGCGTGCCATGACTTGATCGCGGATCGGTCCGTCCTCGTGCATGGTCGCCGTGCCGTGAAAGCGCCATGCGGCTTTCGTTTTGGTGTCGCGGAACAGCACGATGACGTGCGGGTTTTCTTTGACGTTTTTCATATGCTGGCGCTTGGTGCGTTCCCAGTAAGCGAGGGACTCGCCGTCGAACACCATCATGCTGCCTTTATAGCCGATATCCGGCTCGCCGTCGCCTGAAACGGTGGCGAGTATGCACGGACTACCGTTAGCCAAGGCGCTATCAACGAGTTCCTTCATCTGATCGATTATCGCAATCATAGACACCTCCTGGAGCATAATGAATACAAAATAGACAGGCTGCGGTCAAATTGAATTTGATCTTATTGAAGTTTGGTCTCGTGTGTAGAAGCTGGAGCATTTCTATTTACCACGAAGCGCACGAAGGATTCGGATAGTTCACCGCCGAGACGCGCGAGGGCGCGGAGGGAGGAGTTAGAAGTCAACTAAACCCACAGGGAGTTGATGAAGTATCAGAACATAGCGCTCTTAATTGATCCCAATGACGTCACCCCCGAATGTTTTAATCGGAGGTCTAGTTCCGGTCTCGCCTGGATTCCCGATAGAAGCATTCGGGAATGACGGACTTTATAAGAGCGCTGGAATAGCTCTTCACCCAGCAAGCTGCCGCGAATCAAGTCCGCAGAAAAATCTCTGCGAACTCTGTGGTCATGAGAAAAAATTGATTTGGCGTAATCTGGATTAATCCTAAGCGTCGGTGTTTTTTCTTTTTAGAAAAAATCTACCTGCGCCGCAATTATTCTGATGCAAACCGTTGAGCGGCTTAAAACTGGCCGATTTTCCCTGCTACACGTCCTTTTTCTCCTCTTTCTCTACGCAGGCTGCATCACCGCGGCCGCTCGTCTCCAGCAAAGACGAATCCACACTCGGATGTTGTAGGTGAGACAAGCCCACAACGCCTCCATCCCCACCTTGACTAACCCGCGCACGCTGAACTGGCGTAGCCCAAACTTCGCCTTGATCCACAGATTGGGCGTCTCGGCCACCTGCGCTCTGGTTTTGTAGATCTCGCGCGCTCTTTCGCTCTGCATCTTGTGGCGAAACTCAGCCACTTCGGCCAACTCTTCGCTGCGATGCACCGATCGCCCCGTCACTCGATTCCCAGGACAACATTGGCTCTTCATCGGACATCCCTCGCAGTCCGATCTCTGCGCTCGATACCGCTAGCTCAGCTGCAGGTGGCGCTCTTCTTTGCCCTCGTACGAGAGTATCTTTCCCTGCGGACAGCGATCACTATTGCTCTGGGCATCGAAGATAAACTGGGAACTTTGATACTCGGCGCTCACGCCGCGGCTGTCATAGGAACTCTGTCCCTTGCCCGCCTCATCGACACAGGGGGCGATGTACTCTATGGCCTGCCGCTTCATCGCCACGATCGTATCTCGGCTGACAAATCCTCCGTCGGTGACCACCTCTTTAGGGGTCTCGCCTTGGTTCCGTTGCACTCGGTCAATCCCAGGCTCCAATTGCTCGAAGTCATTGCCCGCTTGCACCACTCCCACCGCCACCACCACACAGTTCTTCGCATCGGTGTCGATCTGCACGTTGGAGCTCGGCGCAAAGCCACCGTCAGGTTGCTTCATCACTCGCGCCTCAGGATCACTCGTGCTCACTCGTCTGTGCTCTTTGTCCTTGCCTTCTTTCTCCAGTTGCTCAAATTCCTTAAGCACCTGCTCCAACCGCTCCTGGCGTTCGCGGGCCGCTCGCTGGCGTGCCGTGGCCATGCGCCGGCTGGTTTCCTCTTCGCTCTGCGCTTGGAGCGCGGCGACTTGCTCCTTGGCTTCTTTGAGCGCTTGTTCGACTCGCTCTTTTCTCCGAAACCTATCCTGGGCCGCCTTCGCTCCAATCTTGGTCCCGTCCTGCATCACCCGTTCCAGCGTGATCAGTCCAGCGGCACTCAACAGCCCCAGGATCTGGACGAACAATCCTTGGAGCGCCTTGTCGTGCTTGACGCGAAAGTCCGATAGCGTATGGGCATTGACCACGACCGATCCCGTCAGCCACTGGTAGGCCGGCTCCCATTCACATAACTCTTCGATCGCTCGCGCTGATCCGACTCCTTGACTGTACGCATACACCCACAGGCTGATCAGTAACCGCGGCTCCCACCGGGCCGCCCCGCTTTGCCTTCTACCGCTCGAACCTCTTCTCGGTACCCGCTCATATCCAGCCGCCCATACAAATTCCCAGATCGCTCGCGCCGCATGCTCTTCCCCGATAAGCCGCTCCACATCCACCCGCCGCCAACACAGCTGCTCGCGGTCGATCACTTCGTAGCGCGGCTTGCCAAACCTGGCTTACAATTCTCGGCCCGCCTTCCCCTTCAGCTTCACTCAAAACCGCCGCTTCACACCCCGGCAATCTCCCTTGTTCAATCCCCACTCTCTTTTCTCGCTCGTCCGCTCCGCTCCACGTCTGACTTCTATTATAAGAACCCGGCTCTGGCTCTGAACTTCAATATGCTCCTATATATACTACGCCCCTGAGCCGCCGGGTATTTTTTCTCATGTCCTGTGCCTCTGCGGTGAAACAATTCCTGCATTGCTAGTGGCTTCGCCGTACTGGGACCTTCGTGGTGAAATTTGTTTTCTATTCCCTTAAATCATCAGCTAACGATCCGTGGGCCAAAGAGTTTCACGGCGTTGTCCCAGAGAATTTTTCGTTTGGCCTCGGCTGAAATCGGATGAGCGTCGAACTCGGGCAGTGCCCGCTCCGGTTGGATGGCATCGGGATGAGGATAGTCGGTGTTCCAAACGATATTGTCACCGTGAAGCTCGTCGACGACGTACTCGAGTCGCGCTCGTCGCTGTCGCAGGCGATTACGCACTGGCGCATAAAGTATTCCGTCGGACGGAGCTTGAGCTTCTCCGATTTGCCCATCACGCTGTTGCGACCGTGAGTGTGATCGTCCATTCTGCCAAGCCAAAACGGCAACCAGCCCGAGTTCGATTCGAGAACGGCGAGGCGCAACGCCGGAAAGCGTTCCAAGATACCGGTGAAGATAAAATGGCCGAGCGTGGCCATGTTGTCGCAAGGAAATCCCAGAGCGTGATTCAGCCCGCGCAGGGCGAGCTGCATATCATCGCGCCGGTCACCTTCGAGTGCTCGAAACGGCTGAAATCGGCGTTGACGGTTCTCGCCGTGACAAGCGATGGGAAAATCCAGCTCGCAGGCTAAGTTCCACAACGCGTCGTACTCGGGCTCGTGCAGCCACTTGCCCTCCGACAAATAGGGGTTGCGCACCGAAACGGCGCCCAGCTCGTGCACGGCACGGTGCGCTTCCTTTACCATTTCGCCGACGTCGGAGCCCGGCAACACGGCGACGAACTTGAGACGCTTGGGATCGACACTGCAATAATCATGGCACCAATTATTGTAAGCGCGGCACATCGCCGCGCCCAAGTGAACATCTTTCAATGCGACGCGGTAAGCGAAGTTGCCGTTGTTGCCGGTCGGCAGCAACACTTGGATATCCCAGCCGAAGCGGTCCATGTCCGTGAGGCGAATTTGCGGCGACCACCATTGCCGGTAGGCCTCGCCATACTTTTCTTCCATCGCGCGGCGCGCGCTCTCCGTCGGCGCCGCCTGGATCTCGCCCTTGGGAACAAATTTTCCGTCCGGCTCGTAAACCATGAAGTCGCCGTCCATGAAGGCAACCTTCGGTACTTGGTCGCGGTATTTCGGTTCGACGTAGCGTTCCCAAAGGTATTGCGGCTCATGCATGTGAGCGTCGGCGTCGATGACTTTGAAATTTTTCCACATAAGCGTCTCCGATTCCTAAGTCGGTTATAGATTGAGAAGAGGAAATGTTGACGTTGCGCCTCCAACTCCAAATCCCTCCGCGTGCCCTGATTCGACACCGTTACTTCACGATCGTTACTACACGTGCTTGGATCTTGCCATCCACGGCGTCGCGTCCGAATCTGTTCGCGATAGCTTCCGCGGCGACGGTGGTTGCGTACGCCAGCGGTGGGGGATTCCGCGCTTCTATCTCGTTTCGCAGCGGCGTGCCCTGACAATATGCGATGGCGGGGTGGTCGCACGACGCCGCGTGGCTGCGGGCCGCCAGTGTTGTGATTTCAGGTGAAGTCGTGAACCCGCCACCCGCGAGATCCCGTCTAATGGTCTCAACGTCATGATAGCCGTGCGGTGTGCGCGCGAGGAAGCGCGGCGGATCGTCCGGGAAAAGCGCCTCAAGCGCGGTCGTCACTGTGTCGGCGAACTCATTCTCCTGGATACGATCCCACGCGTTGAAAATGAAGATACCGCCCGACCTGAGCACTCGGCGTACTTCCGAATACGCTACCCGTTTTTCCGGGAAAAACATGACTCCGAACTGGCATGCGACGGCATCGAAGGCGCCGTCTGCAAAGGGGAGCTTCATGGCATCCGCCTGGCGCCAAGTGACCGGACGCTTGGTGCCGCGCGCGGCGGCTTGGTCGAGCATGGACTGATTCAAGTCCGTGGCCACAATGGATACGGACTCGGGCAGCGCCGTTGCCATGGCACGGGTTACGACGCCGGTGCCGGCCGCTATTTCGAGCACTCTCGACAACGGTCTCGACGCTAAACGCGCCGCCAGTTCCGCAGCGTACGGCTCGAAGATCATTGGAACCAAATATGTATCGTAAAGTTCCGGGATCGAACCGGCGAAGAGTTTGTCGGATCCGTAGCTGCTCATTCCGTCCCGGCCTCCCATTGGGGTGCTTCTGGGGTTCGTTGGCTATAGTCGTCTGCGGAATGAATACGCATTGGGTATGGTCGCGTAGCCGATTTATTCGATGTTCCCGTCATGAAGTACTGCTAGTCTGCGCTCCAACGGTCTGCCAATGAGCCGCTAGACAGATTTACTCGACGGTTAGCGGTCACCTGCGTTAATGTTGTCGAATCTTCACGTGCTCGGTTGTCCAATCCGAAATTATGCTGGCGGTCTCGCGTTCCTACTGCTTGACGTGTTTCACCAGTTGTCTCGGGCCGACTTCTCCGCCGTACACGTTGCCCTTCGCATCCACTGCCAAGCCCTCCGCTGCACTGGTTCCCTTCATTTCGAGCGGGTCGGGGATGCGGTAGAGGACTTTGCCATCTTTGAGGCTGCCGATCCGGATCCCTCGTTTCCATCCCGGGTGTGGAGCCACACCGTTGGATTCCGAGTCGGCCACATAGATCATGTCGTTCCTGATGTAGACGCCGCTTGGGCGACTGAATTGCTTCCACTCGCCGAGGTACTTCCCTTCCTGATCGAAGATTTGGATGCGCATGTTGCCGCGGTCGGCGACAAAGAGTCGTCCCTGCGCATCCATGGCAAGGTCGTGAGGTCCTCTGAATTCTCCCGGCCCCGATCCCAGCTTACCAAAGGACTTTATGAACTTACCGTCCTTCGTGAACTTGGAGATGCGTGAAACGGTTTCCGGCGGCGCTTGAGGATTCTGATTGTGACCTTCGGAGATGAAGATGTCGCTGTTCGGCGCGATCACGACACTGGTCGGTTGGGTCAAGGCGTCCGGCGGATTGCCGGCCACTCCGCGCTGCCCAAGCGTCAACAAGACCTTGCCGTCTGGACTGAACTTGACGACGACGTGACCCTTTTCTTTTTCTCCGGGGAACTTCGCGAGCTCCCGCTCGTTTGCCGATCTTTGGTCGGCCACCCACAGGTTGCCGTCCCGGTCGACATAAATCTTGTGGGGAAAAATAAACATGCCGGCGCCGAAGCTTTTCACCAGGTTGCCGGATGAATCAAACTTGAGAATCGGCGCGAGGGTTGAACCGGCGCAGCTGTCGTACTGAAACGCGGACGCACCAGGCGGAGTATCGGGATTCGCGCCGCAGCGGTCGGCAACCCAGACCGATTCGCCGTCGTTATCGATGGCGACGGCGTTCAGCGCTCCCCACTTCCTGCCGTCAGGGAGTTTTCCCCACGGTGCAGTGGTTTGGTACGGATTAGGCAAGTCATTAGTGGGCTCGACTTCATCCTGAGTGTACGCTCCGCCGCCACACAGCGTCAGTACGGCGACGGTGATGAACATCATCAACCTTGATCGATCCGCGTCTGGCATCGGCGCACTCCTTGAAAGAATTCGTTAATGATCTCGATTAGCACATGAGCGAAACTTTAGAGTACCTTACGACGTAGCTCCGGAAAAACCTTCGATACTTTACTCAGCAGATAATCACCATAGATACCGCGAAACTCGTGAACGCTGGCACGATCCCAACGCTCTTCCTTGTTATCATTCGCTTTTGCGTCGATCTTTATTGGTTTTATTTCGGCGCTGAAGTTTGGATCGAAGAAGAACGGAAATGATAAACGATTATGCCCGGCCAGATTTCGCACGCGATGAGGCGTGGATAAATAGCGCCCTGCCGTCATGCGATCCAGCATGTCTCCAATGTTGCACACAAACGAGTTAGCTATGGGTGGCGCGGCAACCCAACGGAACTTTGTTTTTACCTCTAAGCCTCCCGACATGTCTTGCCTCAGTATAGTCAGCAGTCCATAGTCGGTGTGCTCTCCGACTCCTAAGCTTGATTCACTCTCGGTGTTAAGTGACTGCGGAGGATAGTTGAAGATCCGAAACAGGATCAAAGGATCTGAAGTGTAGCGGTCGAAAAAGTAGGATTCTTCCAAGCCGAGGCTGAGGGCGATGCCGGCCATCAGCGAGTGGCCGAGCGTTGTCATCGCGGCCATGTTAGCCAGAACCGTCTCCCGGAATTGCGGTATGTCGGCTGGAAAAAGATTTGGGCCGTGCAGCGGCGTCCCCGCCATCACGAGCGGGTGATCGTCCTCCAGCTCAGCGCCAAAGTAGATCCCCTCCTTTAAGTCAGGCTTGCCGGACGTGAGCTCACCGCCGACGGGGAAGTACCCGCGCCACGCTCTACCGCACGCGACATTTTGATTTCGAGTTTTGTCTCGAGTTCTTGTGCAAAGAATTGCCGGCTCACTTCCTCAAGCCGCCGCTGGAGGTGTTCGTCCACACCGTGACCGACAATATAAAAGAACCCCCAGTCGCGACAAGCTTGTCCTATTCTGCCCGCGACTTCGTGGCGATCTTCGTTTCCCGATACCAGCGCACTTATGTCGATAACAGGAATATGTAAGTGACTTGAGTGTGCCATCTTGTCTCTGCGCGAAGATCTATTGCTTGCAACGTTTAACGCTCCAGTTGAGCCACGCGAGGTTTTGCGAGACTCATTCCGGTTGGTTAGGGCTGTTCGTCGAGTTCTTTGAGGACTCTCCCATCCTCCGTTCTCCACTCAATAAGTCCGTTCGCGCTGCCGCCCTCGATCACCGCTGCGGCTGCACTCGGACTAGAAAACTCTGTATCTTTGGTAAACTCGTAAAAGCCGTCCTTCTTGACGAGCGTGCCGTTGGCAATCAACTGGTTGCGGAGCGTAAGCACATACGGATACTTCTTTGCCGACTCGCGTTCCTGCAAGACAGCCGTAGAGCCTCGAAACACCACAAAACCGTCGGGTGTGCGACGACCACGTCCTTCAGCGCCCTTCATGCGGCAGAAAAGAATGCCGCCGGATTGCTGCTTGGCGGCTGGTTGTCCGACGGGGATTAGAAGGTCGGAGCCGAGCACCGGCAACAGCTGACGAATGTGCGAAAGGAACACCTCCATATCTTCGCGGTCGGATTCGGGTAACTTCGCGCCACCAGGTTGGTTCTGCTCAAGTGTACATCTGCCGACTTGTGCGGCTTCCGTGAGGACCCTGTTCTCGAGGTATCTCACATGAGCCTTAGTCAGATTTTCATCTTTGCTGACAAACACTATCGCTGAAATCCAGAATTCCTTGGTCTTATGCTGCTTAAGGCGCTCGCGGATAACCTCAGCCTCGCCGATATACGCGCGCGGTGAGCCGGACAGAGGATCGCTGCCGGACAGAATGTAAACGCCCGCTTTGTCAAGTTCCTCGCGTTGAAGCAGCTCGTCGAGCTCTGTTCGCGGCGCTGCTATTGCTTTGCCAGTCCAATTGGAGATTTCGGCTGTTCGCAGACTCTTCGCATCTCCGCGAGGCAAAAAAAGTTTGATTGTCGCTGACGTCATGGCTGGTTTTAGCAGGATCCTAGCTGACCACGGACGTCGTTACCGGCGCATTGATTGAGCACCTTTTTAACAACAAGTAGTCCCGCGCGATTCTTTCGCGGCTCAACTGAGTTGCCTATGAACGAAGTCGATGATCTTTTCCATCGCCCGCCCCGCGTTGGGTGAGTTCGCGTTTCTGCCGATGAAGCCCTCGGCTTCGCCTTCGAACAATTCCAAATCGAGATGGCCGCCGGCTTTGCGGTAACTTTCGACGAAGCGTTCGCGGTCGGGTTTGGGATGGGCCATGTCGGCGGTGCCTTGAATATAGAGGGCAGGGGGTAATTCCACTTTTTCTCCGCGTTCGAGCGCGCGCGTGGGGCCGCCTTCGGACATAGCTTCCTCGGTTCCCCAGAATTGATCATGGCTCGGCAGCACACGGTCGGCAAACTCAGCATGCGCTCCGCCGCGGGTTTTGAGATCTTTGGCGTAGTGATAGCGTCCCAGAGGATCGATGACGGGCCAACACATGACGACGCAGCGCACGCTGGCGTCGACCTGCGCAGTGCCGGCGGATAGCGGAAGCGCCGAGTAGCGAGGATCGCGCGGCCGCATCGCTGCGAGCATCGCTTGATGCCCGCCGCTCGAATTTCCGAGAAGTCCGAAACGTTCCGGGCGGCTGCTTAAATCGCCGGCGCGGCTCTTGAGCCAGCGGATCGCATAATTGATATCGGCCAGCGCAGCAGGATAAGGCGCCACGGGCGGCATGCGCCAATCCAACGCGGCCACTACTACGCCGCTTTTCGCCAGCGCCTCGTTGATCGCAGTGTCGTTCGTGGGTCCCCTCGACACCAAGCGCCGCCGTGAAGCTGGACGATGAGCGGGAACGGCCCGGCGCCGGCCGGTTTCAACAGGCGAAGCAGGAGCGGCTTGTCGCCGTAGCGAAGATACTCTATGTCCTCGATTTCAAGATCGTGATTCGTTAACGCGATTGCTTCCATGATTGCCTCCTTGGTTTTTAGGGGCGGTGTCGTTACCAACTTAAACACGGATTTGTTAGCCCGGAGACGCAGAGTTCGCCGAGATCTTACGTAGTCATGTTTCTCTGCGTACTCGGTGCCTCTGCGGTGAGTTCATTCTTTGTTCGATTCTACGCTAATCCGCCGCGACGAGTTTGCCGTCGCGGTGCTCGACGGTCTTGCCGGTCCACTCCATTCCTGCTTGCGCGGCAAGCACGAAACCGTTGCCAAGGCTTTCCGGACCGGGCAGACGCTTGCGCGCTTCTTCGGGTGCGTCTTCCGTGGCGATCGCTTGCTTCGGACTGAAGGCGACGACGCAGACATTCCACTCGCGCTCTTCTTCGGCGACGAAGCGGGTGAACGTGCGAATCGCATCTTTGCTGACCACGTACGGCGAGGCGCCATGATTTTCCGCCCGGCCGCCACCCCAGAGATTGACGATATTTCCCGAGCGTTGCTCTTCCATGAAAGGGACGACATATTTGGTGCACAGAAAAGTGCCGCCGAGGTTCGTTTGAATGACGCTGTCCCAAAAGTCTTTGCTCAAATAGCGCACGCGCGGCCAACGCGGAATGCCCCAGTTAAAATGCGGCACGATGCCCGCGTCGTTGATCAAGGCATCGATCCGGCCGAAGCGGTCGGCGACATCATAAACCAGCCGCCGCACGTCTTTCTCATCGCGCACGTCCGTGGGCAAGGCGACGGCTTCGCGATTGATTTGTTGAATTTCGCCGAGCGTCTTATGCATACGTTCGGCGTCGGCGTCGGCGACAACGACTTTTGCTCCTGCTTTAGCGAGCGTGAGGGCGGCGTGCCGGCCGATCCCTTTGGCTCCGCCCGTGACGATGACAACTTTACCTTGCATGGGGTTCCCCTCCCTAGAAAATCGCCGAATTAGAGTCGCATCTTGCCTGCATCCGAATTCCAACACTCCACTACTCCAATATTTCCAATTGCCCGCCCCGTTGGAGTGATGGAGTAATGGAGTGTTGGGGTGTGTTTAGCCCGCGGTCTCTTCTGCCTTGAACCCGATGTCTTCGTGGCTGTTGTCGCAGAACGGCTTCGTTTTTGAATGCCCGCAGCGGCAAAGGTAGAGCGGATCGATCTGACTCTCCGCGTATTCCTTGCCGGTGTAATCCAAGACCTGAACGCCGCCGCTGACTTCGTATGGGCCGTTTTTGAGGGCTTTTACAGTCACGTTAGCCATGATTGGCCTCCTCGCTGAGATCTGTCGGAAACATGTCACACCGAACGAAACCGTGCAACGGTTTTTCGTCACAGAATAGTTCGAAGATCACCGTCGTTGGCGGCGCACTTACGGTTATGATAGTAGGGCGCCATGAAGAGAATAATTTTACTCGTGATGTTGGCTATTGGTATCGCGATTCACGGCGCGTATGCGCAGGAAAAGCTTCGCGTCGGTCAAGGTTCGATCAGTCTGCAATCGGGGCTCATGCATATCGCCAAAGACCGTGGCCTGTTCGCCAAGTACGGTTTGGTCACCGAGACGATTTATATTCCCGGTGGTTCGACGAATATTCACGTGCTGATCTCCGGCAATCTCGATTTGTCCCAGCTGAGCGGCGCGCCGGGCGTGGCGGCCAATCTTGAAGGCGCAGATATCGTCTATTTCGCCGGACTGCTCGATAAGCTTAATTACCAGCTCATTACCCGTCCCGAGATCAAAAACATGGAGCAATTGAAGGGCAAAAAATTCGGCGTCAGCCGCTACGGCTCTTCCGCCGATTTCGGCATGCGCGCAATGCTGAAGCGGGTCGGCGTTGATCCGGTTAAGGAAGCGAGCATATTGCAGATCGGCGATGAGCCGTCGCGCATCGCCGCGATCAAGTCCGGCAATATCGACGGTACTGTCG
Source organism: uncultured delta proteobacterium (assembly GCA_963804165.1). Classification (GTDB taxonomy): domain Bacteria; phylum Desulfobacterota; class Binatia; order UBA9968; family UBA9968; genus DP-20. Next base: position 108,562 of record CAWDPO010000036.1, read on the forward strand.
CCAATGCTCCCTTCGGCATCGAAGCAGAGCGGCTCAAGCTGAACGTGATCGCTGACTCGGTCAAGATGGACATCCCGTTCTTCAACACCGGCTTGCTCGGCAGCAAGCGATTCCTGGACAAGCAGGACGGCAAGGTGATGAACTTCCTGCGCGCGTATTTAGAAGCGATCAAAGTTCTTAAGACCGAGCGGGACTATTCGATCAAAACGCTGGCGCAATTCACCCGGGTACAAAATCTCAAGGCCGTGCAGGAAGGCTACGATTATTTCGTCAAACAACTCGAACCGGTGCCGTACCCGTCCGTGGTAGCGATGCAGGCGGTAGTCGATCAAATCGCCGAGAGTAATGCGAAAGCGAAAAACGTCGACGCGAAAAACTACGTCAACGACCGTTATCTCAGGCGGTTAGAAGAAGAGGGCTTCGTGAAAAGGATTTGGGGCAAGTAAGTTTTTCTTGTCGTAGGTCGCCGTCTACCGGGTTCGGGTGGAGCGGCGAAATCTCATATGGAAGCCGAGCTCCTGGAGTTTCGCAAAGCTAAATGTTCGCTGTTCATCTTGGCCATCGGATGTTTGGTATTTGACAGTCACCGAATGAGGATGATCCCACGAGATCGTAAACGCACTCGCTTCGACTCGATCCAGATGCTCGCCTAAAGTGCGCAGGTGCTGAGAAGGCTTGCTCGTCGTTTTCGTCTGTAGCGGAAGCTGACTGCGTCTTTGTTTCTGTCCCTGGGAGTCAAGGCGGGAAATGACCGGAGGTTCATATCTCAACCAACCTTCACCGCCTTTCAAGGAGCTATTTCTTTCGTTCGGCGCGGGCGCATCCCAACTCGTTGCGATGACACTGTTATTGATAATCCACTGGGAGGTCGGGGTGATGGAGCGGCTTCGGACTAGATACGACTCGCCGTGGTTTTCCAGTTCGAACGCTTCAATGCGCGTCATTTCCAGCGACTGACCGATTGCTCTCAAATCTTTAGAATGGGGCACGTTAAAGGTTCTCCATCGCCAGCAGTAGCCGAGGCTACCTTTCCTGCTACAGCAAGAGCCCCAATGCCGATCGTCCTCCGGCGGCGCGGCGAATCCGTGCGCATCTCTAAGTGAGGCTCTCCAGGTTTCTTAAGTCGCCCATGCTCGCGGCGGCTTTGCCGCGAACGCTTTCCTGTGATGTCCCCCCACGGAAACAATCTGGTCAGTGAGACTGAGCTTTTGATGTAAGGTTTACGGTGTAGGGGTTTTCACAGCGCACACCAGCAAATTCTAACAGGCAAAAAAAGCCGAACCAAGAGGGATCGCAAGATATTTTGTTCAGTGTACTCAAACTTCACAATGGAGTACCTTAGCCTTGGATGGAGCGCACAGAAATCTGGAGTTGCCGGGATCAAGTGAGTCGTGCCCAACTCATTCTCCCGCACCGGAAACGAGGTAAGCTCGGCGAAAAAAAGCGGTAAAGTATTGCGGAATTATCTACTTTGCGAGGAAATCCAACACCAGCGTTGCTGTCTCCTGAGGTTTTTCTACGTGAACGCTGTGACCGGCGCCTGGAACAATTCTCAATGCGCCACTATTCGCGATTGAATTCGCGTAGGTTTCGCCGTGCGCGCGCGGGACGAAGTGATCGTTTTCACCCCAGACGACCAGCGTCGGCGACGTGATTCTATGCAGCCTGTTTCGCAGCGAATGATTGTAGAAATAGGGGGGCTTGAATCCGACGCGCGAGCTTAGGCGGAGCATCTGGTAGCGGCGCACCTCATCTTCCAGTTCGCCTTTGCCATCGGGGAACAATTCCAGCGCGTTCTCTTGATCGGCGCTCGCAAACAGCATTGCTCGCAACGACGCGTAGCTCGAACCGTACTCGGGCTGGGCCATCATAAAAACGTCGCCGATCAGCGCGCCCTCGACGAACAGGCCGGAGGCGCCGAGTAAAACCAATTTGCGGATTTTTTCCGGATGGCGCGCCGCCAGCTCGGCGGCGATCCAGCCGCCGACACAATTCCCGACGAGATCGAACCGAGTCAACTTCAAGGAGTCGAGAACCTCGAGGTAATGAAAAACCACGTCTTCGATGGCGTCGATGTCTTTATTCTCATCGGTCTGGGCGCAGCCCGGGTGAGCCGGCGCGATCACGCGGGCGCGTTGCGCGAGCGCTTCATGGAACGGCATCCAGCTTTCTTTGACCGAGTGGACATCGGCGAAGCCGTGCAGATAGAGCAGCGGCTCGCCGCTGCCATTTTCCAAGATTTGAACATTGCGCCTGTTGACCTCGATGATCCGCTCGCTCAATGGATTGCCTCCGCTGATTGTTCGAAGTTGTTTCCCGGATATTCCGCCGTGAATTGTTGCAGCGAGGCATGGCGCAGCGCCGGCGCGACTTGTTCCGCAAACAACTTCATGCTTTTGCGCGCGAGATGGTCCGGCATGTTGCCGAGCTGGAACTGAATCAACAGATTGCCGACTTTGGCTTTTTCGATCAAGTTTTGAATGCGCCGGGTGACGGTTTCCGGGCTGCCGACGATGATCGACTGCGACGCTTCGAGTTCCTCCCAGTTCTCCACGTCGCCTAAAAGTTTGCGCCCGGGGGTGTAATTCTTCATGTATTCTCGCCACGCCGCCGCGGGGATGTACGGCACGCCGGGACCATACGTGAGCTGGCGGCCGACTCGGCGCAGATGACCTTTGAGACAATTTTTTAAAAAGTACCAAACGCCTTCCTCGCACTCCTCGCGCGCTTGCTGATCGCTCTCGGCGACGTAAGTCGACATCAGGATGCCGAAGCGAAACGGGTGATACTTGTCGCCGTGCTTTTCCAACACCGTGGCAAATTCCTGCTGCGCGCGATGGGTCTCGCCGCCGTGGCTACGCGAAGAGAGGAAGTAACAATAACCTCGCTTGGCCACTTCCGTCATGGTCGATGGACTGCGCGAGCCGGGAATCCACACCGGGGGAAAAGGTTTTTGCAGCGGCTTGGGCCAAGGATTCACATAGCGCAAGGGAAAATAGCGGCCCTCGTGCGCGAAGGGTCCGTCTTCGGTCCACGAGCGCACGATCAAGTCCGCCGCTTCCCAGAATTTTTCCCGGGTGTTCGCCGACGGCACGTCGTAATTGAAAGTTTCCGGCCCACCGCCGGGCGCGAAGCCGGCGACGAGACGGCCGTTGCTCATCTGATCGAGCATGGCGTACTCCTCCGCTACACGCAGCGGATTCAAATGGAGCGGCAGGAGATTGCCGAGCACGATTATTTTTCCGCGCGAGGTATTTTGCGTGAGTGCCGCGGCGATGATGTTCGGCGAAGGCATCAGGCCGTAAATATTTTGGTGGTGCTCGTTCAGCACCATGCCGTCGAAGCCGAGCTCATCGGCGTAGACGAGCTGGTCGATGTATTCCTGGTAAAGGCCGCGGGCCTTGTTGTTGTTCCACAAACTGTTCGGCACCGTCACCCAACCGGTGTATTCTTTCTCATCAAAATCCTTGGCGAGATGCGGGTATGCCATGAAGTGCCAGCAGAAAAGTTGCACGGGTTTCATCGTTCACCTCGGGAAAGGTCTGTGATATTGGCGCGCCAGCGCGGCCCAGGCCGAATCGTTTTCGAAATATAGCTTCAATCATCGGCGCAACGCAACCGCAGCGCCTGCATCGACATCATCTGCGAAAAATCCTCCGCCCCCGCGACTGATGATGTTCTCAAAGGAAGCAGAGTCGCTCGCCAGGTCTCGCAATAGAGAACCGTCAAGAGTAAACTTTGCTAGCTTTTGCAAAGGACCAATGAAGCCTGATTTGAAACGAATCGGAGTCATTCTCCTGCTCTTCACTTTGGCAGCTTGCGGCGGCAGCGCCGAGGTGGACTTCGCGCGCTCGCTGGCCGTAAAGGCGCCCGCCGATCTAGTTTTGCGCGGCGGTAAAGTCATCACCGTCGACAGCGACTTCTCGGTCCGTCAAGCGGTCGCGATCAGAGACGGACGCTTCGTCGCCGTCGGCACCGATCGTGATATGCGCCCTCTGACGGGACCGAACACGCGCGTCGTCGATCTCGCCGGACGGACGGTTATTCCGGGACTGATCGACTCGCGTATTCATGCCACCGTCGCCGGCTTACGGTGGGACGCCGAGCTTCATTGGGAGCAGACGCGCACGCTGGCCGACGGCCTGCAACAGATTGTCGCGGCGGCGAAAGCCGGGCCGCTGGGCAGCTGGATCGTGGTGGGCGGGGGATGGGTGCCGACACAGTTCGCCGAGCGCCGTTTTCCGTCTCGCGCCGAGCTCGACGCGATTGCGCCGAATCATCCGGTGTACATCCAGTATCTGCGCCAGGGCGCGCTGCTGAACAGCGCCGGGCTCGTGGCGGCGGGAATTGCGCAGGGCATGGCCGACCCGCCTGGCGGCAAATTCGAAAGAAATCCAAACACCGGCGAATTTACCGGATGGTTACAAGGCGCTGCGGCTTGGGAATATGTCCATAGCAAAATCCCCGGACTCCCTCTCGATAAGGTTCGCGATAGTCTAAAAAATTGTTTTCACGAGCTAAACCGCCTCGGCGTTACCTCGGTCGGCGATGTGCACACGAGCGCCGTGACCTTCGCGCACCGGCGGGTGTTGAGCGATATGGCGCGCAGCGGCGAACTCTCGCTGCGAATTAGTTTTTATGTGGCTGCAAATGAACCCGGAGGTGAACTGGAGCAGCTCAAAAACGCGTCGGAGGAGCTCAAAAACTTGCCGCAGAACGACAGGTTTCGTTTCAGCGGCTTCGACGCCGGGATTGGCGACGATGACATCTTAGCCGACCCGAAGGGCGTCACGCTAACTCCCGACGCCAAAGAAAAATTTCGCAGCATGGCGCGCTTCTTTGCCGCATCGGAATTCAGCTTTCACTTGCGCGCCACCCACGATAGTAGCGCGCGGCAGGTGCTCGATGTGCTGGAGCAGGTCAACGCGGAAAAACCTTTTTCGCCGCGACGCATCGGGTTCGCGCATTTGGAAGATGCGACGTCCGAGACAATCGCGCGGATCAAAAAACTAGGCGGCGGCATCACGGTGCAGGATCGGATGGCCTTGACCGGGGAGCGCAATGTGGAGCTTTGGGGCTTAGCGAAAGCGCGCAATGCGCCGCCGTTGCGCGCACTGATCGAATCGGGTATCCCGTTGGGCGCCGGCACCGACGCATTCCGCTCGGGTAACCACTCGCCGATGTTGGCCTTGTGGTGGCTCGTAACGGGCAAGACGGTAGCCGGAACGGCGCTGCGCGACCGTAGCCAGAATCTCTCGCGCGAAGAAGCATTGCGTCTTTTCACGGTGGGCAGTGCCTGGTTTACGTTCGATGACGGGCGCAAAGGATCGATCGAAGTCGGCAAGCTCGCCGATCTCGCGGTTCTCAACGCGGATTATCTTACCGTGCCGGAGGATCAGATCCGCACGCTGCAGTCGCTGCTGACCGTGGTTGGAGGACGAGTCGTTTACACGACGGGGCCCTTTGCCCAACTGGAACGCAAGTAGACTAGAGTTTGCTTGTCAGACAGGAGATCGTATGAGGAATCGTCAATGGCTTTTCGCCGCAATGTTACTTAATCTGATGTTCGTTGCCAACTATGTCGGAGCGGCAGAGCGCTTCTATATCAGTATTCCCGGACCGACATTGAGTTATGTGCCGCTTTACTACGGCCAGGAAAAAGGCTTTTTCGCGCAGGAAGGGTTGGACCTGCAAGTGCTGGTCGTGCGTGGCATCGTCGGAGTCAGCAGTCTGATGTCGGGGGAGATCGATGTCACCTGTCATGCGGGTAGCGGTTTCTCGGCGGCCCTGCGCGGCGTGCCGGTCAAAATTATTTCCGTCACCCGCGACCGGCCGGTCCACGAGCTGATCGTCAGCGCGGCGACGAGTACTCCGAGCGACATGAAAGGAAAATCGATTGCCGTCGGTTCATTGGACGGCACGGCCGCGATCATGACGCGGCGAATTCTTCAGGCCAAGGGATTGGATGCGCAAAAAGACGTCAATTTTTTGAGCATGGATACACCGGCGCGTCTGCAATCCCTTTACTCAGGCCGGGTCGCCGGGGCCATGATGGCACCACCGGCGGTCTATCTGGCGGTAGATCAGGGCTACAAGGTTTTCGGACGCGGCCGCGATTACATGCGCTATCTGCAGACGGGCGTGGTTTCGACCGACGGCAATATCAAACAAAAGCGCGAACGGCTGGTGCGGTTTCTCAGAGCTTGGAACCGCGGTTTGAAAGTTTATCAAGAGAATCCTGAGCTGATGATTCCGTACATACAAAAACGGTCTGGGGATCAAGGATGCCCAATTGGTGCGGCGCATGTACGATGACGATGCGCCGTATGTGTTGCCCGGCGGCCGTCTGAGCGTCGACGTAGAAAAAGAGATCATCGAAACCGGCCGAGAAGCGCTGCGCATTAAGGAAGCCGTGCCGGCAGAAAAGATCTTCGACTTCTCCCTGGCTGCCGAGGCAATGAAATAGGATGCAGGTTGCTATTTTTTCACCGCGACGCGTAAGAAACTATAATCGACCACGTCCGTAAGATGGGTTCGCTTGGTGATTTTGGCCAAGCTCTTGGCTTCGTCAATGGCGGCTTGCAGCGAGCTGTCGTCGACGAAGCCGTCCTGCGACAGTGCCTCGACCATGTACGTGTAGGCTTCCTCCAATATGTCTCTGGGATAACCGTATTTTCTTTGGGCGAAGGCGATGAAGTTGGCCTTCTCGTTTTGAAAGCGCGAGTCGCGCGCAAAAAGCCGCGCACCATACGCTGCACCTGGCCGGGATTTTTCTGAATTTTTTCCAAGCTGGCGGCAAGCCCGGTGAGCGGCCGCTGGAGAATATTCCCGGCGTACACGAGCTCGTGATAGCCCTGTTTTTTGAGCTGGATATTCAGCGGCACCGGCATATGTGTCGCTTGCACCGTGCCGGCAATCAGTGCCGCGTGACGCAGCGTGTCGGGGCCGAGGGTGATGATCGTCACGTCTTTTTCGGGATCGAGACCGAGAGAGCGCAAGCCGACACGCGCGGCGAGATCGCCGGTGGCGCCGAACGAGCTGACGCCCACGACCTTGCCTTTCAGTGCCGCGGCGTTGGGAATGTCCGGCCGCGACATCAAGGCGTGCAGCACTCTAGAAAAATTAAAAGTGAGATTTCTGACCGGTAAGCCGACGATCGCGCCGCGGATGATCGTGCCGGTGCTATAACAATAATCGATGTCGCCGGAGAGCAGCGCTTTGATTCCCAGATCGGCCCGCAGTGACACGTACACCAGGTCGATGCCTTCGTTGCGGTAAAAGCCGCGCTCGATGCCGTAGAACAAAGGCCCGATCGACAAAGCGGCGCGCGCAGAGTGGCCGACGATGACTTTCTCCTGCGCGGCGGCAAACGAAAAGCAAAAACCGATCAGAACGACAGCGATAAATGGTCCCGCGAAATTCTTCATGGCATTCCTCGGCTCATTTATCAATTTCATCCGCAGCTTGCAAAGCTGCGCCGGAACTTTTACTGGATGTGATCCGATCGGAGGACACGATGAGTTAACAAGGACGTGCGTGAGTGGATCAGAAAAGTCGATGAGCTGGGCGAGCTCAAGATCGTCGAAGGCGCAGACTGGAATCTGGAGATCGGCGCCCTGTCGGTACTGGCGTCGAAGCACAAGGAAAACAGCCCGGCGCTGCTCTTCGACCACATCAAAGATTACCCGGCGGGATATCGAATTCTGGTCGGCTTTTTCGAAAGCCTCAAGCGCTCGGCGCTGACGACCAATCTGCCTTTGGACATTACCCGTGAGGGTTTCATTCAAGCCTGGCGCGAGCGTTTGGCAAGGCCGGCGTATATTCCGCCGGTGACGGTTAAGGGCGGCCCGGTGATGGAAAATGTCTTCAGCGGCGAAGATATCGATCTTTCAAATTCCCGGTGCCGTTTTGGCACGAGCGCGAGGCGGGCGCTACATCGGCACGGGCCACGTCGTGATCACACGCGATCCTGACGAGGACTGGGTCAACGTCGGCTGTTACCGGGTAATGGTGCACGATCGAAACTCCATGGGCATGAAATTTCTCCCGGAAAACATGGCCGCATGCACCGGCAAAAATATTTCGATCGAGGAAAAGCCTTGCCCGGTGGTCGCCTGTTTCGGCGTCGACCCGTTGCTGCACATGATCGCCACGCGACCCGAGCCATACGGCCGCTGCGAATTCGACGCGGTCGGCGGCATCAAAGGCGAGCCGGTCGAGGTGATCAGGGGCGAATATACCGGGCTGCCGATTCCTGCATACGCCGAGATCGCCATCGAAGGCGAGTTTTTACCGGATCAGGGCAAAGAAGAAGGGCCGTTCAGCGAATGGACCGGATATTACGCCAGCGGTGAAAAATTCGAACCGCTGATCAAAGTGCACCGGCTCTACCATCGCAATGATCCGATCATCACCGCTTCGCCGGAGTACCGCCCGACGGCGCGCGCCGAGCACTGTTACGAACTGTTGCGCGCGGCGTATATTCGCGATCAAGTGGAAAAAGCCGGCGTACCGGATGTGCAAGCGGTTGCGAGTTACTTTCGCCGGTTTCTAACGGTCATCGCGATCCGCCAACGCTATCCGGGACACGCCCGCCAGGCGGGACTTGATCGCGAGCCAATGCCAAGGCGCGGCCTACCTTGGCAGTACGTGGTCGTCGTCGACGACGATATCGACGCCTATGACATCAGCGATGTTTTATGGGCAATGTGCAGCCGCGCGGACCCGGCCGATTCCGCAGAAATTATCCGGCGCTGCTGGAGCGGCCCCTGGATCCGATCATTCCAAATGAACGAAAAGGATTTAGCTCGCGTATGATCATCGACGCCTGCCGGCCTTTTGAGTGGCGCGACGATTTCCGCCCGCCGCTGAGATCAGCGCGGAGCGCCAGCAGGCGGTGATGAAAAAGTGGCGGAAGGAATTGTTCAGTTAAGCGACTCTGCCAACTTTGTCTCGCGGGCAACTCACGCGTAACGATGGTGCAGTGGAAGCGGTTCTAGTAAAATCGTGAAGCGACGACTTCTAACCTGCTTAAACCTGGCTCACGAAGATAATAGTCGACGCATATAAAAAAAGAAAGGCCAGACTCTTGCGAGTCTGGCCTCTTGCCACTGAACGTGACGGGGGGCTCAGTGGCGGCCGCGTTCCCGTGGGAGCTGTGCTGAAGGAGGCAGCGCGGGAAGCGGCACGTTAATTCAAATTAGAATTCTCAGGCTGCAAAATTTTTTGTTTTCGCAATCGACGCTGCAAGTAAGTGTTCTTAGGCCAATTCCAGTTGCGGCCGGGAAAGTTCTTCGCCGTAATACGCGGCGCCGTTTACCTTGCTCTGCAAAAAAACAAGCTGCCAATAACTCGGTTTTGCCGATTCGGATTCCGTCGTCTTCATTTCCGTCTCTCCTTTTGTCATTTTTCTTAGACGATCAATAGATTCGAATAGCATACAATCTCCCGTCACCCATCAAGACTAAAGGTCCTTTCCATTTACGCCTTTCTGAAATTTTGAATTCATTCACCGTTCGACTCTGCTGTGACCCTTGCCAAAAGCAGAAGCCGTGCCGGGACAAGACGCAGAGGCGAGCGCTTACGGCGAGAAAACCCGCGGTGACTGACAAAGGCGGATGGACGTCGACCGCCATTGCTCGCGGTGACGTCTGGTGTCCGCGGCAAAGACCCCGTCCACGCGGTGGTGGCGAATGAATCTACGCCTCGGATGACGGGCCGCTGTCGACGTTGAGGCGCAGCTTCGCCGTGGAGAACCACGTGTCGCCGAAGTCGAGACCTTGGAGCGTGACCGCCAGCGGCGTCCCTGCGAGGGTGGACAGCGCCTCGCTGATCGCGTTCTCGATGTCGGTGATTGTCTTGTCGCGGAGCGCGCCCGCGCCGACTCGGTCAATGCGAGTATCGTCAGTCGTAGCCATGCGGAGATATTAGATTCAGAGTGGCGTTTCGTTGCGGGTCGCGTTACGACGCCGAACGAGCCGAGACCCGCACGCTCCGTGAGGCTATCGCAATGATCATCGATCGCGATTTTACTAAACGGCAAAAATCCATCAGATAAGGTCTGGATTCCTGGCTTGACGACAACGTCGGCGCGGGACCTGCTGCGCGTCTTGCGAGGCTGGAGACTCAGCCGCAACTCGGACTATCGGCCTCGCACGTATTGTCGGGTGACAATCCTGCAGCACGGTCACGAGCAGCCGGAGGTGTTCCGAGTGGCGACTCCGCTAAGGACGCCGCTGGAGTGATGCGCGCCGAATTCGCGGACGGATATAGGAGTCGGCGGGGCTTCCTCTCTGCTGTGATGGCTCAGTTTGGTCACGAGGAGGTGTCTCCCATCGCCCCAGAAGCCCCAATTCCCCCGAACCGGCTTGGAGTGCGTGTCCTGCCGACAGCCCATCGCACTCGTTCATACACCTCGACAAGCGGCACTCACTACCGCCGCCCAGCGATGTGGACGGCCGAACCGGCTCGGACACCTGAGCACTTCAGCGAGGTAGGAAAACGCGCTGGCGGTTTGTTCACAGGAAACCTCGTCTGTGCAGGACCTGTAGGCTCGCCGCGCAGGATCGGGCGGATCGCAGCGGCTGGTTTCAGCTGATCCGCAGTGGCTACAGTGTGGCGTCTTTGCCAGGCACTCGTGTCCCAGCCGGCCAGTCCGCGGCAGTGGAATCCTCGATGGTGCGCCCCGCGTAAGGTTGGTCGAGCGCGCACTCTCACCGTCAAACTACCAGCAAGCACAACCGCAGATTGATAGGGCTTTTCACTCAGGCTCGCGCGAGTCGTTTGGCAGAACTGGTCAATGAGGGCTGCGAGTTCGTCCGGCAGGCACGGCTTCGTAATGACGGCATCGAAGCCATCGAAAGATTGCGGCTTCGCGCTCGTTATCGAGAGCGTGTGCGGTAAAGGCCACGATAGGCACCTCGGCGAATTCCGGTTCGCCCAGGATGTGCGTATCGTCTCCCCGCCCGACATCCCTAACATGCGGAGGTCCATCAGGATCAGCGCCGGCCGATCCGGCAAGCGCGCGATTGCTCAGGGCCTCAGGGCCAGAACTGGCGGTACTGTTCCGGTACCGTGGAACCCTCAGTAGTCGGTGTACAAACTCGCGCGCATCATCGAAGTCATCCACGAGCAGAACCAAAGGCGAGGCGGGAATCGATGACACGAGCTGAAGCTTATCCGACTCAGCCGTTGAAGACAAGTACGAGGATGGTATCGACTGAAGAATCTGTCACCGGTCACGAAGGGCGGATCGGCAATGCGTCATCCTCGCTGGCGGATTGACGGCAATTGGACCATCGTTATAGTTGTGGAAGAGGAAGGCACGATGATCGGAGCAGCGGCGGACGAAGCGTTGGCACGTAGCTGCGACGCGCCGGCTGGCGTGGAGCCAAAGGAGAGTGCGCGCCTGCATGCCCTGCGCAGATACGCCATCCTCAATTCCCCGCCCGATGCCATTTTCGATCGCGTCATCGCGGTGGCGGCGCGCCTGCTGGCGACGCCGATCGCTTTGATCTCGCTCGTGGATCACGAGCGGCAGTGGTTCAAGTCGTGCCATGGCGTGGAGCTGCAAGAAACGCTCCGGACCGGCTCGATGTGCGGCCTCGCGCTGCTCGGCGAGGCGGTGCTGGAGATTCCGGATGCGCGCGCGGATCCGCGCTTTGCCGACAGCCCCCTGGTCACGGGACCGCCGCACATCCGCTTTTACGCGGGCGCGCCGCTGACCACCGAGGACGGTCACAACATCGGCGTGCTGTGCGTGATCGACCGCACGCCAAGAAGCCTGTCCCCCGAGCAAAGGCTCCTGCTGCTCGATCTCGCCCACATCGTGGTCGAGCTCATCCGGCTGCACTCGTTCAGTCTGGATCTGCGCAACGAGATCGCCGAGCGCGAGCGCACCGAGCAGGCGCTGCGCGCGAGCGAGCAGCGCTTTCGCGATTTCGCCGCGACTACCTCCGACTGGTTCTGGGAGATGGACGCCGAGCTGCGCTTTTCCTGGTTCTCGGACCGCTACCAGCACCAGACCGGGGAGGACGTGAGCACGCGCCTGGGCAAGCGCCGCGACGAGGTCGGGTTGCACGACCCCGGCGACGACGACTGGCATGGCCATCTCGCCGACCTCGCGGCGCGCCGCCCGTTTCGGGACTTCGTCTACGCGTACAAGGATCGTGACGGCGTCCGCCGGTTCGCCTCGACCAGCGGTAAGCCGATCTTCGATTCATCGGGACGGTTTTGCGGCTATCGGGGTTCTGCCCGCGACGTCACCGCGCGCCGTCAGGCCGAGCAGGCGCTGCGGGAAAGCGAGGAACGCTACCGCCGGCTGGTCGAGGCTTCGCCCGACGGCATCATCATTGTACAGCGCGGTCGCATCACCTTCGCCAATGCGCGCGCCGTTGACCTTCTCGGTGCCGCCGACCAGACGGCGCTGCTTGGCCAAGCCGCGCTGCGCTTCACCCTGCCGACGCTGCGCACCTGAGCTCAGGGCGCGCGCCGGACGCCTGCTCAAGGGCAGCGAGATCGAGACGATCGAGACCGTCGTGCGCTGCCTCGACGGCACTCTGATCGAGGTCGAAGCCTTCGCCACGCTGGTTTCGATCGGCGGCATCGACAGCGTGCAGCTGGTCCTGCGCGACATTTCAGCCCGCAAGCGCGCCGAGGCCGAGCGGGCGCGGCTCGCGGCGGTGCTCGAAGCGACCTCCGACATGGTCGCCATGTGCACGCCGGAGTATCGTGCCGTCTATCTGAACCAGGCCGGCCGGCGCATGCTCGGCGTCGAGCCCGAGGGGCCGACTCGTGTTGCGCTCGGCGGCGCAAATCCACCCCGCCTGGGCATGGCGCAAGATCACCGAGGAGGCCGTGCCGGAAGCGCTGTCGTGCGGCAGCTGGCATGGCGAGACGGCGCTCACCGGTGCGGACGGCCAGGAGATTCCGGTATCCCAGGTCGTGCTCGCGCATCGGGATCGGAGCGGCGCGCTCGCGTTTCTTTCGACGATCGCGCGCGACATCACCGAGCGCAAGCGCACCGAGGAGCAGATCCGCCATCTGGCGCACCACGATCCGCTCACGGGCCTGCCGAACCGTCGGCTGTTCAAGGATCGACTCGAGCAGGCGGTCGCGCTTGCCCTGCGCGAGCCCCATCAGGTCGGCGTGATGATCGTCGATCTCGACTACTTCAAGGAGGTCAACGACACGCTCGGCCATTCGACGGGTGACGCCTTGCTCGGCGCGGTCGCCGCGCGCGTGCGCGACATGGTCCGGGCGAGCGATACGCTGGCCCGGATCGGCGGCGACGAGTTTGCCGTGATCCAGCGCGGCCTGCACGGCTCGAGCGGCGCGGCGGTGCTCGCGCAGAAGATCATCGAGCGGTCACCAAGCCGTTCGTGCTCGGCCATCAGGAGATCCACCTGAGCGCCAGCATCGGCATCGCGCTGGCGCCCGCGGACGGCGGGGATCATGATCAGCTGCTCCGGCGCGCCGATCTGGCCCTGTATCGCGCCAAGAAGGACGGCCGCGGCTGCTGGCGGTTCTTCGACGAGTCGATGCAGCGCGAAGTGATGCTGCGGCGGACCCTGGAGCGCGACCTTCGACAGGCGCTGCAGCGCAACGAGCTGGGGGTCGTCTATCAGCCGCAGCTCGACCCGCGGACCAATCGCATCGTGAGTGCCGAAGCGCTGTTGCGCTGGCGCCATCCCGATCGCGGCATGATCCCGCCCGGGGAGTTCATTCCCGTGGCCGAGACCTCCGGCCTGATCCGGCCCCTTGGCCAATGGATCCTGGACGAGGCCTGTCAACAGGCCAGCACCTGGGCGCAAGCCGGCCATCCGTTACGGGTCGCAGTCAACCTGTCGCCGGCGGAAATGCGCGGCGACGAGACTCCTGACCACGATCGATCAGGTTCTCCGCCGCCATGGCTTGCCGCCGGCCTTGCTGGAGCTCGAGATCACCGAGCGTCTGTTCATGGAGCCGTCCGACAGCGCGGTCAGCGCCTGCGTGCGCGGGCTCGCCCATCGCGGCATCCCCCTCGCGATCGACGACTTCGGTACCGGCTACAGCTCGCTGCGTATCTACGCGCCTGCCCGTATCCAAGATCAAGATCGACAAGGCCTTCGTCCAGGGGATCG
>CAWDPO010000037.1:0-151875 GCA_963804165.1 uncultured delta proteobacterium
GAAAGTTTTTACGCGCCGCGATCCAACTGCTTCTCGGTTGAAGGACAGAGCGCCGGCGGGAACGGAGACAGTGCAGATGAAAATGATCTTTGAGGGTTTGGTCCCAGGTGTTAAGGAACCTCTGAATAACTACGTTATTTGGAAGGGGGCGATTATTTAAAACTGTTTCATGTTGACTAAGCGGCTCGGTGATTACATCGGATGGGGTTTGCCTTGATTCCTGGGCGACTCAATGCGTTTGTGGACGGCCCAAGCTCCCTCCCCATCGGACTACGCCAACAAAGCACGGGGCACTCGATACAGATTGGCCAGCGCAAACAGCGTGTAGATCTGTGCCGTGTTTTTCTTCAATCCTCAATACTGGGTCTCGACGTAGCCGAACTGGCGCTTGACCACCCGAAACGGATGCTCCACCTTGGCCCGTATACTGGACAGTTTTCTGTTTCTGCGCCGCTGCTTATGGCTCAAGCTCTTTTTGCTCTTGGCCTTGTCCAACACGCCCCAGAATAGTCCCGTCTTTCTCGCTGAGTGCTTATCCTGGGCCGCCTAAGTAACCCTTGTCGGCAAACACCGCTTGCTCTTCTCCATGAACAAGCGCTTCCATCTCCTGCTTGTCATGCACACTGGCCGTGGTCACTTTGACCGTGTGCACCAAACCGCTCTGACTGTCCGTTCCCGTGTGCACCTTCATGCCGAAGTGGTAGTTGTTGCCCTTCTTGGTCGGACTCATCTCCCCGTCGCGTTTCTTGTCCTTGTTCTTGGTCGAGGACGGCGCACCGATCAGCGTGGCGTCTACGATCGTGCCTTGTCTGAGCAAAAGCCTTTTCTCGCTCAAATACCCGTTGACCTCTTCCAACAGCTTCTCGGTTAACTGGTGCTTTTCCAGTAAGTGGCGAAAGTTTAAAATCGTGGGTTCATCCGGAATTTCTTCTTCCCCCAACTCTATCCCGGCAGATCGCCTCACCGACTCGATGTCATACAACGCTTCTTCCATCCGGGGATCGGACAACCCGTACCACGGCTGCACAAAGTATATCCGTAGCATCCGTTCCAACGGCATCGGTCGCCGTCCACTGCCGGCTTTGGGATAGTGCGCTTCGATCAACGCCAGCAATTTCTCCCACGGCACCACTTATCATCTCAGACAAAAACTTCTCTCGCTTGGTCTGCTTTTTCTTTCCCGCCCACGCTAAACTCGCAAACGTTGTCTGCTCCTTCAATCTGTTTCCTCCTCTACCATTGTCGGTCTTGCTGCTTTTCGATATTAGACGACATTACTGAAGGGCTTGTTCAGAGATTCCTTAAGTACTGTGATGATGCCCACCGTTCCGCGAAGCCGGCTTTGGCCAAACTACAATGTTTCACTGACGGCTTTAAACAGAAGCGCTAACACAATCTTTTTGTGGGCGAGGATCAAGCCGTTGAAAAGGTGGGGCAAAGTAAACACCAGATGGAAGTATCCCACCGGCAAAAGCTCAGTGGTCTGTTTTTCCAACCACTGGGCCTTGGCCAGCGACTGACACTTCGGGCAGTGGCGATTGCGGCAGGAGTTATAAGCCGGGCGCTCAAAACCGCAAGACTCGCATCGATCCAGATGCCCTCCCAATTCTGGAGTCCGGCACACCGAAACGGCCCGCATCACTTTGTGCTGGGAAGCCGATAATCGATGCGTTCGTTGATATCGCTCCCCGTACTGACGAAAGACATCGGCCAGCTCGGGGCGTCCGCTTTTCTCTCCTGCTGCCCGCCCATCAGCGCGAGACAGCACCGCGAAACCGCTTTCTTAGCTCGGCAATTTCAGCAGATCCAAAGGATTGGCCGTGGTGGTGATCTTGTGCTGCCGGATCTGCAAGTAGCGCTCGGTGCTAGCCATCGAGTTATGACCCAACAGCGTCTGAATGGTTCTCAGATCTACTCCCGCCTCCAAAAGATGTGTGGCAAAACAGTGTCTGAGAGTATGGATGCCGTGGCCTTTTTGGATGCCGGCCTTCAGCTTGGCAAGATTGTAGATTCGCTGGGCGTAGTCGATCGATATCGGACCGCCCTTTCGGTTGGGGAACAGGTAAATCGGCGAGCGATGCTCTTTCCAATACGAGCGCAGCTCAGTGAGCAGCCGCTGGGATAAAATCGTGTAGCGGTCTTTTCTCCCTTTGCCTTGCTCTACTCGCACCATCATCCGTTCGCTGTCGATGGCGCTGACTTTGAGCCGAACCAATTCACTGACCCGCAGCCCCGTGGCGTAAGCCGTCATCAACAGACAACGGTCGCGCTGTTTTGCCGCGGCCAACAGCAAACGCTCGACTTCCTTCTGGCCTAACACTTCGGGCAGTTGCCAACTGCGCCTTCTCGGCGGAATAAACAACTGCTTGTCGTTCCAGCTCAACATCTGGTGGTAAAAGAACCTCATCCCCGAGATCGCCACGTTGCGCGAACTGGGCGACAAACCGCGCTTTTCCAGATGCAAAAGATAAGCGCGAATCTCCTCTTGTGTGAGTTGGTCCGGCGAGCGTCGATAATGCTTGACCAGTCCGATCACGGCCGCCAGATAGGACTGCTGGGTGCGGGGCGAGAAGTTTCTCAACCTCATCTCCTCGATCATCCTTGTGCGTAACGCTCCCATAACAAATCCTCCTTGGATTTAAATTTGGGAGCGACGCTATCACGCGAGATAAAAAATGGACGCTGAGTTCGAGCTATGAAAACTAGGTTCGAAATGAGAACCTGAGGGGAAACCAGAAAACACCGCACGGCATCCGCCACCGCGCAGCGGTTTAGTTCAACCAGTAATATACAGACTGTCTTTTGTGGATATCAATATCGGCAAAGGCCGCTGACAAGGCGAGGGCCGATTCCGGCTGTGCTCGTTTTGTGCCTGAACCTGGGCAGAACAAGTATCTCCCACTGTCGAAGAAAACTAAGTGGGAGTCGAGATGTTTGCCTCGCAGCGGAGGCGCAGAAGAACTTGATTCCTAATCAAGCGAGAGAAAACCTCCCTCTTGTCAGAAAACTTTGCCGATAATAATATCCGAAGAACCCGACCCGTGTATTACTGGTTCGACCCAGCGTCAGCAGCAAGGTGACGAGAAGGACGAGGCGGGTAGGGAGAGCTGTCCGCTTTCGGTGCGGAACGGGAGGTCGGATGACCGCGGAAAGCCTGCTGATCACATACATTCAGATCGGTGTCGCGATCTCCGGCTTTTCCGGCATCGTCGTCTCCCTCGGGAACCGCGGGCAGGGCGCGTGGTCATACCGCGAGCGCCAGCTCCTATATGTCCTGCTTGGGACCAGCGGCGGGTGCACTATACTCAGCGCCTTACCCCTGATCCTGGCCTCCACTGGGCTCGCCGAGCCGACCGTGTGGTCCTCCACCAGCGGCTGCTCCGTAGTCCTGCAACTCGTGCTTATGGTGATCCGGGCGCGGAGCGTCGTCCGCGACGCCGACACGCTCGCCCGAGAGCGGTGGGTGATCGCGGGGGCGTACACCGGCAGCGTGGTGTTCATGGCGGCGCAGCTGGTGAACTGCGTCTGGCTAGGTGTCGCCTGGCCGCATCTGGCCACGCTCACGTGGCATCTCGCCCTGTCCTTCCTCGTCTTCGTGCGGCTCGTCCAACCTGAGGCCCCGCCCTGAGGCCTCGGCCGTACGGCGATAGCCGCGCAAAGGCATCCGCAATATCGGCTATTCAGGCGAAATGACCTTGATATTGAATCAATTGATCCAGCCGCGGTCCCGAAATCGGATCCTGAGCTGCTCTGCAATTGCGTCGGCGGTCGCTTTGGCTCTCCCCTCAAGCGTATTGCTGCCGCTCGCCTCGCCATAAATCTTCGTCGCGCCAACCACGATCAGTCCTAGCGGATTGCCAGTCGCAATCGCGACAGCGCCCGGCGCGACAATGCCGGGCGTCTTGCTTCCAGACGAACTAAGCGTCCCTGATCCAACTTTCTTTAAGCCCTCGGGCGTCATCTCGTAGCCTTCCACCACCGTATACATTTCCGAGCTCCCGGCGCCGAATCCAACCACAAAACGCTTGGCCCCACTGCCGGCCTGGACCGAGACCAAATAGCCACGCATTACACCCTCGCCAACTTGTGGCGCTGCTCCCGGACCGGCTTGCACTGCGGGAAGACCCATTGCCTGGATATGCGCAACCAAGCTTTTGGCAATGATGGCGCCAAGCCTACGCCCGGTTTCCAGTTCCTCGGCGGTCGGAGGCGTGGTCGGCGCACTGAGATCGGCGCTAATATAGGAATCGGCGGGGACCTTGGCCGGGTCGGCGATGAAGTCGTAGACCCAGATTTGATTGGGGCGGGCGAGCCCCGGGCCCGCCATGGTTGTTTGCTGGGTGACTTTCGTCGAGGCGCATCCGGAGAGCACGGCGAAGGCGAAAAAGATTGATATTGCACGATTTCGAGTGATCATAGCGAACCTCCTATTGCAGTTTGGTCGGGTCACACGATTCCGTCTCACAAATTTTCCACTTCCGTGATTCAAAACGCGGCGAGTCTTTCAATCAGCCAGAACATGGCCGTGCCGCCGATCGCGTAAGGTGGCAGCAGCCGAAGCATCGCCAGATGCTGCTGCCGTAGCGGCGATAAGCGCACTCGATCACGTATCCAGAGGCCAAGCAAAATGGATGCAAGCACGACCGCGATGAAGCCGAAATGACCGACCTCGACGCCGATACTGAACAGCAACAGCGCGAGCGGGATGTGACCTTCCGGCAATCCCACTTCGCTCAACCCGCCGGCGAATCCCAAACCGTGCAACAACCCGAAAGAGAACGCGACGAGCCACGGCTGGCGCTCTGTCAGACTGGGCTGGGTGGACGAAGACCTGCCGCGGCTACGCAAGATTTCCTTAGCGACAAACACAATGCTGAGGGCGATCATCGCTTCCACCGGCGGCGAGGGAGCATGAACAAAACCGAGCGTGGCCAAGGTCAAGGTAACGCTGTGCGCTAGGGTGAAGGCGCTGACAGTTTTCACCAGTCTTCCGAAGCCGCGCACCAGCAGCAACAGACCAAGCACGAACAGCAGATGGTCCACGCCGGTTAAAATGTGCTCGATTCCGAGAAGCAGATACGTGTTAACGATTTCCGTTCGGCTGGGGGCGGCCTCGACAACGAGTGAAGACAAAGCGGGCGTGAGGCGTGTCACCTGGGTCGTGCCGTCGCGTCGCTCCAATCGCACCAAAACATCGGTCAATGTTGCCGAAAGCCCGGCGATGCGGATCGTGCCGCCGCTCAAGCCTCCTGCGCATCTGACACTCCAACGCTCGGCATAAGCGTTGGCGGCGAAAGCACCGCGCGGTTGGGTCAGGTTCGAACAGCTCTCCGGCAATTGCACGTAAAGACCCAGGCGCAGATCTTCTCCTTTCCCGGGCACCTTCCACAACAGCTCGTAAGTCTCGTCGCCGGTTTGCTGCAGCTCCAGATAACCGGGGCGCACTTCGTGAGCGAACAGAGGGAATGCGGAAAAAAGAAACAACAGTAAACACACGCAGCGTGATGCGAGGAGACCGTTCGCCACTCGCCACTTGCCACTCGTGGCTTTCCACTTCTTGCTCATCGCCGCGCCTCAGCCACTTGCTTCATATCAGTACCTTCGGCCACTTCCGGCCGCTCGATGGTCACGACGTAGCGCTTTAGCAAAGTTTGATAGAACTTCTCGTTCGCTTCCAAGCGACGGGCGTTAGTCCACTCTCGGCGCACCGCGGCGCGCACATCTTCCAGCGCCGGCAGGGAGCCATCGGTGCGCGCGCTCATCAAAACCAGATGGACGCCGAAACCGGATTCAATCGGGCCTTGCCACTGTCCGGTCGGCATCTCGCCGACTCTGGCTGCGAACTTCTCGCCGAACTGCTTTACCAGTTCGCTGGCGGGAAGGGCCTTAAACTCGTTACCGAGCATGAGGGAATCGCCCAGGGCTGAGACATCGACCTTGTTTCCGGCTCGCCGCAACTCTGCAAGAGTTTGTGCCGCATCGCGGGTAAGATGCGGGCCGCGCCGCTGCGGGTCGAGATACACCTGGCTGAAGCTGAACCGGCGATCGCCGCGAAACGTGTCGGGGTGTTCCTTCAAGTACGCGCGCAACTGCTCGTCGGTGGGCTCCGCTTGAGCGGCGACATCTTCGGAGATGAACTCAATCTTCTGGCGCAGCCGGCGGCGGATGATCGTGTCGTCCTTGTCGAGTCCGAGGGCGATGGCTTCGCGGGCGAAAACTTCTTCGCGGATATAGTCGCGGATCAGCCCTTCCAATTCGCTTGCACTGGGTGGCCGCCGCCAGGTTCGACTGAAGGTCGTCGCGAGCGACTCGATCCGCCCTTGGGTGATGAGAATCTTCCCCGGTTGGCTCGCGTCCGTCGAAATGAATTTGAAGGCGGCGAAAATCAACACGCCGAGCAGCAAAAAGTGCAGCAGCGGTTCGCGGAGAAGGCGTTCGAGTGTCGAGTGTCGAGTGACGAGGGCCGAAAGGAAGAGTGGTGCTGTCATATTGCTCGTGTCTCGTAAATTGTCTTTCGACACGGTTTCGTGCGGTTTCACCTTCGTCTCATCCTTTCAATGGAGCTGGTCAATATGCCGATGATCTCATCGAGCAATTCGATCCGTGGGCCGGACTACACTTTCGGTTAACCAATGCGTCATCCGCTCGTAGCGCCCGCGGGTTTCGCGGGCGGATCCTCGTGCAATGTCGAGGAATCGAACGTCCTCAACTCGGCTCAGTCGACCGAAGAAGTATTCACCACAGAGGCACAGAGTCCACAGAGTTCGGAGTAATATTTATCAAAAGCTCTTTCCTCCGCGTCCTCAGCGTCTCTGCGGTGCAATCTCCAATTTGTTTTAAGTGTTTCCATGTCCGCTGCGACTAGATCAAACAATTGCCGCGCTTTTCGATATCCCCTAAAACTGTCAAGTGCGCTCTGACTCATTGTTCTTGTGGTTCTTCACTCGACACTCACTCCTCGACACTCTTTCTTTCCTGACCCTCGACACTCGTCACTCGACCTTCCATGGCTCAGGCTACCGGCGTATACCAGATCGGCGAAGTGTAGGCGCGCTCAGTTGTGGTCATGGGAACTTCCTTCGGCATTTTGACGCCGAAATATTTCGCGTCGTAGGCGGTCCAGCGCGGCGTCGGGATCTCGATGACACGGCCGTAGTAAAAGGCGCGCTGCGCCGGATCGAAGTCCGGATCTCTCCACACGACGATCAGCTCGGTTGCGCCGATGGTGTTGGT
The DNA here is from genome assembly GCA_963804165.1 of uncultured delta proteobacterium. Taxonomy (GTDB): domain Bacteria; phylum Desulfobacterota; class Binatia; order UBA9968; family UBA9968; genus DP-20. The sequence goes on from CAWDPO010000037.1 coordinate 7,234, forward strand.
CCAGGTCGCGTTCTCAACGTCCACCGTACTGCCCACTGAAGGCAGCTTACCGGTCTTCGGGTCGGGCTTGCGACCGCCAGCCCAGGCCACGTCGTAAATCTTCTCGTGAAGCTGGCCCTTGGCATCGAGCCAACCCTTGATGATCTGATAGCGATCCAGGTTGGCGCCGATCGGGTCTTTCAGAGCGGCGGCGAGAAACGTCGGCGCCTTGCCTTTGGGCGCGTTCGACAGATCGCCGCCCATGGGTACGCCCTTGGTGTAGCCGATTTTTGCCGGCAAGCGGGTCTGCGCGTCTCTCGCCTCGAAATCGAATCCGCCGAAGAAGCGCACGATCATGCGCGGGCCGGTGGTGCCATAAACTTCCCTGCGCTTCATGGCGTCGAAAAGGGCGGCGCGAGTATTTTCCGTGGCCCAGACGGCGGCGTAGCCCGAAGCGGTCTGCTCCCAGCCCATGATCACTGCGCCGCTGGGCGCTTTGATGAAGGGATGAATAGCGCGGTCCGGGCTCGGCTCCTCGCTCGATACCTTGCCGAAAAAATTGTCCTCTTCCACGGCGGTAAGCCCGGTGTGGGAGTCGGTGCTGCCGACGAGACCGAATTTATAGGGATTGACGCCGAGCTCTGCTTCCAGCTTGAGGCCGTTCTTGAGCGCCGCGCGAGCGTATTCGAACTCGAACATCTCGGGCTTCTTCGGTTCGCTGAGATCGAGATTGCCTTTGTCCCAGCGCTCGAAGTTAGCGAACTCATCATTGGGCGAGAGAAACGGATGGGTTTCACCGTCGCCTTTGATTTGTGTTATTTCGTAGAGCGGTTCCCATCGCGTGCGGCCGTCGGCGTAGGCGCGGTCAATTCTGTTGCCGGTGAACGACTCGATGATGGGAAACATGCGCCCGTTGCTAAGATTGCCGTTATGCGCGAGCGCCAGCACTTCGCTGCCGGTCTTCTTCTCCACAGTGGCCATCCATTTCCAGAGATCGCGCGGATTATCGCTGCCGAGTGGCGGAAAAACGGTGAATGGCTCGACCAATCGAGCGCGGTCGCCGTTTTCGCGGAAGATGACGTTTCGATGCAGATTGTTGCCGGCTGTGTTCGAGGTCCACTCGAACCCGATGAACGCCGTGAACCGGCCGGGGTCGTTGGCATCGTCCGCTGCCTTGATCGTTTCGCGCCAGGCGCTGCGGTACGCTGACGAACCCGGCAAATAGAGCAGCTTCTTAGGGAAAGTACCCTGGGAAAACGCCACGACGATTTCAAAGGCCGCTTCCGCGCCCTTGCCCGATTGAATCATGTCATACCACCTGCGCCCCGCCGGATCAGCGAGGACTTCAGGCTTGCCCGCGAAGAGGTCCGGGAAAAATCCCATTTGGTCCGAATGATCGGTGACGGCCATAAAATCGAGCGGACGGGAAAGCTTGGCGCGCTGGCCGCTGGAGGCGACAATCTCTTGTCCCTTGGCAAACCGATAAGCATCGGCGGGACCGATGCGAGCACCGAACGCGCCGGCATCCATCGAGAACGACGTGTGCAGATGCGTATCGCCGAAAAACGGCCGGGTGGGAAAATCCCGTCCCGCATAAGGCGAGTATGGCGATTTGCTGGGGAAGGCTTTAGCGGCTTGCTCCTTATCGAGCGTGCCGACGTCGGTCTGCATCTGCGCCAGCACTGGTACGGCGACGCCGGCAGCGGTCGCCGCGGCGATCTTCATGAAGTCACGGCGCTTGATATTTTTTGCTGAACTTATCAGTAATTTCTTCTTTGCCATGTTCTTCCTATCCTGAAAGAAAGTGTCGCGTTGAGTCTCCGTCTCCCTCGCGCCAAAGACAAAAACGCTAGAATTGCTGTGAGTCTGTAAGCAAGTGCCGCGCTCAACGACCCGGGAGCCTTAATAAAACTACCAGGGAGGAAGTTGCTGGACTATTGGACTTTGGTCCAATACGACGACCCGGGTTGCGGTGAAGCGAAAATCGGGTGCCAATTCAGTATCTCTTTGCTCCCGTTCGGTTTCATTTCAGACGCGCGAAGGCTACCGGAAAGCGCTGGCGTTCGACGGCCTGATAATAGATTCCTTTGAGCTGATCGCTCTCGGCGTCATAGGTCAGGGAGTAAGTCGAGCCCGGATAGTTCACGTCGCGCAGTTCTATGAACACTTTCGTCGCATCGCCGTCCCGCGACGCTTCGGCTTTGCCGACGTGAATCGATTTCGGATTGAAATACGCGGCATCCATCGAACCGTTGGCAGCGATGGATTTGATTTCTAGTACATATCCGCCGTCCTGCCGCTGCCACCGCCCCTTGAGCTTTTGGAAGGTCCGCTCCGACGTGATCGGATTCGCGGCGAGAAAGATATCCGCCGGTTTGAACTCCCACCACCAAAACCCCAGCGAGATGACCACCGCAGTCGCCAGAAAGCCCAGCGCCAAGCGAAAGTTTTGTCGCTTGCCAGTTTGCGATGGGATCGGCTGCTTGGCTCGCCGATTCTTCTTGGATCGCTTGCTCATGGGCTATTCGGCATTCGAAACTTCAATCTCCCACTCCTCACCTGGTCATTCGCTAGTTGTCCGCCAGCTTGCGCAGCCGCTCCGCGTACTTCTCCGCCTCTGCGCTCTGGCCGCGCGCGCTATGAAAGCTCACCAAAGCCTCAAGAATTTCACGATTGTTCGGATGGGCAACAAGCGCGGCTTTGAGTTTTGTGATCGCCGCTTCTGATTTCCCCGTCGAGTGCAGCGCGACGGCATAGACATAAGCAAAGCGCCCATTGCCGGGTTCGAGCACTGTCGCGCGCTCGAGTTCGCCGAGCGCGGCATCGGTGCGCTTCAGCCGCACCAAGGCCAGACCGAGCGCGTGATGCAGCATCGGGTTTTTGGGCGTTACATTGAGTCCGTCGCGCAGAATGTGCTCGCTTTCCGCGTCGCGGCCCCGCGCACGGTAGAGATCCGCGAGATTCACGTATGCCGGAATAAGGCGGGGATCGAGACCGATCGCTGCTTTCATTTCTTCTTCCGCCTTCGCCGCATCGCCTCGATTCGCATAGAAGGTACCAAGATTGACGCGCCCTTCCGCCCGATCCGCATTATATCGTTGGCTCGCGACGTACTCGGCGCCGGCGCGCTCAAACGCCGCGCGCTGCGCCGCATCTTGATCCGGCGGCACGGGCGCGAGGACCCTCACCGCCTCGATGCGCACCGCTTTCAACGGATCGGAGAGGAGGGGTGCGGCTAATGACACGCGCACGTTCAACGGCGCTTGGGCGAGTGACTGCAGAGCGGCGAGGCGGAGCAGGGGATTGGGATCGCGCAAGCCCTCGGCAAATGTTTCGAGCGCGCGTTGGCTGTCTGCAGCATTGAGTTGAGCTAACGCTGTGGCGCGGACGATTGCAGGATGGCTGGCATCGGCGGCGATCGCGCGCAGTTGTGCCGGCGCATCGAGCGCGCCGGCATTGGCAGCGGAAAACACGGCGGCAAAGTGTTGATAGCCCTGTAGGTCATGGCCATACCATTTCTTCACTTGCGCTGCCGCCCAGCGCGAGTCGCGATTGGTGTGACAGCCGTTGCAGGCATTCGGCGTACCCAATTGCAGCGACAGATCCGGCCGCGGCACGCGCAGACTGTGGTCATGGCGCGGATCGACGACCATATAAGTCGTCGTCGGCATGTGACACGCCACGCAGGCGGCGCCGGCGCTGCCGCTCTTGTGACGATGGTGCGCTGGCGCATCGTATTTATCGGCCGAGTGACAGGACGCGCAGACGGTATTGCCTTCGCCACGCAGCTTGCCGCTGTGGGGATTGTGGCAGTCGCTGCACGTGACGCCGTTCGCGTACATCTTGCTCTGCAAGAACGAACCCCAGATATAGACCTCGTCACGCTGCTGGCCGTCGGCGTGATAGAGCGGGCTGGTGAGCAGCGCCGGGCGATAGTAATCGAGGAAGGATTTACCCGGCATGTAGCCTTCGGCGATCTGGCTGCGCCGCGCATGACATTGCGCGCACACTTCGATCTCCCGCTCGCTGGCGCGCACCTGGGACCGCGCCGCGTTGCCGGTCGCCGGGTTGTGATTCCACGTGATGCCGCGGCGTTCGTCGAGGCTTACGGTCAGCCCCTTGGATGATTCTTCCCCCTTTGAAAAAGGGAAGGTGTGAAAAAATTGCTGCAAAAAATTGGTGACATAGCTATATGACTAGTGATATGCTCGCCTCCGTCGGCTTCAATGAGGGAGGCGCTTTGCATGGCTTATTTAACCAAACTCCAGGTGATCGAGCGAGCCAATGGCCAGCAACAGTTTTACCTGATTTGCCCCGCTCCTCTGGCCCAAGCTCTGGAAATGCAGAAAGGCGAGACCATCGAGTGGGTGGTCGAGGACAAATGGACTCTGAGGATAACCCGCACTGAGGCTCGCTCGGCCCAGGCGTCGCGGAGGTCCCATGCCCGACGATAGATCCTTGGACAGTTCCAGCACGCCTGAGCAGCCTGCGGTGCGGTGCAAACCGGTTGAACGAAACCAACTTTTGCTTCGAGCGGTGGATGTGGAGAAGCTTGTGGACGATCAGCATGAGGTGCGCGCGATCTGGGAGCTGGTCGGGCAGTTGGACTTGAGAGCTTTTTATGCCGAGATTGGCGCGCTCGAAGGGGAAGCGGGTCGGCCAGTCTGGGACCCTAAGGTCCTGATCAGTTTGTGGCTCTATGCGTATAAGGATGGAGTTAGCTCGGCCCGAGAGATTGCGCGGCTGTGTGAGTATCATCCGGCCTATCAGTGGGTGACGGGGATGGAGGTGGTCAATTATCACACGCTGGCGGATTTTCGCATCGAGCACAAAGCGGCGCTTGATCAATTGTTGATTGAGGTGCTCGGGGTGCTCACGCACCAGGGACTGATCACGCTTGAGCGCGTGATGCACGATGGGACCAAGATCAAAGCCGCGGCATCGGATAGGAGTTTTCATCGCCAAGGGACCCTGAAGGATCACCTGAAGGAGGCGGAGGAGCAACTTCAGGCGATGGGAGATCCCGACTCGGAAAAACTTAGTCAACGCACGGCTCAAGCCCAACAGCGAGCGCTGCGCGAGAAGCAACAGCGGCTTAAAGAGGCGCTCAAGGAGTTGGAGCAGCTTGAGCACAATCGCTCCAAGGAAAAAACCGAAGAAAAGAAAAAACAACCTCGGGCCAGTAGCACCGATCCGCAGGCACGCGTGATGTTGGGGGCCAAAGGCGCGTATGCACCGAGCTATAACGTGCAGATTTCCACCGACGCCAACGCCAAGATCATTGTGGGAGTCGACGTGAACCAGTCTTGCAGTGACGCGGGGCAATTGGAACCAGCGGTAGAACGAATCGAGGCCAACCTGGGGCAAAAGCCCGAGCAGATGGTGGTGGATGGCGCCTACCCAACGCAGCAGGCCATTGAGGCGATGGCCGACAAAGGCATTGATTTGATCGGACCTCTGCCGCAGAGAAAAAAGCCCTCGTGGGACGTGTTGAAGCGGAACGGAGTCAGTGGGGAGTTTTATCCGCAGGCCTTCTGTTATGATCCGAGTACTGACTCCTATCGGTGTCCGGCAGGTAAACGGCTCAGCTTTGAAACCGAGGAACGGCAAGGCGGCTGGGGCAAGCGGCGCTACCGGGCGCGGGTTTCGGATTGTCGAAGCTGTCCGTTTCAGAACCAATGTTGTCCCGGGACTAAAAAGGGGCGGTCGTTGCTGCGCAGGGAAAAGACCGCTCAACTGGTGGCGTTTGAAGCCAAGATGCAGACTGAACAAGCCCAACAGATCTACAAGCAGCGAGCCGGGGTGGCAGAGTTTCCCAACGCCTGGATCAAAGAGAAAATCGGGCTTCGGCAGTTTCGGTTGCGCGGTCTTCTCAAGGTCACAGCCGAGGCCCTGTGGGCTTGCCTGACGTACAACATTTGCCAGTGGATTCGTCTTTGTTGGAGACCCCAAAGGTTGACTCATGCTTAGCCAAGAATCAAAAAAACAACCCCTGAGGCGGCCATCGTACCTCAAACAAAGAGCCTGTGAGGATCGCAGTGATGATTTAGAACTGTTCATGACAGACACAGTTACTTAGTTCGTAGGAAAATACTTTGGCAATCCAACTCCCACTACTCCTGAATTTTTTCACACCTTCAGGGGGACTGAGGGGGATTTCCGGACGGGATTCAAATCCCCCCTTACCCCCCTTTTGGAAAGGGGGGATTTGCAAGCCCGCCCAATCAAGATGCCGCGACCCCGGGCCGTGGCAAGCCTCGCAACCAACGCTGATCTCGCTCCATTCAGTCTTGAAGCGGTCAGCAGCTGAATCGTAATTTTTTCGCAGCTCCGTCGAATGGCAGTCGGCGCACATAAAGTTCCAGTTTTGCGTCGGGCGCGTCCAATGCAACTCGTCGTCGTGGGTGATCCGCTCCTTGGGATAGAGGTGGAACCAGCGTTGGCCGCCTTGGCTTTTTGAGCGCGCGTCCCAGGCGATCGAGAGCGCCTGAATACGCCCGTCCGAAAACTCGATCAAATATTGTTGCAGCGGCTTACGCCGAAGGTGTATTTGATCTCGTAGTCATGGAGTTTGCCGTCCGGTCCGTCCGTGTTGACGAAAAACTTCCCGTCGCGCTTGAAAAAGGTCGACGTGATATTCGCGTAAGTGAACTTGGAGTTGTCGAAGTTGCCTAGAACGCTCTTGTCGCTCGCTTCCTGCATCGCGAGATCGTGGTGCGACCCGCGCCACGCGTTGTACGCCGCTTCATGGCAGTCTTTGCAGGTCGCCGCGCCAACGTACGTTGCGGCCTTGACTGTCCCCGCCGGGCGCGCTGTCGTGTCTGAAGTTTTGGGCTGACGATGAAAAGCTAAATAAATAATGATTCCAGCGGAGATCACACTTGCGACGCCAAGCAAGATGATCCGTATTTTCGAACCGCTCGATTTACCCGACGTACTCTCTTGTGCTGCCACCGTTTTGTTGTTGTCGGAAGATTTTGCCGCGCGGCGATGCTTCCTTGGTCTGCGAGCCATAATAACGTCCGGTGTTTCTCATTTCTCGAACAGAAAGACCCGCTTCCAATCCCTCTTCATGTCCACGACTGTCCATCCTTTCGCCCTGTGCCTCGTCGAGCGCCTTGTCGAGGCGGCCGATGGATGAGGTGCGGTCGTATGCCCACTCGCGTTCGGCATCGGTGTGGTGCACGAGAAGCCAGAAGCGCGCGCCGCTGCCAGCCGCCGGTCCATGAGCAGCATCTGCAGGTCGCCGTCGGAGTTGCCGAAGGCGAGAATCGGCCGGCGGCCGATGTGCTGTTGGATGCCGACGGGCTTGCCGGCTTTGTCGTCGATGAAGTTCGATCTCCGGCAGTTTCACGAGCACGGGCTTGCCGTCGCGCAGCTCGAACTTCAGCTTGCCGCTGCTGCCGATGACTTGCTCGGGCGGGATGCCGTAGACCTTCTCGGTCCACGGCGCGCATGAACTCGATGCCGCCGCCGGAGACGATGAACGTCTTGAAGCCATTGCGCGCGCAGGTAGGCGAGCAGATTCGAGCATCGGCTGATAGACCATCTCGGTGTAAGGCCGCCTGGTCTTCGGGATGCTTCGCCGTGGCGATCCAGTCGCGTCACGGTCTTCTCGAACTCCTCGGTCGTCATGCCCGCATGCGTGGCCATGACGATCTGGAAGATGGCGGGTTCGCCGCCCGCGAGCGCGCCTTTGAGGTCGCCTTTGAGCAGCGAGGCGAACGGCTCCTTGTCCTTCCACTCCGGGATGCTGCGGGGCGAGCGCCTTCACGCGGTCGAGGGCGAAGGCGAGCTGGAAATACATCGGCTGCTCGGCCCAGAGCGTGCCGTCGTTGTCGAAGGTGGCGATGCGCTCGGCGGGCTGGGACGAAGTCCTTGCCGCCTTTCGTGGCGACGCGCTTGACGAAGCTCCATGATGGATTGTTTGGCCTTGCCGTCGTTCCAGGACGGAAGCGGGCCGTTTGGGCATTCGCTTGGGTGATCACCAGCGAAAATAAGCACGCGCGCATCATCATTGTGCTTATTATTGTGCACCTCATAGATTCTCCTTCTCCGCACATCTCGCTCCCGAGATCAGTGTGTACGGTGGCGGCATCGGCGCACCGGCCGCCGAGTCGGGAGCGGTTCGCATATGCCGAGCCGCTGCCCGTCTTGGCGTGGGTGAAACCCCGCGGATGCCTCGTGCGGCGTCAGTTCCCCGGCCGGCCGAGCGATTCGATCTCTTTGAGCCGCTTCAGCGCGTCCGCGGCCCTGAGCGTCTGGTAGTTGATCCCCGCCGCGTTCAAGCTACCGCCTTGCTGGAACGGATACTCCGGGATCGTGACGAGGAAGTTCTTCACCTGGGCCTGCACGGGCACGAAGAGCCAGATGTTGTCCGCATACCAGCGAATATACGAGCCGGAATCGAACGGCATCTTCTCATAGGGGTCGGCGCGGAGGTTCACGATGAGCGGCCAGCCGGTGACATTGCGGACACCGGTCGCGATGTTCCCAGCTATCCCGGCGAAGTTGACCTTCCAGTCGTTCCAGCGCACGGCGTTCAGCTCGCCGCCCTGGCCGAAGTACAGGATCTGCTCGCGCGGTCCTTTCGTGGCTTCCCCCTTGAAGTACGGCAGGAAGTTGTAGCCGTCGGCGTGGATCTTGAAAGTCTTGCCGTTGGCTTTGTGGCCCTTCTTGAGTTTCTCGACGATGTTCGGCTCGCCGGCGGCGGCGAGCAGCGTCGGCATCCAGTCTTCCTGCGAGATGATGTCGTTGTAGATGGTGCCAGGCTTGATGACGCCGGGCCAGCGAACCATGAGCGGCACGCGCATGCCGCCCTCCCAGGTCGTGCCTTTTTCACCGTGGAACGGCGTGATGCCGCCGTCCGGCCAGGTGGCGGTTTCGGCGCCGTTGTCGGTGGACCACACGACAATGGTGTTGTCGGCGATGCCGAGGTCGTCGAGTTGCTTGAGCACCGCGCCGGTGATGTCATCGAGCTCGGTCATCCCGTCGGGATAGATGCCGATGCCGGTCTTGCCGTACGTTTCCTTCTTCAGGTGCGTCCAGACGTGCATGCGCGTGGTGTTGAGCCACACGAAGAAGGGCTTCTTGTCCTTGACCGCCTGGTCGATGAAGCGGGTCGCATGGCCATGGATTTCCTGGTCGATGGTCGGCATCCGGGCACGTGGTCAGTGGGCCGGTGTCCTGGATGGTTTGCCCGCCCTTGCCATCCGATTTGGTGTGCAGCACGCCGCGCGGGCCGTAATTCTTTTTGAACTCAGGATCCTTCGGATAGTAGTAGGTCTCCGGCTCTTCCTCGGCATTGAGGTGGTAGAGATTGCCGAAGAACTCGTCGAAGCCGTGCACGGTCGGCAGATGCTTGTCGCGGTCCCCGAGGTGGTTTTTGCCGAACTGGCCGGTGACGTAGCCCTGCTCCTTCAGCAGGTCCGCGATGGTCGGCGTCCAGTCGGGGATGCCGTGATCGCTGCCGGGCATGCCGATGGTCAGCAGGCCAGTGCGAAACGGATGCTGCCCGAGAATGAACGACGCGCGCCCCGCCGTGCAGCTTTGCTGCGCATAAGCATCGGTGAACAGCGCGCCTTCCTTTGCGATGCGGTCAATGTTAGGCGTGCGATAGCCCATGATGCCATGGTTATAGGCGCTGATGTTGTGCACGCCAACATCGTCGCCCCAGAGGACGAGGATGTTGGGTTTCTTCTGCTGCGCGAAAGCCGGCGTAGATAGCGCTGCAAGTAGAAAAAGACTGCCCAACAGCGCCAAAATTCCGCGTGCTCTTGTCATAGTCATGTTTCCTCCCCTTTTGACGATTGAGTTTTTTCTAGCGAAAAGTGGCCACGCCGTATATTGGACCTTGGTCCAATATACGGGGAGACTGGGATGGAGCGCGAAGAAGCTAAGCCGCGGATTAGTGATGAGCGCGTACTGGCGCTCGCCTATCGCGCCCAGAGGGACTCCTTGGGCGAGGTCGTACCTGACCACGGCGCGGATTTTGTTCTCAATTTGCAGATAGCGCGTAACTGCTTTTCAGATTGGCCTCGGCCTGTTCGATCGCTCAGCGACTCATCGCTGAGCTTTTTCGCCTTCTCGTCGGTCAGCGATTTGCTGTGAAAGTCGGCGGCGTAGCGGTCGAGCAAGCTCGCGATGCGGCGATTAGTTTTTGGCAGATCCTGCGACCGCATATTTGGACTTTGGTCCAAAATGAAGTTCCATATTCTAGCTTGTGGAATGATCCCAGTAAGACGAACGCCGCGCATGATTGGCTCCGTTGGCGCGCAGCGTCAACCTGATCTGATCCCGCCTATTCTCCGGTCGGCGCTTGAGACTCGGTCGCGTGCTCCGTTTTAGGCTCCGCATCGATCCATGCGTTGAGCAGCGTGTCGGCCACCGCAAGCACCACCGGACCGACGAAGATGCCGATCAGACCGAAAGCGAGCAGCCCGCCGATCACGCCCGCGAAAATAAGTAGCAACGGCAAGTCGGCGCCCTGGCGGATCAGGATCGGGCGCAGAAAATTATCCATGGTACCCGCGATCACTGTCCAGACGAGCAAAAATGTTCCCCAAGCCGTGTCGCCGGTCCAGTAGAGCCAAGCCGTCGCAGCTCCGAGCACCGGGACAACGCCGATCTGCGCAATCGCCAGAAGCAGCATCGCGGCGGTAAGCACGCCGGCAAAAGGCACTCCCGCGATCATCACACCGAGTCCGCTGAAGACCGTTTGCGCCACGGCGGTCACGACGACGCCGAGGGCAACGCCGCGAATCGTTTGGCCGGCGAGATAGACCGCATTCTCACCGCCCGAGCCCGCCAGACGGTGGCCGAAGCGCACGAGGCGCGCGCTCGCCAGCTCGCCGTTGGCGTACATGGCAGCGGCGAGAATCACGGTTAGCAAAAATTCCACTAACAATACGCCGACGCCGCCCAACTGCGCCACAAACCATTCAATAAATCCACCGGCGTAGGGCGCCGCTCTCATGGCAGCTTCCTGGATGCCCACTGCGGCGACGCGTTCCCACAACTCAACCGCTTTCGGACCGACCAGTGGCAGATCGGCTATCCACTGCGGCACAGAAGGTACCTTGAACGCTGCTAGTGATTTTACCCATACGACAATCTCATCGACGTTCGAGACGATCGTGCCGATGGCGAACGTCAGGGGCACGACCAACACGCACAAGAGCAAAAGTGTCATCAACGTCACGGCCAGTGCGCGCTTGCCCCAGAGCCACGCCTGCGCGGCGATCATGAGTGGCCATGTGGCCACGACGATCGTCGTCGCCCACACGATCGCGCCGAGGAACGGCCGCAAGATCCAGATGGAAGATCCGATCAGAGCGACGATAAAGAGGACCGCCAGCACGCCGCGTGTCATATCCCTCTGTCATAGCGAGAGTCTCCGAACGTCCATTAAACGGGTTTTGCTTGGTTTAGCGGATAGCCCTCGTTTAAAGCGCGGGAAGCTTCCGGCGCGGACACGGCTTTGCTCCAAAACCAACCTTGACCGCAATCGACACCGGCAGCGCGAAGAAAAAAAGCTTCTTCCCAGGTTTCCACTCCTTCAGCCACCGTGCGCAGGCGGAGCGCAGCCGCCAGGGCGACGATGCCGCGCAGCATTCTCGCCGCAGTTTGATCCGTGAGAATCGTGTCGATCAACGAATGGTCGATCTTGAGGATATCAAAACTAAGCCCGACGATTTGCATCAAGCCGCTGTGACCGGTGCCGAAATCATCGATCGCGACCTTCATTCCCGCTTGCCGTGCCCGCTGCAGCGCCGCACGGCCGACGGAGGTCAACGCTTGCCGTTCCGTCACCTCGCAGGCGATCCTGCTGAGATAAGGTGTGAGCTTCAAGTCCTCGACGATCGCCAATACTTCGCCGCTGCCCAGTATGACCGGGGGAATATTCACGCTGACGTAGAAGTGTTGGTGGCGCTCGAACAGGGGCACCATGTCGCGTTGGATGGATACCAAAATAGTCCGGATCAACGCTTTGAGAGCGTCCGGCTGCCCCTCGATCTCGTCGATGACCGCACCGGCAGTGGCTATCGAGCCATCGGCTTGAACGACGCGCGCAAGCGCCTCAAAACCCGCGACGGCACCGGTGTTCAGGTCAACGATCGGCTGATAATGAGCAGTAAACTGCTTGGCGATTTCATCAGGCGTTGGGGCAGCCACGAGAACTCCTGTGGATTTCAAACTTTCTTAAAGCGAACGCTATGCCTTGAAACTTTTTGAGCGTCCCCGTTTACGTGCTCATCCGGGGCTCTCTTTCTTTGGGTAAGAGGGGCGAGGGTCGGGTGTCGAGGGGGAAGAAATTCCTTCCCTCGTTATCGTGCTCGACCTCCGAAACTCGTGCGTCGCCACTCGCCTCTCGACACTTCCTCGTCCCTCGACACTTTCTAGAACACCATCTGCATCCGCATGCCCAGGATCGTCGCCGTGCCGATACTTTTACGGCTGGCGATGAACGGAACCCCAAGCAGCCCTTGGCCAATCGTGAACTTTTCCTTCTGTGCTCCTCGGACGACTTGTATGTCCGGCGTCAGCATGAGCCACGGCGTTATCGCAATATTGTAAAACGCTTCAAACCCATACTCGTCGCGCAATAATTTTGTGCCCCGAAATAGACCTTGGAGTTCCGGATTGCTGACATCGATGTAGTAAAAGCCAAAGCCGTAGCGGTCGCGTTCGCGGTTGGGAATAAACCCTTTGCCGCCGATGCCGAGACTATAGAAAAAGTGCATGAAGTTGGGATTGCCGTCCGAAGCCCCGAAGCGACCGAACACGCCGATGCCCTCGCCCGAACCTTTCTTGGGCTCGTAGAGATACTGGTCGAAGTTGTAGGAAACATTCCACGAGCCTTTCTTCCCCTCGAGCGCCCCGTTCTCGAAGATAAATCGAGCGTTCTGGTCGATCGATGAAAACTTTCGGTTGGAATACGACGCGCCCAAGAGTTGGTGCCCGGTGAGGCCGAAGAAATTCGTCGTCACCCTGCCCTCGCCGACAAAAGTCAAATTGTCGTCGCTCAAGTCATCGAAGCCGCTGGTGCTGGCTTTGCCGGTCGAGGACATCACAAAAAAGGTTACCACCGCCTGCTTGGGATCCTTCGTCGGCAACACAACCAACCCCGTGCCCAGAGTGGAGTACGGCACAGTTAGAGCCACGATCGGATTGAAGTTCAGTGCCATGTTCATGAATTGGCTGTCGCCTTTGCCGTGGGCAAATTCATTCATGTCGCCGGAAGTCGATGTAATCGTCGCGAACTTGCCGATCGCCAAGCCGAAGTACGGCGACAGAAATTGCGTAAAATTCAACGCCGGCAGATTGAAGTTATCGCCGGCGGGCGTCGGAACACTTTGGCTGCTATTGACGAACATGAGCGCGCCGCTCCTGCCGTTTACCGATTTGAAAAGGTTATCTTCGGGAATGAAGTTGCCTTCCGCTTCCACGTTCAAGAACCCGCCGGGCCAAAGGCCGAGTTTCTGGGTGTCCAAATTGAATATGATGTCGCCGCGTCCACCGCCGTATTGCCAGCCCGTGTCTTTGCCGCCGTGGATGATGCCTTGCGCCGCCTGGGTCAGGCTCATGTCGATAGTCACGCCCTTTTCGGCAAGCTGATTGCGAAATCCCGACCAGTCGCCGCTCAGGGTCGAACGTGTCCAGAGATCACCTGAGTAGGGAGTTGCAGGCGGCGCATCCGCCGCCTCAGCCGGCGCGAGGAGAAATATCCCAAGTAAAACTACGATCGTTGCAAAAATCCTCGACGTCTTCATTACTGTTACTCCGGTTTGTCGGCTTTCAGGGGTCAGGTTTCGGGTGTCACGCAGTAACAGAGGGACGAGGGTCGGGTGTCGAGGGGAAGACTCGGCAGATCTTCTCCGAAATCTCGTCTAACTCTCCTGCTGACTCGTCCCTTGACACTCGACACTCGGTCTTCCCTCGCTTCACTTCGGAAAAAGGAATTGTATTTGAAAACGCAACTGCCAATCCGGGCCGAACTCCGGCTTGGCCACGTTGAACGGAACTTCCCTGACACCTGAACACTGAAACCCTGCTCATCTCTCGCTCTGGGAAATGATTGAGCACTTTCCGTTCGTGCCGAGCATGCCGGACCACTCCGAACTATTTTCCGCAACCTGCTACGGTGGAGTTTGAAGAACATGGGTTCACTGCTTCATCGTGATCTTCATGCCCGCGGGGCCGATGCTCAATTGCGTGCCGGACTCTTGGCCTTCGTTTTTCAGAATGACGATGGTCACACCCTTGTCTTGTTCATCGACATGGCGGTGGCCCCTCCGGCGATAGCGAATGTCGCCTGGCCTGCTCCATAGGTGCCGGCGAGAGCCTGCGGATTCTGCAGATCATAAACTTTTCCCGCGCCGGTAAAATTCGATATGCCGACGTCCACTAGACTCAGACCGGAGATCGAGAAGGGATAGCTCTTTCCCTGATGAGTTGAGAATCCCATCGCCCTGAGTCGTTCCCACACCTAGGGCGACCGATTTCAATATTCAACGTTACCAGCTCCCGCTGCCACTCTTTCTTCGGGCCTCTTGTAATCCGGAAGGCTCGACCTCAATTCATCAGCTGCGCCTCGGTGCGATCGTGAATCTGCCAGCCGCGGCTCTCGATTTCCTTTCTTGCCCGCGGGGCTCAGTGAGCCGGTGAGCCAGAGTTGTTTTTCCTTGGTTCCGGGTATTTCGCTTACCAACTGATTCCCCGCCGTCGATCCCATCTGCGCCATGGGTTCGGTCCAGACCACGTAGTCGCCCGGGAAATTCACGACCAACGCGCCATTGACGGTCCGGCTCACGGCAAATTGTCCGAGGGATATAAACCTCTCCAGGGGCGTCACCGACTTGTTGTAGCCGACATACATCTGCGCTTGGCGCTGGCGGAATCAAGTGCTATCGTCGGGTTCTTACGCTCGACAAAGACTAATCGGACCAAGGCGCCGTCGATCGGCCACGCCGTTCATCTCACCCATTGCATGGACGAAAAGGGTCTGCTCGCGGGGAGAAAAAATCGAGTTGTTGATAAATGCGTCGGTGATCTCCGGATGGACTGCCATGGCGTTGAGCTTCTCGGTATTCATTTTTCGCAGCTCCACCGGTGGAGTGTTTTGGAAGACCTGATTTAATAGTTTGTTGGTGCCAACGACGGTCATGGCGACACCCGCCCCTCCCGGCACCGCCGCCATGGCTTGGCGGACCAGGTCAAGAACCCGCGTAGCCGGCCCATGAAATCTTATTCAGCATGTCCTGAAGTTTTTGGTTTTCCGAGTAAACATCGACGTCGAACTGGAAAGGCATACTGTCGTTTCGCCGTCGAGAAGCCGATTACGTCTTTGACCTTGCGGGAATCCTCGGACTGGCTGCGCTTGGCGCCAGTAATGCTTTCGCCACTCTTGAAAAGGCCGCGCCCAAACCCTGCAGGGCGCTCCGGTCAATGTCTTCACTGGGCTGGTCATCAGACTCAGAGCGCTGGTCATCGCGTCGAGTCCGCCCTCTTTTATGGAATCGATGTATTCCTTGCTGCCCTGGACCTTCTCCATCACGACCATCGCGTTAATCTCGCCGATCCGTTTTCTCAACACCGCGGTGGAGACCGCTGTGAAGGTGCCGAACTTGGAGTCGACCTGGTAGGTGTTTAAGTAGCCATCGTTAGTCACTCTCTCCTGGACCCGATGATTCGGTCCCGATAAGAGTTCCGGCGGCAATATCTTCGACGCGCTGAGCACCGGGGCCGTCTCGTATCCCTGCTGAGCAAAGGCGGGGAGGACAACTCCCAGAAGCGCTACCATCAGTAGGGCGCTGACAAATCTCCCCAGCGGTTCACGCAGCGAAGCCTCGATTCCGTTTTCTTGATTTTCATATGTTTTCTTCTTTTTTCCTCTCTTCAATTCTTTACTTTCGTTCGGGACCTTTAGCGGAAATCGTCACATGTCGAGCATCCACCAGTTTGCCCAGCACCTTGACAGGCCGATCACCGCTAATTTGCGCGAGAGTCAGATGCATCCGTAGACGCAGGTCTGACGATTAAATACTCAAATGGTTCTAGCGAACAGTTGATGGGCTGTATATTGGACCTTGGTCCAATAAGGGGAGTCAGAGTCTCAAAAGGAATTTCGAAATCCGAAGCAAGCGCAAAGCGTTAAATCCAAAGTTCGAATGGCGAAATTCAAAACAAAGACTTGGGTCTGGAATACGACATGAGAGATGTCGGACGGTGGATTTGAGGTGTCAGGTTTTAGGGTTCGGACTTCAAACCTTGCATACGACGTTGCGAAATAAAGAATCTTACGCGAATACGGCTATCCGCCGGACAAGCAAGAAAAGGCGACACAAACGCTGTCGGAGCAAGTGGAATTGCTTGGGGGGGGGGAATTGGCGGCGTAGTGAGAAAGTTGCGTAGAGAGATATGGAGACAGCGAAAACGGAGTCACTTTTGAAATTCATCTCTGTTCTCTCAGTTGTCTCCTGTAAGTTTTATAGTGCCTTGCTCGTCGCTTATCCCCCCGGCACCCCAGAGCGAAGGCTCCGGCGCTTGCCGTGCCAATGGCCACGACCACCAGGAAAAAGGGCAGGACAACGCATAAGGTAACTGCGAGCAAAACAATTCCGCTCAAATGAAGCACCGCAAGACGAAAAAAAGAATATCTCGCAGGTTGCTGAAATACCCACCGTTCACCCTTCGAGAGCCTCAAGGCGAACGGTGCAGAGTTTGAAATGATTGAGCATTTTCCGTTCGTGCCGAGCTTGTCGAACCACGCCGAACCATTTTTCCGCAAGCTGCTACGGTGGAGTTGGAAAAACATGGCCTCACTATTTCATCGCGATCTTCATGCCCGCAGATTCCATGCTCAATTGCGTCCTTGGTCACTTACAGTGGCTGTCAAATGCCGCCATCAATTTTCCGGCAGTATCGCCAAACTCCGGCTTCGGTTTCTGTTCAATATTAGACATGATTCGGAAAACAATTGAGGACTCTAAGGGGCCAAGGGCTTAAAATGAATCAAGCCCATTTGTGCGCACTCCTCGCACTTGGGGGGCTCAATCATCATCTCTGCCTCATCCGTCCTCAATAACCGTCGCTTCGGAAGGTCCAAATCCGAAACAAACACGAGCGTCTAAATCCGCAGTTCGAATGGCGAAATTCAAAACAAAGACTGGGTCTGGAATACGGTATGAGAGATGTGGGATGGTGGATTTGAGGTGTCAGTTTTTAGGGTCCGGACTTCAAGCCGTGCATACGGCGTTGCGAAATTCGGAGTTCGAGTTTTTTCAGTGCTTGCTATTCTTTCGGGCACTTTGCGCTTGTCACTCCACTCTAGCGTGGCGGCTCTGAAGTTCGCAACATAATTCAATCGTCATTCCGGGCAGGTTGGCAATAGCTAGCGCGACCCGGAATCCAGGATTCTCAAAGAGCTCTGGATAACGGTCTTCACCGGCATGACGGTCAAAGCCAAATGATTATTCAATGACCTTCTGGCCCAGGACATTAGCGCGCTTACTGCGCCTTGAGTTGCTGGATCTCTCTATTTGCCCGTTCGATTTCAGCTTGCTGTGCCTGCATCTGCCGTTGCACGTCTTGTTCCTGCTTTTCCCGTGCCTGCATTTGATCACCGATCACGGCGGAGACCGCCGCGGCCATGAACAACACAATCGTCAACATGCCGCTTGCCGATCTAAAAAATTTGCAGTTCACGCGATCTACCTCCTTTGAAACGAAATATGTCCGGCAATTGGACGGTGGTGGATCAGCACTCTATTTTAACGTTGAGGAGCCGCCGGTGCGGCGGCGCCAACGCTAATGGTGTCCCGGTAAACAAGGATCTCGACCCGGCGATTTTTCGCACGCCCCGCTTCCGTGGCATTGTCCGCCACTGGCGAGTTCTCCCCGTAGGACATTACCAGCGTGCGCCCGGGCTCGATCTTCTTGTCGGTCGTAAGATAACTGGCCGCATTTACTGCCCTGAGCAATGCCAATTCGTAGTTGTATTTCGCACCGCCTGTGTTGTCGGTATAGCCGGCCACAACAAACATAAGGCCACTCATACCACCGGCATCTCCGCTCAGGTCACTCAAAAAACTGTCTATCTCTTTTTTGGACTGGTCCGTAAGCACGGTTGAATTGGAGGAAAACGATGCGCCTTGCCTTAAGTCGAGTACCAGCTTTCTATCGAGCTTGAGCCGTTGGAGATGATCCAAGGCTTGATCTGCCTTGGCCGTGGTCTGGTTGAGTCGGCTGTCAAGATCCGCGATCTGCTTGGACATCGTTTGGACTTGGCCCCCCAACTGGGTCACATTAGCCTCGGTGTCAGAGACTCTCTTGTTCACCGGGAACAGTTGCTCCGGGACATAGGTTTTGACCCAATCCTGAGTCGCCACACAGCCGGAGCTCAGCGACATAGAAAGAAATACCAAAGCGAGCTTTTTTTGCACTGAATGTTTCATGCTTATCTCCTTATCGAAATGACTATTTTGAATGCGCCGACTTTCGCTAACGGAACGAAGCTATCAAACCGACGGTATGCGCGACTATTGGACCTTGGTCCAATAGAGCGAAAATCAGAAGCAGGTATAAAATTTCGAAATCCGCAACGAACGCGTAACTCAGGTTTCAGGTGTCGGGTGTCAGGGCTGAAATCTGAGCACTGACAAACTTTCTCCTGACTCATTTCACCTCGTCCCTCGCACACTGATCACCTATTCGTCCGTCTTTTCGGATTGCGGGTAGATCGTGTTGTAGATAACTGTACGCGCCGCCATGCTGCAGCGCGGAAAGATCTACGCTACTTTCCCCTGCCGTCCATAGCTTCAATCGCCTCCGCGATCTCCCGGCTAAAATCGCCCAAGGCTTCGCTGAGCGCCGCCACGGAAGCGTCCGTAGAGCGAGCCTTGGCCGGCCGTGACAGACGCGTTTCGCGGTACCGGATTACGTCTTTTTTGCCGGAATTTCGCACCGCCCAACGCGCTGACAACTGGACCTCTTGGGTAGCGTCGGCCTCGAATCGAAGCACTTCGACTTCCACTTGATAGACTGGCTTCTTGTCGATGGGCCAGGGATAGGCATTGATTCGTTCGGCACGGAGAATCGCTGCAACGTTTTGTGACAGCACCCGGGAAAAATTTTCTTCCAGCGGCTCAGCCCAACGGTCGTTCTCAGAAAGATTGATTTGGTTCTGCGCAACGCGGATGACGATCTCTTGTCGGTCGAGATATCCGGGCAAAGTGATTGGGCCGATGCCCAGAGAAATTCCCGGCGAGTCATTTGCCGGTTTTGGCGAAATATTCTCCGCCTGCGAGAGCGCCGACAAGGTAAAGAACCTCGAAGAATCTGGCTTGGCGGAAAAGCTGCCACACCCTGCAAGCAACAACGCCCAAACTGCCAAAGCTGCGGCGATGTTGATTGAGTTTTTCATCGCGCCTCCGTATTTTCTGGCTTGCCGAAAATGAGCGCTCTCGGGTTTCTTTCGATGTAGCCGCTGAGCAGCCGGAGCGTGCGCGCCGCGGCCGATACCTCGCGCAGACTTTTCCTGAATTCGTAGATTGTCGGGGAATCCTGATCCATGACGCCGTTGATATTCGTCATCACCCCCTCCGCGGCCTGGAGCGTCGCATCGGTTTGCTTCATCGCGACCGTAGCCTGCTCCATCGCCTTCCGCGCGGCTTCGGAGGTCTTCGCCAAGTCCGTTGAAAGGCGATCGATACTGCCATCGAGGTTCGTCGTCAGTTTGCTGATATCGCTGATCGCTCGATCGGCCTTGGGCATGGTTTGATCGAGTCCGCGAAGCGCCGACCGCAAATCCGGTGAGTTGACCAGGTGGTCGACCCCTTCGATGGTCTTGATGACCGAGTTCATGAGTCCTTTGAAGTCGACCTCTTCGAATTTGGCAACGATGCGTGTCGCTGCGTCCTCGATCTGCTGTAGGTCCGTAGGTGTCGTTGGAATCTCCTGATATTTGTGTTCGGTATTTGCTTTCTGCACTAGAGTGAGTGGAGCGCCTGGAAAGAAATCGAAGCCCACGTAAAGCACGCCGGTAACCATACTTTCGGTTCGGAGCTGGGCTCGGAGGGACTGTTCGACAACTGCCTTTTGAAAGGCCTCATGTTTTTCCACGATGACCCCCGTCGCTCCTCTAGCGGTCAGTTTTTTAAGATCGATCTCGATGATGACAGGGATCTTGTTGACTCCCGAATCGCCATCCAATTGCAACAAGATATCTTTGACCGAGCCGATTTCGACACCTTTAAACTTGACCGGCGCGCCGATGTGAAGCCCATTCACCGTGCCATCGAAGTAGAGAACGAATTCCTTGGTTTGCCGAAATAGCCGACCCGAACCGAAAGCGATTACGGCGATCACCAACAGCGCCATGGCGCCGACGACAAAGGCGCCGATAAGTGTGGGGCTGATCTTTTTGTTCATACTCTTTCCTCTTCTCCCCGGGTCAGGAAACGACGCACCGTGGCATGCTGGGAATGCGCTAGAAGTTCCTTGGGATCGCCGCCGGCGATCATCGTCCTGCTTTCCGTATCCAGGAACACGCTGTTGTTGCCGATGGTAAAAATGCTCGCCAGCTCGTGCGTGACCACGACGACGGTGGCGCCCAGACTGTCGCGCAATTCGAGAATCAGATCATCGAGCAAGCGGGAGCTGATCGGATCGAGGCCCGCCGACGGTTCATCGAAAAATAGGATCTCCGGATCCAGCGCCATGGCGCGCGCCAGGCCGGCGCGTTTCTGCATGCCGCCGCTGATCTGGGACGGATAGTAATCTTCGAAACCTTTCAAACCGACCAGAGCGAGCTTCAGCGATGCCACGTCGCGAATTTCCGCGGGAGTCAAATCCGTATATTCTCCGAGCGATAAACCGACATTTTCGGCAAGCGTCATCGAGCTCCACAGCGCGCCGCTCTGAAACAGCACGCCCATACGTCGGACCATCTCCTGTCTTTTGGCCGGATCGGCGTGGGTGAAGTTTTCCTCGCCATAGAAGATGTTTCCCTTGGCCGGTTCGTTAAGACCGATCAGGTGCCGGAGAAGCGTGCTCTTGCCGCAGCCGCTGCCGCCCATGATGATAAAGACGTCGCCGTGGTTGATGGTAAAATTAAGGTCCCGCATCAAAACAAAACTGCCGTAGGCCATCGTCAGGTGACTCACGGTGATATGCGCTGTCACCATGGTTGGCAATTGCGTTACTGTGGCTTCGCAACTTACTCCCAAATGAACCTTGAAGTTGGAGTATTTGAGTAATCCGCATGGAGCTTTCAGCAGCATTCCATCACTCCAGTACTCCAACACTCCATTTGCCCAATCCGTCAGATCCCCAGGACGTAGAAAACGACGGCGAACACGCCGCAGGCCAAAACGATGGCAACGATACCGGTGACTACCGCCGAGGTGGCCGCATCGCCGACTGCCGACGAGCTGTTGCCGCACTGAATACCCCGCAAACAACCCGCAAGAGCGATTAGCACGCCGTAGACGGAACTTTTGAACACCCCGCCAAAAACGTCGGTCAGGTTGATCGCGTTCGAGGTTTCCCGAAAATAGGTCGTCCAGGAGAGATCGAGCATCCCCACGCCGATCGCGGCCCCACCCATGACGCCGACGAAGTCGGAATAGAGGCACAGCAAAGGCATCATCAAAATCAATGCGATCACGCGCGGCAAGACCAAAAATTCCAAAGGAGAAAAGCCCATGGTCGTGAAAGCGTCGATTTCTTGAGTCACCTTCATCGTACCTAGCTGAGCGGCGAAAGCCGCACCGGTGCGCCCGGCCATGATAATTCCGGTCATCATGGCTCCCATCTCGCGAATCATCGCGATGCCGACCAGATCGGCGACGTAGATTTGCGCGCCGAACTGTTTTAACTGCACGGCGCCGACGAAGGCGAGAATCACGCCCACCAAAAAACTGATCAATGTAACGATCGGCAGCGCTTGGGCGCCGCATTGCTGAATTAGAAGAAAAAGGTCCACGGCCCGAAAGCGCACCTTCATGCGGAAGAGTTTCGCAAAGGTCAGGGTCATGTCGCCGAGAAAAGCGAGCATCTCGGTAAGAGACGAGCCGGCGCCAACAGCGCTATTGCCCAGCCGTTCGAGGAACGATATTTCGACTTCTTCTTTGCGCGCGCCTTTTTTTTCAGGCACCGCTTCGGCCAACTCTAGCAGCCGTCGCACTCCGGCGGGCAGGCCGGCGCGATCCATGTTGATGCCACGGCGGCGGCAGAGCTCTGAGACTTCCACGAGAAAAGTTAGAACGCTGCTGTCCCAGGAGCTCAGCTCGCCGGATTCGAATGCGACGTTTTTGACTTTCGGTGCCGATTCCAGCTCGCGCTGGAGCAAGGACGCGGAAGGAAGGCCTCCGCGCAAACGCCACGCGCCGGCGAGCCGAACTTCAAGTGCGGCATCGCCCGTAAGCGTGAATGAAAGAACGCTTTCGACCGCCGAGCTCATCTGCAATCTCTGCGGGTCTGATTCCCCACAGCTTGCTGTGCAGAACGAATCCTGTCCCAAAGCATGTCATTCCCGCGTGTTTTTAGCGGTGACTCGACTGGGCTCGCCACAGGGGAAATTCTGACCGGATCTCCGATTAAAAAATTTGGGGGTGACAACTTTCGAAAAATTCTCATGAGGTCTCTTGATACGAGCCTGCTGCGTGTAGTTCATTCGTTAAACAGCCTTCATTCCACTATTCCAGAATTCAAAGGTTAGAGTTCCGCGCTATCAAACATGCCCTGCCGGCGGCTTCCCGTCTGTGCCGCGCTTGAGGGCTTCGCGCATCGTTTTGATCAACAACTCGTCGTTGACCGGTTTGCGCAGAAACGCCACAGCCCCGCCCGCCAGCGCTTTCTGCTGGACTCCGATGTCATCGTGGGCCGTGATAAAAATGACGGGAAGCGGATTGCCATTCCTCGTCAAGCGCTCCTGAAGCTCTAGGCCGTTGAATCCCGGCATCTGCACATCGAGAACCACACAGTCCGGGTGAAACGACGGCATCGCTTCGATGAGATCGAGGAACTCTTGCCCCGAGGCGAACGTTTCTCCATCCATCCCGAGGGAGCGCACCAGCCGCTTCAATGCGCGACAGACAGATTCATCGTCATCGACAATGGCGATCAATGGTTTGGCATTGCTCATTAGGTTCGCGCTCCGCGGCGACCGCCATAGAAAGTATTAACCGCGTAGATTGCGCTACGACAGAAACTAGCGTAGCGCGATGGAGCTGTATATTGGACCTTAGTCCAATACGGATGGGAGAGAACAGAAGTAGTCAGTAAGTGATTGGGTTTCGGATTTCGGTGTTCAGGTTTCGGATGTCGGTGTTCAGCATGGGAAGTCCTTTTTAATCCGACCTGAAACCCGATGACACCTGAAACCTGATATCTGCTACGCTTTGCCGATTCCTGCGCGTTCGGCGACGCGGACCAGTTCGGCGATCGAATCCACGCCCATCTTATCCATAACGCGGGCGCGGTGAACCTTGATGGTCTTTTCCCCGGTGCCGAGCTTGAAAGCAATCTGCTTATTCAACATTCCGGTTACGACCAGAGCCATGACCTCGAGTTCGCGCGGGGTGAGACTCTCGACGCGCTTTTGAATCTGATCGATTTCTTCACGCTGGGACTGGTCCTTGGCGGCTCGAGCGAGAGATTGTTCGATGGCCTTGAGCAGATCTTTATCCTTCACAGGCTTCTGTAGGAAATCCACGGCGCCGGCCTTCATCGCATTGACGCCCATCGGGATGTTACCGTGGCCGGTGATGAATACGATCGGGAGATTGCGGTTCATGGTCCGTAATTCGCGCTGGAGGTCGATGCCAGTAAGACCGGGCATACGAACGTCGAGGACGAGACAGCTTGCTTCTTGGCTACCGGGTTTCGTGCCGAGGAACTCCCGCGCCGATGCGAAAGTTTGCACAGTATGTCCCGCAGACTTGATGAGACGCGCCAAAGCTCGTCGCACCGAAGCATCGTCGTCGATGAGAAAAACAGTGTTTCAAGCATGTAATCAGTTTGCGGTTATCAGGTGACTCAGAGTGATGATCGGCCAGCCAGAGTCGATAATCCAGTAACGACACTGTAGGCTCAGTGGTCTGCGCCCACCAACGTAGTCGGCCTCCTCGTCGCGGACCATATATGGGTTCTGATTGCAGAAGAGATGGGATTTCTCCATCATAGAGTTAAGCATACGGCCGCATTTGCTCGTGTTCGGCCTGCCAAGGATGCCTCGACTTCTGCCGCGCCATATACTCTCAGTCGCTGGCCTCGCATAGCCGGTGTATGGGTTTCCAGCTGCCTGCACCAGCGACTGAAAGTTCGCTAATGCAACTTGTTGCGTACATAGCGATCGTCATTGGTCTCCAAGCGTGCGGCGAACTCGTTCCGATTGACCGAACGGACTCGTCGAATTTGATCGGTCAAGTAAAAGTTTCTCTTCTGGTGGCCATCCTTGGCTCAAATCGCAAAAATCAATATGCGAGACGGCATAGCCTTTTGATAGACAAGTAAATCCCGAAAGCCTCGGCATCCTATAGCTTATTCATCTCCCACCTCACCTGCCGTCGCAATTACCGTCCACTGTAGACCTGATACCAGTCACTCACGTCTGTTCACTGATTACCGTTCACCGATTACTCCTTCTCCCCCTCCACCGGCACCGTGAAGCAAATCGTCGCACCCCGGTCGGGATTGTTCTGAGCCCACAACCGCCCGCCGTGAGCCTCGATGATCGAGCGGCTGATGGCGAGCCCCAGGCCGAGGCCATTATTTTTGGTCGTATAGAAAGGTTGAAAAATCTTTTCGAGCTGGTCGTCTTTCAGCCCCTCGCCCCAATCCCGCACTGCGACGATCGCCATGTGACTAGCCAATTCGGTCCGCACGGTCACCTGGCGCTCGATCAGCGGGCAATCTTTCATCGCCTGGAAAGCGTTCAGCAACAGATTTAAGATCACCTGTTGCAACTGCACCTTATCACCGTGAACTATCGGCGCGGCCGGATCCATTTGGAGCAGGATATTGACCTTGTGCAGGATCGCGTCGCTGTGAATCAGCATAACGACGTCGCGCACGATCGTTTCAAGATCCAGTGGCGCAGTTTCGAGATCCCCTTTTCTGACCAATTCACGGACCCGGCGGATGATCTCACCCGCCCGGCTATCGTCCGCCACAATGTCCCGCAGGATCGCCTGGAGCTCTCCGATATTCGCCGGGTCGGCAGCAAGGAAACGCTGCGCGGCCTGGGCGTTGCTGAGGATCGCCGTGAGCGGTTGATTCAATTCATGCGCCAGCGATGCCGCGAGCTCGCCCATCGTGGTGATTCTTGCTACGTGCGCGAGTTCGTCGCGTTGCCGCTGCACCGTCAATGCACTCTCTTTCTCTTCGGTAATGTCCACCGCGGCGCCGATCCATTCGTGCACCGCGCCGTTGGGGGCAATGATCGGCACTGCTTGAACATGAAAATGCCGATAGCTCCGATCGCGAGCGCGTACTTGAAACTCGTTCTCGTACACACGCTTTTGCGTCATTGCCTGCTTCCATAATCGTTCGCTGTGCTCCTGGTCCTTGGGATGAACCGCCGTAAGCCAACCGAAGTTCCTCACCTCATCTTCGCTCTGACCCGTGAGCTCGTGCCAGCGCGGGGTTGCCAAGAATCCTTCACCATTTGCATCCGCCCGCCAGACGATATTCGCGCTCGCCATCACCAAAGCTCTGTAGCGCGCCTCGCTCTCGCGCAAAGCATTTTCTTTGTCGCGCCGCTCGCTCAGCGATGCCGTCAGGAACATCAGCGGAAGAAAAGCCGTGATCAAAAAAAGCTGCAGCGATAGCGCGTTTTCGGCCGCCGACTGCATCGCGAAGGGACCTAATCCAGTCCAGGTACTCAAGAACGCAAGGTAGGCGGCAACCAGGAGAGAAACACACAAGACGCCTACTTCAAATCGTACCGCTGCCCACAACAGAAACGGAAGCGGCGCGTAGAGTAACGCCGGAACCGCAGTTTGCTTGCCGAAGGCATTATACCCCGCGATAATCAGCCCGGCCGTGAGCAGACCAAATTCGACGAAACGCGAAATCGGCGGAGTTGGCTTTTTTGCCGCTCCGGATCTGAAAGCCATCAATAGCGGTGGGATGATCGTAAGCGTCGACAACGTGTTGGATAAAACCCGAGCGCGAAAAACGTACCCATATTCCTGTTCCCAGCCGCTCAATACGTAGAGATATGCGGCAATAGCAGATACCAGAAAAGGCGCGAGAAGGACCGCACACAGCACAAATACCGTGACGGTACGGAAGCTATCGAGCTGTAGCGGGCCCTTGACGAAGTGGCGCACGCTCATGGCTGCCACGAGCGCCTGACTAAAGTTACCAACGAGCTGACTGAAGATGCCCAAAACCGGCACGCCGTCTTTCAGTTGCACAAGGATATGCACCGGGGCGACGGCAAGGAGAAAGATCCACCATTGTCGCGGCGGCGCGAGCAGCAGCGCCGCCAACAAAATTGCGGTAGGCGGCCAGATGAGCGAAAGATGCGAGTTTGGAAATCTAAGAGATTGGCCGATCAAAGCTCCGGCATAGTAGCCGATACAGACCAAAGACACGAAGAGGGCAGAACGAAACAGGAAGGACGTTCTGCCAAAAATCTCTCTGTCCACGTCGTATGCCGAAACTAGCACGGGCTGGGCCCATTTCGTCTCCGGATAACTTTCCATCACTGATTTACGGGAAACTATACGATGGCAGATCCTACCTAGCTAAGTGTAACAGCGCAAGCCGGAACCAGCAGGTTTGAATGATTTAACCAAATGATTACCGCTCCGCAGATAGCAGCGAAGGTTGACTGACAAATGACGTCGGCAGCGTGAAGTAAAACGTCGCGCCCCGGTCCTGGTTGTTTTCCGCCCACAGGCGCCCGCCGTGAGCCTCGACGATGGACCGGCTGATGGAAAGACCCATACCAAGGCCGTCCGGCTTGGTGGTGTAGAAAGGTTGAAAAATATTAGCGCCCTCGCCGTTCAGGCCCGTGCCACGGTCACGCACCGAGATCTTGAGCATGCTCGCCCCATCGAGGTCCGCCAGCACTGCGACCGAGCGCTCATCCGCGGGTGAATTTTTCAGGGCGTCAAAAGCGTTAAGCAGAAGATTCAACAAGACCTGCTGTAACTGTACTTTGTCCCCCCGCACCACCGGCAGGCCTGAGTTAATTTCGAGTAAGACGCGGATGTTATGCAACGTGGCGTCGCTATGAGTCAGCAGCACAACGTCGCTCACGACATTCCCCAAATCAAGCGGAGCGAACTCGAGTTCTTCCTTTTTCACCAATGTCCGCATCCGCCGGATCACCTCACCCGCGCGACTGTCGTCCTGGACAATGTCCTTCAGGATCTCCTGTAGTTCCTCCAGATCGGGCGGCTTGACGGCAAGGAAACGCTGGGCCGCCTGCGCATTGCTGAGTATTGCCGTAAGCGGCTGATTCAATTCGTGTGCGAGCGAGGCCGCTAGCTCTCCCATCGTGGACACGCGAGCGATATGCGCCAGTTCGGCGCGCTGTTGCACCGCTTCCAGTTCTCCCCGCTTGCGCTCGGCAATGTCAATTGCACAGCCGATGTACCCGAGAAACTCGCCATCGGCTTCAGAGCGCGGCACTGCATGATCCAAGACCCAAGAATATTCACCGTCGAACCTGCGCAAGCGGTATTCCATCGTAAACTCTTGCCGCGAGTTAAAAGCGTTATTGTAGGTTTCCAGACAGCCAGCTAAATCTTCGCGGTGCACGCCCTCTGCCCACCCATTACCAAGCGCCTGTTCCAGCGTGCGGCCGGTAAAGTCGAGCCAACCTTTGTTGAAAAAGGTACAGAGCTTGTCCGTGCCTGACATCCAGATCATCACCGGCGCCGTGTCGGCCATGGTACGAAAGCGCGCCTCACTCTCGCGCAACGACTCTTCAGCCCGTTTGCGGTCGGTGATGTCGAGCATCAGACCGCGAAGCTGCTTTGGCTTGCCATTGTGATGTTGACAATTGACGATATCGTGCACCCAGACGATATCGCCCGACGCTTTGATCATTCGATAATGGAATTCGAATTCTTCAGCGGTCTGGCTCATCGTCAAACAAGTATCGACCGCCCGCGCCCTGTCGTCGGGATGGATATGAGAGCCCCAAAAATCTTTTTCGTACCACTGCTCCAGCGGATAACCGAGGAGCTTGACGGCCTGTGGACCGACATAGGTAAATAGCCAAGTCTCGATATCGGCTTCCCAAATAACGGCCGTCGTGGACTCCACCAGCCGGCGAAAATTCTCCTCGCTTTCGCGTAATCTCTCTTCGGCTTGTTTGCGCTCGGTAATATCCAACACCACGCCCA
Source organism: uncultured delta proteobacterium (assembly GCA_963804165.1). Taxonomy (GTDB): domain Bacteria; phylum Desulfobacterota; class Binatia; order UBA9968; family UBA9968; genus DP-20. Next base: position 35,580 of record CAWDPO010000037.1, read on the forward strand.
TCCTGCGTGCGCCTCGGCCGCGCGGGTCATCAACATTTCGGCCCCGTGCCGCGATCCATCGCTCCCTGCCATCGAGTAAGACCACGCGAAACTCCCCTTCATAGGGAAGTCCAATTTGTTCCGCGCGCTCAATCTCAGCAGCGATACGCGCTCGGTCATCCGGATGGATGCGGTTGACGACGTCTTCGAATCTCAGGGCATCATTTGTGCCGGGACCCAACAGCGAACGAAATTGCGGGTTGGCCCAAAAATCGCCGCGCTTCGGGTCGCGCATCCAAAGGCCCAACTCGCCGGCGCTAGCTGCCAGCTCCATGATTTCCTGAGTTTCCCGTTGCTTGCTCTCAGCGCGGCGCCGGCGCCCCCGTTGCACTAGCAATTCAGCGATCATCGCCGCTTGCAGCGCGATAATAATAAGCGCGCCGATAATGTACCATTTGTAAAGTTCCCACACCGAGAGGGAACGGAAGCGTAAGACACTGTTCGGAGGCAAGCGGCTTTCGCTGATACCCCAGCGTTTCAAGGCACGCCAGTCGAACATCGGCACACCGTCAGTGCGAATTTCAAATGGTAATGAGCTTGGCGCAGCCCCCGTCAGAATATGATGCGCCAGTTCGCCGGCGCGCATTCCTAAAGACGCGACATCCGCAACCGCTCCGCCGACGGCGCCCGTGCCTAGCATCGAGTCCGCCATGACATAGACGGGAACATTGGTCGCCTTGGCGATCGACTGAGCCGCCTGGGAGGAAATAATCGCGCGGCCCGCGCCATCTCGAAACATCCTGGTGAACAGGATCGCGGTTTGCGGCGGCAACGATGTAACGGCTTTAAGTATCTCCGGCATGGAGCGCTTGTCCCAGACCTCGACCTCGAGCCGATTGGCAAACGCACGTGCTGCCTGCTGCGCGCGACTCATGACCTGTCGATCCACTTCCGCGCTGCCGCCGATGAGCACAAGACGCCGTAGATCGGGCTGCAATCGGAGGAGCAGCTCTATCGTTGCGCTTGGATCCGAGCGTTGAGCGATGCCGCTGACACGGCTATCGATCCGGCCCGCGGGAAACTCCTCTTCGGTCAAGCCAACGGCAACTGCCGGAGTCCCTGGAAATATTTGCTCAAGAAGTTTTTCTGCAAGGCCCAGGTTACCGACGTAAATCAGTATGACCAGATCCGGAATATCGTCAGCGTATTTGTCGCGCAGGTAGTCGCGGAAAACCCGATGATAGCTTTTGCTCGGAAACCTAACGATATCGAGATATTCGGAGTAAAACTCCAGGTCACTCGAATGAAGCTGCCGGAGCTTGTCAACGGCGTTCTGCTCGACGACCGGAAAACCGACTGAGAATCGGCTTCCCGTGGAAATCATCAACACGCGTTTGGCGCGCACCCCATCTGCGGCGTGCAGCTCAATCGTCGCCGTCAGGCAAACCATCGCGCAGAGCACATAGAGAACCAAATAACGGGAGAGTCGACGTACGCCGTTCGTGATCGCGCTTGGGTGTAAGTGATCCACAGTCGTCGTGATACTACGACCGCACCGCAGCAAAAATCAACCTGTTGGACCTGCTTGATGTCCATGTTCGGTTCCTTGAAGCAGGTCGAGATGGCGGTTTGACTTCCCTGGGAGTTCCAGCTTTATCGCCAGCGAACGCAACTACGCAGGCCAAAGGTCGTGCTGAGCGTGAATATTCAATTAAATTTCCCTGGGCTCGCATCCGGGTGTCTCTCCAGGTGCAACTAGAGACTTGCTGAAAGGGAAAATGTCTTTATAGCAAATGCCGGACGGAGAAATTGCCGGTCGTCTGAGACTTTTGCGGGTTTTTCTTGCCGTCCTTTCGCTCTTATTTCTGAGTAACGTATCGCAGGGCGCTTGTTGGGGGGAGACGCTCTGGATACTGTGGTTTCCGCTTTCTCGGATTACCGTTTGCGATCAGACTGTTACGTAGGCGGCGAAATGGTGACTTACTTCGAGGTCAGGCATGAGGACGCGACGCAGATGGTCCCGGCAACGAGAGAACGTTAATTCTATATTTCAAGGCGACGGCGCGGCTGGAAAGAGAGAGCTAACCGCGCTGAGATTTGACTTCACGCCAAATGCGCGATTGAAGAATGAAATGATGCCGCGACGCAGTGATCCGGGCCGGCCGTTCAAGAAAGATTAGTTTTGACAGGACAGCCAATCGATCGCCGTTTTTGTGTTGGTGAAAACGGCGATTTTTAGGCCCCGTTGAGCAAGGTCGGTTCTCAATTGGACAAGTGTCGATAGTTGCGGTAAATGAGGCGGAACGATCAAAGCAACCTTATTACCTGATGGCCAGGGATCGTGCTTGAGGCCCGCGATAAAAGCATTGACTTCCGCAAGATCGAGGCTCACCTTTGCGTCGTTCAAATCTAGCAAGACTTTGCAGTACAGGAGCGACTGGGTGCCCTTGGCGATCTCGTTAAAAAGTGTTGTGATCCCTGCGATGTCCATAAGCCCATGGGCGATCATGAACAGATAAGTCCCCTCGGTGTGCAAGCGAAACAATCTAACTTGTAGATCCATAGCGACCTCCGTCAGCAAAATTAAGGCTGACGGCGCTAGTTTTCTTGACATTCGGCGACACTTGTTTGACAGCTGTGGTATGACCCGGCAAAGAGATTTCAGGGTTTAATCCATGCGCGCACGACCAATGATCGCCGCGACAGTGGCGACCGGTTTGCTTGATGCCGTTAGATCGGCAGGCGCCGATCCCGAGCAACTCATTCGCAAGGTCGGTTTGGACAATTCGGTTATTTCTAATGCGGACGGATTTTTGCCTTGTTCGGTGTATGCCCGCACGCTGGAAGAGGCTGCCAGCCTAACATCCGACAGTTGCTTCGGATTGCATTTTGGCGAGCGCGCCAATCCCAAAAGGATTGGTCCGCTCGCTTATGCCGTGTTGAATTCCCCGACCATCGCCGCCGCTTGTGAAACCGCGGGACGTTATCTGCACGTCCATAACGAAGCGGCCCAGGTTAGCTTCGGCGCCGAAGGTAACCTGGCCTATCTGCGTTATACGCTGTCTAACTTAGGCTTGGAGGAACCGCGCCAATTCAATGAATACAGCATGGCCGTCGTTCTCAACACGCTGCGCATCATGGCGGGGAGCCACTGGGTTCCGCGTGAAGTTCACTTTGCCCACAAGACGCCGGAGCAAACGACGGAGCACGCGAGGATTTTCAAGGCGCCGGTGGTTTTCAATTGCGCCGACAATGCTCTGGTTATGGAGAGCGAGTTCTGCGCCCAGCCGGTTCCAGCCGCCGACCCGAATCTGTTTAAAATTTTACGCCATTATCTCGACGACGTGCTGAGCCATGCGCCACGAGAAGACGAGTTATTGGCTTCGATCCGGAAGACGATTGCGGAGCTGATGAAAGATGGCAGCCCTGATATCGGGCGGGTGGCGAAAAGACTGGCGCTGAGCCCGCGCACGCTGCAACGACGATTAAATGACTGCGGTCTTGAATATAAAGCGCTGGTCGACGACACGCGTCGACGGTTTGCTGTCGAATACTTGAAAGATTCCGAAAACACGCTGACGGAGATTGCGTTTCTTTTGGGTTATTCTGAAGTCAGCGCGTTCAGCAGAGCCTTCAAGCGCTGGACCGGCACTACGCCGTTGGACCATCGTCGCAGGTCATGAACTCGATGGTTGCTGCTCGCGCCCTGATCTAGTGTCCTTATCCGAAGTTCGTTAATATCTCGTGCACCTCATTTCCGTCATACCGGCGAGAGCCGGTAGGGGCGGGTTTCAAACCCGCCCCTACAAATCCTTGGATTTCAGGTCGTGCAACCCCGGACTGTGATCAGGGGTTGCACGGAATGACGATCGACTAGTGTAACGAACCTTAGTTACGAGATAGTAGAGGGTCTTCGCTGTCGCGATAATCCAACCGTCAGCGATCCGTGGTTTTCTTGGGCGGGAGGCTGTAGAGACTGCTGGATGGATTGAAAAAATGGTCGAGCGCCAGCCAGAGACTTCTGGCGTGGTGAAAAAAGGCCAATGGAAAGATCACCGCGAACGGAACCCAAAGCGCGAGTTGTCCGCCGATCGTCATACTCGTGAGAGTGTCCAATAGCAAGTATCCGGGTATGGCGATTGCCACTGTCGCGGCATAGTTGATGTAGATGGCGCCGATGAAATAGCCCTGTTCGCGCTCGAACTTGAGGTTGCAGGTCGGGCAATGGTCAAACATCTTGAATGGTTTTGCGTAAAGCCGCCCAACGCCGCAGCGCGGGCAGCGCAAGCGGATGCCGGATCCGAATATGCTAAGAAGCTTCGTCGCCAATTTAAGCGATGGCCTGCTGGTGCGATTCAATGCGCGCGGGCCGCGCGGCGCCGTTATTCAAATATTCGTGCAGGAAACGCGCGGTGTGAGAGCCTTTGCCGTCCTGCGCGACTTCAAAAGGCGAGCCGCAGGCGACGACTTTGCCGCCCTGTTCGCCGCCCTCTGGGCCCAGATCGACAAGATAGTCCGCATCTTTGACGATATCCAAATTATGCTCGATGGTGATCACGGTGTTGCCCATGTCGACCAAACGGTGGAGTATTTGAATTAATTTTTCGACGTCGACGAAGTGCAGACCGGTGGTCGGCTCGTCGAGCACGTAAAGCGTCTTGCCGTGAGATTCTTTGCCCAACTCGTAAGCGAGCTTGATGCGTTGAGCTTCACCGCCGGAGAGCGTGTTGCTGGCCTGCCCAAGCGCAATGTAGCCCATGCCGATATCATCAAGAATCTTGAGCGGCCGGGCGATCTTCGGAAACGCATGAAAGACCGGCACCGCCTCCTCGACCGTCATGCGGAAAACATCACCGATGCTTTTGTCGTTGAAGCGGATGCTCAAGGTTTCTTCGTTGAAGCGCTCGCCGCCGCACTCCTCGCAGTCGATGAACACGTCGGGCAAGAAATTCATTTCCTTGCGAATCTTGCCTTGACCGGCGCAAGCTTCGCAACGCCCGCCTTTGACGTTGAACGAGAACCGGCTCGGCGTATAGCCGCGCAGGCGCGCCTCGGGGGCGAGCGCATAGAGTTTTCTGATTTCGTCGAGCAGACCGACGTAGGACGCCGGCACCGAACGCGGCGTCTTGCCGATGGGAGTTTGGTCGACCTCGACGACACGTTCTAGAGTTTTCCAACCGGCGATTTCCTTGTGCGCGCCGGGCCGGCCGGCAAACTGACCGAGGTGGAGCTTGAGACCTTTGTAGAGAACTTCCCTGACCAGAGTGCTTTTGCCTGATCCCGAGATGCCGGTCACGCAGGTCCACATGCCGAGCGGTATTTTCACATCGATGTTTTTCAAGTTATGCGCTTTGGCGCCGCGAATCGTCAGCCAACCGGCTTTGGTCAACTCGCGCTTCGGGCCGAGACGTTTTTTCTCCGAGCGCAGATAGGCGCCAGTCGGGGAGTCCGGATTATTCTTGATTTCATCCGGCGTGCCGATCGAAACCACGTTGCCGCCGCGGACGCCCGCTCCCGGGCCCAAGTCGACGATCAAGTCCGCCGCCTGAATAGTCGCCTCATCGTGTTCGACGACGAGCACGCTGTTGCCCAACTGCTCGAGCCGGCGCAAGGTGCCGAACAACATATTATTGTCGCGCGGGTGAAGGCCGATGGTCGGCTCGTCGAGGATGTAGCAGACGCCGCGCAGATTAGATCCCAACTGCGCGGCCAGGCGAATGCGTTGCGCCTCGCCGCCGGAAAGGGTGTCGGCGCGACGATCGAGAGTCAGATAGGGGAGGCCGACTTCGGATAAGAAATTCAGACGCTGCTGTATCTCCCGTAAAATTTTGTCCGCCACCGCCTGATCGCGCACGGCGTTGCCATTCTCGGCGTGAGAAAGATCGAGCTGGCTAAAATAGGATTTTCGCATCGTCGACGGAGAGCTCCGTAACCTGCCAGATCGTCTTGCCCTCGACTTTAACGGCCTGAGCGCGTTGATTGAGCCGCCGGCCTTTGCAGGCAGGACAAGGGGTTTCCGTCATCAGCTCATCGAGCTCGCTGCTGGAATTCACATCGCTCGCCTCCCAGAGTTCCTTGAGATAAGGCACGAGACCGACAAAGGCGCCGCGTCCCCGGCCGCCGTAAAGAATTTCCTCCTGGAGTTTCTTTGCTTGTTTCGCGAAGGGCTTATCGGTATCGACGTCGTGATCGTTCTCTAATTGCTCGAGCAAGCGCTGCATCGCGCGCTCGACCTCGGAGCCATTCACCGACGATCCCGGCGATATGCCGCTTAGCGCGTCCCTCAGCGGCCGGCGCGGATCGGCGAAGATCAAGTTAGGATCGAAGTCCCAGGCGAAGCCCATGCCGGCGCATTGGCCGCAAGCGCCTTGCTGGCTGTTGAAAGAAAACAGCCGGGGATCGAGCGGTTCATAGCCGATGCCGCAGCTCAGGCAGAAAAGCCGCTGATTGAATATTTGCTCGCCGCGCTCGGAGATCAGATGGATCACCCCGTTGCCTAAACGCAGGCCTTGATCGATCATCGCTTCGACCTCGCGGCCGCCGGCTTTGGTTTTACCGATGATGATGTCGATATTGTGTTCCTTGAAGCGTTCCAAGCCGTTGGTCAGCTCCGGTGCCCGCAGATCCACCAATTTCCCGTCGATGCGCGCGCGTCGATAACCCAGACGGCGCGCGCCGGCGATGACTTCTTTGTGGAAACCCTTGCGGCCGCGCACGATGGGACTCAGGACCATGACTTCTTTGCCGCGATAGGAACGGCCGATCCGATCGAGGATTTGGCTTCGCGACAGCGAATGAATCTGCCGGCCGCATTGAACGCAATGCTGCTTGCCGATTTTCGAATAGAGCAGGCGAAGGTAATGATAAATTTCCGTGACCGTGGCGACGGTGGATTTTTTGCCGCCCTGGCTGAGCCGTTGCTCGATGGCGACGGTCGGCGGGATGCCCGCGACGTAGTCGACGTTGGGGCGCGCCATCACTTCGAGAAACTGGCGCGCATAAGCCGACAGACTGTCGATGTAACGGCGCTGTCCTTCGGCGTAGATGATGTCGAAGGCGAGCGAGGATTTCCCCGAGCCGCTAGTCCGGTAAAGACCACGAAGCGATCGCGTGGAATATTCAAACTGATATTTTTTAAATTATGTTCCTTGGCGCCGACGATGGCGATGGCATTCTCGTCTGGCGTTGGACCCTTGAACGTTTGAACGCTTGACGTTTGTCCAGCACAGGCGTGAACGGCGACGTGCTATCCTTTAGGTACGGCCGCAGATAGACCCCGGTATGCGACTGCGCGACCTTGGTGATTTGCTCCGGTGTGCCCTTCGCGACGATTTCTCCGCCGGCGCCGCCGCCCTCCGGTCCGAGATCGATGATATAATCGGCGCATTTCACCACTTCCAAATTGTGCTCGATGACGACGACGGAATGGCCCTGGTCGAGCAATTCATTAAAAGCCCAAAGCAGCCGTTCGATGTCGTGGAAGTGCAAGCCGGTGGTCGGCTCATCGAAGATAAAAAGCGTTCCCGCTTTTCTCGCCTTCGCCATATGCGCGGCTAGTTTTAAGCGTTGTGACTCGCCGCCCGAGAGCGTCGTCAGCGGCTGGCCGAGGCGGACGTATTCCAGTCCCACCGCCCACAGCGGCGTGATGGCGTTTTTGATTTCCGCCGTGTCTTTGAAAAATTCCAAGCCTTCGGCGACCGTGAGATCGAGGATCTGGCGAATATTCTTGCCCCGGTAGGCGACTTCCAGAACTTCTTCACGGAAGCGGCTGCCGTGGCATTCAGCACATGAAGTGTACACGTCGGAGAGAAACTGCATCTCGACTTTTTCATAGCCTTCGCCGCGGCAGGTCTCACAGCGCCCGCCTTCGACGTTGAACGAAAAGGTCGACGGCGTGTAGCCGCGCAGGCGTGACAGATCGGCGGCGGCAAACAAACGACGAACACCGTCGAACGCTTTCATATATGTCGCCGGGTTGGAACGCGGCGTGGTGCCGACCGGCGATTGATCGACCAGCACCACTTCGGAAATTTTGTCGACGCCCTCGATGCTCGCGCAATCGGTCACGCTGGCGGTCGGAGCTTCTTTGAGCTTTTTCAAATTGCGATAAATAACTTCGTCGACCAGACTCGATTTTCCCGAGCCCGACACGCCGGTGATGCAGACGAACAGCCCCAAGCGGAATTTCCACATCGATGTTTTTGAGATTGTTAGCGCGGGCGCCTTTGATCTTGATCGACCGCTGCAACAGCGGCTTGCGGTTGCGCGCGGGAAACGGAATGATCTTTCGCTGGCTCAGATAGGCGGCGGTTAGCGATTGTTCGTCTTTGAGCAGAGCATCGTAAGAGCCGCGAACATCACTTCGCCGCCTTGTTCGCCGGCTTTCGGGCCGAGATCGATGATGTGATCGCATTCTTTGATGATCTCGGGATCATGCTCGACGACGACCACGGTGTTCTGATTGGCGCGCAAGCGCTGAAGAATTTCGACCAGTCGGCGGCTGTCGCGCGGATGAAGACCGATGGAGGGCTCGTCGAGGACGTAAAGGGTATTGACCAGCGACGAGCCGATGGCGGTCGTCAGATCGACGCGCTCCAATTCGCCGCCGGAAAGGGTGCGCGATTGGCGGTCCAAGGTGAGATATTCCAGTCCGACACCGACGAGATAACCCAAGCGGCGGCGAATTTCGTCGAGAATTAAACTCGCCACTTGATCCATGCGCGCCGGCCGGCTTGAGCTCTTGAAAAAAGCGCTGCGCGTCACCGACGCTCATGGCGCTCACCTGCGCGATGTCTTTGCCGACGATTCGATAATTCAGCGCGTCGGCTTTGAGGCGGGTGCCCTGGCACTCGGGACACATCAAATAGGCGCGGTAGCGCGCCAGCAGCACGCGCACGTGCATGCGATAGCTCTTCCGCTCGAGGCGGCGAAACCAGCCGCGGATGCCTTTGTATTCGCCGTCGCCGTCAATGACGAGATTTTTTTGTCCGTCGGTCAGTTCGCCCCAGGGTTTTTTCGTCGGTACTTTTTTGCGCTCGCAGAAATCGAGCAAGCGGCGCGTGCGGCGGGTGCGGTTGAGCCACGGTTTGATGGCGCCGTCACTCAGCGACTTGCCGGGGTCGGGAATCACCAGATCGAGGTCGATATCGATCACCCGGCCGAAACCGCGGCAGGTCTCGCAGGCGCCGAGCGGACTGTTGAAGGAAAATAGATTGGGCACGGGATCGCGGTAGGAGATATCGCAGTGCGGGCAATGCAAATGATTGCTGAACGGCTCGCAGCGCCACTCTTGCTGCGGCAAAAACAAATTCAGTCGGCCTTTGCCGTAATGAAACGCTTGTTCGAGCGAATCCAAGATGCGTTTTTTGTTGGTTCCTCGCAGCGCGAGGCGGTCGACGACGACTTGTAAAGCTCCGTCACCGGACGGGCGCGCGGCGAGCTCATCAAGCTCGCGAACCGATTGGTCGACCAGCAAGCGGTGAAACCCGGCTTGACCCAGGCCGCTGCGTATTTCGTCCCAATTCACCGACGACGGCGGCAGTGGAAACGTCAAGACCACAGGCGAGCCTTCCGCCGTTGCGCTCAGTTTGGCGTAAACCGACTGGGCGGAGTCGCGTTCGACCGGGCGACCGCAGCCTCGGCAGAGAAGCACAGCGATCTTGGAAAAGAGCAGCTTGAAGTGATCGTGCAGCTCCGTCATCGTGCCGACGGTGGAGCGCGACGTCCTTACGGGTCGGCTCTGATCGATGGCGATGGTCGGCGGGATGCCCTCGATGCTCTCGACGTCCGGCTTATCCATGCGGTCGAGAAACTGGCGGGCATAGGCAGAGAAGCTTTCGACATAGCGGCGCTGCCCCTCGGCGTAAAGAATGTCGAAAGCGAGCGTCGACTTGCCCGAGCCGCTCACCCCGGTGACGACCGTCAGGGCATTGAGCGGGATCTTGATGTCGAGGTTCTTTAAATTGTTTTGCTTGGCACCGCGGATGTGGATGAATTTACCGTCCATGGCTGCTTTCAGAATTAACGTTAGGACTTGCGTGTTGCCGATCGCCGGGAAACAATTTCACTGCAAGCGATATTTTTCCACGAGAATGCGGCGAAAACGCGAGCCGTAGATCAGATCGAAAGTTTCCTCTTTGTCGGGAAAGAGTTGCAACGCCGTGTGTTTGGCGTGGTTGACGACATCCTGCGCCTCTTCCAGGGTAAGATCGACGCGCCAAAGCAGCGCGGCCGCAACATCCATCGCCCGGCCGCAGGCGGCGCAACTTGCGCTCTTCGGCGTGCAACGCCGCTTATCTGCCGCCATCTGAATATCGGATTTCACGTGCCCATATTGAGAGATTTTTCCTCCCGCGCCAACCTTTAACATCTATCACACGGCACATTCGATGCAAGATTACTGCGAGCCTTTCAAGGTCGACATTGCGCTTTGCTAATTTGATCGGGTGCGCATCAGTGAAATCTTTTATTCGATCCAAGGCGAAGGCCGGCTGATCGGCATTCCGTCGGTATTCGTCAGGACCTCCGGTTGCAACCTCCGCTGCGCCTGGTGCGACACGCCTTACACTTCATGGCAGCCGGAAGGGCAGTCTTATACTGTTGCTAAAATTCTCCGCGAACTCGAAAAGTACCCGGCTCGCCATGTCGTCATCACCGGCGGCGAACCGTTGTTGGCGCGAGAGATCGAGGAGCTCACCGCCGAGCTAAACGCGGCGGCCGCACATCACCATCGAAACTGCCGCGACCGTTTTAAAACCGTTGACCGGCGACTTGATATCGATGAGTCCGAAACTGGCGAATTCCACGCCGTGGAAAAAGGCCGGCGGCAAATTCGCCGCCACACGAGGCGCGCCGCCTGAATTTTGCAGTGATCCAGCACTATCTCGACAATTACGACTATCAGTTAAAATTCGTCGTCGAGCAAAAACACGACTTTGACGAGATTGGCCGGCTGCTCGACCACCTTGCGGGCGTCGATCGATCCCGCGTCTTCATCATGGCGCAGGGGACGACGAGAAAGCAGCTGAGCACGAAGGCGCGCTGGATGGTCGAATTGTGCAAGCGTTACGGCTACGGATTTACGCCGCGACTGCATATCGAACTATTCGGCAACCGCCGTGGCACGTGATCCGCGCGGGGCCCGGAACCAAGCCTTGTTCGACGGCTCGTCTGCCGTGCTCTGCACCTTCGCCGTGAACTGATGAGTTTTCGGATGTGCTGAGGTTAATTGAAGCGTGCGCCGGCGTCAGCGTGAGCGCGGGTTGGAAAATGGATGAGACGTTCGTGCTTGTCTTGGGCTGGCAGGTGTCTAAAGCCGCCGGCGGCTCCTTGAAGTTTTTGTCCAGTTTCGCGAGCAAGGTTGGCGCCAGCATCTTTAGCAGTGTCACCGGAAGCGAGCTGGTAAAATGATAGTTATCCGCCTCCTTGCCTTGGACGTAAGCGGTGATGACGCCGAAATAGCGCTCACCGATGTAAAAAACGAAAGTTGCCGTTCTGTTAGTCGCGCGCGACGTGAGCACGGCGCCGGAGCGGCTGAAAGTCTCAAACCGGTTGTCGCCCGAGCCGGTTTTGCCACCGACGGTGATAACTTTCCCATCGGATGTTTTAAAAACTCCGTTTAAGCGGCGCGCGGTGCCTTGCTCGACGACATCGGCCATGGATCTGCGCACGGTGGCCGCGACTTCGGGAGCGAGCACCCGCTCAGACTTTTCCGGGGCGCGTTCGAGCACGGTTTCATACGGTGTTCCGCTCGCAAAGTCTACGGTCCTGAGGCTCACCGAAGAGCGGCGCATGCCGTCGTTAACGAGAATGCCGACTAGGTCAGCAAGGGCTACGGGGCGGTCCGATGAGCTGCCTATGGCCGAGGCGTAAGTCGGCACCATCGTCTTGAAAGGAAACCCGAGCTTTTGCCAATAGGGGGTCATGCGGATGAAGGCCTCTCGCTCCATCCGGATGCGTAAACGAAGATCTTGAGCGCGGCGGTTGCGGCTGCTGAGCAGCCATGCCGAGCCGATCTGGCGCGCTTCGGTGCTTGCCGCGTAGAGATTTTCCCAGGAAAGACTGGGGCTTTTCGAAACTCTCCGGCGCACCAAAGATCGAGCGGGTGCAAAGCGAGAAGATAAGCGTAGTCGGTCAAGGTCAAGCGCGGATTCTTGTAGGCGCGAAACAATTTATCCAAATCCACATCTTTGGTCGGAACTTGGTTTTTTTCGAGCCACGCTTTGAGATCGCTCTCGCTCGTGCCGATGCGCCAGTTAAAAAACAATATGGTCAAGCGGCGCTCGATGTTTCCCTTTGTTCTGAGCAGACGGGCGACGATTTCTTCCGGACGACTGCTTGGCGTAGTTCTGATAAGCCCGGCGCAGCACCTGGCGCGATTCTTCGTCGGCGATTTCCTGGAGCATCTTCTGGCGTTGCGTATTCGCGGGATTCTCCAGCACATCGGTGTAATCGTAAGGCAGCCGCGCGCGATGATAGCTCACCAGATCGCGCATCAGCCGGATGAACACCAAATTGATCGAATTACGAAACGCATCGCGCAGTGGCAAGATCCGTTCGTTGTCTTCCTTGTCAAAGTTCTCGAAGCGAAGAACTCCGCCGCCGGTAAAGAAATCTTCATAGGGACTGGCTGAGTAACGTCGTTCCATGGCGAGATCGAGAAACGGCTGTAAGGCGAGATTTTTCTCGTTCCGCAGCGTTTCGCCGGCCCATTTGGTCAACGGATCACGCGCGGTCTGTGCCGTTTGGGCCAACTGTTTCTCGTCCAATCCCGCCAGCTCGCCATACAGACCGGCCATCACTTCCAGATAATGGGTTATCGTGCGCAACTTGGCGGTGCTGCCGAACTCCAACTTTACGCTCTTATTGAAATCGAAAGGCGCGGCAAAGTTATCGGCCTGAACGCGGACGAAATTACCGCCAGGGGTCGCTTCCACCAACAGCAACGAGTAAATCACCTTGGCGGGATCGGCATTTTCCAAGAGCCGCTCACCGTTGAGCCCGCGAGCCCGGACGAAATCCGGGTCGGCAAGCCGGCCGAGAAACTCGGTCACTTTCTTTTGCAGCGAGACGTCGAAAGTGCTGTCGACTTGCAAGTGAAGCCGGTTGAGATCGTAGAGATTGGTGACGCCGAGCGCCTCCATCATGCTGTTGCGAATTGCGTTGGCGGCTTTGTTCTTACTCGACGAAGGTTGTGGCGGCAATGGCGCGGCCGGAAGAAAGTGGATGGGAGTGTCCTCGAGTTCCGCCGCGAACTCTCCATCGATGATGCTTTCGCGCGCCATCAGGCGCGTGAACTGGCCGACTTTTGCTTCCAATGACTCTCGTTCTTCGACCAGGAACACCGACGGCGCGCGCACTGAAATGAGCAGCGTCAAAACATGTTTGAAGGCCCGGACTTTCGCCGGTGTCCGAGTGGGAGAATTCAATGCCGCCACGACATCATCGAGGCGCATACCGAACCAGGCGTGCAGGCCTTCGCCGAGACCATGGATCTCGCCGTAGCTGGGCGCGGCGGCCAGCGGCACGGTGTTGAGATAATCGACAATAATCCGCTCACGCCTGGCCCGGGTATTGGCGCCTTCGCGGTAGGCTTTCAGGCTTGCGCCGATGATCTGGCGGAGTTTTTCCATAGGCGTGTCCGTGCGGCCGTGGGGTGAATGGCGAAATTTTTCCAGCTGTACCGCGAGCGTGCTGCCGCCCTGCACCGATACCTGAAGGTGCAGCTTAGCGCCGATATACATCACCGCTGCTTTGAGAATTCGATCCCATTCAATAACCGGATTTTGCCAGGGTGTAGCGGGACGATCGAGGTCCCGGTTCTCGAGAAAAAGCAGCGTTTTGACCAGAAGCGGTGGAATGTCGCTCGACTTTGTCAAACAGAAATTCCGATTGGCCGTAGCGAAACAGCGACGCGCCATCAAGGCCGCGGATTTCGAGACCGGCATCGGGACGTTCCGGATAGGGCGGCGAAATTCCGTGCTCAAAAAGCGACAGCATGGTTTCCGATTGGCGAACTTGTTGCGTGAGCCGATATCCTTGGGATTCCAAGCGGGATTGAAGGAACGGCACCTTCGAATAACCGCGCCGCTCATCGAAGGGTCCAGCGCGCGGAAACGCGATTTCCCTGCTGGGTCCGTCCTGCAGCTTGAAATACAGGCGCTCGTTGGTGCTCGTGAAAAACCATGACTGCAGGACCGACGTCTCAAATTCAATAAAAACGCAGAATAGCAGTATGAAAAATACTCCAAGCCCGCAGAGCCAAAGTTTGACACGGCGGTGGAAGACAAAGGCGCGGAGCCGAGATGCGAAGGTCGTTGTCCGCGGGAACTCAGACGGGACCGATTTTCCGTTCATGATGGTATTTGCCCAAGATTACCATAAATAAGGAGTAAAACTAAGAAAAAGTTGCGTTCAGCGCACTGCGTTGGACCGGCAATTATTTCGTTGGCAAATAAGCTCAACGGGGAATTATAATCCGCGCCAATGGCGAATCGTCATGAATTGGCAGCTTTTTTCCGAAAAAAGGACAATTGATCGGTGCGCGCTAATCTTGCTGGATGGACATTAAGATGATGAACATTGAAGAACTTCACGCTTTGGTTGAAAGACGGCGCAGCACTCGGGGGTACGACGAAAGCCGGCATGTTTCCGACGAAATCGTCAGAACCATTCTCGACTGCGCGCGCTGGGCTCCTTCAGGCGGCAACGGACAGCCATGGGAGTTCATTGTCGTACGTGAGCAAGCGGCCCGACATCAGATCGCCGATTATTACATGAAACAGATGGAACAAAAGCGTGAAATGGATCTCGCCGTGCGCGGCACGGCGAAAATGACCGGCGACGGCTTCCGCCATGCGCCGGTGCACATCGTTGTGCTTGGCGATCCGCGAGTCAAAGAAGCTTATCCGATTCGCACCAAGCTCGAAAAAGCCGAGTCGCATTTCATCACCGGTTTGGCCAATGCGACGTTGCTGATTCATCTGGCGGCGACGTCCCTCGGCTTGGCGTCGCAGTATGTCAGTGACGCCAATTCGCCTTATATGGAAACAATGCTCAAAGTTTTGCTGAAAATTCCCGAGCCATTGCGCATCTACCACTTGGTTCCGATCGGTTACGGCAAGGGAAACGTCGTCGCGCCGCCGCGCCGGAGCCTGGAGGAAGTTATCCATCACGAAACCTATGATATGAAGAAATTTCGCAACGACGATCAGCTGGCGGGTTTCGTCAGGACGCGCACATTGCAAGGAGCCTATGGCCGAAAGGGCGGCGCCCAAGGCGAACCATAAATTGACAGCGTGGCAGATCCTAACGCGGCTGGTGCGAGCGACTCAGCGAAAGTTCTGGGAAAGTGACCAACAGACCGAGCTTGTTTTCCATGGTTGGCGGGTTGGCATGCTTCTACGGTTCGCGCGTGCTATTTTAGAGTAAACAATAATTGTTTGAGTAGGAGCGATCTATGTTGGCAACAAGAGTGCTGCAAAAGGAAGGCACGTTTTACTTTATCGCCTATAAGGCGACGGAGCTGCTCGACCGGGTAAGTTTTTCGAGCCGCTATTATTTCGAAGGCGAGCAGATTGACGCCGATGAACCCGGCGACGATGAGGTTGCCAAGTTCATCGCCGGAATCGAGAAAAGCGAAAAATCATTTCAACGTCTGCTTAACCGGCGAAAGATCGGCCAGATCGTTAATTTCTACGAGACGGCGGTCAGCCAGCCGCTGATTCCGGGCACGATTTTGCTCTTCACCGATGAGACGCTGCGCTTCCGGCGCTCGGACGCTTCGGAAAGCGTGGGTTTTCTAAGCGAGCCCAACGGCAAGTATCTTATTATCGACGGTCAGCATCGTCTTGCGGCGCTGCATTTCTTCCGCCAAAGACATCCCGAACAGATCGATCGCATCGAGGTTCCCTGTGTGCTGTTTGACGGCAAGAGCGCCGACTTCGCCACCGAGATGTTCGTGATCATCAATTCGACCCACACCAGGATCAATAAATCCCATTTGGTAGATCTCTACGAACGGGTCTCCTGGGAAACACCGGAAAAGAAGTTTGCCGCCAAACTGGTCAACCTGCTTTACGAAGAATCCGACTCGCCCATGCGCTACCGCATCAATCGGCTGGGTGGGCGAAGCCGGCAGGAAAAATGGATTTTACAGTCGGAAGTGTTCAATGAGGTCTTCAAAGTCGTACAGCGAAACCGCCGCTTCTTCGACGACCACTTCGGTATGCGCGCGGACCGCGCCTACGCTCTCCTGCGAGATTATCTCAAAGCGGTGCGGGACGTCATGGATGCCGTTTGGGGCGACAATGAGAAATTCATGTTCACCCGAGACGTAACTCTGAAGGCGCTCTTTCGCGTGTTCGGTGATCTCATTCGCGACCGCAAGATCGTTCAGGCCTGGGATGACGAACGTTCACCCAAGGTTTTTACGAACGTCATCAAACCCTGGGCCGATTTAGCGCGGGAATTTCGCGCCGACGGCTTCTATGAACGTTTCGCGGCCAAGGGACAAGTGGAGCGCGTCCGGCGCATTCATACCCGGCTCGGTCAAAACCTAAACCAGTGATGAAACAGACACTGATGGATGAGAATTGGCATACCTGACGGCGGCTGTGAACGCGCGTACAGCGCCTTGACTTGCAGTGACAGTGATCGGTTCGGTTTCTTTCCGGAATCGTAAAAAAGTAAAAGCCCGGCTGGGTTACCCCCAGACCGGGCTTTATGAAATTGGTCAAAAAATCTGTTGTGATCGTCTAGTCCGCCAGCACGCCCATATCTTGGCCGCCCCCGTGTTGAAAAATGACGCGCTTGCCGGTCTTCTCATCAATCTCGTTGCGCTGACCGCCGGCTTTGGCGACATCTTCCGGCGTCGCCTTGTGGCTATTGCCCAGCAGAACCATCGGCTCATCGTGCGGATTGGACCCTTCATAAAATTCATGCGCCGGGATGCTGATGATCTGCCCTGGAGACAGCTCGTGCGATTCGTTCAGGCCTTTCATGATGCCGCGTCCGGTGAGCACGTAGTAGGTCCGGTCCGACGGGTGGTTGTGCATTTTCTGCACGTCGCCCGGGGGAAAAATCAACACCCAGGTTTCCAGGTTTTCCCGCCGGTAAAGATCGATGCGGCGCTGGCCTTTCTTTCTCTCCTTGGCGATTTCAGAAATATCCTTGACTTCCATGCTGACCTCCTTTTGTTTTAGTCGACGAAACCGTTTCCTCTCCCGCTGCAATGAATCTATTCCCGTTGTCGAGGTTTTGTCAACGATAGGTTTGTTTGCCTTGGCAAGGCGTACTATAGAAAAGAGACCGTAGTTCAATGAAAGGAGAGTCGCGATGAGCCTGGTTAATCTTAACGTCATGTACGGCCATCTTGAAGGCGCGGGGGGTGATTTCGCTCGCGATCCCACGGGACATTTATCGATTGAAGCAGGAATATTTGAAAAGCATGGCCTTAATGTTTCGTGGAATCATGTTCAAGGTACGGAAGAGCGTTATCGCAGACTTGAAAACGGCAGCGCGCAGATCTCTCTGGTCGTCGGCCGGGCTTCACTGCAACACTTCCTCACTTCGAGAACTACGAGGATTCTTGGTTGCGCGATGAATAGCTGTCCTTACTATCTGATTGCGGCGCCAACGATCACGAAGCTGGCGGATCTTAAAAATAAGGCGGTGGCTTGCCGCGAAGGGCCGTTACGCAATACACCCATCGCAGAGACATTTCGAAACCTTGCTCAACTCGATGTCGGCAAGAATCTCACGTTACAAATGCCCAAAGGCGACCAAGACGCTTTCAATTTGCTGATCGATGGCAAAGTCGACGGTGCATTCCTACCACGGCCTTTCGGTTTTATCGCTGAAGAGAGGGGATTTAATAGCATCTCCGAGTGGCCGGATGTGGTCGATGACCCATTGCCCATCACCATCGAAACCAGCGAGAAACTTTGGCGGGAAAGCGCCGACGATTTTAGAAAGTTCCTGGCAGCACACCAGGAAGGTATTCGCCATTTCAAGAGCCATCGCGACGACGCTATCCGGATCCTGACTAAACGCTTCGGGCACTCCGAATCATTGGCGAAAAAAACCTGCAACGACTACATCATCTGCATGGACGAGACGCTGAAAGTGGATTTCAAACAGTTTGAGAAGCTTCTGGCTCAAGTCGCGCCTGAGAAAGCAATTGACGCCCGCAAGGTGGCGTCCGAGTGGATCGCCACCGGGGCAGTGAAAGAATGAGTTCTCGCCAAGGGTTCTTTCACGGAACCGGGTGGTTTTGATATAGCTCGGCTGAACAATAGTAACTTCATAGCGACAGGACTAGAGGAGGCTGAGCGAATGTGGACGTTGGGCAGGCCTCACAATGCGAGTTTTTCAACCGATCGAAAGGTGACGGTCTGCGGTCTTTGTGCGTTGGCGATCCTGGCTCTGCTGGCGCAATTTGCCTCCGCAGCTGAGGTCATGATCGCGTTACCGACGAAAAGTTTTCAGCAGATTATTTTTCCCCTGGCGCTGGAGCGCGGCTACATGAAGGAAGAGGGCATCGATCTCAAGATCACCTTCATGGAGCCCACGCCGAGCATCCAAGCCCTGGTCGCCGATAGCATTCAACTCACAGCTTCCGGCGGTAGCGCGTTGGTTGCCATTGCCAGGGGCGGCATACCGGCGAAAGTTGTGCTCGCCGTAAACGACCGGGTGCACCAGTGGATTCTCAGCCGGCCGAACATCACTAGCATCAAGGATTTGAAAGGCAGGAAAATCGCCACTACCGGCGTCGCTTCGGTGGCGACGTTCATGTTTAAAAACCTCTTGCCGAAGTATGGCATCGACGGTACCAAAGACGTCGTCTTTACCGATCCCGGGGTCGGCAATCAAGCTGTGGCGCTGATATCGGGAGCGGTGGACGCCGCTATTGTCAGCGTGGAGCAGCGCTATGCCGGCATCGATAACGGCATGAAGGAGCTCATGTATCTTGGCAACGAGGTTAAAAACTCCTGGGGTACAACCGCGGCCTCGGAGAAATTCATGAAGGAGCAGTCAAAGCTAATGGCCGGTTTCACGCGTGCGACGCTCAAAGCGCTGCGTTTGATACGCAAGGACCGTGACGGAACGATCGCCGCGTATGTTAAGTTCTCTGGATTGTCTGTGGCGACTGTGGCGCGTCTATACGACGATTTGATCGGTACCTTCACTGCCAACGGCGCAGTCAACGAAGACACACAGAAGAACGACCTGGCGGTCATCCGGCAGGTGCTCGATGCCAAAGAGACTCTCGCGCCGGGGCGCGCGTTCGACTTCAGTTTCGCGTTGGAGGCCGACCGCCAGTTGAGCAAGAGTGGCTGGAAGCCATAGAAGCAATTGGGGTGGTGTGTTGGTGTGATGGAGGAATGGAGTGTTGGGGCCGATTTGGTACATTTGGATTTATTCAATTAAGATCATTTTGAAGGAGGATTTATATGGCAGGGATAATCGATGCGGATACGCATATAGCGGAAGGCGAAGCGATGTGGGCGATGATGGACAAGGAAATGTACCCCCGCCGGCCGGTGTTGCTCAAATGTCCTGACGATACGCTTTACGGCCCGCGCAACGCGTTTTGGTTGATCGACGGTAATATTTTCCCCAAACCCAACGGCAAGGGCAGTTTTCGTCTGATCACTCCTTCGGCAACAAAGCTGGAAACGGCGCGCGGCGATATTCACCTCCCATATCGTGAGATGACGGATATTCCTGGCCGGCTGAACGACATGGATAAGTTAGGTGTACAGACGCAGGTGGTGTTTCCGACGCTGTTCTTGATTTACATCACCGATGACACCGTTTTGGACGTCGCGATGGCGCGCGCCTACAATCGATTTCTCGCCCAGGCCTGCGCTAAATCCGGCGGCCGGATGAAATGGGTCGTGGTGCCGCCGTTGCATTCAGTGGAAGAGTCGGTGAAAGAAATCAAATGGGGCAAAGACAACGGCGCGGTGGGAGTTTTCTTTCGCGGCATCGAGGGGCAACGGACGTTGGATAACCCTTACTTCAACCCGATCTACCAGGCAGCGAGCGATACGGATCTGCCGATCCTTATTCACACCGGCGCGGGATGTCCGCTGTTCTTGAATCTCTTCGATGTCGAGCGAAACCACACTTTCGGTCACAGCCGCGTGCAGCCGCTGTTCGCGTTCCGCGACCTGATCGCCAATAAAATTCCAGAACAGTTTCCGCGTCTAAGATTCGGTTTCATCGAAGCTTCGGCGGGTTGGGTGCCGTTTATGATGCATATTGTGAAAAGACTGTTCCGCGAGAAGTGGAAATTCTCCTCGGACAAAGACATGTTTCGCGAATACCGAATTTTTGTCGCCTGCGAAGCGGACGAGGACGTCAAGTATATTTCCGAATATACAGGTGAAGATCACTTGATCATCGGCTCGGACTACGGTCATCAAGATCCGTCCGAAGAGCGCCAGCTCGTCGCCGCCATGCGCGCGCGCGAAGACATTCCACCGGCGCTCACGGATAAAATATTCTTCGACAATCCGAAGCTTCTCTATCCGCTTAACTGAGACTCATGCGACACGTTCTCTATCTCATCTATTTTTTCTGACCCCTCTCCCTCGTCATGAGGGAAGGGTGAGGGTGTGAAGCACAGAGTGGAGAACTCCGATGAAAAAATCGCTGGTTGAATCACGGTTCCCGCAACCGTCGGGTCAAATCTCGGTCATCGTCATAATTCTATTTTTGCTCTTGCTCGACCAGAATTTCGGAATCGCTCAGTCACTTCAGACCATCAACATGGCGGTCCCGGCGAAAAGCTTCCAGATGGTGCTCTATCCCGTCGCTCAACAGAAGGGCTACATGAAGGAAGAAGGGCTCGATCAAAGGGTGATCTTCGTGGCGCCGACAACGAGCATCCAGGCGATGCTCGGCGGCGATATTCAGTTCACCGGCGCAGGCACGAGCGCGCTGGTGAGCATCGCTCGGGGGAGTGCGCCGCTAAAAGTAGTGGCCGCGACCAACGATCGGGTTCTTCAATGGCTGGTCACCCGCCCTGAGATCACCAGTCCTAAAGAGCTCAAGGGCAAGAAAATCGCCACCACCGGCGTCGGCGCCGTCGCAACCTTTATGGTGAAACAGGTCCTGACCAAGCACGGCCTGGATGGCAACAAAGACGTGACGTATCTCGACGTCGGGCAAGGGAATCAGCTTGCGGCGCTCCTTGGCGGTGGATTCGACGCGGCGGTACTGAGCGTCGAGCAGCGCTACGTGGCAATGGATAAAGGCATGCGCGAAATGTTTTTCATGGGCAACGAGGTGAAAAACTCATGGGGAACCCTCGCGACCACGGACAAGCTCATTAAGGAAAACCCGAAGATGGTTGGCGGCTTCGTGCGTGCGACGATCAAGGCATTGCGCTATCTGCGCCAGGACAAGGAGGGCACGATCTCCGCCATGGTTAAATTCTCCGGCGTCTCGCGCCAGCAATCTACCCGTGTCTATGACGACATTATCGGCACCTTCACGCGCAGCGGCGTCGTCGACGATGAAACACAAAGAAACGATCTCGCGATTATTCGCCAAGTCGTCAGCGGGAATGAAACCGTGGCTAACAACAAAGCCTACGATTTCAGCTTTGCCGTCGACGCCGATCAACAGTTGAATAAGACCGGGTGGAAGCCATAGTTTTGCGCATGGAAGTGCGGTCCAGACTCCAACCGGCTATAGGAGAGACGAGGATGGAGCAGGAGATTAATCAGAAAAAGCTAGCCGTGCTGATCGACGCGGAAAATACTCAAGCCTCGATCATTGATGCCTTGTTGGCAGAAATAGCAAAATACGGCATTGCGAGCGTCAGGCGCATCTACGGCGACTGGACCACGACTTTGTTAAGAGGGTGGAAGGATGTTCTGTTGGAACATGCCGTCCAGCCGATTCAACAATTTCGCTATACCGTCGGAAAGAACGCTAGCGATAGTGCGTTGATCATTGATGCAATGGACTTGCTTTATACGGAGAAAATGGATGGCTTCTGTATCGTTTCGAGCGATAGTGACTTTACGCGTTTGGCATCGCGGATTCGAGAGGCGGGTCTGGCCGTGTATGGTTTTGGTGAAAAAAAGACTCCCAAAGCATTTGTCGGAGCTTGCGATAAGTTTGTCTATACCGAGATACTTCGGGAGGATGAGCCGGCCGGCTCCCCAACAAAGAAAACCACTACGGACCTGAACCAGGATACGACGCTAGTTAATCTTTTGAAAAACGCCGTTGAACACTCTGCGAGTGAAGATGGCTGGGCGTATTTAGGGCAGATTGGACAACACATCGCAAAGCAGGCTCCGGAGTTTGATCCCCGCAACTATGGATACAAGAAACTTGGCGACTTGGTTAGAGTCACTCAACTTTTCGAAATAGATGAACGGCGTTCTCCCGACTCTCCGGGGATATCCATATACGTGCGGGATAAACGCAAGAAATTGGCAACTGGAGTTTAAAGGTTTACGTTTGCCGGCGATTTTTCTGAACGAATCAGAGTGAGATGACGCGCATGATTCGGACACGGTAGGGCTATTCTAATTTGCGTCAGCTCGGTCTTCGCTAACTCCTCGACGAACTTCACCAGACCGGAATGATTGAGATCGCGGTTGCCCATGCTTTTCATGGCCTCTTTACGGCCGCCAGCCGGATTGTGTCAATTGGCGGTCGGCGTCGCGGGCGAAGCGGAAGTCGTAGGCCCTCTGAACCGGAATGGTATCGGGAGTCTTCAAGATCTGCCGGATAACTTCAATGTCGTTGCGCTGAGTTTCTTCGTCGACCATGCCGGTTTGATTAAAGGTGCCGACGAGATCGTCGTACATGCGCGTGGCGACATTTTTGTCTAGACTCGCGAACTTCATGGCGACCGCGATGGTCGCGTCGCGCTCCTTACGAATGAAGCGCAGCGCCTTCAACGACGCCTTGATCATGCCGGCTACGAGCTTCGGCTTTTCTTGAATCAATTGATCGGTCGTCGCCATCGTGCCCCAGGAATTCTTCACTTCATTGCCGATGAACGACAATTCTCGGAAACCGGCAGGAACACCGATGTAACGTTCCGCCGTGGATGCGACGACGCCGTCGACCGCACCCGCCATCAAAGCGCGCACGCCGTTGCTGCCGCCGCCGGTGTTGATGAAATTAATATCCCGATCGGGATCGATGCCGTGTTTTTGCATGACTTGCTTGGCCATGATCAGGGTCACATTGGCCACGCCGCTGGTGGCGACGCGCTTGCCCTTGAGCTCTTTGAGGCTCGTGATTTCCGGTTTGCTCAAAATCCAGGACAGAACTTTATCGTTGGTGGCGAGAATCACTTTGAACGGCGCGCCGCCTTTCATGACGTTTACCACCGCCATGGTGCCGGCCATGTTAAACTGAAAGCTGCCCGCCATCGTCGCCTGCACACTCAGCTCGGCGCGGGCGAGGATCACGCGCAGGTCGATGCCTTCTTCCTGCATATAGCCGCGCTCTTGCGCGATCGGATAGAGGATCATCTGAAAGTTTTTGTTGCTCAGAGCCATGTTGACGGTCTCGAGGGCAGCGGCATTGGCGGCGAGTAGTTTGAATGACGCCGCGACAGTGACTAGAGTCCTGAGCCAGAAGTTTTTTGAACCGATCGAAGCATTAAATTGGCCAATCCCCCCTTTAAAAAAGGGGGGAAGGGGGGATTTTCTCAAGCACACAGATTTCGAAATCCCCCTCAGTCCCCCTTTTTCAAAGGGGGAAGTGATGATGGAGTTAGCAAACATATTTTCGGGACAAGGTATTCGCAACGGTTATAGTGCATCAATCACTGAGCTGGTCAGTGGCCTGTATTCAAGTCAGAGACCGTACAACCGGCAGGGATTGTCCCGCACCATTTTGTCGACGACGCGTTTCGGTATGGTGGTCAACGAATTGAGCGTCGGCAGCAGGTTGCGTTGTTCAAAGGGATCGTTGTGGCCGTAATCCGAGCCGATCACCAGATTATCCTCACCGATGCAGTCCACGATGACGGGAAGGTTTTCGCTGGTTTCACAAGCGATAAAAATGCGAAACTCGCGAAAAAGATCTTGGGTCGAAGAGAATTTCCATTGCTCGCGGAATTGCCTTTTAAAGGAGTGCAACAGATACGGCACCCACGTCGCATAGGATTCGATGAAGCCGATTCTGAGCTTGGGAAACTTTTCAGGGATCCTGTTGTTGACGATGTCATTAAAGGCGAACAGCGGCAGGATCGCCGAGTGAGACCACTGGCGATTGCGCTCCAGGTCGAAGAAGTTGATGAGCGTCGGGCAACCCGAGCCTTGATGAACGCAGATCGGCAGATCGAGATCGCTCGCTTCCTGATAGACCGGGAAAAAGTACGGATCATCCAGCGTTCGAGTGCCCTCGATGCCGCGAAAAAAAACTCCCACCGCGCCATGTTCTTTTGCCCAACGCAATTCTTTGAGCGACTCTTCAATGGAGTGGAGCGGTGGAATCACCACCCATTTCAAGCGATCGTTTCCTTTCGCGCACGCCTCGGCCATCCAACGGTTGTAGGCGCGGCACAACGCGACCTCAAGAGCGACGTCGTCAGTTAAGTAAATTAAAAATAGCGTCGGGTAAATCACCTGTACGTCGAAACCAGACTTGTCCATGTCGCGCAAACGCGCTTCGGGGTCGGTGATCTCCCGACAACCGGTGCTGATGTCCGTGCGGGTTTGCTGTTTCTTCGCCGCTGACGGCGTGATCAGCGCGAAGCCGCCTTTGCCGGCAGGCTTGGGGAAAATATTGCCGTCGATCAGCCACATGGCGTTTCGGTCGCCATAGAGAGTATTCTCCGGCACGGATATCAACACCGGCCGGCGGTGATACATCTCACGCTCGAAATGCTCCCACATCTGGTCATTCTCGGAAACGTGGGTATCGGCGTCGACGAGTTTGGCGGCGGTTCCAGACATAAGTTCCTCCAGTGCGTGGGTCGTTTTGCGGCCAAGCTAGTCGAGTGGGGACAAGCTTGTCAATCTTGCGAGGGCGGCGTTACTGGTTTCATGGTTTCGCAGTCAATTCAGACTTCGCCAACTCCTCTACGAGCTTGACCAAACCGGAATGATCGAGGTCGCCGTTGCCCATGCCTTTCATGGCGGTCATCATCTGACCGACGACGCCGGTCACCATTAATGGCACGCCATACTCCGACCCCGTCGCCAGCGCGATCTTCATGTCTTTTTCGTGCAAGCGAATGCGAAAGCCAGGTTTGAAATTGCGATCGAGCATCTTCTGCCCATGCGCTTCAAGTATTTTTGATTGTGCAAAGCCGCCCAACAACGCTTCGCGCACTTTCGCCGGATCGACGCCGGCTTTCTTGGCTAGCACCAAAGCTTCGCTGACGATCGCGATGGTCGTGCCGACGACCATTTGATTGGCGGCTTTCGTCACCTGGCCGGCGCCGGCTTCGCCGACGTGTACAATATTCTTTCCGAGCGCCTGAAAGATCGGCATCGCCCTTTCCACGCCCGACGCCTTGCCGCCGATCATGATCGACAAGGACGCGCCGATCGCGCCGGCTTCGCCGCCGCTTACCGGCGCGTCGAGCATGTCGCAGCCGCGCTTCTCGGCCTCGGCCGCGAGCTTGCGCGCCACGATCGGTGAGATGCTCGACATGTCGACCAGTAACGTGCCGGATTTTAAGTTGGAGAAGATTCCCTGCTCGCCGGCGTAGACGAGTTCGACATCGGGAGAATCAGGCAGCATAGTAATTATGACTTCGCTGCGTGCGGCGACTTCTTGGGAATTGGCTGCAGACTGCGCGCCTTCTTTGCTCAGTTCATCCATCGCCGCGCGGCTGCGGTTGTGAACGACCAACGTATATCCGGCCTTCAGTAAATTTCGCGCCATGGGTTTGCCCATGATGCCGAGACCGATGAACCCGATGACTGGATTACTCATCTTAACGTCTCCGTCCTTAGTTTTATTGATGCTCGGCTCGCCATGTGAACAACGTCCAAAGAAAGCTGCCGAAATCCTGTATCGAAAAAATAAGAGCCAGTGGTCCGGGAATAATGTTCAGATACCAAAGGATCGCCATTGCAAAGGGCACCAGCGGCCGATCGAGCATCGAGGCGAAAACAAATCCTTCCGCGTTCAAGCGTCCGCTGGCGATATAGAGCATGCCGAGTCCGCTCACGAGCAGCCCGACGAGTCGATAATAGTTTGCGCTTTGTTCGGAGAGCGGCGGTATGCCGATCAGAGAAGCCGAGAAATGCGGCGCGAATAGCACGATGGTTCCCTCGATCAGAATCAACCAGCCGAAAACCTCTACGGTCTTGGCTGAGCGGCTTTGCCCTTCGGCGCTGAGTAAACGGTGGAACATACAACGACAGCGGTTCCTCTCGATTACGGGTGAGATTTGCTCCGGCTAATGAACCACATATGCAAATGTGTTCGTAAAGGCAAGTTACGAAATGCCTCGGCGGGGCATGATGAAAGAGTCTTTTCATGGCGATACAAGTTGCGATAAAGTCGCGCATTATGAAGACGACATTATTTAATTGGCTCGGTCGCGAGTTCGTCGAAATTATTGGCGAGGGAAAGGCCGGGGCGCCGCCGGAGATCGCGGCCAATGAATTGTTCCAGCAATTCGAGGCGGAGCTCAAGTCGCACGGTTTGTCACTCGATAACACCGCGCGTATCCGTGTGTGGGGCCGAGATAGGGACGCGCGGACATTGGCGACCGCGGCGCGGTCAAAGACTCTCACCGGTAATCGCAAGGCGGCAAGCTCGAGCTTCATTTCAAGAGAATGGTTTGATTCAGACGCAACTGCCGGTTTGGAGCTGCTGGCGATGCGACCCATTGGTCCGGCCGCTGAGCGGCGACCGGTCGACTTCGAGCCGGCGAGAAATTATCTCTGTTATTTGCGTTACGACTCGTGGCTGTTCTACTCAGGCTTCACGTCGGATGTTCCGACTCTGGACGAACAGGTGCCGGACGTTTTGCGGACTCTCGCCAATGCCTTCGCGGTGTCAGGCGCAAGCTGGAGCAAAGTCGTGAAGCTCTCGATGTTGCTTGATCGAACTCAGAAACTTGAGACATTGCGCAATCTTCTCGCCCAGGAGCCCCAATCGAACATTCCTGAAGTGGAAGTCATTTTCGTCGACGGCTTTGCCGGGGAAAAGTATTTGATAGAGATCGAAGCGACGGCGCTGATCAATTGGTAGAGTTCAAGGTTCAACGTTCCGGAGTTCAAGGGGCCGAATCGGGAATCGCCAAACTTTGAACCTGGAACATTGAGCGCTTAAACCGGCGTAGCCGTCTTCGGCTACGAGTATTCCCGGTAGAGTCCGTCGAACTTGCCGAGCTTGATGCGCACCATGTACTGGGCGCTTTCGCGCACCAAGCGCTCTTCGCGAGGCGTCTTGACCATGCGGGCAATCAGCTCCGCGGACTGCGCCGTGTGTTCGATGTCAGCGACCATGTGGGTGGTGAAAAATATCAGGTCATGATCGCTGAGTCCGTAATGCTTGCGCCCTGCGTTCAAAAACTCTTCCGAGTAGCGGCACACCATGCTTTCGCTGGTCATCGCCGACGCGCGATTTTGCGGTGCGATGCCCGTGAGCGTGTTGTAGACCGTGCGCGCGGAATGAATCTGGCATTCAAAAATCTGCGTCGCCTCGGTGAAGTCTTCTTCTTTGAGCCCCAAGGCAAGGCCGAAGCGTTTCGCCAGGTCCGGATGGGACTGCTCTTCATTGAGCTGGTAAATGAAATAATCGAACATCGTCTGGTCCTGAGCGTTTTTCACCATGCCCAAGGCGAACGATTTGAGGATCGCCTTGTTATGCAGATAATGCTGGATCGCCCAACCTTGCATGCGTTTGATCGAGAGCTTGCCGCTGCGTAATTCGGAAAAGTAAGGCGTCTCCATCAAACGTTGTATGCCGGGTTCGATAACTTCTTTCTTAACTAAGTCAACTAGCGCTTTGCCGTCCATTTTTCGCTCCTTCGTCGCTTCAGAGTCTAGAGTCCCGAGTCTAGAGCTCGGGGTTGACTGACAACTGAATACTGACAACTGTTACTTTCCCGCGAGTACCTGATCGAGCAGCGTGTAATCCGTCACCGCGGCGACATTGATCGGCGCGGGTATCTGTTTTTGGCTGTACGCCAGATCGAAATATTCTTGCATGTCTTTGATGCTGATCTTGCCGTCCGGGGTGAGAATCGATAGCCATTGATCGTACACGGTCTCGGCGGTTTTCGGCTCTAGTTTCCAGCGATCTTTAATGTAATTGACCACCCAGTTTTTTTCTTTGCGGCAAAAAGCCGTGGCGTCGAGCATGACGCGGATCACGTTTTTAATGCGCGGTGCATCGCTCTTGAGCTTGGTCTCGTTCACCACGAGCCCACTCGTTGGAAAATGCGTCGGCAATTCATCGGCGGCGCCGATTGACCGAAAACCTTTTTGCGCCATGATGACGTTGTGCGGCCCCGATAGAATCGCCGCCGACACCGCGCCCTGGCCCAAACTGGTTACGGTATTGGACACGGATCCCGTCTGCGTAAAAATCGCTTTGTCCGGATCGACACCTTTGTTCTTGAGCATCAGCCGCGCGACCAAATGCTGCAAGCTGCCGATGCGGTCGACGCCGATTCTCTTGCCGGCGAGATCCGTGGGCCGCTGAATGCTCGGCTCGGCGATCAGATAAAAAGGCGGCTTGCGCAGGGAGATCATGATCCCTTTGAGCGGCACGCCCTGGCCGGTGGCGACGATCCCGGTTGTGTAGCCCGTCAAGTAATCGATCTCAGCGCTGGCGAGCGCGGCTATCGGCAGCGGACCAGCCATTTGAATGAGTTCGACGTCTATCCCATGCTTTTTGAACAATCCGGCGTCGCGCGCGACGAAGATATTCAAAAACGAAATGCTAAAAGCGGAGTAGGCCATGCGCACCTTCTTGGCGTCTTGGGCCAGAAGGGGCGCGCAATATTGCAGCAGGACGAGAACGCCAACCGCGATACCGATTCTTCGGTCGAACTGTCGAGGCAACCGCGGCTGATAATTCGACGATTTAACTTTCACCCGGCTGACTATACGCAGCGGGCGGAAAACTTGTCAACGTGACGCGAGCTCCTAACAATTTTCCTCGACGTCATATCAGTTAGCGTAAAAAAAACTAAGGCCGAGCCGCTGATTGGCGGCCCGGCCTTGTAAAGTAATTTCGCAAAAGCAAAAACGCGCTATATTTTCGGGATGCGCAGCGTGGTTCCGACTTTTAACAGATGAGCCTTACGCAGTCCGTTGACCTGCAGAAGGTTTTCCACCGATGCCCCATAACGGCGAGCGATATCGTAAAGCGTCTCGCCGCGGCGCACCCGATGATGCACGACCTGCGCCTGGGGCCGACTCGTGGCCTGCTGCACCTGGGCAACAGTGACGAGCGGCGGCGTGGTTCGATCGATGGGCAACTTCATCCGGTAGCCTGCCGGGACGATGCGGCTTGTCGGAGTAAGGGCGGGGTTCCACCCCAAAAATTCGTCTCGGCTAAGTCCGGAAGAGCTGATCAACGCCGCCAGCGTTGTCTTGTTATTCAGCTCAACTTCTCTGATCTCGACGGGAGCATCGAGCTCGAGTCCGGGGAAATATTGCTGCAGGTTCATGCCGACCTCGACCGCGGCGAGAAACTCGGCGTAAAAGTGTTTGGGCGCGAAGCCCCAGTTGGGATGATTATACTTTTCGATCAGGTCGACCAGATTTTCCGACCCGACTTCCTCCACTGCGCGAGCCATACCTCCCTTTCCATAGTTGTATGAGGTGATCGCCAACGGCCAGCTACCTAAAAGCTCGTAGGCTTGCTGGAGATAGGACGCCGCGGCTCGGGACGATTCGATTGGATCGCGTCTTTCGTCGACTACGGAGTTCACTCGCATATATTCCCGTCCGGTGCGGGGCATGAACTGCCAGATGCCCAGAGCGCCGACCGACGATCGCGCGCTAATATCGTAAGACGATTCCACGATCGGCAGATAGGTGAGTTCCGGCGGCAGACCGCGGTCTTTGAAAATTTGCTTGATCTGAGAAATATAGCGTCCCGACCGCTTGATGCCGGCGGCGGTTCTTTCCTTCACGCCGCGCTGCGCCTTGACCCGCTCGATATCGACGCCATTGGCGGCGGCGATGCGCGCGCGCTCGCCGTAGATATAGTCGTTCGATCGGCTTTCCTCGCCCACGTCGACGACCTCGTAGATCTTGCTCATGTCGGACGGATCGAAATAGATCAATTGTGAAAGGCTGATTTCGCTAAAGACTTTTTTCCAAAAGTCTACGGCCGGCTCCAGGCCGGCGGGAAGAACGAACGGACTGGATTGAAGAGAACTTACCTGGGCGGAAGCGGTCGATGGCTGTAACACCAAAAGACCTAGTACAAGCAAGAGAAACCATTTTGCAATATCGCGCATGCCAACTCCTTTTGCCAGGGTGGGGCTTGAGCAACCGCCGTGCCAGACAAAGGCGGTGGCTAACCGCCGCATAATAAAGAAATTTTATTGCGGAAACAACCCAAAATGGTTGTCGGCTGGACAAATTTTACCGATGCCGGTCCAATTCGTGACCTGAATGTCACGGTCGGTGCGATGCGCATCGTCATGGCGAACTTTGGCTGCGACAAATTGACCGCGATCCTGGCGCCGATTATAGTGCGGCGAAATTCTATCCAAGCGCTGCTACAGGAGAAATCATTGGACCACTCGACACTAGTCATAATGAGCGAAGCGATTCTGCGGGTTATTCTCGGCTGGCGCATGTTGATCAGCGGTCTGAGCAACGTGCGCCGCTGGCCCAATCCGGTGCAGACCGCGAGCATTTTATTCCCAAAGGGCGCGACAGTTTTCGGTTTCGTCGCGACATTTCTAATGGTCGTCGGCGGTTTCGGCCTCGCTGCGGGAATTCAAACGCCCATCTGCGCCCTGATGATCATTATCTTTTTGATCCCAACCTTCGGCCTGCACTGGCACTGGCTCAAAGTACTGCCGACCATGGTGCCGGTTGTGAAAGCCGCGATCAAAGATGAAAAAGCGCAAAACTATTTTCGCTCCTTTGACCGGCAATCCTACCATGCCCACGAAGTGGGCCTGCGCGATAATCTCGTCTTTGTCGCCGCCGCCGCTTACTTTGCTGTGCGTGGCAGCGCCGGGTTCGGCGTCGACAATTGGTTCAGTGATTGGGTGATTCGGTTTTTTTAATCTCAGAGATCCGAGTGCTGGCAAAGTGAAATATAAATGCGCCAAAGCTTTACAGACCGCCGACGAAACGGCCAGCATTGAGCAATCCTCTCGGGTCGAACTGCTGCTTGATGTCGCGCATGAGCGAGAACGTCCGAGGCGACTCACCCCAGACTTCCAATCCCTGCTTAAGATCCCCGTGCGCCGCATGGATCATCGCGTGGCCGTGGCGCGCGCGCGCCATGGTTGCGAGATCGGAAAAACGCTGGGCCGCCGCCCTCGTTGGTTCGCAAGCTAACCAAATCGTGCCGCTCACGTTATCCACTATCATTTCGGTGTCATGCCAGTTTGTCGTGAGGTGAACAAAATCGAAAATCTCTGCGCGCGGCAGCGTGATGCGATAAATCAACCGTTTGTCTTGAAGAGGAAAATCCCTCACGGCGCGCCAAAATTGCTCGTGCTCGTCGCCGCCTAAGCATTGCGTGTCCATTTTGGCATTCTCGGTGAGCGTAGCTAGGTCGCGCCGGCACCGTACGATGGTTTCCTCGAAGCCTTCACACCATACGGCAACGCGCCATTGTTTGCGCGCGTGATCGTTTGACAGAATCACCGCCGCCGGCAACAGCCGGGAGTGGAATAACTCGTGCGTGAATTGCCTGGCTTGCGAAAAATCTCCCAAGGCGATCGCTGTGGCCGAGCTTTCGGGAATCGGCGCTAGCCTCAATGTTACTTCGGTAATGATTCCAAGCGTGCCGAGCGAGCCGACGAATAGCTTGCACATGTCATAACCCGCTACGTTCTTGACGACCTTGCCCCCGGCTTTGATTTGCTCGCCGCTGATGAGAGCCACTTTCATGCCGATCACTAGATCGCGCACGCTGCCGTAACAACTGCGCCGTGTGCCATTGAGATTGGCGGCAACGATGCCGCCGACGGTGGACCGTTCGGGAAACGGCGGGTCAAAGGGCACGAATTGTCGCTGGTCTGCGAGCAGTTGCTGCAGCGCAGCCAAGCTGATCCCGCTTTCTGCCGTGACAGTGAGATTGGCGTGGTCGTGTTCGATGACTTGGATTAGCCGTTCGGTGCTAACGACGACGTCCACTCGGCGTGGCGGATTGCCCAATGGCATCGCCGTGCCGCCGCCCCAAGGGATTACACTCGCTTCTTCTTCCGAGCAGAGGCGCAGTGCGGCGCTGACCTGATCACGCGTGCCGGGCGTGCAGATCAGTGCGGGCTGTTTGCCGTCGATCTTGTGAGAGGCGAGCCGGTCGGCGTCAAGAGAGACCGTGTCAGCGCCCAACTCCGACGCCAGTCTTTGTGCCAATTGATCGGCAGTCGATTTCATTTAGACGCTGCGTCGGCTTCGCTGCAGGCGCGGTCGAGCAGATCCATCAGATGATAAATTTTCACGTTGAGTCCGTGACGCTGTGCGCCGTAACGGAGCTGCAGAATGCAGCCGGGATTAGGCGCGACAATCGCATCGACATGTGTCGCGGCCACCGACTGCATTTTTTCTTTGAGCAGATGTTGCGACATATCGGCGTGGGTCAAGTTATAGATGCCGGCGCTGCCGCAGCAGCGGTCGGCGCCGTCCATTTCGACGAGCTTTAGTCCTGGGATCGACTGCAGCAACGTTCGCGGTTGCGCTCGAACCCGCTGACCGTGCGCGAGATGGCAAGGGTCCTGATAAGTCACCGTCATTTCGACCGGGCGAAGCATGGCAACCAGTCCGAGACCGGCGAGATATTCGCCGGCGTCTTTAACCAGCGAACTGAAACGCTCCGCCTTTTCTCGATAGGCGAGATCGTCGCGCAATAGGTAGCCATATTCTTTCATCGCCGCGCCGCAGCCGGCGGAGTTGACGACGATCGCGTCGACGTTGGCTGCCAGAAAGACATCGATGTTGCGCCGTGCCATCTGCTTGGCGGCGGCGCTCTCGCCGTTATGAATATTCAACGCGCCGCAGCAGATCTGATTTTTTGGCAATACGACGTCGCAGCCGTTGCGCCTGAGCACGCGCACGGTGGCTTCGTTAACGTCGCCGAACAACAGCGGCATGACGCAGCCGTTGAGCATGGCGACCGTGGCGCGGCGCGCGCCGATCGCGGAAAATCTAGGCGCTTTGGGATGATAAAACCTTGACGGGATCGTGGGCAGCATCGAATCCATTTCCCGCAATTTGCCCGGTAGCAGCGCCCGCGCGATCGGTTGCAATCCGCTGCGTTGGTACAGACGCAGCAGAGTGAAGACAAAACGCAGCCGGCGCGGATAGGGCAGCAAACGCGTGAAAACGAAATTCAGCACCGCGCGCGCGAAAGCAGAGCCTGGCGGGCCGAGCTGTTCGCGCGCCGTTTCGGCGATCCGACCATACTGCACGCCGGACGGACAGGCTGTCTCGCAGGCGCGGCAGAGCAGGCAGAGATAGATGTGTTCTTTGAAACGGTCGTTAAGCTCGATGCGTCCTTCGGCAGCGGCTTTGACCAGATGAATTCGGCCACGCGGCGACTCAGGCTCGAGGTGCAAAGCACGATAGGTCGGGCACTGATTCAAGCAAAGACCGCAATGCACGCACTGGTAAAGCTCGGGGAGATCCAATGCGGGCACCTTCGTGGTATCGGTGTCTTCGGGTTTGTTGCGCAGTAGTTCCAATCGCGACCTTTCGTGAGTCTAGAGTCTCGGGTCTAAAGTTGACGAGCGAAGAAATCTGCTAGACCCGAGACACGGAACTCGAAACTCTAGACAGTTTCATATCCACAACCCCGCCGGAATTTGTGCCGGCTGCAAACGTACTTCGCCACAGCTCGCTGGTGTTGGAAAAAGTTTCGCCGGATTGAACCTGTTGTCTGGGTCGAAAACGCGCCGCACTCGCGCCATCGCTGCCAAATCGGCTTCGTTGAAAAGCAAGCCGATGTAAGCCTTCTTCTCCAAGCCGACGCCGTGCTCGCCGGTGATGCTGCCGCCGAGCTCGATGCAAGCGCGCAAAGTGGCGGCGCCGGCTTCGATCACGCGGTCCAATTCGCCAGGCGCGCGCATATCGAACAAGATGTTCGGATGCAGGTTGCCGTCGCCGGCGTGAAACACGTTGGCAATACGCAGGTTAAATTGTTTACTGATCTCGGTGATGCGCTTCATTATCTCCGGCAACTTGCTGCGCGGCACCACGCCGTCTTGGACATAATAGTTCGGCGCCAGGGCCCCCATGGCGCCGAAGGCGCCCTTGCGGCCTTTCCAAAGTCGCTGGCGTTCCGCTTCATCGGCGGCAAGCTTGACTTCGCGGGCGCCGTCTCGTTGACAAATTTCGCGCGCGAGTTTTATGGCGCGCTCGGTGTGCTCGGTCAATCCCTCGATTTCGACGATCAGCACCGCCTCGGCGTCGCGCGGAAAACCTACCGGCGCGCCACGCTCGACCGCCTCAATTGCCGTTCGATCCATAATCTCTAGCGCCGCGGGTATGATTCCCGCGGCAGTGATATCGACGACAGTTTGAGTGGCGCAATCCATCTGATCGAAAATCGCCAAAAGCGTGCGCACCGACTCACGCGCGCGCATGAGCCGGACGATGACTTTGGTGACGATGCCCAGAGTTCCTTCAGAGCCGACGAAAACACCGCACAGATCGTAGCCCGGCGTGTCTGGAACTTCGCCGCCCAGCCAAACGATCTGGCCGTCATCAAGCACGACTTCGAGGCCGAGTACGTGATTGGTGGTGACGCCATAAGCGAGGGTGTGCGGCCCGCCGGAATTGTTCGCGACGTTGCCGCCGATGGAACAGGCGGCTTGGCTGCTGGGGTCCGGCGCGTAGAAGAGACCATCCTTCGCCATGGCTTTGGTGACATCGATATTGATCACGCCGGGCTCGACGATGGCGACGCGGTTTTCGAGATCGATTTTCAAAATCCGATTCAGTCGTGCCAGTGAGAGAACGATGCCGCCCTCGGCCGGCACCGCGCCGCCGGCGAGTCCAGTGCCCGAGCCGCGCGGAATGATTGGAACGTCGGCTTGCTTGGCGATCTTTACGACTGCGGAAACCTGTTCAACATCGCCCGGCAGGACGACGATCTCGGGCATGACTTGAAAGATCGAGCCGTCCTGTTCATAGACAATGACGTCTTCCTTTTCGATAAGGACGTAACGAGCGCCGACGATGGCGCGCAGCGCGTCAACTAGATTAACTCGATTCATGGCATTGAAGCCGCCCTTAAGCAGCCTATCCGAGGCAAGAATGAAGTGTCAAACAGCCAACAAAATTTAGCCTTCGCGAAGTTGAAAACCCCATACGCCGCACCAACGACTACTCGGCACTAACCAACTTTTCCTTGACGATATGGACATTGACGGAAATTCCCGAACTGTATATAAGCGGGAAAAGTCACATTTGATGAAAGTAACCTTAACTAGGAGGCGGACCATGAGTGAGCAGAAGAAGGCCGAGGAACAAAGCGCAAAAAAAGTATCGCGGCGAAATGTCCTCAAAGCGGCGATGGCCGCGGGAGGTGCGGCCGTGCTCGGCTTCCCGATGATCGCCAAAGGGCAGGCGGGACCGATCTCGATGCGTTTTCAGAGCACCTGGCCGCAAAAGGACATCTTTCATGAGTATGCCCTCGACTTCGCCAAGAAGGTCAACGACATGACCGGCGGCGACTTGAAAATTGAGGTGCTGCCCGCCGGCGCCGTGGTGCCGGCCTTTGGTCTGCTTGATGCCGTCTCCAAAGGTACCCTCGACGGCGGTCATGGTGTGGTCGTATACCACTACGGCAAGCAGACAGCACTCTCGCAATGGGGATCGGGTCCGGCTTTCGGCATGGACGCCAACACGATGCTCGCCTGGCATAAATACGGCGGCGGTAAGGACTTGCTGGAGAAGCTTTACAAATCGATCGGCGCCAACGTCGTCTCCTTTCTCTACGGCCCGATGCCGACCCAGCCGCTCGGCTGGTTCAAGAAGCCGATTACGAAGGCCGACGACTTCAAGGGCATGAAGTTCCGCACCGTGGGCCTCTCGATCGACGTGTTCACGGGCATGGGCGCCGCGGTGAACGCGCTCCCCGGCGGCGAGATCGTGCCTGCGATGGATCGCGGACTGATCGAGGCGGCGGAATTCAACAACGCCTCGTCCGACCGCATACTCGGTTTTCCCGATGTCTCCAAGGTGTGCATGCTG
Organism: uncultured delta proteobacterium; assembly: GCA_963804165.1. GTDB lineage: Bacteria > Desulfobacterota > Binatia > UBA9968 > UBA9968 > DP-20. The sequence continues at coordinate 71,909 of CAWDPO010000037.1, forward strand.
CAGAGTTACCACCAAGCCGCCGAGCAGTTCGAGATCACGTTCAACAAGACCAAGTACGATGCCCTGCCGGCAAAGATGAAAGCGCTCATCGAATACGGTGTGGAGGCGGCTTCAGCAGACATGTCATGGAAGGCGATCGACCGTTACTCGAAGGACTACATCGAGATGCAGACCAAGGACAAGGTAAGGTTCTACAGAACCCCCGACTCCGTGCTGCAGAGGCAGCTAGTCGTGTACGATGAGGCCGCAGCAAAGAAGGCCGCCGAAAATCCGATGTTCAAAGAGATCGAGGCCTCTCAGCGCCAATTCGCCCAGCGGGTGGTCAAGTGGCATCTCGATACGCAGATCAGCCCGCGCATGGCCTATGATCACTATTTCCGCAAGGCAGCCGCCAAGCCCGCGGCACCTGCCGCTAAACCGGAGCCCAAGAAGAGCTAGCCGCTCCGCGACGAATCCCAGCCATCTATCCAACCATCTGCCATGTGGTAGATGGTTGGATGGTTTTGCGTACCGATGAACGCCCAGCGCCTGCTCCATGCCATCGATCAGATTAGTTACTGGTCGGGGAAAGCTTTCGCGTGGCTGATCGTCGCAGCTACCCTCGTGATTTCCGTCGAGGTCTTCAAACGCTACATCCTGAACGCGCCGACGGCCTGGATTTTCGATTTAAACAACATGCTTTACGGTACGCTGTTTATGATGTGCGGCGCATACACGCTCGCGCTCGGCGGGCATGTGCGCGCCGACTTCGTCTACGGGCGGCTCTCGCCGCGCCGCCAAGCGACTCTCGACCTGGCGCTCTATTTTCTTTTTTTCATTCCAGGAATCCTCGCGCTCAGCTACGCCGGTTACGGTTATGCCAAGGAATCGTGGCTCATCGGGGAGCACTCGACGGTGACCGCGGAGGGGCCGCCCATTTATCACTTCAAATCGGTGATTCCCATCGCGGGAGCGCTGGTGATGCTCCAGGGGGTAGCCGAGATCTTACGCTGCATCCAGTGTCTGCGCACCGGCACCTGGCCCGCGCGGCTCGAGGACGTCGAGGAAATCGACGTCATCGAAACCCAACTCTCGCATAGCGAGTTCATCGACGAAGAGTCGCGTCGTACCGCCATGGGGTCGGCCCACGCCATTGACGAAGCGGCGCGTCATCGCAGCTCCATGGAGACCGAGGAAGAGAAAAAATCATGAGCGATCCGATCCTCGGCCTGACCATGCTTGGGCTTATCGTGATCGCGATCATGATGGGTTTTCCGACCGCGTTTACGCTCATGGGACTGGGAATGGTCTTTGGCTTCTTGGCTTTCTGGCTTCCGGGTCAACACTGGTACGATAACCGGGTTTTCGATCTAATGGTCCAGCGGACTTACGGCGTCATGGTCAATGACACGCTGCTGTCGGTGCCGCTGTTTGTCTTCATGGGTTACATCATGGAACGAGCGGCACTGGTCGACCGGATGTTCCATAGCGTCCAGCTTGCGTTTCGGCGGGTGCCCGCGTCGCTTGCCGTGACGACGCTTCTAGTCTGCGCGTTCTGGGGGATCGCCTCGGGCATTGTCGGCGCCGTGGTGGTGCTGATGGGCGTGATTGCGTTGCGTCCGATGCTGAATGCCGGATACGACGTGCGACTCGCCTCCGGCGCGATTGCCGCAGGCGGCACCCTCGGCATATTGATCCCGCCTTCGGTGATGCTAATTGTCTACGCCGCCGTAGCCGGACAGTCGATCGTGAAACTGTACGCGGCGGCGATGCTGCCGGGCTTTTTCCTCACGTTCCTTTACCTCGTCTACATTCTTGGCTGGGCAATCCTCAACCCGAAGATCGCGCCGAAGTTACCGGAAGGCCAATACCAGACCAAGGTGCCGGAATGGCTGAAGCGACTGGAGCGGGGCCCGTCTCGAAGAGTTGTCGGCGGTTTAATTACTGCCGCACTTCGGCCAGGGGCCCTGCGTGACACGCAAGCGCCAGACGGTGAGTTCATACGGTACGGTACAATTCTCAAGAGTATCATCACGCTGCTGGTGCCGTTGACGCTCACGGTTGCCAGCTTCGGCGCTGCCTGGTGGTACGTCACCATTTACAACGCACCCGCACAGACGGCAGCTGCCACTTCTGCATCGCAAAGCGTCTCGACACTGGGTGGAGCGACGGTTGCTGACGCTGAGAAGCCGCAGGAGCTCGGCACTGCCCAAGAAAAGCCCGAAGAGCTCGGCGCGGGGGAGAAACCGCAGGAGCTCGGCGGCGCGGAACCAACGGTGGAGTCAACGGAGCCGACGCCGACTGGCGAAACACCGGTGCAGGAAGTGGACTCTGTAGGCGAGTCCACGGCCGCAGCGACGGCGGGAAAGATCCCGGAACACTTCTATGCCTGGTTCTGGGGATTCGCCGCGCTCGCCGCGGTGCTGCTCGCCATCTACTACTGGCGCATGGACGGCGATCAACTTGAGATCCTGAAGGAACTTGTGGTCTCCGTTGTGCCGCTGGGGGTGCTCACTGTCGTAGTGCTCGCGGTGATCCTGTTCGGGATCACGACTGCGACCGAGTCAGCGGGGATCGGGGCGCTCGGCGCGCTGTATTTGGCGGTCATGATGAAGTACCCCAGCCGCGTTTGGTGGTCGAGCCTTGTTGGGGTGATCGTCGGCGTGGCACTCGGTTGGCCTCGCGGCGGTTTCGTGACGCTGCTTGTGTCGGGAACTCTCAGCGGCGTGTTTGTGGGAACCGCGGTGCCTTTCCTGTGGGCCCTGCCGCAGTCGCCCGAGCTGCGACAAAACCTCAAGGAGTCGGTATTCCTGACGGCGAAAACGACCGCGATGGTGTGCTGGCTTTTCGTCGGCTCGGCGCTGTTTTCCAGCGTCTTTGCGCTGCACGGGGGCCAGGGACTGATCGAGCGCTGGGTACTCAGCATGAATCTCTCGCCGCTGGGATTTCTCTTCGTTTCTCAGCTGATTATATTCTTGCTGGGTTGGCCTCTCGAATGGACCGAGATCATCGTGATCTTCTGTCCGATCTTCATTCCACTATTGAGCCACTTCCAGGTGGACCCGATCCTGTTCGGCACCATGGTCGCGGTCAATCTGCAGGCGGCATTCCTGTCGCCGCCGGTGGCGATGTCGGCTTTCTACTTAAAGGGTGTGGCGCCGCCGCACGTTACGCTCAACCAAATTTTTGCAGGGATGATGCCGTACATGATCATCGTCTGTATCTGTTTAATATTCATGTATGCGTGGCCGGGAATGACGCTGTGGTTGCCAGAGTTCCTATACGGCAATTAGTGCCGCGGCGATAGGCGTCGCAGCCCTGCGTTCTCAGTCGTCGGGCATCCTCAACGTACTGACCACGTACGTTTCCGGTGCCCTTCTCCTTCGGGCCTTGGGCTGCTAGCTTCTCATTCGCGGCACCAAACGGAAAAGGTGACGATCGAGAACATTAATCTGGAGCAGAATAGTGAGCCTGACGAATCTTCATTTAATCTCTGCGTCGGAGGCCGTCCGTCTGATCCGCGATGGCGTAATCAGCTCGGAGCAGCTGGTCGAAGCCTGTTTAGCGCGCGTGGGTGAGATCGATTCAAAAGTTGAGGCCTGGGCGTTTCTCGATCCTGATCACGTTCTCGCACAAGCGCGCGCGGCGGACACGCTTCGCTTGAGCGGTCAACCGATTGGCGAGTTGCACGGTGTGCCGATCGGCATCAAGGATATTTTCGACACCGCCGATATGCCGACCGAGAATGGTTCGGTGATCTATGCCGGCCGCACGCCGTCGCGTGATGCGACGGTGGTTTCCATGTTGCGCGCAGCGGGCGCGGTGATCATGGGCAAGACCGTGACCACCGAGTTCGCCTATTTTTTTCCTGGTAAGACTCGTAATCCGCACAACTCCGAGCATACCCCCGGCGGTTCGTCGAGCGGCTCAGCGGCGGCGGTCGCCGCTAATATGGTTTCCCTCGCAATAGGCAGCCAGACGAACGGTTCCACTATTCGTCCCGCGGCCTATTGCGGCGTCGTCGGTTTCAAGCCGACACATGGTTTGATTTCTCGCCACGGCGCATTTGCGCTCTCCCGGACGCTCGATCATGTCGGGCTGTTTGCACGTTCCATCGACGACATCGCATTGCTCGCTGCACAGCTTGTTGGATTCGACGAGCACGACGCCGACACGCGCCCGCGAGCGCGCATCCCCTTCGTTGACGTCGGCGCCGAAGAGCCGCCGTTGCCGCCGATGTTTGCGTTTATTAAGACACCCATGTGGGAACGCGCCGACGAAGATACTAGAGAAGGCTTTGCCGAAATCATCGAACAACTTGGTACACAGGTGGAGGAAGTCGAGCTTTTTCCGTCGGCGGAGGAAGCGTGGCAGTGGCACCAGAATATCATGAGCGCGGAAATGGCGCTGAATCTCGAGCGCGAATGGAAGCATGGCCGCGATCAGCTATCGGAACAATTGCGCGCGCAGATCGAGCGCGGCCATGAGGTTCGCGCGGTTGACTATCAACGAGCGTTGGCCCGGATCAATCCAATCCACGAAAGTTTTGTCGAATTGTTCGAGCAGCGTTACGATGCAATTCTCACTCCTGCCGCGCCGAGCGCCGCGCCTAAAGGTCTTGCCTCCACTGGCGATCCCTCGTTCTGCACACTTTGGACATTGTGCGGCATGCCATGCGTCACATTACCACTGCTGCAAAGCGCGGACGGTCTACCGCTCGGCGTACAGCTCGTCGGCCCGCGGCTCGGCGACGCGCGTCTGTTGCGCACGGCGCGATGGCTGGCGGCGAAGATTGCCGTGGCGTGAGCGTGGCGACCGCCGGTCGCCACTACAGAGCCGCAATTCAGCGCAAAACCTAATCGTTAGACAGCTCGATGCGATTTCCGTTCGGGTCCGTGATGTAAACTGAATAGCCCGGGCCGTCGCCATGTATGCGCGTCTCTTCGACTTTGATGCCCTTGTCTTGCAGCTCTTTGATTAGATCCTTGGGGTCGCTTGGCCCTTCGATGTCGAACGTGTGATGCGGGACCTGCGGCGCGCGTTTCTCAGAGGCGTCGAAAAGACCGAGACCGGTCTCCCCGGCGCGCAGCCGGTTCACTTTGACGCCGGCCACCGTGTGCTGGGTGCGCAACTCGGCGCCTAACGCACCCTGGTAAAAGCGCGTCATCGCATCTAAGTTCTCCGCGTGAAAATTCCATGACCGCAAGCGCAATACTTTCATGGCACTCCCTCCTTGGTGATTTGGTATTGACTCACTAGGATCAAAGTAGCAGGGACCGACGATAGAGGATTGAGGATCGCTACTGTCAATCATCGATGTTTGTCGCCTCACTTTCACCAGCCTGTCAATTCAGTGGCTCCAGGCGTGATAGGAGCTGCGCACGAGGGGGCCGGACTCGACGTGACGAAAGCCCAGCTTTTCTGCTTCGACTTTGAATCCCAGAAATTCTTCCGGGGTGACGTAGCGTTCGACTTTGAGTTGGCGGTTGGACGGCTGCAGATACTGGCCGATGGTGACGATGTCGACTTTTTGTTCGCGCAGATCGCACAGCGTCGTCATCACTTCCTCGCTTGTTTCGCCGACGCCGAGCATGAAACCGGACTTGGTAAGCACGCCGGCGCGAAATTTTTTCGCTTCATGCAAAATATTCAACGAACATTCGTAAGTGTGCCCGGGTCGTACTTTGCCGTAAAGGCGCGGCACGGTTTCGATATTGTGATTGAGGATTTCTATCCCGGATTCGACCACGGTTTTGAGCGCCTGCAAGTTGCCTTCAAAGTCGGGAATCAGCAGTTCCACGCGAATACCGGGATTGAGCGCCTTGATCCAGAACACGGTCTTGGCAAAATGCGCTGCGCCACCGTCGGGAAGATCGTCGCGATTGACCGAAGTCACAACGATGTGATCCAAGCCGAGATCTTTGACGACAAGACCGATATTGCGCGGCTCCTCGGGATCGAGGGCGAGCGGTTTGCCTTTGTCGATGGCGCAAAAACGGCAGCCGCGCGTGCAGGTGTCGCCGAGAATCAAAAACGTCGCGGTCTTGTTGCCCCAACATTCGCCGATGTTCGGGCAGCGCGCCTCTTCGCAGACCGTGTGGAGGTTTTTCTCCCGCATGATCCGTTTCAGGCGGAGGTAGTTGGGACTACCTGGACCTTTGACTTTTATCCAGTCGGGATGTCGGCGGGGCATTTACTTAACGGGTTCCGATCGTTCAAGTCGTTCAAAACGTTTCAATCGTTGCGTCGGATTCGGAATTCAACGCACCGGTGTGGCAATCGAATTCCAAGCCTTCTTTGACGTCGGCATAGCCGAATAGTTCAGCGAAGTGACGGAGAAAACTATCTCTTACCCGCTCTGCGTTTTGCTCTTTGCCAAGCTCTTTCGCCATCGAAGTTACGTCGGCCCAAGCGAGACCGCAGGGGATGATGCGCTTGAAGTAAATTAGATCCGGATTCACGTTCAGTGCCAGGCCGTGGAAGGTGATACAGCGGCGCACGGCCACGCCGATGGCGGCGATCTTTTGATCGCCGATCCAAATTCCCGTGAAGGGTGGCCGGCGCGTGCCTGTAAGGCCGAAGTCTTTCAAGGTTCGAATGGTGGATAATTCGAGATTCCGCACGTAACGATGCACGTCCTTGCGCAGCTTCGAGCGCAGATCGATGATGGGATAAACCACTAATTGCCCGGGACCATGATAAGTCACATCGCCGCCTCGACTGGTGCGGTAGACTGGAACGTCCTTAGCGCTCAGAACATTCGATTCCTTACCGCCGCGGCCAAGAGTGTAAACATGGGGATGCTCGACGAAAAGTAGAATGTCGGCGGAGGACTCACGCTGCTTAGATTCGACGAGGCGTTCTTGCAACTTGAGGACAGCGAGATAGTCCACCCGCCCAAGATCCTGGTAGTGAAGCATGATCTAAACTTTTATCGTCCGCGCCTTCGACTTTCAAGTTACATCGTTTTTGTTCGGCTATCGTATCCTTGCTCTCCCGCGGTCACTGCGCGTAGAATCGCGAAACTTAGCCGGCCACAAGAAGCTCACTGCCATGCCCCGCATCTTCGACAATATAGATCAGCAACTGCTTCCCGCGTTGCGCGAGACGCTTGAGATTTCTTCGAGAGCTGACTTTTGCGTCGGTTATTTTAATCTCCGCGGATGGAAGCAGATTGATTCCTATATCGAATCTTGGGCCGGTGGGGATAGCCACTGTTGCCGTTTGCTCGTCGGGATGGCGAAGCTCCCTCAGGATGAGCTTCTCGATGCGTTCAGTCTCGTCAGGCATGACGATGAACTCGACAATCAGACGGCAGTTCGGCTGAAAAACCGGCTCGCCGAAGAGTTTCGAGCCCAACTGACGATCGGCATGCCGACCAACGACGATGAAGCGGGACTGCGTCGACTCGCAGCTCAGATCAGAGCCAAGAAAGTCGTAGTAAAACTATTTCTCCGTCATCCCCTACACGCAAAACTCTATTTGCTTCATTTGCCACATCCCATCAATCCGATCGTTGGTTACTTGGGAAGCAGCAACCTTACGTTCGCAGGTCTGGCGAAACAGGGCGAACTTAACGTCGACGTGCTAGATCACGACGCTTGCAACAAGTTAGCTAGGTGGTTCGAAGACCGTTGGAACGACCGCTGGTGCATGTTCTACAGCGGGACAGGGCGGCACAGAATCTTTTACTCACGAAAGGTCGGCTACTTCCTGCAAATTCTGAACTTCGTATCGCGAGTTCTCGACGGCAAAGGCGGCAGTCGTCCTCCGTCTGAGTTTAAAGACCTTGGATTCACAACGGAAGAACACGCCGCGCACACGTTGTGTTGCCTTAACTCGAATTTGTTCTACTGGTTTGTAACCGTATTTTCCGATTGCCGTCACGTCAACAAGCGCGAAATCGACGCATTCCCCATCAATCTCCAAGCATTGGCTGCAAGTACGGCAAAGAAGCCGCTCTTGAAATTGGCCAGAACTTTGATGGACGATTTGCAAAGGAATTCTGAGAACCGGACGATGCGATTTCATCACGACACGTTGACCGTTCAGTGTATCTATCCGAAATCCAGCAAGTCTATCATCGACGAAATCGACCGGGTGCTGGCGGCGCACTACGGGTTCACGGATGAGGAGTTGGACTTCATTATCAATTACGACATCAAGTACCGGATGGGGCGCGACGCGGAAATCGAAAAGGAATGAGCGCTCCGGCAGGAACCGTTACTAAGCGTTGTAAGAAATAGAGATAGATGGACTACATATTAACCCAGCATGCTCAAGACTTGCTCTTGAGACGGAATATTCCAATCGCTTGGATCGAGCGCACCCTTGACGCTCCCGCTAAAATTGACTCTGACCGGATTGACGACACGCTGGAGCACCGCTTGGCGCCTATACCTGAGCATGGTCATCGTGTGCTCCGTGTGATAATTAATAAGTCATCGAATCCTGTGAGGGTTGTGACGTTCTATTTTGATAGGAATATGAGGGACAGAATATGAAACTCAAAATCGACCGCGAAGCTGACGCACTATATTTGACCCTTGATGATTCTAAAATCATTGACTCAGAAGAGGTGTCTCCGGGAATCGTCGTTGATCTCAATGACGAAAACCAGATAGTGGGCATTGAAATCTTGCACCTCTCAAAGCGCTCACCGAGATTAAACGCTCGGGCGCTACAATTTGAAACAGTCTAAATTGCAATGGAAGCGAAACTGACATTTAAATACGATCGTCAAGGAGACATTCTCTACATCAACAAGACGCCACCCTATCCCGAACAGGAGTCTGAGGAACTGGGTGACGAGGTCATCGCCAGGCTCAACCCAAAAACCGGGGAGATCGAAAATCTCGACGTATTGTTTTTCTCAACTCGGCTCCTTCGTAGCGATTTGTTTGAACTGGCCATCACTGCGGACCTGCGTTTAGCGAGAAAGAACTAGCTAAGAAATAAAGGAAACGCGCTCAAGCGTGCAACCGCAGCCCATGCCTCGGCTCAAAATGATTTTACCGTCTTGAGTCGCTCCTGTAGAGATAATCCGTCAGTTAGAGGAACAGCCGTATCGCTGGCCCATCGATCTCGCGTAGAACTTCATGGATGAATCCAACGGTACTCAACTCAACCGCCGCTGATTATCCCGCCCGTTTGCGTGAGCGTTTGGGCGAACACGCTCCCAAAACCTTGACCGCCCTTGGCGCCGTCGCATCGCTGTCACAACCTAAAGCTGCACTGTTTTGCTCTGTCCGTTGCCCCGGTGACGCTATCCTTCGGGCCTACGACGTGGCCCGAAAACTCCGCGATGAAGGCGTGACCATCGTTAGTGGGTTTCACTCGCCTGTGGAGAAGGAATGCCTGCGGATTCTCTTACGAGGCAAACAGCCTATTATCATTTGTTTGGCGCGCTCTCTGGAGAAGATTCGAATACCGGTTGCATGGCGCGGAGGGTTAGATACTGGTCGCTTGCTCCTGCTCTCGCCATTCGAGAAGCGTCCGAGACGCCCGACAGTCGAATCGTCACATCAACGAAACGACCTCGTGGCAGCCTTGGCCGACGAGGTTCTGATCATCCACGCTGAACCGGGCGGGAGCATCGAGCAAATTAGCAAGTTGGTTGACCGTTGGAGCGTCCCAAGACGAGAATTGGGATAAGCCCCGACTACATACTACGATGTCACGCTTGAAGGAAAACAAACCCCGCGAGCGACGGATTGAAATGGAGGTTGTCGTCGACGCGTACAACTCTGAGGAGCGGGCGATGGGCTGGTATTATTACCTTGAGGAGAGGCTGAAATTCCCCTTTAAAGCCCGCTGCAAATCCAAGCGCGAGGTCTCACCTTTGCGCCTTGGGGAAGAGGTCGAAGTCCTAGGGATGGCTCCCGAAGCGGAGTGTGGATCTGAAATGTTTGTTCGCGTGCGGTGGAGTGACCGCAGACTGGCGGTGCCGCTGTCGCAGTTGGAACCGTTGGCAGCGGACGCTAAAACCAAGGACGCCGTTGCTGATTGGCATTACTGGGTGGGCCGGGGCTATGAATTCTGAGTTTCGCATCGGATACGAGATGAAACCCTTTCTGCGGCACGAGACCAAGAGCGACTTCGAATAAGAATTTTCCGGGTGTTGATTTCGATGTTGTCCCGGGCCTATTTCTATTGTGAGCTCGTGGAAAATTTGGCGCAATCCATATGCAGCGTAAAGAACCGGCAAGATTGACTGGAAAGGAAACAGCCCGCAGCTTCAGGGGCGTTGTCGGTGCGGACACATACGAGGCATGGTTGCGCATGTTACGTAAGCTGGTTCCCGACGGGCGCACGCACCGCCTTGCTGTCATGGTAGCGGGTATGCTGCAGTACGCGGTCGCCATGGCTGCTGTCCATCAACGCGAACATAAAGACGGTGCGTTGACTGCTTCTCTGCTGGAGGCCAGCGACATGAATGACCCGAGCGAGGTTAAAAGCTTGATCCATGATGCCGTGGTGCAGTTGTTCAAAGACGCCAGCGTACGGTTTGAACGCACCAATGCCCGTGGCGACAAGTATAGCCTGGCCGAGGATAGCTACGAAGAGTTCATCCACTGGTTCGACATGCCTTGGGAATGACCATAATAGGTGTGTCCGATCCCGTGTTTCAAACGGTCACCTGACGAGGAACCCATGACAAAAATCAACATCGACGAACTCAGCGAAGCGGAACTTATCGATCTAAACCATAAAGTTGTGGAAAGACTGCGATTCTTGAGCCAGATGCGCGCGCACTCGCAGATGTTAGACTATAAGATCGGCGAACGGGTCACCTTTCACCCGGACGGCTATCCGTCTTTGGTTGGGATCGTGACTCGCTACAATCGAAAATCGGTGACGGTGGTCACCGATGCCGGACAGCGCTGGAACGTTGCTCCAGCCTTGCTGCGCAGTGCCTCTCCAACTGGTGATGCGGACACCAGCAACGCCAAAGTTGTTCGGCTGAAAAGAGACTGACGAGGTCTTAACGAGCCCTGCTCGACCGCGTCTTGCGGGCTTGTTTGATTGGATGAGTTTGGTTCAGATACACGTCTGAAATCTTCGCGCCGTAAGCCAAGTGTTTTGGAAGAGCCCGGCTCAATTTTAGGAACGTTAGCTGGCAGGGTCTATCGATTAGCGGCGTTAATTCGATTGTCAGTGGGCCACTATTCCGGATTTCCAGGATTATTGGCCCGCTCCAGCCGGGCTGAATCCAAGGAGCTGTTTGGTGCATCGTCAGCCCGATTCTCGCGTAAGTGCTGCGGCCTTCGATCAAGCCGATTAGATCGTTTGGAATTTTTACGGTCTCGTACGTGGGAACGAGAACAAAGCCATCCGGTTCTAAGACAAAGGTTCGTCGGTTACCAAATTCATCAAACTCCGACAGCTCGGAAGTTTGCCAGAAGCCAGTCTCGCCTAAGCCCTGCAGACCGCGCGCGACAGATATTTTGAATCCGTCAATTTTTTTGAGTGTTGTGAAGCTCCGCCCAAGTCGTAAATCGACCGAGGCCTCGCCCCATTGGCTCTCTTCCAACGGTGGTTCAAAAACTATCTTTTTTGATTTGACGGCCTTTCGAATGTCGGGTTGCGACAGGACCATGTCTGTTAGGACAAGGCGATGATTATGAGTGCGCTTGTATTAAATGATTGCGTGCCCAGCCCGATGAGACGGTTGTCAAACCAGCAGCGGTCGTGAAAAAAGAACCTGGAACCCGGACCTGCACCGACTCCGCACTTGCTTCGATTACCACGCCCCGGACGTAATCGCGTCCGTTACGTTGCACGACCAGTGAGCTTTTCAGGAAGCCGGATACCACGCCCTTGTCCGACTCAATGGTTACGAGAACTTCGTCCGGAAATGCCCCCTGTTGAATCGTGCAAGGAATGTTTACAACTTGCCCCCGCCGAAACCGTGCCATATTTCCCCCTAACGCTTACTGCGATGGCGAGCATTGGGTCGGTGTGCTCGGCAAATGCCCAGAACAATTGGTTTAACTGGCAAGAAAGGTACTCGATGCACGAGGATATGAAGCTTAGTACAACAAGTCGCGCTTTCGCGTCAATAAATATTTTATAGCATGCTGACGCTCCAACTCAACGCCTTCACGGTGCACTGGAGAAATACGCGGGCTGCGATTTGACATAAAAGCGGGGGGACAGCTACAGTCGCCGAAAATTTATTAGGGGATTTTCCATTCTCATGCCGCAAGCTTCATTCAATCCGCCTTGGTTCGTGCGCAAGGACCTCGATGGCTTTTTCGGTCTGATGATCGATAACCTGATTCAGTTGATCCTCATCGTCGGTCTTTGCCGCGAGTTGATTCATCTGCCGGACGATTACATTTTTGGCAGGATTCTCCCCGGCGCAGCGATCTCGATTCTGGTCGGCAACTTTTTTTATGCCTGGCAGGCGCGCCAGTTAGCGCGCGAGACCGGCCGCGAGGATGTTACCGCGCTGCCCTACGGCATCAATACGGTAAGTCTCTTTGCCTTTGTCTTTTTCATCATGTTGCCGATTTATATCGAGACCAAAGATCCAGTCTGGGCTTGGAAAGTCGGCTTGGTCGCATGCTTCTTAAACGGCGTGATTGAGATCATTGGAGCATTTATTGCCGAGAGCGTGCGCCGTGTGACGCCGCGGGCCGCGCTGCTGTCGGCCCTTTCGGGAATCGCGATTACGTTCATCGCGATGGATTTCACGTTTAAGATTTTCGCCCGGCCGCTAGTGGCATTGCTGCCAATGGCGGTGATCTTTGTTGCATACTTCTCGCATCAAAAATTACCTCTCGGTTTGCCCGGCGGTATGCTGGCGATCGCAATCGGCACCCTATTAGGTTGGGCCCTCGGAACAATGAGCGGCAAGGCAATTGTGACCGGCTATTCGTTCGCCGTGCCGGCCTTTGCGGGCGGCTCACTTTGGGAAGCACTCACGGATCCGGCATTTCTCAATTATTTTTCGGTAATTTTTCCCATGGGTATTTTCAATGTGGTCGGGTCGCTGCAAAACATCGAGAGCGCCGAGGCCGCTGGCGACCGCTTCCGCACTTTTCCCTCGTTGATGGCAAACGGCATCGGTTCGATAGTCGCGGCGCTGTTCGGCAGCGTGTTTCCGACGACGATTTATATCGGTCACCCAGGTTGGAAACGGCTCGGCGCGCGCTCCGGCTATTCCGCTTTGAACGGCATCTTCATCAGCTTTCTCTGTCTCACCGGCACGATCCAAACCGTGCTCGGCCTGATTCCACTCGAAGCCGGCATCGGCATTCTGCTTTACATCGGCATCATTATCGTCGCTCAGGCGTTTCAAGAAACGCCGAAAGAGCATGCTCCGGCGGTTGCCCTCGGCATTGTCCCCGCTCTCGCTGGTTGGGGCTTATTGATGGTCGAGACGGGTCTGCGCGCCGCGGGAAAGTCTCTGTTCGAAGTCGGACTGCCGCGGTTTGGCCAGGAGAGCCTGGCGATTCACGGCATGATCTCCTTGGAGCGCGGCTTCATATTTACCTCGATGATACTCGCGGCCATCGGCGTCGCGCTGATCGAGCGCAAGTTCGCACGCGCCGGCGCGTGGTCGGTGGTGGCGGCGTTACTATCTGCCTTCGGCATCATTCATGCTTATGAACTTACCCCAGGTGGGATTACGAGCCGTTTTGGATTCATGGCCGCGCCGGATTTCTTTTTGAGCTATCTGCTCTTGGCGGCGCTGTTTATCGCCGTTGCGGTTTGGGCAAGAAAAGACACTCGATGAAATCGAGCGTCGATTTAAGACCGCGTGACGAGTGATGACGGCGTGTATTCTCGGCTGTTGACCTCAGTGAGATCCCAGGCGCCGCCGTCGTACTTGAGACGCGTAATGCCGCACGGGTCGAGGTGAAACGTACGATATTCGTTCAGGTGGGTGCCGCTGACGCGGCAAATGATTCCTAAAATCGGAAAGTTGTGACTGACCACGACAATGCTTTCTGTGTCGGCATGACGTTGCACGATTTGATTGAGACCATTCCAGGCGCGCTCGGCGACGTCCGCAAGTCTTTCGCCGCCGGGAACGCGGATCTCGGCAGGCTCGCTGCGCCAGCGCACTAAGAAATCGGCAAAACTTGCTGTGATTTCATTAAACGTTAAACCTTCGAGTTTGCCGTGATCGAGCTCGCGCACGTCTTCTTCGATCAAGACGGGCAAGTTATGCGGCTCGCTGATGCGCTCAGCGGTTTGCCGCGCGCGACGAAGATTGCTCGAATAGATCGCGTGAAACTCCTCCGCACTCAGCAGCTCGGAGATCTGTTCGGCTTGGCGGATGCCGACCTCGCTTAGATCGCGATCCGTCGAGCCTTGACAGCGGCCCTGGAGATTCCAATCGGTGGCGCCGTGGCGCACGAGGACAACTTGCACGATCAAATGACTCCGAATTGCGGTTTAACTCTCTTCAAGAAACGCGTTGTTGATTTTAATCTTCGCTTTCGCCTTTAGACTGTCGAGGAATTTTATCAGCACACGCTGGCGGTTTTCGGCGATCGCTTGCTTCATCAAGTTGGCTTTTTCTTTTTCGAACTGTTCCATGTCGGCGCTCTGGCGGTCTTTGAATGCCAAAACGTAGACAGTATCTTTTTGGGTATAGAGCCTTTCAGCGACGGGCTTTTGCGCCGAGAGCGCGATCGCCCCTCCCTTGAGATCGGCCAGCTCGCCGATCTTCGGTAGTTGCGGCGCGCTGCGCATGAACCAGCCGGTCTCTTCAACTGTCACGCCATGAGTTTGCGCCAGCTTCGAGATGTCTTTTTCTTTTTTCAACTGCTCGAGCAAGCTGTTGCCTTTTTGCAGGGCCAGCTCATATGCCTTGGATTCTCTCAACCCCTTCTCAATTTGACCGCGCACAGTGTCGAGCGGCGGGATGGCCGGTGCTTTTCTCTCCTTGAGGCGCAATAAATAGTAAGCGGTTTTTCCTTCAATGATCGGACTGATATCTTTCGAACCCAAGGTAAAAGCATTCTTGTAAAATTCCTGGTTTTCGCCGATTTCCGGGACCGTCTCGCCGTTAGCGAGCCAATTCGTGATGCTCAGCTTGGCGCCGCTTTCTTGCGCCAGCTTGGTCAGATCGCTGCCCGACTGCGCCTTCTCGCGGTCTTTGTCGGCGATCTTGCCGGCTTCGCGCTTGCCCTTTTCGGCTTTTAGTATCTTTGCAATTTCCGCGCTGGCTTCTTTGAGCGTCTGCGTTTTTTCGTCTTTGACGTCTTCCACTTTGAAGATTTGAAAACCTGCCGGCGTGTCGATCGCATCGCTCACGGCGCCCTTGGTAAGACTAAAAATCGTTTTCTCGACCGCTGGCGGCACCTGCCCCTGCGCGACCCAGCCCAGATCGCCGCCTTTCTCGGCCGTAGGATCTTCCGAAGCACGCTTCGCCAATTCGGCAAAGTCTTTAGCGCTGCGGGCTTCTTTGACGATGTCGGCGGCGCGCGCCTGCGCGGCCTTTTTCTGGCCGGCATCGGCGCCTGGCGCTACGCGGATGGAGATATAGCGCACTTTCGCTGCTTTCGGATTGTGAAATTTGTCGTTGCGATTGGCTTGGTAATATTCTTCGATCTCTTTCTCGCTCACCTGGACTGACGCCGCGAATTGATCGTAGGGGTAGCTCAAATACTCGATTTGTATTTTCAGCGGCTCTTTGAGCGATTCTTTATTGCGCTCATAATATTTCTTAACCTCGTCTTCGGTTGGATTGACTTGCGCGGCAAAATCACCGGTCGGCAATTTGATGTAATTGAGATTGATTTTTTCCTGGTCAATCCGAAAACGATCGAGAACTTCGGCGTCGTTTACATGGACGGAGTCAAGAACGATACTGTAAAGACGCTGAATCGTCAGTTGGTCGCGTTGGTCCTCTTCAAACCGCGCCGGCAATATTCGATTGGTCTGAAGAATTTGCAGATAGCGTTCCTTGTTGAAACGTCCGGCGAGCTGAAACTCCGGCACTTGGGCGAGCTGTTCCGCGAGATCGTCGTCCGTTGCGGTAAGTCCGAGCGTACGCGCCTCCTGAAGCACGACCTTTTTCTGGATGAGTTCTTCAAGCAGGGAGGCTCTGATGTTCAGGCCCTTGATCATCTCCGGAGTGAGCGATCCCTTCAGAAGCTGGCGATAGCGCTCCACGGCACGCTCGTAAACCTCGGCGAATTCTCGCTGACTGATAGTTTCGCCGTTGACCTCGGCAACCTCTACAGCGCTTTGGTCGCCACGCTTGTCGCTGCCAACGAATAAGGCAAAGGTTACAACGATCACGCCCAAAAATAAGACGATCACCCAGTTTCTTTTCCGCTTGCGTAAAAAATCAAGCATTTTTTCTTGGTAGCCTTTCGGAGCGATGCGGTAAAAACAGCCCGATTATGATAAAAAATGGCTCTTCTCATTGCAACCCAGCGGGCTCGGTTAAAGTGAAATTTCTTTAAGTTTTTCATTATCTTGCTTGATTGGGCCAAATCTGTTATTTTCTCCATGCTTTATCTGGTTTTTGCGTACAAAAAGGAGTTTTGTAATGTTCGATGCCCTCTTCGGGGTCTTTTCCAATGATCTTGCGATTGATCTTGGGACTGCCAACACTTTGATCTACGTCAAGAATCAAGGCATCGTATGCAACGAACCATCGGTCGTTGCCGTGCAACAGCGAAACGAGCGGGGTGGTAAGAAAGTGCTCGCGGTGGGTGCCGAGGCGAAACGAATGTTAGGCCGAACCCCGGGTAGTATCGTCGCCATACGACCATTGAAGGACGGCGTCATCGCTGATTTCGAAATTACTGAGGCGATGCTGCGCTATTTTATCCAAAAAGTTCACAACCGGCGCACCCTGGTCAGGCCACGGATTATCGTCGGCGTGCCGTTCGGCATCACGGAGGTCGAGAAGCGCGCCGTGCGCGAATCCGCCGAGTCGGCTGGCGCGCGCGAGGTGTATTTGATTGAGGAACCGATGGCCGCGGCCATCGGTTCCGGCTTGCCGATTACCGAACCGACCGGAAATATGATCGTCGACATCGGTGGCGGCACGACCGAAGTCGCGGTGATCTCCCTTTCCGGGATTGTGTTTTCGCGTTCGGTGCGGGTGGGCGGCGACAAAATGGACGAGGCGATCGCCCAGTTCATTAAACGCAAGTACAATCTGTTGGTGGGCGAGCGCACCGCCGAACTAATCAAAATTACCATCGGCTCGGCATACCCCAGTGACGAAGTCCAGACGATGGAAATCAAGGGTCGCGATCTAGTCGCGGGGGTGCCGAAAACCGTCGTCATCACCGACGAGGAAATTCGCGACTCGCTGCTCGAGCCGATCAATCAAATCGTCGAAGCCGTACGGCTCTCTCTAGAACGCACTCCGCCTGAGCTCGCTTCTGACATCGTCGACCGGGGTATCGTACTCGCCGGCGGCGGCGCCTTGTTGAGAAATTTAGACATCCTATTGCGCGAGGAAACCGGGTTGCCGGTGATGATGGCGGATGACCCACTGACCGCCGTGGTGATGGGAGCCGGCAAAGCCTTGGATGAGATTACGCTTCTCCGAGAAGTCGCGGTTCACTAGGCGCGAGGTTCCATGCATTCTCATTATTGGAGGCAATCGAGCCTTCCATGTTCGCTTTTCTTCGTAAGAATCAAGTTCCGCTAAGCGCTTGTTTTTGTCTCCTTCTGTCAATTTATATTTTGATCGCTGCGTCGCGCGGTCAGTTGAAAAATGAACCGCTCGGCGCGCTGTTGATGTGGATTATGCGGCCGCTGCAAATTGCCTCGCAGGGTGCCGTCAACTGGATCATAGACTTTCGTGAAAATTACGACACTTTGGCGGGATTCAAGACCGAAAACGAAAGACTACGGAAGCGCATCGAAAATCTTGAAGTTGAAAAACAGAAGTATTTAGAAGCGGACGCGACCAACCGGCAGCTCAAACAGCTGCTTGATTTGCGCAGCCACTTGTCAGCTGGCGCGATCACTGCTTCAATTATCGCTAACAGCGCCACGAGCTGGTTTAAAAGCTGTCAGATCGACAAAGGCAGCCTCGACGGCGTCCGCAAAGGAATGGCGGTAGTGACTCCCCAGGGCGTTGTCGGCCAAGTCGTCGCGGTCACGCCGCGCACGGGGAAGGTGATATTACTGACGGATCCAAACAGTGGTATCGATGTGCTCGTGCAACGGACACGCAGCCGGGGCATCGTCTCCGGATCCTTGGAAAACGGCACGGTATTGAAATACGTGAAGCGGAGCGAGGATATTCAACCAGGAGATCGGCTCATTACCTCGGGCATGGACGGCGTTTTCCCCAAGGGCATGATGGTCGGAACGGTGATCAAGGTTCGAAAACAACACATAGGCCTGTTTCAATTCATCGAAGTCCTTCCCGCCGTACAAACCCCGCTTACCGAGAATGTCCTGGTGGTCGCTGCCGACAGCGGCGCGGCAAAAAATTAATCTTTAAAGCCTATAACCGGAAGCTATTTCCCGATGCGGTTGTTCTTACTTTTTTTCCTTGTCGGAATTTTTGTGCTTCTTTTGCAGACAACCCTGCTTCATTTGGTACCCGGCGGTCTCATTGTACCTGATTTAACGCTCCTGGTATGTGTGTACTTGGGAATGTATCATCCCACGGTAGGGGCGGCGTTAGGCTCTTTCTTGCTCGGTTATTCAATCGATATTGTGTCAAGCAGGATCATCGGTGTTAACGCCTTCGCCATGTCTCTTGTATTCTTATCGGTATATTTCAGTTCGCGCTCGATCTGGTTACAGAATCCTATGGTGAGTTCGCTGGTCGTGTTGCTGGCGGCGTTAGTCAAAGGCGCGGCTCTGGTCTTGGTATCGGCGGTTTTCGTAAGCGTAGAAGGGTTCTGGGTCGGCGCGGCTTGGTATATAATCAAGGAAGCACTACTGGCCGCCGTGCTTGCGCCGATGGTTTTCGCGCTATTGCGCCGTGGCGAAAACTACGTCGACAGGGTTCGCTCAGCAGCTCAGTAGAACAGAACCATGGCAGCATTGGCCGAGATCAATAAGCAAGATGGCGCGCCGGAACTGCGCCGTCGCGTCAGACTGCTCTACCTTATTCTTGCCGTTTCCTTTCTGGCGCTCACCAGCCGCCTGGTGGTCCTGCAACTCATTCAGGGAGAGCGATACACCTTTTTGTCCGAAAATAATCGCGTCCGCATAAAGCGAGTGCCGGGCACACGCGGGATGATCTTCGACCGTCGAGGTCAGTTGCTGGTCGACAGCCGCCCGTCCTTCGATCTCATCTTTGTGTCCGAGGACAGCGAGAGTCCGGAAGCTACCCTGCGCCTGCTGGCGCGTTACTTGCGCCGCGATGAAGGCGAACTTCTTAAGACCTTTGAGGAGAATAAAAGCCGAGCCGCCTTCGACGAATTGGTCATCGGCCGCGACATCGAGTGGTCGGAGATTGTCGCCGTGGAAGCACACCAGCTTGATCTGCCGGGCGTCAGTCTACGAGCCCGACCACGGCGCAGTTATGCCGATGGACCGATGGCGGCGCATGTCTTGGGCTACATGGGCGAGATCAACCAAAAGCAACTTAAAATACTCAAAGAGCAAGGATATACGATCGGCGATGAAATCGGCCAATATGGACTCGAACGGCGCTGGGAAGAGTTGCTGCGCGGTCAGAGCGGCGGGCAACAAGTCGAAGTCGACGCACTGGGCCGGCGTGTGCGCGTGCTCCACGAGGTGACCGACGTTCCCGGATATACAGTCCATCTGACTTTGGACCGGCAGCTTCAAGAAACCGCATATGAGGCACTCAAAGGTAAAGAGGGTACCATCGTTGCCATCGATGTTCACAATGGGGCAATCCTCGCGCTCGCAAGTACTCCGGCGTTCGATCCAAACGCTTTTGCGCGCGGTATCAAATCCGAAGAATGGAGCGGATTAATAAAGGACCAACTGCGCCCGCTCAGCAATCGCGCGATTCAAGGTCAGTATCCGCCGGGGTCGACTTTCAAGATCATTATGGCGATCGCCGGTCTCGAAGAGGGCGTCGTCCAGCCGGAAAGTTTTATTCAGGACCCGGGCTTTTATCCTTTCGGTAACCGCAGTTTTCGCGATTGGAAGAAAGGCGGCCACGGCGCAGTCAATCTGCATAAAGCGATTGTCGAGTCTTGCGACACCTACTTCTATCAACTGGGTCCGAAGCTCGGCGTTGATCGAATCGCCAAATGGGCGCGCGCTTTCGGATTAGGTGAAAAAACCGGTTTGGCCTTGGACGACGAAAAAGGCGGCACCATTCCTGATACCGAGTGGAAAAGAAGACGATTTCGTCAGCCCTGGTTTCCCGGCGAGACGGTGTCCGTGGCGATCGGTCAAGGCTACGTCACCGTGACGCCGTTGCAGCTCGCCAACATGATGGCCGCAGTGGCCAACGGCGGCAAACTTTATCGTCCGTTTGTTGTCCGCAAGGTGGAGTCCGTCGACGGTGCGACCGTGCGCGAATATGGGCCGGAGCTTATTCGCAGCATTGAACTTAAAGAGGACACCCTAAAGCGCGTGCATAGTGCGCTCGCCGACGTCGTCAGCGGTGCCGGCGGCACGGGAGGCGCGGCTAGATCCCAGGCTATTACGGTCGCCGGCAAGACCGGCACTGCGCAGGTCGTCGAGATGAAGGGCGCATATGTCAAATCCGAACAGTTGACCTATTTCAACCGCGATCACGCCTGGTTCGTTTCCTACGCCCCGGTGGATAATCCGCAAGTGGCCATCGCGGTCCTGGTCGAGCATGGTGGCCATGGCGGCGAAGCCGCCGCGCCCATGGCCAAAAAGGTTTTCGAGAAGTTTATCGCACTGCAGAAGCAATCCACGGACAAGCAACAGGTGCGCGTGGACGGAGAGAGCCGTGCAAATTGATCGACGCCTGATTTCGCATTTCGACTGGACCCTGTTTTTGCTCTCGTTAGTGTTCGTTGCCATTGGCGTCACGACGATTTACAGCGCCAACTTTGACATGGCGGCCGGACATGCCGGCCCCTTGCCGGTACGGCAGGTGACTTGGTTGGGACTCGGCTTGATCGCCATGATTGCGGCGATAAGTTTCGACTATCATTATCTAGACCGGTTAGCCTACCCATTTTTTGGTGCCATGTTGTTGCTGTTGACGTTGGTGCTGATCATCGGTCACTCCGGCGGCGGCTCGCAGCGTTGGATCAATCTCGGTTTTTTCCGCTTGCAACCTTCTGAACCCGCCAAACTCGCGATTGTGCTGGTGATGGCGAAATATTTTCAGACCGATGAACCGCCGCGCGGTTATTTTCTGCGCGATCTGTGGGTGCCGTTCGCGCTGGTCGCACCGCTGGTTTTCTTAACCCTGATCCAGCCGGATTTGGGCACGGCGATCATTCTCGGCATCGTCTTCATCAGCATGATTTTGATGGGCGGGCTGCGGTTGCGCTCCTTTGCGTATTTGGTTGGCGCGGGAATCGCCTTTTTGCCCATCGGTTGGCATTTTCTAAAAACCTATCAACGCAATCGGATCCTCACCTTTCTCGACCCCGACCGCGATCCGTTGGGTGCCGGGTACCACGTCATTCAATCGCAAATCGCCATCGGTTCCGGTGGACTATTCGGCAAAGGCTATCTCCACGGCACTCAAAACCGGCTCGATTTCCTGCCGGCGCAGCACACCGATTTTATCTTCGCGGTTTTTTCTGAAGAGTGGGGTTTTACCGGCTGCGCCGCCTTGCTGTTACTGTTTTTCATCATGATCGCGTATTGTCTAAGACTCGTGCAGCGGGCCAAGGACCGCTTTGGCGCGCTGCTGATCTTCGGCATGATCGCCATCGTCTTTTGGCACGTCGTCATCAACGTCGCCATGGTCGCGGGAGTCATGCCCGTGGTCGGCGTTCCATTGCCCATGGTGAGCTATGGCGGCTCGGCCCTCGCCTCGATGATGTTCGCCATCGGTGTCATCATGAACGTCAGCATGCGGCGTTTTGTTTTCTGATTGGGCAACTCGGAACGCGAGTTTTCAATAATCGGTTTCAGAAAAAGCAACGGCCGCCGCGTCGTTAACGCGAGCATTGCTCTCGCATCCGACGCAGGCGGCCGCTATTGTTGCGCGGGTGGTTTCTTCGGTCTACTGCAACGCCTTCTCGATCGCGCTCACCAATTTCGCTTTCGGCACGGCGCCGACAATTTGTTCTTTGACTGCGCCGCCTTTAAGAATAATTAAATTCGGAATTCCGCGGATGCCGTAGCGCGACGCGGTGGCGGGGTGATCGTCTACATTCAGCTTTGTCACTTTGAGCTTGCCTTCATACTCACCGGCGATCTCCTCGACGATCGGCGCGATGGATTTGCACGGGCCGCACCAGGGAGCCCAAAAATCGACGAGTACCGGAAGTGCCGACTTTATGACTTCAGTCTCGAAATTGTTATCTCCCACTTCGGTAATTTTGCCCATTATAGCTACCTCCTTAGAGTATCGAGAGAAATTTAAGCAGAGTGCGCACGCCGAATCCAGTGCCGCCTTTGGGGCAAAGCGCGTTGTCGCTTTCGGCGAACGCCGGTCCGGCGATATCGAGATGCGCCCAGGGCACTTCGCCGACGAATTCTTGTAAAATCAGCGCCGCGGTGATTGCTCCGCCGTGGGAGCCGCCGATGTTTTTCATATCGGCGACGCTGCTTTTGATCATCTCTTTGTACTCTTTGACCAACGGCAACTGCCAGAGTTTCTCGCCGGTCTCTCCGGCGCAACGTAGCAGCGCATCCGCGAGCGGCTGATTGTTGCTGAACAGCCCGCCGACTTGAGTCCCCAGGGCGACCATGCAGGCTCCAGTGAGCGTCGCCAGATTGATCATGTAGTCCGGCTTCTGCCCGGCGGCGAGCGCAAGCGCGTCGGCGAGAATCAACCGACCTTCGGCATCCGTGTTCAATACTTCGATCGTCTTGCCGTTCAGATAACGGATCACATCGCCCGGCTTCTGCGCGTTGTGCCCAGGCAAGTTATCGGTCGTCGGCACGTAGCCCGTCACTTCTAGATCGAGGCCGAGCTTGGGCAAACAGCTCATGGTCGCAATCACCGCGGCGCCGCCGGCCATATCGAGCTTCATGGTTTCCATGGACTTCGACGGTTTGAGCGACAAGCCGCCCGAATCGAAAGTGATGCCCTTGCCGATCAAGGCAATTTTTTTCTTCGGTCTGCCGGTGGGCCGGTAATGAATTTTTATAAAGCGCGGTTCTTCTTGGCTGCCGCGATTGACGGCCAGCAATCCCGCCAGCTTCATCGCTCCGATTTTCTTCTTGTCCCAAACTTCCACAGAGAGTCCCCGCCCGTGGCAATACTTCAAGGCTTGCTCGCCGAGGAAGCGTGCCGTCGCCACGGACGGTGGTTCGTTGACCAGATCGCGCGCCAAGAAAACTCCGGGGACAATGGTTTGCGCTGCGGTGACGGATTGTTGCAAACCGACCGTCGGCTTCAATCCCGGCTTGAACAGAGTCAATGACTTAACATCTGCCGGCGGCTTGGAGGTCGAGCGGTATTTACTGAACTGATAAGCGGCTAACAGCGCGCCTTCGACGAGTGCGCCCGCAGCGCTCTCGGCCTCTTTGTCAGGGGAAAAATAGAGCGCAAGTTCTTCCGCGCCTGCCGTCGCGGCTTCCTTGCGCGCCTGCGCACCGATCTTTCGCCAAGTATCCGCGCTATCCGCATTGCCGCCGAGCCCGATCAGCAAAAGCTGCGCGGCCGGCAGCATTCCGGCAGTGGGGTAGATGAGCGCGCCGCCTTCGGCGCCAGTAAATTTACTCTTGTGAATGCGCGCGCGCAGATGGCCTTTCACGCGACGATCTAAAGCTCGAATCAACGGTTCGTCGAGATTCTTTTCCCGGATGGGAATGACGAGGAGATCCGTCTTGATTCGTTCCGCGTGGGTATCGCGAAAGTTGATCTGCATTGCGTTCTCGCTCAAGTCTTCTGTCGGATCAATGTCATAAATTCGTTGCGAGTGTCTTGGCGCGTGCGAAATGCGCCGAGCAGACTGCTGGTGATCACAAAGGAATTCTGCTTTTCGACGCCGCGCATGCGCATGCAGAGATGCTCGGCCTCGAGCACCACGGCTACGCCACGGGCGTCGAGCCTCTCCATGATCGTGGTGGCGATCTGATTGGTCATCCGTTCCTGCACCTGCAAGCGGCGCGCAAAAACGTCGACCAAACGAGCCAGCTTGGAGATGCCGACGATCTTATGATGCGGAATATACGCGACATGAGCTTTGCCGAAAAAAGGCAGCATGTGGTGCTCGCACAGGGAAAAAAAATCTATGTCTTTCTGCAGGATCATCTCTTCGTAGTTTTCGGTGAAGAGGGCATCGTTGATGACCTTCTCGGGATCCATCGCATATCCCCGGGTCAAATAGGACAGAGCTTGGGCGACGCGATGCGGTGTTTTCAAGAGACCTTCTCGATCTGGATCTTCACCGATCGCTTTGAGAATGTGACGAATCTGTTCTTCCATTGTGGCTCCGTTGAGGTTCGAGATGTTCGGCTAACAGGTGGATACCGCGTTTATCCGCGGCAAAGTCTAAAAAAATTAGCATTAAGCCGAGGACGGGTCAAACCAGCAGTCGATTAGAGGCGTTGGAGCAACCAGTGCGGCGTGAAGCGTAAGACGTAGGCATTGAGCATGGTCATATAGTCGGAGATCAATAAAATGCCGGCAATAATCAGCAGCACGCCGCCGGCAACGTGAATCGCTTGCACGTAACGGCGCAGGCGCTGGGAGAACTGAAAAAAAGAATTGATCGCCAGCGCGCTCAAAAAAAATGGCAAGCCAAGCCCCGCTGCGTAGCTCGTCAGCAACATCGTGCCGCGGCCCACTTCCCCGGCCGTGCTGGCAAGCGCCAACGTCGCTCCCAAAATCGGACCGACGCAAGGCGTCCAAGCCACGGCAAAAGTTACCCCCACGAGTATCGAGCCGAGATAGCCCGCCGGCTTGTCCTTGAGATTAAACTGCAGGTAACGATCGAGCGCGGCGATCTTGAAAAGCCCGACGAGATAAAGTCCGACGAGGAGAATAAACGCTCCGCCGAGAATTCGGATCGTGTCTCGATAACCAAGGAAAAGCCCGCCGAGAAAGCTCGCCGACGCGCCGAGGGAGATAAAAACCAGTGAAAAGCCGACGATAAACGCCAGCGAATTCAGCACGACGCGCCAACGAACGCGGCTGCGACCCTGTTCGCTGCGCATTTCATCGAGGGAAACGCCGGAGACAAAAGAGAGGTAGGACGGAATCAGCGGCAAAACACAGGGCGACAGAAAAGAAAAAACACCGGCGGCGAAGGCGACGAAAAAATTAACGTCGGTCATCTTTTTCCGTCGAGCAGATCTTTGACCAACTTGCGAGCACCGCTGCCATACCACTCCGCCGGCCCCCAGCCGCGCGCTAATCCTTCGCCGTTAGGTCCGATTAAATAGGTCGCCGGAAGGCCCCAGGCGCCGTAGAGGCTGCCGACCTGAGCTTCAGGATCGAGCGCGATCGGATAACTGATTTTAAGCTCCTTGACGAAGTCGATGGCGTCTTGTTTGCGGTCTTTGACGGCAATCGCCAGCACGACGAAGTTCTTCTGTTTGTATTCCAGATATAACTTTTCCATCGCCGGCATCTCTTCCCGGCAAGGCACGCACCAGCTCGCCCAGAAATTCAACAGAACGATTTTGCCACGGAAATCTTTTAGAGATATCTTCTTTCCGTCCGGGGTGCTCAAGTTGAATTCCGGTGTCGGCCCGACTTCCTTCATCGGCTGAAGGATGGGCACGACCTTGTAATCAATTTTTGACTGGCTCCAGACGGGCGAAAAACTCGACGCGGCCGAAGCTCCGAGCAGAACGATGGCAAGCAATAAATGGCGACCCCTTCGCATTCTCATATCGACATTCACTGTAGCCAACAGGTCACGCGGACGCAATACTCGCCCATGGACCAACTCATGGACGAGTCGAAAAGTTCCCGAAAAAAAAGACAACCGCTTATTGGACCCGAAAGGAAGGAAAAAATTCGCGATGAACTGAAGCGCAATAAACAACTAAAAACACAAGGCCCTCCAAGTAGTGTACCGGAGGGCTCTGTGCATTAGGGTAACCAGAACAGTTACCTTATCGCCTGAGAGTAAGGAGGGTTTACATCACCACCACCACATCCTCAACAACTCCGCGCTTACTTCTTTTTCTTTTTGGCTTTCTTTTTGGCTTTTTTCTTAGCAGCCATAAGCACCTCCTTTTAGGATTCCACGGGTGGGCTTTTTCGGTTGACGGGCGTTAAAACATGACTCAGGCAAGAGAGACGAATATCAAAACCCTCCCATATTTTGTAGGTGATTTGATTATTAAGGCACAACAAATTGTATGTCAAGAAAAAAATGTCATTTTACAAAATAAATTATCGATCGGAGCAAATCTTAGTGTGTTCATACCAAGCTCAATTTTGGCGATTTAGCGGCAATGAAGGTGCACCGATGAGTAGCCACAATCAGCAGAGCGTTTTATTTCTAAACTTTCGATGAGAAGTCTCGAAATGCTGCTCCGTGGCGGAAATATTTGGCGCGGCACCTGCGGTGGTACCCACACGGGGGCGCGTGCGCCGTTGATGTCAGCTTTCCAGATTTCCGAGCGCTTGACCTGTTTTCTTTCAGAATTGACGGGGCGAACTCATTGTTCACGTTGCCGGCGCATCGGCCGCCACGGGACTCTTTCTCTCGACTTCACTTAGCTAATGTCCAGTGCCTTAATGAGTTTTAACAAGTGACTGCGGTGTAGTCCGAGGGCTTTCGCCGCCGTTGCGCGATTGCCCTGCGCGCGCGCCAGCGCGTTGACAATCAACGCGCGCCGATGACTGTTGACGGCATCATGAAACGGTTGAGTCGGCGGGGATAACTTCCCAATGCCTATCACCCGGGTCGGCAGGTGATCCACGGTGAAGCGGGGTCCGTCGCCCAGGACGACGCCGCGTTCGAGTACATTTGCCAGCTCGCGCACGTTTCCCGGCCAGGAGTAGGTAGATAACTTCTGTAAAGCGTCCTCGGTGATTTCACTAAAGGTCTTTTTCGTTTCGGATCCGAAGCGGCGCAAAAAATAGTCGGCGAGGTGAGGAATATCTTCTTGGCGGTCGCGTAACGAAGGCAGTCCAATGGCGATGACATTCAAGCGATGGTAAAGATCCTCGCGAAAAGAGCCGCGCTTGACCGTGTCTTCGAGGTCCTGATTGGTCGCTGCGATGATTTTCACGTCCACCCCGATGGGTTGTATCCCGCCGATTCGCTCGAACTCACGCTCCTGCAGGAAGCGCAGCAGCTTGGTTTGCAGCTCCGGCGAAATATCCCCGACCTCGTCGAGAAATACCGTTCCGCCGTCGGCGGCTTCCATCTTCCCCTTCTTCAATTGATGCGCCCCCGTGAAAGCGCCTTTTTCGTGTCCGAAAAGTTCGCTTTCCAGGAGTTCTTTGGAAAGCCCGGCGCAATTGATTGCGACGAACGGCCGAGCCGCCCGATCGCTCCATTCGTGAATCGAGCGCGCGAATAATTCCTTGCCCGTACCACTTTCTCCCAGCAGGAGCACAGTCGTTCTGCTGCTTGCAGCTTTCTTCGCTTCTTCGATCGCCCGCGCCATCACCGCGCTCTTTCCCACAACCAGTCGGTAGCGGCCGGCCAATTCTCGGCTAAGAAGCTCCACTTCGGATTTGAGCCGGGCTCTTTCCAAAGCTTTGCTTACGACTAAGGCCAAATGGTCCGGATCGAAGGGCTTGGTGACAAAGTCCTCCGCGCCGCTCTTGATCGCTCCAACCGCGCGCTCGATGGTCCCATAAGCTGTGATCATTATCACGGGAAGATCGGGCTGGGTTTTTTTGATTTCTTCCAGGACTTCGATGCCGTTCATTCCGGGCATCTGGTAGTCCAGCAGAACAAGGTCCACGGGAGTCGCGGCAAGCTTCTCCAGCGCAGTTCGGCCGTTCTCGGCTTTTTCAATGCCGTAGCCCAGGTCGGTCAACTCTTGCTCCAGCAAATCGAGATTCAGTGGTTCGTCGTCGACCAGGAGGATTTTCTGTGGCATCAATTACTCCTCGTAATGGTCGGTCCGAGTTTGCTCACTTGTCTCTCAAACGGCTTACTGAATAACGTGTCTAACAACTCTTAGGTATCATCGGCGCCGTGCCATGTTCTCGCGGCCTGGCCATGAGGATATATATCAATGTGGAAGGAATGATCAAAAAACCAAAGACAACAATTCTGGCGTGCAGAGACACTCCCGATTCCTTCTCATGCCCTGAAAAGCTCCCCCATGCGCCGACCAAAAAAGCGGCCGGCGATGAAAAGACTTCCAGCCAAAAGCACCAGCCCCAAAATCCCCATCGCGCTCGCGATATAAGGGCCATCTGCGATTCGCCCCAGAAGGGCGTAGATCGCTTTTGTTATGGGATAATACTGCTCTTTCGAGGCAAGAATGAGACTGTCGCTGACCTCCAGCATGGCGAATGAAAATGACAGCACCGCCCCCGCTATGAGGTTGGCGAATATCAGCGGCATGGTGATTTGATAGAGAGCCTTCATCGGACTGGCGCCGAGGTTTATGGCAGCTTCTTCGAGGACGACGCTAGTTTGTTGGAAGCCGGCGTAAGCCGCGCGTACCATATAGGGCAGTCGGCGCACCGCGTACGCAATAACCAGCAGTGGAACCGGATTGGCGCGGGCATCGAGCGGTGTTGCCGAGAACGCTGCGACATAACCAAAGGCCAAGACGAGACCAGGAAGCGCCAGAGGAAGCATCGCAAGTGCATCCAGGACACCTCGACCCGGCACTCGCTTGCGGGCCAAAAGGTAAGCGATGGTAACCCCAAGGACGACGTCGATGATCGTGCTCAGACTGCTCAGCAAGAGACTGTTTTTGATACTGAGGAGCGCGAGGTCATGGCTAAATACATTGGCATAAAACTGAACGGTGTATTCACTGGGAAGTACGCTCAAGAACCAGCGCTTCGTCACCGACGTCAGTAAAACGCCTAGATGAGGAATGAGAGCCAGCGCTGAAATGCTCAGGACGACGCCGTAGGCGATGACGGTCATGGATGCTGACGCGGGGCGCATGGACGACGCGACATGGCCGCGGCCAAGCATCTCGTAACTGCCCCCGCCCAGGATGCGTTTCGACAGATAAAAGAAAAAAAGCGTGAGCGCAATGACGGCCACCACGAACGTGTAGCCCATCGGATTTTGATGCAGATCGGTCACCATGTTGAAAATCTGCACTGCGACGACTTCGCGATATTCAAAAACCAGCGGCGTGCCGAGGTCGGTGAACGCCCAGATGAAGACGATGATCGCCCCGGCAAAATAACCGGGAAGCATCAAAGGAAAAGTAACTGTACGAAAAAGCTTGAAGCTATTTGCCCCCATGTTTTTCGCCGCTTCCTCAAGGCTGGGGTCGACATTGGCCAGGGCTGCCGCCAAATTCAAATACATGATCGGGTAAAGATGCAGCGACTCCAGGATCACCACACCCCAAAAACTCCCGCCACCCAGCCAGTCGATGGGCTGGCTGATCACGCCCATCTCCAGCAGCAACAGATTGATAGATCCAAAACGCGCCAGCAGTTGACGCATGCCGATCGCCCCGACGAACGGCGGCAGCACCATGGGAATCAATATGAGACCGTTCAATAACCCCTTGCCGGGAAAATTATAACGCACCAGCAGGAAGGCTAGGGGAAGGCTGAGCAGAGTCGTAAATAACGTCACAGCCAATCCCAAATTGACGCTGTTGGCGAGGATGATCGTGTAGTTCGGGCTAGAAAACATGAGTTTTATGAAGACCAGAGAAAACCCTTCAGCCGTGAAAAAAGCGTTGGAAAAAACGTAACCGAGGGGATACAGCATGAAGACAATGAAAAACGCCCAGAGGAAGATGAGCACCGCGGCATTGGCGGGGTTCAAGTCATAGCGACGCAACCAGCTAGTCACCCAACTCCTCCTGGGGCAACACGACGACAGCCTGGGCATCAAATTGTAGCGCGAGTCGGTCGCCGACTTGAGCTTTCCTCGCTGTCGGGTTGTACTCCACGGCATGCATTGTGACGTCGTCGGCGAGACGCAAGGAGTATTGTTCATTGTCGCCGAGGTACATGATGCTTTGCACCTCGGCGAGCAGCTGGTTGGTCGCTTCGGATGGTGGAATACCGCTTGATTCGGCGGCGGGCTTTAATTGCACAGATTCCGGCCGTACCGAGCAATAAACCGTGTCGCCTCGCTCTATTCCTTTGACACCGTTTCTCGCACGCACAATGCCGGCTTGAGTTTTAACCCTTAACAGATCGCCCACCTCTTCCAGCGTTCCGCGTAGTAGATTAGTCCCACCGATGAACTGGGCGACAAATGCTGATTCAGGCCGAGTGTACAGCTCATGGGGTGTGCCAACCTGGACGAGCCGGCCACGGCGCATCACCGCAATGCGGTCCGCCATGGACAGGGCCTCGGCCTGGTCGTGGGTCACGTAGATCATCGTGCGCCCGATTTTACGGTGGATCTCTTTGATTTGCGTGCGCATTTCTATTCGCAGTTTGGCGTCGAGATTGGACAACGGCTCATCCAGTAAGACGACGTCCGGTTCGATCACCAAGGCACGAGCGAGAGCGACTCGTTGTTGCTGCCCGCCTGAAAGCTGATTCGGCATGCGCTCGGCATAGGCGTGCATGTGGACGATTTCGAGGGCGTGTCTAACCCGCTGGTCTTTCTCGGCTCGTGATACACGGCGCATTTTTAGTCCGTAGGCAACGTTACTTTGAACGTCCATATGCGGCCACAGCGCATAGTTTTGAAAAACCATGCCGGTGTTGCGTTTGTGAGGCGGCACCCGGCTCTGATCTGCGCCATTAAAAAGTATTTGGCCTTCGTCCGGAATATAAAACCCGGCGACCGTACGAAGCGCGGTGGTTTTGCCGCAGCCGGACGGCCCCAAAAGAAAGAACAGTTCCCCGGCGCCGATGTCCAAAGTCAGGTTGTCGACTGCCCTGGACTGGCCGAGGATCTTGGTGACAGAGTCAAATTTTACGCTAACCGCCATGTTATGTTGTGGACTTCAGCGCCTTTTTTTCCAACTGTACGCTACTAGACCGAGCGAGAGAAAAGCAAAGGCGAGTAGGCTATACCATTCGTAGCGTATAATGGGCGGCTTCACCCCCAAGAGATATTTGCTCCGAGCGAAATGAATCCACTCATTGAGTTTTTGATTACGAAAGGCCGGATCTTTCCACTTCGTTTTCGCCAGCGCCAAAGCCTCATCCGCGGAGATGGGCATAGCCGCCAACCTCTGAAATTCCTGTTCGCGCGAACTCGTCGCCAAGGCCTCTTTCCACGCTCGGGTAAGCAGGTGCTTTTGGTCGATGACCAAAGCGCCGATTAAGTCATTGACGATCGACCAACGCTCGGAACTCAACTTTGGGTCAAACACAAAGTCCGATCGCCAAGAGAATGGATTGAGCTTTACCGCCGTGCTCTGCGGCGACAGCGCATACAAGGATGGCAGCACGCTGAAGCGATTGAGTTGAAAGCGCTGCGGACCATCTGTCGTTTTCTCGGGCAGTAGCCACAGCTTTTGTCCTTCCTGAGACATCACGAAACGGATGAACGCCTTCGCAACATCGAGGTTGGCGGCGCCCTTTAAGATGCCGATACCATCCGGTGTAATAATCGTTAGATTGTCGGGCATGACAAAACCGATCTTATCAGCGCCTGCTTCCTTGACTTGAGCCCAGGCGTAAAAATCGATCGCCAAACCGTAGGCCACTTCTCCGATCGCGACGTCCTTGGGAATTTGACTCGCTGCATTCGTAAAATTGCGTACGTTGGCTCCCAGTCCCGTAATGGTCCGCCAGCCTTTATCCCAACCATACGCCTGCAGGATAATCTCATAGACCATGTGCACACTGCCGCTCTTGCGCGGGTCCGAAGATCCCACCCAGCCAAACGCTTGCGGCGACGCTAAATCATCCCAAGTCGTGATGACCGGGAGCTTTGTAAGATTCAGTACGACTTTATTATAAACGATGCCGAAGCCCGCCAAGGTAGCGCCATACCAAGTGTGATCGGGATCATACAAAGGAACACCGGCCAAGCTCGCGGGTATTTTTTCAAGCAACGGCTTGGGTAAAGCGTAGGCGTCGAGGAGACGGTCCTTTTTTAGCGCTAAATAAGGTTCAAGTCCTCCCCCAAAAAAGATATCGATGCCGATTCCCGCCGGCTTGTTTTTGAATTCCGATTGCAGATAGCGCAGGGTTTCCGATGAGCCGCCTACGTCCATCCACTCCAACTCTACAGTCCGCCCGGTCTCGCTCTGATAGCGTGCCTTAAACGCGCGCTCAAACTCATATCGGATTCCCTCCCAATGAGGGGAAATCAACACGAGCTTGTCGGCAAACCCGACCGCTGGGAAACTGTGAATTAGCCAAACGGCTAGTATGAGAGCACGCCAAAGCATTCGGCTCATTGTGCGCACGCGGTTGTTAATCACCGGTATCCCATTGCGGGGAGCAGCACCCGTATCGTTTCTCTTGGCCATCAGCATTTTTTGGAGGAATCAGTTTAACTCTGCGGATCTCGTGCTAACGTCAAATTTCGACGAATCGTGGATTGCAGGAATGGTTCAGCAGTCTATAGCCGAGTTTGCCAAACGGGGTCAAGTAAGAATCTGTTAAATAAATCCGTGAGAAAAAATGTGCAAGCAATGGCGCGGATCTCTGTTTGAGATCTAGATCTATAACAAGCAATTTGAAATCTGCGGTTGATTTTGAAGTAGGGGATTCGAAAAAGAAAGATCACTCGCAGAGAGACGACGCCGAGTTTGGAGATATTTTCCATGCGCCAGCGGCTCTTGGGGCAAGAACGACCTGAGCCGGGACGGCTTGATTAAAAAAAATGGGCGCTATAGCATCAAGCGCCCTAACTAACGGGCTGGAGAGAATATGCGTTACGTGTCCGTGCGCTTACTTGTACTGGGTCTCCTATTTATATCGGTCGCCGCCTTTTCCAAGCCGTCGTTTGCTGCTGAAAGATTGGTGACAGAGCCGCTTGCGACAGCTGGCTTTAAATCACTCCAACGAGGCGACTTCGAGCAGGCGGCGGTGGAGTGGAGGGAAGCTGCCCAACTGTACCAGAGTGAAGGCAAGCTCAGCCAGCAAAGCGCTGCGCTCATATATCTGTCGCAAGCCCATCAGGCGCTCGGTCATTACCAGGAGGCTTCGAAAAACCTGGAGCTTGCTGTCACTGCTGCCAAAAACGCGGGTGACCGGGCGCAGATGGGTTTGGCGCTCGGCAACTTGGGGAACCTGTATATTGCCACCGGCCCAGCTGACGTTGCCGATAAACATCTGCGCGAGGGTCTTAGCATAGCAAGAGATCTGGGCAATTCGGAGCTGACGGCGGCCATCCTTAACAACCTGGGCAACCTGGCGAGCTCACAAAAAAAGTACGACGAGGCTAGCGCGGCTTACCTCGAAAGCAGTTTGCTCGCTGAGCGGAGTCGTAACAACTCATTAGCGGCGACGGCTCTGACCAATGCGGCAACGGCGTCGATGCTCAATGGGCGACATCAGGAAGCAAAAGCGCTGCTCGATAAGGCGCTTGAGCAGACGCGCACCCTCGAGCCCTCTCACGATCAGGCCTACGGACTCATTAACGTCGGATTAGCCTATCACCGCCTGCGCTTGAGCATGGCTGATTCGAGGGATGTTTTGGTAAGACAGGCTTACGAAGCGATCAGCGAGGCGGGTGGTATCGCCGAGCGTGTGGGCGATCGCCGGGCGATGTCGTATGCCTGGGGTAATCTCGGCAAAATCTACGAAGACGAGCAGCGCTATGCGGAAGCCTTGCAATTGACCCGCGCGGCATTGGCCGCGGTCCAAAACGTCAACGCGCCAGAGTCGCTTTATCGATGGCAATGGCAAATCGGGCGTCTGCTTAAGAAGACCGGAACCCTCGACGACGCCATCACCGCGTATCGCCAAGCGGTGCGCACGCTGCAGTCGATTCGACCGGAGCTGGCGGTCAGCTACGGTGCGTCGCAGACCTCGTTCCGCGAAGCTCTCGGACCGGTTTACTTCGAGCTAGTTGATCTGCTGCTGCAGAGGGCCGCTTCATTGCAGCAGGCTGATCAGATCGGGCCTTATCTCGTCGAAGCGCGAGAGGCCGTTGAATTATTCAAAGTCGCTGAGTTGCGCGACTACTTCCGCGACGATTGCGTCGATACCGCTCTCGCCAAAGTGACGCAGCTTGACGTCCTTGCGAAAACCACTGTGATTGTGTACCCGATCCTGCTTTCGGATCGCACCGAGCTATTGATCAGCTTGCCGACCGGGCTGAAGCGCGTCCGGGTTCCCGTAAGCGCGGATACGATCACGCAAGAGGTACGGCAATTCCGCCAGAGGCTGGAAAAGCGAACGACCCGGCAGTACTTGCCGCACGCGCAGAGACTCTACAATTGGCTCATCCGTCCGATCGAAGCGGATCTGGCATCCCTGCAAATCGATACCGTGATTTTTGTTCCCGACGGAGCGCTGCGAACGATTCCAATGGGCGCGCTGCATGACGGCAAACAATTCTTGGTCACCAAGTACGCGTTGGGAATCACTCCGGGACTGAATCTAACCGATCCACGGCCGATCAAACGCGATAGTATAAAAATGCTGGCCGTCGGAGTGACCGAGGCTGTGCAAGGATTTCCCGCGTTGCCTAACGTGTCGGAAGAACTCAAGGCGCTGACCGGACTTTTCCAGGGCACGACTCTGGTGGATAAAGAATTTCTTGCCGCCAATCTGGAGCAGAAGCTCAAAGATGAGCCGTTCACGATTGTTCACGTGGCGAGCCACGGCGAGTTCAGCGGCGACGCCGACAACGCTTTTCTTCTGGCGTTCGACCAAAAGGTGAGCCTGGACCGTCTCGATCAAATGGTCGGAGTTTTCAAGTTTCGCGATGAGCCGCTGGAGTTATTGACCTTGAGCGCCTGCGACACGGCGGCAGGCGATGATCGAGCCGCGCTGGGTCTTGCCGGTATGGCCATCAAAGCGGGCGCGAGAAGCGCCCTTGCGACCTTGTGGAATATCAATGACGAAGCGTCGGTGGATCTGGTCCTGGAATTCTATCGTGAGCTGAAGGACACGTCGGTTTCACGGGCCGGTGCGCTGCAACGGGCGCAGCTCAAAATGATCGCCAACCCGCGCTACGAACATCCTGGATTCTGGTCGCCGTTCCTAATGATCAATAATTGGCTCTAGCCGGGTCTTTGGCCGTGAGATTACTGTTAAACCTCTCACGCTCTCCTGTAGCCGTCACGCTCCTGCTGATTTTCGTTATCGCGCTTGGCGTCATTGGCGTGCGTCGGCTGGGCGTACTCGAAGGGCTTGAATTGGCCGTCTACGACTGGTGCATTCGGTTAAGGCCAGATGCCGCCCGAACAGAATCTCGTATCGTCCTTATCAATGTGACTGAAGATGATATCCGAAAACAAGGGCGCTGGCCGCTCACGGATGAGACGCTCGCCGAGACGTTAGAGATCCTGACTCGCTATCAACCCCGTGCCATTGCCGTAGATATCTACCGCGATATCCCCGTACCTCCCGGACACGATCGGCTGAACAAGATTTTAACCGGCAACCCGCGGATCATAGCGACGACCAAGCTCTCGGACGATCCGGCAAGTGTGATTCCACCGCCGCCGGTGCTTAAGAATACCGATCAAATCGGCTTCAACGATATCCCTGTCGATCCCGACGGGATCGTTCGGCGCGGTCTGCTGATCATGGATCACGGCGAGAAGACACTTTATTCGTTCTCACTTCGCCAAGCGCTGCTTTATTTGAAGCCCGAAGGGATTACGCCTCAACCCGACGCGGCCAACCCGGAATATCTCAGGCTCGGAAAAGCAACCTTGCGGCCGTTCGAGAGTAGTGACGGTTCGTATGTCAATGCGGACTCAAGGGGCTATCAAATCCTGCTCGATTTCAAAGGTCTCCGATCACCCATCCAGTCATTCTCCCTCACCAAACTCCTATCCGGTGAGATTGAGCCAGCGGCGATCAAAGACAAAGTCGTACTTGTCGGAGTCAATACCGAGAGCGTTAAAGATTCATTTTACACGCCGCAGAGCCGTGGCCTCCAGGCGGAACCCATTTCAGGAGCGGCATTGCACGGGCAGATCGTGAGTCAGCTTCTACGGTTCGCGCTCGACGGCGATCAACAGATTTCGATCCTGAGCGATCGCCAGGAAGGCATCTGGACTTTGCTCTGGGGCATCATGGGAGGCGCGCTTGGGTTCTCGGTGCGCTCACCCTGGCGTTTCTCCCTCCTGGGCGCTGTGGGTCTATTCATCTTAAGCAGCGTGGCTTATTTCGGATTTTTGAACGGCTGGTGGATCCCATTGGTGCCGCCAGCTATGACGTGGCTCGTCTCCGCAGCTCTCGTTACGGCCTATCTCTCCAACCACGAAAAAAAGGAGCGGGCCGTTTTGATGCAACTTTTTTCTCGGCATGTCTCACCGGAAGTGGCCGACGCCGTCTGGCAGCAACGCGAGCAGTTTATGGACGGAGGTCGACCACGCTCGCAAAAGTTCATGGCCACGGTGCTGTTCACCGACTTGAAAGGTTTTACTTCCGTATCCGAAAAAATGGATCCGCAGGCGCTGCTGGACTGGTTGAATACCTACATGGAAGCGATGGCTCAATTGGTCATGGCTCACGGCGGCGTCATCGATAATTACATCGGCGACTCGATCAAAGCGGATTTTGGCGTGCCGTTGCCGCGAACCACCGAAGCCGCGATAGCCCAGAGACGCCGTGTCGGCCGTGAAGTTGTGCTCTGGCCATGGAAAAGGAACTGAAGCGACTGAATGCGCTGTGGCAGGAGCAAAACCTTCCTACGGTCGCGATGCGCGTCGGTATTTTCACGGGGCCGGTGGTGGGCGGCAGTTTAGGCAGCGCGCAACGACTGAAATACACAACGATGGGCGATACGGTGAATGTTGCCTCGAGGCTCGAGAGTTTCGATAAGGACCGTGTCGACCCGGAATTCGCGGATAGTTCATGCCGGATTTTAATCGGGCAGGAAACGCTCAACTATCTAGATAACCAGTTTACGACCAAGAAGATCGGCTCGGCGACTCTGAAGGGCAAGGACGAAGAAGTCGTCGTCTATCGCGTGGCTGGCGAAGCATACAAGGATCCCAGCACCGTAGCTCAGCCGGAAACGGATAGACCTATAGCGGCGGGAATGGGAAAATTGGTTGGGAACAAAGTTGACACTTGACAACTAAGTTAACAGTCACTAAGAGCTTGTCAAATGAATTCACTTTTGCAATGTCTTCGTGGTAAGGGCCAATCCTGGCGGTTTATAGAGCAAACTGAGGACAAGATTTAGGCATTCGGCTTATCTGTAATAGGATTTGAATAGGATTTGATCCGTTACACAATATCAACGTGCCGTTTGACACTGGCATCAGCTTTGCTCATATAGTGAGCATGTCTGATCGCGAGGAGGAAGCGAAAATGAAGTCTATGAAGAGCAAGGCGTGTTGTTTGGTTGCGCTGCTTACCTTGGCTGCGCCTTTGAGCGTGCTAGCCGCAGATGCGCCGTCTGGCGGTGGGACCGTTTACGTACCACCCAAGAGGGGAGCGCCCGGTGGGCGTGTGGGCGGTGGGTCGCGCGGCGTCCAGCGCGATGTGTTTGTCCTCTCGGTCTTGGCGCCGGATCATAGCGGGCTAACGATCAGCGAGCAGCCGTCGCTCTACTGGTACATCTCCGGCCCCACGTCGCTCCCCGTGGAGCTCACGGTGATGGACCCCGAGGGCGTTCAGCCTATCTTGGAAACCCGTGTTGCCGTTCCGGTGGAGGCGGGTGTCCATCGCGTCCGTTTGGCCGACCACAATATCAAGCTGAAACCCGGCGAAGCGTATCG
The DNA here is from genome assembly GCA_963804165.1 of uncultured delta proteobacterium. GTDB lineage: Bacteria > Desulfobacterota > Binatia > UBA9968 > UBA9968 > DP-20. The sequence continues at coordinate 109,820 of CAWDPO010000037.1, forward strand.
CTGGTTTGTTACCGTGGTGCCGGATTCCAATCGACGATCCCGGGATATACTCGCAGGCGGCGCCATCGAGCGAATAGACGTCCCTGGCGACCTTAAATCGAAGCTGGTCACCGCGAAGAAGTCCGATCTACCTTCGCTCTACGCCGAATCTGGGATCTGGTACGACGCGGTTGCCGCCATCTCGGATCTGATCGAGAGTTCGCCCCAGGACCAGGTTCTGCGCAAGCAACGCGCCGAGATGCTGTCCCAGGTGGGGCTAACGGGGATCAAGGATTAGGCAATCTCCCCTCGCCCCTCTTTGCCAAAGAGGGGGTGAAAGCCACCTCGTGCATTCGCGCGGCGGGATCGATTTGAGTTCGACCGCCGTGGCGGTTTGTTTGGACTTTCTGAAAACGAGCTTCCGAGTTAGAACGCCGCGAGGCTGAACTGAAAGTGAAAGCCGTTGTCTTGCAGCGTGTTCTCCGGTCGAGCGACCTTCCTCAAACGGTGGCCCCAGTATAGTTCGAACTGGGGCCGCAGGAGAATCGGCCAGGTAGAGGTGGCTCCCCAGCGAAAGCCAATCCCGACGCTGGAAATATCTTGGGGACTGGGCGTCGAACGGTCTCGATTCCAGCCCCTGCCGAAATCAAAAAAGGGACCCACGTCCAAATAGTCAGCCCAGCGGGCGTTGCGGATCACCGGCACGCGCAATTCAACGGAGGTGATAAGCGCTCTGTCGCGTAGCATCGTGGTTTCACGGTATCCCCGCACGCTGTATCGGCCCCCCAAGACGATCTGTTCAAGCGACATAAGGGAGTCGTTTGCGAGTTGTACGTCCGACCTGAAGATCAGTTGGCTGTCCAAGATTCCGAGCCGTTGAACCCATTGAAACTGGCCGAGCCAGGCAACAAACCGACTGTCCGGCGATCCGTCATGGTTGATCGTTGCGTCCAGCGCGTTCACTCCGAATGAAAAGCGCGATCGCGCCGCGATCACTTGATTTTGGGTCCGATAAACAAAGTCCTGACCGAGTCTGAGCGCAGTGACGATAGACCGGCCGTTGTGAGCGCCGGGAGTTAGAGTGAAGCGCTCGCCGAGGAGAAATTCTTTGTACGAAAGGCGCTCACCGATGAGTTCCAGCCCCACTTCGGAGTTAAGCGTACGATAAACCGGCTGTCTCAAAGATAAAGTGTAGACATCCGACTTGCTTTTGATATCGAGATCCTCAAATGGCGGCTCGACGATCGCGAACGTATTTTTTCGGTATTGCCAGCTGACAGTCGTGTCATAAGCGGTGATCGGCAGCGAATATTTAAAATCGAGCAGCGGATTAAGGCCTTCCGATCGGCCGTACTGCGCGGTGATGATGTCACCGTTGCCGGTGAGGTTTTGGTGCTCGGCTGCGACGATGCCGCGCAGTTCTCCGACCGAGGCGGATTGGTAGTTATTAGACTCAAACCACAGCTTGTAAGGAACACGCTCGTTGACGCGCACATCAAGAATGCCCTCGCCGGGTTTCACCCCCGGCTTCAGTTGAGCGTTCAAGCGTTCGATGCGCGGATCTTCGAGCAGGAGTTGCAAGCGCTCCTGCAGAGCGTTGACGTTGAGGGGCGGACCTCCAGAAAGCGCAAACCGCTTTGCAAGATAAGCAGACCGAAACCACCGATTGCCTTCCAACTCTACCCGCGTCAGCTCGCCTTCGATGATGCGAAAAGTCACCACCCCGTCGGTAATGGTTTGATCCGGCAGAGTTGCGCCTGAGTTCACATAGCCACGGTTGATATACAGAAGAGTCAACGCGATCCGGAGCGCCTCCAGGTCCTCCGTTGTGACCTCCCGATTTTGATATGGGCCGGTCACCGCTGCCAGTTCTTCAGGAGAGAAAACCGTGCTGCCGATAACTCGGATCTCACGAACGAATGCACGAACCGGCGGGATGCCTGGCCTTTCTTTCGGAACAGGAGCAGGGGGCAAGATTACGGGAGGTGCTTTTTCTGCGGGTCGAGGCTCTTCCTTGCGCAGCTGAGGCTGTTCACCGGAGCGGCCGGTGGGATCGATTACGGGAGGGGTTTGGGCAGAAGTGAAAGCGCCGCGCGCGAGAATGGCCAAAGATAAAATGAAAACGAATCGGGTGAGCCCTGTCTTCGCCATTCGAAAAACGTCGGCCGATTTAGAGTCGTTATTGCCCGCAGTCTAAACCCAAAGCTGCCTTGGCCAACTGAAACTGATTCCATCCCGCTAACGACAGCCGCTGGTTGTTCTCCTGCGTGAGAAGCGAGAAGCTCGAAGGCGAGTAAGACAGCCGCTCGTTGGGTCGGTCGGAATGGTCGAGGCTAATCGCCGATCCGCCGAGAGCGAGCGGGCTCGGCAGCAATCCGCCGGGCTCCAGCGGCAAACCGCCGCGCCCGCCGAGAACCAAACTGCTCGACCGGCCGGCGGCGACCCGCGCTGCGCACGTCGCGCGCAGCAACTCCGTGGCCTGAAGCGGAGCCTCGGGCAATTGGGAAACGTCGCTCGTGAGCTGCGTAACTGTAGCCTCGATGTCGATTGTTCCTGGGGTATTCAACGCCGACGACGCGGTGATTGCCGTTGGGAGCGGCACACTGCTCAGTAAAATGTCGGCGAAGATATTGATATTGCCCCCAGGGCCGCCAAAAGCGTCGGCATGGATGCCACTCTCATTCAATACCAGAAAATCGAAAGGGTGAAGCTGTGATCCGATGGTGATGTTGCCGCCTCCGCCGGAACCGCTCTGAACGCTTGTGGCGATTTGGCTATTGGTCAAATGCACCAATGATCCTGTGCTCGTGATGGAAATATTGCCGCCATCGGCGACGAGTGCCTCTGTGGTAATGCTGCTGTTCTCCATGCGCAGGGTGTCACCGATAACGATATCGATATTTCCCGCAGTGGCCGTGACGGTTCCGGTACTGTTGGCTGAAATCGTCCCTCCGTTCAGGAGGCTGACGTTCAGGGCTTGAACCGATACATTTCCTCCAGCCCCCGTCCCCGAGGCGGTGCTGAACAGACCGCTTCCCTGATCGGAGATCGATACCGAGCCGCTCGCCGCGACGACGATGTTGCCCCCGTGACCTGCGCCGGTTGTGCTGCTCTCGATCGTCGCACCCCCTGATTGTGTCAGGTTGCCTACATTCAGCGAAACATTGCCGGCGTTACCCTCACCTGAAGTCGCCACCGAGATCGTCCCAGCGTCGCCCAGCGTCAAGGTTGGAGTGGAGACCGTGATCTGACCCGCGTTTCCCGTGCTCGACGCGGTGCTGAGTAATCCACTCCCTGGGCCTGAAACTGAAAGTAGATCACTTGCCGTCACCTCTAGCGTCCCACCAGCGCCGGCGCCACTCGTGCTGCTGCTGATCCGCGCCCCACCGGCAAGTGTCAACTCGCCGACGCTGAGCGAAATATCGCCGGCAGCTCCGTCTCCCTCGGTCGCAACTGATATCGTTCCGCCATTGCTCATCGCCAAGGTCGGTGTAGTTACGCTGATCTGGCCGGCATTTCCTATGTTGGACGCCGTGCTGAATAGACCACTACCGGGTCCAGAGATGGAACTTGCGCCGGTCGCATTGACGGTTATGGCTCCCCCGGCGCCGGCGCCGGTCGTACTGCTGTCGATCCGCGCGCCGCCACTGAGAGCGAGGTTGCTCACGTTTGCCAGGATATTTCCCGCGTTGCCCGCTCCCGCGGTGGCCACCGACATCCTTCCTTCATTAGCCATCGTCAGGGCCGGTGTAGAAACAAAAATCTCCCCCGCATTTCCCGTGCTGAACGCCGTGCTGAACAGTCCGGTTTCTAGGCCAGAGATCGACACCGAATTACTCGCTGCCACTATGATGTTTCCGCCATGACCGGCGCCCGTTGTGCTGCTATCCACACGAGCGCCCCCTGTCTGTGTAAGGTTGCCCACATTCAGAGAAATGTTGCCGGCATTGCCGCTACCTGAGGTCGCTACCGAGATCGTCCCACCATCCCCCATCGTCAACGTGGGCGTGGAGACGCTGATCTGGCCCGCATTCCCGGTACCTGACGCCGTGCTAAAGAGACCGCTGCTCGCATCGGTGCTCGAAGGAGCGCTTGGCACGCCGTTGGGGGAACTTCCCGAGATAGAAATCGAATCCGTCGCGTTGACTATCACGTTCCCGCCGGCACCGCTAGCAGAGAGCGCGCTGTTACTCGCAATCTGCCCACCATTCTTCAGGGTCAGTGTTCCCACATTCACCGCGATGGGCCCCGCATCGCCGCTGCCTATGGTGCTCGTGGAAATGAAGCCATTGTCGACGAGCAAACTTGAGGCAGAGATCGTCGCTTGGCCCGCCGTTTGGCCAAAGGCCTGGGTCGTGATCCCGCTGCCGTCCGAAATAACAATGGAGTCTGTCGCGCTGACCGTCAGATTACCGGCCTGACCAAGGTTGTCGCCATTTAGGATCTGGGCACCACCCGTCAAAGTCAATTGACCAACATCCATCAAGATATCGCCCCCGACACTACCCTCTCCAGCCCCGCCGAAGATTCCGGTCTCAATCCCCGAGATCAGTGCCGAGCCGGTTGCCGTTACCCTGACGTCTCCACCCCTTACGTCTGGACCTGTGGCTGTGGAACGGCTAAAGATTGCCGCACCATTGGTCATACTCAGTTGGTTGGCCTGAAGGGTGACGTCTCCGCCGCTGGCTGCATTGAAGGCTACTGTCGTGATTGTTCCGCCAGCATCAAGGCTCAAGGATGGCGTGGAGATCGTCACATTACCGCCGACGCCGCTCTGTGCACTGGACGCAGTGCGGCTGGCTACTTCGCTGTCCAAACCGGAGATGACGACCGGGCCAGTGGCGTTCACCGAGAGGTTCCCTCCATGCCCGCCCGGACCGGCGGCGCCTTCTGCTGTGAAGCTGATGATCTTCGCGCCTTCCGTGAGAGTGAAGCTCCCTACATTTATGTCGACGTTTCCCCCGACGCCCCTGGACGGATCCCCCGCGATCCCTCCGGTGGTCATGGTTTGGATCACAGACGAGCCCTGTATCTCTAAGTTTCCGGCTTCGATCTGTACCGCTCCCGCGTTTCCTGCGAGTTCGGTGGCCACACTAAGGCTCGAGCCACCCGAAAGCACCATATCTCCGGTCGCCTGGAGGTCGATGCCAACGGGAGCGCCATCTACATCTCCGATAGTGTTCGAGGAAATAAAGGATGCATCGATGTGCAAGCTCCCTCCGCGAATGACCACGGTGCCGCCACCGATGCCGCTCACATCATTGGCGTCAATGGAAGAAAACCCCGAGATATTAATCTGGCCTAACGTCGCAGTAGGGTCCGGCCGTAGATCCGGAGCCCCTTCTGGTGTGACCAAGGCCACTTCGCCCGAGGTCAGGCTTGCGATCTGGACCCGGCCGCTGGGGCTGAGAGCGTCGCACCGGTAATCTGTACGTCTCCCCCCACCAGCGAAAGCGTTTGTCCTTCGGGAACCTGGAGAATGCTTCCATCTACTGTTATCGGAGCCCTAGGGCCTAAAAAACCAAAGGCTGCCGGTGGGGCGCTCGTCAAAAGGGCGTCCGTTGGCCCCGGAGCGGCGTTAAAACGCACGCCGTCGCTCAGGCGGATATAATCGGCCGTGCTTACGTGGAAAGAGCCGCCCACGTTGAGAGAGGCTCCCTGCCCGAAGATCCAGCCCGCGGGATTGAGCAAATACAGATTCGCTAAGCCAAAATTCGTTGTCTGGATGGTGCCAAAAATATTCGATGGATTGCCGCCAGTGACGCGACCCAAAATGTTAGAGGTGGCGAGTCCGGTATCGTTGAGAAAATTGGCGGTGTCACCTGTCCCGACATTGAAGAGGCCAAAACTGTGGAACAGGTTCGATCCGCGCCTCGTTCCTCCCGTGATGTCCCGGATTGATCCGTTTGGCGTGATCGTTGTACCGAGTCCGCTGGAAGTAATGTTGGTCGGAACCTGGGCCTGGCCAATGGCAGGCCTAAAGAGGAAGCCAGCCATCAACAAGACCCAGGTCAGGAGTGTCACATAACGACGTGAGACAAACATTCTCCGTTGTTGCTGTGCTGTTTGGGCGAAACTCCTAGTGAGTAACGGTGACTGGGATACCGACGGTAACTTCTCGTTGCACTCCGAGGATGTTCGCCTGACACTTTAGTATCAGTTCCTCATCGCCGATTTCTGGGAGCACGTCCGCATTATCAAAATGCATCCGGAGATCCAGTATCGAATCGTTATTGAAAAAGCCGAACGTCGAATGAACCGCGTCTCCTCCGACTGTGCTATCGCCGGCAAAGAGTGTACAGACAGGTTCCCCAGCAGGTGTCGGGGGAACAACTAGAATGTCCTCGACATCAAAGTGCTCTGCTCCATTGAGGTCCACCAAGATTGTCCCTTGGTCGCCCGCCTTTACAACTGAATTATTGACTGTAGCAGTCGCCTCTTTCGGAATGAACAAGCTGCCCAGCAATTGGTTACACTCGGCAAAGTCCGCGGCGTTCGGCTTTCTTTCCGGGACTTCGCAGATTGAAGAGAAGTGAGTTCCGACATGGTTGTTGATCCCACCGGCCGGAAGACCCAGGGTGAGAAATTTCTGAAGCTGGGCGCCGGGAGCGCAGTTGGTGCACGTCGGGATCCGCTGAAATATTTGCTTCGGGTTCTGAGGGTTATAGGAAGTTGACGTCTGCCCACTATTTCCGAGCGTGTATTTCAAGGACGTTGTTCCGGACACCAGCGGGTCGTCACAGTTGCTAGGATTCGACCCGTTGACGAGGTTGGTGATTGTGCCCCCGCTGTTCGTCGTGAAGACCACTCTCATGGTTTGCTCAAAGAAAGACCTGGGATTGTTGGAGGTGCTTGCAGTCCCCGAAAACCAACCATCGCCGCTATGGCCCGCGCATATTGTAGTACGAGCCGGGTCGGTAGCCGCGTTGGTTTGAAAGGTTTCTATTAGGATTCGCGCGTAAACGCTGCCGGTATTTTTGACAACGAACTTTCCGGAACCGCCAGGACCCCTGAGCTTGAGTTGGCCAGGATTGGTCGCGTCCGAAATAAACGCTGCTTCGCCAGTAATTGTAAAGCAGCGACCGCTCGATGACGAACCATTCGTTGCACACCCAGCGCCATCGCCGTAGCCCCTCGATCCGGAAAGGCTGTTAGCATTGCGAGTCAGGTTTAGAGGAAGCGTCCCTGATGGTGGAAACGTAAAGGTCTGGATGGTGCTGCCATTAGCGTCTTGTACCTTGATGTTGGCAACCACAGCATTCGCCGCACTTGGCAACCCTGCCATGACTAGCAAATACAACAAAAATGACATAGCAACTCTTCGCATATAGCCTCCTAGTGTAGATTTCTGGTTACTGCTTCCAGTCTGTAAAGCAGATCGTCCATGTGACTTCGAATACGGGAGCGCACGTCAGGGGAAAAAAGACTCCCGAACGTGCACTGCTATACTCACAATCTGCCAAGTGTGTCAAGACTCCTTCTAGCATCATTTTTTACCTTCAAATTGCACCCTGTAAATTATCGGAGGTTGCATAATCGAGTAATCCTTAAACAAATAGGGATAAATTGTGCAATCGATGGCACCGCAACATCGATGCCAGAGGACGATTCGCGCTGGATTTTCGCAAGCGACGCGAAATCAAAAGCGATCTTCCGTAAATCGCGTTGGGCACAATGAAAATAAGTGCTTCCCTGGTTTACAGAATGTAAACCTGCGTTGCCGACGAGGGACTCGCGAATACAGATGCCTCAATTTCTGTCAGGATAAGAAGCAAGTGCAAAGTGATCGGGCAGAACGTTGCTGTTATGACACTCCCGTGTGTCAAAAAAGATACTTCGAAGATACTTCGATCAAACCAAAACTTGATTCAGTCGATCTCCCGATGCGCATCACGTGAACAGAGAAAACGCTGCGCGACTTCTAACCCATCAATCCTAGATATCTCCAATAGGGAATCGCTGCGACCAATGCGATCAGGTACGCGACTGCGTAGAAGATGTTGATCCGGCACATCAGTGGGTAGGAAAATCCTTTACCGTCGGTGGTCGAGTAGGCAAGCATATGCCAGTCGACTTGATAAGGAAAAAACCAGACCTCGGAGGCGATTAAAACGATCATGGCGATGATCCACGGGCTCATGCCGACGTCGATCGACAACGGCAGCAACGCAACGCACAGCGTCACCACGGCTAGGAAGCTCGTAAAAACGAGCTTGAGCGCGTAGGTCAACAGGGCGATCACCACAAAGAACCAACCTGGGCTGTCCATGAATGGAAGAATCATCGGCGAGATCACGTCGACCAGCCATTGATCGATCTTTGCCTGTTTCAAAAGCGTCGGAATGCTCAAGGTCACGCCCATGTGGATCAACAACTCCCAGTCGATGCCCTTGCGCAACATGTTCCAATCGACGATGCCGGTGTTGACCAGCGTGGCGAAGGCGATGATCGCGATCCAGGCGCCGTCGATGCCATGGTACGGCGCGGTGAGCCAACCTCCTACGGTGAAAAGCAGCACGCCCAGACTGATCCACTCTTTATGCGATAACTTTCCAAGAACACTGAGCTGAGTTTGCACCATCGTGTAAGAAATCTTGGGTTGAGTTTCGGGCCGGTAGAGAACGACTGCGCAGAGCAGAATAACGACGATGACCGCGAGGGTGGGCGGCAAGGCCGCGAGGAACCAATAGCCCCAGGTGAACTGCGCGCGCACGTCGTCGGGCAACAAGCCCCAGGCGATCAAGCTGGTCGTCGATCCGGTCAAGAAGAGAAACCCCAGTTGACCCAGGCCGAGGAAGCTGGCGACGAATAGGCCGGTCGACGCTTTCGATGGAGTTTTGTAGCCCAAGCTTTCGGAGAGATTGACCAGCATCTGGCTGGTAATCACGGTGCGCGCGGTCTGCTGCGGAATCAACGCCATCACGACGACACCCATGAACCCGGTAGCGATGATTTGCCAATAGTAACTCAACGGAAACATGCGGACGAGATGAAGCGAGAGGCGGTAAAATAATCCGGAGCCGGTGATCGCAGCGCCCAATCCCAAAACCCCGAGCGTCATGAACCAAGTGGTGCTGGCGAAGCCGCCCATGACCGTCTGCGGCGATTCCAACTTGGTAAGAATGATGACCATGGCGAATGCCAGCGCGACACCGTAGTCGGGCAGCACCCGGAAGACCCAAAAGATCAGCGTGCAAGAAATTAAACCAAATAATTTGGTTGCGCTGCTGTCCATGCCGATATCCGGTTGGCCAAACCAAAGATAACCGCCAACGGCCAAACCGAGCACGGCGCCGAGCCACTTACTGAAAGACGAAGAGCGGAGAACAGAGCTCAATTTAGATGCGAGGCGATCTCGCCGAAACGTCGTTCCACTCTCGGGAATCGGTAGTGCAGAGAAGCCGGGGCGACTTTTTTCTTGCGGGTTTTCTCGGAAACTATCCGAGACGGCGGCTTCTTGGCCGATCAAGTTGAGCGCGCTGCGCAGGTGGTTGATCGCCTGTCCGTAATCTTTTCGTTGCGCCAGGGTCTCCGCCATGCGGCGGTAGTTGGCAATGGCGTCAGCCGCGACCGCGCCCGGCGCCTTCTGGACCAACACCTCACGATAGGCCCGATACGCGCCGAGCAGGTCGCCCAGCTGAATCAAGGCATTTCCCCGAAGGGTGACCAGCCGCGGATCGGCCAAAAATTGCTCCGGAGGAAAACTCTCCAGAGAATTTTTGACGAACAGCGGTGACTCGGCGAGCAGGTGCTCATTTTCGGCGGTGAGGAGCCGGGTGACGGTTGGCCAATCTTGGATCTGTAACGCGTGATAGATCGCCTCACGCAGCTCACCAAGGGCTTCATAGCGTTCGGCAAACTCAGCATGCAGGCGCTGCTTGGTCTCCGCGCCGTCGAGCGTGAGCAACTTTTCGTGCAAAAAGTCTTTAAAAAAACCGTGCAGCTCGTAGTTGCCATTTTCCAAGCGACGAATCAGCGGCGATTGGCTGTAGCCGAACTCGGTCACGAGTTTGGTCAGCGCGTGGTTTTTCACCAGCGCCGTTAAGGTATTTTTATCAAGTGCACCGAGCAGCGATACCTGACGAAAAAATGACTGCTCGTCCGGCGATAGCGATGCGTAGAACTCTTCTGCAAGCGAATTGAAAGCTTCGCGCCCGGTCGAATACTGCCGATCGACATGGGAAAGCCGTTTGCTGAGCGTGGTGCAAAACTGCAGCAACCAAGTCGGATGCTTTTCGATCAATTCATCCCAATCCTCGCGCCGGAGCCGCCAAAGAACGGTATCCTTGACCGTGTCTATCGTTGCCGAGCGGGGTTCGCCCGAAAGCAAAGCCATTTCGCCGAACCAATCCCGTGGTCCAAGAATGGCGACGATCTCCGATTTTCCCGCGCCACTTTCCAACACGACTTGCACGGCGCCGGATTGAATCAAGTAGAAAGCGTCGCCTTGCTCGCCTTGTGAAAATATCGTCGCTCCGGCGCCGAACGATGTCTCTTCCATTTTGCCGAGGATTTTGGCGACATCTTCGCGCGAAAGCCCGGAGAAGATCGGGATGCTGCGAATGGTATCGGCGAGGGCGAGGTGTTCCATCGTGCTGCGACGCTATCGAATGACTTTGTCCGCCTTTTTCAACATCGCCTGGGAGAAATGGAAGCCGATGAAGTTAGCGGTTCGGTAATTGAGCGTGAGATCGAACTTGGACGCCCGCTCGATCGGTAGGGATGGCGGCTTCTCGCCTTTGATGATCTTATCGATGAGGCTGGCGCCCTGACGGCCCATTTCGAGATAGCTCGGCCCGTAGGCGGCTAGGGCGCCGCGAATCGCCCATGCTTCCTCATTGAACATTGTCGGCAGTTTCCTTTCGCGCGCCGTGGCGAAAATAAAATCCGGCTCGCTTTCGAACAGGTCGTCGGCGACCTGAAAAAGCGCCGCGCCGGGTTCGGCACGCAAGCTGGAAAGCGTCGTTTTCAATTCATCGGCTGACTTGATCCCGTAACCGACAATCTGCAAGCCGGACTTTTTTGCCGCAGCTTCGGCGGCGGCAAAATTACTCCGTGAAAAGTTATTATTGGCGTCATAGAAGACCAGAATCTTTTGTAGCTCGGGGAAGATTTCTTTAAAAAGCACGACACGCTGTCCGGTCAGCGCCGAGGCATAGGCCGCCACCCCGGTCAGATTTTTCTCGCGCTCCCCGGTGCTTTTGACTAAACCGGCAGCGACCGGGTCGCCGGGAAGGATAAATACGATGGGAATTTCCCGGGTGGCCGCCATCGCCGCGCGCGTCGCGCTGGTCCCGGTGGTAAAAATGACGCTGACGTTGCGTGCCAAGAGCTCGCCGGCTGCCGGCTGCAGCGCGGCGCGGTTGCCTTTGACGTTGCGCGTTTCAAAAAAAAAGCTCTTCCGCTCCTGATAACCGAGGCGTTTGAGTCCCTCGCCCAGGCCCTTAATGGCCTGGGACTGGGCACGTTCCATCTCCTGCACCAGTATCCCCACGCGGGTCGGCGATTGCGCCAGCGCGAAAAGCGGAGCGCCAAGGATAAGCATCAGCACTGTGGTGCAACTCAGGAACATGTTCGGTCGGCTATCGCCATCCGGTGCGATCTTTTCGGTTTGCGGATAAATATTTCGCGTCAATCGCAGCGCACATTTAGAGAAGATTGATGACCATCCCTTCGTGGGCGACGACGGTCGAGCTAAAAAGTCGCTTTGGCCTGCTTCTGAATATTTTTCATCGTTTTGTCGTCGTGAGTCGGTTCGTGATGGAAGAGCGCGAGGCGTTTGACACCGGCCTTTTGCGCCACATCGACGGCCATGTCGATGGTGCTGTGACCCCAGCCCTTGCGCGGTTTGTCTCGCGAGGAGTATTCGTCCTGAAGATACTGGGCGTCATGGATCAATAAGTCCGCGCCGCGGGCAAACTCTATGACTTCGGGATAGCCGCCTTCTTGCTCTTCGATATCCGTGGCATAGACAAAACTCTTGTTCTTGTAGTGGACCCGATACAGCATGACGCCGTTTAGCGGGTGCGCGGCGCTTTTACAGGTCGTCACCGTCAGCTCCCCAGCTTCGACGCCGTCGGCGGCTCGAGGTCCCTCGATCTTAGGTCGTCTGCCTGCTGATCCGAAGCGAATCACCTCGTCGCCGGAGAGTGAGAAAATTTCTTTCTTTCCTTTGAGCTCATCGAGCGAAACGGGGAACAGATGGCTGTTGGTCAAGTGGCGCAGGCTTCGAGTCAGCGCTCCGCGGCTAGCGCCGGGACCCAGAATAAAAGTCCGTCCCGCGGCCGTCAGCAGGGGCTCGAAAAAACAAAGTCCCAATACATGGTCGATATGGGTGTGGCTCAAAAAAACATACGCCGCGGGAGGTGACGCTGCGCCGTTGCAAAGTTCCTTTCCAAGCGGAATGATTCCCGTGCCGGCGTCGAAGATCAACCGTCGACCGTCGACCTCGACTTCGACGCAAGAAGTATTTCCGCCGACTCCGAGAGTCGAGGCGGCGACGGTGGGATAGCTTCCGCGCACGCCCCAAAATTTAAGACTGAAGCGACCCGCGGTGCTGGCAAGCGGCTGAGATCGGTTGTTCATCGAGATGGTTTACCTGGCGCCGGTCACATTGAATGCTAGAATTGGCCGGCTGATGCCCTTGAGATTAAGCTCTTGGATCGATTCCGCGGTGAAAGCATTTTCCAGCCGGCTCATGGTTTTTTGATCGGTCAGAATCTGTCCACCCTTTGCCTCGGCGCACAAGCGCGCCGCCAAGTTCGGCAAGTTGCCGACTGTACCGTAATCCATTCGGCCTTCAAAGCCCATGGTTCCCAGTGTCGCATAGCCGGCCGCAAATCCCACGCCCAGGTCCAAATTGTAGCCCTTCTTCAGCCACGACGTGCGCAGCTCTTTCACTCGGTCCTGCATCTCGACGGCCATGCGCGCCGCTTTGTGGACGTGCTCCTCGCATGGAATCGGGTCGTTGAAAATTACCACAATCCCGTCGCCCACGAAACGCTCCAACGTGCCTTCGTATTTGAAAACCAGCTTGCCCATTTCTTCATGGTAATGGCGCAGGAAGTCCATCACTTCTTCGGGCTCGGCGTTGTCGGAGAAAGCCGTAAAGCCGCGCAGATCGAGAAACACGATGGTAATCTCGCGCCGGTGGGTCTTGAACACGTCATCATCCTGACCCAGGATGGTCTCGGCGATTTGCGGCGAAAGGTAACGCTTGAGGCGGGCCATACGCTGGAGCTCGCCGACTTGCTTTTTCACCGTGTCCGCCAGCGTGCGGTTCCACTCTTCGAGCGTGTCGTGCATCTCTTTGAGCCGCATCATCGCGCGTACCCGCGCCAAAAGCTCGAAGGAATCGAACGGCTTGGTCACGTAATCGTCCGCGCCGGCGTCGAGGCCGGCGACTTTGTCTTCCTGGGTCGCCTTGGCCGTGAGCAGGATCACTGGAATACCTTTGTGCTCTGGGCTGCCTCTCAGTTGCTTGACGACTTCGAGTCCGTTCATCCGCGGCATCATGTAATCGAGCAATATCACATCCGGCTTAAAGCTCGCAGTTTTTTCCAGCGCCTCGACGCCGTCGGCGGCTCTTTCAATCCGATAGTCATAGTCCATCAGTTCTTGCTCGAGCAGATCGAGATTGAACGGCTCGTCGTCGACGATGAGAATTTTATTGGCCATAAGCTTAACCAAGGTACTTTTTGATCTTTTGGAGCAGCGCGTCTTCGTCAATCGGCTTTGGCAGGTAATCGTCGCAGCCTGCCTTGCGCGCGTCGATCTCGTCACCGACCATGGCATGGGAAGTCACGGCGATGATGGGGATATGCTTGAGCGCATCGTTCGCTTTTAGCCGTCTCGTGGCTTCCCACCCGTCCATCACCGGCATGCCGAGGTCCATCAAAATCAGATCAGGTGCATCTTGCTCCGCCGCCTTGACGCCCTGTTCGCCGTCGACTGCTTCTAACACAGTGTATTCTTCTTCCAATAGCTGAACGAGCAAGTCCCGGTTCCAGTCAGTATCATCGACCACGAGGATTTTTTTTTTATCCATCAGGTTCACCCTATAAAATTTTGGATTTTGGATTTTCGATTTTCGATTGCCAGAAGGTCGGATTAAATATTCAACCGTTGCAGTTGGAAAATCGTCATCTTCGTCCTCGAAGTGTTTTGATCGATGCGACGGTCATAGCAATGATCTCGTGAGATTCCCTTTAGCAAATCGGTTCACTTGTGCTTCCGGAACAATCTCGGCCTCGACGAGCAATTCAAGCCAATAAATGGTTTCGTCTGCTTCTTCTTCGACGATCGCGAGTTTTGCAAGGACGTCCGCCGGCGAATTTCCACGGCACGCCGACGCGATAATTGGCTCCGACCGAAGTGCCAGAACGAAGCAATTGCCTACCAACGACATCGGCCGTTCGGGCTCGCGGGTAGTGATTCGACAATTCAATTACCGAAGCGCTAAGCTACTTGGTCCGCTCGCTTGAAAAGTTGTTCGTCCATTTTTTGTCGCGCTTTACTGGGTCTGAGGTCCCTGTTCAATCGAAAATCCAAAATCGAAAATCCAAAATTACTTTTATCTTCGAAGTTCCATCGGCAAAGTGATCGTGAACTTCGATCCTTTGCCTTCTTCGCTCTCGACGACGATTTCGCCGCCCATAAGATTGATGAATTTTTTCACGATGGCCAAGCCTAAGCCGGTGCCGCCGTATCTCCGCGTGCTCGACATATCGGCCTGGCGAAACTCGTCGAAGATGTATTTAAGCGCATCCTGGTTCATACCGATGCCGGTGTCTGACACGGTGAGCTTTACGGAACCGTTGTCGCGCCAGGCGGTGACTTTGATCTCGCCGCGCTCGGTAAACTTGACCGCATTGCTCAGGAGGTTGAGCATGGATTGCTTGAGTTTGTCCCGGTCGGTTTTGAGCGGCGGGATATCCGAGGCGATCTCGGTGACCAGTTTGACGTTTCCGTTTCTAAGTAAGCGGTTCGACCGTGGTCGTCGCGACCCGCAGGATTTCGTCGAGCTTGAACGTTTCGGCGAAGACCTCCATGCGCCCCGCTTCGATCTTCGCCAGATCGAGCAGCTCGTTGATCAAACTGAGCAGATGATCCGAGCTGATGAGGACTTTTTGCAGGTTTTCTTTTTGTAGGGCTTCGATTTTTCCCTCGGTGCGGCGCAAGACTATTCTCGTGAAGCCGATAATCGAGTTGAGCGGCGTGCGCAGCTCGTGGCTGACGTTGGCGAGAAATTGCGATTTGTGCCTATTCGCGGTTTCGAGCTGGGCATTTTTCTCTTCGAGTTCTTGGAACAAGCGAACATTCTCGATGGCGATCACCGCCTGGTCGGCGAAAGTCTTGAGTAGTGAGATTTGACTTTCCGTGAATGGCCGAATTTCTCGCCGGTAGACGGCGATGGCGCCGACCAGAGTATTTTCCTTAAGCATCGGAACCGCAAGAACGGTTCGGATTCCCTCGTTGCGGTATTCTTCCGGAGGGTGCCACTCGGGATCGGCGGAAACGTCGGGGATGTGAATGATTCTCTTTTCCAATGCAACGCGGCCGACCGCCGTTCCCCGGTCCGGCGGAAATGTTCTATCCGCCAATGTCGTCATCTGCGGGGAAACATACTGAGCCGTAGCCAGACGGAAAACCTCGCCATCAAATCTAAAAATGGCGCCGTAGTCGGTACTGCCCAGACGCGTTGCGTTGCCGAGAATGGTTTCAAAAACGGGTTGGAGGTCTCGCGGCGAGCTGCTGATCACGCCCAAAACTTGGCTCGTCGCAGTCTGTTGCTCCAACGACTCGGTGAGCTCACTGTTCTTCTCCTGGATCTCCTGAAAGAGCCGAACGTTTTCTATAGCGATCACGGCCTGGTCGGCGAATGTCTTAAGAAGAGCGATTTGCTTGTCGTTGAACGGACGGACCACCGTACGGCGGATATTGATTACGCCAATCGGTATCCCTTCCCGCAGCAACGGTGTGGTCAAAACAGTCCGCACGCCGCTGGCCTGTTGTCTAGATTTCGATCCGGGGAAATCTTTTTCCACCTCTAACGCGAGATCATGGACGTGAATCGTCGTCTTGTCGATTACCGCTCGACCCGCAGGTGTTCCACGAGTGATCGTCGGAACCGACGTCGTAAACGGAATCGAGCCATGTCCGGCTACGCGCTGCAGAACTTCCCCTTCGATAAGAAATATCTGTGCATCCTCGGCATCACACAGCCGCGCCGCTCGTTCCGCGACGACGTCGAGAACCGGCTGAATATCCGTTGGCGAGCCGGCGATCACACCGAGGATTTCGCTCGTCGCCGTTTGCTGCTCCAGTGATTCTGTCAGTTCGCGGGTGCGGTCTTCGACCTTTTGCTCCAGGTTGGTGTAGGACTCCTGCAGCTGAGATGTCATCTTGTTGAACTCGTCGGCCAGCACTTCGATCTCGTCGCCGCTCTTCAGATTGAGACGATAACCGAGATCACCGGTGCCGATGCGTTCGACACCTTCACGCAAGCGGCGCAACGGATAGACCACGCGCCGCGCCAGAAAGAAGCTGGCGATCAGCGCCATGCCGAGACCGATCAAGAACAAGATGGAGGTTCGCAGCATCGAGGCGTAGAGCGCCTCGTAGGCTTCTTCGACGGGACGGTCGACGATAATCGCCCATTCGAGCCCCGGAACGAGCGCATAGGAGCTCAACACGTCTTTGCCTTGAATATTCGGCGCGACAATGGCGATGCGGCCCGGAGCGGCGGGAGCGCTGTCGAAGGCTGCTCTTGCGGCGGCGACTTCGCGGATATTGCGCCGTTGCAAAACCAGGCTGATATCGGGATGAGCGATCAGCTCGCCGCCGCGGCTGATGACATAGGCGTACCCCGCCTTGCCGATCGTGAGGCTTGAGACCACGTCGCCGATGTACTTGAGGTTGACCTCCGCTTGCAGCACGCCGATCACGTCGCCGGCAAAGCGCTCGATGGGCACGGCGATCGTCATATAGGGCTCGGAGCCGCGGACAAAGTAGACGCGCCCGAAGTAGGACTTGCCTTCTCGCGCTCGCTTGAACGCGTCTACCGCCGCGAGGTTTTTCTTGGCGTCGGGCAAAACGGTGCGCAGGCGCGACGCTTGCACCTGGATCACCCCTTCTTGGTTGAGTGCCACCGCCTCGGTGATCGCCGGCGCAATCAGCAGGAGCTTTTCCAGCTCGAAGCGAAAGTCCGGTGTGAGTCCCTTGGGCGCGATGTCGCGGCTCTTGGTCGCGCCCTTGAGCACGTTGTGGATCTCTTGCACGAAGTGTTCGATCTTGAAGGCCGCGCCGGAAGCGATTTCCTTTTGCTGGAGAGCCAGTTGCTCGCGGCTCTCGTGATAGCGAAAATAGATCTCGACGAGGCCGCTGGTGATCAGACCGCCGCCGATGAACAGCACGGATATCAGAAAATAATCGCGCACCAGGCGACCGCGGCGCTGGGGCTCGGCACGGCGACGAGACAGCCATTGCGGAAGTTTTTCTTTCCAATGGGTCATAGCCGAGGTCAACATATCACTTCATCGCGTTCCATGGAGATTTTTATTGCCTTTCTCCGGTTGCCGTTTACTTTTGCGCTTCCCGCACGATGGCGCGCTCCGTTAGCTCGATCTCTCTGCTCGTGCGATCCGTGTCATAGATCCAAGTATGCGCGCTCCGCCTCTACAGCTTCCAACCAACGTCGCTTTCGCTCGACGGGCACGGCGAGCGGCTCAACTCGATCGCGATAGAACTGTACGCGTTCCTCTCGCGTCTTGAGCGGTGGCATCTCGATGACGACGCCGGTGCCGCCAAACTGCTTTCCCGCTTCGGCGTATCGCTTTCGCCTTTCAGAGGCGTCAAGCTTCAGCCAAACCTCCTCGCCCTGGAAACGCCATGGACCGTAGCCCGGCCTGAAAAAGAAGAATTCCGGTTCGGCAAAAACTTGCACGTCCTTAGTCGAATAGTCACGCTCGGCAACAATAATCCGTCCGTCCTGATCGGCCAGGACCTCCGCGGAATCGTAAAACACGAAGGTCGGCCCGCGGTCGGGCCCAAGAAGTACTTTTGTCCACACCGCAAGCACGACGACGTTGTTAACAGGCTGCTTGGATTCGGCGTCGACGATCTGCGCTTTCCACGGTCCGAGTGCTAGAGCGGGGCGAACGGCGGCCGCAAGACTCAGGGCCAAAAGGAGAGTGCCAAGCACCAAAACAAAAAATTGCTTCTGCGCTTTCCTCTTCACGCCTTGCACCTCACTACTCACGCCTAACGAATCACCCGATCCGCCCGTACCAGCACATTCGGCGGAATCGTGAGTCCGATCTGTTTTGCTGTCTTGAGATTGATTACCAGCTCGAATTTCGTCGGCTGCTCTACCGGCAGGTCGGCAGGCTTGGCGCCTTTCAGGATTTTGTCCACGTAATAGGCTACGCGCCGGTAGCTGTCAGCGAGGTCCGCGCCGTAGTACATAAGACCGCCATCATCGACATATTCTCTTCTGCCGTACACCGACGGCAACCGGCTCTTTGCCGCAAAGCCCACAATTCGTTTTTGGTTACTATTCATGAGCGCGCCCGTGGACACGTAGAGTCCATCCGGGCGCTCCTTACTCTGCGCAGCGAATACCCTCTCGAACTCGTCGGCAGCTCGAATTCCCCAAGGCAGAATGGTCAGCCTCAGCGCACGTGCCGCGGCGGGGAGAACCTTTTTCACCTCGAGTGCACTGGTCGGATTGGTCGGATCGTAGAGAGCCGCGACACGGGCAAGTTTCGGAACGGTTTCTTTGAGCAGCTCCAGCCGCTTCCCGCCTAGTTCTAAGACAAGGAGAGTGATGCCGGTGACGTTTCCTCCAGGGCGGGCAAGGCTCTCAACAAAGCCAGCCTCGACGGGATCAGCCCCACCGCCCGACATAACGATGGGTACTGTCTTGGTTGCATTCATGGCCTCCCGGACGGCCGGGTCTCCTCCTGCTACCACGATGATATCAACCTTGGAGAGTGCTAGCTCGGCCGCGAGCTGCAGCGAACCGTTCGCGCTTTCCTTCCGCATATCGGTACTCGATGGCGATGTTCTGTCCTTCGATGTAGCCAAGATCGTGCAGGCCACGCCGAATTGCCTCGGCAGCGGGGGGACTCAGAAGCTGGATCGCGCGTTGATAGATAACCTAACCGCGGGACTTTTTTCGGCTGCTGCGCCTGAGCGTGAAAGCAAAGCGCTAAGAGCAAAGTGCTAAGCGCAAGACCAAAGAATTTTCTTCTCATGAACCTACTCCTGTGTTCTTGCCGCTCTTTGCTCCTTGCCCTTTGCTCCATGCTCCCTGCTATTTGATCACTTGATTCGCCCGCTCGAGCACGCGGACTGGAACTGTTAGACCGATCTGTTTCGCCGCCTTAAGGTTTATGATGAATTCAAACTTCGTTGCCTGCTGCACAGATAGGTCAGAGGGTTTCGTCCCCTTGAGGATCTTGTCAACATATTGGGCGCCTTTGCGGTATAGGTCATCGTATTCTGCCCCGTAGGACATGAGACCGCCTGCATCGACAAACTCTTCCTGGTAGTAAATCGCCGGCAATCGGTATTTGACGGCAAGCTCCACGATCCGCTTTCTTTCGGCGAAAAAGGTTGTAGCGGTGGTCGTCATAATCGCGCCCACCTGCTTCTGCTTTGCGGTTTGAAAGGCACTCTCTAAACCTTTGGCATCGCGTTGAGTCTCGATCTCCTCCAATTGTAGCTTCAATGCTAGCGCCGCAGCCCTGAGGTTTTTGAGTTGGCGGTCGGATCCTCCCGCGGGCCTCAGAAGAGCAACTCGGGCGAGCTTTGGGATCACATCTTTGAGTATCTCTAGCCTCTTGGTATTTAGCTCGGTGGCTAAGCCCGAAAACCCTGTGACATTGCCTCCTGGCCGCGCCAAACTAGCAACCAACCCTGCAGCGACGGGGTCGCCAACGGTCACCATCACGATGGGGATGGTACTAGTGGCGCTTTTGGCCGCTAACGAAGATGGTGTATCTGCGACCAGGATCAGATCGACCTTAAGACGAACCAACTCCGCCGCAAACTCAGGGAGGCGCTTTGTGCCTTTGTTCTCCCCAAACCGGTATTCGATGGTTATGTTCTTTCCCTCGATCCACCCAAGCTTATTCAGCTCTTGCCGGAACGCCTCCAAGAGGACCGCGCTACCAGAAGCAGTGCTTGGATCCAGGAAACCTATGCGGAAGATTTTTCCCGGCTGCTGCGCGTCAGCGGACGAGCAAAGCGCTAAGAGCATGGCGCAAAGCGTGAAGCAGAAGATTTTCTTCTGCGCGGATCGCCCAATCGAAAATCCAAAATCTAAAATCGAAAATTGAATCACTTGATCACCTTATCCGCCCGGTACAGCACCGACTGCGGGATCGTCAGGCCGATTTGCTTTGCTGTTTTGAGATTGATCACGAACTCGAACTTCGTCGGCCGCTCAACTGGCAGATCAGCAGCCTTGGCTCCCTTGACGAGTTTGTCCACGTAAACCGCGACGCGCCGGTAGATATCCGCGAGGTCGGCCCCGTAGTACATTAGTCCACCGGCGTCCACGCCATCTTTATCGCCATACAGTGATGGTAACCGGCTCTTTAACGCAAAACCTGCGACACGTTTTCCACTCGCGCGCATTAGCGCACCTGTAAGCGGGACATATAGTCCATCCGGACGTTCCATGTTTAGCGCCGCCAATGCTCTCTCCAAACCGTTCGCGTCTCGTATCTCCCAAGACCGAACCGTCATTCCCAGCGCACGCGCCGCAACTGGGAGATCCTCTTTGACCTCGCGTGCGGTGCCCGGAGTGTCTGCGTCGTAGAGCACTGCGACACGTTCAAGTTTAGTGACGGCTTCTTTGAACAGCTCCAGCCGTTTACCGCCTAGTTCTGTGGAAAGATATGTGAGGCCCGTGAGGTTGCCGCCGGGACGAGCAAGGCTTTCAATCAAACCTGCTTCGACAGGATCGGGCCCGGAACCCGTCATCACGATGGGAATCGTCCGGGTCGCTTTCATGGCCGCCCGGATCAACGACTCTCCTCCGGTCACAACGATCATGTCAACCTTGAGACGCACTAGTTCGGCTGCGAGCTCAGGTTATCGATCGCGCTTCCCCTCCGCGTATCGGTATTCGATCGCGATGTTCTGTCGTTCTATGTAGCCAAGCTCGCGCAGAGCCTGCCGAATTACCTCGGCACGGCTGGACTCACGAGCTGCATCGAGCGGCGATAGATAGCCTAGCCGCGGGACTTTCTTTGGCTGTTGCGCCTCGACCACAACCCCGCACACCACGATTACGAAAGCCATTACCGAAAGCCCCAGCCATTTTAGATTTTCGTCTACGGGGCCGCTTTTGGATTTTAAATTGTCAGAGAACGATTTCAGAACTCGGGGCCGGGACTTTTCATTCATGCGTTTTCTCTCCCATCAATCCAAGATCCAAAACCTGTGGTGAACCCTTCGACGGAGTTTATCCTGAGCACAGCCGAAGGACTGAAGATAGACTGTGTCGAACCATCCAAAATTATTGCGCGTGGCTTCGTTGCTTCCTTGTTACCGTAGCGATTAATTCCGACAAACCGACAAACCTCACAGACAGGCCGCCGTAAGATCTGGTGAAAGAGCGCTGAACGTCATTGGCAACCACGAGGTTGTCGCCCTGTGGGTATGATCTCCTGAACGCCTGTAGGTTGCCGGCGTCGAAGTCAGACGCAGACCACTTGCATTCGATTGCCAACGACAATGGTTTGGTGCGAGCCAAGATGAAATCGACCTCGTGGCCGCGCTTGTCACGCCAGTAGCGGATCTCGCGAGATTGCAAATACGCGTGCATTTCATTGAGAACCAGATGCTCCCACAACAACCCTAGATCGTCGCTTCTAAGCTCGTGCCACCCCCGGTGGTAGCAGACAAACCCGGTATCGAAACCGTAAACTTTCGGAGCGGATATGATCTCGGTCGGGCGATGTGAGCTGTAGGGGCGGATCACATGCGCGATAAAGGTCGCCTCCAGCACTGCGAGATAGTTGGAGATCGTAGTTCGACTGACTTCGCAGGGGCGCGTAAACTTCGTCGCCTCGAAAATCCCGCCGCTCTGCGCCATGAGAAGTTCGGCAAACTTCTGAAACGAGCGACGGCGTTCGAGACGGAAAAGCTCTTGGATGTCCTTCGCCCAGTAAGCGTCCATCCATTCCTGGAAATCTCTTTCCGGAAGCTCTTTTCAAGAAAGAACGGCGGAAGACCGCCGTGCAGCAAACGATGACGAAGATCGACACTACCGAAATCTTTAAGATCGCCGGTGGTCATCGGGGTAAGCCACAGTTCTTCTTTGCGTCCGGCTAAGGTGTCGCGAAATCTGGCTGAGGCGCCGAGAGTCGAGGAGCCAGTCGCGAGAATCTGGGTATCGGGGAAATGGTCTGCGGCAATTTTCAAAATCTCCGACGGCTGCTCAAGTCGATGAATCTCATCTAAAATGATCCTGCGGCCACGGTTGTCTTGGAGGAATCCTTCGGGGTCGTCGATAATGCGGCGCACGCGCGGAAGCTCGCAGTCGAAATATTCGATATCACGGAGACTCTTCGCTAGGAAAGTTTTGCCAGCTCGTCGAACCCCGGATAGCCAGACTACGGAGCGCCGCTTCCATGCGCCTTCCAACCGATCGATCCAAAAGTGTCTTTGAACCATGGGACGGCACGCTAGCTTATAGTCGCACTATACGCAATACTACTTGCGTTTAGTACAACTCCGAGAGTTGCTTGGTCACTTTATCCGTGCGCATTCCGATATCAGCTTTACGAAACACAATCCTTACATCACGACTCAGGACAGGATTCGGATCGCTCGGTCATCGGATGACTCGATCCGCTCTCGCCAGCACATTGGGCGGAATCGTCAGGCCGATCTGCTTCGCTGCTTGAGATTGATCACCAGCTCGAACTTGGTCGGTTGCTCCACGGGCAAGTCCGCGGGCTTTGTGCCTTTCAGAATCTTGTCCACGTATGTAGCCGCGCGGCGGTACAAGTCCGACATCGTTCGCCCCATAGGACATAAGCCCCCCGCCTTCCACATATGTCGGAAGAAGTATATCACCGGGAGCCGGCTGTTTACCGCGAAGTCCGCAATCTTTTTTCGGTGAGGATTCCCAATGGAGTCCGTTACGAACCAGAGTGCTCCGTCCGCCCGCTCCCTAACTGCGGCTCGGAATGCGGTCTCAATATCTTTAGGACTTAGCATGTCTAGGTATTGAAGCTGCACCCCGAACGCCCCTGCGGCAAGTTCCACTTCTCTTAACATTTGCGCGTTTCCCGGCCTGGTTGAATCCCGAGAACGGCGACACGGGAGAGCTTGGGGACGATTTCTTTCAGAAGCTCCAGCTGCTTTCCGCCTAGCTCCGGAGCAAGTCTGGACAACCCAGTAATGTTCCCACCAGGTCGCGCCAGGCTGGCAACGAATCCGTTGCCGACCGGATCGGGATCCTGCGCCATGACAATGGGAATCGTCGAAGTTGCTTCCTTGGCAGCACGTGTTACTAGTGGACCGGCCGTGACGATCACGTCTACCTTGAGACGAACTAGGTCCGCCGCGAGCGCGGGGAGACGATCGCGTTTTCCCTCTGCAGATCGCCACTCTATCACAATATTTTTACCCTCCACGTACCCCAGATCGCGTAGACCCTGCCGGAATGCTTCGGTGTTGGCCTTGATACTCGAAGGCGGGCTACCAGATAGGAATCCTATCCGAGGGACTTTCTTCGGCTGCTGCGCCTGGGCGGGAAAGCTAAGAGCCAAGAGCACAGCGGTTAGAGCAAAACCAATGATTTTTTTACACATTGTTCTTTTCGGAGCAGGATCAAAACTTTACCAATGACTATCTTTAATACTTTACCATTCACATGTTCACCGATCACTGTTCACTTTATGACCTTATCCGCCCGCACCAGCACATTCGGCGGAATCGCCAAGCCGATCCGCTTCGCGGTTTTCAGATTTATGATGAACTCAAACTTAGTCGGCTGTTCGACGGGCAGCTCGGCGGGCTTTGTGCCTTTCAAGATTTTGTCGACAAAAACGGCTACGCGCTTGTAACGTTCGGTGCGGTCGGCTCCATAGGACATCAAACCGCCGCTGACAACGAAACTTCCCTGGACGTAAATCGCCGGCAGCCGATTTTTTGCCGCCAGCTCGACAATCCGTTCTTGATTCGACGCCGCTAACGGAGTCGAGCACGCGGCAAGAGCAGCGCTGCTCGCTTTTACCGCCTCTTTGAACGCGTTCTCATATCTGTCGGCACTGCGCACCGCCATGGAATGAAGCTGTAGCCCAAGGTTCAGGGCTGCGGTCTGCGTCTCTTTCCATTCCTGCGCGGAGCTTGGATTCTGCGGATCCCACAGGACCGCAACACGAAGCAGTTTCGGAACGGTTTCCCTGAGCAGCTCCAGCCGTTTGCCCGCCAACGCCGTTTCGACGCTGGTGAACCCCGTGATGTTTCCGCCGGGCCGCGCCAAGCTGTCAACCAGCCCCGTCGCAACCGGGTCGGTCACGTCTGTGAAAACGATGGGAATAGTCTGAGTGGCTTTTTTTAGAGCCAGGGCGCCGGGAGTTCCGGGCGTTACCAGTACGTCAACCTTGAGACGAACCAGCTCCTCGGCTAGGGAGGGAAGCCGGTCGAGCTTGTCATCCGCGAATCGATATTCGAAGGCTATGTTCTTGCCTTCAACGTAGCCAAGATCGCGGAGCATACTGACGATAGTCTCTTGGCCGATGTTTGAAGCGCGGCGGGCTGAGAGCCAGCCGATCTTCGATACCTTCGTTTGCTGCTGCGCCTGGGCGGAAACAAAAGTTATCAGCAAGACAGTTGCCAGTAACCAGAAAAGAGATTTTGACTTCATAGTCTTCCCACCTGTTTCTTACTGGTAACTGATCACTGACAACCGGCAACTGTCATTTGATTACCTGATTCGCTCGCTCGAGCACGCGGACTGGAATTGTAATACCGATCTGTTTTGCCGCCTTAAGGTTTATGATGAATTCAAACTTCGTGGCCCGCTGCACCGGCAAATCAGCCGGTTTGGCGCCTTTCAAGATCTTGTCCACGTAAACAGCCGCACGCCGATAGAGGTCATCGAAGTCCGGCCCATAGGACATCAGGCCGCCCTCATCGACGAACTCCTTCTGGAAGTAAATGGCCGGCAAACGGTATCTGCCGGCAAGCTCGACGATCCGCGTTCTTTCGGCGAAAAATTGGCGGACAACGATCGCCATAATCGCGTTGACCTGCTTCTGCTTTGCGGTTTGAAAGGCACTCTCTAAACCTTTGGCGTCTGGTTGAGTCTCGATCTCCTCCAACTTTAGCTTCAGTGCCACAGCCGCGGGCCTGATCTCTTTAAGTTGGATGTCCCCTTCTATGTTGGCTCCCGGCAGCCGCAGAAGTCCAACGCGGGCGAGCTTGGGGACTGCGTCCTTGAGTATCTCTAGCCTTTTGGTGTTTAAGGAACCTCTGAATAACTACGTTATTTGGAAGGGGGCGATTATTTAAAACTGTTTCATGTTGACTAAGCGGCTCGGTGATTACATCGGATGGGGTTTGCCTCGATTTCTTGGCCACTCAATGCGTTTGTGGACGGCCCAAGCTCCTCCCCATCGGACTACGCCAACAAAGCACGGCGCACTCGATACAGATTGGCCAGCGCAAACAGCGTGTAGATCTGTGCCGCGTTTTTCTTCAATCCCCGATACCGGGTCTTGATGTAGCCGAACTGGCGCTTGACCACCCGAAACGGATGCTCCACCTTGGCCCGTATACTGGACAGTTTTCTGTTTCTGCGCCGCTGCTTATGGCTCAAGCTCTTTTTGCTCTTGGCCTTGTCCAACACGCCCCAGAATAGTCCCGTCTTTCTCGCTGAGCGCTTATCCTGGTCGCTGAAGTAACCCTTGTCGGCAAACACCGCTTGCTCTTCTCCATGAAGGAGCGCTTCCATCTCCTGCTTGTCATGCACACTGGCCGTGGTCACTTTGACCGTGTGCACCAAACCGCTCTGACTGTCCGTTCCCGTGTGCACCTTCATGCCGAAGTGGTAGTTGTTGCCCTTCTTGGTCGAACTCATCTCCCCGTCGCGTTTCTTGTCCTTGTTCTTGGTCGAGGACGGCGCACCGATCAGCGTGGCGTCTACGATCGTGCCTTGTCTGAGCAAAAGCCTTTTCTCGCTCAAATACCCGTTGACCTCTTCCAACAGCTTCTCGGTTAACTGGTGCTTTTCCAGTAAGTGGCGAAAGTTTAAAATCGTGGTCTCATCGGGAATTTCTTCTTCCCCCAACTCTATCCCGGCAAATCGCCGCACCGACTCGATGTCGTACAACGCTTCTTCCATCCCGGGATCGGACAACCCGTACCACTGCTGCACAAAGTATATCCGTAGCATCCGTTCCAACGGCATCGGTCGCCGTCCACTGCCGGCTTTGGGATAGTGCGCTTCGATCAACGCCAGCAATTTCTCCCACGGCACCACTTGATCCATCTCAGACAAAAACTTCTCTCGCTTGGTCTGCTTTTTCTTTCCCGCCCACGCTAAACTCGCAAACGTTGTCTGCTCCTTCAATCTGTTTCCTCCTCTACCATTGTCGGTCTTGCTGCTTTTCGATATTAGACGACATTACTGAAGGGCTTGTTCAGAGATTCCTTAACTCGGGTGCTAAACCTGAAAACCCGGTTATGTTACCTCCCGGCCGCGCCAGACTGGCAACCAAACCAACTCCCACGGGATCCCCAGCGTTTGCCATCACGATGGGGATGGGCATGGTAGTGGTGGCGCCCTTGGCCGCTGACGCCGGTTGTGCCCCTGAGACCAGAATTAGATCAACCTTACGAACCAACTCCGCTGCAAGCTCAGGTAAGCGGTCATTTTTCCCTTCGGCAAATCGATACTCGATGGTGATATTCCTTCCCTCAATCCATCCGAGCTTGCGCAGCTCTTGCCGGAACGTCTCCAACAGACCTGCCATACCGGAAGCAGTGCTTGAATCGAGGAAACCGATGCGGAAGATTTTTCCCGGCTGCTGCGCCTCGGCCCTCGCCCCGCACACCGTGAGCGCGACAAAGATAGCAAAGATCCCCGCCCATTTTGGATTTTGGATACTTCGACGTGGCTCAGTACAGGTTTTAGATTTTCGATTGTCGGAACAAGAGCTCAGAGTTTGGACCCAAGACTTTTCACTCATGCGGTTTCTCCCCAATGCAAAATCCAAAATCAAAAATCCAAAATTGCTTCACCGAATCACCCTATCCGCCCTTGCCAGCACCTGCGGTGGAATCGTGAGTCCGATCTGTTTGGCAGCTTTCAAGTTGACGGTGAACTCGAACTTCTTCGCCTGCTCCACGGGAAGATCGGCCGGTTTGGCGCCTTTCAAAATCTTGTCGACGTAGGTAGCGGCGCGGCGGGACAAATCGTTATAGCTCGTGCCGTAATACATGAGACCACCGGATTCGATATATTCCGGCCTGGAATATGTCGCCGGGAGCCGATGTTTTACCGCGAGGTCGACAATTTGTTTTCGATGAGCATTGAGGGCCGGATTCCCCAAAACAAGCAGCGCGTCGGCACGCCCCTTGGCTGCGGCTCGGAACGTAGTCTCAAGATCCTTGGGATGCAGGACATCCAGGTAGCGAAGGTAGACCTCGAAGGAGCCCGCGGCGAGTACCGTCTCTCTCAACGCTTGTGAGTCGCCCGGGTTGGTCGAATTGCCGATGATGGCCACGCGCGAGAGTCTGGGAACGATCTCCTTCATAAGCTCCAGTTGCTTGCCGCTAATCTCCGTGGAAAGAGTTGCCAAACCAGTAATGTTCCCACCCGGTCGCGCCAGGCTGGCGACGAACCCGCTGCCGACAGGGTCGGGATCCTGCGCCATGACGATCGGAATCGTCGAAGTTGCTTCCTTCAAAACACGGGTTACAGTCGGGCCAGCAGAGACGATAACATCTACTTTGAGATGCACGAGCTCGGCGGCAAGCTCACCGCGGCGCTCGACTTTTCCTTCTGCAGAGCGCCACTCGATGATGATGTTCTTGCCCTCAATGTAGCCAAGCTCGCGGAGGCCTTGGCGGAATGCCTCGGTGCGGCCCGTAACAGCTGAAGCAGGGGAATCGATCTGGAATCCTATTCGCGGGATCTTCGCCGGTTGCTGCGCCGAGGCAGATGAGCAAAGCGCAAAGAGCATGGCGCAAAGCGTAAGACGCATGACGTTCATTCTCATAATGGTTTTTCCCGTTTCTTGCACTTGGCTCTTTGCCCTATGCGCTTTGCGGTTTTTCATCGAATCACCTTCACTGCGCGCTGCAGCACTTCCGGAGGAATCGTCACGCCGATCTGCTGAGCGGTCTTGAGGTTGACCGCGAGATCGAACTTCGTCGGTTGTACCAACGTGAGATCGCCGGGCTTTTTGCCTTTGAGAATCTGATCGACGTACTCGGCAGCGCGGCGGGATAGGTCGGGAAGGTTCACGCCGTAACTCAGTAGCCCGCCGGCTTCGACAAAGTCCGTGCGATCGTAGACCGCCGGCAGCCGGTGTTTGATAGTCAGAGTCGCAATGCGCGCGACGTTGCTGTTAAACATCGCGTCTGTCATCACGAACAACGCGCTCGCGCCTCCCTTGGCGGCGGAGCTGACGGCGCCGTCTAACTCGTTGGCGGTTTTCGCTGCTACGGATTGAAAGCTGAGTCCCGAGGAACGCGCGCCCAGTTCGGCGTCTTTTAGACTGCGGCCATGGCCGGGATTATTTGGATTCGAAAGAGCTGTTACCTGGGATGCTTTTGGCAGGATTTCCTTGATGAGTTTTAGCCGGTCGCCAAAAAAGTCCGCGGACATGCGCGCCACGCCGGTAACATTTCCTCCCGGATACATAAAACTTTTTATCAGCCCGGCCTCGACGAGATCGCCGGCGCCGGCCACGACGATGGGAATCGTGTTGGTGGCGTTCTTCGCGGCCACTGCGACGGCGGTGCCGCCAACGACGATCACGTCCGGTTTTTCGGCGACCAGTTCTTTCGCAAGTGGCACCAAGCGGTCGGTCTTCCCTTCGGCATACTTGTAACTGAAGACAATGTTCGTGCCCTCTTCGTAGCCGGAATCGCGCAGCCCCTGACGCAGCGCCTCATCGCGGGATTTATTCACTGCTTCGGTACCCGAAACCAGCACGCCGATCTTCCAAGTCTTCGCCGGCTGTTGAGCCTCGGCCATAGCCCCAAAGATTATGAGCGTCAGGATTACTGGAATCAGTCTTACGATGTTTTTCATATATCCCTGCCTATTTTAGATTTTCGATTGCGGATTTTGGATTTTACAATCACCGAATGACTCATCGACTGTGATTAAGGAACGACGGGCAAAAAATATGGGATCGTAGTGGATTTGTTACTCGTCAACGGGATTTGCGTAATCTCAGCGTCTTGCTGAGTTCGGCGGCTGCACGCTCATAGATGTCCGCGCGGGGACCGAGCGCGACGATTTGCACCGTGGAGCCTCTGATACGATAGATGATTCGCGACCTGGTGACTCGGCAGCTTCTCAAACCTACCAGGTCGTCTCTCAACTCTTTAGCGCGATAGGGGTCATCAGAAATTGATCTCAGCGCCGCTTTGATTTTAGCTTTTAACTCAGGCGGAAGATGGCGTATGAGATCGCGCAACATTCGCGGCATCTCAATGCGATAACCGGTCATTTCGGAGGTTTGCCCGGTTTCAAGGGCTCTCCGAAAACTTCCTCAAAAGTGAACCGTCGGCCCTTCTCAAGCTGGCGCAGCCCCTGTCTAATTTCCTTCATCAGGGAGCGGTTACGCATGATCGCCCTGGTCTCGCGCCACCCTTCATACTCGTCTGCGCTCATGAGAACAGCCGCCGGCCGCCCATTTCGAGTGATGACAAGCTCTTCCTCGTCTTTTTCACAGTCAGCTACTAACTGGCTCAGACGAGCCTTGGCTTCCGATAAACTCAGCACACGTGCCATAACTATCTCCTTGGTGTTAGACTAGAATTCAGACTAGGCCCGATGGTGCGTGTTGTCAAACCGAACAATGGCTCTATTCAAACGCTTCTTTTGCTCACCGAATCACCCGATCCGCCCTCACCAGGACGTTGGGCGGGATCGTCAGGCCAATCTGTTTTGCAGTTTTTAGATTGATAAACAGCTCGAACTTCTTTGGCTGCTCGACCGGGAGATCGGCGGGCTTGGTGCCTTTAAAAATTCGCTCGACATATGCCGCAACGCGCCGTGACAATCCCGCGATACTACTCCCATATGCCATCATGCCACCTGCATCCACAGTCTCGGGCCACTCGTAAATTGCCGGCAATCGATGCTTAGCAGCGAGCTGAATTATCCTGTCGCGTTCGCCGTTGAGAATCGGACTTGCCAGAACGAAGAGAGCTTGTGCTTGCTCTTTCGTCATAGTCGCGAACGCTGGTTCATACCCAGCATTCTTTAGTTCGACGACGATCAATTTGACGCGCAGAGCCGACGTGACTTTATGGGCTTCTCCGATCTGCAACTGAGAGCTGGATTCGCTGGTCGCCAGAACGGCGATCCTCTCGGCCTTTGGTACCGCCTCTTTGATAAGTTCCAGCCGTTTGCCGGCAAGCACATCCTCAGGTGCTACAACAACGCCCGTGATGTTTCCGCCCGGGCGCGCCAAGCTGGCAACGAAACCATCTCTGACGGGATCTTTACCGAAACCCATGACAATAGGAATTGTCTTCGTCGCGTCTTTCGCGCGTTGGATGGCCGTTGGGCTCACCGCAACAATTACGTCGACGTTCGAATCGACCAACTCCTTGGCCAAGTCGCTAAGCCGATCGAGTTTGCCGTCCGCAAAACGTCGTTCAATAGACAAATTCTGACCCTCGATATAACCTAGTTCACTCAGAAACTTGGGAACGAGATTGAGAGCCGTAGGGGCCGTCGGCGCTGTCCGGGAGGAGGGAGTGAGAATGCCTAAGCGAAACACTTTTTTCGTTGGCTGCGCCTCGGCGGGAACGCAAAGAGCAAAGAGCATAGCGCAAAGCGTAAGACGCATGACGTTTATTCTCATATGTGGTCTCTCATTTCTTGCACTTGCCTCTTTGCCCTATGCGCTTTGCGATTTTTCACCGAATCACCGTATCCGCGCGATATAGCACTGACTGAGGAATGGTTAAGCCAATTCCTTGCGCCGTCTTCAGATTGATCACCAACTCAAATTTGCTCGGCGTTTCCACCGGCAGGTCGGCGGGCTTGGCGCCCTTGAGGATTCTGTCGACATAGTAGGCGATGCGACGCGCGATCTGCGTGCGGTCGGGCCCGTAGGAAAGTAGCCCGCCCGCCTCTGCGAACTCGCGCCAGCCCGAAGCCATCGGGATCCGGGTCTTCAAAGCAAATCCGGCCAGTTGTGATCTACGCAGCGACGTGAGACGTGAGGGCACGATGATAAGCCCATCAAACTTTTCTTTTTTCATGGCGGAAAGGGCGTTATCGAATTCGTCCATGCGCTCGACTTTGAACAACCGCAGCTGCACGTTGAACTCTTTCGCCGTGACTTGTATTTCCCTCAATTCATTATCGGCATGCGCTGGATTCCAAAGCACTCCCGAGCTTGACAGTTTGGGGTTTATCTCTTTGAGCAGTTGAATGCGCTTGCCTGCCAGCTCATCCATGACAAAAGTTACCCCCGTAATGTTCCCGCCTGGCCGCGCCAAGCTCGAAATGATCGAAGCGCGCACCGGATCATCGCTGGTGCCTACGACGATGGGGACCGTTTGCGTTGCCTTCTTCGCCGCCGCGGCAATGTCGCCTCCGACGCCGATGATTACGTCCACCTTTTGCTGAACCAGGGCGGCGGCAATCTCAGGAAGTTTTTCCGGGCGCCCGTCCGCAAAGCGATGCTCGAACACGATGGTTTTGCCCTCCACGTAGCCGAGTTCTTGGAGCCCGTCGATGATCGCCGTTTCGATACTGGGCAACGGGCCCGCAGTTGCTGAGCCGTACCAAATCCAGCCCACGCGCGCGGGAGACTTGCCCTGTGGCTGCGCCTCGACCGTACTACAAAGCGCAAAGAGCATAGCGCTAAACGCGCAAGTGATGATTTTATTCTTCATGAATTTTCCTCACTCTAACCCTCTCCTCGGGGCGACGGTACTTGAGATCGTCAATCGATTCTTTCGAGGCCTTTGATTGGAATCTCGAAACTAGTGTCCTGTCTCAGAAGTTCGCGACATAATTCTCGCGTCATTCCGTCGGAAAATCTCCCCTTCCCCTCTTTGGCAAAGAGGGGTGAGAATCGCACGGAGAAAATTCCCCCTTTGAAAAAGGGGGACAAAGGGGGATTTGAGTTCAATTTCAGTGGCTGCCATCGTTTGGACTTTTTAAACGAACTTCTGAGACGCCACACTAGAAACCTGAAACTCGAAACTTTTCATCGGATCACCCGGTCTGCCCGCGCCAGCACATTCGGTGGGATCGTCAGGCCGATCTGCTTGGCGGCTTTTAGATTGACGATGAATTCAAATTTCGTTGGTTGTTCCACGGGTAGATCGGCGGGCTTGGTGCCCTTCAAAATCTTGTCGACATAGGTGGCGGCGCGTCGGTCCAAGTCTGAAATGCTCACGCCGTAGCTCATGAGCCCGCCGTCTTCCACAAATTCCCGCCTGGGGTATGTCACCGGGAGCCGGCTCTTTAGCGCGAGGTCTGCAATCTGTGCTCGCTGAGCATTGAAAACGGGACTCTGCAGCACAAGGAGTGCGTCAGCGCGCTCCTTGCCTGCGGCTC
The DNA here is from genome assembly GCA_963804165.1 of uncultured delta proteobacterium. Lineage (GTDB taxonomy): Bacteria > Desulfobacterota > Binatia > UBA9968 > UBA9968 > DP-20. The sequence goes on from CAWDPO010000037.1 coordinate 142,590, forward strand.
GGAATGCAGTCTCAATATCCTGGGGGTTTTCTATATTTAGGTATTGAACCTTCATCGCGAACGCCCCCGCGACGAGTTCCATCTCTTTTAAAGCTTGTGCGGTGCCCTGTCTGGTCGAAGTCCCGATGACAGCCACTCGGTTAAGCCGGGGAACGATTTCTTTCAGAAGCTCCAATTGTTTTCCGCTTATCTCCGGGGCAAGAGTCGACAATCCGGTAACGTTTCCGCCGGGTCGCGCCAGACTGACGACGAAGCCGCTGCCGACCGGGTCATCATCAAACGTCATGACAATGCGGAATCGTAGAAGTTGCTCCTTTAGCGGGACGAGTTGCTGTTGGACCACTGGTGACGATGACGTCAACATTGAGCCGCACCAACTCGGCTGCGAGCGCGGGGAGCCGATCGAGTTTTCCCTCTGCATGTCGCCGCTCAATGAGGATATTTTTCCCCTCCACGTACCCGAGTTCTCGCAGACCCTGCTGGAATGCATCCATGCGCGGTGCAATTACCGCAGGTGAGGAAGTGATGAGAAATCCTATGCGGGGAATTTGCGTTTGCTGCTGCGCCTCGGCCGCGGCCCAACCGCACGAGCACTGTGAGAGCGATAGCGAAGAGCCGCCGCCAATTTTCGATTTTGCGATTTTAGATTTTAGATTATCGGATCAAGAATTCAAGAAATCGCTTTGAGCCAAGATTTTTCATTCATGATTTTCTCCCCTAATCGAAAATCCTAAAATCGAAAATCTAAAATTACTTGATCTACTCCGATCCGCTCTGGCCAGCACGTTCGGTGGAATGGTTAATCCGATCTGTTTCGCCGTTTTGAGATTGATGATGAACTCGAACTTCTTCGGCTGTTCGACGGGAAGATCGGCGGGCTTGGTGCCCTTCAAGAATCTTGTCGACATAGGTGGCGGCGCGTCGGTCCAAGTCAGAAATGCTCACGCCGTAGCTCATGAGCCCGCCGTCTTCCACAAATTCCCGCCTGGGGTATGTCACCGGGAGCCGGCTCTTTAGCGCGAGGTCTGCAATCTGTGCTCGCTGAGCATTGAAAACGGGACTCTGCAGCACAAGGAATGCGTCAGCGCGCTCCTTGCCTGCGGCTCGGAATGCAGTCTCAATATCCTGGGGGTTTTCTATATTTAGGTATTGAACCTTCATCGCGAACGCCCCCGCGACGAGTTCTATCTCTTTTAAAGCTTGTGCGGTGCCCTGTCTGGTCGAAGTCCCGATGACAGCCACTCGGTTAAGCCGGGGAACAATTTCTTTGAGAAGCTCCAATTGTTTTCCGCTTATCTCCGGGGCCAGAGTCGACAATCCGGTAACGTTTCCGCCGGGTCGCGCGAGACTGACGACGAAGCCGCTGCCGACCGGGTCATCATCAAACGTCATGACAATCGGAATCGTAGAAGTTGCTCCTTTAGCGGGACGAGTTGCTGATGGACCACTGGTGACGATGACGTCAACATTGAGCCGCACCAACTCGGCTGCGAGCGCGGGGAGCCGATCGAGTTTTCCCTCTGCATGTCGCCGCTCAATGAGGATATTTTTCCCCTCCACGTACCCGAGTTCTCGCAGACCCTGCTGGAATGCATCCATGCGCGGTGCAATTACCGCAGGTGAGGAAGTGATGAGAAATCCTATGCGGGGAATTTTCCCCTGCTGCTGCGCCTGAGCCGCGGTCCCAACCGCCACGAGCACGAAAGCGATGACCGAAAGCCGCAGCCATTTTGGATTTTGGATTGCCGATTTTGGATTATCGGATCGAAACCAAGTGAGTTCGCTTTGAAATGTCTTAATCATATCTTGGGACCCCAAATCCAAAATCTAAAATCGAAAATCCACAATTACTTGACAACCCTATCTCCTCTCGCCAGCACGTTCGGTAGAATCGTCAGACCGATCTGTTTGGCGGCTTTTAGATTGATGATGAGCTCGAATTTCCTCGGCTGCTCCACCGGAAGGTCGGCGGGCTTCGCGCCTTTCAATATCTTGTCCACGTAAGTAGCGGCGCGCCGGTCTAAGTCCTCGATGTTCACGCCGTAGGTCATAAGCCCGCCGGCCTCCACAAAGTCTGCCCTGTGGTACATCGCAGGGAGGCGGTTCTTTGCCGCGAGTTCTGCAATCTCGGTCTGGTGATCAGCGGCAACGCGGCCCGGCAACAGCATAAGGACCGCGTCAGCACGCCCCTTGGTTGCAGCTCGGAACGCGGGCTCAATATCCTTGGGACTTAGGACGTCTAGGTATTGAAGCTTCACTCCGAACGCCTTGGCGACGAGCTCCACTTCTTTTAACGATTGTGCGTTACCCGGCTGGGTTGAAGTCCCGAACACTGCCACACGAGAGAGTTTGGGCACAATCTCCTTCAGAAGCTCCAACCGTTTTCCGCTCAGCTCCGGGGCAAGGGTCGACAATCCAGTAATGTTCCCGCCAGGTCGGGCAAGGCTGGCGACGAACCCGCTCCCCACGGGATCGGCGTCCTGCGTCATGACAGTAGGAATCGTACCGGTCGCTTGCTTGGCAGCCCTCGTATCAGGCGGGCCGGCCGTGACAATGACGTCCACGTTAAGACGAACCAGCTCAGCCGCGAGCGCGGGGAGGCGATCGAGTTTTCCCTCTGCATATCGCCATTCAATGATAATGTTTTTCCCCTCGACGTATCCAAGCTCGCGCAGTCCCTGCCGGAACGCCTCGATGCGGCCTGGGCTAGCGGAAGGGGAGGTTGCAATTAGGTGTCCTATCCGTGGGACTTTTGTCGGCTGCTGCGCCTCGGCGGGTGGGGCAGTTGTCAGAAGGATAGTTGCCAGTAACCCGATGAGAAGTTTTGCCGCCATGAATCTGTTCCTACTGTTGCCTGTTGCCTCGTGCCTACCGCCTACTGTCGCATCGCCTCTTCTACATAGGTGTTATCGAATGATTGGCGCACATCGAACTGCTTGGCTTTCGGATGTTCGACGAACTTGAGCGCATTGGTCATCGCTTTCTCGATGACTCTAAGCGAACTCGGGAAGGCGTCCTTGTAGAATTCGAAGCTGCCTTGCAGCAACGCGTCATCGTCGGTTCGGGTAAATTTTCGCAGCGCGCGCTTGGTTGCCGCGGCATTTTCCCTGGCAAGCTGTTGTCCTTCATTGAGCGCGCGTAGAAACTCGACCGCGACCTTGCGATTCTTGGGGTCCTTGAGCCAGGACTCGCGCGCTCCGATGACGGCGGTGGGAAAGAGGCCGTATTCGGTCTGCAAAGGCCGGAACAGCAGATTAAATCCCGCGTTCTTGGCGCTGAGCCCGAAAGGATACCCGATCATGCAGACATCGACACGGCCGCCGACGAGGGCGGCGTAGGATTCGCCAACGCCGCCATTTTGGATGAACGTGACTTCGGTTGGCTTCACCCCGCCCGACTCCAACATCGACAGCGCCGAGAAGTAGCTCGATGCGCCGAAGCGCGTGACCCCGATTCTCTTGCCTCTGACATCGCTGATGGATTTGATTTCGGGCTTCGACCAACCATCGATTGTGAGGACGGGCAAGGGCGAGGCGATGGCGATCAAGTCACTGCCGCTGAGTCGGCTGGCGATGATCGCGCCGCCGCCGGTGTAGCCGATGGGAAATTCTCCGGCGAGGATCGCCGAGTTGATCAGCGGCGAGCCGCCCATGAATACGGGGAAAATATCGTAGCCGTGTTTCTGAAAAATTTTCTCTTCCACGGCGATGTACAGCGGGATCGCCGCGCCCCCGATGGGCGTGTAGCCGACGGTGAGCTTTTGCAAGTCCTTTTGCGCCGCTTGTGCGCCGACGCTTAGACAACGATGCCGTTACCAGGAAGGTTGCAAACCACCAACGTGGATCTCTCGCTTTCATGGTCATCCTCCCGTCCTAAAATTTTGGATTTGCGGACGAAGATTTCGAACGAAATAGCTTCATAGAGTCGGGTCTCCTGGCTTTCAATCCAAAATCTAAAATCGAGAATCTAAAATATCATCTGATGACTTTGTCCGCTCTGGCCAGCACGTTCGGCGGGATCGTGAGACCGATCTGCTTGGCTGTCTTCAGATTGATCACGAATTCAAACTTGGTCGGTGCTCGATGGTTAGGTCGGCCGGCTTCGTACCCTTAAGTATTCTGTCTACGTAGTATGCGGCGCGTCTGAAACTCTCAGTATCGTAGTCTGAATACGATATTAGACCGCCGGCCTCTACAAAATCACTGCTCTCGTTCATTGATGGCAGTCGACTCTTTATGGCAAGGTCTGCAATTCGCCGCATGTTTCGAGTGAGTACGGAACTTCTAATCGGAATGATCGCACCGGCACGCTCCTTAGCCGCGGTGTGAAATGCGCGTTCGAAATCAAGGTTCAGGGCCCGTAGCTCCAGGGACTGAAGATTTATCTTTAGCAAGCGAGCAGTAGCCTCATACTCTTTAAAAGCAATAGTCGGCCCTGGCCCGTTCCCATCCCAGAGGACTCCGACGCGAGATACTTTCGGAACCACCTCCTTGAGCAGTTCCAGTCGTTTTCCGATTAGGTCGCGGGTGAGTCTGGTGAGCGCCGTGATATTTCCCCCAGGTCGCGCCAGGCTATCGATGAGCCCAGTCGCGACCGGATCCTGAACTGTCACCATGACAACAGGAATCGTCTTGGTCGCTTGCTTGGCTGCGAGGATCCCTCCTGTAGCTTGGGAGACAAGGATATCTACCTTGAGTTGCACCAGTTCGGTCACAAGGCTTGGGATACGGTCCGGCTTTCCTTCAGCAGAGCGAAACTCAATCACGATGTTTTTCCCCTCAACATAACCGAGATTCCGCAACCCCTGCCGGAATGCCTCAAGGTTCGGTGAGGGAGAAGAGAGATCGCCAGTTACTGTTACGTATCCTATCCGCGGAGCTTTCGTTGGCTGTTGCGCCTCGACAGAAAAGCAGAGCGCAAAGAGCATGGCGCAAAGAGTAAGGGCCGTGATTTTTTTCTTCATGTCTTTTTTCTGTCTCGATTGACTTGCGACGTGACACTAACCCCGTCTCACTTGATCACCTTATCCGCCCGGTACAGCACGTTCGGCGGAACTGTCAGGCGGATCTGCTTGGCCGCCTTAAGGTTGATCACGAGCTCGAACTTTATCGGTGCTTCCACCGGCAGGTCAGCCGGCTTCGTGCCCCTTAGGATCTTGTCAACGTACGTCGCGGCCCGCCTGTGCATGCCCGAGTAGCTTGGCCCATAGGACATCAAGCCACCCGCCTCGACCAACTCCACATAAGCATGCACGCCTGGTAAGTGGTTTTGGGTGGCGAAGTCCATGATGCGCACGCGGTGGTGCAGGAACAGTCGGTCTGCTAACACGAGGAGCGCACCTGGTCGTTCTCTGAGAATTGTCGCAAATGCATTGTCGAACTGCTCCTCGGCTTGCACCCCCAGCGACAGCACTTTTATTTTCATTGCATGAGCAGCCGCCTGTGTCTCCTTTTCCCCCGCCACCTGCAAGGGGCTGGTGGGATTCCAGAGCACCGCAACGTGCGAGATTTTAGGGACCACTTCCCTGAGCAACTCCAACCGCTTCCCGTCTAGCTCCGGTGAGATCGAGGTCAACCCGGTGAGGTTTCCACCAGGGTGGGCGAGACTCGCGATGAGGCCCGACCCCACGGGGTCCCCGACGGCGATCATGACAAGGGGCAGCGTCGTTGTCGCCTGCTTGAGAGCGATCGTGGCGGGTGTGCCGGCGGTAACGATCAGTTCGACCTTCGAGGCGATCAGCTCCGCGATGAGGGCAGGAAAGCGCTCGTACTTTCCTTCCGCCCATCGCCACTCAATGACGATGTTTTTACCCTCGACATAGCCAACGTCATGCAACCCTTCGCGAAAGGGCCCGATCAGATTTGCCTCCAGGGCAGCGGTAGAGTTTCCCAGGAAACCGATCCGGGGGACCTTCCCTTTCTGCTGCGCCTCAGCCGTTCCCACACACCCCACGAGCAGGACGAGGATTAGAAGAAACCCCACCCATTTTAGATTTTGGATACTTCGACTCAGCTCAGTACAGGTTTTAGATTTCCGATTATCAGAGCGAGAATTTGGAGATCGCATCCAGGTTTTCTCATACATTTGTTTTTCTCCTCAATCTAAAATCGGCAATCGAAAATCTAAAATATCATCTGATGACTTTGTCCGCTCTGGCCAGCACATTCGGCGGAATCGTCAGTCCGATCTGCTTGGCGGTTTTGAGATTGATGATCAGGTCGAATTTTACGGGCCGCTCGACAGGCAGATCGGCCGGCTTGGTACCCTTGAGGATTTTATCGACAAAGGTCGCGGCGCGCCTATACATATCCGCATCATTTGGTCCGTAAACCATCAGGCCGCCGGCTTCGGCAAATGGAATTTGCCCATGGATTGTTGCGAAGCGGTTCTTGATGGCGAGGTCTGCCACTCGCGTTCGGTGCGTGAAAGTGACCGGATCACCGATAGTCATGAGGGCTCCGACGCTGTTCTTTTTTGCTGCCTGAAATATATTGTCTAGATCGTTGGGTCCACGTATTTCCAAAACTTGAATTTTTAACGCTAGCGACTGCGCCGCAAGTTCGGCATCTTTCAATGCGTCCGCGGTGCCCAACATGCCGGGGTTGCGAAGAACCGCGACGCGGGAGAGCTTGGGAATCGCTTCTTTGAGCAGCTCCAGACGTTTGCCATTTAACTCTTCGGCGTTGGAAGTGAGGCCCGTAATGTTGCCCCCTGGCCGGGCCAAACTTGCGACCAACCCGGTTCGAACTGGGTCGGCTTCATACGCGAGAACAATGGGAATTGTTCCAGCAGCTTCTTTTGCTGGACGCGTCGCAAGGGGACCTCCCGTAACGATGACATCGACTCTGAGCCGAGCCAGTTCTTTGGCGAATTCACGAAGTCGGTCGAGGTTGTCTTCAGCATAGCGATACTCTACGAGGATGTTTTGGCCTTCAGTGTAGCCTTGCTCGCGCAAACCTTGCCGAAACGCTTCGACTCGACCTAACATGGAAGCGGCCGAACCCACTGACAGAAAACCTATTCGTGGAACTTTTTTTTGCTGCTGCGCCTCAATGCAAAGCAAAGCGCCAAGAGCACAGCGTTGAGAGTCAACCCAAAGATCTTTTTCTTCATCCTTTTTCTCTCACGCCTTCCGCCTCACTCATCACGCCTATCGAATCACCCTATCCGCTCGCGCCAGCACATTCGGCGGGATCGTGAGGCCGATCTGTTTGGCCGTTTTTAGGTTGATGACGAACTCAAACTTTGTCGGTTGTTCCACCGGGAGATCGGCGGGCTTGGTGCCTTTGAGAATCTTGTCGACATAAATTGCGGCGCGCCCATCCAAGTCGGGCAAGTGGACGCCGTAGACATAAGCCCTCCGTCTTCGACATTTTCTCGCCTGCTGTACAGCGCCGTAAGACATCAAGCCCCCGCGCTCGACAAAGTCTTCGCGAAAGTGGATCGCCGGCAAGTGGTACTTGGCCGCCAGCTCAGCGATCTGTTTTTGATAGTTAGTGAATAACCGATGGCGCGACACAGCGAGCGCCGCACTACGGGCTTTAATGGCCCCTTTAAAAGCACTCTCATACTGGTCGATGGTGCTTACCTCCATGGAGTGAAGTTGCAGCCCCAGTTGCCGCGCCGCAAGCTGGCTTTCTTTCCATTGTGGCTGGTTGTCAGAAGAACTTGGGTTCCACAAAACAGCGACGTGAGAGAGTTTGGGTATGGATTCCTTGAGTACTTGCAGCCGTTTGCCAGCTAGAACATCGGCCATCGAATAAAATCCCGTAATGTTGCCTACGGGCCGAGCGAGGCTGTCCACCAAGCCTCGCGCCACCGGATCGGAGTTGGAATCCGTGAAAACGATGGGGATCGTTTTGGTTCCTTCTTAGCGGTCATAGCATCGTTTGGACCGTCCGCAATAATGAGATCGACCTTGAGACGAACCAGCTCATCTGCCAGAGCGGAGAGCCGCTCGGGTTTCTCCTCTGCGTTGCGAAGCTCGAAGACGATGTTTTTAGATGTATCCGAGCTCGCGAAGCTCTCGTCGAAGTGTGTCTACGTTGAATCTGGAACTAGATAAAGCGCCGGACAATCTTCCGACGCGATAAACTTTCCGGGCTGCTGTGCATCGGCGGAAACGCGGAGCGCAAACAGCAGGGCGCAAAGTACGAAGCCAGAAAGTTTGATTCTCTTACTGTTGCCTGTTGCCTCGTGGCTAATGCCGCTGATCACTTGATCACCCGATCCGCCCGGTACAGCACCGATTGCGGAATCATCAGGCCGATCTGCTTGGCGGTCTTGAGGTTAATGACGAATTCAAACGTCGTCGGCTGTTCTACCGGCAGGTCACCGGGCTTGGCCCCTTTGAGGATTTTGTCGACGAAGACAGCAACGCGGCGCGCTCAGTATAGCTGATTAGGCCCGTATAACATCAAGCCGCCTCCTTCCGGAAATTTCCTTCGTCCGACATGGTCGGCAGGCGGTTTTTTAGCGCGAGATCCGCGATCTTTTCCCTGTCCGAGATTGCTAATAAAGAGTGGCTCAATAATAAGCGCCCCGGCTCGCTCTTTGGTCATGGCCGAACGCGCTTTCAATCTCGTCGACAGCGGTTATTACCAACGGCTGAAATTTCATTCCCAATCTTTCAGCTGCCTGTTGCGCTTCCTTGACAAAGAGCTTGTGCGCCGGATCCGGTGCGTAGGCCAGGAAGGCCACGCGTGAAAGCTTAAAAAGAATCCTCTCAGCAGTTCCAATCTCTTGCCCGCCAACTCCGGCATGATGTTGGTCACGCCGGTCATATTCCGCCCGGTCGAGCCAAGTTGGTGACAAATCCGCTCCCTACCGCGTCTGCAACTCCGAACATCACGATCGGGATGGTCGTCGTCGCATTTTTAGCGGCCTGCGCCGCAGGGGTGGCTCTTGCGACGATGAGTTCCGGTTTCAGCCGCACTAGCTCTTCCGCCAATTCAGGCAGGCGTTCTACCTTGCCGGCCGCAAATCGGTAATCGATAGTGATGTTCTGCCCGTCGATGTAACCCAGGTCTCGCAAGCCCTGCCGGAAAGCCTGCTCGGGAGCCAAACGGCCGACAAGAAGCAAGAAAACCGATCCGCGGGATTTTCTTCGTGTCCTGCGCGTTGGCGAGGACGATCAGCGCGAAGGGTAGGATGCAGGACAGAATACAGTAGTAGAGACTCTTTCTAACTTTTGAACGCTGTCTACTGACTTCTTTCATCGAATCCTTCCCAGAGGTCTCGCGCCTGAGCTTGTCCTGAGCACGGTCGAAGGGCCTTACCACTCACT
>CAWDPO010000038.1:0-86078 GCA_963804165.1 uncultured delta proteobacterium
TTGCGTTTGCTGCTGCGCGTCGAGTCCTCAGCCCCAGCACACCGCGAACGCGACGAAAGCGATTGCCAAAAGCCCACGCCAATTTTCGATTTTGGATCCTTCGGCGCGGCTCAGGACAGGTTTTAGATTTTAGATTGTCGGAGCAAGAATTCAGAACTCGGAGCCAAGACTTTTCATTCATGCGTTTTCTCTCCCTCAATCCAAAATCTAAAATCGAAAATCCACAATTACTTGTACTTCAGATAACGATGTTATCGAACGATTGCCTCACATCGAACTGCTTGGCTTTTGGATGTTCGACGGACTTAGTGCGTTGGTCATCGCTTTCTCCACGATGAACTGTGAAGCCAGAACTCGGGAAGGCCTCTTTGTAGAAATCGAAGGTGCCTTGCAGCAACGCGTCATCGTCGGTTCGGGTAAATTTTCGCAGCGCGCGCTTGGTCGTCCGCGGCATTTTCCCTGGCGTATCTGTTGTCCTTCGTGGAGAGCGCGCAAGAAAAACTCATGGACCTTGGCGATTTTTGGGTTCCTTGAGCCAGGACTCGCGCGCTCCGATGACGGCTTTGGAAAGAGGCCGTATTCAGTCTGCGAAGGGCGGAACAGCAGATTGAATCCCGCGTTCTTGGCGCTGAGCCCGAAAGGGTACCCGATCATGCAGACATCGACGCGGCCGCCGACGAGGGCGGCATAGGATTCGCCAACGCCGCCATTCTGGATGAACGTGACTTCGGTCGGCTTCACCCCGCCCGACTCAACATGGACAGCGCCGAGAAGTAGCTGGAAGCGCCGAAGCGGGTTACACCGCATTCTCTTGAGTCTCTCACGACGGATCGTACTCGATTCGGGCTTCGACCAACCATCGATTGTGAGGACGGGCAAGGGCGAGGCGATGGTCGATCAGACTGCATTCACCGCTGAAGCCTGCTGGCGATGATCGCGCCGCCGCCGGTGTAGCCGATGGGAAATTCTCCGGCGAATATTGCCGAAATGAATTAGTGTGGAGCCGCCCATAAATACAGGGAAAAATATCGTAGCCGTGTTTCTGAAAAATTTTCTCTTCAACGCCAATGTACAGCGGGATCGCCGCGCCCCCGATGGGCGTGTAGCCGACGGTGAATTTTTGTAAATCCTTTTGCGCTGCTTGTGCGTAGACGCTTAGAAATGATGCAATGACGAGGAAGGTTGCAAACCACCAATGTGGATCTCTCGCTTTCATGGTAATCCTCCCGTGCCTAAAATTTTGGATTTGCGGACGAAGATTTCGAACGAAATAGCTTCATAGAGTCGGGTCTCCTGGCTTTCAATCCAAAATCTAAAATCGAGAATCTAAAATATCATCTGATGACTTTGTCTGCTCTGGCCAGCACGTTCGGCGGGATCCGTGAGACCGATTTGCTTGGCTGTCTTCAGATTGATCATGAATTCAAACTTGGTCGGCTGCTCGACGGGCAGCTCGGCCGGTTTCGTACCCTTAAGTATCCTGTCAACGTAGAGGCGGCTCGGCGGAAACTTCAATATCATCGGCTGAATAAAATATCAGACCCCGGCCTGTACAAAATCACTGGGTTCGCACATTGATGGCAGTCTATTCTTGATGGCAAGGTCTGCAATTCGCCGCATGTTTCGAATGAGTACGAAACTCCTAATCGGAATGATCGCACCGGCACGCTCCTTAGCCGCGGTGTGAAATGCGCGTTCGAAATCAAGGTTCAGGGCGCGCAGCTCCAGGGATTGAAGATTTATCTTCAGCAACCGGGCAGTAGCCTCATACTCTTTAAAAGCAATAGTCGGCCCTGGTCCGTTCGCATCCCAGAGGACTCCGACGCGCGATACTTTCGGAACCACCTCCTTGAGCAGTTCCATCGTTTTCCGATTAGGTCGCGGGTGAGTCTGGTGAGCCCCGTGATATTTCCCCCAGGTCGCGCCAGGCTATCGATGAGCCCAGTCGCGACCGGATCCTGAACTGTCACCATGACAACAGGAATCGTCTTGGTCGCTTGCTTGGCTGCGAGGATCCCTCCTGTAGCTTGGGAGACAAGGATATCTACCTTGAGTTGCACCAGTTCGGTCACAAGGCTTGGGATACGGTCCGGCTTTCCTTCAGCAGAGCGAAACTCAATCACGATGTTTTTCCCCTCAACATAACCGAGATTCCGCAACCCCTGCCGGAATGCCTCAAGGTTCGGTGAGGGAGAAGAGAGATCGCCAGTTACTGTTACGTATCCTATCCGCGGAGCTTTCGTTGGCTGTTGCGCCTCGACAGAAAAGCAGAGCGCAAAGAGCATGGCGCAAAGAGTAAGGGCCGTGATTTTTTTCTTCATGTCTTTTTTCTGTCTCGATTGACTTGCGACGTGACACTAACCCCGTCTCACTTGATCACCTTATCCGCCCGGTACAGCACGTTCGGCGGAACTGTCAGGCGGATCTGCTTGGCCGCCTTAAGGTTGATCACGAGCTCGAACTTTATCGGTGCTTCCACCGGCAGGTCAGCCGGCTTCGTGCCCCTTAGGATCTTGTCAACGTACGTCGCGGCCCGCCTGTGCATGCCCGAGTAGCTTGGCCCATAGGACATCAAGCCACCCGCCTCGACCAACTCCACATAAGCATGCACGCCTGGTAAGTGGTTTTGGGTGGCGAAGTCCATGATGCGCACGCGGTGGTGCAGGAACAGTCGGTCTGCTAACACGAGGAGCGCACCTGGTCGTTCTCTGAGAATTGTCGCAAATGCATTGTCGAACTGCTCCTCGGCTTGCACCCCCAGCGACAGCACTTTTATTTTCATTGCATGAGCAGCCGCCTGTGTCTCCTTTTCCCCCGCCACCTGCAAGGGGCTGGTGGGATTCCAGAGCACCGCAACGTGCGAGATTTTAGGGACCACTTCCCTGAGCAACTCCAACCGCTTCCCGTCTAGCTCCGGTGAGATCGAGGTCAACCCGGTGAGGTTTCCACCAGGGTGGGCGAGACTCGCGATGAGGCCCGACCCCACGGGGTCCCCGACGGCGATCATGACAAGGGGCAGCGTCGTTGTCGCCTGCTTGAGAGCGATCGTGGCGGGTGTGCCGGCGGTAACGATCAGTTCGACCTTCGAGGCGATCAGCTCCGCGATGAGGGCAGGAAAGCGCTCGTACTTTCCTTCCGCCCATCGCCACTCAATGACGATGTTTTTACCCTCGACATAGCCAACGTCATGCAACCCTTCGCGAAAGGGCCCGATCAGATTTGCCTCCAGGGCAGCGGTAGAGTTTCCCAGGAAACCGATCCGGGGGACCTTCCCTTTCTGCTGCGCCTCAGCCGTTCCCACACACCCCACGAGCAGGACGAGGATTAGAAGAAACCCCACCCATTTTAGATTTTGGATACTTCGACTCAGCTCAGTACAGGTTTTAGATTTCCGATTATCAGAGCGAGAATTTGGAGATCGCATCCAGGTTTTCTCATACATTTGTTTTTCTCCTCAATCTAAAATCGGCAATCGAAAATCTAAAATATCATCTGATGACTTTGTCCGCTCTGGCCAGCACATTCGGCGGAATCGTCAGTCCGATCTGCTTGGCGGTTTTGAGATTGATGATCAGGTCGAATTTTACGGGCCGCTCGACAGGCAGATCGGCCGGCTTGGTACCCTTGAGGATTTTATCGACAAAGGTCGCGGCGCGCCTATACATATCCGCATCATTTGGTCCGTAAACCATCAGGCCGCCGGCTTCGGCAAATGGAATTTGCCCATGGATTGTTGCGAAGCGGTTCTTGATGGCGAGGTCTGCCACTCGCGTTCGGTGCGTGAAAGTGACCGGATCACCGATAGTCATGAGGGCTCCGACGCTGTTCTTTTTTGCTGCCTGAAATATATTGTCTAGATCGTTGGGTCCACGTATTTCCAAAACTTGAATTTTTAACGCTAGCGACTGCGCCGCAAGTTCGGCATCTTTCAATGCGTCCGCGGTGCCCAACATGCCGGGGTTGCGAAGAACCGCGACGCGGGAGAGCCTGGGAATCGCTTCTTTGAGCAGCTCCAGACGTTTGCCATTTAACTCTTCGGCGTTGGAAGTGAGGCCCGTAATGTTGCCCCCTGGCCGGGCCAAACTTGCGACCAACCCGGTTCGAACTGGGTCGGCTTCATACGCGAGAACAATGGGAATTGTTCCAGCAGCTTCTTTTGCTGGACGCGTCGCAAGGGGACCTCCCGTAACGATGACATCGACTCTGAGCCGAGCCAGTTCTTTGGCGAATTCACGAAGTCGGTCGAGGTTGTCTTCAGCATAGCGATACTCTACGAGGATGTTTTGGCCTTCAGTGTAGCCTTGCTCGCGCAAACCTTGCCGAAACGCTTCGACTCGACCTAACATGGAAGCGGCCGAACCCACTGACAGAAAACCTATTCGTGGAACTTTTTTTCGCTGCTGCGCCTCAACTGCAAAGCAAAGCGCCAAGAGCACAGCGTTGAGAGTCAACCCAAAAATCTTTTTCTTCATCCTTTTTCTCTCACGCCTTCCGCCTCACTCATCACGCCTATCGAATCACCTTATCCGCTCTCGCCAGCACATTCGGCGGGATCGTAAGGCCGATCTGTTTGGCCGTCTTTAGGTTGATGACGAACTCAAACTTTGTCGGTTGCTCTACCGGCAAGTCCGCGGGCTTCGTCCCTTTGAGAATCTTGTCAACGTAAGTAGCGGCGCGCCGGTTCAAGTCGGTAAAGCTCACGCCGTAGCTCATAAGCCCCGCGTCTTCCACCCATTCCGGCGCGTAGTATATCGCCGGGAGTCGACTCTTTATCGCGAGGCCCGCAATCTGCTTTCGCTGAGAATTGAGGACGAAGCTCTGGAGCAGGAGGACGGCGTCAGCACGCTCCTTGCTTGCGGCTCGGAATGCCGTTTCAATTTCCTTGGGGCCGAGTATGTCCAAAAATTGCAGCTTCGCACCGAACAGTCCTGCGGCGCGTTCCATCTCTCTTAACGCTTGCGCGGTGCCTGGCACGGTCGAAGTCCCGAGGACGGCCAAGCGCGAAAGCCTGGGAACGGTCTCCTTCAGAAGTTCCAGTCGTTTTCCGCTGATGTCCACAGAAAGGCTTGACAAGCCGGTAATGTTCCCGCCCGGTCGCGCCAGACTGGCGACGAACCCGCTTCCGACAGGATCAATATCCTGCGCCATGACAATCGGAATCGTATTCGTCGATTCCTTGGCCACACGGGTTGGTGACGCACCAGTCGTCACGACGATATCTACCTTGAGACGCACCAGTTCGGCCGCGAGCGCAGGGAGACGATCGACTTTACCCTCAGCCGATTTCCATTCAATGACGATGTTCTTGCCGTCGATGTAGCCAAGCTCGCGCAGGCCTTGACGGAACGCTTCGGTGCGATCTGTGATAGCGGAAATGGAGGAGCCAGTTAGGTATCCTATCCGGGGAGTTTTTGCCGACTGCGCCTGAGCCACGTCCCCAGCCACCACGAGCACGAAAGCGATTGCAAAAAGTCCCAGCCATTTTGGATTTTGGATTGCCGGTTTTCGATCGTCGGAAAGAGACCTCGAAGGAAAAGCGTTCATCGGTTTGTTCTGCTGGCTTTCAATCCAAAATCTAAAGCATGTCCTGAGCCATGCCGAAGGATCGAAAATCCAAATGTTATTTGATCACCTTGTTCGCCCGGAAGAGGACCGATTGTGGAATGGTTAAGTTGAGCGCTTTTGCTGGTTTGAGATTGATGACGAACTCGAACTTCGTCGGCTGCTCCACGGGAGATCGGCGGGCTTAGCGCCTTTCAGTATTTTATCCACGTACGTTGCGGCGCGGCGAAATATCTCAAGATCGTTGGCTGAATAGGACATCAGTCCGCCGTTCTCAACCCAGGTGCTGCCCTCGTACATCGAAGGCAGGCGGTTCTTTATCGCCAGATCCGCGATCCTCTTCGAATTACGAAAAAGCGGGGTATTCGTAATCGTGATCACCGCGTTCGCGCGCCCGTTGACCGCTTCTCTAAACGCGCCCTGCAAATCCGGATTCGGACCGCGCACGTCTAGGGATTGAATCCGTATCTTGAGAGAGCGCGCCGCAGTTTCATACTCTTTGAATCCAATGGCCGATATCGACCTATTCGTATCCCGAAGGATTCCGACGCGCGCCAACCCCGGAACCACTTCCGCAAGCAACTCCAGCCGCTTGCCGCTCAAGTCGCGCTGCAGTGTGGCAAGCCCCGTGATATTTCCACCTGGATGCGCCAGGCTAGCGACTAGTCCAGTCGCGACTGGATCTACCTGAGTCACCATGACAATGGGGATCGTCTTGGTGACCTGTTTGGCAGCGAGGATCGCGGATACAAGCGGGAGCACGAGAACATCGACCTTGAGTTGGACGAGTTCGGCGACGATGCCTGGGATCGACTCCTCTTTTCCCTCAGCGCCGCGAAACTCGATCACGAAATGTTTCTCCTCGACGTAACCGAGATCTCGCAGCCCTTGCCGCAACGCCGCGACGTACGGTCCAGGATTGGAAGCGTTGCCGGTTCCTGACAAGTAACCTATCCGCGCGATCCTCGCCGGCTGTTGCGCCTGAGCCACAGCCCCGCACAGCGCGAATGTGAAACCGAGAGCAACGATCCCCACCAATTTTCGATTTTGGATCCTTCGACGTCGCTCAGTACAGGTTTTGGATTTCCGATTATCGGAGTGAGAGAAATCAAGCCGAATTCCAAATTTCCCTTGCATTTGTTTTTCTCCGTAATCCAAAATCGGCAATCTAAAATCCAAAATTATTTAATGACCCTGTCCGCTCTCGCCAGCACGTTGGGCGGAATCGTCAGTCCGATTTGCTTTGCGGCTTTGAGATTAATTATAAATTCGAACCTCGTCGGCTGCTCGACGGGCAGGTCGGCGGGAGATCGGCGGGCTTGGCGCCTTTGAGAATCTTGTCCACATAGTACGCGACGCGCTGGTATTGATCGTCGTCCGCCGTGTAGGACATAAGCGAGGCAAGTTTTCAGCTAGGATTTAGTTTGATCTCGGTCTTTGCGCTTCAACGCTTCGACGTCCGCCAAGTCTTGCGTCCGCGCAGCGGCGAGTTTGTTCTTAATCAAGTGTTCTCTGGAGAGCACCGTGACCGGTTGATCGGCGAATTTCGAAATCACCCGCTCTACCCAGGCTTCGTCGAACTGGACACCGTCGATCGCGGTCAAGACATCGATGCGTATAGGTTCCACCCCGATCTGGAAAATGAGGCCGGGTGTCGAAAGGTCTTTTTCCGTTAGGTCATGCAACGGTGCGCCGAAGGTGCGTAGTGCTTCGATGACTCGCTTCGCGTTTTCTGCCGAAGGACGCACCCAAATGTCGAGGTCCTGGGTGGCGCGGACATGGCCGTGCGCGGCCAAGGCGTGAGCGCCGACCAAGAGAAATTCAACTTGTCGGGCGTTGAATTCTGCTAATAGATCTCTGAAGTCTTGGTTCATGGGCTTGGTTCGGTTGCCAAGCTAGGCAGAGCAGGGTCAATTCCCAAACAGCGTTCAGCCGCTCTTCGGGCGTAGCGGTGTCCCAATATTGCTGGTCGGGAACGGGGTCCCCGGGTCGGATAATGCGGCTAGTGATATGCTTGCGTTCGGCCGGATGGTCCATACAGTGACTTTATAACACATTCCAAAGAACACTTCTGCTTGTCGTTTTCGCTCCCGCTTCTGTCATCGGATGACCCGATCCGCTCGCATCAGCACATTCGGCGGAATCGTCAGGCCGATCTGCTTGGCGGTTTTGAGATTGATGACGAACTCGAACTTCGTGGGACGCTCGACAGGCAGCTCGCCGGCGTTTGCTCCTTTGAGGATCTTGTCTACCAGGCGCGCGGCCTCGTGGGCGATCTGTGCGTCGCTCGCGCCGTAGCTGGCGAGCGCGTCCACGGTGCTGCCCATTCGCGCATGAAATATTGCCGGGACGCGCTTTGCGTTGGTCAATCGGGTGATTTCGTCGTAGAAGCCGGTGGCAAAACCACCCGGAATGGAAAGATACGCGTCGACCTCCGCCATCACCTCTAGTCCTCGCAGCAACTCTTCTCGTCCGCGCGCCTCACGCTCGACAAGCGTTATCCCGAGACTCGGCGCCGCCTGGCGCGCTGCCATGATTCCTTGTCGGGGTGAAGGATCTCTCGGATCGTAGATGGCGAGGACGCGGCGCACCTTGGGCGCGATCTCTTTGATGAGCTCAAGGCGTTTGCCCGAAAGCTCAGGATATTCGAATGTCATGGCGGTTGTGTTGCCGCCCGGACGGGCGAGGCTTTGGACTAAACCGGCGGCAACCGGATCGCCCGGCGTGAGGAAAACAACCGGCACCTCAGCCGATGCCTCTCGGACCGGCTTGAGGAGTCTAGAGCCGATCAAGAACAGGACCTGTGCTTGCTGCCGCAGCAACCCTTCCACGATGGACTTCGCGCTTTTTTCTTCCGATCTCGCGATCTTTACTTCCTGAACGACAAGCGACGGTGTGGCGTAACCGAGCTCGCCAAGACCGTTTTTGAGACCCGCCCCGATCTCTGAGAATCTCGGCTCCTCGGGAGCGCCGATGATTGCGATCCGGCGCTCCTTCGCTTGCTGCGCATGCACGAGATCGCAAAGGGCAAAGAGCATGGCGCATAACATGATCGCGGATTTCACATTGCGGAGTGCGGATTTCAGTTGAATGCTGAAGTAAGATGGAAATTGATCGGAAGATATTTTGCTCATGACTCTTGCTCTATTTGCAAAATCCGGAAGCAACCCACGTTTTCCCTCGGTCCGGTTCTTACAATCCGAAATCCGCATTCCCCAATCCGAATTCATTTGATGACGCGGTCCGCCCGGAACAGCACCGACTGTGGTATCGTCACGCCGATCTGCTTGGCGCTCTTGAGATTGATCACGAACTCGAACTTCTTCGGCTGCTCCACCGGTAAATCAGCTGGCTTGGTACCTTTTAGAATTTTATCAACGTAAACAGCGGCGCGGCGGTGCAAGTCGACGTAGTCTGTCCCATAGGACATAAGCCCACCTGCTTCCGTCCACTCGCTGTCTCCATACATCGCCGGCAGCCGGCTCTTTGCCGTGAGATCTACAAAACGCTTTCTGTGGAGGATTAGAGCAGGGCCTGGCGGGATAATCAGAGCACTAGCACGTTCACCCTTTGCGGTTCTGAATACGCCGTCTAAATCCGGATTGGGACCTCGTATCTCAAGAGACACAACTTTGACGCCTAAACCATCTGCCGCCAGCTTTGTTTCTTGCAAAACCTCAGACATCTGTTGTTGAGCTGCAAGCGCCCCATCGATAAACACTGCCACTCGCGAAATCTTGGGAACCGACTCCTTCAAGAGTTCTAGTCTTTTGCCGCTTAGCTGTGGTGAAATTTGCGTCAATCCAGTGATGTTTCCACCTGGCTTCGCCAGACTGGCAGCAAACCTTGGAACAGCATCACCAACAAGCGTCATGACCAGGGGGATTGTCCTGGTGGCTTGCTGCGCAGCTTGAGTACCTGGGCTTCCCCCTGTCACAATGACATCGACCTTGAGCCGGACCAGCTCGGCCGCAAGGTCGGGGAACCGATCAAGCTTTCCTTCCGCAAATCGAGACTCAATGACAATGGTTTTTCCGTCCACGTATCCCAAGTCGCGCAGACCTTGTCGGAATCCGTCGAAACGAGATGATTCAGCAGAAGGGGAGACGGCTGATAAATAACCTATCCGGGGAACTTTTCCTTGCTGCTGTGCCTCGGCGAGAGAAATAGTTGCCAGAAAGAAAGCTGTCAGTAGCCAGATAAAGATTTTTCCGCTCATCGGTTTCGCTCCCATCATTTTGCTGACGACTGATAACTGACCACTGACAACTGTCATCTGATCACTCTGGGTCCGCCCTTGCCAGCACGTTCGGCGGAATCGTGAGGCTGATCTGTTTGGCGGTTTTTAGATTGACGATGAATTCGAATTTCATGGGTTGCTCGACGGGCAGATCGGCGGGCTTGTCACCTTTTGGAATTTTGTGCATATAGTCGTAAACGGCTCGTACCGTTCCGGCCGCTCGCGTTAAGAACTAGAGGTCCTGTAGAGCGTATCCCAGTACATGAGCTCGTAGGCCTGGAGTAACCGGGCCGCGCGTTGGATCAGCCGCGGCTCGGTGCCGCGATCGAGCCCTTGCTGAATAACGCTCAGGGCGTTGGCTTCAAACGTAGCTGGAGGGGAGGCAAAGAGATCGAAAAAAGCGACCTCCTTCTCGGCCAGACCGAAACGCTCTTTCAAGATACGGCTTAGCCGGCCACAGTTTTGACCCCACGCGGGAAAATTGATCAGGTAGGCAGCGGCAATCTCGGTGTCAGAGGCATAAAGCGCAAGCGACGCCATGTAGCAGGTGTAGGCGTGAGCGCCGGGCAGTGGCTCGTGCTCGCGCAGTTGAGTTTCGCTTAGGCCGAGGGCATGGGCGAGCGTTAGCAGGGCATCCCAGGCAGCTCTTTCACCCTGTAGGATGCCAAGAAAAAAATCACGGCTCGGCGCGCTACCGAAACGGCTAACCAGATACGCGACGCTTTTGAGATCACTGGCTATAGTGTTGTACTGCTCGCCGACGAAAAGACGGAGATTCTCCCGCCCGATCTTCCCTTCCTCCAGTGCCTGCACGTACGGATGGCGAAGAAGCTGTTCGGTGACGATCTGCAAATCTTGCCGGATCTCCTCTGACAGAGCCTTGGCATCGACCATGGCACCCTCCTTACTTGATCACTTTATCCGCTCTCGCCAGCACGTTCGGCGAAATCGTCACGCCGATTTGCTGAGCCGTTTTAAGGTTGATAACTAACTCAAATCTTATAGGAAGCTCGACTGGGAGATCAGCGGGCTTTGTGCCCTTTAGGATCTTGTCCACGTACACCGCAATTCGCCTGTATGATTCATCTCGGTTCGGCCCATAGGCCATGAGGCCACCGGCTTCCACAAACTCTTTCCAGCCGAGCATGCTCGGAAGTCGGCGCTTGGTGGCGAAGTCGATGATCCCCAGTCGATTAGCCAACGTTACGCCTTCGGGGAAAACTAGGAGACCATTGACGCTTTGCTTGCTTATGGCATCGTAGGCGGCGTCGAATTCGGCGCGCGTTCTTGTTTGATAGTAGTCGAGGGTCATTCCCATGGCTCGCGCGCTGCTTTGCGTTTCCCTCAATTCCCGTTGTTCACCTGGATGCTGGGGATTTGATAGAATGGCCACACGGGAGACCCGAGGCACGGCCTCTTTGAGAAGCTCCAGCCGTTTGCCGACAAGTTCAAATGACAGCCAGCTCATGCCCGTCATGTTTCCTCCCGGCCGCGCGATGCTGTCGACAAAGCCGCTCTCAACCGGCTCGCCGCTCGTAGCGAAAACAATCGGAATCGTCTTGGTTGCGTCTTTAGCAGATCGAGCTGCTGGCCCGCCACTCGCTACGATCACTTCAACCTTCTCTCGGACTAGCTCATTGGCGAGCTCAAGCAGCCGTGGTCTACCCTCGGCGGACCGGTACTCAATGACAATGTCATGCCCCTCCGCATAGCCAAGCTCACGCAGACTTCGCCGGATTACCTCATGGGCCCCCGTGGGGCCGCCTGACGCGCCGAGAAACCCTATCTTTCGAACTGTCGGTGACTTTTGGGCTTCGGCCGGATGAAATGAAAACAGCACCAACGTTGCGAAGAGAGAAACGATGGGCATCATTTTCATGGCTTCCTCTCCCTAAATCTGAAATCGAAAATCGGAAATCCAAAATTCACTTTATGACTTTATCCGCCCGCATCAGCACGTTGGGCGGGACTGTCAGACCGATCTGCTTGGCAGTTTTGAGATTAACGATGAAATCGAATTTTTTCGGCTGCTCGACGGGAAGATCGGCGGGCTTGGCGCCTTTCAGGATTTTGTCGACATAAGTGGCGGCGCGATGAAACAAGGCGGGGAGGGATACGCCATAGGACATGAGTCCCCCCGCCTCTGCGGATTCGCTGTCATTGTACATCGTGGGCAGCCGCTTCTTCTCCGCGAATTCAATGATGCGCTTCCGGTACACACTCGCCAGCCCAGCCGGTACAAAAACAGCCCCAGCGCGGCTCTTGATCGCTAACTCCAGGGCATTATCGACGTCGGTGGAATTTCGAACCTCGAGCGATTGAATCTGCAGGCGTAATGTTTGGCCGACAGCTTCCAAGTTTTTCAATCGACTGGCCATGCCCGCATTATCCGGATCCCAAAGGAATGCGACGCGCGTGAGCTTGGGCAGCGCTTCCTGGAGAATTTCCAACGCCTTTCCGTCTGAGTCGGGTCCAAGCATAGACAGACCTGTGACCGTACCACCGGGCCGTGCCAGGCTAGCGACCAATCCTGTGCCAACGGGATCGGCGCTGGCGGCCATGACAATCGGGATCGTTCTGGTTGCTCGGAGCACTGCTTCAGCCACCGGCGTGGTCGATGTCACGATGATGTCCACTTTCAACCGTACTAAATCAGCGGCGAGATCTGGGAGACGATCGCTCTTGCCGTCGGCGAAGCGCCATTCAATCGCAATGTTTTGTCCCTCGGTATAACCGAGGTCACGTAGTCCATTTTGAAATGCCTCAATGCGGACCGCGTAGGTGGCCCGGGAGCCGGGCATCAAAAAGCCAATCCGCGGAGCCTTTTTCGGCTGCTGCGCGCGAACGGCAAAACCAGTAAGCAGAAGGACAGTAGGTAGTAGGCAGATAGAGACAAAAAACTTTCTGGTCATCGTCTTCCCCCTTTCTCTTGCTGCTACTTCCCTTCACTAATGATTTTATCCGCTCGCCAGAAACATTCGGCGGCGGGGGATCCTCATCGCGAGCGCTTAGAGGCATTCAGAGTGATTGAAAAGTCGAAGTTCGTAGGCTCTGTTGTTTCAAGATCGTCTGCGGAATTACTTGGCGGTCGAGCGGCTATGAATCAGAGATTTGGCTCGTCGAGAAACAATTGAACTTCGCGAAAAAGCTGCATGCGATTCCTTTCCATGAACAGCAGATGAGTGCCCTCACCGATCTGAACCAGACGCTTGTGACTGGTGTTGCTGAGCTTGCCGAAAACGGTTTGCGCTGTTGCAACGTTGGCGTCCCATTCTCCGAGGACAATTAGCGTGGGAGCCTTGCTTTCGGACGGTTCCCATAAAGGCTTTCCGGCAAACCAGTAATCCGCTGTGTCCTGAACAGTGCCGGTGGGAGTGCGCACGACCGGCGGCGTCTGCTTGGCGCCGATCGGATCGGTGGCAAGCACGGCCGCAGACCACGCTTCGTACCATGTTGCCGGCATCAAATCCTTTTTCTTGGCTTCCGGAGCGCCGGCTTGGAGCCGAGTTTTCGCTTGCTCCATCGTCCATGCTTGATAAGCTCCCAGCTTGGCCGGGCTGCTGGTCGTTGGCGCTTTACGTACCCAAGGGGGCGCGTAGAGGACTAGGCGATTCACCTTGTCGCTATTTTGCGCGGCGTACCGGCCAATAATTGCGGTACCCCAAGACCAGCCCATTAAGTTGAGTTTCGTCACTCCGCGCCGCGTCATTATATGATCGACCGCAGCCGCTACATCCCTTGCGGCGACATCGGTCCTGACGATCGGTGGGTTTTCCGCGGCCGGCTTAGCCATTTCCGGGGGCCGCGTGGAACGGCCATACCCTCGTAGATCGACAAGATAAACGTCGTAGCCATGGCGCGCGATGTGATCCATCCACGAGAGACCGTCCAACGGTAAATCGAAGGTAGTGCTTGCCGCCTGAGTCGTGCCGTGCACATAAAGTAGCGTTTTGTCGCCGCTGAATTGGGTCATGCTCTCAGGGCGTTTGTTTCTCACGTACAATTGAATTCCCGGATCGCGCGATTGGATCATATAACTTTCTGTAACGAGCTTGAATTCCTCTGGAGGGGAAATTCCGGCGCAACCCACTGTAGTTATGAAACACAAGATAGCCAGCAGACTTGTATGAAGGTGAATCATTTTCATTTCTCCTTTTACCTACGGCTCATTGCTTTTCTCATCTCACACTCACATTCCTCACGGTTATCTGATGACCCGATCTGCTCTAGCCAAAACATTCGGCGGGATCGTCACTCCGATTTGCTTGGCGGTCTTGAGATTGATCACCAACTCGAACTTAGTCGGCTGCTCGACGGGCAAATCAGCCGGTTTCGCGCCTTTGAGGATCTTGTCAACGTAAATTGCGGCACGCCGGGCCAAATCCATTCCGTTCGGGCCGTACACAATGAGAGCGCCGGCTTCCGCAAATCTGGCGGTAGAGTAAATCGCCGGAAGCTTGATCTTGGCTATTAGGTCGACAGTACTCGGAGGGATAACGGAGCAGTCGGCAACGAATATCGCTTCGGCGCGCTCGCGCGTCGCTACTCGGAGGGCGCTCTCGACCTTTTCTGGACCGCCCACCTCGACGGTCTGCAGACGTATCTTCAGAGCTCGTGCCGCAGCTTCCATTTCGGACGCCCGCTTGTCTGAAACGGTTCCACCAGATGACGGGCAGGAGAGGACAGCCACGCGCGAAATTTTCGGAAAAGCTTCTTTGAGAAGCTCGAGCTGCTTGCCCGCAATATCGGGGCTGATGTTGGTCAAACCTGTGACGTTCCCACCGGGTCGGGCGAGACTGGCGACAATTCCCTGACTTACCGCATCGGCGGAAGTCATCATCACGACCGGGATAGTAAGGGTGACCTTCTTTACGGCCAATGCGGCCGATCCAGAACTGGTAACGATAACGTCTACCTTGAGACGAACTAATTCGTCTGCAACGCTAGGCAGTCGATCGGCGCGATTCTCCCAGTACTTTCGCTCGACCGTAAGATTCTGGCCCTCGATCCACCCCTGATCACGAAGTCCCTTAAAAAGGGCTTGTTCTCGTGGTGTGGCCGGAGTCGTTCGTTCATTTCCAAGATATCCAATGCGAGCGATCTTTCCTGTCGGCTGCTGGGCCAAAGCGAGAGAGGTACACAACAAGAGGATGGTGTACAGACTGGAATGCGCGAACCTTCTGTTCATGGATGTCTTTTTCCCTGCTCGCTATGTTCCGACTTGCCCAAGTCAGCGATGGACTTACTTGCTTATGCCGACCTTGCGGATAGACACGTCAGGCTGTGCTGCCAGATTGGTGGTCGGTTTTAAAAAGTTTTGTACCGTGTATTCGCCGATCTTGCGGCCCATCGCCGCGCCGGCTTCGCCGGATGTGCGGTAGTGTACGCCGTCGTATACGCGGGCGTTGACGACTTCGGCAATGTAGTCGGAGAGTTTGTTAAAGCTCCGCGTCACTCCCTGCGCCGTGGTGCTGGTCAATTTAAAAGTGGCGGCGTCGCTGCCAAAGAATGTGCGCAGAACACTGGCAGCGGTAGACTGAAAGGTGCAGTGAGCGCATGGGTACTCCGGATGCATTGGCGTTCTAATAAACGGTTCCCAACTTGGATCGCGATCGGTGGCGTTATTGCCGTCCAGATCACCATTGCGGATCGCCGTGACCGGGCGCCAGAAATTGTATTTGTACTTGGCGTCGAAGATCGCGACGCCCGCGTCTGACGCGGCCATCGAAAAAAGCGCGAAGAGGCGGGCATTGTCCAACAGATCAAGCCCTATTGCCGCTGAGAGCTGGCGCGCGATAGGGTTATACGTAGCCGGTCCCACCAACTCCCAAAAGCGCGCGATCTCGGTCTGCTCCCCGGTACGCGCCGAGCCGGTCTTCGCGCCCATCTTCTTAACTTCGGCGTAATCCTTTGCCCATTGCATGCTGGTGAGCGTATAGGGGGCTGTCGGGCGGAACTGGTTTCCGCTCCTAAGTCCGAACGGTCGAACCATTCCCCAACTCGACATCACGGGAAACTCAGTGGGGACGTACTTGCCGGCGGTAGTGAATGGGCGATAGGTATTGGGCGCGTCGGCGCCGTCCGCGCGACGTTCGTCGAGTATCGCGTGGGCGGCTCGGTCGCCGAGTCGCAATCCTTCCGCCTTGGGCGAACCGTCGGCTACGGCAGCGAGCGATGTCTCTAACGCTTTATCGAAGTCCTTTGCTTGTTCGGGGTAGGCCAGCACTAGGACGTGGTGTGCCGCGACTGCGGCTGCAGCCTCACGTGACACGTCGGGCTCCACCGAAAATCGCGTCCGATAAGGCGTGTAGCGCGGCTCGATGGAATTAACCGCTTCGAACATGGCGATATGAACCATGGCGATGTTGCGTGAACTCATGCCGGGCGTGACCCGCGCCGCGTAGCCCGCACTCACCGCCTTTTCATTCCAGTCAGTTATGACATCTGCTCTCGCCAAGCTGATCGATCCAAGCAGCAATGACGCCACCAAAATGATCCATGCTAAGTACTTCATGGCTTCCTCCTTGCGAAAGGTTAGAGGTCAGTATTTGCTCCAGGAGCGATGGGTGCGCAACGATTGTGCCAACGATTCAAACCCCGTCTCAGGAAAAGACATAAGGTTCATAAGGCATTTATTCTTACGGTGATTCAGATCGCGCGAGCAAAGAGCAACTGCGGTTCACACAAACCTTCTCTTGGTTTACAGGGCATCCCACACAAGCGAAGAAGGGGACTACTGGTGGAGCGATACGTCATAAAAACCTTTCAGAGTCGTTCTGCGGTTGCTCGACAGCAATCAACTGACTATTTACTGCTCTCCTCGAATCTCCTCACGCCTAACGAATCACTCTGTCCGCCCTTGCCAGCACATTCGGCGGACTCTTCACATTTTAGATTTTGGATTTTTGATTGTCGGTCACCGGATTACTTTGTCTGCTCTGGCTAAAACGTTCGGCGGGATCGTGAGTCCGATCTGCTTCGCTGCTTTCAGATTGATCACGAACTCGAACTTCATCGGCTGCTCGACGGGGAGATCGGCGGGCTTGGCGCCTTTGAGAATTTTGTCGACGTAAACGGCCGCGCGGCGATAGTTCTCAAGTTGATCTGCTGCATAGGACATCAGGCCGCCAGCGTTCACCCATGGGCTGAAGGGATAGATGGTAGGTAACCGTTTCTTCACAGTAAGCGTAACGATCCGTTGCCGGTTCGCATCGAAAAGCCCGGTCGGATCTGGTGTTAGTGTGAGAGCACCGACACGCGCATTGGCTGCTGTTTCGAATGCCCTTTCCAAATCGTCGGCAACCCGCACCTCCATGATGTGAAGCTGGATCTGCAGAGAAGGGGCCGCTGCCTGTATCTCCTTCAAGACCCGCGCGGAGCGTGGACTCGGGAGTACGGCTACGCGAGCGAGCTTGGGAAAGATCTCTTTGAGCAGCTCCAATCGTTTCACACCCAAATCCGTCGCAGCGTTGGTTAATCCGGTCACGTTCCCGCCCGGCCGCGCTAGACTGGCGACAAGGCCATTACTGACCGGATCGGCTCCATCGGCCATGACGATAGGGATTGTCTTCGTCGTGTTCGAGGCAGCACGCGCTACGCTATTATTTTGCACGACAATGATATCGACCTTGAGTCGAACCAACTCGGCTGCTAACTCCGGAAGGCGATCCGGATTGCCGTCCGCGTATCTATGCTCGATTATGATGTTCTGCTCCTCGATGTAGCCCAGTTCGCGCAGCCCTCGGCGGAACGAATCGGTACGGTTCGATTGAGCGTCAGCGGTAGACGCCACAAGAAATCCGATCCGCGGGACCTTTGTTGACTGCTGCGCCTGGGCGGATATGCAAAGCGTCGAGAGCAGAGCGCCAAGCGCGAGACCAAAGAATTTTCTTCTCATGGATGTACTCGAGTGTTCTTGCCGCTCCCTGCTCCTTGCCCTTTGCTCCATGCTCCCTGCTATTTGATCACTTTATTCGCCCGCTCAAGCACACGGACCGGAATTGTCAGTCCGATTTGTTTTGCCGCCTTAAGGTTAATGACGAATTCAAACTTCGCTGCCTGCTGCACCGGCAAATCAGCCGGTTTGGCGCCTTTCAAGATCTTGTCCACGTAAACAGCCGCACGCCGATAGAGGTCAGTTGAGTCGATCCCGTAGTAGATGAGTCCGCCCTCATCGACATACTCCTTTTGCGGGTAAATAGCCGGCAAGCGGTATTTGCCGGCCAGGTCAACGATCCGTTTTCTTTCGGCGAAATAGATGGGGTCGGCGACTATAATTGCATTGACCTGTTTCTGCTTTGCGGTTTGAAAGAAGCTCATTAAACTTTTGGGGGCGAGTTGAGTCTCGATCTCCTCCAATCTTAACTTCAGTGCCACACTCGCAGCCCTGAGTTCTTTCATTTGGAGGCCTATTGCTATTGATGTGTCGGATAACTGCGGCCGCGGAAGTCCAACTCGAGCGAGCTTGGGAACCGCGTCCTTGAGTACCTCCAGCCTTTTGGTATTTAGCTCGACTACTAAACTCGAAACGCCCGTGACATTGCCTCCCGGCCGCGACAGACTAGCAACCAAACCTGCGCCCACGGGGTCCGAAGAGCTCGTCATCAGGATGGGGATCGTACTAGTTGCTCTCTTCGCCGCTAACGTAGCTCCTGTCCCTGTGACCAGAATTAGATCGACTTTGAGACGAACCAGGTCCGCGGCAAGCTCGTGTAGACGGTCAGGTTTCCTCTCCGTTGACCGATACTCGATGGTAATATTCTTTCCCTCGATCCAGCCGAGGTTGCGTACCTCCTGCCAGAACGGCTGTAGGCGAACCGCGATACCGGAAGCAGTGGTATTATCCAGGACACCTATGTGGAAGATTTTCCCTGTCTGCTGCGCCACTGAAGCAGCAGGCAGAAAAACGGCAGACAGTAGGAAGATAAAAACAAAGATCACTTTCATCCTCCTTATCTCCAATTCTCTTATGCTACTGTCCGCTATCACCGTATGACCCGATCCGCTCTCACCAGCACATTCGGCGGAATCGTCAGTCCGATCTGCTTCGCTGTCTTCGAGATTGATGATGAATTCAAACTTCGTCGCCTGCTCGACCGGAATGTCGGCTGGTTTGGCGCCTTTCAGGATCTTGTCCACGTAAACGGCGGCGCGGCGGAATAGATCAGTCGGGTTCGTCTCCGTAGGACATGAGACCGCCCTCAGCCGACATAATCCTTCGAAAGTAGATAGCCGGCAGCCGGTATTGGCTGGCGAGCTCGACGATCCGTTTTCGTTCGAGGCAGAGCGGCACCGGGGCTCGTCATGAGCGCGCCGACCTGCTGTCTGCTTTGCCGCTTTAAATGCGCTCTCGAAATCTGGGTTGGCACAGTGTTACCAGCAAAGGTTCGAGCTTCAAATCCTAGAATCAGTGCCGCCAGTCCGCGTGTCTTTGCTCATTTAGCTGGAGATTCGATGCCTCCACCGGTCGATGCGTCAGGATGCCGACTCGGGCTGATCTTCGGCACAGCCTCCTTGAGTAGTCTAAGCGTTGCCTAGCAGTTCCGGTGATTAGGCTGGTAAACTCCCGTGACATTGCCGCCCGGCCGCGGCGAGACTGGCAACCAGCCCGGACGCGACGGGGTCGCACGGAGTTCGTCATCACGATGGGAATTGTACTGGTTGCTTTCTTGGCGGCTAACGGGCGGTACCGCGTCGGAGGTCACGATCAGATCAACCTTGAGACGAACCAATTCCGCTGCAAGCTCGGGCAGACGCTCGGACTTTCCCTCGGCAAACCGATACTCGATGGTGATGTTTTTTCCTTCAACCCAGCCAAGCTCGCGCAGCTCTTGCCGGAACGCATCCAAGACGAGGAGTTTCTGTGCAACATTGCTGGTCGAGAGAAACCCGAGCCGGGGACTTTCCTGCATTGCTGCGCCTGGACGGAATGCAGAGCGCAAAGAGCGTGGCGCATAAGCGCAAGGTGATCGAGGATTTTCTTCATCAGTTTTCTCCGGCATCTTTTCTGCGCTGTATTACCTCTTCAGCCTGAGGCGATCCGACCTCTGCGGACTCCAACGCTATGTACTTTGCCCGCTGTCACTTGATCACCTTATCTGCTCTCGCCAACACATTCGGCGGAATTGTCAATCCGATCTGTTTTGCTGCTTTCAGATTGATGACGAACTCAAACTTCGTCGGCTGCTCGACGGGCAGGTCGGCGGGCTTGGCACCTTTCAAAATCTTGTCCACGTAAGTCGCGGCGCGTCGGAATAGATCGGCAGTTCTCACGCCATAGCTCATGAGCCCTCCTCCGTCTACAAATGCCGGGCTAAAGGATATGTCTGGGAGTCGGTTTTTTACCGCGAACTCTGTCATCTGTGTTCGGTGAGGAGGGAAGATGGGGCTATTCAGCACGAGCAGTGCATCAGCACGCTCCTTGCGCGCGGCTCGGAATGCAGTCTCAATATCCTTCGGAGCTTTTACGTCTAAATATTGTATCTTCACGCCGAATGCGCCTGCGGCGAGCTCCGTCTCTTTTAACGCTTGTGCATTGCCCGGGTTGGTCGAAGTGCCGAGCACGGCAACGCGCGAGAGCCTCGGAACAGTCTCCTTCAGAAGCTCCAGTCGCTTGCCGTTTAATTCCGCAGAGATGGAGGACAGTCCTGTAATGTTTCCTCCAGGGTGCGCTAGACTGGCGACAAACCCTGAGCCAACAGGATCGCTATCGAACGCCATCACTATGGGAATCTTGGTAGTCGCCTCCTTGGCGGGACGGGTTGCGGTGGGACCAGCCGTAACGATGACATCTACTTTGAGACCCACGAGTTCGGCTGCAAGGGCGGGGAGGCGATCGAGTTTTCCCTCTGCATATCGAGGTTCAATAATAATGTTTTTCCCCTCGATGTACCTAAGCTCTCGCAGGCCCTGACGGAGTTCTTCGAGTTGAGAGGCTTGCGAGGAAGCCGTACCGGCGGCCAAATAAGCTACCCGTGGAACTTCCTTCAGCTGCTGGGCGTCGGCGAGAGAAACAGTTGTCAGAAAAAAAGTTGCCAGTAGGCAGATAAGAATTTTTGCTATCATCAATTGTCACTCCTACTGTTGCCTAGTGCCTGTAGCCTTTTTTCATTTGATCACTTTATCCGCGCGAAACAGCACCGACTGCGGAATCGTCAGATTGAGCGCTTTCGCCGTCTTGAGATTGATTGCAAATTCAAACTTCTTAGGCTGCTCCACTGGGAGGTCGGCGGGCTTCGCGCCTTTGACAATCTTATCCACGAAGATCGCTGCGCGCCGGTGCAAGTCGGGCAAGTTGACACCATAGGACATGAGCCCTCCAGCTGAGACATAATTTTGCCCCTGGTAGATTGTGGGGAGCCGGCGCTTCACTGCCAATTCGGCAATCTTTGCTTGATACCCGCTGCCGACCGAGCCCGACACTAGCCAGAGTGCCCCGTTAGCCCGCGCTTTGACTGCGGCTTGGAAGGCAGTCTCAAAATCCTTGGGGCTTAGTACATCTAGGTTTTGAACGCTTACCCCTAGCGCTACGGCAGCGAGTTTCGTTTCGTTCAACACTGGAGCGTTGCCGGGGCTGCTTGAGGTCCCGAACACCGCCACACGTGAGAGTTTGGGTACGACCTCTTTCAAAAGTTCCAGCCGTTTGCCGCTAGTCTCCGGGGAAAGAGTGGACAGTCCGGTGATGTTTCCACCGGGCCGCGGCAGGCTGGCCACGAATCCACTCGCGACGGGATCGTCAGTCTGCGCCATGACAATGGGGATCGTGGCGGTCGCTTCCTTTGCTGCGAGCGTATCTCCGCCGCTACTGGCAACGATGACGTCGACTTTCAGACCCGCTAGCTCCGCTGCTAGGGTACGCTGGCGATGGCGATTTCCCTCTGCAGCTCGCCACTCGATCACGATGGTTTTCCCCTCTTGGTACCCAAGGTCGCGCAGCCCCTGCCGGAATGCTTCGGTGTTTGCCGACACAGAGGAAAGGGATGCACCAGTTAGGTATCCTATCCGCGGGACTCTTACCGGCTGCTGCGCCTCGGCGGGTGGGAAAGTTCTCAGTAGGGTAGCTACGGTAGCCAGACTAGAATTTTTCCAAGCATCGAGTTTATTCCGTATGACCTCCTCTCAAACATCATTCTTTACATTTCATCCCTTCACCGAATCACCCTGTCCGCCCGCGCCAGCACATTGGGTGGTATCATGAGGCCGATTTGCTTGGCCGTCTTTAAGTTGATCACCAGTTCGAACTTCGTCGGCTGCTCCACCGGGAGGTCGGCGGGCTTCGTGCCTTTGAGAATCTTGTCGACGTAATAGGCGACACGCCGGTAGCATCTGCGCAAGGTCCGCTCCGTAGGACATCAGCCCACCGGCCTCTAGAGCTGTTGTTTCGTCGTACAACGAGGCAACCGGCTCTTTAATGCAAAGGTCGTAATCCGTTTTCTGTTAGCACGAAGCACGCTTCCCGCGAGGGGCACGTAGAGCCCATCCGGGTGATCCTTGTTTATGGCAGCGAATACCCTGTCAAAATCCTCCACAGCGCGTACCTCCCAATTCCGAAGAGTCAGCCCCAGCGCACGCGCTGCGGGAGGGAGATCCTCTTTGACTTCGCGCGAAGCGCTCGGATTGGCCGGATTATGCAGAATCGCGACGCGGGCAAGTTTGGGAATGGCCTCTTTGAGTATCTCCAGTCGCTTCCCGCCCAACTCACTGTTAAGAGTTGTAAGGCCGGTAACGTTGCCTCCCGGACGGGCAAGGCTCACAACGAATCCTGCCTTGACCGGGTCGAGCCCAGTGCCGGTCATAACGATGGGAATCGTCTTGGTCGCATTCTTTGCCGCACGGATCGGTGTGGTTCCGCCTGCTACCAGGATGAGTTCCACCTTGAGACCCACCAACTCGGCCGCAAGCGCGGGGTAACGATCCGACTTCCCCTCCGTATGTCGGTACTCAATGATGACGTTCTGTCCTTCTATGTAACCAAGCTCGCGCAGCGCCTTTCGAATTCCTTCCGCGCGCGGCGAGTCAGTAGCCGTGTCGGTCCCGATAGATACCCAATTCGCGGCACTTTCCCCGATTGCTGCGCTTCGGCGGAAACCCAGAGCGCAGAGAGCGCGGCGCAAAGAGTAAGGACCGTGTTTTTTTTCTTCATCTCTGTTCTCTATCTCGATTCACTTGATGCTCGCACCTTCTCACTTGATCACCTTCTGCGCGCGGGCGAGAATTTGTGGCGAAATCGTGACGCCGATTTGTTTTGGCGGTCTTGAGATTGATAACGAGTTCGAACTTCATCGCTTGCTCTACGGGAAGCTCAGCCGGTTTGGCGCCTTTGAGAATCTTATCGACGTAAAGCGCGGCGCGGTGAAATCTGTCGGCGTCGTTGGCCGCGTACGAGATCAGTCCCCCTTCCTCAACGAAGTTGCCCTGTTCAACCATCAATGGCACCCGTTTCTGAATCGCAAA
Organism: uncultured delta proteobacterium; assembly: GCA_963804165.1. Taxonomy (GTDB): domain Bacteria; phylum Desulfobacterota; class Binatia; order UBA9968; family UBA9968; genus DP-20. Next base: position 23,255 of record CAWDPO010000038.1, read on the forward strand.
ATCAGCGATCCTTTTTATATGCTGATTGAGCACGACGTTGGTCACCGAGATGAGCGCATTCATCCGTTCCTTGTCGGCGGCGTGGAGCAATCCCTCGATATCAGGCTTCGGACGGTGCGCTTGGAGCGAGGTAAGCTTTAATTTAAACGCGCCGGCGGCAGCTTCATAATTCTGAAAAGCGTTTCCTGCGCCGAGAGAGGTGGGACTCGCCCATATCACTCCCACGCGCGATATCTTCGGTACAGCTTCCTTTAGAAGTTCGAGCCGCTTTCCGCTGAGATCTCGGGTGAGACTAACAACTCCGGTTAGATTTCCGCCTGGACGCGCCAGGCTTTCGACGAGTCCGATGGCAACCGGATCCTGATTGGTCATCATGACGATAGGAATTGTTTTGGTGGCGTGCTGAGCGGCCCGAATGGCCGTCGTACTTGAAACGATTAGAACATCGACTTTGCTCTCTAAAAGCTCGGCGACCAAGCTAGGCATTCGGTCCGTGTTCCCCTGAGCGTAACGGTGGACTAATTCGATATTTTTACCTTCGACATAACCGCGCTCGCGCAAGCCTTCTCGGAGTAACTCCAAGCCACGTTCAGCCGTGACCATGAAGCCTATCCGCGGGATCTTCGCTGGTTGCTGTGCGTCGGCGTGTGAGCAAAGTGCAATGAGCAGAACGCCAAGCGCAAGAGCAAAATTCTTTTGGATCATCGTTCTCTCCTCAACGCCTTACACCCCTAACCATTCGCGTCTCACGCCTATCGAATGACTTTGTCTGCTCTCGCCAGCACATTCGAGCGAAATCATGAGACCTGATCCGCTTTGCGGTTTTCAGATTGATGATCAGCTCGAACTTTGTTGGTTGCTCCACTGGTAGATCAGCAGGCTTCGCACCCTTTAGAATCTTGTCCACATACACGACCGCGCGTCGGTATTGATCAGCATCATTCGCTCCATAAAACATGAGACAACCCGTCTCTACATACACACTTCCCTCGCACATTGAGGGCAGTCTGTTCTGTATGGCAAGATCGCCGATGCGCTTTGAGTGACGATTGAGCGCACCAGCGCTAACTGTAATGAGCGCGCTCACGCCCCCCTTAGTCGCAGCTTGGACTGCTCCCTCGAAATCAAGGCTCGGGCTGCGCACCTCTAGGGATTGAAGCGGTATCTTCAGTGTACGCGCCGCAGCCTCGTATTCTTTAAAAGAAATGGCCGCCGCTGGTGCGTCCGCAACCCAAAGGACTCCAACGCGTGATAGCCGCGGAACCGCCTCCTTGAATAATTCCAAACGTTTCCCGCTTAGGTCTCGGCCAAGTGTGGTGAGCCCGGTGATATTTCCGCCCGGGCGCGCCAAACTATCGACGATCCCAGTCGCGACTGGATCCACACTTGCCACCATGACAATGGGAATCGTCTTGGTCGCCTGCTTGGCTGCGCGAATCCCCGGTAAGACTTGAACGACAAGCACATCGACGTTTAATTGCACGAGTTCGGCCACCAGACTTGGCGCTTGGTCCAGTTTTCCCTCAAGATACCGGTACTCAATGACGAAGTTCTTTCCCTCAACATAACCCAGATCTCGCAGTCCTTGCCGGAATGCCTCCGGAACGGATGGAATCAGTAGCTCGGTCGGTCGGCGATATATACCCGATCCGAGAGACTTTCTTCGACTGCTGGGTCGCCACGGAGGGAGAAGGCGCAAAGAGCATGGCCAAAAGTACGAAACAAAAGATTTCTCTCACGCATTAGAGTTCCTCCTCGTTATCGCTGACGACTGATAACTGACACTGAATCTGTCATCTGATAACTTTATCCGCTCGCGCCAGCACATTCGGTGGAATCGTCAGGCCGATCTGTTTGGCGGTTATGAGGTTGATGACAAATTCAAACTTCGTCGGCTGTTCTACGGGAAGGTCCGCGGGCTTAGTGCCTTTGAGAATCTTATCGACGTAGTAAGCGGACCGGCGATGCATATCGGGAAGGCTCGGAGCATAAACCATGAGGCCACCTTCCTCGACGTAAAACCTCCAAGGATATATGGCTGGCAGCCGGTACTTGTGTGCCAGGGCGATGATCCTTTGCCGGGATCTCTCAAGCACAGATGGATCCGAGAAGACGAGAAGGGCCTTAGGACGGGCCTTGCCCATGGCTGAGAATGCGGTCTCAATTTCCTGTGGACTTCGTACCTTCCAGGCTTGCAGTTGAACTCCTAGCGATTTGCCTGCCGCTTGTGCGTCTCTCCACCGATTTGTTGCTTCTGGAAAGTCTGGATTCTGGAGGACAGCTACCTGCCCGAGTCCGGGAACAACTTCTTTGAGTAACTCAAGTCTCTTTCCATCGAGCGCCGCGGAAAGAAGGCTCAGTCCAGTAATGTTCGCGCCAGGCTGGGCGAGACTAGCGACGAAGCCCGCCGTCACTGGATCAGCTCCAGTCGCCGCCATGACGATCGGGATAGTGGTCGTTGCCTCTTTCGCTGCCTGGACCATCGGACCGCCGTTGGCAACGATCACGTCGACCCGCAGCCAAACGAGATCCGCCGCCAGTTCGCGCAAGCTCTGCGGTTTCTCTCCGGTCCAGCGACGCTCGAAGACGACGTTTTGGCCTTCTATCCATCCCAGGTCGTGCAAGCCTTGCCGGAAAGCCTCGAAGTTTTCCTTGCTGAGCGGATCAGTCGGAGATCCTCCAGTTAATCGCCCAACTCTGTAGACTCTTGCTGCCTTCTGTGCCAGAGCAGAACTGCAAAGCGCAAGGAGCGCGGCGCAAACCGTAAAAGCAAACACAATTTTCCTCACGAGTTTTCTCTGTTTCTTTTTCTGCCCACTGCTCTTTGCCCGCTGTTCTTTGCTGACGTTCATCTGATTATCCGATCCGCTCTCGCCAACACATTCGGTGGTATCGTCAGCCCGATCTGCTTCGCGGCTTTTAGGTTGACGATGAATTCAAATTTCGTCGGTTGCTCGGCGGGAATGTCGCCGGGCTTGGTGCCTTTGAGGATTTTATCGACATACGTGGCGGCGCGGCGGTCCAAGTCGGTCAGGTTGACGCCATAGGATATAAGCCCACCAGCTTCCACGTCGAGTCGATTGCGGTAAATGACAGGCAGCCGGTTCTTTAGCCGCGAGTTCCAATAGCTGTGTTCGATTAGGATTTAGAATGATTCCCGGAGCGGCATAGACGGGCGCGTCAGCGCGCTCTTTGGTAGCGGCTCGGAATGCACGCTCAATGTCCTTGGGTCCGTAGGGCATCCAGCACTTGAAGCTTTACCCCTAGCGCTCGTCGCGCGTTCGATCTCTTTTAACGCTTGGTGTTGCCAGGCGTGGTTGATCCCCCGAACACGGCCAGGCGAAAGAACTTCGGAACGATTTCTTTGAGCAGCTCCAGTTGTTTTCCGCTTAGCTCCGGCGCAACGCGGGAAAGTCCCGTGATATTCCCGCCTGGGCGCGCCAGGCTGGCGACGAAACCGTTTCAACGGGATCGGAATCCTGCGTCATAACGACTGGAATCGTATTGAAGCTTGCTTCGCTTGGCGGAACGCGTCGCGCCTGCGCCCGCCGTGACGATGACATCAACCTTCAGACGCACCAGATTCGCAGCAGCGGCGCGATCTTGTTTTCCTTCGTAACGAAACTCGATGACAATGTTTTTCCCGTCCATCATAGCCGAGCTCTCGCAGACCCTGCCGGAATGCCTCGGCGCGGAGCTTTGCAGGGTGACTAGAGAGCTATCGTTCAAGTATCCTATTCGCGGGACTTTCCTTGGCTGCTGCGCCCCAACGGGAAAGCAAAGCGTAAAGAGCACGGTGCTAAGCGCAAGACCAAAGAATTGTCTTCTCATGAATCTACTTCTGTGTTCTTGCAACTCCCTGCTCCTTGCCCTTTGCTCCATGCTATTTGATCACCTTATCCGCCCGCGCCAGCACATTCGGTGGTATCGTGAGACCGATTTGTTTCGCGGTTTTCAGGTTGATCACGAGTTCGAACTTGGCCGATTGCTCGACTGGAATCTCGGCCGGCTTCGTGCCCTTAAGAATCTTGTCGACATCCACGCAGCGCGCCTGTAACTCTCAGCATCGTTGGACGAGTAAGAAATGAGCCCGCCAGGTTCTATCCAAAAACTCGACTCATACATTGAAGGCAGGCGGTGCTTTATGGAAAGCTGAGCAATTTCCTTTCGGTGGCGATCTAACATGTTATTGCCAACCGTAATCAGAGCGCGCACGCGGCCTTTGACAGCGGATTGAAATGCACCGTGCAGATCGGGGCTTGGCCCTCGCACTTCTAAGGATTGCAGTTGAAGCTTTAATGCGATCGGCCGCAGCCTGGTACTCTTTAAAACTAAGCTTGGGTCCTTCTGCACCTGCATCCCACAGGACACCAACGCGAGAAATTCCTGGAATGATCTCTGTAACCAATTCTAACCGCTTACCGCTTAGTTCTCGGTTGAGCCTGCTAATCCCTGGTAAGGTTTCCACCTGGGCGGGCCAAGCTATCGACAAGGCCAGTCGCAACCGGATCCTGGTTGGTAACCATAACAATGGGAATCGTCTTGGTAGCCTGCTTCGCTGCGCGGATTGCCTGCGGATCTGGAGATACAAGGAGATCGACCCTGAGTTGTATAAGATCGGCTACAAGGCTTGGGATACGGTCGCGCTTTCCTTCAGCGTAGCGAAACTCAATCAGGATGGTTTTTCCGTCGACATAGCCGAGATCTTTCAGCCCTTGAAGAAACGCCTCAACGTTACGCCCTGGAATAGAGGGCTCGCCAACCACCCTCACGTATCCTATCCGCGGGATTTTCCCCGGCTGTTGCGCCTGGGCGAACGAACCAGTTGTCAGGAGAACCGTTGCCAGTATCCACAAGAGAATTCGCCATGGGTTTTCTCCGATGTCTTTGCTGACAACTGACCACGGTCGACTGACAACTGTCATCGAATCACCTTATCTGCCCGCACCAGCACATTCGGCGGAATCGTCAGGCCGATCTGTTTCGCCGTCTTGAGGTTAATCACTAACTCGAACTTCGTCGGCTGCTCGACGGGTATGTCAGCGGGTTTTGTGCCTTTGAGAATCTTATCCATGAGAGTGGCAGCGCGCCGGAACATATCGGTATAGTTCGGCCCGTACGATATAAGACCGCCAGCTTCTACAAAAGCGCGATTTTCGAATATCGCCGGCAACCGATTTTTCGCTACAAAATCTAGAATCTGCTTCTGATAAGAATTGAGGACTGGATCCATTAACGCGAGAAAACCATCAGGTCGATCTTTAGACACCACGCCAAAAATCACTTCGAGCTCATTAGGGTCTTTCACCCCTCGATCTTGCAACGTTATGCCCAACGGTCCTGCGACGTCTTGGGTTGCTTTCGCTTCGAGCGCCATGCCGGCATTGCCCTTATTCCAAACCATGGCCACCCTCGAGAGCTTGGGAAAGATTTCTTTTAGCAGCTCTAGCCGCTTGGGCCATAGGTCCGAAGCGAGGACGGAGATGCCCGTGATATTACCGCCCGGGTGCGCGAGACTAGCGACAACGCCCATTCCAATCGGATCGCTAGTGCTGAAGAAAACGATAGGAATCGTTTTAGTCACTTCTCTAAGAGCGAAGATAGCGGGCGTACCCGCTGTGAAAATCGCGTCCACCTTTAGCAGGACCAGTTCCCTTGCGAGTTCAGGAAGGCGCTCTGCCTTTCCCTCTGCAAAACGATACTCAATAAGAATATTTTTCCCCTCGACGTAGCGGAGTTCGCGAAGCCCCTGAATGAATGCATCGACGTTGGCGTTGGGAGCCGCACCGAGGTATAAAACACCAATCCGTGGCGTCGTCGCTTGTTTCTGCGCGTGGGCCGGATATACCGAAGCCAGAATAAGTGTGGCCAAGATGAATAGTGTGGAAGTGGTTTTTTTCATGGATTTTTCTCCTTCCATTACATGACGCCTCGTACGCCGTGCAGGGTTTTACTTGATTACCTTCTGCGCCCGCGCCAGAACTTGCGGCGGGATAGTCACGCCGAGTTGCTTCGCGGTTTGTAAATTGATCGCCAGCTCAACGCTGTCGACGGTTTCGATCTTTAACTCCTTCGGCGGCGTGCCGCTTAGCACTCGCTGCACGTACTTGGCGGAAATCCGACCGATCTCAAAATAATTCTGACCGTAGCTCGCCAGTCCGCCTTTGGCGACCAGGCTTTGATCCTGCAACATGGTCGGCAACTTTTTCGCCTTGGCGGTGTCGATGATCAGCTGTGCCTGGCTGACAACCGTGGCATCCGCGAGATAAAAGAACGCGTCGGCCTCCTTGCTTTTGATTTCCTGCAGCGCTTTGCGCAGCTCGTCGACCGAGTTCACATGACGCTCGATGAGCTTGAGCCCCAGCCGTTTCGCTTCTTGCCGCGCCAATGCGGCGCCGTCCGCGGCGACTTGATTTTTCGGATCGTAAATGGTCAGTACTCGACCGACTTTTGGCAATATCTCTTTGAGAATCTCCAAACGCTTGGCCGTGAGGTCCTTCACCGGATAATGAACCCCCGTCAGCCTGCCGCCGGGCGTCGCGAAGTCGTTCACCAATCCGAAGGTCACTGGATTGCTGCCAATGCAGAATACAATCGGCGTATGCACCGTCGCTGCCTTCGCCGCGGCGATTACGGTGCTCGTCATTACGTAGAGCAGGTTGACTTTTTCCCGCTCGAAGTCTCGCGCCGCTTCTTCAGCTATTTTCAGATCGCCCTTAGTGTCGCGAATGGCAAGCGAGATTTGCTTTCCTTCTTGCAGGCCGAGTTCCTTCAGGCCGTGACGCAGCCCCTCAACGATATCGTATAAGGGCCCTCCAGGGAGGATGACGCCGATACGTGGCGGCTTTGGCTGTTGTGCCTGTGCGGGTGCGGCGAGCGCAACGAGCAACGTGCTCAGCGCAAGGCAAAAAAAGTTTTTAAACATGGTTCCCCCGATCCAGCATCAATCCGTGCTGGTTATTTATGGCCATCTGACTGGAATCTCGCACCCGGCGCGTTGCTTGCGCAAGGGTTATACCAGATTTGAACGACGTCGTGGGGACGAACTAAGTTAGCGAAAGTGCGGAGAACTATAATGCGAGGAATGATCGGCGGCGGCGTGCCGGCGGGAGCAGGAGTATCAAGCTTGATACAGCAGGAGTATCAAATTTGCGGCACCACAGAGAGCGCGCGAGTTTTCAGCGAATCCTTGCAGGGGCACTACCTTCTACGTAGAGTTGGGCCTTTGACAGGGAGGCAAGACAGTGAATCGAAACTGGCTCGTGACGGGGTTTTTCTTCGCACTGCTGCTGCTCATTCTATACGGCGCCTTTTTGGTCCTCACTCCGTTTCTCAGGGCGATCACCTGGGCGCTGATTCTCGCCATTCTCTTTTATCCGTTGTACGCGTGGCTGCTGCGATTGTTACGCGGGCGCGCGACGCTGGCTGCGCTTTTGGTCATTGTGATCATCACGACTTTAGTCATCGTGCCCGGCATTCAGCTCGCGTGGTTTCTGTCCGACGAGACGGTGTCGCTGGTCCAAACGGTTCGCGCGCTCCTGGATGAGGAAGGCAAGCAACAATGGCTGGCGCAGCCGTGGGTCCAGCACGTGCTGAGCTGGTGGAACATGGTGACGTTCCGATTGGTGGACTTTAAGATCAACTGGAAAGATCTACTGATTCAAGGGGCACAGTCATCATCGACGGTGATCGTCGCGCAAGTCAAAGGGATCGCCCAGAACGTGCTACTTTTCGCGGTCAACTTTTTCCTCGCCCTTTTCACGCTGTTTTTCTTTTTGCGCGATGGCGCGGCTTTCGTCGGCTGGGCGCAACGGCTGCTGCCGATGGACCGTGAAGATCAAGCGCGGCTGTTTAGAAACATCGAGGACGCGGTCACCGCGGTGGTGCACGGAGCGTTGGTCGTGGCGATGATCCAGGGCTTGCTCGCGGGATTGGGCTACTGGGTTTTGGGCGTGCCTTTTTCGGTCCTGTGGGGCGTGATCACGGCCTTTGCCGCGCTGGTGCCGTTCGGCGGTACGACGCTGGTCACGATTCCCGTGTCGCTTTATCTATTTTTCCAAGGGGAGAACGCCAGAGGGATTTTCATGCTCATCTGGGGCCTTGGGGTGGTCGTGACCATCGATAACGTTTTGAAGCCGTTGTTCATCGGTACTCGAATCAAACTTCCCATGTTGGTACTCTTCTTTGGCATTCTCGGCGGTCTGAGTGTATTTGGTGCGCTAGGCCTGATCCTTGGACCGGTGCTGTTCGCGCTGCTTGCCGTATTACTCGATCTCTACGCGGAAGAGTACGGCGCCAACGAGTAGGACGAGCCAACGGTGATTGCGTATAAATCCAGTCTCGGTTATGAAACCGTTAGAAGACGTTTTCGGGAGGGATCATGGCTGACGATCTGCAAATCAAACGCGAAATTGTCCTTGAAGCGGACGCTGAGACCTTGGAGCGCATGCGCAAGGAAGGGCACGCCCGCGGCTTCACGGTTTTTTGCGATGAAGGAGAGCGCATCGGCGGTGATAACACCGCGCCGCCGCCATTGGCGTATTTTGGTTTGTCGGTGGGGTTTTGACTGCTGACGCAAATTTCCCGGTACGGGGAAATGCTCAAGACTCATATCGATAAAGCCAAGGTCTACGTCACGGCGCGTTTCAAGAACGAGGGCTCAGTGTTACGTGAAACCGTGCAGGCAGAAGGTCTGGGAGTCGAAACGCGCTGTGAAATCACATCCAGCGAGTCGCCGGAAAAAGTCGCCAAGGTTGTACGAAACGCCGAGGCGGGTTGCTATGTGATCCAGACGATCCGCAAGCCGACAGAAGTGAAGAGCGAATATTCACTGAACGGCGCGGCGTTCGATCCGGCCGCTTTTGCAAAGAAAACATAGGCGGGTGCGATCGACTTTTAGGAAGGAGATACGGTAATGGCGAAGGAAACAGAATTTTTCGATATTCGGTACAAGGAAGGCTCTTTGGATCCCAAGACCGCGGAGTTCATCAAATTCGCGGTCAATCTCGCCATCGGCCACGAGCACGGCGCGAAGCTCCATTTAGACCGGGCGCGCAAATGTGGCGCCAGCGAAGACGAAGTGACGGAAGCCGTGGTTTACGCCGTACGGCCGGTGGCGGCTAAAGTGCGCAATTTTGCCAAGGCGATCATCGCGAAATAGCGTGGTAAAGGCGCAACGAAAGTAAAACAGACGCCTCACCACGAAGGTCACGAAGAGCACGAAGGGTTCGGATGGTTCACCGTGGAGACGCTGAGGACGCGGAGAGTTTGAAGATTCATAACTTCTGTACACTGTGTGTCGCTGCGGTGAAAACTGATTTTGATGTATGCAGGCTCCTAACCTTCGTGTCCTTCGTGCGCTTCGTGGTGAATAATATTTAGGACGAATCGAGTAGAGCAATTATGAACCCGTGGACGATCGACGTTAACGAAGAAAATTTCGAAGCGGAAGTGTTGGAGCGCTCAACTCAAGTTCCAGTTCTGGTGGATTTCTGGGCTGAGTGGTGCGGGCCGTGCAAAGTTCTGGGGCCCGTGCTCGAGAAACTCGCCGGCGAATACGCCGGCGAATTCATTATTGCAAAGGTCAATGTCGATGAAAACCAGGGCTTGGCGGGCGCCTTCGGCATCCAAGGCATCCCGGCGGTGAAACTGTTCAAGGACGGTGAGCTGGCGTCGGAATTTACCGGCGCGTTGCCGGAGCCGATGCTGCGCGAGTTCTTGTCAAAGTTTTTACCGACGGCGGCGGATAAACAGGTGCAGGAAGCTCAGGCTCTCGAAAATGACGGCAAGACCGATGAAGCGAAAGCGCTTTACCAGGAGATTCTCGCCGCCGATCCAAACCACGTCAAAGCGCTGCTCGGGCTCGGACGTCTGGCGCTGAACGAAGGCGACGCCGCTGCCGCAATGGAGTATCTTGACAAAATACCGATCGTCGCCGACGAGCGTAAAGAAGCCGATCGGCTGATCGCGCGGCTCAGTCTCCAGAGCGGCGCGGCCGAAAATGAAGCGGCGTTGCGCGAAAAGGTAAAAGCGGAACCGAACAATATTGCGGCGCGATTCGAGTTGGCCCAGGCGCTGGCGGCCACGGAAAAATACGATGAGGCGCTAAAAGAGTTTCTCACTGTCGTCAAGACCGATCGCGCGTTCCAAGACGACGGCGCGCGCAAAGCGATGATTCAGATCTTCGAAGTGCTCGGTTCTGAGGATCCTCTGACCGACAAATATCGCTCGGAGCTTGCGGCGGCGCTGTTTCGTTAACCGGATCGGAGAGTATGCACCGCAGAGGCGCTGAGGACGCAGAGTAAAGAGTTTTGACTAGAATTACTCCGAACTCTGCGAACTCCGTACCTCTGCGGTGGGAGCCTGGCGCAGAAGGCAGAATGAGTATGATCACTTTGGCACAATCGAATCGCATCATCGAGGCGATCTTCGCCCGCGGTCGCGAATTGAGCTGTCGTCCGCTCAGCGTCATCGTCGTCGAGCCCGGAGCAAAAGTTAAAGCATTTCAGAAAGAAGACGACTCGGCCATGATGCGATTCGAGATGGCCTACGGTAAAGCGTACGCCGCGCTGGCCCTGGGACGTTCGTCATCACTCGTGCGCATGCGCACGGAAGAGCGACCGCTGTTTATGCAGTATTTGATCCGTGCCTCCGACGACCAGATTTTTCCCGAAGGCGGCGGCATGCTGATCCGGGACCAGCACGGCGAGTTGCTCGGCGCCGTCGGGGTCACCGGCGATACCCAGGAACGTGACGAGGAGCTTGCCGCTCACGGCATCCGCGCCGCCGGACTCAAGACCGACGAAGACTGCGCGAATCTGGGAACGAAAGTGCGGTTGGAGAATTAAAACTTCAAACCCGGGGGATTGGAGTAGTGGAGTAATGCTTCCGGCCAATACTCCAGCATTCCAGTACTCCAGCACTCCATTCTCTCTCACGCAATCCATTCCGACACCGGCGCTTTGGCTTCGTGCAGCGGCTGGCATACGATGTCGACCAGACTCGGTCCGCCGTGCGCGAGCGCTTCATTCAATGCCTTACCCAATTCGCTCGGCTCGGTGACGCGCCAGCTTTTGACGCCGAACGCCGCAGCGACGGCGGCGTGATCCGTAACGGCGAAATCCACGGCGAAATAGCGCTGGCCGTAACCTGAGCTTTTGTCCCGCTTTGATCCAGCCGTAGCTCGCGTTCGAAATCACAATAAAAGTAATCGGCAGCGCGATAGCGCGCCGCGGTCTCCAGCTCGCCGCAGGTAAAACCGAAACTGCCGTCGCCCATGACCGACACGCACTTGACTTCCGGCTGCGCGAAATGCGCGCCCATCGCCGCCGCCATCGAGTAACCGAGCGCGCCGTGAGCGCGGTTGGAGAATAACCCGCTGCCGGTGCCGCGCACTTGATAATAAGCGGAAAAATACGGGCAGGGCGTGCCGGCGTCGGCGACCACGATGGCGTCGGCATCGAGGCGTGCGTGCAAGCTCCGCGACCACGCGCTCCGGTTTGATCGGCGGCTCGGTCGGACTCGGCGAGGGCTTGGAACTTGGCGAATTTCTGTTCTTTGGCGATTCCACTCGCGACGCGTCCAGCGGCCGGTGCGTGCCTGCCAGCGCTTCATTCAACATTCTCAGTCCGACCTTGGCATCGCCGATCAGCGGCACAGTCCACCGGATAATTGGCCCCGGGCACCGCCGGGTCGACGTCGAGATGAATTACTTTGATTCTTCCCCGGTACAGGATGGCGCCAGCGTTCGGTGGTTACGGAGCCGGCACGGCAGCCGATGAAGAAGACCACATCGGCCTGATCGACCATCGCGCGCGTTTCCGGCGTGCCGCCATTGGAGCCGACAACGCCGATCGCCAGCGGGTGGTCTTCGCCGATCGAACCTTTGCCGCTGATCGTCGTCGCCACCGATGCCGAGAGCCGCTCCGCGAGCTCGAGGAGCTCGCCCTCGGCCTCGGAAAGCATCACGCCCGCCGCCGCAGATGAAAACCGCGCTGGCGGCATCACGCAGCACGGCGGCGGCGCGCTCGACGAAATCACGCATCGGGCGCGACGCGTTCGGCCGGATAGCGGCCGAATCTCGCATCGCCCCAGATTTCGGATTTATTGACCGAACCGTTTTGCACGTCGAAGGGCAGGGCGATATGCGCGGCGCCGGGCCGGCCGGTGGTGATTTGTTTGAACGCGGCGCGAAAAATGCGCGGCAGATCCTCGGCGCGGTCGAGCACCGCGTTCCACTTCGTTACCGGACGCATGAGCGCGCCTTGATCGAGCTCGGTGAGCGTGTAGCGGCCGCGCGCGGCGACGGAAATGTCGGAGTTGATGCAAAGCAGTGGTACTGAAGACTCGTTGGCTTCAGCAAGACCCGGCAGAATATAAGTCACGCCGCCGCCGCTCGGGCCTTCGCACACGCCGACCTTGCCGGAGACGCGCGCGTAGCCGTCCGCCATGTAAGCGGCCGAGCGCTCGTCGCGCGCGAGGATGTGGCGCATGCCGTGCGGCAGCCGCGCCAGCGCGTCGTAAAACGGCAGGCTGGTATCGCCGCAAAGTCCGAAGAGGATCTCGACGCCGTGGGCTTTGAACATTTCCACCGCGGCTTCGGCGCCGGTGAGTGTCGAGAGTTTCGATTCAGCAGCTTCACTCATGATTCTTTTCGGCCTCTCTGCCCGGGGTCGCAGCGACCAAACGACAATCGCCGCCGAGGGCTTCAGCAATTTTCTCGATCGTATTATGATGAAGGCGGTGAATACAATCTGATCGTTCGCTTCGATGGTCTTCTATGATGACTCCGTCCGCCGATTCCACTGAACAAGCCGTGCAGGCCCTGGCGCGCGCGCTTTACCGGAAAGCGGCCGAGCATAAGCCGTCCCTTTTCGAGGCCAAGGACTTGCTCGGCCGGATGATCGACTGGTCGTCTCGAGGACGAGTCGCTGCGCGTCGCCTTGTTTCGTTTCGTCGACGTGCTGCCGAGCCTGGAATCGTCGGCCGAGATCGGCCGTCACCTGGAAGAATACTTCGCACGCGTCGACCATGCCCTGAGCGGTCTGGCTTTTCTCGCTCAGGCGCTGCACGCTGGAACCCTCGTTGCACCCGTCGTACGGCGCAATGTCGTGAAGCTGGCGCGCCGCTTCATCGCCGAAGAAAGCGGCGATCATCTAATCACAGTGCTGACCGGCCTAAGAAAGGAACCCGCCGCGTTCACGCTGGATGTCGTCGGCGAAGCGACCGTGAGCGACGCGGAAGCGAGCGCAATGCAACAGCGCTATCTCGAGCTCTTGCGCCGGCTGGCGAAAGCCAGTGCGGCCTGGCCGCCGTGCGCCCAGATCGATGACTCCCCTAACGGCAGCATCCCACGGATCAATCTTTCGGTGAAGCTATCTTCACTGTGCGCGCGCTTCGATCCGCTGGATCCAAATACGGAAAGGGTCGTGCGCGAAAGATTGCGCGAGCTGTTTCGCGAAGCCGCCAAACTCGGCGCGGCCGTGACCGTCGACATGGAACAGTACGCCTTCAAGGATTTAACCCTGGAAATATTCCGCGGCGTATTGGCAGAAGAAGAATTTCACGCCGCGCCGCACGCCGCGGTTGCCCTGCAAGCGTATCTGAGAGACGCCGCGAGCGACGTTAGCGACTTGATTCGCTGGGCGCGCCGGCAAAAGCGGCGCATCGGCGTGCGCCTCGTGAAAGGCGCCTATTGGGACAGCGAGATCGCCTGGGCCCAACAAAAAGGCTGGCCGATACCGGTTTTCTTGGAGAAAGCGGAGACCGACGCGAGCTACGAGCGATTATCGAAGCTGTTGCTCCAGGGCCACGACGTGATCGATGCCGCATTCGGCAGCCACAACCTGCGCAGCCTGGCCCATGCCGTTGTCGCGGCGAAAGCGCTGGGCATTCCGCCCAACGGCTATGAAATCCAAATGCTCTACGGCATGGCCGAGCCGGTGCGCCAGGCGATGATTCAAAACGGCCAGCGAGTGCGCGTCTACTTGCCGGTGGGCGAGTTGCTGCCGGGGATTTCCTATCTCATCCGCCGGCTCATGGAAAACACTTCCAATACTTCGTTTCTTCGGCAGACCTATGCCGACAAAAAAGACATCGCAAGTTTGATCAAGGCGCCGTCGGCGGCAATTGGACCGACGACAAATGCAGCCGTGCCTACGCCGTTGCAATCGAGTCAGTCGAACCCCTTCCGCAACGAACCGCCGATCGATTTTTCGCGGCGGGAAAACCGCGAGCGCTTCGCCGAGACCCTCGAAAAAGTGCGCGCCGAATTCAAGCATAACGGCAAAAGGCGCAGCAGCGGTCAATGGCTCGAATCGGTCAATCCGGCAAACCCCAAAGAGATCGTCGGGCGAGTTCCCGTCGCGGGCATCGAAGAAACGGAAGAAGCGATCGAAACGGCGACGCGTTTCTTTCCCAAGTGGCGCGACACGCCGGTGCCGGAGCGCGCCAAGATTCTTTTCCACGCGGCTGAAGTCATGCGCCAAAAACGTTGGGAGCTTGCGGCGTGGGAAGTTTTCGAAGTCGGCAAGGGATGGCGCGAGGCGGACGCCGATGTCATCGAAGCGATCGATTATCTGGAATACTACGCGCGTGAGATGCTGCGTTTGGGTGAGACGCGCGAAACCCAGACTTTGGCCAGTGAAGCCAACACCTATTTCTACGAGCCGCGCGGCATCGCTGCGATCATCGCGCCGTGGAATTTTCCATTGGCCATCCTTACCGGCATGACGGCCGCGGCGCTCGTCACCGGAAATTGCGCGCTGATGAAGCCGGCGGAGCAGTCGCCGATCATGGCGGTGCATCTGCTCGACATCCTGCGCGAGGCGGGGTTGCCTAACGACGCCTGCCAGCTGCTCCAAGGCGGCGGCGAGATCGGCGCGCATCTCGTGCGCTCACCGCGGATTCATTTGATTGCGTTCACCGGCTCGCGGGACGTGGGTTTGGAAATTCTGCGCGAAGCCTATACCCACCGACCCGGGCAGCGGCACGTGAAACGGGTGGTGTGCGAGATGGGCGGAAAGAACGCCGTGATCGTCGACAACGACGCCGATCTCGACGAAGCCGTATTTTATATCATCGACTCCGCCTTCGGTTACCAGGGGCAAAAATGCTCGGCGGCATCGCGGCTCATTTTGCTCGACGAGGTGCACGATCGTTTGCTCGCCCGCCTCGCGGAGGCGGTGCGCAGCCTGAAGGTCGGCCCGCCTGAAGATCCCCGCAATGCCGTCGGCCCAGTGATCGACGGCGAAGCCAAAGCGCGGGTCGCCGAATACATTCTGCTGGGCAAGCAAGAAGGGAAATGCGTTGTAGCCATGAACGCGCCGAAGGAGGGGTTTTTCATCGGTCCGGTGATTTTCAGCGAAGTCGATCCTAAGAGTCGGCTCGCCCAAGAGGAGATTTTCGGGCCCGTGCTCGCGGTCATGCGCGCGCATGATTTCGAACATGCCCTGGAGATCGCAAACGACTCCGCCTTCGCCTTGACCGGCGGAATTTTTTCCCGCTCGCCGGCGCATATCGAAAAAGCGCGCAAGGAGTTTCGCGTCGGCAACCTCTATATTAATCGCGGCATCACCGGCGCGGTCGTAGAACGCCAGCCGTTCGGTGGGCTCAAACTCTCCGGGATCGGATCGAAAGCGGGCGGCCCAGATTATTTGCTGCAATTTATCGAGCCGCGCACCGTTTCCGAAAACACTCTGCGCCATGGATTCGTGCCGCCGGAGGGCTTAAAAAATTCGGGGAAGTAGGCGTTCAAATCGTTCAAGCCGTTCAAAACGTTCAAATCGATGAACCGAGACTCGAATGCAAAACCGCGCTGCGTTGTTTCGGAATCGACCTACCACGCGCCGTGGTGGTTGCCGGGTAGACATCTGCAAACGATTTACGCACGCGCCCTGGGACGAAACTATTCGGTTCGCTACCGCCGGGAGCGCTGGGAAACGCCTGATGGCGACTTCATCGATCTCGATTGGCTTGACGACGTTCCGCAGAGCTCAGCCTTAGTGGTACTTTTTCATGGCTTGGAAGGCTGCTCGCAAAGCCATTACGCGATCAGCCTGATGGCGGCGCTTGCCCGGGAAGGATGGGCCGGCGTGGTGCCGCATTTTCGCGGCTGCAGCGGCGAAGCAAATCGACTCAGGCGCTCGTATCATTCGGGTGATTCGCGCGAGATTGATTGGATTCTCCGGCGCACCAAACGCGCGAACCCGCGGCAGCCAATTTACGTCGTCGGCGTATCGCTCGGCGGCAACATGCTTTTGAAATGGCTCGGCGAAGAAGGCGAGGCCGCATTGGCTATCGTCGAACGCGCGGTTGCGGTGTCGACGCCGATGGATCTTGGGGCCGCCGCCGCGGGACTCGATTGCGGTCTTAAGAGACTTATTTACACGAGTCACTTTCTTAGATACCTAAAACCGATGGCGCTGGCAAAGATCGCGCTGCACGGATTAGCGATCGATGCGCGCGCGATACGCGCCAGTCTGACGTTCCGTCAGTTCGATGATCTCTTCACGGCGCCGATTCATGGTTTCAAAGACGCCAGTGATTACTGGACGCGCGCAAGCAGCAAGCCCTGGCTAAAAAAAATCACCGTGCCGACGTTGCTCATCAACGCGCGGAACGATCCGTTTTTGCCGAGCGATGCCTTGCCCGATTCAACTGAAGTTTCCAGTTCCGTCATTTTGGATTTCCCCGCGACCGGCGGCCATGTCGGTTTCGTCTCGGGAAGATTTCCCGGCAACTTTGATTGGCTGCCGAATCGGATCGTGAAGTTCTTTCGGTAGCGAGGTTTTACGGCGTGAAAACTTCGTTCACCGACGAGAACGTCGCACCGGGTTGAGGGCCGCCGGCGATGACGTAGATCGACTGGCCGAGAACGGCGGCGCCGAGGCCGTGGCGCGCCGTCGGCATCGCTGCCCAGCGTTGCCATTTGTCGCTCGCTGGATCGTAAGATTCGACATCCCGGCGCGTGGCGCGATTGGACTCGCCGCCAAAAACGAAAACTTTGCCGTCCAGCACGGCGGCGGCGACGCCGCTGCGCACGGTGGGGATGGCGGCGCGCGACTGCCAGCGGTTCGTCTTGGGGTCGTATTCTTCGTTGTTTGGGATGCTGCGGTCATGATTGCCGTCGATGCGGCCGGCGATGGCGTAGAGCTTGCCGTTGACCCCACCGATCGCATGATGGTCTCGCGGTGTCGGCAAGGGCGCGCGCTTGGTCCAACGGTCCAGAGCGGGATCATACTCCTCGTTAGCGTCGGTATTCTTGCCGTTGATGCCGACGCCGCCGATTGCGTAGATCTTTCCGTCAACGATTCCGACCGCGAGCGCGCCGCGCGCAGTCGGCATGGATTGTTTCGCGCTCCAGCGATCCACTGCTGGATCGTATTCATAGATCGTGGACACCGAACCAACGCCGGTCATGTAGCCGCCAATCAGGTAAATCCTGCCATTGACGGCGGCGGCACCGATGTGATGCAGGGGTTTGGGCAAGGAAGCACGACGGCGCCAGGAGTTTTTTGCCGCTTCGTATTCCTCAAGCAAGTCACCGTTCTTGACATAACCGCCCATGAGATAGATTTTGCCGTTTAGCTCCGTGGCTGCCACTTCACTGCGCGGTGCTGACGCGGCCGCCCGACCTTGCCATTTGCCCGGCAATTCCGCCCCGGTGCCAGATCCGACGAGGAAGAGGCCCTGCAAAGTGAGAACAACGGTCAGGATTTTCGCTCGCATGAAGGCTCTCGGTAAAGACGGGCGCTGATCAGTTAGCAGCGTATGGCAGAGATCTGGCTAGCGAACGCTGTCAAGCGCTCACGAAACTCATGACGGATAGGGGTCTTCCAGCGCGTTCTGTTCCATGAGGGCATGCAGGTCGACCATTGTGTAGGCGCAATATTTGGGATCGTAGCCGAGCTTTTTGGCGGTTTTGCCTTGCTCGATGATACGCTGCAGGATCATGCGATTGAGCGGGCCGTGGCCCATGCGGTCTTCATGCTGCACCAAATCGGCTTCGGCATGGGCGGTGAAGTAAATCGCTTTTTGCTTGCTCATGCCATAATGATTGACGAGTGCTTCGCCCCATTGCTTCGCCCAATGGCCGAGAGTTTCTTCGTAAACATGCGCTCCCCAGAGCTCAATGATGGATCCATCTTGAAAAACCCGCCGGCAATAGTCGCTGATCGCCCGGCCGGGGGCGGAAGCGGGTTGCTCGAAGAGTTCTTCTTTGGAAAGGCCCAGCGCATTCGCCGTCTCGAGCAAAATTAAAATGTGACCGGGCGGCTTTGGCGCGATCAACTCTTCGGCAATCTTGTCGGAAAACGCCGGTAATAAATCATAATTATCGACGAAGAAGGGCAGATGAACATAATAGGAGACCGCGTTGAGCGCCACGACTTCGATGGAAAACAGGCCCCAGTCCTTGAAGAAACGGCGCACGCAGGGCAGCGGCAACGTGCCGGCGCGCAATTGCGTCATAAAGGCGCCGTGATTGATCTTTTTATTCCAGTGCGCGTAGACGTCTCGGTATAGATTATCGACGAATGCTTTGGCGTCGGCTGATTCCATTGAGTGCTTCGTTTTCGTGGAGTTGCTCGCGGCTGGATCGCTTTTCTCAGCTTTTACGCGGAGTGATTTTCCTGTATTGTTAATACCTAAAATAATCTTGGTGTCAATCATATGGCATTTGGCGTCAGCGGAGGAACCGATGGATGCTCTGAAACCGGATGAATTTTTGAACCGATTGATCGCGACTCGAGAGGCGTTCTGGGAACAAATGAACGCCGAGCGCAGGAGCTACGGCGCCGAAAAGCCCCTGAGCTCGGCCGTGGTCTTGCGTCGCTTGCAGTTCGGCGTCGTCATGGAGCGCAAGGCTGCTGAGGTCACCGCGCCGTGGGTCGGCAAAATCCCCGATATCGACCTGCAACAGCCGATGTCGGAATACGTGGTTAACGAGCTTAAACACGCTTCGATCTTACGCAAGAGGATCAGTGAGCTTAATGGCGATCCCGACATGTTGTGGAATCATCCATTGAAGGAACTCAAGGAGCTTTGGGATTTTCACGCATCGCTTGGGATCGCTGTGCGAGCTGATCGCCAGCGTTCAGTTCGGCCATGAAGAGTTCTTCCCGAGAACCTCGAAATCATTCATCGAGCGGGTCACGCCCGTCGATCCGCAGACCGCTGCGATTTATCGCGATACCCTGCTCGCCGATGAAGAGGGTCATGAGTGGATCGCTCCGGAAATACTTACGCGCTACGCCAACGATATGGCGACGCAGCAAAAATGTTTGGACGCCTTGAAAAAAGGTTGCGAGCTGTTTGGCAAGGCAATTCAGAGCTTTAATCAGAGTCTGCCAGCGTAGAATTTGGGCGTGGAGTCCGGCAGTTCTGGGCTATTGGATTGCAGCGGGTGAAGCTGAGGATGTCTAGCAGCGCGCGATCGGCGCCTCAGTGCTTTGGCTCGATCCTTTTCCCGTAAGTCACCTCGCCCTTGTCGATGCGGATGGAGAATCCACAGTCTGGGTTGGTGCACGCCCACGCCTTATACATCACTGATGCTCCCTCCTGACCGTAATCCGATAGAGGAATCAACAGGCCATTGTTGCATTTCTGGCATTTCGGCAGGTCCATCTCCGCTCCTCCTTACCGCTTGGTCACCCAAGAGCGGCACCAAGCACCATATAAATTTTAGTCGAGCGGGTGGGCTAAATCAAGCAAGCATTTCAAACGTATTCGATAAATAAAAAGGGATAACCGAGTTGGGCCGGTCACCCCTTTTTTGCGCAGGAGGTCAGGGAGGACTACTGAGCTTGTTTTTCAATCAGAGCGCCAATCGGCTAGAGCCCGTAAAATTTTCGTGCGTTTTCATCGAGTAGCTTCCTTCGCGCAGTGGCCGGAAGGTCATCGCGATCGCGCAAGAATTTCGCAGTTCCTTCGGTGCGATCGGCGTGCGGGTAGTCGGAAGAGAAAATGAACAAATCTTCGCCGACCTCCTCGACCACTCGGCCGAGGAAAGACTCATTGCCTTCACAACCGAAGAAAATACGGCCCGATTTAAGATAATCGCTTGGCGGATGGCTGAGTAAATCCTTGGCGCCGTAGCGCGGGTTTTCAAAGTGATCGTCCATGCGCTCGACATGCGCGGGCACCCAACTGATACCGCCTTCGAGAAAAGCAAATCTGAGATTCTCATAACGGTCCAGCAATCCCGAGCACAGGACGCTCGTCAGGCCGGCCATGATTGGCAGGATGCCGGCCAATACACGGTTTGGAAAGTGGTGCTCGAAAAGTTTATCGACGACCGGAAACTGCAGGCTGAAATGAACCGCGATGGGCATCTTCAAACGGTCAGCGGCGGCAAAGAAAACTTCATGATCAGGATGGTCGAGGCGCTTGGCGCCGACCGTGCCATTGATCATAACCGCGTTAACCCCCAGTTCACGCAACCGCGTAAGTTCCGTAGCGGCCCCCTGGGCATCTTGCAGCGATACCACGCCTACGGCCTTGAGCCGGTCCGGCGCACGATTACAAGCTTCGGCCAGCCAGGTGTTGTAAGCGCGACATACTCCCATCGCCAGGATGCCGTCGAGCCAAGCATTGACGTGCAAAAGAAAGCTCGGGTAAATGAACTGCAGGTCGATACCCTCTCTGTCGAGGTCTTCCAAGCGCTCTTTTACATTCGTTAACGTCTGACTTCCCGATGAAGCACGCCGCGCGGATTGCAGCGCTTGGCCCGGAGGAGCGGCTGTGCCTGGGGCTCCGGCGCCCTTGATCGAGGGTCTTTTGTAGGGCGTCTGCCCATCGACGACCCAAAAGTTATGGCCCTGGTCGTCCTTTAGCAATCTCGGCCGGTAGTTTCTGAGCGACGGCTCCATATGATTCTCAAACATTTCTTCGGTCTCAAAAAAGTGCCCGTCACCGTCGATAATCATAGCTCAATCCTTTTTGCCAAAATTACTGTTCGATTGGATGTGAAAATAAATGTATCGACATATATTTTGACGATTTCCGGTTTTGATCTTCAACCGGCTCAGCGCGCTCCCCGCTCATTTCGAACGCTGGGAAACGGCCTCGGGGTTCAGCCCCGTGGGACACGGATAAGCTTTGATACTGTGCTTGATCCGGTTGCGCGCCATCAGTTCGGCGTAACTCACTCCGACCGCTTTGGTATTAACGACCGGCACGCCCAGCTGCGGCTCCAGTTCTTCGGGCGTGACGACGTAAGGATAGATTTTCCCGCCGAGCGGAATGATCGCCTCGGCGCCCTGCCGAACTAATTCTTTGCCGACCTCGAGAGTGCGCTCGACGACGACGTCATGGTAGCCCGAAAGATCGCCGGTGTCGTACAGACCCACCGTGCGAATGCCGCTGACAAACGGCGTCATGCCGTAAGTCTGGACGATTCTCATGGTGTGGGGCATGTGGGTTTCGAGCGGGACGATGAGACCGAAGCGGTCGCAAATACACGCCGCGAAATGCAGCGACGCGCGCAGTAAACCGATCACGGGAATGCGCACGGCTAACCGGCTCGCTTCGACGCCAGGGTCGAAGGTGTTGCTCTGGATTACGGCGTCAAATCCTTGTTGTTCGGCTTCGATAGCTTTTTTCACCAACGCCGGTGTTTCGAGGATATGATGCAATCCCGACAACGCCTTCCGTTCTTCGAGCAGGCTCAACACTGCGCCGCCGCCAAGGTCCTCCGGATAGGCCAACTCGAAGGTCGTGTCCGGCGAAGCATAGCTCTTGAGCAGCTTAACGATATGGCTTTCGAGTTCGGCCGAGTGGCGCTTGTAGGAATGGTTTAAAAACATGAAGCGCATGGTTTACCTCCTTCGGGGATTCAACAATAAGGCAAAAACGTCGAATACGACGTGGACTAAAAATTTCACTGTCGCGCACCAAAAATCGCCCGTAGTTGTTTGGCGTATTCGTCCAGTTTTTCCGCCAGCGCGGGATTGACCGGGACAATTTTCAATCCTTTCAGCATGACTGCTTGTTCATTGGCAAGGTCGCCGCGCGCGACCAGCCGCCCTGGAGTCTGCATCAGCTTTTGCCCTTCGCGTGAAAGCGCAAAATCGAGAAAAACTTTGGCGGCGTTCGGATGCGGCGCTTGCGCGGCGATACCGATGCCGACCATGACCGCCGGCGCGTCGCCCAGCGCTGTCCAATCGATCGGCGCGCCCCGTTCCTTCATGCGCTCCACGGAAGCGGCGGGAATATTGACATCAATGACGCCTTCGCCGGCGGCGACGAGCTGAGCCAGTAGTTCATGGCCCTCGCGCGGGCTTGGCTGTTGCTTGGCGAGCTCGCGCATGTACTTCAAGCCGCGTTCCTGTCCCATGATTTGCAGCATGCCGGCAAACCACTCCGCCTTGGTTCCCTCCATCATCAACTTGCCTTTCCAGGTGGGATCGAGCAGGTCGTTATAAGTTTTCGGCAGCGAGCGCGCGGCGACGAGTCTAGTGTTGTACCCGGTCACGTACGTATTGTAGTAAACCGTGGTCCAAAATCCCTCTTCCTTGAACTCTTTGCGATAGAACACATTGGCCTGTGGCGTGTAACGCGCCAATACGCCGCTGCGGTTGAATAGGTGCATGCTGAATTCGACGGTCTGAATGACGTCCGCAAGAGTTTTCTTTGCGCGCGCTTCGGTGAGGACTCGCGTCAGGAGCTTTTCACTGCCGGTCCTGTTGAGTTTGACCTTGATGAACGGATAGCGCTTTTCAAATTCACTGATCACGGCGTTGGCTTCGCTGAGATTCATCGACGCGTAATAGACCACTTCGCCTTCACGTTTCGCTGCGTCGATGAGGCTGTCATTGCTCGCCGCTCTGATGAAAGCCGGTGGAACCGCGGCAAAGAGCAGAGCGGCAAGCCAAAAGTCCAGTCGAATTTTTCGTCCGGCCATGCGGGAAGGCATCTCCTATTTGGTCAACGAAGCGATAAAACCGTTGTCTTCAAGTTCGCGGATGAAGCGGTCGTCGACGAATCTTGCGGCGCTGGCACCGCGCGCCTCCGGCAACTCCTTGGCCATGAAATCGAGCAAAGTTTGCAGTGCAGCGATGACCGGGTAGGGTGCGCGCGGCATGCCGGGTTGCGTCAGGTCGTAGGTTTCTGCCGCGATGGTTCGATCGGCAATGCCGCTGTAATCGGCCTGAACGTCGACGGTAAATTCACGGTCGGTGCGGTAGCGGTGCATGCCTTCGACGTAAGCTTTGACGAACTTGCGCGTGACCTCGGGATTCTTTTCGATATAATCGCGCCGCGCGGCGATGCCGCCAAGCGCGTAGTTAAGGCCGTACTCGGCGAAATCGATCAAATATTTGCAGCCATGCCGGATCGCGTCGATGCACTCCGGTGGCGTGCCGACGACGACATCGACTTTACCGCTGAGCAGGGCTTCGAGCTCGACCTCGGCGCCAGGGGATATCGGTTCTTCGCGCAGGCCCTTGATCCCTGCTGCGTCCAATTTTGCGATGACGAATTTAACCAGCACATCGCCAATGCCGCCGTCGCCGACCGTGCCGATTCTTTTTCCCGCCAGTTCCTGGCGGCTATTTAGACCAGAACGGCCGACGATGAACTGCTGATTAATTCCACCGGTCAAGAAGACGACATCCGCCTCGCCCTTGAGATTTGCTCGTAGCGGCGCCGGTGCCGCCATGTTGCCGAACTGAATTTCGCCGGCCATCAAGCCGCGAACAACGCCCCTCGCGCCGCCCATGATGCGCGGTCGATCGATGGCCAATCCGTACTTAGCGAACAACCCGGCTTTCCAAGTCACCATCATCGGCCCGGCTCCTTGGCCGATCGTGGCAAAACCGGCGTTGATGGGTATGAGATCGCTCATCAAGGCTCCGATACAATCCGTATTCGCTCGGGTTAATTCGAGCAACGCAACCCCGCTCAGGGGTTTTCTATCTCCTAACACGCGATAGTGATCTCAAGTCAAGTATGCGCGATCTATCGAAAGGCAAATTCTGTCGACGAAATTTGCGAAACCAAGTCGCGTTGATGTAGTTTCGTCAGTCATTTTGCCTGCAAAATCTGCCGCTGGACGGACCCAGTTTCACTTCCGTTGACAAGTTCTAAATAGAGCAGATAATTGATTTTATAATTCACGCGCGGCGCTTGGATTTCTATCAGGTGGAGCACAACTGATCGCATCGCGCTAGGGTAGCGCGTGTGGCGCGATACCATTGCGGGGCTCAACTCGGTGTCAATTTTTTGCCGCACCGATCGCAAGCGATCAGAACACCTGAGACAATGTTGGACAGTCGTGTAAAGAATAAGATAAGTTTGCCGATTTTTGATTTGAATGAATAGGTTTTTGACCAAACCGCCGCTGCGGTTGATCGCGGAATGGTTCGTGATCGCCGGAATCTATATTGTCAGCGGGCAGATTACTCCCCATATCTCCATCCCGCAGGGCGGTGGATCCCCCTTATGGCCGCCGTCAGCGATTGCTCTGGCGGCTGGTTTAATTGTCGGTTACCGCGCCGGTGTCGGTGTCTGGTTGGGCGCCTTTCTGCTGAACTATTTATGGATCTTTAGTCCAACTGGACCGGTGGTTGCGGCGGCGTTGGCGACCGGCTCTACCGTTCAATTGCTTGTCGCCGTGTTGCTGATTCGAAAATTTGTCCCCGACCTTTGTGTTCAAAGCCAAGCAGGCGTTGATCTGCGATCGCCGAGCACCGGACGCGACATACTTTGCTTCATTGGATTTACCGCGGTCAGTTCGCTGCTATCGCCGTCCGTTGCCGTCGTGAGCCTCAAGCACGCTGGCTTCATTGCCTGGAACGATATGGCACCCGTGTGGGCGACTTGGTGGGTGAGCGATTACGCCGGCATTCTGACGTTGACGCCGTTGTTGATGGTGATCGTTTTGACGTGGCGCCAGCGAAACGTTTTCGAACCTATTGTATTTCCGCTCACCACGGTCTGGTTGGGACTTTCGCTCGTCGTTTCCTATATCGTCTGGCAAAATAAGACCCTTGGGGCGGTCGAGCGGCTGCGCCAGGACACGCAGGCAGTTGCAGGTCGGTTCGAGAGAGGTATCGAGCGCGCTGCGGAACAGATGCAGGCGGTCGAAGGGCTTCTGGTCGCTTCCGAGAATATTAGGCGGCAGGATTTTCAAAAGTTTGTTGCGCGGCTCGGTGCTGAGGATAAATCGCGACTCGTCTTTCAATGGGCGCCCCGAATCAAGCTCGAAGAGCGAAACAAATTTGAAGGTCAGGTTCGGCAGGCTGGGATGCCGGAATTTACAATTTTCGAGAGGACCGCCCTCGGTCACCGGGTCACGGCGGAGAGCCGGCCGGAATATTATCCGATTCTCTACACAGAGCCTCAGGGCGAAGCCAAAGACGATTTGGGACTGGACCTAGGTTCGATTCCAGACGCTTTGGCGGTGCTGAGCTCGATCCGCGACAGCGGTCGCTTGACTGGTGCGCTCTCCACGCCGTGGCCGCCCAAGAAGAACCAACCACCGCAATTTTTTCTCTACAATCCGGTCTACCAGAATCAGATGGACGACGGTTCTGTGACCGCGCGCCGGGACCATTTCCTCGGTTATATTCGAACCGAAATTCCGGTAACGACTTTTCTGACGACTTCCTTAGGCGCCGGCGCGGCGCGGCAACGCGAAGTTTATCTCTTTGATGTGACGGATGAAGACGAGCCGTTGTTCCTAGCCGCTTCCGTGGCTTGGGCCGTCCCGGCGAACGAGTCTTTACCGGCGCTAAGCGCGCACAAATTGGCGCAGCTGCAAACGTCCTCGAATCAGGCTTCGCAAACCGAGCTCGGTGGACGCCAGCTCCTGTTTGTGGTGCGGCCCGGATCCGGCCAATCTTGGATCGAGGGAATGTGGGATGTCATAGGGATCATGTTAATCGGCGGGCTGATCACCGCAGCGCTCATCGTTTATTTGAGAATGCGCGATCGCGCGTTGGGACAGATGCAAAATGCGGAAAAGCATTATCGTGAGCTTTTTGATTCTGCGCCGGCGATGTACGTGATCACACGGGATGAAAAAGGCGTGCCGATCATTTCCGACTGTAATGCCCTATTCTTGAAGACGCTCAAGTACGAGCGCAAGGACGTGATCGGCCATTCGCTCGCCGAGTTTCACTCCCCCGAATCGCGGCTAAGATTGCTGAGCGAGGGTGGTTATCGCGGCGCCATGGCAGGCAGAATCGTCTCGGGTGAACGCGAACTTGTCAGGAGCGACGGACGGATCATACCGGTGTTGTTGCGCGGCGACCCGATCGCCGATGACGACGGCGCAGTCGTTGGCACGCGTGCCATGTATGTGGACAATCGCGAGCAGAAATCAGCCGAAGAACAGATGCGCTTGGTCGTCGAATCGGCGCCGAATGGCATGCTCATGATCGACTCGAAAGGGACCATCACATTAGTCAATACAAAAATCGAGCAACTGTTCGGTTATCGCCGGCAGGATCTGCTCGGCAAGTCCATCGAAATGTTGATTCCTCAACGCTTTCGCGGGTTCCTTCAGCAACTGCGCGAAGAATACTTCAGCGATCCCGATGCTCGCACCGTGGGCCGCGGAGAGGAGATTCTCGCCCTGCGGATGGACGGCAGCGAATTTCCAGTCGAGATCGGCTTGAATCCGATCAATTCGTCCGGCGGGTTGCAAGTACTGGCCTCTGTCTTGGACATCAGCGAGCGCAAATTGGTGGAAGAGGAAATCCGCGCGCTTAACGTTACCCTCGAACGTCGGGTGAAGGAGCGGACCGAGGAAATTCAAGCGTTGAACGCTACTTTGGAACAGCGCGTTATTGAACGGACAAAAGAGCTTGAGACGGAAAACTCCCAGCGCCGATCCATCGAGAGCGAACTCCAACACGCCCATGACGAACTCCAGCGTTCGGTGCTGGAATTGGAACGCCACAACCAGGAGATGCGCCTCGTCGGCGAGATGGTCGAGCTGCTTGAGTCCTGCCGCAGCGTCGACGAAGCCTACGAAATCATCAGTCGGCGTCTCCCCCTCTTGCTGCACAGCACGAGCGGCGCTCTCTATATGATGAGGGCGTCGCGCAATTTCCTCGATTACGTGGGTTGCTGGGGTGGACCCACCGGCGATTTTGAAAAGACCGTCGATCCCGAAGACTGTTGGGCATTGCGGCGCAACAAGCCGCATGGAATGGAATCCGAGGCGTCCGATCTCATTTGCAAACATGTCGAGGATGCCGGGGGTCCGCCCCATCCGTATCTGTGCTTGCCCATGGTTGCCCACGGCGAAATCATGGGATTACTCCACATTCGTTACACCGATGATAACGAAGTCGGAAGAAGCATCATCGCCAACTCTGCGAAGGGGATATCGGAACAACTGTCCCTGATATTGGCAAATTTGCGCTTGAGGGAAACCCTCAAGAACCAAAGCATCCGCGACCCGCAAACGGGCTTGTTCAACCGCCGCTATATGGAAGATTCATTGGATCGCGAATTGAACCGTGCCGAGCGTTCGGGAAAACCCCTGGTGGTGGCGATGCTGGACCTTGATCATTTCAAAAATCTCAATGACAGATTTGGCCACACCGCCGGCGATGCCGTGTTGCAGGAATGGAGCAATATTCTAAAATCCAAATTCCGTGGCAGCGATATTGTCTGTCGATACGGCGGTGAAGAATTCGTCATTATCTTGCCCGAGATCGCCCCCGACGCCGCGCACCAGCGTTTGGAGCAGCTCCGCGAAGACCTGCAACGGATGATCGTGCGCCAGGACGGCCAATCGATTGAAAGCGTAACTGTGTCGATCGGCATCGCGTACTACCCGGTCCATGGTCGCACGATGCTTGATTTATTGCATTCAGCGGACCAAGCGCTCTATCGCGCCAAGGAAATGGGACGCAATTGCGCTGTGATGGCCGCTGAACAGCCACAAGAAGAAGCCCGCTCGGATTGGTCCTTACGGACTTCTTGAAAATCGTCATAAGAAGATTTTTGACGAAAGCACGCTCGGACAAATACCCGACCGAGCGCAATCCTCTCAATCCCGGTGCAGCCTTGAGGAGTTTTGACCGCGGGTTGATCACCGTTTGTGAGTTCGGACGGTTGCTGTAATGCCGGCACGGGTCGCCTGATTCGCCTGACGGGCCATTGAGATATTGTTTTCTTACATTCCGAGAATCTGATCACGTAAGCTTTCAAAAAAAGCGTCCAGTGTTGATTTTGACGCGCGTCGCGAAAATCTCGTTGACACCTATTCCCGCTCCACGTATATTGAAATTCCGTGATGCGCTTTCCCCAAAAGCCATTGCGGTTTTTTATTTTTCGGCAAGACCGCGAGCTTGAACGATCGTTTCGTCGTCGTCGCACCTCTGAATTCAACACCCGATGAGCGTTGTGGCTATCATCCCGGCGCGCTATGGCTCGACCCGGCTGCCGGGAAAACCATTGGCTGCCATCGGCGGCAAACCGATGATCCAGCATGTCTATGAAAGCGTATGCAAGGCGCGGGATTTGGATCGAGTCTTGGTTGCGACAGACGATCGTCGTATTGAACGAGCTGTAATGAGCTTTGGCGGTGAGGTGATGATGACATCGAAGCATCACGCCAGCGGCACCGACCGGTTGGCGGAAGTGGCGCGCAAGGTCAAGGCGGATTGGTTGGTGAACGTACAAGGTGACTTGCCGTTTATTCATGCGGAAACGATTGCACGAGCGGTGCGTCCCATGCGGCGAAATCGAGCGCTACCGATGGCGACCGTGTGCACGCCGATTTACGACTTCGCCGAATGGCGCGACCCCAATGTTGTCAAAGTCCTCAGTAACCGTGCTGGATTCGCGCTTTATTTTTCACGGGCGCCGATTCCTTACGTGCGGAACAGCGTGATTGACCCAGACGGGCAAGGATTGACGCGCCAACCGAAGCGGCGCTTGTGGGGTTATCGGCACTTGGGGCTATACGTCTATCGGCGCGACTTTCTATTTAAGTTTGCAGGACTACAGCGAACAGAGCTGGAAAGGATCGAGAGTTTGGAGCAGCTTCGGGCGCTCCAGAACGGTTACCTAATTTATGTCGCAAAGGTGGACGAGAGGTCGGTCGAAGTCGATACCCGGGAAGATTTAAAAAAGGCCGAGCGTTACTTGAAACTGCAGCTTAACTGAAAGGAAGCCATGGCAACGGTAAAAACCAAGTTTATCTTCGTTACCGGTGGAGTTGTTTCCTCGTTGGGGAAGGGGCTCGCGGCCGCGTCCATTGGTGCACTGCTGGAGAGTCGGGGCCTCAAAGTTACCATGCTGAAGATGGATCCTTATATCAACGTCGATCCTGGAACCATGAGTCCCTATCAGCATGGCGAAGTTTTTGTCACCGACGACGGCGCGGAGACCGATTTAGATCTCGGACACTATGAGCGGTACGTTTCGACGCCGATGGGGCGCAAGAACAACTGTACGACCGGCCAGATCTACGAGACTGTGATCGCCAAGGAACGGCGCGGCGATTATCTCGGCGGCACCGTCCAGGTCATCCCCCATATTACCGATGAGATCAAACGGCGCATTCTCGCGGCGGCAGAAGGTTACGACATTGCCATCGGCGAAGTCGGCGGCACAGTCGGTGACATTGAGGGCTTGCCTTTTCTCGAAGCGGTGCGGCAAATCGCCTGGGATTGGGGCCGCGAGAACGTCCTGTACGTTCACTTGACCCTGGTGCCCTACATTACCGGTGGCGGTGAGCTGAAGACAAAGCCGACCCAGCACAGTGTCAAAGAGCTTACCGGGTTGGGTATCCAGCCGGACATCCTGCTCTGCCGCACCGATCGCTTCCTCGATAAAAAAATTAAGACCAAGATTGCCCATTTCTGTAACGTCGCGGAAAATGCCGTCATCACCGCCAAAGACGTCGAGTGGATTTACGAAGTGCCGTTGATCTTCCATGAAGAAGGCCTCGACGAGCGGGTCGTCGAGAAGCTCAATATTTGGACCGGCGCGCCGCACTTGGAGAATTGGCAGCGAGTGGTACAGGTGTTGAAAGACCCGAAAGATTCCGTGCGTGTCGCTGTCGTCGGCAAATACATGAGCCTTAAGGAATCGTACAAGAGCTTGCTCGAGGCTCTGGTTCACGGCGGCATCGCCAATGAAGTTCGAGTCGAGATCGACTGCCTCGAAGCGGAAAAAATCGAGCAAGAGGGCGCCGAGCCACTGCTCAAGCAAGCCGATGGGATTCTTATTCCCGGCGGTTTCGGTGACCGCGGCAGCGAGGGCAAGATCGCCGCGATCCGCTATGCGCGGGAAAACAAGATCCCATTCTTCGGTATTTGTCTCGGCATGCAGATGGCGGTTGTTGAATTCGCCCGCAACGTCTGCGGCCTGCATGACGCCAACTCCAGCGAGTTTGATTTGCAGACGCCTCACCCGGTGATTCATCTAATGGCCGAACAGAAAGCCATCGATAACAAGGGCGGCACCATGCGCCTGGGGAATTATCCCTGCGTGCTGCAGAACGAAACTCTGGCCGCGAAGTTATACGGCAGAGAAAACATTTCCGAGCGTCACCGCCATCGCTACGAGTTCAACAACGGCTATCGCGCAGAATTTGGCACCAAGGGCATGGTCCTGAGCGGGCTTTCACCGGACAGCAACTTGGTCGAGATTGTCGAACTCAGAGAGCATCCATGGTTCCTTGGCTGCCAGTTTCACCCGGAATTTAAGTCGCGGCCAATGGCCAGCCATCCGCTTTTTCGCGGCTTCATCGAAGCCGCTCTTGCCCACCGCAAGGCGGTGTCCGAAACGCCGCGGATGAAAATCGTCCGCAGCTAACGCCCGCTCGTTCGATGACGCCCAAAATCATCACGATGGGGAAGTTTCAGATCGGTGGCGGATTGCCGCTTGTCGTGATCGCCGGCCCGTGCGTGATTGAAAGTAAAGAGTCGGCGTTGCGGCACGCCTCGGCGCTCAAAGAGAAGGCTGACCGCGTTGGGGTTCCTTACGTGTTTAAATCTTCCTATGACAAGGCGAACCGATCGTCGGTGAGCTCGTTTCGCGGACCCGGGCTGGAAAAAGGTCTGGAAATTCTCGCCGAGGTCAAAATTAAAGTCGGCGTGCCGATTCTTACCGACGTGCACGAAATCGACCAGGTCGAGCCAGTAAAAAAAGTTGCCGACATCCTGCAAATTCCCGCGTTTCTCTGCCGTCAGACGGATTTCGTCCTGGCAGTGGCCAATTCCGGCAAAATCATCAATGTAAAAAAAGGCCAATTTCTCGCGCCCTGGGACATGGGCAATATCGTCGAGAAAATCCGCTCGACCGGCAACGACCAAATCCTGCTCACCGAGCGCGGCGCTTCCTTCGGTTACAACAACTTGGTTTCCGATATGCGCGCGCTCGTCGTGATGCGCGAGCTCGGTTACCCCGTGGTCTTCGACGCGACCCACAGTCTGCAATTGCCAGGTGGTCTGGGACACGCCTCCGGCGGCGAGCGCAAGTATATTCCCGCATTGGCTCGCGCCGCTGTGGCAGCGGGCGTCGATGCGCTTTTTATGGAGGTTCATGACGACCCAGACCACGCCAAAAGCGACGGGCCGAACTCGCTCGATCTAAAGGATTTCGAAGGTCTGCTTAGGGTCGTCAAACAACTCGACGATTTGGTGAAGGCCGGCGGTCAACGATGAAGGCCGGGGAAATCCTAAAGCGCGCGGCCGACGTGCTGCGGATTGAGTCCAACGGGATCCTGTCGCTTATTGACCAGCTCGACGAAAATTTCGTTCGTGCCGTCGAGCTCCTGCGCGAATGTCGCGGTAAAGTCGTGGTTACGGGGATGGGTAAGTCGGGATTGATCTGCCGGAAGATTGCCGCGACTTTAGCCAGCACAGGCACTCCGGCTTTCTTTCTTCATTCAGGCGACGGCATGCACGGTGATCTCGGCATGGTGATGAAGGGCGACGCGATTCTCGCCGTGTCCAATAGCGGTGAAACTGACGAGATCCTTAAGCTCCTGCCCCATTTCAAGCTGCATGGCCTTCAGGTGATCGTCATGACCGGCAATCCTGATTCGACTCTTGCCAAGGCAGGCGATGTGGTCCTTAACGTTGCTGTTACAGACGAGGCTTGTCCGCTGGGATTGGCGCCGACCGCCAGTACGACCGCGGCGCTAGCGATGGGTGACGCTTTGGCAGTGGTCTTACTCGAAGAGAAGGGATTTAAGGAAGAGGACTTCGCGCTCAGGCATCCGGGGGGTATTTTGGGCCGCAAGCTGCTCTTAAGGGTCGAAGATTTGATGCATGGCGGCGAACAGCTTCCGCTTGTCAGGCAGGACACGCCCATGAAGGAAGCCCTTTTTGAAATTACCTCAAAACGGTTGGGCGTCACAGGTGTGACGGATGGGCAAGGTGATTTAATCGGCATTATAACCGACGGTGACTTGCGTCGCGGGTTGCAAACTCATGGCGACGGGATTTTTAGTAAAAGAGCCGTTGAAATCATGACCCGGCAGCCGCGCACCATCGAAAAAGATCTCTTGGCGGCTCAGGCGCTGGCGACGATGGAAGAAAATTCGCCGCGTCCCATTACCTCCTTGTTTGTTCTTGAACGCGGCGCCGCAAGACCCATCGGCATCATTCATCTGCACGATATTCTCAAAGCCGGGATCTGACCCCTCTGTGAAGCGTATTTCTGCCAACGTTCGCGCTAAAGCGAAAAAGATACAGCTGCTTCTTTTGGATGTCGACGGCGTGTTGACTGACGGGCGGATCATCATCGATGAGCGCGGTGTGGAGACGAAACAGTTCCACGTTCGCGACGGTCAAGGGATCGCCTTGCTGCTACGGTCAGGAATCGAAGTCGGTTTCATTACTTCGCGTACTTCTGCGAGCGTACGCCATCGGGCAAAGGAATTGGGAGTACGGCTCGTCCGTCAGGGCGTGCAAGACAAACTGCGGGCTTATAACGAAATCAAGCGCGCCCGCGGTCTTAAAGACGCTCAGATCGCATACGTTGGCGACGACCTCGTAGACCTGGCGATTTTACGGCAGACCGGACTTGCCGTTTGCGTGGCGGATAGCTCACGGGAGCTGGTAACAAATGTCGATCTAGTAACTGCCGCGCGAGGTGGCAGGGGAGCTGTTAGAGAGACCGCCGACTTACTACTTCATGCCCAAAATAAGTGGCCTGGCCTAAGGAGGCTATTCTTGTAACTTGCGATAACCTTACCCGTTTCATATTATTTTAAAGCAATTTTCGTGCCGATTCCTTTACAGAGCTGCGTAAGAGTGGTATTTTTGCACATAACTAGTTGGTTCAAATGCGTAGAGTCCGCCGCTCAATATTATTACTCGCCATAATTCTTTCCTTAGGCGGGGTAGCGTTTAAGGTCACGGAAATCGTTCGGCGCGTGCATAAGGAAACGAAAACAAACCCGATTAAGGTTTTGGATTACCTGCCGGAATCAGCCCTTAGCTTAAAAGACTTTCATCGTGCGAAAATCGAAAACGGCCGCAAAGTGTGGGAGCTGTTTGGCGAGGAGGCGAATTATTTTAAGGAGCAAAGAGAAGCGGTCGTCAAGAAACCACGGTTTCACTATTACGATAAAAAGGGAGAGTTGGCGGAAACCACCGCCGATCAGGCTTTAATTTACCTCAACGAAAGGGAACTCGAAAAAATGGAGCTTCGTGGCGGGATACAAGTTACCTTTCAGGGTTATGTGCTTAAATCGGCAGAAGCCAACTACCTGCCGGCGAAGGACCAGATTGTCCTGCCGACCCACACGACCGTGGTCGGAGATGGGATTGAGGTGGAAGGTTCGCGTATGGAAGTAGACTTGGAGCCTAAGAAGATTCGTCTTGTGAACGCCGTGAAGACCAAGATCGAGCCGGAAAAGTTGGCCAAAAAAAAGAATGGTGCTGGCTCGAAGCCGCGGATCGGGGGATAATGTAATGCGTGTGCCTGTGGGGCTCTTGTTGCTTGCGTTTTTGATTCTGACTGTTCCAGTTGGGGTGAGCGGGGGCGCCGCGCCGGCAAAGGATGAAAACAAAAAAGGCTCCTCGGCATTTGAATTCAACAAGAAGGACCCGATCTATATCACGTCGGATTGGATGGAGTTCGATCAAACCAAAAATACCATCACGTATAAGGGACGCGTCGTTGCGATTCAAACTGACATGACCATGCGCAGCGAAACATTGACCGCCTTCTATGACGCCGAGACGAAGCAGATGAAACAGATTGTCGCCGAGGGAAAAGTGAACGCCACACAGGGCAATCGAATCGCTACGGGCGAAAAGGCTGTGTTTGACGACAAGACGAAGACCGTGACTCTCACCGGAAGCCCGGTCATGCGCCAAGGAAACAGTCAGATGAGCGGCGTGAAGGTCATCTTCTATACGGAACAAGAGAAGGCTGTTGTTGAAGGCGCTGGCGACGTCAGAGTCAAGGCCGTTATCTTTCCAGAAGAGTTGAAGAACAAGGAGCAGGGGGATGCTCAGCAGAAATGAGCGTCCTCAAAGCCGTGTCCGTGGCCAAGTCGTACGGCGGACGGCGGGTTGTAAACGGTATTCATTTGGAAGTGCGGGGGGGCGAGGTCGTCGGTTTGTTAGGTCCTAACGGTGCCGGCAAGACGACCACATTTCATATCCTTGTGGGTTTGGTTCAGCCCGATGAAGGTCGCGTTTTCATGAATGACGAAGATTTCACTGAGGCGCCAATTTATCAAAGAGCGAGAGCCGGGATGAGCTACCTTCCCCAAGAATCGTCGGTCTTCCGCCAACTCTCGGTGGAAGATAATTTGCGGGCGATCCTTCAGACGCTTGATTTGAATGCTTCGGAGCAACAGGAACGCGCCGCGGCACTGATGAAGATGCTCGGTATCGACCACTTGGCTACACACAAGGCTTTCACGCTTTCGGGCGGAGAACGGCGCAGAGTCGAAATCGCTCGGGCACTGGTCCTTGCGCCGTTCTTTTTGCTCCTCGATGAGCCGTTTACGGGAATCGACCCGATTGCCGTCGCTGAAATCCAAAAGATCGTCCGCCGCCTGATTAGCAGCGGCATCGGCATTTTGATCACGGACCACAATGTTCGGGAAACGTTGGGAATCTGCGACCGGGCTTATATCGTGAACGAAGGAACGATACTCGAAGAGGGCACGCCTGAGACGATTGCAGCGAGCGCAAAGGCGCGCAAATTTTATTTGGGAGAAGGCTTTAAGTTCTAAATATGGCTCTTGAGATACGACAAGTTCAAAAGCTGACCCAGCAGCTCGTTATGACGCCGCAGTTGCAGCAAGCCATCAAGTTGCTGCAGCTGTCCCGGTTAGAACTGGAAGAGATGGTGGTCAAGGAGCTCCAGGAAAATCCCGCTCTGGAAGAAGGACCCGCAGAGGAAGCCGAGAGCGGGGGTGAGCCGCCGCGACCCGAAACAGCCTTAAGCGCGCCCGATGATTCTTCGGAACTGGTGCTTAACCGGGAGCTCTCCGCCGTAGATAAGATCGGCACTTTGGATTGGCAGGAGTATCTTGATACCCACTCTAACTCGATTCACGGTTCCCTCACCGCCGAAGCCACTTCGGAAGACGGGGACTCGCCGCCGTCGTGGGAAAATAGCCTGACCAAAAAGACAACCTTGGAAGACCATTTGATCTGGCAGCTTCGACTTTCGAAGATCACCGAGGAGGAATCGAATATCGGCCTCTATGTGATTCAGAATCTCGACGAGAACGGTTACCTGGTGCTGAGTCGAGAGGAGATTTGCAACGCTACGGGAAGGACCCCGGAGGAGGTCGAAGCGGTTCTCACGCGCATCCACTTTTTCGATCCGGTCGGGGTGGCGGCGCAGGATCTACGCGAATGCCTCTTGATTCAGCTTGAAAACCTGCGTCTCAGCGATAGTCTGGCAGCAAAAATTATCGCCAATTATTTGCATTTTCTCGAATCCAAACGTTACGAAAAGCTGGCCAAGGATTTAGGTGTTACGATCGATGAAATCGCCGAGGCCTCTCATCTCATTGCCACCCTCGAGCCCAAGCCGTCGCGCGGCTTCGAGCAGGACGAGGTCAGGACGGTATTGCCTGATGTTTTCGTCGAGAAAGTCGGCGACGAATATGTCATTTTTTTGAACGATGACGGCGTGCCGCGGTTGCGCGTCAATTCGCTCTATCGACGCCTGGCTGGCCAGGAAGGAGCGGCGGAAGAACAGGCGCGCCAATATCTCCAAGAAAAAGTTCGCGCCGCTCACTGGCTGATCAAGAGCATCCAACAGCGCCAGCAGACGCTATTTCGTGTCACCCAGAGCATCTTCAAGTTTCAACAGGAATTTCTCGACCATGGGGTGAGCACTCTCAAGCCGATGGTGCTGCGCGACGTCGCCGAAGATATCGATATGCACGAATCGACGGTGAGCCGCGCCACGGCCAATAAGTATGTCCATACGCCGCAGGGCCTCTACGAACTCAAGTTTTTTTTCCAGAGTGGTTTGCGCGGTGGCAACGGCGAAGACGTCGCGAGCGAAAGCGTCAAGGAGAAAATCCGCGGAATTATCGCGGCGGAGGATCAACGCAAACCGTACAGCGATCAACATATCGCGGCGATGTTGTCGACGGACTCAATTGAGATCGCCCGGCGTACTGTGGCCAAGTATCGCGAAGCCATGGGTATTCTCCCTTCCTCAAAACGCAGACAACCGTTCCTCCGCAAATAATTTTCCAAGACATGGGTCGAGACGATGAGCGAGATCAAGGTTTCGGTAACTTTTCGTCACACGCGGCCCACGGAGGCGTTGAAGCGCTACGCCGAGCAAAAAATTCACCGCATCGGAAAGTATTTTTCTCGTCCTCTGGATGCCCACGTGATCCTCGCGGTAGATGCGAAAGAACGTCAAATCGCGGAGGTCGAGCTGCACGCGCACGGCACGATGATCCTCGGCAAAGAACAGCATCAAGATCTATACGCCGCAATCGATCTGGCGATCGATAAAATTGAGCGTCAAATCAAAAAACAAAAGGAAAAAACCAAGGTTCAGAGAAGAAGGTCACACGCGTGAAAATTACCGATTTCCTCAACGCCGAAGCGATCATTCCAGCCCTCGAAAGCAAGGAAAAAAATGCCGCCCTCGAAGAAATGGCCGGCTGGTTAGCGTCCAATCATCATCCCTTAGAAAAGAAACAGGTTCTCGACGTGCTCCTCGAGCGAGAAAGGATCAGTACCACGGCGATCGGCGAAGGCGTCGCAATTCCCCACGGTAAGCTTCCCGGAGTGGAGCGAGTGCTGGGAGTTTTCGCGCGCAGTCCCGAGGGAGTCGATTTCGCTTCGTTAGACGGCGCGCCGACGCATTTGTTTTTCGTGCTGATCGCCCCTGAAAACGCCGCGGCAGACCACTTAAAGGCTTTGGCGCGGATTTCTCGGCTGCTCAAAGACGAAATCTTTCGACGCCGCCTCATGGCTGGACGGTCGAGCCAGGAACTTTACGCGATCATCTCAGAAGAGGACGACAAGTTTTGATTGCCTATGGCCGACGGCTTGGACATTATTATTATCACCGGCCTTTCGGGGTCAGGACGAAGCTTTGCGATCCGCGCTCTCGAAGATAACGGCTTTTTCTGCGTCGACAATCTTCCCGCGCTACTGATCCCGAGATTCATTGATCTCTGTCACGGCTACCAAGAGGAAATCAGGCGCATTGCGCTCGGCGTCGATCTACGCGGCAGCCGGTTCCTGCAGGCGCTACCCCAGGTTCTTACCGACGTGCGCGCTGCGGGTCACCACGTTCAGGTTTTGTTTTTCGATGCATCGGACGAGGTGTTGTTGCGCCGCTTCAGTGAAACGCGCCGGCCGCATCCGCTGGCCGGCCAAGGTTCGATCTTGGACGGTATTTCGCGCGAACGAAAAGCGCTGGAACCGATCCGCGCCATGGCCGACAAAGTCATTGACACGAGCGATTTCAATGTGCACCAGCTCAAAACCGAAATGGAGCAGCATTTTTGCCAAGCGCCGCAGGCGCGCCGTATGGCGCTGTTCTTCACTTCCTTTGGTTACAAGTATGGCATTCCGCATGACACGGACATGATCCTCGACGTGCGATTTTTGCCGAATCCGTATTTCGTCAACGAGCTGCGTCCCAAGACTGGACTCGATCCGGAGGTCCGCGACTTCGTGCTGCGTGACCAAGAAACCCGAGCGTATCTTGATCGGTTGTACGCGTTGCTCGAGTTTACCTTGCCGCTCTACGAGCGCGAAGGCAAAAGCAGTCTCACTCTGGCTCTGGGATGCACCGGTGGCCGACATCGTTCCGTTGTCCTGGTGGAAGAATTACAACAAAGACTTGGCGATGGAGATTTTCGCGTTCACATCAAGCACCGTGACATCGACAAATGACCCCATGAGCAAAGTCGTCAAAAGAATCGAAATCAAAAACAAGCTTGGGTTGCACGCGCGCGCGGCAGCATTGTTGGTACAAACGGTTAACAAGTTCTCTGCCCAGGTCAATTTTACCAAGGATGGCCAGACCACCGACGGAAGAAGTATCATGGGAGTGCTCACGTTGGCCGGCACTCAAGGCAGCAAAATTCAAGTAGAAGCGAACGGCGAGGACGCGGAGCGCGCCGTCAAGGCGATCGAAAAGCTCATCGATAATCGCTTCAACGAAAACGAGTAAGGTTGATTACGCCCATCCTATTCGCTATACAAGATGGATTAAAATTTCGTTTTCTTAACTCTCTGGAGGTCGTCTCATGGCTGGCAAGGATTTCTTATTTACTTCCGAATCCGTTTCGGAAGGTCATCCGGACAAGCTCTGTGACCAGGTTTCAGACGCGATCCTCGATGCTCACTTAGCCGGAGATCCCAACAGCCGGGTGGCGTGCGAAAGCCTCGCCAAGACCGGTATGGTCGTCGTCGCCGGCGAGATCACCAGCAGCGCGAAGGTGAGTTACGTCGATATCGTGCGCGAAGTGGTGCGCGAAATCGGTTATACCGATTCCGCCATGGGATTCGACGGCCAAACCTGCGCGATTCTGACGGCGATCGAGCAGCAATCACCGGATATCGCGCAGGGCGTGACCGAAGGCGAGGGTTTGCACAAAGAACAAGGCGCGGGCGATCAAGGCATGATGTTCGGCTACGCTTGCGATGAAACGCCGGAGCTCATGCCGTTCCCGATCCAGATGGCGCACAGCTTGGTGCACTACCTCGCCAAAGTTCGCAAAGGCGGTGAGGCCTATTTTCTTCGCCCCGACAGCAAGTCCCAAGTCACCGTAGAATACCGCGACGGCAAGCCGGTGAAAGTCAAAAACGTCGTCATTTCCACTCAACACAGCCCCGATGTGGAGTACAATAAATTGCGTGAGACGATCATTGACGGCGTGATCAAGGCCGTCATTCCCGCGGAATACCTCGACAAGGATACGGTTTATCACGTCAATCCGACGGGGCGTTTCGTCGTCGGCGGACCACAAGGCGATTGCGGTCTCACCGGTCGAAAAATCATCGTCGACACTTACGGCGGGATGGGACGTCACGGCGGCGGCGCTTTTTCCGGCAAAGATCCATCGAAAGTCGATCGCAGCGCGGCCTACATGGCGCGGTATGTGGCGAAAAATATCGTGGCCGCGGAGTTGGCGCAGCGCTGCGAAGTGCAACTCGCTTACGTCATCGGCGTGGCGCAGCCGGTTTCAGTGCTTGTCGAAACCTTCGGCACGGGCGTCATCCCAGAGGGGAAGATCGCCAAGATCGTGCAAGATAGTTTTGATTTGAGCCCCAAGGGCATTATTCAAACTCTCGATCTCAAACGACCCATTTATCGTCCGACAGCCGCCTATGGACACTTCGGCCGCACGCCGGAAGACGGTCTGTTTACCTGGGAAAAAACCGACCGGGCGGCGGATCTCAAAAAAGCCGCGGGTCGGGTCTAGTTCAAAAAAAAGCGGAGGAAGCGGTTACGATGGCGGGAAAGAAATACGACGTCAAAGATCTTCGCCTAGCCGACGGTGGGCGCAAACGGATTCTCTGGGCGGGTCAAGACATGCCGGTTCTGGAACGAGTGAAGGAACGGTTCCGGAAGGAAAAGCCGCTCAGCGGCATGCGCTTCTCGGCATGTCTTCACGTTACGGCTGAAACAGCAAATTTGGTGCAGGCGCTTAAAGCGGGTGGTGCGGACGTGCTTCTCTGCGCGTCAAATCCGCTGTCGACTCAGGACGACGTGGCGGCGTCACTGGTGAAACACGACAAAGTTCCGGTTTTTGCGATCAAAGGCGAGGACAACAAAAGCTATTACAGCCATTTGAGAACCGCGCTCGATCATAAACCGGTAATCACGATGGACGACGGCGCCGACCTGGTGTCGCTGCTGCACACGGATTACGCTCATCTTGCATCCAATCTGGTCGCGAGCATGGAAGAGACGACAACCGGCGTGATCCGGCTGCGCGCGCTGGAAAAGGACGGCGCGCTGAAGATTCCCGTCATCGCGGTCAACGACGCGGCGACCAAACACCTTTTCGACAATCGTTACGGTACGGGTCAGTCGACCATCGACGGCGTCATTCGCGCGACCGATATGCTCATCGCCGGCAAACATGTTGTTGTCGCCGGTTACGGCTGGTGCGGCAAGGGCGTTGCTTCCCGCGCGCGCGGTATGGGCGGTAAGGTCATCGTCACCGAAGTCGACGCGATCCGGGCTTTAGAAGCCGCGATGGATGGTTTTGAAGTGATGACGATGAAAGAAGCGGCGCGCATCGGCGATCTCTTCATCACGCTGACCGGTGATATGCACGTCATCGCCGAGGACCATCTCAAGGCGATGAAAGACGGCGCGGTGGTTTGTAACTCGGGACATTTCGATATCGAGATCGACCTCAAGGCGCTCAAAAAACTTTCCACCAAAGTAGAAAAAAACGTGCGCAATTTCGTCGACGCCTATGTGTTTCCCGGCGGCAAGCGGATTTACCTGATCGGCGAGGGCCGGCTGGTGAATCTAGCCGCGGCAGAAGGCCATCCGGCCTCCGTGATGGACATGAGCTTCGCGACCCAGGCGCTTGCCTCTGAGTGGGCGGTGAAAAACCGCGCGAAACTCACTCAAAAAGTTTACGAGGTGCCGAGCGACGTAGAAAACTGGGTGGCAAAATTGAAGCTGTCGTCGATGGGCATTCGCATTGACAGTTTGAGCAAGGAGCAGCAAAAGTATCTGTCTTCGTGGTCGCACGGAACGTAATTCGTAAATTCCGTTTATTCCTGAAGGCTTCGGAGGTCGATCACTTCCGAAGCCTTTTTATTGGCAGCGCTTGACTGGTCGATCTTTCAAGCTTGACGGCGCGCTGGCCGAGGGATTAATACTGATTTCAGGAGCGCAATTCGCAAATCCTTTCCAAGGAGCCTTCTATGTCTCATTCTCCGTTGCAAAAGTTTATCGAGGCTACGCGCGCGCTATTTGCGGCTGAATCCGACCCGGCCAAACGTTGGCAGAGGATGCCGCCTTTGCTTCAGGAGTTGCTGGCGAGTCCGGCGATTCGAGAGCAATCGAAAAGCTGGCCCGATTGCTCGCAAGGGAGCGAGCGGGCGGAAAATTTACTCTTCTACGAGGATCCTGATTACAAGTTTGTGATCAACGGCCTGATCAAAGCACCAAAAACCAGAACGCAGATCCACGACCACGCGCATAATTGGACGCTGTATGGAGTTCTCGACGGGACGGAGACCATCGAGCGCTATGAACGCACGGATGATCGCTCCGACCCGGACTACGCCGACATTCGGAAAACCGTGAACGTGCAAGTTGGCGCCGGTAAAATCGATCTGGTTCCGCCCTACGAAATCCACGCCGAAGAAAGCGGCCAAGAACGTACCGTTGCGATTATCGTCCGGGCGGAAAAAGCGGGAACCTTTCTCCAAGGTCGCTACGATCCAGCGACGAAGAAGTACTGGCAAGGATACGGCCCGAAACAACTTCCCTACCAATTAAAGTAGGGGCAGGTTCAAAACCTGCTCCTACGCTGCATTTGATCAATTGCACGGAGAGTCTTTGTGGCGACTTTGACAAGTAGCGGCAAACCCCGCATCGCAGTTTTTTCCGGTCCAACGGCAACGATCCAAAACACCGAGCCGCTGGTGACCAGCAACAAGGCGCGCGAAAAATATGGCTTGCCGCCGCGAACGACCGCAGACGGTTCGCCGATGCGTTTCGATGTTCTGCGCCCGCAGCGCTTGGCGGCACCGGTAACCGTTTACGTCGAACAATTTAGCGCGCACCCCTTGGAGCGCGATTTCGGCGAGCTTTACGCGCCCTCTGATGGTTATCTCGACGGCGCCGGTGTGTTTCACAAACAGCGCACGAGTCCGAACGATAAGCCGGTGTATGAAGTGACGTTGAAACCAGAAGACGGACTTTATCCACTGCCGTACATGGCGCGACAAGCGAACGGGCAGGCCTGGGAGATGGACGGGACTGAAAAGAATGTGCCCGGCGAACGTTGCCGCGTGCCGTTTTTCCCCGACGGCTCGCGGCTCTTCGAAGAGATCGATCGCCTGGGAGTTTCAGACGAAGGCATTGGTTCTCTGCTCACGGCCAAGGCTGAATTCGATTTTTACCGAGCGCTGCCGTCAGGCGGTTACACCAAGGGGCGAAGCGCCGGCGAGCGAACCGATATCGGCGATGGCGATATTGCGCCGGAAAAGCGCGGCGTCGATTTCTTTCCTTATCGTCCGGGTTACTTGCGCAAAGAGCCGCCGATGGCCGCGCTGGCGCGAGTGACCAACGTCGTTCAGCGGGCTCTCGGCAGCGGTAAATACTTGGGTGCGATTTGGCTCGAAGGCAGCCCGTTTGTCGAAGAAACGACTTACTGGCTCAATCTTTTGATCGATACGATCGTGCCGATCGCCGGTAATTCTTCTCAGCGACCGCACGGCGCCATCGCCAATGACGGCGATCGGAATATCGTCGATTCCGTCGATTACATTGCCTCGCGGATCTGGGCCGATGAAAGCGGCAAGGATTGCATCGGCGCCGTGGCCATCCTCGACGAACAAATTTTTACCTCACGCGATGTACAGAAAGCCGATGCGCGGCCGGGCGGCTACGTCGCCACTGGGGGGCATGGCGGCATCATTGGACGCATAGGTCATCCTGGTGCGCCGCAGTTTTCTTTCAAGCCGGTCAAACGACATACGCACAATTCAACGGTGAATTTGACGCGGTTGCCGCGTGAAGTTCAAGGTTCAAGGGTTCAAGGTTCAAAGGTCGGAACGGTTGCCGTCACGATCAAAGATTCGGACGGCAATTTACTTTCGACGGCTATTCCAAAAGTAACCATCGTCAAGCATGCGCGCTATTTGCCGGAAGATACCTCGGGAGAGGCGAGCAGCGAAGTCGACATCCTAGCGCGTATGGAGAATAATCTTCGCAGCGCGCCGCTGGCAGGCTTCGTCGCCGAAGGATCGGCGCCGTTCGGCGCTATGAGCAATTCGGTCGATGCCGCGCTCAAACGCGCCACCTTCAGCGGTATTCCCATCGTTAAAGTCGGCCGCGGCAATGCTGGCGGATTTGTCGATCCGACCCGCGATCCACTGGCGATTGCGGGCAGCAATTTGACCGCCACCAAAGCGCGGTTGTTGCTGATGGCATGCTTGATGAAGCTGGGCTGTTTGCCGCCGGCTGCCGATCCGGCAAAGCCGACGGCCGCAGAAACCGAAGCGACGAAAACGAAGCTGAAAGAGTATCAAGCGATTTTCGATACGCATTGAAATTCGGAGGATCTGTTATGTCAGGAAAACATGGCCATAAGCCGTTCGAAGGCCACATGCATGATTATGAAGCTCACATCAAGGCCGTCGAAGAAGATTTAGAATACTACCGGGCGAAACGATTCGAGCCGCGCATTTTCTACTTACTACGGCGCAATGTAGTGAAGTTCTCCGATCTTCTTAAGGCCCGAGTCGCACTCAAACGCAAAAATCAATTCTTCAAGCCGCGAAAACCGGAGGGGAAAAATATCGAAGCGCGCGTGCGCTACTTGGAAGAATGGCTCGATGAATACGTCAAAGGCATCGCGCTGGTCTCGGCGCGGGCCGTCGAAGCCATGGACATGGTGACCGAAGACAACCGTAAAGAGCGCGGCGACTACGATGATTTTTTCAAAATCAAAAAAAAGGAACACCATGGCACTCTGCAAGAGCGTATGGCGAACCTGGAGCAGGATTTAAGAGACTATCAGGAAATGCTCGAGGTGTTCGTCCAGGCGCTGATCAAGCGCGGCTGGTCGACGCGCGAAGAATTGGAGCAGTGCTGGAAACAGCTTCACGAGGAGCGTCCCTGGGCCG
Organism: uncultured delta proteobacterium; assembly: GCA_963804165.1. Classification (GTDB taxonomy): domain Bacteria; phylum Desulfobacterota; class Binatia; order UBA9968; family UBA9968; genus DP-20. Next base: position 67,510 of record CAWDPO010000038.1, read on the forward strand.
GCGGCGTGATTGTCGCCAAGGCGTGGACCGATCCGGAGTTTAAGGACGCCTTGCTGACGACAGGCAGAGAAGCGCTTAGAGAAATGGGCGTGCACCAGGGGAAAGTCGGCAAGTTAGTCGTCGTGGAGAATACCGACAAGGTTCACAACTTGATCGTTTGCACGTTGTGTTCCTGTTATCCGTACGACATCCTCGGCGACACGCCGTGGTGGTACAAACACGAGAGCTACCGGACCAATATAGTGCAAAATCCGCGCGCCTGCGCCAAAGAAATGTTTCAGTTGGAGCTCCCCGTCGACAAAGAAGTCCAGGTCTGGGACAGCACGTCCGACGTGCGCTATTTTGTTTTGCCCCAGCGCCCCGCAGGCACAGAGGGAATGTCGGAAGAAGACTTAGCGAAGCTCGTCACCGTCGATAGTTTGTTAGGGGCAGGCTACGCGATGGAGCCTGCGCAGCAGCGGGAAGCCGAGAAATCAGGCGCGACGGCAGAAGCGCCGAGAGTCCGGCCGGATTGAAATGAGCTATGGAATCCACTAACGGCAAATATAAAATCGGCGACGCCGTCATGGTCGCCGTCGAAAATCCCAAAGGCAACCCGCGCACGCCGCGGTATATTAGAGGCAAACGCGGCGTGATCGGCTTGGTCCACGGTGTCCTGGAAAACATCCGAGACCACCGCGGCATTCACAACCCGCTCTACACCGTCAGGTTTGACCTAAGCGAGGTGTCGACCTGCCACGATCGGGATTCGATCTGGGTGGATGTGCACGAAGAGTGGTTGAGCGCGGTGCGGCCGGATAGCTGATGGAGCCCGCCGATTTCTACCTTCATTTAGTTCCATATTTCTGTTGCCGTTTTAACGATTGTATCCAGCTTTTTCCACATCTGGTCTTCGCTCAGGACTTTGGAATCGATACCGCCGAAACCGCATTGGGGGCTGAGAGCGAGTTGTTCTAGTGGCAAAAATTTAGTTGCCTGATCGATTCGGCGTTCCAAACCCTCGACAGTTTCCATCTCGGAGTTTTTGGTGGAGACCAAACCCAACACGACGATTTTGTCTTTCGGGGCGAGGCGCAGCGGCTCGAAGGTGCCAGCTCGCTCGCTGTCGTATTCGAGCAGCAAGCGCTGGTGCTTTAGGGAGTTAAACAATTTTTCGGCGATGGCGTCATAGGAGCCTTCACGGTGCCATTGTGGCACGAGTTTCCCGGTTTTCGGGTCGATGGTGCGGGCGTTGCCGCGGCAGACGTGGATGCCGAAGGTCACGCCGGGAAAGCCTTCGATCAGCGCGTTGTCGGCGTCGATGGAGCGTTGGAAATTCCGCTTCGGATCTTCGCCGCGTGAGCGCATTCTGTCCAATGAAACCTTGTCAACGTAGGCGGTGTAACCGGGTGCGTCGATTTGGATGTATTTGCAGCCGGCCTGGACCAATTCGGCGATGATCTGGCGTTCGATTTGGACGATATGCTCGACGAAATCGTCGAGACCTTTATAAATATTCAACGACGCTTCCCATTTGAAACGCTGAGCGATTCGATCCGGGCCGAGCACGGTGATTTTGGCGGGAACTTTGGCGACGCTTTGAGCGTAACGGTATTCCTCCAACGGCAAGTTGCGTGTGAGCTTTAGTCTCTCAACAGCACCGCGCCGGGTGACGATTGCGGGACCCGCTTCTTCAAAGTTCTGTTCGGCGCGTTCGAGTGGAGTCTCGTTGAGATCGCGCTTCTCGTAGTAGAGTGAAATATTCTGGGGTACGTCGAAGCCCGTGACGCACTCGGAAAAGCTTTCTTGGAAGCTGTGGCGGCGAAACTCGCCGTCGGTGACGATGGGAAAGCCGTGAGCTTCCTGTTTTTGGATCACGTCGCGGATGGCGTCGTCTTGGGCTTTCGCTAGTTCGTCGCGCGACGCTTGACCGCGGTCATGGTGCGCGAAGACGTCTTTTAACTTTGCCGGGCGAACCAGGCTGCCGATGTGGTCGATGCGAATTTTATTGAGGCCATTGTCTGCCATAGTGTCCTCCAGGATTTCTCGGTTGCACTGCTGATTCTACGGCTGGGGCGACCCGCCGCTTGCCCTACAATTTATCGCGCGAATAGGCCGAAGGTCCGACGATTTGATTTAGCACTAAGCTTACATGAAATGCACGAAGATCGAGTTAGCGAGCATGAGGCCCTTAGGCGTGAAGCGAAGAGAGCCCGCCTTTTCTTCCAATAACTCTCCTTCGATCCATGATTCGATCTGCGGGTAGAAATCCATCGGCGATTTGCCGAAGCGTTGGCGGAAGGTTTCCGTCGATATGCCCTCGATCATTCGTAGGCCGAGGAACATAAACTCTCCAGCGGCTTTCTCACGATCGATCTCTTCACGGTCGACGACTCCTTGACGGATTTGGTTAACTTGTTGCATGTATTTGGCCGGATTTTTTTCGTTACTCCAGCGCTGACCGGTTATGCCATCTGGTTTTCTGTGGTAGTTATGTGCGCCGGCGCCGATACCGAGATAGTCGCCACTGTGCCAGTAGTTCACATTGTGACGCGAGTGCCAGCCGGGCCGGGCATAATTGGAAATTTCATAGCGATTCAGTCCGGCGCCGCCCAGCGTCGATTCGATCAGCTCCGCCATAGCGATCTCTTCTTCTTCGCTGAGAGATTTCAGTTTTCCGGCGCGGTACTCTTGATGGAAAGGTGTGCCCTCTTCGAAGGTCAGATTGTAAGCCGACAGATGCGGCGGATGAAATTTCATTGCTTCATTTAGGTCCGCTTCGAGATCCGCCAGGGTTTGCTCGGGATTGGCATAGATCAGGTCAAAACTGAAATTGTCGAATCCCGCTCGGCGCACGATTTCCAGAGCTTTGCGCGCTTCGTCGGCGCTGTGAATACGCCCGAGGAACTTAAGCAGCCTGGGCTGAAATGACTGCACACCGACGCTGATGCGATTGATCCCGGCGTCACGGTAGCCGAAGAATTTGTCGCTGTCGACGGTTCCGGGATTTGCCTCGAGGGTGATTTCGCAGTCGGCATTGATCGCAAAAGTGGCGGCAACCCAAGCGAGCAGCTTGCCGATACTCTGCGGTGCAAACGTAGAAGGCGTGCCGCCGCCGAAGAAGATACTCTGCACAGTGCGTCCCCGCCAATCGTCCGAGTCGCCGTAGTACTCCAGCTCCCGCAGTAAAGCGTCGGTGTAGCTCTGTTCCGGGATTTGCGCGACCACGTGGGAATTAAAGTCGCAGTATGGGCACTTGCTGACGCAGTAGGGGATATGGATGTATAGTGAGAAGGGCGGTAGCATTTTATCAGCATCATAGTCGGCTAAACCGGCGCGGGCAACTCGCGCTCACGACGTACGGAAACAGTCGGTTTATGAATACGATGGGTTCTGCCGACCTTTGAATTACGGCTCTGTGTTGCTATGATTCGATCTGAGATTTTTCAGGAGACGAGCGATGGCCGTTCACGAGCACAAAGAGCGAGGCAAAAAAAGCATTCGCTGCTTCGTCATCACCGTCAGCGACACTCGGGATGAAATGACGGATACCAGCGGGCAGACGATCAAGAAATTCCTGGCCGACGAGGGGCACGAGACGCAAGGCTACCGGATCGTCAAAGACGAGCCGGTGGATATCGAAGCCTTGCTCAATGAAGCGTTGGGGCGGAGTGACGTTGACGCCGTGATCGTCAATGGCGGCACCGGGATCGCGCCGCGCGACGGCACCTATGAGGTGGTGGACCGGTTCCTGGAGAAAAAGCTCGACGGCTTCGGTGAAATATTTCGCTATCTCAGTTACCTCGACATCGGTTCGGCGGCGGTCATGAGCCGCGCCGCGGCGGGCACCGCGCGCGGCAAAGTGCTGATCTCCGTGCCGGGCTCGAGTGGCGCTGTGACGCTCGCCATGGAGAAACTCATCTTGCCTGAGATTCGCCACATGGTTTCGCAGCTGCAGGGAAAATGAAAGTTCGAGTAAAATTTTTTGCAATCTTGCGCGAGCGCGCGGGCGTCGCGGACGTGTCGAAGGAAGTCGCGGAGGGCAGCACGGTTGCCGACCTTTGGCGCCAGCTGCAAAAAGATTATCCCAAGCTCGACGTGGCGGGAATTCGTCTTTTATACGCGGTCAATCAGAATTATGTCGGCCTGGAGCATCGATTGTCCGACCGTGACGAAGTGGTTTTTATTCCGCCGGTGAGTGGAGGTTGAGCGGCAATGTTTCGTGTCACGAATCGACCGATTGATTTAAACGAGCTCGTCCAATACGTCACCGACCCCGAGGCCGGCGCCATCGTTCCCTTCATCGGCACGACGCGCAATAACAACGAAGGCCGCAAGGTTATCGCCCTCGATTACGAAGCCTACCCGGAGATGGCGGAAAAGGAGTTGGCGCGCATCGGCGACGACGCCAAGAAAAAATGGCCGATCTGCAAAATGGTCATCGTGCACCGTCTCGGCCCCGTGCAGATCGGTGAGGCGAGCGTGATGATCGTCGTGTCGTCGGCGCACCGCGACGCGGCGTTCGCCGCCAGCCGTTTTGCCATCGAAGAAATTAAGAAGACCGTGCCGATCTGGAAAAAAGAAGTTTTCGAGGGCGGCGAAGTATGGATCGGTACTCAGACGGGCCAGCCGCTGAGCGCGTTGAAATAACCAGTCGGATTGAACCCGCTCGGCAAACCTTCAATCTCATACCCGGACGCTAAAGCGGCAATCAGATTATCGATGAAGCTTCGGTGTGCGCCGGCATACATCGGACGCAAGCTGCTATTGCACGATTCCCGTGACAGTTACCAAATAGGCGACGGCGAGCAAGAGATAAGCGAGGCAAGAGACACAGAGAAAAATGAGATTCAGCCGTCCGGGCCGTGCCGGAGCCGGCAGATGGCGCGGCAGATAGACATGGTTGAGAAAAATCAGCGCGACGGAAAACAGCACGGTGCCGACAAAGCCGATGACCGCGGAGATCAAAATCAGCGGGCCGGGTTCAGCGGCGCCCATGGTGGCTGAGGTGATGCCGGTGAGTAAAAAGAGAAAAATTAAGTACCACGTGCGCACGGAGATCGATTGGGTTTTGGGGAAAAAAGCGAATAGACAATCCGTATGAATCCGGCTCACGGCATCCACAGTGGCGAGCCAGGTGTCGGAGAGAAACGCCGCGGCGACGATGAGAAACAAAAATCGCCCGAGGACGCCCCAACTGACTTCAAAAAATCGGCTCTGGACGACGGCGAGCTCGTATCCCTGAGGCAGAAGTCCCTTGGGGAACAGCAGAGCATAAGCCAACAAACACGTCATCAGAGTGGTCAATAAATTACCGCCGATACCGATACTCACGTCCCAAAAGAGATACCGCCGCCACCGCCCCACATGAGCAAGACCCTCGTCATCGCCGGGCGTGAAACCTGACGTAGGAATTGTCTCGGCTTTGCCGGTAATCGGCCCGGTGAGCCGGCCCATGTAATACGCCATGCCGACGCCTTTGTCGCGCACCCAGTAGGAATAAAAAAGCGTCCAGAAGCCGCCCAGCCCAGCGAAAGTAATCGCCGTTAATAATTTGGTCGCGTCGCCGGAGTCCCACGGCCGGGGCATCGATAAATCCGGCACGAAAAGCCCTTTCACAAACGCCGGCAAGACATGAATTGTTTCGACATTGGCGCTGGCCCAGAGCAGTCCGGCAAGCGTGAGCAGCGCCACGCAGCACATAAATACTTCGACAAGCTGGTAGATTACTTTGCTCAGCAGAATGGCGGCGAGGAATACCGACATCGAAGCGTAACCCCAAAAAAGGGATTGACCACGCGCGGACCAGCCCGCAGGAAAATCCGTAAGAGCCGCGAGCGAGGTGCCGCCCGCAGCGGCGAATGCGCCGAACCACAGAAAAGACAACGTCATTAAAATCCACAGAAAAAAAGCAAAGTGGCGCTGCAGACGGATAAAGCCCTGAAAGACGCTCTCGCCCGTGAGCACGGTGTAGCGGCCGATCTCGTAAGTGACGGGAAACTGCAGCAAGCAAGCCGGCAGCAAGAGGAACAGAAAACTCAGGCCGTATTTGGCGATAATGTACGGCCACCAGATGAGCTCGCCACTGCCCTGAGCGAGCGCCATGAAAATAACGCCTGGACCCAGGGCTTTCAGCATGCTTGGCAGCGGCGGGAGTGGCGCTTTTTTGTACGGCGCCAAAACGCCCCAGGGCGACTGATCGGCCATTAATTTTTTCAGTCGATGCGCTGAACCGCGTCTCTGGGAAGGGAGGCAACGAAGGCCTGCAGCGCGTCGTCGAGGTACTTCGAATCTTTCGATTCCAAGGTGACCTTGACCTTGTAGTCCGGCAGGTCGAGAACGGGATAGGAGCCCAGCATTAGCTCGGGAAATTTTACCAGCAGATCGTTGAGTATGGCCGCAATGACGCCTTCGCCGTATCTGACATAAACGTTCTTTAGGTGGTAAGGCGTATCGCGAAAGATTTCTTTGATCTCGTGGAAGCGCTCCTCGAGAATCCTCGGGATGCCGGGAAATATGTAAACGTTGTGAATTTTCACGATCGCCGCGAACGGCGCCTCGGCCGCTAAGAGCGTGGCGCCCGCAGGCACGTTGGCCATGCGGAGCCGTGCGTCGTTGACTTGATCGCCGAACCGCTGGCGCATGCGCCGTTCGATGTCGGGGTGACGAACGACGTTGAGACCGAAACCATGGGCGATGCCTTCGATAGTGACGTCGTCGTGGGTCGGTCCGACGCCGCCGCTGGTAAATACATAATCAAACCGTTTGGAAAACTCCGCGACCTCGCGGCCGATGATATCGATGTCATCTTGGATCGTCGAGATTTTTTGCACTTCGACGCCGAGTTGGCGTAGCTCGGCGCAGAAAAAGTAGGAATTGCTGTCGCGCGTCTTGCCCGACAAGACTTCGTTGCCAATGATGACGATGCCGGCGCTTTTCGACATGTTGTTTCCCTTACCGGACTGGAAGCGAATTGGCTACAGTGTCACGCTCCAAGATCAGTTACAGGTCGAACTCGCTGCAACTCATAAAAAAGTTACAATTTGGATTTGAGCAAACATACTTGCACTTCTGGTTTGACAATTTCGAGCTGCAAATTGGACAGTAGTCCCACCAGTTTTCCGGAGATTCGTCCTGCGAGGGTGCTGGATTCGATTGATTGGCGATTTTTTCTTGCATCAAATTGCTCCGATGGGCGCAGAATAACTTACCTCGTCAAAAGTTTAAATAGTCTGGCTCATCCAACCTGGAGCCACACTCACCGGAAAAGCGGCCAGGCATTGCGCGTCAGCGTAATCTACAAGATCTCGTGGCGGCGTGGCAATCCCTGGGATCGAAGCCGCGCCAACGTATTCGGCTGTCACGCGGTTTGGCAAAACAGACGCAAATTTCCTACAGTGGTTGTCTAAAAGCTTCTCGTTGATTGATTTCATGGTTGCATTATAATCCTATTCTTCGCGCATCATGAAGTGACAATGAAACAACTGGGAGTCATTATTTTGGCCGCGGGACAGGGCACTCGGATGAAGTCCGAGCTCCCGAAGGTGCTCCATCCGCTCGGCGGAAAGCCCCTATTTCTTCACGCCTTAGGGACGGCCTGTCGACTTGAACCAAAGCTCATGACGGTCGTTATCGGGCACGGTGCAGACGCAGTTCGACTGGCTTACCCAGAGAAAGGCGTCCGCTGGGTGATACAAGAAAAGCAGCTTGGCACGGGCCATGCTGTGTTGTGCGCCAAGGAAGCGTTTGCCGGCTTTGACGGTGACGTCATGATCTTGAGCGGTGACGTCCCGCTGATTCAAGAAGAAACCCTGCGGACAATGGTCGAGCACCATCGTGATCGGAGCGCTGCAGCGACGCTGCTCACGGCCCAATTAGCAGAACCGAAGGGCTACGGACGAATCCTGCGGGATGCTTCCGGAGCGCTGACCGGCATCGTCGAAGAAAAAGATGCGACCGAAGCCCAGCGAAAACTTGGCGAAGTCAATGCCGGCATTTACGTTGCTTCGGTGTCGTTTCTGTTTGCTGCGCTCAGCGGCATTAAGAATGACAATCAGCAGGGTGAATATTACTTGCCGGATATCGTTGCGCTCGGTATCGCACAAGGCATGAGTATCGAGACGGTGAGAGTCGACGACGCCCGCGAGATGATGGGGATCAACAGCCGAGAGGAGCTCGCTTTTATGGAAAAGAACCTGCGCCAGAACATCAACAAAAAATGGATGTCGGCCGGTGTGACGCTCAAAGATCCGGATACCACTTATATCGAAGAAGGCGTGACCATCGGTAAGGACACCGTGATCGGCCCTAACACGCAGCTGTGCGGCCAGACTAAGATCGGCGAACGCTGTTGTATCGACGGCAGTGCTTTTCTTACGGACGCCGAGATTGGCGACGAAGTGCATGTGCGCTTCTCGGTCGTGCTTACCCAGTGCCGCGTTGAGCAGGGCGCGATCATCGGGCCGTTTGCGCATTTGCGGCCGGGGACGAGTCTCGGTCCCAACGTCCATATCGGCAATTTCGTCGAAACCAAGGAAGCCAAGGTCGGCGCGGGCACGAAAGCGAATCACCTGACCTATCTCGGTGACGTCACCATCGGCCGCGACACCAATATTGGCGCGGGCACGATCACATGTAATTACGATGGCTTCCAAAAATATAAAACGACGATCGGCGATCGCGTTCAGGTGGGCAGCGATACGACGCTGGTGGCGCCGATCGCCTTGGGCGACGATGTCTACGTGGCCACGGCAAGCACGGTTCGTCATGACATTCCGGCCGGCGCGCTGGTGTACAACCAGCGCGAAGAGCGGCTGCGTGAAGGCTGGACAGAACAGAAGCGCAAGAAAATGAAAGAGAACAAAAAATAATGTGCGGCATAGTCGGATACATCGGCCATCGGGAAGCTGCGCCGCTGATACTGGAAAGTCTGAGAAAGCTTGAATACCGCGGCTACGACTCCGCTGGCATTGCCGTGTTAAACGACGGCCAGGTGACGATCCGCCGCTGCGAAGGCAAATTGAGTAATCTAGAGACGATGCTACGCCGTCAACCGATGACAGGCGCTGTCGGCATCGGCCACACGCGCTGGGCAACCCACGGCCGCCCGTCGGAAACCAATGCGCACCCACACAGCGCAGGCGACGTCGTCGTGGTGCACAACGGCATCATCGAAAACTATCTCGAGCTAAAAGAGCAACTTGCCAAGCGCGGTACCCGTTTCAGCTCGGAGACCGACACGGAGATCGTCGCTCATTTGGTCGCGGAAAAGATCGAGCGGGGCGTGGATTTTCTCGATGCCGTGCGCCGCACACTGCAGGGAAATTCACGGCTCTTATGCGCTGTTATTTCTCAATCGCCGCGATCCGCGGCGCTTGATCGTCGCGAAAAATTCCACGCCCATCGTGATCGGCTGGGGCGAAGGAGAGACTTTTATCGCTTCCGACATTCCGGCGCTGCTCGACTATACGCGTAAAGTGACTTTTCTCGAAGACGGCGAAATCGGCGAAGTTACACTGGGCTCCTATCGAGTGCTCGACGGCAAGGGAAAAACTATTCATCGTCCCGTCAAGGAAATCACCTGGGACGCGGTGGCGGCGCAAAAGGGCGGCTATGCGCATTTTATGCTCAAGGAGATTCACGATCAGCCTCGCGCTCTCGCCGACACGTTCCGCGGTCGCATCTCACTCAAAGACGGACAGGTCTCCCTTGAAGACATTGAACTAACGACGAGTGCCGTCAAGCAAATCAAGCGGTTTCATTTGGTCGCCTGCGGCACCGCCTGGCACGCCTGCCTGGTCGGCAAGTTTATGCTCGAAGAAATCGCCGGTATTCCCGCCGAAGTTGACTACGGCTCCGAGTTTCGCTACCGCTCACCGCTGATGGATCCGAAGTCGGTACTGCTCATGGTCAGCCAATCCGGCGAAACCGCCGATACTCTGGCGGCCACGGAAATTGCGCGCGCCAAAAAAGCTAAGATCCTGTCGATCTGCAATGTCATCGACTCATCGATTCCGCGCAAATCGGACGGCGTGTTGTACACTCATGCCGGGCCGGAAATTAGCGTGGCAAGCACCAAAGCTTTTACCACCCAATTGACCGCGCTTTACTTGCTGGCGGTGGCGTTGGGCCGGCTCAACGGCAAGCTTAAGCCGGCGGACGCGAGAAAATTATTGCGCGATCTGATGTCTCTGCCGAGCTGGATCGAAAAGGCTTTAGAAATTGAAAACCAGGTCAAGGAGCTGGCGCGTGACCTCATGCATAGCTCCGATTTTCTCTATCTCGGCCGTGGTATCAACTACCCGATCGCGCTTGAGGGCGCACTCAAACTCAAAGAGATTTCCTATATTCACGCCGAAGGTTATCCGGCCGGCGAGATGAAACATGGCCCGATCGCTTTGATCGACGAAAAGATGCCGGTGGTCGTATTAGCGCCGCACGACCGTTACTTTCAAAAAACCATGAGCAACCTCAAGGAAGTCGAATCACGCGGTGGCAAGGTTGTCGTATTGACGGACGATGCCAACACCGCGAGCGAACTCGCCGGACACCGGGTCTTGACGCTGCCCAAAGCATCCCACTATCTTACGCCCATCGTGATGACGATACCGCTGCAACTGCTTGCCTATTATATCGCCGTGCATCGCGGCACGGACGTGGATCAGCCGCGCAACCTTGCTAAGAGCGTGACGGTCGAATAATGGCCCTCTTCGAGCGCGGGTCGATCAACCTCGCGCGCACGCTCAGTTCGCTGCGCCACCGCAACTTTCGTCTGCTATTTTTCGGTACGAGCTTGTCCCACGTGGGCGATTTTCTTCAAGCCATGGCGCAAAGCTGGCTGGTGTGGACGATGACCGGCTCGCCGCTTCTGCTCGGTGTCGTCGGTTTCTGCCAAGCGTTACCGCGTCTGCTGTTGGGCGCTGTCGGCGGCGCGATCGTTGACCGCGTCGAGCGCCGCCGGCTGCTGCTTTGGACGCAATTCTCGGCGATGGCGCAGGCGTTTACTTTTTGGGCGCTCGTCTATTTCGAAACGATCCAATTCTGGCACGTGATCGTTCTGGTACTGTTCCTGGGCACGGTCAATACCGTGAATCAAACCGCGCGCCACTCGTTGATCAATAACTTGGTGCCGCGCGAGGATCTCATGAACGCCATCGCGCTCAACTCCTCGATGGCCAATATGGCAAAGATCATCGGTCCGTCCATCGGCGGCGTGTTGATCAGCGTGATCGGTGTCGCCGGATGTTTATTCGTCAATGCCGTGAGCTTTTTGACCATCATCGTCACGCTCGTCGTGATGGAATTCCCGGCGCTTCGAGCCAAGACCAAAGATGAAGCGCCATTTTGGCAAGAGGTCGTGGAAGGCTACCAATTTCTGCACGGCCAGCGGCGCCTATTTTCCATTGTTTTACTGACCTACGGCATCGCACTCGTGGGCACGCCGTACACACGCTTTCTGCCCGTGTTTGCAACCGACGTGTTGCATGCCGGTCCGTCGACATTCGGCCTGCTTCTCGCCGCGCCGGGGATCGGCGCCGTCATTGCCGGGTTGGGCATCGCTTCCTTCGCCAGACTGCGCCGCCGCACACACTTTGTCGCGATGAGTGTCTATGCCTTTTCCGTGTTTTTGATCTTATTTTCGTTCTCCCGGTCGCTGCCGCTGTCGATGCTTTTTTTGATGCTGGTCGGCGCCAGCAATATCGCTATTCGCGCGGTCGCCAACACCATTGTGCAAATGGAAACGCCGCCGGAGTTATTGGGGCGGATGCTGAGCTTGTTCTTTATGGACAAAGGACTTTGGTCGTTTGGCACGCTTTTTATCGGTAGCATCGCCCATGTCATCGGCACGCCGAACGCGATTGCCGTATCCGGACTATGTTGCGCTATCGCTGCGTCCTTGCTGCTCTACCAGCAAAGACAGGCGCGCGAGGTCCAACCGGTCGAAAGCTTAAATCGTCGCATCGCGCAGTAACTGGGCGGCATCCTCGGGCGCGATTGAGTTCATAAACATTCCGGAGCCCCACTCAAACCCCGCCGCTCTCGTGACCTGCGGCATGATCTCGATGTGCCAGTGATGGTGCGGCGTCGCGAGCTCTTGCGCTGGCGCCGAGTGGATGACGTAACTGAAAGGCGGGTTGTCAAGGACGCGGTTTAGTCTTGAGATGGAATCTTTGAGCGTGTGAGCCAGCGCCACGATATCTTCCTCCGTGTTTTGCTCAAAGGTGGCAGCGTGGTTCTTGGGTAGGATCCAAATTTCGTAACCGAATCGCGGCGCGAACGGGCAAAGCGCAACGCAGCGCTCCGTGTCCGACACCAGTCGCTCGCCGCAGTCAATTTCGCGCTGAACGATGGCGCAATAGACGCAGCCACCCGTCGAGTCAAAATGTTTCTTTGTGTTGTTGAGTTCGTCAATGACTTCACGCGGCACGCACGGCAACGCTACAAGTTGCGAGTGGACATGTTCCAAGGTCGCGCCGGCACGCTCGCCTTGGTTTTTGTAAAGCATCAGGTAGCGCCACCGTGGATCGCCTCGGAGCGCGCGCATGCGCTCCCGATAGGCGCGTAGGATCTTGGCGAATTGGTCGAGACCGAGCGTGCCCATGTTGATCGCATGATCTGGGCACTTCGATGATCACTTCATGGACGCCGAGACCATTCGACGACTCGTAAAGGCCGTTTTTTACCGCCATCCAGTCGCCGTTGTTTTCGAGCGCCGGATATTTATTGGGGACCACGCGCACCTGCCAGCCTGGCGCGTTGGCGGGCGTATTACTTTCCCGTTGCGCCCAGACCTCCGGTGGCGTCATGGCCTCATTACCGGCGCAGAAAGGACAGCGCGTGGCGGTGACTTGCGCTCGATCCCCATCACTCCTGTAGTGTCTTGGGCGCTTGGCGCGTTCCGAAGCGATGATGACCCAGCGGTCAGTCACCGGATCTTTTCTAAATTGAGGCATTGCGGCTAGCGGTTGCCTGGCGCGATCATTTACTACGGTGCGTCGCCCGTTTTGGGGGCGAATCCTTTTGCTAGAAAATAAAACTCCGAAGATCCTTGGCGCGTCGCTTCCGGCTTAGTCCGCTGCACGTTGGAGAAATGTTTTTTGATCTCGGCCGTGAAGCTATGCAGGTCGTTGCTAATGAAACTCTTGATAAGCAAGGAACCGCCCGGCCGAAGCAGGTCGATGGAGGTTTTTAGCGCGATTTGATTGAGTTCCAAGCAGCGCGCCATATCGGCGTCACGTATGCCGCTCAGCTTGGGTGCCAGATCGGAGAGCACGCAATCCGCAGGTTTGGCCAAAAGCTCTCTAATTTTTTTTTGGATTTCGGCGCTTGTCATATCGCCTTGGAGCAAAATGATATTGCGTTCGTGAAAAGGCTGGATCGCTTGCAAATCGACGCCGACGATTTTGCCGTTCTGTCCGACAATCCTTCCGGCGACTTGGAGCCAGCCCCCTGGCGCGGCGCCGAGATCGATGACCGCATCACCGGCTCTCAAAAGACGATAGCGTTGTTGCAATTCAAGCAGTTTGTAAGCGGCGCGTGAGCGATAACCTTCTTGCTTGGCTTTCTTGAAAAAGCTGTCGTGAGGGTTGTAGACCATTGTGCTCATTGAATCAGTAGTTCGGGCATTCTGGCCGATTCAGGCTAAAAAAAAGCCCAGCCTAGAAGTCAGGCTGGGCTTGTACGACGGAAATTAATCGTGTCGTTCAGCGCGCTCCTTTCACCTGGAATTCGACACGGCGATTGACCGCACGAGCCCACTGCGCGTCCTGGTTGACCAGTGGTTTGCCTTCGCCGACGCTCGCAGCCGACATGCGACTTGGGTCGATACCTTGCGCCGAAAGCTCTTTCATCACCGTCTGAGCGCGACGTTGCCCCAATTTCTGATTGTATTCGTCGTTGCCGACCGCGTCAGTATGGCCTTCGATAACCACGGTTAGGTCCGCCTTTTCTTTTAATCGCTGTGCGGCCAAGTAGACTTGGCCTTTGCCAATGTCCGTAAGTTCAGCGGAGTCGAAGCGAAACGCGACTGTGGGAAAACGAAATTTTCGACTTCGACAATTTTCGGCACTTCCTTGATGACGAGTCTTTTCCACCGGCACCTCGACGATCTTGACAGTTTCAGCAGCGGCGCTGGGCGCGGCAGCTGGTGGCTGCGGCGAGCGACTGTGCTTCGGCGGAACCTTTTTGGCGACGCCATAATCATGTATCGGCTGTGGCTCGGCCAAAACCGGCGGATGCGGACGGTGACCAAAAAAGGCTTCCTGTGGCTCGGTCGCGCTGACCAGAAAATGGAAGGGACGAAATATAGTCCATTCCGCCAACCAACCTACCGGATGCATCAAGTAGGCGGCGATCCTTAACGGATGCGATTGGCTGTCGTCGTATTCGTCCGGCGCGGCGAAACCGTCTTGGCGCTGAAGCGAAAACGAACAATAAGAGCCGAGCACAAAGACTGCGCGTCTTCATGGCATGCCCTCCTTAAGAGACTAGAAGACAAGTTTAGGTGCTGCGATCTTTTGTCAAATTTTCTTCACTCTTGGTTTGTAAGCACGCCGCCTGGTCTATGAAGGGTCATCTTTTTGGCAATATTACTGCTGGTTCGCTGACAAACGGGGATACTAACCATGCGTGTGAATTCGAAGAAAACGGGCCGCTTATATCGATCACTTGGGACCGCCCGCCGTTAAATGTCTTGGATCTCGCTCTCTTGCGCGAGTTGGATCAGAGTGCTGAGCGCTGCGCGCGGACCCTGAATTGATGTGGTGGTGCTTCGCAGGGGCGGGCGACCGGGCGTTTTCCGCCGGCGTGGACATCAAGGATCACACCAAAGAAAAAGTTCCCGAGATGCTCGACGTCGTCCACGGGGTGATTCGCAAGCTCTTGGCGTGCCGCAAGTGACGATCGCCGCGGTTCGCGGCGTTTGTCTCGGCGGCGGCTTGTGAAGTGGCGAGCTCGTGCGATTTTATCGTCGCTTCGGAGGAAAGTTCGTTTGCCACCCCGGAGATTCTTGTCGGTTGCTACCCGCCGGTGGCGCTGGCGCGCTTCTCATTGATCGGCTATCACCGGGCCGCGGAAATGATTCTCACCGGGCGGCGCTTTAGCGCCCGCGAAGCTCAGGCCATGGGATTG
Source organism: uncultured delta proteobacterium (assembly GCA_963804165.1). Lineage (GTDB taxonomy): Bacteria > Desulfobacterota > Binatia > UBA9968 > UBA9968 > DP-20. The sequence continues at coordinate 82,618 of CAWDPO010000038.1, forward strand.
ATCAACCGAGTGTTTACTCGCAAACCAGCTCGACGCGGCTCTCAAGAAGCTAGTGGACGAGCTCCTCGGCAAAAGCGGCGCGGTGTTACGCTTGACCTTAAAAGGCTTGCGCGAATTGTCCTTGCGGGGTTTCGATCGGCGCTCAAGCGGTCCGAAGAAATATATTGCGGGGAACTCTACAAACCGCATGACGTCGAAGAAGGCGTCAAGGCATTTCTTCAAAAGCGCCCGCCCAAGTGGCGGCATCGCTAAAGGCATTCGCTAGCGCCATCGATTCTCGCCGCTGAGTTTTCAAATGTACCGTCCATATGTTAGGTTTTCCTGCAATGGCTGACTTTGAAGTCAAAATCGCCACCGAGCCGAGCGAGATCGAAGAAGCCCAGCGGCTCCGGTTTCAAGTATTCAACCTTGAGCTCAACAAGGGATTGAAATTTCCTATGAACGCGGTTTGGATGTCGACGAATTCGATCCGTTTTGCGATCACTTGATCGTCCGCGATCTCAAAAGCAGTGATGTGGTCGGCACCTACCGCTTGCATGCGGGGCTCGAAGCGCGCCGTCACATCGGCTTCTATTCCGAGAAAGAATTCGATCTTTATCGCGCATCAAAGCGCTCGATGGCGAATTGCTTCGAGCTCGGCCGCTCCTGTGCGCGCAAGGATTTCCGCGACCGTGCGCTCATCCCGCTTATGTGGGAAGCGATCGCCGAGCAGGTCAAAAATCATCAAGGTGCGCTATCTTTTCGGCTGCGGCAGCCTTTACACGACGGACGTTGCTGAAGTCAGCGCGATGTTTTCGCTGCTCAAAAATAAATATTATGCGCTACCGAGCTTATCGAGTCTTTCCCGTGGAAAAATGTCGCTTTCAACGGATTCATCGAGACAGTGGCGATCGCCGATGAGCCGGCGCTGTTTCAGAAACTGCCGAGTTTGATCAAGGGCTATCTGCGCATCGGCGCGTTGGTCTGCGGCCCGCCGGCACTGGATCGAGTTCGGCACGGCCGATTTTTTCTTGCTCTTGGATTTCGGCGCTTTGAAGGGCGAATACCTTAAGCGGCTCGGCTTGACGGATTTGAAGGTGAGCGATGCGCCTGCTTAAATTAACCGCGTTTCTTTCGCTCTGGGCATTTTTCTTCGTCCTTGGTGGCGTTGGTGCATCTGTGGGTCTCGATCCTCGGTCTGCCCAATCGCTGGAAAATCGTCAGCCGGCTCAATCGAAACTTACACCTTGCTGTTGCGACTCGATTCTCAACATCAAAGTCACCTCTCGGGCGATGAAGGCCAGATGGAACGGGGCGGCTATGTCATCATCGCCAATCACATGAGCTACGTCGACGGCATCGTGCTTGGCAGTATCTTTCCGATTGTCTTCGTCTCCAAAAGAGAAGTGCACAGCTGGCCCGTCGTCGGCCAATGGAATATTCTCTGCGGCACGATCTTCATCGACCGCCAAAGAAAAGGGCTAGTCGGCAGGTTGGTTCGAAGAGATGGCGCGCAAGCTCAAGCAGGACGCAAATATTCTGTTTATTTCCCGAGGGCACGTCGACCAACGGCGAACACATGCTGCCGTTTCAAACCGTGCCATTGGCGGCGCCGCTGCGCAGCCGTTCGATCATCGTGCCGGCGACGATCACGTATAAAACCATCGACGACGCCGGTTAGCGCGGCCAATCGCGATCTTGATCTATTGGTACGGCGAGATGGATTTCGTCACACATTTTTGGAAGCTGTTGGCGCTGCGCGGCGTCGAGGTGCTGATAACGATCCAGCCCAAGATCGAATGTTTTCGTTACCCGGATAATTCGCTGGGCGAAAAAAACTGGCCGAGGACTGCTACAATAGAGTCCTCGGCCGGGTGACGGAAACTAGTTCAGATCAGGATGAAGAGAGCGAAAGCGGGCGAGCGAGCCGCGTTACTTCCCAGTTAATTGCTTCTTGATATTCTCGACGAACTCTTTGAGCATCGCGTCGGCTTTCTTGCGGATGATCGGTTGACCGAACTCGCCGATCTTGCCGAGAATATTCACGTCGGTTTCGACGACAAGCTCGGTCATAGTTGGCGCTGATCTCTTTCAAGCTTCATCATAGTTTTGCCGTTAACCGCGCCCGCCGCCATGCGGTCTTTCGCTTCAGCACGCAGCGCGGCGCGCCAATCGGTTTTGTTTTGCTCTTCAAGGATAATCTTGCCTTGCAGGTTCAACTTGATCGGGCCGACGCGCACGGTGAGCGCGCCTTCATAGGTTGTGTCGTCGATCTTGCTGACCGAATCCACCCCGGGCAGCGACTTGGCTACCTTGGGCACATCCATCAAGAATTCCCAAAGCGGTTCACGGGCCACGGGAATCTGGGCGGTCTGGGAAAATTTCAACGTTTTTTGCCTTTCTTGGCGGCTTTCTTTTTGCGGGTTTCGGCTTCGGCGCCGCTTTGGCTTTGGCCTGCTGGCGAATGTCGGCTAGCGCTTTTTCCAGCGCGCGCCGGACGAATACCGCTGCCATATCGTTCTTGTAGGCTGCCGAGCCGCGGAAATCGCTGACCGGGTCGACGGCTTGTTTAGCCTTCTCTCCCGCTTCAGCAAAAGCTTCGGCCTTCAAGCGGTTGGCCGCGCAGCACCGCTTCGGCTGCGGTGGCCCGGATCGGCGTCACGCCGACGCTACCCAGCGCGATGCGCACATCGGCGATGGTTTTCATTGTCTTGTCGAGGGTCAGCACTGCCGCCGCCGAGACGGTGGCATAATCATCCGCCGTGCGCGGCAAAAATTTAATATAGGCCGCGCCGGTGTTGGGCGCCTGTTTCGGCACCATCACTTCGGTGATGATCTCATCGGGATTGAGCAGAGTCTCATAATAATCTTTGAAAAATTCATCGAGGGGAATCACTCGGCTGCCGGACGGCGAGGTCGCTTTCACTGTGGCGCCAAGCGCGATCAGGCTGGGCGGGGGATCCTGGTTGGGATCGGCATGGGCCAAGCCGCCGCCGACGGTGGCCATGTTGCGTATGCGCAGGGTGGCGACATGGTGATAAGTCTCGGCCAACATCGGCAAGCGCCGGCGCACTCAGCGACGAGCTTTCCACTGCTCTATGGGAGGCCAGCCCGCCGATCGACAAGCCGCCGTCTTTTATTTCGATGCCGTTCAAGCCGCGCACCGAGCTCAGGCTGACCAGGCAGGTGGGCCGGACCAAGCGCTGTTTCATCATGATCACCAAGGGCGGTGCCGCCGGCGAGCAGCTTGGCGTCGCCGCCAAATTCTTTTAGTGTCGCGTGGACTTCTTTGAGACTCTTCGGGGTGCGATATTCAAAAGGTATCATGGCTGTGTCCTTATTATTTCGCGAATTGATGCGCTTTCTGGATCGATTCGATGATCTTGTAATAACCGGTGCAGCGGCACAGGTTGCCCATCATCCAGTCTTTGATTTCGTCTTCGTTGGGCTTGGGGTTTTCTTTCAATAAAGCAGTCGCCGCG
>CAWDPO010000039.1:0-62289 GCA_963804165.1 uncultured delta proteobacterium
TGATCGTTCGCGATCTCAGAAGTCAGGATGTCGTCGGTACCTACCGCTTGCTGCGGGGATCGAAAGCGCGCCGACAATCGGCTTTTATTCCGAGAAAGAATTCGATCTATCGCGCATCAAAGCGCTTGATGGTGAATTGTTAGAGCTCGGCCGCTCGTGCGCGCGCAAAGATTTCCGCGATCGAGCGCTCATCCCGCTCATGTGGGAAGCTTCGTCGATTATGTCAGGCGCACCAAGTGCGTTACTTTTCGGCTGCGGCAGCTTATATACGACGGATGTTGCTGAAGTCAGCGCCATTTTTGCCCTCCTCAAAAACAAATATTACGCGCCTGACCATTGCACGAGTCGAGCCCATGAAAGCCTGCCGCTTTAACCCTTTAGTCGGTGCCAATCCGTGCCGACGAAGCGGCGCTGTTCCAGAACTGCCGAGTTTGATCAAAGGCTATCTGCGCATCGGCTCGTTGGTCTGCGGTCCGCCGGCGCTGGATGCCGAGTTCGGTACGGCAGACTTCTTCTTGCTTTTAGACTTTGTGATTTGAAAGAGGGCTATTTAAAACGTTTGGGCTTGGTGGATGTGAGGGTGAGCGATGCGCCTGCTTAAACTCACCGCATTTCTTTCTCTCTGGGTATTATTTTTTGTCCTGGTCGGGATGGTTCACTTGTGGATCTCGATCCTGGCCTGCCCAATCGCTGGAAAATTGTTAGCCGTCTCAGTCGCACTCATAATTCGCTGTTGCGCTCGATTCTCAATATAAAATTCACGGTTGTCGGCGACGAAGGCGAGCTTGAGCGCGGCGGCTATGTCATCATCGCCAATCACGTCGGTTACATCGACGGTATCGTGCTCGGCAGTATTTTTCCCATCGTCTTCGTATCAAAGAAGGAAGTACACAGTTGGCCCATCGTCGGCCAGTGGAACATTCTCTGCGGGACGATCTTCATCGACCGGCAAAGAAAAGGCCAGGTCGGTAGGATGGTGCAAGAGATGTCGCGCAAGCTGAAGCAGGAAGCCAATATCCTGCTATTTCCCGAGGGCACCTCGACCAATGGCGAAAAGATGCTGCCGTTTCAGACCGTGCCGCTGGCGGCGCCGCTGCGCAGCCGGTCGGTGATCGTGCCGACGACCCTTGTATATAAACATCGAGAGCGGCCGGTGAGCCCGGCCAATCGCGATTCGCTTTATTGGTATGGCGACATGGAATTCGTATCGCATTTCTGGAAGCTGTTAGGACTGCGCAGCATCGAGGTGCTGATAACGATCCAGCCCAAGATCGAATGTTTTCGCTATCGGGATAATTCGGCGGGACGCAAAAAACTGGCCGAGGACTGCTACGATAGAGTCCTCGGCCGGGTGACGGAAACTAGTTTAGATCAGGATGAAGAGACCGAAGCGGGCGGCGAGCCGTTACTTCCCACTTAATTGTTTCTTGATATTCTCGACGAACTCTTTGAGCATCGCGTCGGCTTTCTTGCGGATGATCGGTTGGCCGAACTCGCCGATCTTGCCGAGAATATTCACGTCGGTTTCGACGACCAGCTCGGTCTAGTAGCGCTGATCTCTTTCAAGTTCATGATGGTTTTGCCGTTAACCGCGCCCGCCGCCATGCGGTCTTTCGCTTCAGCACGCAGCGCGGCGCGCCAATCGGTTTTGTTTTGCTCTTCAAGGATAATCTTGCCTTGCAGGTTCAACTTGATCGGGCCGACGCGCACGGTCAGCGCGCCTTCATAGGTTGTATCGTCGATCTTGCTGACCGAATCCACCCCAGGCAGCGACTTGGCTACCTTGGGCACATCCATCAAGAAATCCCAAAGCGGTTCACGGGCCACGGGGATCTGGGCTGTCTGGGAAAATTTCAACGTTTTTTACCTTTCTTGACGGCCTTCTTTGTTGCCGGCTTCGGCTTCGGTGCCGCTTTGGCTTTGGCCTGCTGGCGAATGTCGGTGAGCGCTTTTTCCAGAGCGCGCCGGACGAATACCGCTGCCATATCGGTCTTGTAGGCTGCCGAGCCGCGGAAATCGCTGACCGGGTCGACGGCTTGTTTAGCCTTCTCTCCCGCTTCAGCAAAAGCTTCGGCCTTCAAGGGTTGGCCGCGCAGCACCGCTTCGGCTGCGGTGGCCCGGATCGGCGTCACGCCGACGCTACCCAGCGCGATGCGCACATCGGCGATGGTTTTCATCGTCTTGTCGAGAGTCAGCACTGCCGCCGCCGAGACGGTGGCATAATCATCCGCCGTGCGCGGCAAAAATTTAATATAGGCCGCGCCGGTGTTGGGCGCCTGTTTCGGCACCATCACTTCGGTGATGATCTCATCGGGATTGAGCAGAGTCTCATAATAATCTTTGAAAAATTCATCGAGGGGAATCACTCGGCTGCCGGACGGCGAGGTCGCTTTCACTGTGGCGCCAAGCGCGATCAGGCTGGGCGGGGGATCCTGGTTGGGATCGGCATGGGCCAAGCCGCCGCCGACGGTGGCCATGTTGCGTATGCGCAGGGTGGCGACATGGTGATAAGTCTCGGCCAACATCGGCAAGCGCCGGCGCACTAGTGACGAGCTTTCCACTGCTCTATGGGAGGCCAGCCCGCCGATCGACAAGCCGCCGTCTTTTATTTCGATGCCGTTCAAGCCGCGCACCGAGCTCAGGCTGACCAGGCAGGTGGGCCGGACCAAGCGCTGTTTCATCATGATCACCAAGGCGGTGCCGCCGGCGAGCAACTTGGCGTCGCCGCCAAACTCTTTTAGTGTCGCGTGGACTTCTTTGAGACTCTTCGGGGTGCGATATTCAAAAGGTATCATGGCTGTGTCCTTATTATTTCGCGAATTGATGCGCTTTCTGGATCGATTCGATGATCTTGTAATAACCGGTGCAGCGGCACAGGTTGCCCATCATCCAGTCTTTGATTTCGTCTTCGTTGGGCTTGGGGTTTTCTTTCAATAAAGCAGTCGCCGCGACCACCTGGCCGGGGGTGCAGATGCCGCATTGAAAACCGCCATATTGGATGAAACTCTTTTGCACCGGATTGAGCTCGCCATTTTTCGCCAGACCCTCAACCGTGGTGAGTTCATGGCCGTCCGCCATAACTGCTAAGGTTAGGCAGGAGCTGATCATGTCGCCGTCCATCAGCACGGTGCAGGCGCCGCAGACGCCGACGCTGCAACCTTCCTTGGTGCCGGTCATCCCGAGATCGTAACGCAAACAGTCGATTAACATGCGATTGGTCGGGACGTCGACCTCATGTCGTTTGCCGTTAACGCGAAATTTGATCTTCTTATTCATCGCTGTTCCTTTCTCAGAGTCTGTCGCGCGGAGTTTTCAGCACAGGCTGGAAAAAACCACTAGGGCCTTCTTATAGTGAGAAATTTTTCAAACTGCAAGCCATTTTCCCGGCAAATTCTCCTGGGAAACGATCGCTATTACGGCCGCCAATCGGCGTCGCTGGATTACTATCGCGGTGGCGCCCCAACCCCAACATTTTGTGCTTACGCAAGCCGTGATGGGACTAAAACTTGATCACCGAGCGGATGCTTTTGCCTTCATGCATCAAATCGAAGGCGTCATTAATCCGTTCGAGCGGTAAAACATGAGTGATCATCGGATCGACTTTGATCTCGCCGTTCAAATAGCGCTCGACGTAGCCGGGTAGCTGCGAGCGGCCTTTGACGCCACCGAAGGCGGTGCCGCGCCAAACCCTCCGGTGACCAGTTGAAACGGCCGGGTGGCGATCTCTTGGCCCGCCGCGGCGACGCCGATGATAGTCGATTCGCCCCAACCTTTATGGCAGCACTCCAGCGCCGCGCGCATGGTGTTCACATTACCGATGCATTCGAATGAATAATCGACACCGCCGTCGGTCATGTCGATAATCGCTTGCTGCACCGGCGTGCCGTCCGGTTGGGGCACGATGAAATCGGTCGCGCCCAGATTTTTCGCCATCTCGAACTTCTTTTCGTTCGTGTCGACGGCGATGATTCTCTCGGCCTTGGCCATCACCAGTCCTTGGATGACGCTGAGACCGATGCCGCCGAGGCCGAAGACGGCAGCTGTGGAGCCCGGCCGCACTTTAGCCGTGTTTAATACCGCGCCGATGCCTGTGGTGATACCGCAGCCGAGCAGGCAAACTTTGTCGAGGGGCGCCGCCGGATTGATTTTCGCCAAGGCGATCTCCGGCAGCACGGTGTATTCCGAAAACGTCGAGGTGCCCATGTAGTGCAGAATGGTTTTGCCGCCCAAAGAGAACCGCGAGGAGCCGTCGGGCATGACGCCTTTGCCTTGCGTCAGCCTGATGGCGCCGCAAAGATTGGTCCGTCCCGACAGGCAAAATTTACACGCGCCACACTCTGGAATGTACAGCGGAATTACATGGTCGCCGGGCTTAACGCTGGTCACGCCGGCGCCGATTTCCAGCACCGTGGCGCCGCCTTCATGGCCCATGATTGCCGGAAACAATCCTTCAGGATCTTTGCCGGAAAGCGTGTAGGCATCGGTGTGGCAGACACCGGTGGCGGCGATTTTCAGCAGTACCTCGCCCTGTTTCGCTGCGCCGACTTCGACTTCTTCAATGATCAATTGTTTGCCGGCCTCCCAGGCGACGGCTGCGCGCGATTTCATAGGACCTCCTGAGTATAGAATTACAAACAGGTGAAACGGTTCTTCGCAGTGAAATTCATCCCTTGTGATTTGAGCCTATTACAGACTTAAGCCTCTTAGCAGATTCGTAAGAATGCCATGAAAACGGAACCGACGCGACGGTTGCAATACTTCCACCATTTGTGGGAAAGAATAGGAGACTAATTATTGGAGGTGGCGCTATGTTTCTTGAGATGAGAACTTATGTGTTGAAACCAGGGATGACGAATAACTTTGTCGAACGCTTCGCCGAGGGACTAACGGCGCGGCTGCAATTTTCCAAGCTGCTTGGACTATTCTGCTCGGAAGTGGGCGGTCTGAACCGGGTGACTCATGTCTGGCCTTACGAGAGCTTCGAAGACCGCGAGCGCATCGGCGGCGAGGCGCGCAAGACTGGCAAATGGCCGCCCAAGACGCAAGAGTTCATTGTCACGCAAGAAAACAAGATCGTCCAGTTGGCGCCGTACTCGCCGCCGCTGCCGGAAAAAAAGCTCGGCGAGCTTTATGAGTTCCGCACCTACACTTATCAACCCGGCGCCATGCCGACGGTCTTTGAACGCTGGAGCAAGGTAATCCGGCGCCGCACCAAAGTATCGCCGCTAGTTTTTGCCGGGCAGACGATCATCGGGCCGCTGAACCAATATATTCATGTTTGGGCCTACAAAGACGCCGGCGAGCGCGAGCGTCTGCGCGCCGAAGCGACGAAAACCGTTGAAGGTTGGCCGCCGCCTACCAGGGAGCTGCTGGTGATGCAGGAAAATACCATTATGACTCCGGCGCCCTGTGCGCCGTTTAAATAAACTCGAATGGAGTAATAGGTAAATTGCTTCAGTGCCGGTCGATGAGCGGCCTTGGAATCTATGACGACAGGGGGAGCGTTCGCAGCTCTCCCTGTCTTTATTTTGGCCGCGACGACAAAGTATCGCTTCGCGCAGTCTCTGGAAGTAATAAAAGTTTTCCGATACTCGTTCAGGTGTCCATGTTTTATAAATCGCTGATTCGTCCAATGCTTATTTCGTAAAGATCCCGAGGTAAGCCACGAGACGATACTGGCGCTGCTGGCACGAGCAGAAATTCTTTCCGTACTTTCGAAAATTTTTATAGAGTCGAAGACGAACGGTTAGGCGTCAAGATCGGACCGCTGACTTTTCCCAACCCGGTGGGACTGGCCGCCGGTTTCGACAAAAGCGCTCTGGCGCCCAAGATGCTATCCGCATTCGGTTTCGGCTTCATGGAAGTGGGCGCGATCACCGCCCAGGCTCAGCCAGGCAATCCCAAACCGCGGCTTTATCGATTGCCCGAAGACGAAGCTTTAATTAATCGCCTGGGATTTAACAACGAAGGCGCCGAAGCGATCGCCATCAAGCTCGACCGGTTACGCGCGCGCGGCGGGCGGCCGAAGATTCCCCTTGGCATGAACATCGGCCGCACGAAGATTGTCGAGACCAAGGATGCGGTGGCGGATTTTCTTTCGTGCTTCGAGCAACTTTTCCCCACGGCGATTTTTTCACTTTGAACGTCAGCTCGCCGAACACGCCCAACCTGCGCGACCTGCAGGAAAAAAGTTGTTACGCGAACTGCTCTCGGCGGTCCAGCAGAAAAATCTCGCACTGGCTTCGCGGTGCGAAAATTGAACCTAAAGCGGTTTTCGTCAAAATCGCTCCGGATATGGAGTTTGCCCAAGTCGACGAGATCATCGATGTCGTCCAGCAGGTGAAGCTCACCGGTATCGTCGCCACCAACGCGACGTGCGATGAAACGTGAGAGACTGAAATCGCCCAACGGCGCCGAGCCCGGCGGATTGAGCGGCCGGCCCATCACGTCAATGGTGACGCATTTATTTCGCATATCTATCGAATCACCCGCGGGCGGCTGCCGATTATCGGCGTCGGCGGAATTTTTGACGCCTACGATGCCTACGAGAAGATCAAGGCCGGCGCCAATGCGGTGCAGATTTATACCGGCTGGATCTACGAAGGGCCGGGGGCGGTAAAGCGGATCAACAAAGGCTTACTTCAACTGCTTCAGCGGGACGGCCTCAAACATATAGCCGAAGCGGTCGGCATCGATGTGAAATCCTGAACGCTGCGTCAGATCGTTTCTCCTACCCGCTCGCGGCGTGGGTGATCTTTTAGCCGCACGAAAGAAAGCTCTTCCTTCCACTGTACTAAAGCAGTGAATGTTTCGCGCCCGCGCAGCAGCGAGCGCTCACGGCGATCGCCGGTGAGCTTTAAAAGTTCAGGAAATAGCTCGCGGTGAAACAGAATCGGACTGCGCGTTTTGCCGTCGAAGCTCGGAGCGACGATCAATGCCGAGCTCTCATAAAATTTTTCGATCAGCGCGTCGATCAAGTCCTTGCGCATAAAGGGTTGGTCGCCGTCGAGAAACATGATCCCTTTGCTCTTTGGATGGATCGCCCAAAGGCCGGTGATCGCGGAAGCGCTTTGGCCGCGATTGTTGGAGTTCACCAGCCAGAATAGTTTATCGTCGACAAGATGGATCTGGCGCCGCGCGGATTTCAGATCGTCCAAGACGCAAACGATCTCGTCGAGAGCGGAGGCGAGGGCGCTCTCCAACAGCCATTGCAGCGCCGGCTTGCCGTTGAGTGGCAGAAAGAGTTCTGGTTCGCCTCTTCTCTGGGCTCCGGCGGCTAAAACGACAGCGGATAACATGCGCAAACCTGCTCTGGGTATTGAAAAAAGCTCTTTTATGTATTCTTCGCGGGCTGAACTTGCATCGACAGCTTGATCAACATTGCAACCGTGGAAACCATGGTCCTCTCCCGTAGCTCTTTCGCAATCTCGTTGCAAGCTAACGCGGCAAAATTATTGAATGGCTAATCTTTCCTTCTCTTGCTCGGCCGCGTCGCTTGAAAGGCCAAAGCCTTTTGGCTAACGTCCGAACATGCCGCGAACATTTAGCATCGAAGTAGCGAAAGATTATTTCAATTTTGCTTCGGCTCATTTCTTGATATTCGCCAACGGGCAAAGGGAACCGTTGCACGGACATAATTACCAAGTTTCCGTCGCCATGGAAGGCGAGCTCGACAGCGCCGGCGTGGTGCTCGATTTCATTGCTTTCAAACCGCTCGTCAAGCGCATCTGCGATGCGTTGGATCACCGCACGTTGATTCAGACCGCCAGCCCGGCGATCGAAGTGCGCCGGCGCGCTCGCGAGGTGGAGCTGCGCTACAAGAAACAGAAGATAATTTTGCCGAGGCAGGACGTCATTCTCCTGCCATTGACGAACACAAGCACGGAACTGCTGGCGGAACATGTCGCCAATCAAATTCGCCAAAAAGTCCGCCGGACGTTTCCCCGAACGAAAATTCGTTCCTTGGAAGTCGGCGTAGAAGAGGCGCGCGGTCAGCGCGGTATTTATCGCGGTGAGTTTTAGCGCCGCAGGGCGCCGCCGGTTCAAGGTTCAATGTTCAAGGCCGATGCCCGACTTCACTACTCCCCGACTTTGAACCTTTGAATGAAAAAGTTTAAAGAGTCGCCGTCCGTGACTCTAAACGCTTAGTCGGTCGGACTACTGAGCCGCATTGGTCAATACCCAGCGCGCGACTTCATCATGACGCGCAAACCAAACGTCCGGAAAACCTTTCATGTAACGTAGCAACTCATGCAGCATCGCCGACATCAATGGCCGCCCGCCGAAATGCGCGTGTACGGTCAGATTAATTAACGATGGTGCTTCGTATTTGTAAAGGTAATCGAAGGTATCTTTGTAGACGTTATAAAAATCCCGCGGACTAGAGCGCAACGTGCGGTTATCGGTAAAATCGCTGTGCGCGATCGCGATCAGCTTGCCGTTGGCTGTTTCCAATACGTAGGGCAGATCGGTGTCGTTATAGTCGCCGTGCCAGAGAAATCCTTCTTGGGCGAGCAGTGCAGCCGTGTGATCGGTTGGCGCCGCGACCGGGCTAAACCAGCCGGCGGGAGCGGTTCCTACGGCTTTCTCGATGATTCGTCTACAACGCTGGATGACTTCTTTTTCTTCCGCAGCCGAGAGGTAGGGAAGAATCAGGTCTTGAGTGTAAGAATGGCCGGCAATCTCGTGGCCGCGCTGGTGCACTTCCTTAACCGCTTCGGGAAAAACTTCCGCGCCCCTGGCATTGAGACAAACCGTTGCTTTGATATCGACGTCATCGAAGATGCGCATGAAGCGCCAGATGCCGGTTCTGCCGCCGTACTGCGACCAGGATATTCCCAACAGATCGGCAGTCCCAGGCTTGAGCGAAGTCGTCATCGGTGAGTAGGGCGGCGCCTTTCCCACCGACCAGACTTCGAACATCACCGTGACCATGATCGCGAGCTTCTTGTGACCGGGCCAGTTTGAAATAGTTTTCTCCACGATGATTTTCCGGCGCTGGCAGTGTGGGTTGCTTAACCGGCAAATTCCCGCCGCCAATGGTCGGCGATTTTCTCTAGATCCGCCGGCGGTATATCGACATCCGCTCCCGCGGCATTTTCGCGCATCTGCTCGGCGTTGCGCGCGCCGGGAATCACCACGCTGACCGCCGGGTGGGCGATACAAAAGGCGATCGCCGCTTGGACGAGATTTCTTACCGGGCCGTGAACCAAGAAACGCAGCTGGTCCGCTTTGGCCAATTCCTTGGCAAACGCTTCGCCCTTGAAACTACGCGCACGCACATCTTCGCCCTGAAACCTGGCTTCGTCGGCGATGGTCATTTTACCGGTCAGGATGCCGCGCTTTAACGGCACGCGCGCGATGACGCCGACGCCAGCTTGCTCTGCCAGCGGAAAGATTTTCTCCCGCGGCTCTTGGGCGAGCAGATTGTACTCCACCTGGATGGTTTCGGCGCGGCCGTCTTTGACCGCGGCGATGCCTTCTTCCATGGTATTGATGGAAACCCCATAGTGGCGGATCTTCCCGGCCCGCTTGGCGCGTTCCAACACCTCCCACACAGCACCGCGTTCGATCACTTCGACCGTCGGATTATGCAGTTGGTAAAGATCGATGTAGTCGGTTTGGAGCCGCTGTAAGCTCTCGTCCATGACCCGGCTGATGTACTCCGGATCGAAGATGCGCTTGCCGCGGTTCGGGCCGGCCATCACGTTGCCGCCCTTGGTCGCAAGGATGACCTTGTCGCGTTTTCCTTTCAGCGCGTTCCCCAGCAGCGTTTCTGAGTAGCCAGCGCCATAGGCATCCGACGTGTCGATAAAATTGACCCCTAACTCCAACGCCGTTTCAATGGCCCCGAGCGATTCGGAGTCTTTCATCGCGCCGAAGTGTCCGGCGTGGACCATCGTGCCAAGGCCGACCGCGCTGGTCCGTAATCCAGTTTTGCCAAGATTTTTGTACTTCATAACGTCCAAGATAGGACAGCTCGGCCTACGGTCGCAAGCTCTTCGGCCGACCTATGACCTAGGCCCGGGAACTTTTGCCGGGCGCTCTCGTTGATCCACTAGAACGGTGCGCGGTTGGACTCTAGGGATGCCCTTCATTACAATGCCGGGACCGTGGCGCTGAGGAATGTCAGGAACCTTGAGCGGGAACGTTTCGGGTCGGAGATGATGACGCACCTGGATCATCTTTACCGCGTCGCGTATTACCTGATTAAGAACGATGATGAGGCGCAGGATTGTGTCCAGGAAACCTGTGCCCGGGCGCTGAGTGCGCGAGAGCAATTTACGCCGGGCACCAATTTGAAAGCTTGGCTGACCAAGATCCTCTACAATTTTTTCTACGACTTCTACGCGCGTAACAAACGTGTCATAGCTGCCGAGGATCTCGTCGCCTCCGCCGGCCAGAAGCACGATTTCTTCGACAACTTGCCGGCGCCGAATCCCGGGCCGGAAGCGCAAGTGTTAGCGGAAGAGCTCGGTATGAGAATCAGCGATGGGTTGAAAAAGATACCCGACGAGTTTCGCGTGCCGATCGTCCTGGTCGATATGGGAGATTTTACTTATGCGGAGGCCGCCGAGATTCTTTCGTGCCCCGTCGGCACGGTACGTTCGCGCTTGTCGCGTGGACGCCGACTATTGCAGAAGATATTGAGCGGGTATGTGCTCAAAGGCGAACCTGGATCGTGACCGATGAATTGTGACGAGGCCCAAGAATGGATCACCGCGCTCATTGACAATGAGCTGTCGGGGCCGGAACGCCTCACCGTCGAGGACCACCTCAAGAGCTGTTCACAGTGCCAACAAGCTTTTGGACGGGAACTGCGCCTCAAGCAGGAGATTCACCAGGCGAGCGCGCTCATTACTGCGCCGCAAGAGCTGCGTCAGACCCTTATAGCATCAGGGAGCAATACAGATCTATGGCGTCGCGCCGGATCATGGTTGAAACAATTTCTCACCACGCCCCTCGTTCGACCGGCGCTGGCCTTGGCGGCGCTGCTCCTGGTGATTTACCCGTTGATCTTTCGCGGCAGTCAAGGTCAGGGCATCGCACTCACGGCATTGACGACCCACGCAGAAATCGAAGCCGGTAGAAAACCTCTCACCCGCGTCGCTGATGCTAACGCGCTCAAGACCCAGCTCGTGCAGGCGGTCGGCGGTCGGTTTGCGCCCATGGGTTTCGATCTATCTCCCATGAAGCTCCATCCGGTGTCCGGTTTCATGGAAAAAATCAACGGGCGCGAAGTTCTCGTCACGGTTTATCAAGGCGAAGGCTCGAGCGTGACCTGCTTCACGTTTCTCGGCAGCGAATCCGACGCGCCGGCGGACGCCGAGAAATTTTATGATGCCGCGAAGAGGACCAACTTCTACTCGTTTGACAAGAGCGATGTTCACGCCGTGCTCCACAGGGAAGGAGCCGTGATCTGCATCCTGGTTTCTAAAATGCCGGCGGCGGATCTCCTCGCTCTGGCACAGGGTAAGGCGCGCCATGCCTGAAGCCGACAAGTTAACGTACATTGACAAGCTACGGCCAATTCCATACATTTTCATTTCCGACACTACCCTGAGCTGAGCGGGCGTAATTCAGCGGTAGAATGCCAGCTTCCCAAGCTGGACGTCGCCGGTTCGACCCCGGTCGCCCGCTCCAAAAAATCGTCTGGCTGAATCGCTCACTTCAAGCGCTCTTATCGTCCCACCTGCGAAGCCAAAATATTTTGCGTTAGTCGCTCGAGCCCCGATGCAACGCGTCCTGGAACTGGTTGGCGCCGCGCAATTCAACGCCCGTCACTCGACATCTGTCGAGTATGCGGCGCCATTTTGTCGTCATGGGTGACTACGAATCCTTTGGCATATTCCTCGTAATCTGCGAACTCCCCTAACCATAAGTGTTTTCTCAACATCGAAGGTACGTGGCATATCGATTGCGCTACTTCCTCTCGACAACAACGAAAGGAGGTGAATCAAATGAAAAACACAAGATCACTTTTGGCGGCTTTGATTCTTCTGGGTAGCATCGCAGCGAGTGCGACAGCTTTCGCCGCCGACGGCGTCATTGCTAAAGACGAGTTTGTAGCAGGCAGTTACTGTCATCAGAAGTTTCAGGCAATGGAAGGAGAGAGTTTGGCGACCAATGAGCCAGTTCTCAAGAATCCAATTTCTGAAGATGTTATTGACTTCTACGGTCCGTGCGATGCAAGTCCGGTCGACCAAGATCAGGTTCAACAACAGAGACTAGAACGACAACACCGCTGGACGAACAACTACGAAGACTGAGTGTTGCCGCAACGGTCGGAGCGGCGCATCACGCCCCTCCGGTTCCCCCTGCCTCCAACCACCGACGATTCTGCAGGGAACCTAAAAACAATCTCGCCACTCTAAAACTCGACTATCAGATCACTGGATATTTGCGCGTTGAATCGATCTGACTTTCTCGGTCGCTACAAGAGGTCGCTCCTCCAAACGGGCCTGTGGTCCGGTTTTATGTTTCCCAACTCGTACGCCAAACAGGAATAACGCGTAGACAAAAATTCAGTTGTGCGGTTGTTCGGAAGCGCAGGAGCAGGCGGTTACTTGAGTGCGAAAATTTTGTCGCCATACGACAGCGATGTGCAGTCAAATCTGACGTGCGACGCGAAAGGGCGCAAACACGCGGCGATGATTCAGTGTCGGCAGGCGGGTCAACGGCTTAAGATTTGACTGGCTGCCGCAGCTCCTTGGATTTCTCGCTCTGTACCAGTGGCGTGTAGTTAGTGCTCCGGGCGATGCCGAGTCTTTGCATTTTAGATAACAAAGTGGTGCGCTTGAGGCCCAAGCGGGCGGCCGCGCCGCGCGGTCCGCCGATGACCGCGCCGGCTTCCCGCAAAGCCTCGAGGATGCGCTGCCGCTCGACGTCTTCCAAAGTGCCCGCCATGGTCGACGCGATAGGATTTGACTGCTGCAGATCATGGGTTTGAATCTGTAATACGTTTCCTGGCGTCAGTATCACGGCTCGTTCAATCAAGTTTTGCAGCTCCCTAATGTTCCCGGGCCACGAATACCGACAAAGCGCGGTCATCGCCTCTTCGGGAATCGAATTAATTTGCCTGTTCATGCGCTGCGCATACTTGTCCACGTAGTGTTGCACCAAGAGCCGAATGTCGCCGGGCCGCTCTCGCAGCGGTGGAATCCGAATTGGAAAGACGTTGAGGCGGAAATACAGGTCCTCGCGAAATTGTTTTTCGTTGACCATCTGCGCCAGGTCCCGGTTCGTTGCCGCGATCAGGCGCACGTCGACGCGGATGGTTCGCCCGCTGCCGAGGCGCTCGAACTCCTGCTCCTGCAACACGCGCAGCAGCTTAGGCTGAAGCTCCACGGGAATGTCGCCCACTTCGTCGAGAAAAAGCGTGCCTCCATTCGCCAGTTCGAAGCGACCGATTTTCTGCGAAACCGCTCCTGTAAAAGCTCCCTTTTCATGGCCGAATAGCTCGCTCTCCAATAAGCCAGAAGGGATCGCTGCACAATTAAGCTTGACGAAGGGACGATTGGCACGGGAACTGTAGTTAAGGATCGCGCGCGCAAACAGTTCTTTTCCTGTGCCCGTTTCACCCAGAAGCAGCACCGTCGATTCTGTCGGTGCGACAACTTCCACCTGATCCAGCACGGCATTCAACGCGTTGCTCTTGCCGACGATATCGGCAAACCTATGGTCCGCCGTATGGCCTCTCTGCTTCGGCGCCCGCTGATCGCGGGCAATGCCCTGGTGGATCGCGTCCAGTAGATCCTCATCGGCGAAAGGCTTGGTCAAGAACTCCAGCGCGCCCGCCTTTATGGCTCGGACCGACGTCGGAATATCACCGTGACCGGTGAGAAAAATAATCGGGATATGGATATCCGCCTTGGCCAGTTCCTGTTGCAGGTCGAGTCCGCTTAGTCCCGGAAGCTGCACGTCCAACACCAAGCAGCTCGGCCCATCGGTCTGCGGGTGAGCTAAAAATTCCTGCGCTGAAGCGAAGGTCTCGACCCGCAATCCCGCCGATCGAATCAAGCTGCTCAGAGCCTCACGCACCGACGCATCATCATCCACAACGTAAATTAGAGGAGCTATTTTACTCATGTGGCAACTCCCTTTCGTTCAACGAGCCGGCTTGATGAGCGGAGAGCACTCGATATCCTCGCTCACCCGGCGTTGCGCTCGCGGTTTCGCTGCTACTTTTGTTTCTCCTTGGACGGGCTATCGTTGGCCTTGAGAGCCATGTCGATCGCTTTCAATAAGGCTTCCTCGCTGAAAGGTTTGAGCAGGTATTCCACCGCACCGCCGTTAAGGGCTCGCGCCCGCGTCTCTTCATCGCCGTGCGCCGTGATGAAAATCACGGGCACGGCAAAATGCTCGGCTACCAATCGCCGCTGAAGGTCGAGGCCATTCATTCCCGGCATGCGCACGTCGAGGATCAAGCAGTCCGTAGCGCGGCGACACTCCGAGTTCAAAAATTCCTCGGCCGAACTAAACACCATAACCCCGAACCCGACCGAGCGGATCAGACCGCTAAGGGATTCGCGGACTGAGTCGTCATCGTCGACAACGGATATCAGTGGAAGATGAGCCATGTGGATCTTTCAATCTGACATTAATTTAGCAATCTTTCCCACCGTGAATCCATTATACTTTGGTATAGGGAGGTAAAGGGCAAGGCGCGCCTTGCCCCTACGATTTTTGGGGCCGCGAAATTCTCAGCTTCTCGCACATCCTGACCAGGTCGGCCAAAGACGCGGCCTGCATCTTTTGCATCACCTGGCCGCGATGAACTTTCACGGTGATCTCGCTGGTGCCGAGCTCGGCGGCAACCTGTTTGTTGAGTAGCCCGGAGACGACCAACGTCATCACCTCGCGCTCGCGCGGCGTCAACGATTCATGGCGGCTCTGCAGTTCCGCCATCTCCGCTTCCTGCTGGCGCGCGATCCGGTCGCGTTTTATCGCCTGCTGAATCGCATCCAGCAGATCTCGATCCGCGAACGGCTTGGTCAGAAACTCGACGGCTCCCGCTTTCATCGCCCGTACGGAGGTCGGGACATCGCCGTGACCGGTAATAAAAATAATCGGAATGTCGATGCGCGCCTCTGCCATTCGCCTCTGCAGATCGAGCCCGCTTAGCCCCGGAAGTTGCACGTCCAACACCAAACAGCTCGGTCTATCGGCCTGCGGATGAGCTAAAAACTCCTGCGCGGAAGCGAAGGTCTCGACGCGCAACCGCGCCGATCGTATCAGGCTCGCCAAACCTTCTCGCACCGACACGTCGTCGTCGACGACAAATACGGTTGGTTTTGGCTCTGCCATAGCGATCCTAACGATGCTGCAGGAGCGTAAACTGAAAGGTCGCGCCGGGGCCGTCGTTCGGCGCGGCCCAGAGCCGTCCGCCGTGATTCTCGACGATCGAGCGGCTGATCGCCAACCCCATGCCCATGCCTTTAGGCTTGGTCGTAAAGAATGCCGCGAAGAGATGATCGAGGCTTTCGGGATTCAGGCCGATGCCGGAGTCTTCTACTGCGATTGAAACTTTGTCGGATTCGTATTGATCGGAATGAACGAGCAAGTTACGCGGTCGATCCGTGACTGCGCTCATGGCTTCGATGCCGTTCATCACCAGATTGAGAATCACCTGCTGCAGTTGCACCCGATCGCCCAGGACGCGCGGTAGACCCGTGGCCAGTGACATGCGCAGCGTGACGTGATTTTTTTGTATTTCACTTTGGATCAAGCTCACGACCTCTTGGATCACTTCGTTCATGTCGAACAGCATTTTTTCGCCGTCGCTTTTTTTGAACAAGGCGCGAATCCGCCCGATCACGTCGCTGGCCCGGTTGCCGTCGCGAACGATGCGTCCCACGGCCTCGCGCGCCTCGTCGAGGTTTGGCGCTGCGCCCGCGAGCCAGCGCAAGCTGGCGTTGGCATTGGTGACGACTGCAGCGAGGGGCTGATTAATTTCGTGTGCGATGGAGGCCGTCAGTTCTCCCATGGTCATGGCTCGGGTGACATGGGCCAGCTCCGCTTGGGCCTCGCGCAAGGCCGCTTCGGCCTGCCTGCGCTGGACGCGCGTGCGTAGCGCGATGACTCCATAGGCTAAGTTGTTTGCAAGTTCCGTGAACTGCTCGAGCGTCCGTTCATTGAAAGCGTTCGGCTCTTTGGCGTAAAGAGTGAGCGCGCCAAACGGCGCGCCATCGGACATCAATGGCAGCGAGATGTTCGAACCATAGCCGCGCTCGAGCGCCTCCGCGCGCCAGGGTGCGATACCCGAGTCAGTTTGAATGTTCTTGGTCCACGCAGGCTTGCCGGTGCGGATTGCCGTCCCGGTCGGGCCATGACCTCGTTCGGCATCTTCCCAGGTGGCTTTCACGCTTTCCACGTATCCTTCGTTATATCCTGCCTGTGCCACCGGCCGAATCGACCTTTCCAGGTCAATTTCCTTATAACCCACCCATGCCATGCGCAGCCCGCCGACCTCGACGAGAATACCACAGGCCGCCTGCAGGAGCTCGTATTCGTCGGTGGCGTGAACCAACGCCTGGTTGCACTGGTAGAGAGTCTGCAGCGTCCGATTCAGCCGCGCGAGGTTATCCTCGGTCTGCTTGCGCTCGGTGATATCGAGCAGGGCGCCGACCAATCGGATCACGGTTCCGTTCGGACCTTTGATCGGCTCGCCCATACTCTGCACGAAGCGCACGGAGCCGTCGGGACGAATAACCCGGCACTCAAGATCGTAAAGCTTCCCATCATGGACGACTTCATTATACCGTCGCTCGGCATATTGCCGATCTTCGGGATGAATTACGTGCTCGATGAAGTCTTGGCGCGACAACGAGCCGTTCGCCGGATCACGTCCCAGGATGCGAAAGACTTCATCGGACCAACGAGTGTGGCCGGTGAGCACATCGACTTCGAAGCTTCCCAAGTGGGCGACTGCTTGGGCCTCTTTGAGTTGGGCCTCGCTCGACAGCAGGGCCGCTTCCGCGTTCTTCCGTTCAGCGATTTCGGCGCGCAATTCTTCGTTGATGTGGCGGAACTCAGCCGTGCGCTCACGCACTTTCAACTCCAGCTCGTCGCGCGCCTGCTGAAGCGATTCCCTGGCGCGCTTTTGACTCGCGCTCAACCAACTGATCGACACCGCAGCGAGAAAAAATACCGCCATGCGCGGCAGGTCTTCCGCGCTGAAATCCAGGGCGTAGTAGGGCGACGTAAAATGGTAATCGATCAGCGCCACTGAGAGCGCGCTCGCCAGCAATCCCGGGCCAAGCCCGCCCGACCAACTGCTGAGCACGACCGCGCAAAAGAACAATGAGTTGGGCGTCGGATCAAAGTAGGTCCGCAGCAACTCTTTGATGATAAGCGCCGCGGCGACAGATAAGACGGCAAGTCCGTATCGGAGAATAACCGACCCGACGCCGCGCGTCCATGTGTCACGGTTCAGCATGACTGCGCGACCGATTGACAGCGTGTTCGAAGGAACACGGGAGATCGTAAACAAACATAATTGGCCTCAACTCAGCGATCGTGGCTCGCATGCAGCGGAATATCCAGTAGGGAGAGACGACTAACAACCTCTGTTTGTTCTGCTCACCGCTTACTTCTTCGTCGACGAAGCAGGAGCTGAGTTCGGTGCTTCGTCGTGTCCTGCCGGAGAGCGGCGCAGAGGCACATACAGAACCGACGGCCTATCTGCTCCTCCTTGGGGAAATAAATCCATCAGCTCGTAGACAACCCTTGGCATATCAGTAGATATTGGAAGGCCGAGTTCGCGCGCCAACTCAACCGTGATTGGAAAGTCGTGTGTCCAGCGGCCCTCTGTCAACACTGCGGCTAGGCTCACGGCTTTATCTTTCGGTAAGCGATTGAGCAGGAGTTCGGAAACAAAGCTAGCAACCTGCAGGCGGGCCTTCGCCGCTACGTCAGCAAGCTCCAAAGTTTCATCCTTAATTCGGTTGACTTGCTTCAAACTCAAAACTCGCACGATCGACGCAGCCGGCATATCGCCGATCTGCGGATCGACTGGACCGAGCACGGCATTGGCATCCATGACGATCTCGTCCGCTGCGAGCGCGATAAGGGTTCCACCGCTCATTGCGTAGTGCGGAACAAAAACGGTGACTTTGCCCTTGTGTTCTACCAGAGCCTTGGCAATCTGCTCGGCGGCAAGGACCAGTCCTCCGGGTGTATGAAGAATCATGTCGATCGGCTGGTCGGGCGGTGTGAGACGGATCGCCCTCAGCACGGCTTCGGAATCTTCAATATTGATGTAGCTGCTCACGGGGACTCCGAAGAGGCTGATAGTTTCTTGCCGGTGAATCATTGCGATCACGCGCGATTTTCTCTGCTGCTGAAATTGATCGAGAACACTGGCTCTGGCAGCGTTCGTCCAATACGGTCCGAAAATTTGCTGGACAACCATGTAGGCCACAATCAACCAAAACGCGAACTTCCCTATGCGGGGAAGCGGGTGCCACCACCGATGCCGTGACGGTCTCATTGAGCTCAGTCGTTTTTCCGATTCGTCGCTGACGTTTTGTATTTCCATGAGGTTAAGTCCATCTATTTTTTTATGCACAGGGGGCAAGACCCATGCCATCCAACAAGACATTTGCACGCCTCCATGATTTGAAACGGAAGTGGCAGAAACCGAGGTCTTTTGTCTCTCCGTTGAGAAACAGGTTGACGGTTTCGTAAAAATAGCGACTCCTCCCAAGCAGTTTGCAATGTTGACAAGGGTTTGTAATCGCGGGAAAACCGTTTTTGCGGATGGCAAACTTGAACCCGATACCACTCATGATGCGAGCGGATCGGCAGAGAGTAAAAACTTAAGCACCTTGCATAAAGGTCAAAGAATCAGGTGCCGAAATACCGTAACTTGTCTAACTGACGACACTGCTGCATTTATGCCTGTTGAAGGGCGGACCAGATTTAGAACCGTGCAGCAGATCCTTTTTCGAGATGTCGAATGCGCGAGGCGTAAAGTACTTCCTGATGGAACGTCCATACCGCCCAGGACCGATAACGACCAGCGCCGAGCACCGTCACCGAACGAGCTATGAATTCGAGAGTTGTCCGTATGGAACTCTCATAACTTGGTACAGGGTCTCGCTTGCTTCTCCACGGCTGGTTAGAGCTGCGGCAGATCCGCGACATTCCAGCCGCCGCCGAGCGCCTTCACCAGCAGCACGCTCGCATCCATGCGGTGGCGCAGAATGTCGACTTGGTTGCGTTCGTTGGCCAGTGCCACGGTCTGAGCGGTGATAACTTGGAGGTAGGTGTCGACGCCGCCTTTGTAGCGATTGGTAAAGAGCTGCAGGGATTCCCGCGCTGACACCACGGCGCGCTCTTGTTGCTGGGTTTCCTGCTCAAGGATGCGCAGCGCGGCGAGATTGTCTTCCACCTGTTGAAAGGCATCGAGCGTGGCCTGGCGATAGCTGGCGACGGTTGCATCATAGTTGGCGAGCGCCGCTTCGGAAGTAGCTTTCCGCCGACCGCCATCGAAAATCGTTTGCGCTAAAGAACTGCCGACCGCCCACAAGAAACTCGGCCAACCCACCCAATTTCGGATCGAGCTGCTTTCGAATCCGAGCAGAGCATCGAGTGTCACCGTTGGAAAGTATGCCGCCTTGGCGATGCCGATCTGTTCGTTGGCCTCCGCGACGCGACGCTCTGCCGCCGCGATGTCCGGCCTTCGCTCTAAAAGTTCCGAAGGGAAACCTGCCGGTATATCCGGTGGCTGGAAATCCAATGGCGCTGGCGTAAGGCTAAACTCCGCGGGCGGCTTGCCAATCAGAATCGCGATGGCGTGCTCGAACTGTGCTCGCTGCACGGCGATATCCGTGGCTTGTACTTGCGTGGTTTCCAGTTGCGTCCGCGCTTGGGCCACATCCGACTTGGGCGCGGCGCCGCCTTCGAATCGATTGGTCGTGAGCTGCAGGGCTTCCTCGAAGGCTTTCACCGTGTCGTTGAGCAGCCGCTGCTGGGCATCCGCGCTGCGCAGTTCGAAGTAATCGAACGCCAGCTCCGCCTGCAAGCTTAGCCTGGCGGTCTCCAAGTCGGCGGCGGTTGCCTGGGCTTCCGCGCGGGCGGAAGTCACGCTCCGGCGGATACGGCCCCACAAATCCAGCTCGTAAGAGACATCGCCGGTCAACAGAAAGTCGCGGGTTGACGCGCCGCTTGACGGTGGCTGGGTCTTCGTCGAATCGCGCAGGGAACTCGCGCTAGCCCCGGCCGAAACCGTGGGGAACAATCCGGCGCGGAAAAAACCGATCAATGCGCGCGCCTGGCGGTATCGCGCCTCGGCCACCTTCACGTTTTGATTGGCCTCACTCACTTGTTCTTCCAGCGCGTTCAGCTGCGGATCACCGAAGATCTCCCACCACTTGCCGCGCGGGATTTTGTCGCTCGGTCGCGCGAGCTTCCACCCCTGGTCCTCCTTGTAGCCGGCCGTCATCGGCACCGCGGGCTTGAAAATAATCCGGTCCCACCATGCAACCTGCGCACAGCAACACCACAGCAGCAGTAAGACCGAGGTTCAATGATTTCATCGCGCGGCGCCTTGAGCGGGTGGAGTATTCACTTGAACGGTCGTCCCGCCGATCAGAGAGTCGCTTGGATTGACGATGACCGGATCCGTAGTCTGGAGCCCGGACAAAACCTCCACGCTGTTGCCGTAGTCGCGACTGATGGTCACTGGGACGAGTTGCGCGCGGCCGTTGCGAACCACGCCGACGCGCAAGCCCTCGGAGCGGAATAGCAAGGTATTGGCGGGCAGCGTGATGGAGCCGGTCGATTGCGGCAATTTGAGATGAACGCTGACGTAAGCGCCGGGGAGCAGGGTGCCGCTGCGGTTATCCACATCGACCTCGACAAGCAGAGTTCGTGAGGCCGGATCGATGGAGTTGGAGTTGCGCGCGATCGTGCCGTCGAAAGTCTTGCCGGGAAATTCGTCGAGCGTCAAAAATGACGTCGCGCCCGGGCGCACTGCCTGCGCATAGAGTTGCGGCACCGCGACAAAGACGCGCAAGATGTTGATTGCCGTGAGGTGGAAGAGCTCCTGCGCCGATGTACTCGCCCCCGAATTAATCAGCGCGCCGATATCCGTGTTGCGCGCCGTGATCACGCCGTCGAAAGGAGCATAAATCTTCTGAAACCCCTGGAGTTCCTCCAGGCGGCGGACATTGGAGCTGTTTGAGTCGACCGTGGCTTTCATCGCATGAAAGTTGCTCACAGCCACGTCGGTTTCCTGCTTCGACACGGAGTTCGTTTTCCAGAGGGCTTCCCAGCGGTCCGCGGTGATTTCGGCCTGGCGCAGGTTGGCCTGCGCGGTTTGCAGATCCGCCCGCGCTTGCTGCAGCTGCTGGTCCACTTCGGGGGTCTCGATCTCGGCCAGGAGCTGGCCCTTCTTCACCCTTGTCCCGATGTCAACGTGCCAACTTTTCACATAACCGTTCGTCCGCGCAAAGATCGGCGCATCGGTAAACGCCTGGGTATTGCCTGGCAGAACAATCTCATTGTTGGGAGCGCCGGCCTTCGGATAGACCACGTTGACGATCGATGTCGCTGCCGCCGCAGTGGTCTGCTGCAGGTCCGCTTCCGCCCTGTTGCGACTGATCAAGCCAAAGGCAATCGCGACGACAAAAACTCCTGCCACGATGGTGAGAATCACATAAGTCGCGAATCCAATCCCCGCATGGTGGTCTGGATCGCGCGGGGTATTTTCCAATTGGGTTTCGGATTCTTTCTTCTCGTCATTGGTCATTGTATTGCTCCATGAAATAAATCGGCTGCCGTTGGCGCAGGGTTTTGTCATTCACCTACGGATTGAGTTGCGCCTCGTTTGCTGTGAAAAATGCTGAACACGGCCGGAACAAAAATCATCGTGGCCACCGTAGCGCACAGCAGTCCGCCGATGACCGCACGTCCGAGCGGCGCGTTCTGCTCACCGCCGTCGCCCAATCCAAGCGCCATGGGAACCATACCGATGATCATTGCGAAAGCGGTCATGAGCACCGGGCGAAAACGCGTGAACCCGGCCTCGATGGCGGCCTCGAGCGCATTGCCATGTTCGGCAAGCCGCTCTTTGGCAAATGACACGACGAGAATGCTATTGGCGGTGGCGACGCCCATGCACATGATCGCGCCCATCAACGCCGGGACGCTGAGCGTGGTGTGAGTGATAAACAAGAAGACGATGATGCCGGCCAACGCGGCGGGCAACGCCGTGATGATAATGAAAGGATCCAACCAAGACTGGAAATTGACCACGATCAGTAGATAGACCAGGACGATCGCGAAACCGAGACCCGCCAGCAAGCCGATATAGGACGTGTGCATCGTCGAGAGCTGTCCGCGAATCTTGATGAAGCTGCCGCGCGGTAAGAGCTTTTGGTTGGCATCGACGATGCGCTGGATGTCACTGCCGACGGCGCCGAGGTCCCGGTCCTGCACGGAGGCATAAATGTCCACGACGCGGCGGATGTCATAGTGATTCAGCACCGCCATCTCACTCGATCGCGTGATCGAAGCGACGTCGGCCAAAATCTCCGGACTCTTCATCGTCGCCGAAGTAATCGGCATGTTCTGAAGGTCTTGCAGGGATTGAATCCGGTATTGGGGGGTCTGGGTCGCCAAGTTATAGTTGACGCCATTTTGCCAATTCAGGAAAAAGGTCGGAGTCGTCTGAAAACTTCCGCTCAGCGACACCAACAAGCTGCTGGCGACGTCCCGCTGGGTGAAGCCGCCGCCGGCTGCTTTCGTGCGGTCCACGTCGATATGGAATTTCGGGTAATCGAAGTCTTGCTGAATGCGCGGATCGACGATACCCGGTACGTGGCGTATCTCGTTCAGTATCTTGTCGGCGATCTTTCGATTGCCTTGAACGTCAGCGCCCTCGATCTGAATATCGATGGGCGCCGGCAAGCCGAAGTTCAAAATCTGGGTGACGATATCCGCGGGCAAAAAGTAGAAAGTGTTGCCGGGAAATTCACCGGGCAGCCGCTTGCGTAGCTCCCGGACATACTCAGCCGTGGGACGATGATTCTCCTTGAGGGACACCAGGATGTCTGCGTCCGCGGCGCTGATCAGGCCAGAGGTGTTGTGCATGTAATTAATAGTGCTGTAGGGCAACCCGATGTTGTCGAGAATATTGTCCAGTTCCTGGGCCGGAATGACCCGCCGAATCGAGTCCTCGACGAGATCGGCAAGGCGCGCGGTCTCTTCAATGCGCGTGCCGGTCTTGGCACGCACGTGCAGGCTAAACTGGCCGCTGTCGGTGTCAGGAAAAAAGTTTTCACCCAGCCAAGGCACGAGGGCCCAGGCGGAAAGACAGAGCAGAAGAAACACAGGGACAAACATGAACCGCCGATGAACCAGCGTCGTGAGTAGGCGCTGATAGCCGAGGCGAAGACGCTCAAACCCGCGCTCGAACGAATCCTGAAACCGGATGAATGGATTGCGCGAAGTAGCCGCATGGTGATCTTTCGGTTTCAGGAGATACAGCGCCATCGTAGGCACGAGGGTTCGAGACAAGAAATACGACGCGAGCATGGCGAAGACCACCGCCTCGGCGAGCGGCACGAAGAGGTAACGCGCGACGCTGCTCAAAAAAAACATCGGCAGGAACACGATGCAAATGCTGAGCGTGGACACCAGGGCGGGAACGGCGATTTGCGACGCGCCGTCGAGGATCGCCTGCTTGATTTCCTTACCCTGATCCAGATTCCGGTTGGTGTTCTCGATCTCCACGGTGGCGTCATCCACCAGCATGCCCACCGCGAGCGCGAGCCCGCCGAGCGTCATAATGTTGATGGTTTCCCCTAAGAAGCTTAGGACGATGATCGAGACCAGAATCGACAGCGGGATGGAAACCGCGATGATCAGCGTGCTGCGCCAGCTTCCCAGAAAAATCAGGATCATCAAGCCGGTGAGGCAGGCGGCGATGACGGCTTCGCGGATGACGCCGCTCACCGCCGAGCGCACGAAGATCGATTGATCCGCAAGCGCCTGAACTTTTAGCTGGGGCGGCAGCGTGGCCGCGACACGCGGAAGAATCGCGCGAATGCCATTGACGACGTCCAGTGTGGACGCGCTCCCCGCCTTGAGCACGGTGACGAGCACGCCGCGCAGGCCATCGTGCCGGACAATGTTGGTCTGCGGCGCAAAGCCGTTGCGCACGTGGGCCACGTCCCGAAGATAGATCGTCGAGCTGCCCACCTGCTTGATTGGAAGGTCGTTCAGTTGCTCGACGGTTCTGGGTGCGCCGTTGATATCGACGTCATATTCAAATTGACCGATTTTCGCCGTGCCGGAAGGCAATACCAGGTTTTGCAGATTTACCGCGTTCACCACGTCGGTCGCCGACAAACCCTTGGATTGAAGCAACGCCGGGTTCAAATCGATCATCACTTGGGTTTGTTTGCCGCCGTAGGGATAAGGCACCGCCGCGCCGGGAACCGTGACGAGTTGGGTTCGCAAAAAATTCAAACCGAGGTCGTTGAGCTGCTGCTCGGAAAGGCCTTCTCCTGAAAGAGCAAGCTGGATGATCGGCACGGTTGAAGCGCTGAAGTTGAGGATCAATGGGGGCTGCGCGCCGGCGGGCAACTGGCGCAGAGCGACCTGCGATACCGCCGTGATCTGCGCGTTGGCGATAGCGAGACTGGCATTCGGCTGAAGAAAAACTTTGATGATCGATTGACCGTTGATGGTGGTCGATTCGATGTGCTCGATGTTGTCGACGACCGTGGTGAGAATGCGCTCGAAGCCGGTCGTGAAGCGGCCTTCCATCTCTTCCGGGTTCAATCCCGTAAACTGCCAGGCGACGGCAACCACCGGAATGTTGATATTTGGAAAAATGTCCGTCGGCGTGCGCTGGATTACCACGGGGCTGGCCAGCAAAATCAACAGCGCCAGGACGATAAATGTATAAGGACGATTAAGTGCGACTCTGACTATCCACATAATATAACAGTTACTTTAGTGATAATTTGTTAAGGGAGCGCCGAAGCGAGCGCCGACAAATTTCAGTTTCCCAATCTCCCGTTGTCTGGTTAAGCGCATTAGTGGCAAGCGATGTGCCAACTTCTTTGAAGATTGCGAAATCACTTTGAGCAGCGAAATTGAAACAGATGACTTCTATTATTTGCCGAGCTCGAGGAGATGCCGTGCCGCTGTGTCGACAGATGCCGAAATACCGGCGTCTAGGCAGTTTTTTATGATTTTTCAGTCGCGTTAACCGAATGAAGAGGCCGCTGAGTCGACGAGTTCAAGCGTAACTACGTGGGCGTCGCTTTATCGTCTCTGACCGGGATCTTTTGATGGACACTGGAGCTTTGATAGGATAGCTGACGTTTAGGTCTTCTGCGCATTCATGCGACCGATATACTGAGAAAGATTTCTGATTCATCCAAGCGGAGGCGCGAGCGTCTTGAAGCTAGACTCTCTGACACTGCGAGTTTCCCATGCGGTTTGGCAATACGGGTTTGCCGTGCTGAGTGTCGTAGTGGCCCTGGGCATCACGAATTCGCTGGAGCGCTACACCACACTCCGCACTCCGCTCTTTTACATAGCAATAATCATCAGCGCATGGTTCGGTGGAATGGGGCCGGGGTTGCTATCTGTAGTGCTCTCCACGTTGGCAGTAGACTACTACTTTGCGCCGGGGGGCCAGACGTCGGTGTTAAGCATCGACAGCTGGCCATTCATCCTCCTGTTCTCATTGTCAGGCCTCGTGGCCTGCTGGATAACTGTTCAACGGAGGAACGCGGAGAAGGCGCTCAAGGAGGCGCGCGATGAGTTGGAAGCAAGAGTGGAGGAGCGGACCTCCGACCTGCGGCGGGCTAGTGAAAAGTTGCAGGTCGAGATCGCGGAACGCAAACGCGGCGAAGAGGCGTTACGAGAAAGGGCGAACCTCCTAGACCTCACACACGACACTGTCTTCGCGCGCGACATCAACGACGTCATCACCTTTTGGAATCGTGGTGCCGAGAAATTGTACGGATGGACAAGGGACGAGGCGGTCGGGCAGGTTTCTCACCGCCTCATGCAGACGGTCTTCCCGGTGCCGTTGGAAGAGATCACGGCAGAGCTAAATAGCACGGGGCGCTGGGAGGCGGAATTGATCCACACTCGCCGTGATGGAACACAGGTCGTGGTGGCGAGCCGGTGGGCGCTGCAATTGGATGCGACGGGAAAACCGGTTGGGGTCCTGGAGACTAACAATGACATCACCGAGCGCAAGCGGGCCGAGGAAGCGCTACACAAGGCGCAGGCGGAGCTGGCGCACGTCACTCGCGTGGCGACTCTGGGCGAGATGACCGCCTCTATCGCCCACGAAGTCAATCAGCCGCTCTCCGCTGTTATCACCAACGCCAATGCCTGTTTGCGCTGGCTCGCCCGCCAATCGCCTGACCTGGATGAGGCGCGGGCCGCCGTGGAGCGCATCGTCCGTGATGGCAGCCGTGCAAGCGAAGTGATCGGCCGAATTCGCGCCCTCGTCAAGAAATCGCTTCCGCGGCAGGACTGGCTCAGTATCAACGACATGGTCCTAGAAGTCATCGCACTGGCGCGCAGCGAAATGCACATGAATCGCGTCTCGTTACAAACTCAACTTGCCGATAACTTGCCGCTGGTGCGCGCAGATCGAATCCAGCTTCAACAAGTAATCCTCAATCTGATTATCAACGGCATCGAAGCAATGAACCGGAGTAACGAAGCGAGCCGAGAGTTACGGATCAGTACCGGGAGGCACAGATCGAACGGAGTGCTGATTGCCGTACGCGATTCAGGGGTGGGGCTGAATCCGGAAAATTTAGAACATCTCTTCGACCCTTTCTATACGACGAAGCCGGATGGAATGGGGATGGGGCTGGCGATCAGCCGTTCGATCATCGAGGCACACGGCGGCCGGCTGTGGGCGACAGCGAACGAGAGCAGGGGAGCGACGTTTCAGTTCACTTTGTCACAGGACGGCGAAACTATCTTGACGGACTGAGAGCGAACCGTTCCACGGGCAGATTCACCGCAAACGGGCAACGCGACTCCCGGCAGCCGAGCTGTTGTGCCGCCCAGCTCATTGAATCTCAGTCGCTGATACGGCCGCGACTTGACTCGACGTCTTGATCCTGTCTGAAACTATCAGTGCTAGCCCCCACATGACCGACGGCCGCGCCGCCGCTCAATGTACTTTCGTGGGTCCGCAGAACACCCCGTGAGTAGAATGACAGTACCAACAATGCGCATCGAGCCTTCATAATTCCCTCTGTGTGATTTAAGCAGTTAACAATCGTCGTGCCGTTTTGCTCAGAAAAAACATCGCCGTTGATATTGTTCGCAAATGTCTCGTCAAGCCGCTTTGTTAAAAGGTGATGGATGAAGTCACTCTGTCGTCATTTTGACTCTGTGTCGACATAGCGGCTCCGCGGTAGCGCGAATGTCAGCGACTCAGAGAAACCGTCTATTGCAATTTCCGCCTCTATTTGGATGCGGCGCAATGACATGCTTTACCGATTGCTATAAAGAAGCCGCCGCAGATTCGACCTGAGTCAGGATTTCAATCTCGTGACCAAAGACGTACGCGTTGATGCCGCTGTCCCAATCGACCTTGATCAGTTGACGTCCCAAGTTATCGATGACGTTTTGTATGGTCCCTTCGGAGAATTGGCTAATCAGCCCTTCGTGAGTCCTGATGGGTCTAACGGTGCGGCATCTCATGCCGCTGGGGTTCAGGTTGATCATTGTGAAATCTCCTCGATTGTTTCTCTGGCTTTTGCGGAGCTAATCAGTTCCATGTGACTTCTCTATGAATCACGACATCGTCGCCATTCTCATCGATTTCAACGATCGGATCACACCAACACGATTCGGATTCCAGATGAAGGAGCGTGTTGGTGATTTCGTTTTCGATTGGATGATGCCAACCAAGCAGCGGGTGGGTGAACATAAGTGATGTCCTCCTTGTCGATTTTTCACGCTTCGTTTGACTGCATAAACTTAGAGACCAAGCTCGGTCAATCCCGGATGACCATCCGGGCGGCTTTCTGGATTGCGAGTATTCCAAGGATTCTCCGTGAGACGCACCTTACGAGCAGCGCTGTGACGCGTGAATGGCGGCACAGGTGAACGCGTCTGCTTCCCTTTCGAGAATCAGTATTTCGCTAGAACCTGCAGCAACTTCTGTTCACCCGCCGGCGGTTTTACCTTGCCCGCGAGAATGTCCTTGGCCGCGACCGGCTTACCGTAGTACTCCGCGTTGGCCTCGTCCCGAGTGGCGATTACCGTGCCCTCCAACGAAATGCCGGCAAAAAGTCCCTGGCTGATACTATACGTATACATGGCCGCCTGTAGCGCTACGTCCCCCTCCGCGGTACGCCCGACCGGACCGACCGCTGCGCTGAGGTTGGCTCCCAGGGTAACATTGCCGCCCTGCGAGAATGCGTTAACCGCTTGTTGAGTGTTGAGGACAATCACAAACTCAGTAACCTCCACCCCAGCTTGAAAGCCGACTCCGATACCTCCCGTACCGATCGCCGAAGGACCGCTCCAACCCTTTGCGGTTCGCGCGACGACAATGCCGCTCCCGCCTCGGGCACTGCCGATGAACCCGGCTTTCGTAACGGTCAAGATCGCCAGACCCTTGGCGTTTTGCATAACGCTACCGGGAATTGCTCGATCAGGGATCTCCTGAAAGCGCTGAATGATCGTCACGGCCTGATTGACGTCGTCCTGCATACTCGCGTGTGCGGCAGTGGAAATCAGAAACGCGGCGAAAAAAATTGCAACAATAGAAAAAGTAATGGTTCTCATCTTGGTGCTCTCCTTTTTTTCCGGCGAGCGTTCACTCATGCTGCGGTGCATGATCGCTGTGCGCCGGGATTTCAGTCGAGAAACCGCTCGCCTGCTAGACCATGAGACAGCAAAGACTAAGCCAGCTGGACAACGGTTTTGATTTTTGTGTCATCGATCTAAGGGAGCACCACAATTTATTATCTATTGTGAGCAACAAAGCTGAAGAAGCGGGTCACAATCGACGAGGTTTTTGTTCCGTCACCGCTCCTGACGGAAATGTCGCGTCGATATATCGGAATGAGTCGAAATCTCGACGGACGAGGGCGTGCCTTCGGCTGCGCTCTACGAATTTACTCGCTCAGTCTGTCACGGTCGGATTATGCCAGCCAATCGGGGTCGCTCACCGATTTTCCAGATGTCCGGCGAACTCCTAGCGCAGCGCCGGGATCAGGTAGGGTTCACCCTTTCCTCAATTTTCGGTAACGACGGATCAGGCTGTTGGTCGAGCTATCATGGCTGAGAGTCGGCTCTTCCTTGCTCTCTAGTTCGGCAATAATGTTTTGGGCCAATACTTTACCCAGCTCGACGCCCCACTGATCGAACGAATCGATGTTCCAGATGACACCTTGGGTGAAGACCGAGTGCTCATAGAGAGCGACGAGCTTGCCGAGCGTTTCCGGCGTGAGCCGTTCGGCGAGGAGCGTATTCGATGGACGGTTGCCCTCGAAGACGCGGTGCGGCACGAGCCACTCCGGCGTGCCTTCTCTCTTAACTTCCTCGGGCGTCTTGCCGAAAGCCAGCGCCTCGGTCTGAGCGAAGACGTTTGCCACGAGCATGTCGTGATGCCGGCCAAGCGGATTGAGCGTTTGGTAAAACGCGATGAAGTCACAGGGGATGAGCCGCGTTCCCTGGTGAATCAATTGATAGAAGGAGTGCTGGCCATTTGTGCCTGGCTCGCCCCAGTAGATTGGCCCGGTATCGTAGCCGGCTTTGTCGCCGTCGAGGGTAACGTGCTTGCCGTTGCTCTCCATCGTTAGCTGCTGCAGATACGCCGGGAACCGTTTCAGATACTGCTCGTAGGGCAACACCGCGACCGTCTGGGCGCCGAAGAAATCGTTGTACCAGAGGGACAAGAGGCCCATGAGCACCGGCAAGTTGCGCTCGAAGGTCGTGGTGCGAAAGTGCTCGTCCATCTGGTGAAAGCCATCCAGCATAGCGCGAAAATTCTCCGGGCCGATCGCCAGCATCGTCGAGAGACCGATCGCCGAATCCATCGAATAGCGCCCGCCAACCCAGTCCCAGAAACCGAACATGTTGGCGGTATCGATGCCGAACTTCGCCACTTCCGCCGTGTTTGTCGACACCGCGACGAAATGCTTGGCGACCGACTTTTCGTCGCCGCCGAGACCTGCGAGTGACCACTCGCGAGCGCTGCGGGCGTTCGTCATTGTCTCGAGGGTGGTGAACGTCTTCGATGAAATAATGAAGAGCGTCTCCGACGGGTCGAGATCCTGCACGGCTTCCGCGAAGTCGCTGCCGTCGACATTGGAAACAAAACGGAACGTCATGGTGCGCTCGCTGTAATGCTTCAACGCCTCGTAGGCCATCACCGGCCCGAGGTCGGAGCCGCCGATGCCGATGTTGATGACGTTGAGAATCGGTTTGCCCGTGTGGCCTTGCCAATCGCCGCCGGTCACCCGCTTGGAGAAATCAGCCATCTTGTCGAGCACGGCGTGGACCTGCGGGACGACATTCTCGCCATCAACAACGATGGATGCTGCTCTGGGCGCGCGTAGCGCGACATGCAAGACGGCGCGGTTTTCCGTGAGATTGATTTTCTCGCCGCCGAACATGGCGTCGATGCGCTCGCGCAGCCCGGATTCCTCGGCAAGTCGCAGCAAAAGCTTGAGGGTCTCGTCGGTGATGCGGTTTTTCGAGTAATCCAGATAGAGGCCTACCGCTTCGGCCGTCATGCGCTCGCCGCGTTTCGGGTCATCGGCAAAGAGCTTGCGGAGATGGAGCTCGCGGATACTCCTATGATGAGCTTCAAGAGACTTCCATGCTGGACGATCAGTGAGTGGCACGATTTGTTTTGTCATCTCTAACTCCTTTTATTTCTTTGCTGGGCGGGAGAACGAGTCGTCGCGGGCATCGAAGCTCTGCGCTTGTCCGCTTTCTCCCATAGACGAAACCCGCCCAGGAAGGCATTGGCGTTGTCGCCATGGCGGCAACCCTTCGGCAACTCTTTCAGTTTCTTTACGTTCCCTCCGCCAAGAACTACGTCGTCCGGTTCGAGGGCGGCGATCAGACAATTCACCACTTCCGCGACAAGGCTCCGCCATTTCTTTTTTCCGCGCTTCTTCAAGCTTCGCGCGCCGACGTAATCTTCATAGGTTTTTTTCTTGTAGGAAAGGTGAGCCAGTTCCATCGGCTCGATGGCGCCATCGACGATCATGGCGGAACCGAGACCGGTTCCCAGCCCCAGGAACAACATCTTGCCGCCCTTGTAGCTTCCCAGAGCTTGCATGGCGGCGTCATTCATGACTTTGACCGGACGCTTGAACGCGGCTTCAAAGTCAAACCCCATCCAGCCGCGTCCAAGATTATGCGGCTCAGCCAGCAGTCGGTTCCGAACAACCATTCCGGGATAGCCCATCGAGATCACGTCGTACTTCCAGTCCCGGGTGAGTTTTTTAACTCCCGCAACCATTTGCTTCGGCGTCAAGCCGGGTCCGGAAGAAAACTTTCGCGACTCAGTCTGTCCGGTGGCGAGGACTTTTACATTGTTCCCGCCGATATCGATCACGAGCACGTTTATGGCCGCCTCCTCAGTTGAAAGCGTTCGCACGGGCGCAAGCCATTATGCCTCACCAATGGACGAAAGACACTTTCACGGCGAAGCTTTTAGGGCAGGATATTTTCGCGCTTTCAATTCGGCCGGAGCTTGCGGCGATCATCCGATTTTTGGAGGCAGCACTCTTCCTGTTAACCGGTCGTTTGAGCTACTGGGCAGTGTAACCGCCATCAACCGCAAAAATCTGTCCGGTAGTGAACGATACGCCGGTGGAACAGAGCCAGATGACGATACTGGCGATCTCTTCCGGCTGGCCGACGCGTCCGATAGGAGTCGCGGATTCCAGCATTTGCTTTGCTTCAGGCGATCCCGCCACGAAGTCGCGATACATTCGCGTCTCAATCGCCCCGGGTGCGACGGCATTGACTCGAACGTTCTGTTTGGCATATTCCAGCGCGATCGATTTGGTCATCCCGTTGACGGCGTGTTTGCTGGCAACGTAGATCGGCACTGTGGCTACGCCGATCAGTCCCGCAACGGAAGAGTTGTTGACGATGGCACCGCCGCCGGTCTTCAGCATCGCCGGGATCTCGTGCTTGAGCGACAACCAAACGCCTTTGACGTTGATGTCCATGATTTGATCGTAGGTTTCTTCAGTTTGTTCGGGGAGCGGCGTTAGTAACTGCTCGACGCCGGCGTTGTTGAAGGCAAAATCGAGCCGGCCGAAGGTCGCCAGCGTCTGTTCGATCATCGCTTTGACATCGCTCGCTTTCGAGACGTCGGTTTTGACGAAGATCGCTTCGCGCCCCAAGGCTTTGATCTCGGCGGTGACTTCATACCCTTCCTTCTCGCGGCGCCCGCTGACGACGACCTTCGCGCCGTGTTTGGCAAACTCGATTGCGGCGGCACGGCCGATACCGGCATTGCCGCCAGTGATCAATGCGACTTTTCCTGCGAACTGATTCATAGAGTGCTCCTTCCTTGAACTTCTTAGATGGTTATTGATGAACGGCGGTTGTCGAGCTTTGCCACCGCGCGTTTTGTTCTATCGTTTAATTACTAGGGCAGCGCCTCGCCGATATCAAAGTACCCGTCGGTTGGCCCATCGTCTGGGAGCCTTGCCAGCCAGGCGCTGGTCTTACCGCCTTCACTCAATTCGCGCCGTCTCCAGCCCGATGCCTCGATTGGGTCCCGTGATGAATGCAACCTTCCTGTTGGTCATCCTATCGATTTCCTTCCCGTGATTTTCGTCAGGTGTCATTTTTGTCAGTGTGTGGCCGCTCGTATTCTGGACCTACGGCCCAGATTTTCGACATGATCCAAGACACCAGCAGTGCTACTGCACTCGCGATCTCCTTTTCATTGTTTGGGTGGTTCGATTTGAATGAGGTTCATTCAGCGTTTCGAATTGTACGAGGGAACCGGAGCAACGCATATGCCAGGACAGACCAATATCGGAGAACGTCTAAAAATGTGAGGAATAGGGCAATCTCAGATGTGGCAGTTTGGCTTCAAACAGATTGTGACGACGATCCTTGCCGACATAACGGCAAGGCGTCGGAATGTCGACCTTGCTGCGGTGAGCGATGCCCAGTTTTTTTATCCGTGCTTGAAGAGTTGTGCGCCTCACCGCACTACAGAAATCGTTGCGCTTTTCAAAAAGAAAATCACCGACGAATGTATGATTGCGAGTCCTGGCCCCCCAATTGCTCCTTCGATTGTGTTTTAAGAAAAACTACCGAAAGGAACCTCTCAAATGAACGCAAGAACCTCACCATTACAAGCCACCATCGTCAGGCCCGAGCAGGCGCTGTCGATCAAGCCTTTCGGCCTCGACCTGAAAGTACTCCTCACCACGGAGGCCACCGGCGGCGCTATCTCGGTCCTCATTGGATGGATCAAACCCGGCGAAGGCCCGGGCGACCACGTCCATTTTAACCAGGAAGAAATATTCTTCATCATCGAAGGCACCTATGAGCTGACCGTCGGTGACCAGACCTCGACGGTCGGCCCCGGCACCATCGTCTTTATCCCGCGCAACGTCGTGCACCGCTTCAAGAACGTCGGCGACACAACAGGCTGCATGCTCGACTGGAGCCTGCCGGGTGGACACGATCAATACTTCAAAACGATCTCCGAACTCGCCGCCAGCAGCGGCCTCACCGGTGAGAAGGTGACAGAGATAAACAAGAAGTTCGACACGAAGTTCCTTGCCGCTCCCTGAGCTGCATGCGGGCAAGCTGCTTCTGAGCACTCCTGTCGTGAGTTTGAAGATCGTCGGCGACGGACGTCCACTCTACAACCAGGTACAGAAATTCGGGAGGATCGGGAATGTTGCGGCCCGTATGTGGAATCGGAATTTCCATATCGAGGAACGACTCCGGCTCATCGATCGGTGAGGGTTTCTTAGAGCCGACTGCCTTAATTTATGTCTCCTTACAAACGATTCGTACCTCCGCGTCCACAATTCGCGAGCTACGCACCGGCTGATTGATCCGAAGCTAAAGGTCGAGCCGGCGGCGCCATGAACTCCGGACCAACCGGGTCGGTGACAAAATCACGAACAATCTCGTCGATGGCTTTCAACGCGGCGGCATCTAACTTCCACCCGTCGATCGCCGAAACCGGCGTCAGCTGCTGCGGATCGCGGGCGCCCCAAAGTGCCACGGTGACGAAGGGCTGGTCTAGGGTCCACCGTATCGCCAGCTCGAGGACATGCTTGCCGAAATTCTCTTGCGCAAAGCGGTCGAGCCGCTCGACGGCTTGCAAATACTGCGCATAGCGGGGTTGCTGAAATTTTGGGTCAATCTTACGGACGTCGTCGCTGGGAAATTGCGTGTTCAGTTTCATTTTGCCGCTCAGCAGGCCGCGGCACAGGGAGCCGTACGTCAACGTGCTGATGCCGTGGCTATGACAGTAAGGCAGCACATCCTTTTCAACGCTGCGCTCGAACAGATTATAAGGCGGCTGCGCGGTATGGAGAGGCGCGGCTTGCTGAAACAAGTGCAACTGTTCCAAAGAGTAATTGCTCACTCCGATGGCCCGGATCTTTCCCTCGTTGTAAAGCTGGTGTATTGCCGCAGCCGTTTCCTCGATCGGAACCAGGGGATCGGGCCAATGAATCTGATAAATATCTATGTAATCGGTCTTTAGACGGCGCAGCGAGTCAGTAATTTCTTTCATGATCCGGGCTTTACTTGAGTTGCGATATACTTGATTGCCGCGCCACTCCAATCCGACCTTGGTCGCGATGATCACCTCTTCGCGCTTGCCATATTGCGCCAAGGCTCGACCGACGAGCTCTTCGGCGCGGCCGAGCCCATACACCGGCGCCGTGTCGAGCAAAGTCATCCCGTGCTCCAATGCTTGGAGAATGGTATCGAGCGCCGCTTGTTCATCCGTTCCGCCCCACATGAAGCCGCCGATCGACCACGTGCCCAGTCCGATGCGGGAAACGTCGCGGCTCAATCCATTCAATGTTACGTATTCCATGGTACGCGGGCCTCCGAACGAATTTCTTATGGAGAAGATCTCGTTACATCAAGTCGCCGTCTACGACGACAACAAAGACTCCTTCGAGTTGGTCTTTCTCTTCGACGAGGCCGCGATCGACAGCGGTCCTTCGGATACCGAAACTGTCAAACCAGCTCGCCGCGAGAAGCTCGCCTTCCTGATTGTAAATCTCCCAATAGTCGGTCGGTCGTTCGGTGGCCACGTCGTCATAGACATACGCCGCCACTGCACCCATCACCTCTCCTTCGATCACCCACGGGTCAAAGGAGACGAGCCTCATAGGATGCTGCTCCGGTCCAGTAACCCTTTGTTGCTCCACGGTGTTATCGCTGAGCGGTACCTCTTGCGCTCGAACAGTGCCGTAAATCAATAACGAGCCGATGATGCTCAAGATAACGAAGTAAAATTTATACCTATATGCCATATCTACCTCCCTCATTTCCCGATGATCGAAATTGCGTATCCAACTGAATGATCTCTGCCGTAAGTGTGTCGCCAAATTCATGCCAGCGAGCCAGTCGGGAGACCGGATGCTCATCCATGGCGAAAAAAATCGTCGCCATAGATTAGGCACGCAAGGCAAATCGTAGTGTGAGCGCCGGCGGATTTACCCGCATCGGCTAAGTGGCAAGAAGTGTCTAATTTGATTGGAGGTCTGAATACCGACACTGGTCGGAATAGCGACGTCCGTCACAAAGGGCCGGCCAGCGCAGCGCGGCTTTATTCCTTAGCGTCGCCAATAGTCCTTATTAATCGCTCCAGCGATTGGCGCCGTTCCCTTTCCAAAAGCTCGAACGTGTTCAAAGCATAGCGCCATGCCGGCGAAATGAACCAACGAGGTGAAGTGGTCCGCATCTTCTGCGGCAGTACGACAAATCCATCAGAACGGAATTCATGACGTTTTCGCAAGAGAGAATCCTCCAAAATCTTGCCAGTTAACCCGTTCGTGGCGTCTTGATCGTTAACTGCCCGGTTGCCAGTCCCATTTTCGCGTTTCCATATCGTTGCGGGTGAAATGTACAACGATCAGAAGGGTATAGTCATTATAATTGGTTTTGCCGATCGCCGGCGGGCTCTTGTCGACGAATTTTCCGGTAGTGCCGTCGATCGCAAAAATTTCGACTTCAGCGTAGCCGCTGTGACGGGCGTTTTTGAATAGCGCGATCTCCGGCATAACAAAACCCAGAACTGGAACCGTAAAGGCAGGAGCGCCGACGAACGACTGCCCTTGGTCAACCGCGAGAACGGGAGCGAAGACCTTCAAGTGGAGCTGCGCTTGGTTCGGGTCCGTGGCGATTTGTACCTGTTGTCCCTGTAGCCAAGCCGTGAAGAACTCTTTGGCGAAATCTTTATCGGAGGTAAGACCGTAGAAATCGACGGTGACGGTTTTCCCCTTGAATTCGTGAGTATCCAGCGTCGCTAAAGCGCGTTCGAAGGAACTGATTAAGAGCCGTTGTTCTATGCTCGATCGCGACGTATTGCTGACTTGAGTTGACATCGCGCAGCCCATAAGCAACGTGAAGAGGCATGAAATCACAACGAGTTTTCGCGTGGCAAAATGTCTCTTGAATCTACAGCATCACTGAACGTAGATAGCCGACTCTTCCAAGGAGAATGCTTTCATTTATTGTCGAACCCTTATTCGACTTTGCCCCACGTCTTGTCCGGGTCGTACTCACGCAGAGCGTTGGCCGACTCGGCCGTCTTCGGGCCAAGATCTTTCTGATAGAGAATCCCATCTTGATCGACAATGAATGACATTATGCCCGAGTTCGCGTGTTCCGCGGGATACGCTAGGAAAGCAAAGCCGCGAGTCATCTTGCCGTGCACGATATAATTCTTCGCACCGCCGGACGCATATTTTCCTTGCCCCATCAGGACCCGGAAGTAATAACCCTGAAACGGGCTCGGGAGCGAGCTTAGTTTCTTTGCGTAACCTTCGGAGCCGGCATAGGCCACGAGCGGTCCGATCGGACTCTCGGGTTCACGGTTGCTTGCATTCCAATACAGGCCGTTGTGCTTTCCCTGATCGCTGACGAACTTCTGTGCATACTGTTTAACGCGGTGGTCGTGGGTTTTGGCATAATACTCCTTTTGTGCGGCGACTAATTCTCGTAGAACACCGATAGTCGCAATCTCATTTCGTCCGATCCGCCGAAATAATATCTCTTCCTTGCCGGCGCTGGTATCGAAGTACCAGGCGTCCTTCCTGTTCACGAGCGGGATCGGCATCGGCCAGTTCTCGGCGCCGATGTATATCCTGACTGTTCCGTCGGGCTCTTCGACGAGACGATTCATCCTCTGATATTTCTCGGCGAACGCGTCCCGACTTTTTTGGTCCTCCACTTTGTCGCCGCTAGAGATGATCTCCTTTCCCGCGGGTCCAAAAATTTCCAGGAGATCTTCCTCGTTGCCGGCTTGAACCGCGCGAATCAACGCTCTGCTCGCTTTGTCGGGAGATGAAAACGTTTTTTGTCCCGCCGGTTGGGCCAATAGGGTCCATACAAATGCCAGCGACCAGGCTCCAAAGAGCGCCACGGGGATAAATTTAACGAGAGTGTCCCAACCAATTTTTTGTAGGCTGTCTTTTATGCGCATGATCCTGCTCGCCTCCATTCGTTTTCTTGCATTACAATTGCGTCGCGCCCGGAAGCCGCTTACCTGTGACTACCGCCTCCGCCGTGACCGCCACTGAAACCGCCATGCGCTCCACCGGCGACACCTCCGCCATGCATACCGCCGCTAAAACTAGACTGCCCGCGGGCGGCATCATGGTTTGCCAAACCACCATGGTCGAATCCACTGAATGCGCCGGGGCGTTGACTCGGCTCTATCCGCGGCGCGACGAACCCGCGATCGCCTCGATGGTCGATTGCTCCACCTCGACCGCCTTCAGCCCGACCCGGGAAACCACGCGGCTGGGCGCCTTGAAAACCGGCGCCACCGCGTATTCCGCCTCTGCGGTTAATAAAGGTGTGGCTCCGGGAGAAATACCGGTTGTGATTGAAAATGACGACCCTGTCTCGCCAGTTGCAGCCCCAATTGTGCCAACCCCAATGATAATGGCTATGCCAAAACCCGATGGGATAGCCCACATCGAACCAGAGGGCAGGGCCGACGAAGTAATCAAAGCCGAGATATCCCGGATACGTAATCAAGGGAGCGCCATAGACGACCCAAGGATCGTACTCCGGAAGATAAACGACCTGCGGATTGGCGGGTTCGATAATTATTGTTTGATGATCGGTTGTCACGCTCTGCTGCGCCGTGGTTTTAAGAGTGCCGGCGTCCTGCGCCCGCTTGCGCATCACCTGGACGGCGTTGAGGACATCTTGTGATTGGTTGAAATAGGCGTCTCCCAAAGCCGAAGTCCAGGAAAGATTTTTGTCCATATTGGCGAGCACCGACGGAAATTGCGTGAGCGCTTTCACGCTGGGATCCCAGGTTTGTTTATCCACCTCGCTGGCCAATTGGGCGTCCTTTAGACCGGGATTTTGTTGCAGCCATCGGTTGGCTTCGACAATCTCGGTCGGATAAGTGGCCGCCGCCAAAACCTGCGCGACCAGCTCGTCGGGATACAACGCGATGGGCGCTACCAGTTGCTGCAACTTTTCTGCAGTCACTTGCGCCGGCTGGACTGCAGACTGGGGTGTAAACGCGGTATCTTCTGCCACTACCTCACACGCGCTGAGTCCGACTATCAGAGCCCATGAAAGGGCCGATGCCATAACCCGTTTGACTAACATGATAAATCACTCTCCTTGCTCGCCAGCGGATTTTCATTGATCCTTCGCGTCCGCTGGTTGTTTCGTAAGCCCTGTCGCTTACCAAAAATGATCGCGCCACATTTCCCGAGTGCTCCAATCGGCCAGGTCTTGTTCACGGCGTACGGCGTTCAAGTAAGTCTCTTGCATGTAGTTAAGCACGGGATCGGCAACGCCCTGATCGTGCAACTGGGCCAACTGCGCCGCGTTCAGGCGGTAAACAGTTTTCGAGTCGCGCATTTTATTTACGATAATTTCGGTCGGCACGTTTTCCTTGCTCATCTGAATGACCTCGCTGACCATTGCCGGCTGCTCGGATGGGTCAACGCCGAGGGCGGCACAGCCGCTCAGGAGAGCGCTGCCTGCCAAAACCATCGATAGCGCAATTCCGCGGTACCAGTGCTCTTTCACTCTTTCGATCATTTGAGACAGCATTTATTCCACCTCGAAAAATGGCAGACGATGCAGGCTCGCATCGCAACCGCCTCGCACGTTCTAATCTAGTAATTCGCCAAATCCATGCCACGGCAAAAAGCCCGCCGTTGACGGCGGGTTGGAAGAGCTAGAACGCGAATCAATGCGCAAGAAATACCGAGGCTTGTGATTGCGAATCGAATCGACGGTGTCCGGCAAGAGAAGCCTGGAGAATTGGACTGAAGGTCGATGGGATGACGGGTGTCGGCATGACGACGACGCCGTCATTAGAGACGTATTGTCTGTGAAATCCAGATTGACGCAACAACGGGTTGTCGTCGATGCGTGCTTTGCTTGGGTGAGTAGCATTGGCTAACGGGCTCAGTAACGCGCTGGCGCCCCTCCGAAAAATCTGTAGACCGCGATGCAAAGGGGATGAAGGAGGACGGTCAAAAAAAACCACTCGTGCCGCTACGCGGTTGTGATACTTGGCCTCGCGTAATCGCGATACTCAAATTGCTGTGTTTTCCGGGTTTAGTCTTCGTTGTAGATGCGATCCATATCCCAATTGGTGCGGTATTTTTGGCACGCGGGTTTGTCGTAACTGTCGGCGGCAAGACAGCCGCATCCGGCTAGCAGTCCCGAAACCAAAACAAATACAATCCAGGCTGATACTGAGCGGCGCATTGTGATCTTTTGTTTACCTTGGAGCGATGGACCGGACATCGTAGTCTTCGTTTTTGGGTGTCTTGGAAATCCGTTTCTTGGCGACTGGGCGCCGGCTAGTGAGTGTACACGCTCGGCATTTCCGTCGCGTAGCCGCGCAGCTCAGAGCTGTTCTTGGATCGATCGCCGTTCTTCCCGATCTCAAAAACCTGCAAAGTCGTTCCCAGTCGGCGAGCCTCCGAGGCGCAATCCGCGCACACCTTGATGTCGAGGACGTCGGTAACAACTCGGAACTCAGCTTCTTTGTCATTGATGCATCTTTGACATTTCATTTTGATCTCCTTCACTGCTCGGGTCAGACTTGGCTTCTTTTCTCTTTAATCGGAAGTCGTGAACCGATTGTAATTTATCAGTGCTTCCTAGAGAGAGAGTGTGGCAAGGTTTATGCCAGCCTTGTTTAGCCTGCCGATGATCAGCGCAACTCACGACGTTGTGAGATCTTAGACCGGAATGATCGCTCATTTGTGATGCAACTTCCGAGTCGATATATCGACCCATGTCTAGATAGCGCCACGACGAATCAAGTCGGGTACGATCAAAGTAGGCGTCAGCAATCTCTCGTGGTGTCGAGAGCCGTATGTATCGCGCCGAGCAAGGTATCGGCGGCGAACGGTTTTTGCAGGAAGTCGATGGCGCCGGCCTTCACGGCCTGAGCTCGCGCCGACGGATCGTCGCGGGCCGTAATGAAGATCATCGGAACCCGAAATTGCCTGTTGGCCAATCGACACTGAAGCTCTAACCCGGTCATGACCGGCATGTGGACATCCACGATCAAGCAACTCGTCTTATCGAGCACATTGGAACCGAGCAAGTCCTCGGCTGATGAAAAGATCTCGGCGGCAAAGCCGACGGATTGCAAAAATCCCTTAAGAGCATCGCGGACCGATTCATCGTCATCCACTACGGTTATGAGAATGCTCGTTGAAATGGTGTCTGGCACGGCTTTGTGTTTCCTATTCGGAGAGCGGAGTGAAATAATTATGTTTCGAATTAAACTTGGTGGAGGAGGGAAGCCGCCCCTCCTCGTTCACCGTTCCAGCGTCTCCTCTCTTAGTCTTCGTAGTCATGCGCCCAACGATGGTAATGATCGAGTTCCTGCTCGTGGACTTGATCCTTCCCAGTTGGATCTTCGTCA
Source organism: uncultured delta proteobacterium (assembly GCA_963804165.1). Taxonomy (GTDB): domain Bacteria; phylum Desulfobacterota; class Binatia; order UBA9968; family UBA9968; genus DP-20. The sequence continues at coordinate 41,123 of CAWDPO010000039.1, forward strand.
CAGGGTCCGTAAAAGTCTACGATGTCGCCCTCGCTTGGGTCCTTCAGAACTGGATGATCCCCAGCCAAGGTTCTCCCGCGTATCGCGGGAAACTTCAGGTGACAGTAACTTCCCGGAGTAAGCTCTTGTTTGTAGATTACTCCATCCGCAGCCATCGCCGTGGCGGTCGCGCCTAGCGTGCCGATTAAAAGCAGGCCCGCTAAAAATGACGTTGCGATTTTCATGATGGTCACCTCCTTTCTTTTTCATTCTTCCAACAGAGGGGTATGGCAAGGTCTGTGCCGGAGCCTGTTGAGATCAAAAAGGACTTGAGAGTTGCCGAGTTACAATTGCGCACGCATCGAGATGAGATGTTTTGCGAGAGAAAAACGTGTCGAGATTCAGACGAACGCCATGATAGTAACTTCCAAGTTTCGACGACCGACGTGAAGACGACAGCATGTCACCAAGGTTCGATGGTGGAGAATTTTCGAACGGAGAATTTTCTTCGGCCTGAGGAAAGCGGATGAAGCGTTCTCTATCGGCTGACGTCGTCGCTTGGAATTTGTAGCGGGAAGCTTAAAGAAAAGAATGGCACAAATGTTCTTTTGCTGAACTTCACTTGACGATGGAAGGAATGGCGAAGAGGAGGGCCGTGGCCCTCCTCTTTACGTTACGCCGTTTACCAGCAATTAATCCTCGTAGTCGTTGGCAAAACGATGCTGGGCTTCCAGTTTTTGAGCCTGGATTTGATCCTTGCCAACGGGACTCTCGTTGCAAGGCCCGTAGAAGTCGATGACCGCGCCGGACTGATTGATGACCGGGTTATCGGTATCAAGGCTCTGTCCCGTCATCGCATGAAACTTCTCGTTACAGTAGCTATTTGTGGTCAGCTCGTCTTTCGAGATAACGCCATCCGCGCTCATTGCAGTGTTGATTGATCCGAGTGCGCCTGTGAAAAGCACGGCTGCCAAAAATGATGTTGCCATTTTCATATTTCTCACCTCCCTTCTTTGCATTCTGACAACTGATAACGCAACGTCCATACCAGCCGAGGCATCCTGCCGTAACTACCTGATACAAGATGAATTGCAATTATTCGGCAATGAGCAAGAGATATTTGTGAAGAGCGGCAGTGTGTCGAGATATCATCGAACGGCGAAATATCAGCGTCACGGATCGAAAGAGCGACTAGGATGATTAGAGTTGCGGTGCGATCGCGGTCCAGCCGAAAATGGTAACGACATACGAAATCTCTTCGTCCGGCGACCACTGGCGAACGATGTCGATGTCGATTTCAGCGTCAGAAATTTGATCTCTCCAGGTATAACTGCGGATCGAACCGATTCTTGGTTCAGTCTCCGCCCCTGTCCAACGTTCCGGCGGCAAGGTGGTTTGCAGTTCGTCGATAAGTTGCGTGAAGCGACGTTCGGCTGTCTCTTTTTGCCCGCGATAGGCGAAGCCATAGCAGGAGACATAATCTGCGATTTCGTCGACGCCGCAATTCATCTCCGGGATCGTGAAATCGAGCGGATGCTTGGCCGCTCCATCGTCAAGTTTCGGGTCACGAAAAGAACGCCATGCTTCACCGCCCGCCGCCAGCGTAACCGCGAGCTGCCGCAGCGCTTCACGTTCTTGCTCCGCTTCGCTTGATGACATCATTCTCGGTTTCATCGCTATCGCGGGATTCTCTTCCGATGCGATAGAAGTTTGACCGGCGATCAAACCGCTTAGGAAAACCGAAGCCGTCAAGATTAGTGTTGCGCGGTACATTCGTTTGTACCCTCCTTTTCGAAACCAACGAAGACGCAACGACGATGCCAGCAGCCATGTGCAAAGATCCGACGTATTCAGAGAGACACCAGGCCGAGCCCACGAAGCAGAGCTCTTGGCTTCACAGATAGGTCCGGTGAGGGAAGATAGATACGGCGCATTCGCTTTGGAATGACTTCGCTGACGGCGGTTCTTGAATCACAACCGAAGACCAACTGAATCGAAGCGTCGAAAAACTTCGACATCTGTCGAGAGCGCATCGAAACTGTGACATTTTTCGCGGCGTGCCGAACGCGATGGCGCTGCCCTTTTTGTGGCAGTTAGCCGGTTACACCATTCGAAGTTTCCGGCAACAAAAGTTCAGAAATATTGAAACCGTACTGGATATACCACGCATCCACGCGCTCTCCGGGAAATCGGGCCCGCGACAATCGCCAGTCAAATCTTGGTTTGACATCTTCCGAGACGCTCTGATATAGACGCGCAATTTACTTTCTTACTGGCAAGTCGACCAGACGTGGCTTTTGTCGGGGGTTGGGGGGCTGCTATGAAGGGACTTCTGGGCTTTGCTTCTCTGTTGCTGTTCGGCTTCGTCGTCGTGCCTCCTCCTCTCTCTGCACAACAACCGATCACGCTCTACGTCAACCGCAGCGACCCGACCTGCGGCGGGCAGTCCCCTTGCTTCACCACCATTCAAGCTGCCATCAATGCGGCAGGTCCGGGCGATGTCATTCACATCCAGGCCGGCACTTATCCGGAACAACTCTCAGTCACCGGCAAGAACAATTTCCAAGGTGCAACCGAGGTCGACCGAATCATCATCGAAGCCGACCCAGCCACGCAACCCGGCGAGGTTGTACTAACCGGCGCGCCCGGCGCGTGCACAGGAAATCATGCGATCCGCCTACAACAGTCCAAGTTCATTACGATCCGCGGTCTCACCATCACCGGAACCGGCGGCCAGGCGATTTCCCTGCTCGGCGGCAACAATCAAAACCAGGACATCCACATCGAGCTCAATCGAATCTTCGGCAACGGCAGCAGCTCCTGCGACGGCGGCATCACGGTGGCGCGCGGCAACCCTGGCACGCTGATCGTCAATAATCTCATTCATGCCAACGGCCGCAACGGCATTACTTTTATCGATGCCGACGGCGGGCCTCATTACGTCATCAACAACACGATCTACGCCAACCAGTGGAATGGCCTCGACGTCGCGCGCAACCACACGATCACGCTCGCCAACAACATCATCAACAACAACGGCACCGCTCCTGGAACCACCGGCGGAAGATTCGGAGTGAGAAGGGAAAGCTCCACCAATCCGCAGCTGGCGGGAATCAAACTTTTGAACAATCTCGTCTGCGGTAATACTCAAGGGCAGATCTCCACTCAGGTGCTCGACTCCACGGACTCCAGCAACTTCACGCCGCTAGGGAATGAAGGCACGGGAGTTGGCGCGCTTCCCGGCTGCGATCTACCGGGCAACTTATTTGCCGATCTAAACGGCCTCGACAACCTTCCCAATACGGCGGACGACGATTTCAGTCTCAAGCCCAATTCGCTGGCCATCGACGTCGGTATGGACCCGCGTACCCTCGGCTTCAACCCATCTTACAATCCGATCTTCGAAGCCGACTTTGTCATCGAAGGCATTCGCCCCGCCGATGGCAACGCCGACCGCGCGCCGGCCTTCGATGCCGGAGCATTCGAATTTCCCAATGCCCCGCCGATAGCCAACGCCGGAGCCAATCAGACCGTCTCAACCAATCAGCTGGTGACCCTGAACGGGACACAAAGCAGCGACATGGAAGGAACACCCTTGGCGTTTCAATGGACGATCGTCTCCCAGCCGGCTGGAAGTTCGATAACTCTCAGCGGCGCCAACACGGCAACCCCATCATTCACTCCGCTGATAGCCGGCCAATATATTTTCCAGCTCGTCGTCAACGACGGCCAGTTCGCCAGCGCGCCATCGACGGTGGTCATTACCGCGGTGGGAACCAATCAAGCACCGACGGCGAATAACACGAGTGGCTCCACAGACGAGGACACCGCGGTCGTGGTCACCCTAAGCGCGAGTGACGTGGACAGCGCGAGTTTGAGCTTCATCATCGTCGCCAATCCGACCCATGGCACGCTCAGCAACGTTACGGCACCCAACTGTGTCGCCAGCGGCTCGGGGTCAACTTGCAACGCCACGGTCGCCTACACCCCAACCGCCAACTACAGCGGCCCCGACAGCTTCACTTTCAAAGTGAATGACGGCGGTGTCGATTCAAACATCGCGACGGCCTCGGTCACAGTCGGCGCCGTGAACGACGCGCCGGCGGCGAATAACGCCGGCGTGAGCACGAACGAGGACACCGCGGTGACGATCACGCTCGGCGCCGCCGACGTGGACAGCGCGAGCTTGAGTTTCAGTATCATCACCAGTCCCACCAACGGTACCCTGAGCGCGGTTTTTACGCCTAACTGTGTCGCCAGTGGCTCAGGCTCCAACTGCACGGCGACGGTTAGCTATACTCCCATCGCCAATTACAACGGTCCCGACAGTTTTACGTTCAAGGCCAACGACGGCGCGCTGGACTCCAACGTCGCAATTATCTCTATCACGGTTCAACCGGTAAACGACGCGCCGGTAGCCAATAGCGGCACAGCGATGGCTGCCGAGGACAACCCTGTCCTCATCACGCTCAGCGCAAGCGATATCGACAGTGGAAATCTGACTTTCACTCTTGTCATCGGCCCAAGCAATGGCAACCTCGGCCCGATCAGCTCGCCAACGTGCGCCAGCGTGCCTAGTGGGACCGGCACCCCCGGCTCGAATTGCACCGCTACGGTTTCGTATGCTTCCAACGCAAATTTCAGCGGCGCCGATAGCTTCACCTTCAAGGTGAACGACGGCAGCCTGGATTCCAACGTTGCGACGGTCAACGTCGCTGTTAACGCCGTCAACGATATGCCGGTGGCGGCCAATGATTTCTACAGCGCCGCCAAAGACACCGTATTTAACATCGCCGCGCCCGGCGTCCTCGGTAACGACAACGATTTGGACACGCAGGCGAGCAGCTTGACCGCCGTGCTCGTCAATGCGCCGGCCAACGCCGCGAATTTTGCCCTCAACCCGGATGGTTCTTTCACCTACACACCCGCTGTCAACTTCACGGGCGCGGATAGCTTTACATACAAGCTTAACGACGGCAGCAACGACAGCAACGAAGCGACGGTGGCCATCGCCGTCCTTCAGGCGAATAACGCTCCGATCGCGACCAACGACTTTTACAATACCGAAAAGGATCGCGCGCTCAGCATTCCCGTGCCGGGAGTACTGGCCAATGACAACGATCTCGATACGCCGCTCGCCGGCCGAACGGCAATTTTGATCGCCGGGCCGAGCCATGCGGCGTCATTCACGCTCAATCCCGACGGTTCCTTCGACTTCACTCCGCAGGCCAACTTCACCGGTACGGATACCTTCGCTTACAAAGTCAACGACGGCACCAGCGACGGCAACGTCGCCATGGTCACCATCGCCGTGATCGCGCCGAATACCTTTCCGGTTGCCAAAAATGATCCTGAAAGCACGAACGAAGACTCGGCAAAAAGTGTCCCGGCCCCCGGAGTCCTCGGCAATGACAGCATCGCGTTACTGACGAGTCCCACCGCTGTACTTGTCAGCGGTCCGACCCGCGCGTTGTCCTTTGCGCTCAACGGCGACGGCTCGTTCAATTACACGCCGCAAAACGATTTCTACGGTTCCGACAGTTTTGCCTACCGGATTTTCGACGGCACGAATTACAGCAACGTGGCGATGGCGAATATCGACGTGGTCTCGGTCAACGACCTGCCGATCGCTCAAGCTCAGAGCGTCAACACCAATCAAAACACGCCGGTAATCATCACGCTCAGTGCCAGCGATATAGACAGCGCCGCGTTGACCTTCACTATCGCCACGCCGCCCGGCCATGGAACGCTCGGCAACGTCGGCGCGCCCAACTGCACGGTCGAGGGTCAAGGAGCCACGTGTACCGCCACTGTAAGTTACACGCCAACGGCCAATTATTTCGGTCCCGATAGTTTCACATTTACGGCGAGCGACGGCGTAGGGACTAGTGCGTCTGCTACCGTGTCGATAAACGTTATTCTGGTCAACCTTCCACCCACGGCCAATGCCGGCGGCCCGTACACCGGCAATGTCGGCGTGCCCGTGCAGTTTAACGGCACGGGCAGCGATCCTGATGGAAATCCGATTACGTTTTCGTGGACCTTCGGCGACGGCGGCATCGGCAGCGGTCCCAACCCGACGCATACTTACAGCGCGCCCGGCACCTATCCGGTGGTCCTGACGGTTACCGACTCGTTTAATGCGAGCGCAATGGCCCAAACCACGGTGACCATCAACGCCGGATTGGTTTTGAATCCGATCGGCAACAAGACGGTCAATCTCGGTGCGACTCTGACTTTCACCGTCTCGGCAACAACTGGGACTGGCTCACCCATCGGCCTATTCGTCGCGCCGCTGCCGTTGATGACCAATGCGAGCTTCAACGCCGGCACGGGTGTATTCACTTTCAGGCCAAGCACATTGCAGGTGGGAAGTTATCAGCTCACTTTTTCCGCTGTGAGCGGCACGCAGACCGTCTCGGAAACGATCACCATCACTGTTCCCAATCCGCCGCCAGGTGGAACCACCAGTGTCCGCGGACGCGTCGTCAATCTCGCTCAGACTCCGCTCGGCAACGTCAGTGTCACGCTCAAGTCGAGCGGCCACACGGCGCTCAGCGGTGCTGACGGTTTCTTCACGATTGCGGGCGTTCCTTCGGGAGTTCAGCAACTGATTGTCAACGGTCGCCAGTCCAACCTGGGCGTCTATGCGATCCTCGCGGTTGCAGTCGAACTGATCAACGGCGTGCTCAACGACCTTTCCGGCGCTATCTCGCTGCCCGACGTCGACATTGAGGCCGAGGTGCAGGTCAGTCCGACGTTCAACACGGTCGTTACCAACCCCAATCTTCCCGGCGTCGAAGTGGAAATCATCGGCGGCTCCGCAACCAACCCCGATGGCACGCCGTTTACCGGCAAGCTCTCGGTCAATCCTGTGCCGGATTACGGCCGGCCGGAATCACGGCCTGAAGAGCTTCGCCCAGGGATGGCGGTGACCATTCAACCGGCGGGGATTCGTTTCAATCCCCCTGCGCGCATCACATTCCCGAACGCGGACGCCATGGCGCCCAGCAATGAGCTCAATCTGTGGTCGCTCAGTCCCGACACCGGCAAATTCAACATCGTCGGCAAAATGGCGGTATCTACCGACGGCCAGACCTTCATTACAGTCGAAGGCGGCGTCGCTGCCAGCGCATGGCATTTCCCATTGGCCACGGGCACGACATCCAACCCAAATCAAGGAAACAATTTCTGTGGATCTTGTCGAACTTCCGTTGGATCCGATGCCAACTTGGAAGAAGGCAGCTTGTTTATCATGCATGCTGTGCCTTCCTACCGCTCGCTTGGACAAAGCCGGAGCCTTTCGCTCACCTATAGCTCGGTAAGCGCTGATCCGAGGCCGATCATTTCATTGGACAGCACCTTGGGTGTTCGCGCCGCGGTGCCGAATTCATTTTCGACGCGTCTCAAAGTTGGTGGAGTGCAGCAAGGTGATGAGATTTTCACCAATAGCAGTTCTTTGCCTGAGGATGCCGATTCGACGTCGCGCATGTCGGTTCAGTTCGATGCGTCGAATTTGGTGACAGGCCGGTATCCGTTTGAGGCCACGGTTTTTAGCAACTACCTCAATTCGTCGGTCGGGGGGATTTCCACCGGCAACGTGATCGTCGTCAACCGAAGCAACAGCGCTTTTGGCGCTGGATGGGCCATTACCGATCTCCAGCAGCTTCATCCCCAGTCTGCCGGCGGTGTGTTGCTTACAAGCGGTGACGGCACGGCGCTGTTTTTCTCCGGCGGTCCCGATAACTTTACTTCTCCTGCGCGCGAGTTTTCCGCCTTGGCCAAAAACCCTGACGGTACCTACACACGAACATATAAAGACGGGACCAAAGTCAATTTTAACGCGCAGGGCTTACAGACTTCGGTCATCGATCGAAACGTAAACACGACGAGCTTTGGCTACGATGGCAGTGGAAGACTGACTACTGTTACTGATCAGGTTGGTTTGGTTATGACGCTAACGTATAGCGGCGCGAGGCTTCAGCGGATCACCGATCCGGCCGGGCGACAAACGCAATTCCAATATGACCCAGCCGGTAATCTTACGCGTATTACGAATCCCGACACTAGTTTTGTAACTTACTCGTACGATGGCAAAGGTCATATCACCCAGGCGACAAATGAAAGAGGGTTTAGCACGGCCTATGCTTACGACTTCGCGGGTAGATTCTCGCAGTCGACGCGGCCGGGCGGTGAGACCCGTGCGCTAGTTTCCAGCAAACTACGTGGTCTTGTCGACACTTCGGGCGGCCAGGGTACGCCGACAAATCCCGCGCCGATCGTGACCAGCTCAAACGCAACCGCTTCGCTCACCGATGGTCGGGGCAACCACAGCAGATTCACTCTCGACTCGCTGGGACAAGTTACATCTCAAATGGACGCCCTCGGCCAGACCACGACAACGGTGCGCGATGCTAATGGTTTACCGACGAGAATCACCCGTCCTAACGGCGCGGTCACGACGATGGCCTATGACGCTAAGGGGAACCTGCTTACTTCGACTGACCCCGTGGGCACGACAACGACGTTCACCTACGAGCCAATCTTCAACCAGGTCAAAACCATTCGCGATCCCAAAGGCAACGTCACGACGATCAACTATGACATAAAAGGAAATCCCACCGAGATCATCGATGCGTTGAACAACCGCACGCAGATAACCTATGACTCCCGCGGTTTGTTAACTTCCGTAACATCCGCTGTTGGAACTTCTGTTCAGAACACAACGAGCTTCACGTACGACGTTCGCAGCAACCTGCTCACCACAACCAATCCCAAAGGCGACGTAACAACATTGGCGTACGATACAGCCGGCAATGTCAGCAACTCCACTGACGCAGAGAATCGCGTAACTCAGTTCACTTACGATCCGCGCAATCGCCTGATCACCGTTTTGGACGCCGATCTAAAGACGACGCAGTACGGCTACGATCCCAAAGGCAATCTGACTCAGGTCCGAGACGCGAAGAACCAGCTCACGACCTTCGTATATGATGGTTTGGATCGTCTCGCGTCCGCAACCAATCCGCTGGGACTGACCGAAACGTTTGCCTACGACGGCAACGGCAATCTCACTTCGACAACCAACCGCAACGGCCAAACGATTGCGTTCAACTACGACGCAATTAATCGTTTAACCAACAAGGCGCGACCACCGACGTCGACGGAAACTGGGAACCAAGCGACGACGTATTCGTATGATTCCGTTGGCAATCTCCTGAGCGTGGTGAATCCCACAATCGGAGTTTTCAACCAATATGATGCGGCTAATCGTTTGGTCTCGAGCCTTTCCACCGCCGAGACGGCGGTATCGAGTACGGTCACTGCGATAAACGTCGATACGACGATCAACGCCAATAATCTTCAATTTGAGGGCAAAACATTACAGGTGAATGGCAGAACGCTAACCGTCAGTGGAGCCCACACCTTTGCCAATTTGATACTTCTAAACGGTGCCGTGCTGACGCATAGCTCTACCACCGGTACCACCACAGGCAAGCTGGAACTTACAGTTACGGGGACACTGCAGATCGATGGTACGAGTCGGATTGATGCCGGTGGGCGAGGGTTCCTGGGATCGGGACAACCTGGCAATCCGCATGGTTTAAGAGGCACGACGGTGGGATTTGCGGCAGGGAGTAGTTTACGAATTGGTGGAGGGTATGGGGGGTTGGGCGGAGCGTATCCGGACAATGGAGTTTCCAATCCAGTGTATGGAGATTTTCGGAACCCTAACGAGTTGGGTAGTGGAGGTTCGAGTTTAGAATCTTTTAATGTAGCTGGTAATGGCGGCGGATTGTTACGGATCGTAGCCCAGACCTTGCAGTTGGAGGGAGCGATCCGGGCGAACGGCGGTGCGGCGATTGTCAATGCGGCGGGAGGCAGTGGCGGAGGAATACGGATCGACGTTGCGACGCTATCCGGGACGGGAACGATCACCGCGAACGGCAGTGCAGGGTTTCAGTTTGGCGGAGGAGGTGGCGGTGGCCGAGTAGCGATTTACTATCAGAGCGCGACGGGGTTCAATTTTGCAAATGTGCTTGCCCAGGGCGGATTGAGTACCCACGCGACGCATGGTGGTGCTGGTACGATCTATCTGCAAGGCCCTACGAGAGAGAGCGGCGAATTAATTGTCGACAACAATAACTTGGCGGTGGCTTCGCTCTCGACTCCGATTCCTGGTTCTTTGACGGCAACCCTTTCGTTGACTCATTTGCGCGTTCGTCGCGCTGCGCGGGTCGGAGTAGATAGCCTGATAAGTCTTACTGGAGCCCTGGAAATTGCCACTACTGGCGAGGTTGTTGTAAGAAATCGTATTGACGCGAATAATCTTAGTCTTGGCGGCAACGCTGTTCTCACTCACCTGCCGACGACCGGAACGACGTCATTTAAGCTTGAAGTCAACACCCAAACCTTAACGATCGACGCGACGAGCCGGATAGAGGCGGACGGACGAGGCTATCTGGGAGCGGGTCGCCCTGGGAATCCGCATGGATTAAGAGGGACGACTCTAGGTTTTGCTGCGGGGAGTAGTTTACGAATTGGTGGAGGGTATGGGGGGTTGGGAGGAGCGTATCCGGACAATGGAGTTTCCAATCCGGTGTATGGAGATTTTCGCAACCCTAACGAGTTGGGTAGCGGAGGTTCGAGTTTAGAATCTTTTAATGTAGCGGGTAATGGCGGCGGATTGTTGCGGATCGTAACGCAGACGCTAACGTTGAATGGGGTGATTCGGGCGAACGGCGGTGCGGCGACTGTCAATGCGGCGGGAGGCAGTGGCGGAGGTATCCGCATTGATGTTGGGACACTAACAGGAACGGGATCGATTGCGGCGAACGGTAGTGCAGGGTTTCAGTTTGGCGGAGGGGGTGGCGGTGGTCGAGTAGCGATCTACTATCAGAGTGCGACGGGGTTTAATTTTGCAAATGTGCTTGCCCAAGGCGGATTGAGTACTCACGCGACGCATGGTGGTGCTGGTACGATCTATCTGCAAGGCCCTACGAGAGAGAGCGGCGAATTAATTATCGACAACAATAACTTGGCGGTGGCTTCGCTCTCGACTCCGATTCCTGGTGCTTCGACGGCAACCCTTTCGTTGACTCATTTGAGCGTTCGTCGCGCAGCGCGGGCCAAAGTGGATAGTACTCTGAACATCACCAACAATTTTGAAGTGGCCGGTTCAAGTGAAGTGACGTTGAGTCGGGTTTTTGCGGACAGTACGACATTAACCGGAGGTTCAGTTCTCACTCACCTGCCGACGACCGGAACATCGTCATTTAAACTTGAAGTTAACACCCAAACGTTAACGATCGACGCGACGAGCCGGATAGAGGCGGACGGACGAGGCTATCTGGGAGCGGGTCGCCCTGGGAATCCACATGGATTAAGAGGGACGACTCTAGGTTTTGCGGCGGGGAGTAATTTACGAATTGGTGGAGGGTATGGGGGGTTGGGAGGTGCGTATCCGGACAATGGAGTTTCCAATCCAGTGTATGGAGATTTTCGCAACCCTAACGAAGCGGGGAGCGGAGGTGCGGGGTTGGTTGCTGGCGATATTGGCGGTAATGGCGGCGGATTGTTACGGATCGTAGCGCAGACATTAACGTTGAATGGAGTGATTCGGGCGAACGGAGGCACGGCGACTGTCAATGCGGCGGGAGGCAGTGGCGGAGGTATCCGCATTGATGTTGCGACACTAACAGGAACGGGATCGATTGCGGCGAACGGCAGTGCAGGGTTTCAGTTTGGCGGAGGGGGTGGCGGTGGCCGAGTAGCGATCTACTATCAGAGTGCCACGGGGTTTAACTTTCCCAATGTAATTGCCCAAGGCGGAGTGAGCACGCACGGGACCAATGGTGGCACCGGTACGATTCACATCGCGCAGCAGATCGCCAAGCTAAGTCCGACTTTTGGTGACGCAGTGCCGGTAATGACCGCGCAAGGCAATATACGACGAGAACGGGGGCCAGTCAGCGCCGTGGCGTCGGGGATGGAGCGGGCTAGCGCTACCCCGAGCAGTGGCAACTTCGTTCTCAGCAGCACTGCGGTGCAAAAGCTCATCGGCGCTACAGATTTGCAGCAACGGAAAGTGGTTGCGGCTGATGCCCTCGCTGTTAGGGAGCCGTCGTCGGATCGACAGTACACGAACCGTTATCTCGCCTTGGTCGCCGAAGGAAAACTCAAACCCTTCGCAACAACGGCGATGCTGACCCAAGACGCGGAGTGTCCGATGCTCTAGCTCGAACCGTATCTGGTTCCGATCTCACGCCTCACGCTTCGCGCCCCATGCCTTCCGAGGTCCTCACTGTCGAAGACTTGGACCCCATCTACACCTACGACCTCAACGGCAATCGGACATCGATGATCGATCCAACAGGTTTGACGACGTACGCGTACGATGCACTAAACCGGTTAACATCGATCACGAACAACAAGGGCCAAGTCACTTCATTCACCTACGACGCACTAGGGCGAAGAACGTCGATGACGCATGCCAACGGCGTGGTGACAAACTACACCTACGATGCGGCGTCTCAGTTAACGCGGTTAGCGCATCAGTCGGGTGCGACGTTGATCAACTCGTTTGACTACACGTACGACAAAGTTGGCAATCGGAAGACCAAGATCAGCCGCGACGGTTTACATGATTACACCTATGACACTTTGAATAGGCTGACGCAGGCCACTAATCCGTTACCGACCAATCCTCTGGAAACCTTTAACTTCGACCCAGTCGGCAATCGCACCAACTCCAATCAGAACGGCTCGTCCACATTCAACCAGGCGAATCAATTTTGGAAGACGCCAACTTCACCTACCAATACGACAACAACGGCAATCAAACCCTGAAAACGGCAAAGGCTGGCGGAGCCATCACAACCTATGAGTACGACGCGGAGAACAAGCTAGTGCGCGTTGTATCGCCGAGTAACACAGCGAACTACAGGTACGACGGACTGGGCAGACGAGTCGAAAAGGAAGTGATCGCCGGCACGACTACGGTGACCAAGTACGTCCACGACATTGAAGACATACTGCTTGAACTGAACGGCGCGAACGCCATCGTCGCGCGTTACACCCACGGTCCCGGCGTCGACGAGCCGTTGATCATGGAGAAGAACAGCCAGTTGTTCCACTACCACGCGGATGGGTTAGGTTCAATAACGGAACTAACAAACCAATCCGGTACCTTGACGCAGCGCTATACCTACTCTTCTTTCGGCGGAATCGAGTCGCAGCTGGATTCGAATATCAGCCAACCCTACACCTTTACTTCGAGAGAGTTGGATACGGAAAGTGGGTTACACTATGTCCGTATTAGATATTATGACTCTACAATCGGACGGTTTATTTCTGAAGATCCGAAAGGTTTTACGGCAGGTGTTAACTATTACGGCTACGTAGGGGGCAACCCCATTGGGCGGGTTGATCCTTATGGGCTGGATTGGTTAACAAACCTTTCCAATTTTTCTGCCGGAGCAGGTGATTACTTGTCGGGTGGATTCATGAACTCATTCAATCTGACGGAAAGGCTCATGGGACATGCGGCCATTCCGATTTCTGAATTATTACGTAAAGAACTAGTGGCGTCGATTGGCTTAGACGATATCGTCGATCAGTGTAGTGCGGCCTATCAGGCAGGAAATTACACGGGGGCCGTTCTTGGGACATCTATCATGTGGACAACCGGATTAAACGCCGGCTCGAATACGGTAATTTTTTCTCCGCTTAGTAACGCAGCCCGCGCTGCAAAAGAGGGAATTCCTATTGGGCAAACTTCTATTGGTAATCTATTAAATTATGTCGACAAGAATATTTTCGAAATTCCGAGATCGGTTTGGTATGCCGCGTCAGGTACATATGTTGCTAATGCATCAGGCTCTGTCAATTCCGTTATTGATACCGCTGGGAAAATAGTCAAATTCGAAATGAAGATTCTGAATATGTTGAATATTCCAATAGTTCCTAGGTAGGGAAGCAATATACAGGTTGACTCTAGCGACACAATATAAATAGGATGCCTATGATGTGCTTCTGATAGCTTCCGCAAGATGAGTAATCTTTCTAAGAGTGAGTTGGTAACGGAATATCAACGCTCCCCTTTCGCGGCGATCTGGCGGAGGATTTGGAGGTTGCTCCCGAACTTCTCAGCGAGACATTCGCCTTTTTTTTCTTTGACGACGGTACGGTTCTATGGAATCAAGGGTTTGGTCATATCGCTTTCCTCCAGGGTAACAGATCCCTAACCATGAAGTGGACCTTGGAGAATCGTATGGTGAGGGTGATACATTTCAGTATGGTTCATCAGTGGGATCCGCCGCATGATCGTGATCTGCTGAGCGATGCGCAGTTAGCGTATTTGAGAGAACGATTGACCGAACGCTTTCGCGCAAGAGGTGAAGATACAATTTTCCGGTAGGATCCGGGTCAGCCTGAGGGAAAAACAAATTCTTCTCCGCGGGAATCTTTGTGTCTACTTGACCGCCCGGCTAATGGGTGACGCTAGGTGCAGGACTGAGGTAATCAAGCGACTGGTATCGTCGACGGCGTTACGGCTACACGGTTCACGCCTACTGCTTGATGCCAACCATGTCCATCTGCTCCTGGAAAGTTCCACTCACCCGTTGAGCAAGTTCAGGCAAACTAGAAGGGGCAGGGAGTAGGGTCAGGCTTGCATAGATGAAACTGATTGCAATGAAGCGCACCGGGGAGTAGGTTGGGTCCATGGCGCGACCAGTCAGGATCGAATACCCCGGAGCTGTCTATCACGTGATCTGTCGAGGCAATAACCGCCAAGCGATCTTTCGCGACGAGCCGGACCGAGTTAGATATCTCGAGAAGCTTTCTTTTTACTGCCGGGACAAATCGGTCGATCTTCTTTGCTATTGTTTATTAGGCAACCACGTTCACCTGCTGTTAGAGACCCCCCAAGGCAATCTCTCCAAGCTGATGCAAGCCCTTCAGACGAGCTACACGGTCTCCTTCAACAAACGACACCGAAGGAGTGGGCACGTCTTTGAGCAGCGTTACAAAGCCCTGTTGGTCGATAAAGACAACTATCTGCTCCAAGTGAGCCGCTACATTCATTGGAATCCGGTGTCTGCCAGAATGGTGACCCGGCCCCAGGACTATCGGTGGAGCAGTTATGGGTCCTATCTCAAAGGCAAAGGGATCGCCGGTCTAAAGCCCGAAAAGGTCCTGGGATATTTCGTAGGGGGCAGAAAAAAGCAATTGGCCCAGTATCGAGAGTATGTCGAAGGAGGGATAGGGGAAAGGCAGCGCTATGATGAGCCAAGGGCGACAAAGCAGATGTTTATCGGGGACGAGGAGTTCATAGACAGGGCTAGGCGAAGAAGTACAACGGCAGCGATGAGAGAAGGGCATTATTCGCTCAAGCGTATCGTGGGTGCGGTGAGCGAGGTGATGGGGATCGAGGAAGGAGATCTCAGGCGACCGGGGCGGCGTGAAGCCGTACAGCGGAGCCGGGAGCTCATCAGCTGCCTAGCGCGGCGCCACAGTGACGTCGGGTTGGGAGAACTCGCCCGATACCTGCAAGTCAAGGAGTTGTCGACGCCGAGTCATGCGGTGAGGCGGGCTGAGGAGCGAATGAAAAACGACCTGGGCTTTGCCCGTCAGCTCCGGCGAGCGTTGAAAATCCTAGACTATTCATCTATACAAGCCTGACCCTAAACACTTGACCCTGGTAATATTCTCGTTCTTGAGTAACGCAAAAAAGGGCAACAGGTCGGTTTGCTCTTTTTTTTCGATTTGAACCATGTCGTTTCGGTTAAGCTTGCTGAACGAAAAAAATAAACCGAAGGAGGGTCAAGCCCATGGCTGATGAAATTCAGCGCGTCCAATATTTCTATACGGAAGTTTCCGACAAACCTGGAGAGGGTTTGAAGGTTCTCAACGCCCTGAGAGATGAGGAGTCAATCTCTCAGCCTTTGTCGCCTTTCCTAAAGGGCGACGGGCACAACTCGATTTCGTGCCCATGGATCAACCGGCTTTTAGGACGGCAGCAAAGAAGACTAAAGTAAGGCTCATCGGTCCGAAAACAGCTTTTCTTATTCAGGGTGATGAGAGGACAGGTGCGATCGCGGACACTGTAGCCAAGCTGTCTGGTGCGGGTATCAATATAACAGCGCTACATGCTGCAGCTGCTGGTGCCGGGCGGTATGGAGCGATCCTCTGGGTTAAACCGCGTGATGTAAATAAAGCCGCTAAAGTCCTTCTGTAGAGATAAGGACAAGTGTGACCGAGAAATCTCGATGGTGGCGCTTTAAAGAGGCAATTTCTTATGCTGCATGATCACAGATATGCCGCGTAGCAACTCGCGCCGCTCCAACTGATCGAGATGGAGCGGTTCGCGGGGACGTTGTTGGAAACGCTGCTGCAATAGTTCTTTTTGGTAATCGGCCAAGCAAAAAACTTGGCTTTTTCTTTTCACACAATCTGGATTCGGTTCGCCAGACTATGGGTGGATGGCCCGTTGATGAAATTGAGGCGTCGTTCAGATCAATCTTTTGGTCTTTTCCCTCGACGAAATGTTGTCGCCGCTAACAAGAATCTATTTTACATGTGCTGAAAAACTCAAATCCCAGATCCGAACCGTGAGTTGCGACGATCGATTATCGCGCCAGCTTACTCTATCAGGTTTAATCCCGCAAACCACAGGTTATTTGAAAAACATCGCAGAAAATGGTTACAGAACATTTGCCACGCGGTTGAAATAGATGGCCGGGGGATGTGACTGATACACGCTAATTGCTATAAGCATAGGTGTTCGCGGCTTGCGCAAATTTTTGGTGCGCCGATGCCAAATTGGCGAATCGACAAGAAAATAAGAAATTGAAGTTTCGCAGGATGTTGTAAGATGCGCGCCGTGGTCATCGGAGCCAACGGTCAGCTCGGCACCGATCTGGTCAAGATTCTTTCCGGTTGGGATATCGAAGGTTTGACGCACAGCGACCTTGATATTCGGACGTGGTGCGGGCGCGTGCGGTTCTCTCCCAGTTAAAACCGGATGCCGTGATCAATACGGCTGCTTTCAATCGCGTGGACGATTGTGAGGATGACCTGGACCAGGCTTTTTCGGTAAACGCTTATGGCGCGCGGAATCTTGCCCGAGTTTGCGCTGATTCGGATTGCGCGCTGATGCATATCAGCACTGATTATGTCTTCGGCGGCGAACAGGCTTCTCCTTACACTGAGGACGATGCGCCTAATCCGCTGAGTGTTTACGCGGGTCGAAGCTTGCCGGTGAGTATTTTGTCCGAAATATTTGCCCAAAACACTTCATCGTGCGCACTTCAGGTCTCTATGGGCAGGCCGGGTCGAGCGGTAAGGGCGGCAACTTCGTGGAAACGATGATCCGATTGGCCGGGGCGGGAAAGCCGCTTCGGGTGGTTGAGGATCAGGTTCTGACGCCTACCTATACAAAGGACTTGGCGCAGCGCCTCAAAGCACTGGTACAAACTCAAGCTTACGGCCTCTATCACATCACCAATCGCGGGCAATGTTCCTGGTATGAGTTTGCGGCTCAGATTTTCTTTCTTCTCGGTCTCAAGCCGGATTTTGCTCCGACGAAAACCGAGGCTTTTGGCGCCAAGGCCCAGCGTCCGGCCTATTCGGTTTTGGCGCCGGCGAAGCTCAGGCAATTCGGGATCGGGGATCTGCCCTTGTGGAAAGACGCTCTCGAGTGCTATTTGATCAGAAGGGACACCTGCGGAAGTAAGCTCGGGAGTCCATTGTAGATTATAGATCGTGCAAGGGATCTAACTTCATGTTAGCTATAAAGTTCAGGGATTCCTGGTTCTCGTCGGGGAATGATACCTGGGAGTGAGAACTTTGGCCTGCCATTGAGTGGCGCTCTGATAGCGTAGTCGGTTTATTTGATCTCATCGCTTTGTGTGGGGCATGAATAAAGTCTGTTTGCGCGCGTCGAAGTTGAAATGAAGCATTCAATTAACCCATGAACCCGCATCAAGCACCCCGTACATCCATCGGCGAGCTGTTCGCCAGTTTATGGCGAAACCGTAGCCTAATTGTGCAAATGACGAAACGCGACGTTATTGGTCGGTATCGCGGCTCTGTTTTGGGACTCGCGTGGTCATTTTTCAATCCCCTCCTGATGCTCATGGTCTATACATTTGTCTTCTCAGTGATCTTCAAAGCCCGCTGGGGCGTGGGTGGCGGGGAAGACAGAGCCGGCTTCGCCATCGTGTTATTCGTCGGCATCATCGTTCATGGCTTGTTTGCGGAATGTACCAACCGGGCTCCAGGGTTGATTCTCGCCAACGTTAACTATGTAAAGAAAGTTGTGTTCCCGCTCGAGATTCTTCCGTGGGTGGCGATGGGTTCCACGTTGTTCCACTCGGGAATCAGCTTGCTTGTGCTGCTCCTGGCTCAGCTTTTGTTGAACCACACCATGCCCTTTACGGCGGTGTTTTTCCCGATCATCATCTTGCCGTTATTGCTCGCCACGATGGGCGTGGCATGGTTCCTGTCGGCCATCGGCGTCTACCTCGCGATGTCAGCCAAACCGTCGGTCTTCTTACCACAGTGCTTTTGTTCCTCTCGCCTGTCTTTTATCCCCTTTCCGCCTTGCCCGAGGAGTATCAGATCTGGCTGAAATTAAACCCTCTCACCTTCACTCTTGAAGAAGGGCGCAAAACACTTATATTTGGCCAGATTCCCAACGGGGTAGGCTGGGGGCTATATAGTTTCATCAGTATCGCGATGGCTCGGTTTCTGGTGGTTTCAGAAATCGCGCAAGGGGTTTGCCGATGTCCTCTGAGGAAATCGCCGTTCGCGTGGCCAAATTATCGAAGCTCTACGAAATTTATGACAAGCCGCCGGATCGTCTGAAGCAATCCACGCTTCCGAGATTGCAGCGGTTGATCCGCCAGCCGCCTAAGCAATACTACCGGGAGTTTTGGGCGCTCAAAGATGTTTCTTTCGAGGTAAAGAAAGGCGAAACCATCGGCATCATCGGGCGCAACGGCTCGGGAAAATCACATTGCTGCAAATCATCTGCGGCACGCTGGCGCCAACGAGCGGCATAGTTGAGACGAACGGCCGCGTAGCGGCTCTCCTGGAACTGGGTCCGGTTTCAATCCGGAATTCACCGGCCGGGAAAATGTTTTCATGAACGGTGCCGTCCTTGGGCTCATGCGGGAAGAAATCAACGCGCGCTTTGACGAGATAGTTGCCTTTGCGGATATTGGAGATTTCATCGAACAACCCGTGAAGACGTATTCTAGCGGTATGGTGGTTCGCCTTGCATTTGCAGTGATCGCTCATGTGGATGCTGACATTCTCGCAATCGACGAGGCCTTGGCTGTAGGCGACGCATTTTTCACACAAAAATGTATGCGCTTCCTGCGCAAATTTATGGAAACCGGTACCGTGCTCTTTGTCAGCCACGACACCGGCTCCGTCAAAAACCTTTGCAACCACGCCATCTGGCTAGAAAAAGGAGAAGTATTACAAGAAGGCAGTCCGAAGGATGTATGCGAACTGTACCTGCAAGCATTTTACGAAGCGCAGCAAGGTAAAAGCAGCACCACAAAACTCATAGCAACCAAAAACCAGGACACCACTCTCCCCCTAAAAGACCAGCGCCTGGAATTTATTAACGCCAGTAATTTGCGCAACGACCTGCAAATTTTCAAATTCGATCCCGAAGCTGCGTCATTTGGCAAAGGTGGTGCCCAAATTACCAGCGTTGAATTTCTCGGCAAGGAGGGTTCACCGCTCGCTTGGGTAGTCGGGGGTGAACAGGTCACGCTGCGTGTCCATGCAATAGCACACGAACCATTGGAAGCTCCAATTATCGGCTTCACTATTAAAGACCGCCTAGGTCAAGGTCTGTTTGGTGACAATACCTACCTGAGCCGCAGGGAAGACCCGTTATTTTGTGAAGCGGGAAACGAAATTCAGGCAGAATTCACATTTCTAATGCCGACATTGCCTGCTGGCGACTACAGCGTAAATGTGGCTATCGCAAATGGAACACAGAGTCAGCATGTTCAACATCATTGGATATACGATGCGGTGCTGTTCAAGTCAGAGTCCAGCAGTGTCTCAACAGGACTCATTGGTATACCTATGCTGCACATAAAACTCGATGTGCCAGGGAATTTGGCGTGAACAAAGAATCTGAAAATATGGAATTTACCGGCGAACGATTTGGTTGAGACGGACGGCCGGGTGGCTCGCGCGAAGCGCGGAGCCGAAAGCATTTTGCGACGGTGTAGGTCATTTCCAACGCATCAAACGGTAAGAGAATAGTGACTCATCCTGGCGAAAGTTTAACTGTCGGTTGTGTCGCCGACAACACGGCAAAGTACCTTGAACAAGCTTTGCGGTTGTTACAGTCATGGCGCTGGTTCGCCGGCTCTATGTCTGCGGCTGATTTCCACCTATGCGTGGTTGATGAGATAGATCACAGCTATCGCGCGTTATATGAAGAGTACGGCGCGAAAGTGCATGTCGTGCCTCGGGTCAGCACCCGCCACCCGCCATCCAACAAGCTGCGGTTTTTGGAGCTTCCACAGGCCGGCGATTCAGATCGCGTGTTGCTATTAGACAGCGATACGATTGTCGTCGGCGAACCAACGGGATTGATCTCGGATGCGGATTTCCTCGCTAAGATCGCGGATCATCCCACAACGACTCCTGACGTCTTTGAGAGTGTGTTCGCTGCCTTTGGAATCTCGCTGCCCGCCGCCGACCAACGCTGCACTGTGCGCGGGGACTGGACCATTCCGTACTTCAACAGCGGCGTGCTGGCTTTCTCGCGCAAATCGATGCGCGCGCTGGTTCCGGAATGGATTCGAATCAATTCCTGCCTGATCGAGCAGATGGAGTTGCTGAAAGAAAGCGGTTATTTTTGCGAGCAGGCAAGCCTTAGCCTTGCTGTCGCGGCTACCGGAACGTCGTTTCAAGTCCTTGGCAACGACATGAATTTTCCCGCGCACCTTAGAGAAGAACCGCTTGATTCGGTTTTCGCCAATACCGATCCTGTGATCATTCATTATCACTGGCTGGTGGATGAGCGAGGTTTGATTGAGCCGTCCCCATACCCCAACGTCAATCGGCGCATCCAGCAGTTCAATGATCGATTGCTGAAAGAGCAATGCTTACGTTTCAATAATGGCGGTTTCTGAAACGACAACCATAAC
>CAWDPO010000040.1:0-230142 GCA_963804165.1 uncultured delta proteobacterium
ATCAAGTGGGAAGGGAAACCTATTTCGGTTTCCATCTCTACTGAGCGGCTTACCCGGATAGAGTTCGCCGAAAACTTGCGATCGGTCTTCCTCAGCCGGTCGGATATCGGTGTAGAGAGGGAAGAGAGGTCGCTCTATGTGCGAGCGCTCGCGCCGGATGTAGATGATGCTCTTTTTGTCGTCGGAGAAAGCGGGACGACGTACGAGTTGAATCTCTCTGTTTCCGACAATCCCGATCAAACCGTCGTCATCTCATCTATCACTAAATCCCTGCTCGCTCAGGCGGAGCAGGCTAAGCAAGTGCCCGCTCTGGATCTCATGCGCTCGATGATGCGCGGTCTGCCGGTGGATGGGTACGAAATCATCAAGGCAAATCGCAAAGAAGTTTATCGCGACGCCTCTCTCTCCATGAAGCTTATCGACGTGTACCGCTCGCCTGTGCTGCATGGCTATGTCATCGAAGTGGAAAATCTCGCCGAGTTTCCGGTGCTCTTGAGAGTTCAAGAGATCGACTTTGACGGCATGGTCACTATCTCCGCCAACGATGAGTTCCTACAACCGCGGCCGAAAAAGGCGAGTGAAGTCGTCCAAGAGTGAGTTTCGCACTCGCCTCTACATCGTCGCTCTCCCTGCGACGGGTCGTTATTAAGGAGTAATCAATCGTGTCTGTTCTGGATGAGTTGAAATCGAAGCCGTGGTTTCCCTGGGCAGTTGGTGGTGGTCTGGTTCTGCTGCTGTTCTGGCTGCTCTTCTGGTCCACACCGGACCCGCTACCGACGAAGGCGAGCAGAGATCCTAAAAGTAAGGATCAGAAAGAAGGACTTTACGATCTCAAGATCGGCTCGTGGCAAAACCGGGTGGATCAGGACCTTGAAGCGACGAGAAAACAGATCGCTGAGATGGATTCGAAGCAACAGGAAATCCGAGATCAGTTCAAAGGCATCGGTGACGCCTTATCGGATCTCACAGTGCAGATGAAAGAGGAAAGAGATTTCAGACGTTCAGCGCTCAAGACACCGATCTCCGAGCAGAAATCTGCGGGCAATGGAATTACCGTCATGCGTTTTGGGGTGACGAAGTCCTCAATCCCAGAGCGGTCTGGGAAAACCAAAGCCGAGGTTCCTGGTGTAAAGCAAGTTTCTTATCTTCCCGGCGGCTCCATGGCGCGTTCGGTTCTATTGACCGGCACGGATGCGCCTGTCGGCGGAAAGCCTTTTCCAGTCCTGGTTGCGTTGAAGGAAGCTTTCGCTTCGCCCAACTCTTACAGCGTGCCGCTCAAGGGATGTTTCGCCCTGGGCAAAGCCGAAGGGAACGCCAGCTCGGAGCGGGCGGATATTCAGATCGTCAGGATGTCGTGTGTTCTGCCGGATGGAAAAGCTTTCGAGCAAGAAGTCACGGGATATCTGGTCGGAGAGGACGGGAAGCAAGGCATTCCCGGAAAACTCGTCGACAAAGAAGGGCGAAAGATCGCCTTCGCGGCGATCGCCGGCGTCGGGGCCGGACTCGCGCGCGCCTTCGGTCAGCAGCAGGTGACCAATGTCGTCACGGATTCCGGTTCGGTTACTTCCGCCGTGACCGGCGATGCTTTGACCTTCGGTCTCGCGAGCGGCGCACAGGGCGCCGCCAGCGAGATGCAGAAATATTTTCAGAAACAAGCGGAACGACTTTTTCCAGTCGTTGAGATCGATGCCGGTAAGAATGTCACGCTGGTCATGCTCTCGGGAGTCAAAGTCTCGGGACTGGAAGCGATGAACAGGACCGACGTAAGGAGGGGCCTTGATTAGAATCACTGCCACACTTGTCCTTGTTGGTTTTCTCCAGGCCTGTTCCACAACCGATCCCAAAGCGATCCGAGATCCGATTTCGGTCTACAAAGACGGCATGGAGCAGGGGAATAAGGCGATGCTCGACGAAGTTCGAACTAAGCTCAAACAGAAGAATGCTTACGGTTCCGTCGAGCCTTACAATCCGTTGAGGCTACCGCCCGACATTCGCAAGGTCTGGATCGTCGAGCATCCGAATGAAGCGGGCGATCTGATCCAGGGGCACTGGGTTTTCATGGTGGTGGAGCCCGGACGGTGGGTATCACCCACGGTGCCGGCCATTCATCCGCAGAGCGAGACGAGAACGCCAACCGCTATTCCGGTGATCGAGGACAAACCCGGCCCGAATTCTCCCGGTTCGCAGAACAGACGGAATGATTCTCAAGGCGAGTGAGTTCAAGTTTCCCGATGCATTGCGCGCAAAATTTCCCGTGATCGTACGAGCATCGCCTCCGGAAGGCTGGCCGCGCGGCGTGGTGATGGTGAGCGACGGCAAGATTCCATACCGAAACTTTTTGCAAATCATCGGCACTGCGCCAGATACGGAGTTCGAAGCTCAACTCGGCGACTACCAGGACAACGACCCAAGAATGATTCTTTCCATGCTCGAAGAAATCTCACTCAACTGCCCGCTCAGAGAAGACGAGGCAGAAGCAATTAAGAAGGAATATCAGACCGCTTCAGATGACGCAGCGGAAAGCAGGCCGCCGCTCTTTGTCCAGGGGCTCATCTCACCCGTGTTCCATGCGTTCGAAAACGGCATGCTCTCCTTTTCCTCCGCTCTGTCCTTGTCCCTCTATACGAGTCCTGACGCTCAACGGGAGATCGTCGGACTTAAATTTGCCGACGAATCACCCGAGATAGTGCTGAGGAATATCACCGATCCCTTTTACGCCGGAGACATTCTCAACCGGCTGGCGCGGGAGCCGGGAAGGCTCAAGATCCTTGGCTACGACAATCTCCGAGTCTTTCTCAAAGAGCGTTCACCTTTCTCGTATGGCCGAAGCCGCTTTCTCATGCGCCTCGCCGCTGCGATCCCCGCTCAAAAGCGAGAAGGGCTCACGAGCGATCATGGTGAACTGCTCCTGAATATCGACCAGAAGAAGAGGCAAGCGCTCTTTCGCGGCGAGAGCATTTCCATCGACGGAAAATCAGTCGACTTCGAACAACTCATCACCTTGAACCGAGAAGAGGCACGACGGCTCATTCGAAAAATCAGAGAGGAAAAGCGTGGCACTCAGGCTTAAAGAATATCGCTCCGGTTTCGATCGCGGGCCGGCTCTGGCGGACTTTCTTCCCTATGACAGCCACGATGACGGACTATTCATCCTGAAAGACGGCAGTCTGGGCATGATGTGGTCCCTCGCCACTATCACCGAGGAAGGTTTGTCCGAGGACGAGCGTAATCGCGTGAGAATCGCCATCGAAGGCGTAGTCATGCGGATACCGACGGAGCTCGCCTGTCAGATCATTCTGGTTTCTTCATCGCGCATCGAGCCTGTGCTGCAGAGCTTTCTCTCCATCGGTAACCTGGCGGACTCGATGACCAAGCTCTTTCTCGACAGCCGGTTAGAAATCATCCGCGATGCTTCGAAGAACGGTTTCCCGGGAAGCGGCGGCGAATTCCGGCCGAGAATACTCTCGATTTATTTCACGATTCGCTACTTTCTCGGCTGGCAGAAGCCGGGACTGTCCGATTCTCTATTGTCGGTACTGGTCCGGCCGGGTCTTTTGAAGAGTTCCTATGAGACTTCCTACAAGCGGGGAAAAGAAAGATTCGGCCGCCTGGCACGCTTCGCCGAAGGGATACTGGCAGGGGCCGGCTTCGGTCCGAAACCGGTCTCGCCGCAGGAGCTGATCTCGATTCTATATCCACTCTTAAATCCTGTGAGGTCAATCCATCTCGGCGAACCTATTTATCGTCCTGGTCAGAGCCTCTCCGAACAGATGGCGCTTTCGACCATGAGCGTGCTGCCGCAGGGGCTCCAATGCGAAAACGTCGAAACCCGCGTGATTTCATTGGAACAGTCTCCCGAAGCGACTTTTCCCGGGATGATCTCCGATCTTCTCAAGATGAACGGCGATTATCTGATGGCGATCAACTTCCACGTGCCGTCCAAAGAAAAGGAGATGCAGTTTCTCAAGATCAAGGGGGCGCTCGCTTTCACCCACCGCTTCAACGTTCTCGGCGACATCTCCATAGAAGCTCAGGCGGTCAAACGAGACATCGATGAGACCACCGAGCGGATGTTTACCGGAGCGACCCGAACGGTGCTTTTCAACCTTCATATCGTCCGCCACGGAGAAGCGGAGGAGCTTGAATCCAGAGTGAGTGAAACGCTGGACAGGCTGCACGGTCTCGGCTGCGAGGGTGTCGTGGAGGAACTGATAGGAGATTCTCTCACGTTGGCGTCACTGCCCTTCGGCTACGATCCAGCCAACGATAGATTCGTCAGGCGCGAGCGGCGCTGGCCGTCGGATAATTTCTCCGATGCGCTTCCTGTATTCGGCGACTGGCGCGGTACGGCAAGGCCGGTGTTTCTTTATTTCAGCAGGCGGGGTGCGCCGATCGCCTTTGACCTCTTCGATAATGAAGCGCCCCACGCGGTCATCTCCGGCGCCACGGGAGCAGGAAAATCAGTCCTGGTAAACGACATGATCGCCCAGGCGCTGAGGCTCGATCCGATGATTTTCATCATCGACAAGGGCGGCAGCTACGAGAGGATCTGCGAGCTTTTCGGCGGACAGTATTTCACCGTTGACCTGGATCATCCCCTGGCGGTCAATCCCTTCGCCGGCGAACTTACTCGCGAAAAACAGGCGCTCCTCACGACACTGATCGTCGCCATGGCCACGCGCAACGACGAGCGGGAGCATTTGGACTCGGAGCGGGTCGGGGATCATCGAAGAAGCGCTGGTAAAGCTCTATCAGAGGGTCAAAGACCGGGAGATCCAGCTTTCGGATCTGACGGAAGTGCTGGTCAAAGATTACGGCGAAAGAGGGAAGGGACTGAGACAGCGGCTGTTCGCGTTCACCCGCGAGGGTCAGTTCGGCATGTTCTTCGACCGGCCCAACGAATTAAAAGCCCAATCGAGTTTCAACGTATTCGATCTCAAGCGGCTGGACGGCTATCCGGAGCTGCAGGCGTCTTTTCTTCTCGTCACCATGAACTTCATCATCTCAAGCATTCAGTCCACCGATCCGGGACGACCGAAATATCTTTTCATCGACGAAGCCTGGGCGCTGCTCAAGAACGAGGCTTCGGCCAGATACGTTGCCGAAGCGTTCAGGACCTATCGGAAACTCGGTTGCGCCGTCGTCGCTGTCAGCCAGGCGGTGAGCGATTTTCTTTCGGTCCCGGGCGGGAAGACCATTCTTCAGAATGCGCCGATCAAAATTCTCCTTCGCCAGGAGCGGGAAACCGTCTCGACTCTCAAAGAGGAATTGAAACTATCGCCGGAGGAAGTCCAGCTCGTAAGCTCCGTCACGACGGTGCCGGGAGTGAGATCCGAGTTTTATCTGAGAACCAGCTGGGGAAGCGGAGTAGGAATTCTCTATCTCTCGCCCATCATGTACTGGGTCACGACCACTGACTTCAGAGACATCGAGCGGTACCGGCGAAAGCTTGCTGAATTTAACGGCAATCAAATCGAAACCATAAAGGCACTTGCCAGAGAAGATGTAAGGAGGACAGCCATATGAAAAGTAATAGCCTGCTGAAAAAGGCCCATCTGTTTCGTTGCGCTCGAATCACTCGCTCCAACGTACTGCCGGAGTACGCCTGCGCTCGGCGGATTCATCGCGCGCCTCGCATCTGGAACCTTTTTGATCAGGCTCCGGGAAAGACGTTTTCGGCAATCTGTAGGAGAGATGATCTTGGTTGGATGCGTTGCTTATGTTGAGCGGCTGCGCTGCCGCCGTGGCGACGGACGGAGAAATTGCATCCACGGAGAATCCCGAAACATCGTTCGCGACCTGTTCTTATCTCAGAACGCAGGCAAGCTTCCTGCAACGATCTGACGAAAGCATACAACGAAGGGTTCAGGGCCGGCAAGGAAATCATTGCCGCCGAGTTTCGGACCAGGACGGAATTGAACCAACCCTACGTCTGGAAGCCGCCGATGATAAGCGAAGTCGATATGCCCGCGCGCGTCGTCAACGGGGTGATGATCCCGGCGCACAGAGAACTTGTGATCGTGAGACCGGGTTATTGGGTGCGGACGGAAAGTCTGTTCCAACCAGTTCCCTGATCACACAAGCTCAAGTCGCAAGCGGCGACCAATCGCCGTCGCCGCACGGCTCAAGGTCCCCAAGGTCACACTGTCATTGTCTGGATCGAGCAAGCGGTTAAGCTGGACGCGACTGGTGGCCATGCGCCGCGCCATTTCGGTGCGGGTAAGCTTTTGTTGCTGCATCGCCTGTTCAATTTGCCATGCCACGACTTTCTTGATCGAGGCGTTGGTGGCTTCCTCGTAAATGCCTTCCTCTTTGAGCCAGTCATCGAACCGCCCGCCGATATGACGGTTTTTGCGTTTCTTCATCGTTTCGCCTCCTTCATTCGTCTCCTTGCCATTTTCAGATCGCTCGGCGGCGTCTTTTGCGTTTTCTTGATGAAGCCGTGCAGCAAAAGCAATTCGCCAGCGATCACACAAAACAACACGCGGGCTATGCGTCGACTGGAGTGGATTGGGCGGTAAAATCGGCTTGTTGAGTTCTGCCGATTACGGTTAATACCGCAACTATGGACTCGGTCCGTCTGGCCGCCCGGCGGTTCGTTCGAGTTGAGCTTTCAGGGCGCGATTCTCTTCCAGCAGCGGCGCCATCAGGCGCTCGACTTCCGCCGGGGAAAAACGCGGCGTGATGTGTTGCGGGCAGTTCCAGTCGAACGCTTCGATGGTGAACACGACGGCACGTTCGACGCGGGCGTGGTAATTCGTATCCTGAAGTTTGGCGATGAGCTCGAGGTCTTCGCTTCGGTCGACGAGGCGTGCGCGCGCCCAAAGTTTTAGTCGCTGTTGATTTGGGTAGTCCATGATAAACAGCGCGACGCGATTGTCGACGTTCAAGTTGCCGATGCTGATGTACTGCTTGTTGCCGCGGAAGTCGGCGAAGGCGAGGGTCTTGTCATCCAATGCTTTCAAGAAACCCTTCGGGCCGCCGCGGTGCTGCACATAGGGCCAACCCGTTTCGCTCACCGTTCCCATGTAGAAACTATCGCACAGCGCGATGAATTCGATTTCCCGTTCGGTCAGACGATCGCCGCGCTCTGGGTCCATATCAAATTTCTGATAAGCCCGCCGGCTGCCGTTACGAGTCTGTGCTGCCTTGACCGAATCGGTGAAAGCGATCTCCGCGAATGCCCGTGCCATAAATTACTCCTAAACAAATGTTCTTGAGTTACGTACAGCCTACTTGAGATGGCGTGCGAGGAAGTCGCGCATTAGATTAGCGATTTCCTCGCCATGGGTCTCAAGGGCGAAGTGACCGGTGTCGAATAGATGCACCTTAGCGTTCGGCAGGTCGCGCTGGTAGGGCGCCGCGCCGGCTGACGACGAAGATCGCATCGTTCTTACCCCAGAGCACGAGCGTCTGCGGCTTGTGCTGGCGGAAGTAGGCCTGCCATTGCGGATACAAAGGAATGTTGGTGCGGTAGTCGTAGAAAAGATCGAGTTGGATCTCGGCATTGCCCGGCCGGTCGAGCAGCGCTTGGTCCAAGGTCCAAGTGTCGGGGCTAACTAATGATAGGTCCTTGACGCCGTTGGTGTACTGCCATTTAGTCGCCTTGATCGAGGTCAACCATCGAATCGCCTCGCGTTCAGTCGACCCACCGGTACGCCAATATGCCTTGATCGGGTCCCAAAACTGTTCGATGCCTTCGTTGTAGGCGTTGCCGTTTTGGACGATGAGCGCGGTGATCTTTTCCGGATTCTTTGCCGCCAAGCGAAAGCCGATCGGTGCGCCGTAGTCCATCACATACAGGGCATAGCGGTTCGCGCCGAGTTGCCCCAAAAGCTTGTCGATCACCTGGGCGTAGTTATCGAAAGTATAGGTGAACTCGGAACGCTCGGGCATGGCGCTCTGGCCAAAGCCCGGGTAGTCGGGTGCAATGACGCGATATTTGTCGGCCAACTGCGGGATCAGATTGCGAAACATATGCGACGATGTCGGAAAACCATGCAGTAGCAGCAACACTGGAGCGTCCAACGGTCCCGCATCGCGGTAGAACACATCGATGCCATCAATGTCGGCCTTGTGGTATTGAATCCGCATGGGCGCGGTGACCGTGGGCCTTTCATTGTTGATAGAAATTGTCGCGTT
The DNA here is from genome assembly GCA_963804165.1 of uncultured delta proteobacterium. Classification (GTDB taxonomy): domain Bacteria; phylum Desulfobacterota; class Binatia; order UBA9968; family UBA9968; genus DP-20. The sequence continues at coordinate 8,143 of CAWDPO010000040.1, forward strand.
CATGATATTCTCCCCCTCCGTGGTTTGATCTATGGGTTAGTAAACTGTGCGTCGCCAACAACCGCACTATGCTTTATTGCTCGTGATTGCAGAATACCCATTCGGGGCAATTCACTCTTGCGCAGGGCGGAACAATCGATGGACCGATTGCATTTGATGACTGTGTTTGTGGCGGTGGCGGAGACCGGGAGCTTCACGGCGGGGTCGCGCCGCTTGGGCATGTCGCCGCCGGCGGTGACCAGGGCGATCGCGGCGCTGGAAAAGCGGTTGGGCGTAAAACTATTTAACCGCACGACCCGATTTGTCCGAACCACTGAAGCCGGGCAGCGCTACTTGGAAGACTCGCGCCGCATCATAGGCGAAGTCGACGACGCCGATGAGGCCGTGGTCGGAATCAACGCCGCGCCGCGCGGTCATTTAGCGGTCACTGCGCCGGTGCTGTTCGGCAAGATGTTTGCGCTACCGACGATCGTGGAATATTTACGCCGCTACCCGGCGATGGAGGTGTCGGCGCTGTTTGTCGACCGGGTGGTCAATTTGTTGGAGGAGGGGTTGGATCTCGGCATCCGCATCGGCGAATTGCCGGACTCCAGCATGAAAGCGCTCAGGGTCGGATCGGTGCGCCGGGTGCTTTGCGCGTCGCCGCGCTATCTCAAGCAGCACGGCACGCCGACAGACCCAGCGGCGCTGGCAAAGCATACGATCATCGCCGCCAGCGGCGTGAGCCCCTCAAGCGAGTGGAAATTTCGCCACGGCACGAAGTCGATCACGGTGCGAGTGCAACCGAAACTCACGGTCAACAGCAACGACGCTGCGATCGAAGCCGCGGAAACCGGCTTTGGCATCACGCGGCTGCTGTCCTATCAGATCGCACCACAGCTGGCGCCGGGACGGCTGAAAATTATTCTGCCCGAATGGGAACCCGCGCCGATGCCGATCCATGTGATCCACCGCGAAGGACGCTACGCCGCGGTGAAAGTGCGAGCCTTCGTCGATTTGATCGCCGACAAACTGAGGAATGACCGCGCGTTAAGATGACTTCTAGAGGCTGGCCCAAGCGATTTGCTATCTCACGCGCTTCCAGCCACGGAATTAGCCTTGCACTGACCCAACTTTGACGCCTTTCCCAGCGGCGCACATGCTGCCGCGTGGCGTAAGATCTCCGCAGACTGCGGCGACGCCGCAGTCTTTTCCTCGTCCGAGGAATCGTTCTTTGAAAACTCGTCAAGCCTTCATATTTGTGGGCTGCAATTTCTCCTCTTTTTCTCCCGCCTGAGCGTCACGGGCTGAAAAGCCAGCCGACGCGCACAGGATCATGGGCCCTCTTGAACCCTTGGTGACGAGGGCTGAAGGGGGTCCATGAAAGGAGAATCACATGTTCAAACTTGAAGAGATCTGTGAGGAACTTTCACAGATTCAAATCCCTATGAGATCCGAGGAACTCGAATCTATAGGGGTTCATGTTGAAGAGGAGGCCTCCACCGACGAGGTGGAGCGTTTTCAGGATGGCTACATCAGGGACGTCCACAACTGCCTGGCAGAGCGAAGAAGACACGGCTGCCGTGCAGCGCTGGTCAGGCCCGCGGCAACCGCGGCGATTCTCGAAGTCGATCCGGTAGAGGCTTATCTCATCTGGCAGTTCACCGATTCTTGGCTGCCCTATATTGAGGAAGACTATCCGGAAAGACATGAGGGAGACGACCGCAGTCCGCTTTCGCCGACGGAAGGGCTACCAGAGGGTTTTGTCGGCTCAGGCGATGCGCTTGAGTACGACCTGCCGAACTGGGACGCCATCGCCGAAGCAAAGGCGCAGATTGCCGGTCGAGTGAAGGAGGAGAGGGAACAATATCATCTTCACCTTCAGGATCTCGCTAGAGACTTCGCGCGGTTGGGGCCCGAGATGCTGGAATTCATCCGGCATCACAAGGACTCGCTCCTTGATCTCTTGTGGGAGACCAGTGATTTCCGGTCACGAAAGACATTACGACCGGAAGTGCCGGCACTCAGGATCGCCGAGTCGCGCGAGAGCATCGAAAAGTATCTCGACGCGCTGGTGATTTTTCCGGCAGTCAGAGCGGCTCACGGAGATCCGACGGAAGCGAGACAGCGTGTTCGAGAAGCGCTGAGGCTCTTCTGCAACGGAGGCAAAGCGCCCGAGGGAAAAACTGGAACCGGAAAACATGTGAGTGGTTTCGGTCTCGACCCAAAGGTGTTGATCAAAGCTTCCAGGCTGGAAGAGAGATTTCAGAAAGCCTTGATCGCTTATCGTCTTCGTCTGGAGATCTGGGAGGAAGCGCAGAAGTCGCTGAGCCCAAGAGCAAGGCAGCTTCTTCGTCCGAACAATGGGGCGAGCTTCGTTCAGAAGGTGATCGCCGGGGTCATCCATTCTTTCCCAAAGAAATGGAAGGAAGAGAGGATCAACGGTTCGGTCATCTATCATCCGGCCAATTGGGATGAGAGCGAGGCTCAAGGCGCTGTTGAGATCAAGACGAAGCCGCTGATCGGATGGGGTTACCTCATCGGCGGATTTAACACACCCGCCGAGGCCTCATCTTTCCTGGCCAATCCTGAGACCCGGGAGCAGCTGAGCCTTCTTGGTCCGAACTGGATCGAGGAGGTCAAGAGGATCGTCTTTGGCGCCTACAAGCGAGCGCGCAAAGATTGAATCCTGTTGGGCAGCGGCACACTGGATCCCCCGCAGCCCACAAATATGCAGGCAACGCTAATTCCCGAAAAAGTCAAAGGTTTTACCATCGATTGAAGGCAGTTATTGACTACTAAAATTACTTTTAGTAGCCTTAGCCCATGCTGATTCCGCTCACCGATAAGCAGAAAAAGATCTACAACTTTCTTTCCGTTAGCGTTCGCGAGCAGGGTTACGCCCCATCGATCCCGGAGATCGGCAACCGATTCAAAATAACTTCTACCCGCGGCGTCTTCGATCATTTAAAGGCACTGGAAAAGAAGGGCTACATCAAGCGGGTCGGTAGACGTGCCATCGAAATTACCAGTCCATCAGGTCGGTCAGCACTCCCCGAAGCGAAAGAAATTCCAATCGTTGGGCGTGTCAGGGCAGGTGCTCCGATTTTGGCTGAAGAGAACATCGAAGGTTTTCTGACCTGTGGCCAGCGACCTTGCTCGCGGCGAGGAATCGTTTGCCCTCAAGGTCAAAGGCGACAGCATGATTGAGGACGGCATTCTCGAAGGAGATCTGGTAATCATCAGGCGGCAAGAAACAGCGGTAAACGGCGATATCGTGTGCGCGTTGATCGGCAACGAAGCGACATTGAAAAGGTTTCAGCGGAAAGGGAATCAAATTACTTTGAAACCGGCAAACCCAAAATATGAACCGATCATCGTTTCGAAGGGTGAATTTCGCATCCTCGGAAAAGCTACTGGAGTGATAAGAAAGCTCTAGGATGCTGCCGACAACGATCCAGATGCTTCGTTACTTTTCATCGGCTCGCTTCAACGTACCGACTAGGTACGAGTCAGCTCGTCAATCTTTCGCGGCCTTGCATCTAAACGTTTTTCAACAGCCTGCAAGGAGAGTTCTTCAGCGCAATGCTATGGAGATGCCTAATGAACACAGCAAAGACATTGACAAAGCCATCGATTAGAGGAATCCCGTTCGAAATCCTTCGGGCCTACGGCATCGGGGATGAGATCATAAACATCTGGAAGGACTCCTATGGCGATTGTCTTCTGCCGATCCAAGAAAAGGCAATCGTTAAATACAATGTGCTCGGAGGAAAGAATCTTATCATCTTTGCACCGACATCTTCTGGAAAGACATTGGTCGGCGAGATCGTTTCGGTTCACTATGCCATGGCCAAAAAGCGAGCGCTTTATCTCGTTCCGATGAAAGCATTGGCCGAGGAAAAGTATCATCACTTCCAAGAAATGTATGGCGAACTTGGCGTCGAGACCATCATTTCAACCCACGACCGTAAGGAATACGACCAGGATCTTGAGCGAAAAGAATTCGACATTGCCGTGGTCATATTTGAAAAGCTCAATGCTCTCCTCGTCAGTAACCCAAACCTGCTCCAGGGAATTGGCTTGATCGTGATCGATGAGCTCCAGATGATGGGTGATGAAACGCGCGGAGCGGGGTTGGAGCTGTTGCTCACCAAAATACTTCTATCGCCTTACAAGCCACAGCTTCTTGGTCTTTCTGCTGTATTAGGCGACGGTGAAGATCTCGCGCGCTGGCTCAGGGCAGAGCTTCTGGTCGAGACCGGCAGGCCTGTGGAACTGAGAAAGGGAGTTTTATCCAGAGGTGTTTTTAGCTACCTGGAGCATAACAGTGGCGCGGAAGGTGAGGAGAAATGGCCTCTGCCTGAGCCCGAGGAAGAAGGTCTCGCCGCCCTTCACGCGGCGAAATATTTCGCCGAAGCCAAGGACGAACAGAGCATTATTTTTCTCCCTGATAAACCGACAATGGAAACCTTGGGCGAAAAGCTCAAGGACATGGTTGATTTACCCCCGGCTACCGGTGCCATAGGAGAACTCAAATGCTTTGAGGAATCTTACTCCCGGGATCTGCTGCTGTCTTTTCTCTCCCACGGAATTGCCATCCATAACGCCGACTTGAGCTGGGAAGAACGAGACCTGGTCGAGAGATATTACCGTAAGGGAGAGATACGGATACTCCTTTCCACCTCCACACTCGCGATGGGAATCAACCTGCCGGCACGAAATGTCTTTATCCCGGAGAAAAAATGGAACACGCCGAGAACCGGCAACCAGCTCGCGATGACGGACATCTCCAAGGCCGAGCATGAAAACATGGGCGGTCGGGCAGGAAGGCTAGGCTTTGTCGATGAATTTGGCAGAGCCATTCTCGTTACCTCGTCCCCGTTTCACAAGAAAACTTTCTACGATTACTACGTCAAAGGCGGCTTCGAGAAACTCAAGCCCGCCCTTAATGACCAAGATATCGATCTTTATTGTCTTGATCTCATTGCCTCCGGCATCTGTTCACATGAAGAAACGCTAAAGAACTTTCTTTTGTCCACCTACACGGGCGTTTCAAGCTGGAACGGAGTTGCCGGCAGAGATTTTAGAGAGGCCCTCGCCGAGCGCGTGCAAAAGATCATCGAGAAATGCCTGAATTGGGGACTCTTGAAGAGAGACGTCCAGGAAAGACTCCAGGTCACTGAGAGAGGAAAAGTAACGGCGCAGATGGGAATCTCCATCGACACCTGTCTTAACCTGATTAAATGGATGGATCTCTGCGATCCAGCGAGAGTTTCGGAACTAGAGGTACTGGTCGCCGCAGCGCTTACCGACGACGCCAAGGCCATCCATGTGCCGCTGCCGAAGGGAGAATTTCGGCGGTCCAAATACCGAAGCCTTTTCGCCCAAGAGGTCCAAAATCTTGGCGAGTCCGACAAGACACTGTTCAAGAGCATCCTCGGCCCTTCACACCGGCTTCAGTACGAGCAAGAGAGGGCGCTAAAAAAGGCGCTGGTCCTGTATCACTGGATTTCGTCAGCGCCGACCAAAGAGATCGAGGAAGCACATCATCTGTTCTTCGGCGCCATAAAAAAGATGGGAGAGGAGTTTAGCTGGCTGGTCGAAGCGATCTCCACGTTGGCCAAGGCTGAAGGATGGCCGGAGCAGGTCATCAATAAAATGAATCTTCTCGGTCAGCGACTCAGCTTCGGCGTCGCCCCAGTAGCATTGGAAATTGCCAAGCTGAGGATTCCGGGACTCGGTCGTGGCTATATCTCCAGGTTAGTGAAAAACGGTTACGACAGTTCGAAAGCCTTGGCGCAGGTTACGCAAGAAGATTTGGAGCATTTTCTTCCCGAAGATATTGCAAAAAAGATAGTGAAGAAGTTCACGCGCGTACCACCTGGGACTCGGGAAAATCCTGGACCCAGGAAAAATCAGATCGACTCAGAATCCGTGCCGCTCCAAAGAAAGATAAGCGATGCCATCCTGGTCGTCGACGGCAGACATCCCGGGACCATCGAGTTTCGCGGTGAGAACGTGAGGCTTACCTCAAAGCAATTCTCGCTTCTCGCTGCCCTGGCTGAATCGCCGGGCAAATGCGTTTCTTACGACGCCATATACAAAAAACTGTGGGGTGACGACGTCGCGGTAGAGATGCAGCAGATCAGTTATCACAAGGCCCAACTGCTTAAGAAGATTCATCGCGTCGCGCCGAAGTCAGATGTGAAGGCTTTAATCACGCCGGTTTCGGGTGAAGGCATTGTCCTCAATCTCCGGCCAGATGAGATTAGCCGCGGGCGGGCGTAAGGCGTATCGAATTCAGATTTTTCTGGATTGCTTCTGAGATCCGAATCGTTGCAAGTTACTTTCGTCTGAATCTGCTTTCGGTGCGTCAGCGCGCCTAATCCAGTCAGAAAAATTCCCAGGAAAACACCATCCTGTCTAAGATACTTCTGAGATCCTAAATCCCTAAAATCGCCCCCAGAACTAGGGGCGATTTTATGCAGAAAAGGGGGATTCAGGAATGATCGATATCAATTACAGTCTTGAAACATTGACAGGGAAACACGGAAGTCTTTTGGAGGTCGTCGAGGCGATAGTCTCCGATGGCAGGCTCATCGTGATTTTGACGGACGAAGACGTGCTGCAAAGGCGCGATGCCCCATTGAAGGCTATCTTCTATCGTGTGGTCTTGCCGCTCGCGCAGGCGACGGTGAACATTAAAGGAGAAGCATTCGGGCTCGTCCAGGAGAGTCTCAAATTTTCGGAGGATGGCAGAGGCTTGGAAAACCTGGTGCGCGAGGTAGGGAGGTAAACTCATGTCATCCAAAACAAAATTGCTAGATGAGCAGGGGCTAATCGATCTGGCTCGACAAGCGATCGAGGATCTTCGAAATGACGGAGTTTCTCCGACAGAACTGAAGCGCCTGGAGACCGTTCTCAGGGAAGGAAATATTGGAGAGGCGTTTATTGTCGCTAGCGTCCTACGAACCGTCCTTAATGAGATTGCACCGGACGCATCGCACAAGAAACTTTTGCGGCTCTATCGCCGATTGGAGGAATGCTGCCACGTGCTTGTTGAGATTAGTCGAAACCTGGTTGATGTCGAAGCGTGGCAACATTATCGCGCATCCGGTTACGAGAGCTTTGAGTCGTACTGTGAGAAAGAGTTAGGAGTAGCCCCGTCAAGGATCGAAGGCCTAAAGCTTATCAAAGACCGGCGCTTGCCGCGCCCGGGAAAGGGCGGCGCAGCGGATCTCTTTTGTTGGTTTTTTGATGTGATCCAAGATCTGAGCAGAGGAATTTCAAGACCGTCATGAATAAGCCTAGGTGCTGCAATAATATTCATGTGGATCCCAATGCGGCCATGAGCGTGGGCCTTTCGCAATACCACTTTTCAACACCAGAAATTCGGCTCCTGATGAGGCATGTTCTAGGCCATGCAATCTCAGGCCGAACTATAAAGCGCATGGTCAAATCAGCGGGACGCCGATTAAAACGGGGCCGTCCGCCGACGACACCAAGAGTTCACAAAAAATGCGTTAACGGCCTTATAGCGGTATGCAGCGAAGGCCTGGGTTTATTTGACGGCAACGCGCTACATTTTTTGAACCATATCGAAGTCCAATTCGGTCTTAGCCCGCGTCAGTACCTGAAATGGGTAATCCGATACATGCGCCGCGGAAGGTGCATGATGCGGAAATGTCTGCTGTGTGGCGACTTGTTCCCTTCCTTGCATTCCGGGGAAAGACATTGCCGGGCATGTCAGGGCGGCAGGCGACGTCTTGTGAACGAAGAGCGTCAATCTTCTTTTGAGTTATAATGATTTCCGCTTGTTATTTCGGATTTATCTAAATTGTGCCACCGATGCACTGATTTTTCCCGTTTGATCGACTAAATCGCCTAACCCTAGTGTGCATAATGGGTTCCACAGAGGTGTAACGACGATGCACACGATTCTGAGACTTCCGGATGTGAAGCGAAGCACAGGGCTTTCGCGTAGCACAATTTATTTGCGCATTACGCAAGGCACTTTCCCTAAGCCAGTGAGCCTGGGCGGGCGCGCCGTGGGCTGGTTGGAAGCTGAAGTCCAACAATGGTTACAGCGACGAATTGAGGCGAGTCGCAGTGAAAGCATCGGTGCGGGGGCAACTTTGGGGGCACCACGCAATGTCTAAACTGAAAACTATTAGAACTCACCAGTGCTTACAGCAATAATGTGGTTGCTCGATGAACATTCGTGTTTAAATGGACTCGTCGAAAGCCTATAGGCGAATTTGATTCGCCGGAATAAATGAATTTTGCTAAAAGTTAGCTGCTCTACAAACGCGCGTTGCACCGCACGGTGGTCGGCGGCATTGTATGACGTGAACCGGGTTTGAAGGCCAACGGCACACGCGGGTCAGAGTTTCTCAGAAACCGCATGTTGACAGAGCCGTCGCAGAGATAAAGGCGAACCTGCGCCGCACCACAAAGGATCGCTCAAATGCCGAAATCATCGATACAAAAGTTGTTTACAGTTGTACTCGTACTCAATTTCGTGATTTCAGCTGGGTGTGCCCAACTTTCGCGTGAGCGAGACCCGCAAGCGGAAATCGGCTTCATAGACATCAATTCCGACATGAAGCTCAGAAGAATGATTGTTCACAACGCGCGAGACCGAAAGGCGTTGTGCTCTTCCTGCATGGCTTTCCTGAGACTCTGTATGCCTGGAAGCACATCTCCGTGATTCTCGCCAGAGACCACGAAGTACATGCTTTTGATTGGCCGGGCTACGGTCTTTCCTCGAGACCGCCTGCTGATCAATTTTCTTATGCGCCCAAAGACTATGCGCACGTTCTGAAGGAATACATCACGAAATCAGGCATTGATACTTCAAAGCTCGTGATCTATGCCACGGATATCGGCGCCTTGCCCGCCCTTATTGTTGCTTTAGACGAACCCAACTTCGCGAAAAAAATGATTGTCGGTGATTTCGCCCCGTTTGATAGACCTCAGTACATGCATGCCACTTTACAAAGCCTGAAATCCAAGCCTTCTTCTGACCGCACTCGCGACCACATGAACAACACTCGCGATGAAATTCTGGAGAATGCCTTCCGAAGAGGGTTGTCCAGGGATGAGCAGTTTGAACTTTCTCAGGAATTCCGAGATGACATGTTTAGAGGATGGAGCCAAGACAACATGACATCCGCGGACGCCTTCTATCATTACTATTCACACTTCACCAGGGACCAGAACTATTTTGAGCCACAAGCAGCACGTCCTGGCTGATCGCCGTTAAGTTCTTCAGGTCGATCACGAAGTTTTGAAGGTCCGCTCTGGCCTTTTCGCGAGCAACTCTTAGCTCGGTGACCAGCGAGCGAGGCGCTTACCCTCCAAAATCAACCAGCGCTCACTGCGGCTCTCGACAGCGGAGGTCTTCACACGCGGCTTGGTTCCTGATGGACATGTCTCGTATCTGCTAAACCGCTAGACCGTGCCGCGCATCGATTTGAGTTCCACGCGACATGCCTCGCCGAACGACTTGAGTGGATCGGGGCCATGCGACTGAACGAGCATGCGGATTTCTTCGATCGAAAGGTTGGGCGAGTAGTATTGTTCCGTGATCCGTTTCAACATCAGTTCCGCTTCCGCAAGAACCGCGTCGGACGCGCAAAGCCGAATGCGATTGACCACCTCATAGACGGGCAACAACGTCTCCGGCTTGTCCAATGTATGCGTAAACGAGTCCACGACGAGTTTGGAGCATTCGCGAATAAACTCTCCGTAAAGCGTTTGGCGCATACGGATCTCCGCACCAAGCAGCTCACGCTTACTGAGCGTCCTTTGGGTAACCCAGGCGGTTGCGATGGTGGCGGAGCCGCCCACAAGCGATCCAAGCACGGCGGCCATGGCACTAACGATGGCGGGATCCATTGCTTACCCTCCGCTCGCGATATGGCTAGAAAGGCAGGTTGTACAGTTAAGAACAATGTTCTGTCAAACTCATCAGAGGAAGAGGTCTGAATTGCGCATAAAGCTCCGGATTTATGCCAAGCTCTTTCATCAGATAGGAGGTGCGTTCGATTACGCCAGGCGCGCTGGCCCAGTCAGCGCCAACCACACGGCCATGCTTTCCAAGATCTCCTTGCGTTGCTTTTTCGCATGTCCGCGATCACAAATTTCTAGTTTCAACAGTTCGCGCCGATCAAGACCTGTTCGAATTGATTCCCGTAGGTAGCGGCTTTCTTACGCTTGCAAAAAACCAACCGATCTTGTCGCAATATTGGGAAAATAAATTATTTCAATGATCAGGAATTCTGCTACAAGTTCTTCTTGTCTTCGCGTTTTTCTCTGTCTCCGCTGCTGCTTACTAAGAGATAACCTTACCAACGGCGATGTACCTTTTTAGTCATATTCTGGTATACGGGTTGCTGACGCGAAGACATGTAGGCTAAAGTCTGTACCCTGATTGCCAGTGGAAAGATACGAAATGAGTTCCGAGGATCTTGACCTCGCCACCAAGCGTGAGCAGGACCAGAGTTTAGAGGAGTTGAGGCTAAGCGAGTTCTATCTCGCCGAATCCCAGCGGCTTGCGCACATGGGGAGTTGGTCTTTCACGGCCGATGGAAAACGCGAATACTGGTCCGCCGAGCATTTTAACATTCTCGGTTGTGACCCAGCTCGTGGCGTACCCCCGATTCCGGAGTTTCTGAACAACATTGTGCATCCTGACGATCGCGAGCGCATCAAAGGCGAGATCGAGAGAATGGTCGCGAAAGGTGAAGGATGTGACGAAAAGTTTCGGATCCTACACCCGCAACGCGGGGTTCGATTCGTGCGCAGCGTGGGCATTCCCGTGTTCGAGGACGGGGTAGTCACACGTTTCGCCGGCACGATCATGGATATCACCGAAGAGGAAACGCTCACGCAGGAACTCAAGCGGAGCGAGGCTTATTTGGCTGAAGCGCAGAGTTTGAGCCAGACGGGCAGTTTCGGCTGGGTTGTGTCCACTGGGGAAATTTTCTGGTCTGAGGAAACGTTTCGGATTTTTGAATACGACCCTGCGACCAAACCGACAGTAGAACTTGTACTGCAGCGGACACATCCCGAGGACAAAGATTTTGTCCGGTGGGTGATCGATCGTGCAGCCCAGGGAGGGAAACGATTTTGATATCGAACATCGATTACTGATGCCGGACAAACGCATCAAATACCTGCATGTCATCGCCCACCGGCGTAGCGACAATTCCGAAAATCTCGAATTCATAGGCGCGGTCAGAGACGTCACGGCGGCGAAGACTGCGCAACGCAAACTCAAAGAGGACGAAGCAGAGCTCCGGCAGTTGATCAATTTTGTTCCCGAGCACGTTTTCGTTATGGATGCTGATGGCAATCGCCTGTACGAGAATCAGGCGATGCGGGAATATTTCGGGACAAGCTTGGACGGACATTCCGGCGAAGGACTTCTATCGGAAGTTTGTTCATCCCGATGATGTGGCGAGTGGCGCATTAGACGAACGCGAGCGTGCCGTCGCGCGTGGCGCTCCATGGGAAGGAGAGCTGCGGTTACGGCGCAAAGATGGTGAGTACCGGTGGTTTTTGATCCGTTCCAACCCGCTGCGAGACGAACACGGAAAGGTCATCCGACGCTACGCAACGGCGACCGATATTGATGATCGAAAGCGGGCGGAAGAGCGGGTTCAAAAAGAAAACGTCGCATTGCGCGAAGAAATCGACAAAGCCTCGATGTTCGAGGAAATCGTCGGCTCTTCCGCCGCCCTGAAAGAGGTGCTTTCTCGCGTATCTCAGGTCGCGCCGACAGATGCCACGGTGCTGCTCACGGGTGAAACCGGGACGGGAAAGGAACTCATCGCTCGTGCGATCCACAAACGGTCACAGCGCTCCGCGAAAGCTTTTGTCACTGTGAACTGCGCAGCGATACCCCAGACCCTAATCGGCTCGGAATTATTCGGCCATGAGAAAGGAGCATTTACCGGTGCCCTGCAGCGGCGTATGGGCCGATTTGAACTCGCCGAAGGAGGGACGATTTTCCTCGATGAAATCGGCGAACTTCCGGCGGAAATGCAAAGCGCTCTTTTGCGCGTTCTCCAGGAGCAGGAATTCGAGCGTGTCGGCGGAACTCAAACGATCCGCGCCGATGTTCGGGTGATTGCAGCTACTAATCGCGACCTGAAGGCTGCCATGACTGAACGGGACGTTTCGGAGCGATCTCTACTATCGGCTTCAGGTGTTTCCGATAGAGATTCCGCCGCTGCGCGAGCGCAAAGAAGATATTCCCCTGCTGGTCGAGTACTTCATCGATCGTTATGCCAGCAAGATGGGCAAAAAAATCCGAAGCATCAATCAGAAGTCGTTGGAGTTGCTTCGGTCTTACTCTGGCCGGGCAATATTCGCGAATTGCAGAAATGTGTGGAACGGGCGGTCATTGTTTCTGAAGGCGACGTTCTGTCGATTGACGAGAGCTGGTTGTCTGCAGAGTCCGCGCACAGCTGAACCGGCAACGGAAGCGGTTTCCAAGCTACCGCCGGGATCGGGAGAAAGAGATCATCGAAGCCGCCCTGGCTGAAACTCAAGGGCGAGTATCGGGACCTTCCGGTGCGGCAAGAAAACTCGGCATTCCGTCCACGACTCTGGAATCAAGAATCCGATCATTGAAGATCAACAAGCATCGCTTCAAAGCCCTCGACTAACCTAGCAGGTTCCAGCAGTTCAAGCCGTTCAAATCGTCAGAGGCTGCGCCACTCCTCGCCCTGTGCTGCTCCGGCGCCCCGTTTGGCTCAATCCCCAGTTTTACTCATCCTGGTACTGCTCAGTTGATCGCGAGTTGCGGACTCGCGTTCATTGACCGCTAAGAAAAGAAAATCACTTTTCACGAAACTCGTTAATTTGCGAGTTCTTCGTCACGCTCCTCTTGCATAACCGTCAACATATTAATCGGTTGCGAATGGCACTGACATTGCGCATTCGAAGCGACGTGTCTCTAGGATGTTCCAATGATCGGAGTGAAACGTCAGAGCATCGCAATCTCGTGACGCTCGCTCTGAGTGGTCGCATTCAGGCCGAGGAACTGCCGGAACTGAAAAGGGTCATGGAAAACTATAGTAAGCAACTGGTTCTCGATTTGACAGGCGTTAAGCTCGTCGATCGAGACGTAATCACATTTCGTAGCGGATTGCGAAATAGATAACGGCAGAATCACGAACTGTCCGAGCTACATCCGTGAATGGATTCGCAGTGAACAGGCGGAACGGCAGAGCCGATGCAATGCACCACGCGAGATCAATTTTCATAGCTCTATTTTTGACCGGCAGTCTCGCGGGCGCATGGCCGGCCAGCGCACCGAACATAATTCGTCGCCATCGGCCAGGAGCCCTGAAGTTAACCTAATACGGCAAGTTGCGATGACGCTCGCGGCCGGTTTGTGGGACTTTATTATTCCTCATTCACTCCGAGGTGGCACGTCTAAGACGAAAAGTTTATAAGGGAAACCGCTTCATGTGATTGTTCCCAAGGTTTTGCGAAAACTGTCCCTCTTTGATCACACGAGTTCCGGACCCGCAATGGTCATGGGCAGGAAATCCCAGTATGTGACGAAGTCGTTCATCCACGTGACAAGGCTCGTATTGCCGTCCTGGGATATCACGGTAGCAAGCATATCCGGAATCTCTTTGCAGAGGTGATAGGCCGCAAGATGGCGGGTGCCAACACCTTCAGCCCGCTCATATACCCTCTGTTCTCCTTCCGCGTCTATGGCGCGTGCAATGATCTCTTCTTTGCTAAAGGTGCCCTTTATTACTGCTCCAAAGCCGACGAGATCAAGCCCCCTGGTTAAAATGACCGCTCCGTCAACTGTCGCCAAATTGGCGATCAAACGCGCGCACTCGAAGAGGGCCTCATCAAGTTCCAGAAGCGTATTTTTACTGGCGGCAACGTACTCGCTCCATCCGACAACTTTCCCGGGGTCTTTGGATGACCCGTAGTGCTTTGCGAGTTCGTTCATTATGCCGACTGTCAGCCAGCGCAACCGTCGCACAGGCTCTTCGTCTTTGAATATATACTTTATGAAGACATACGGATTGGGAGACGTTATCCTCTGAATTAGGCTGGGCGGGAACAAAATGATGATCCCTCCATGCTTCATGTTTCTGATGCTGCTAATTATCCGCTTGATGACCTGCTCATAAAGTCTCGCAACAAAACTCTCACTTATAGTCGCCCAGGCTATGTCCGCGTCAGGCCGGCTTCTGATATGCATCTCCATAATTTCCTTATGGACGCTTTCCACCCGCCTTGTTAACCATCGTGAATGCAAAACATTCGTAGAAGGCATTGTTATGCGGCCCGCGCTCAATTGCGCGAGTATGTTTGACCCACGGTAAGCCCTTATGCTGCCCGGTCCAGTAATATCCAGGACAAGAGAATCAGGCATGGGCATAATTATTTTGCTGCCGCCCTGGAACGCCTGTATCCAGCGGGTTCCCGAGTTAATCAATCCCCATATCTGCAGACCTTTCGCAGGATCGTGACAGACACCGATGAGCGAGCTTTCGAATTCAGAGGCGGGGCTCAATTTCAGCAATTCGTATTCATGGAAAGCACGTGGCTCCCTGAAAACAATTCTGAGAAATCCGTAAGGAGGGCCGAGTTCAGGAGGAAACTCTGAGAGATCACAAAGGGCTATCCTGAAACGCAGAGAGCTCAGTTCCTCACTCATCATGCTCACCTGATAGCAGGTCGATATGAGATACTCGAGAACCTCACCATCAGGCAGCTTGTTGTATCTCTTAGAGGGTTCGCTCTCCGAAAAATTGTCCCAGAGTCTCAGAATCTCTTCAGATAAGTGATGTGGATACGCGTGTTTCATGAAAATGACGCAATCGACCACCCGTCACTGCGGTTAATGGCTCTTCGCCGCCGAAACGGCTAACGACATCGTTTCTGTTCAGCTTGAGTCCACTCCATTGGAGGTCTGCCGGCAGCACAACGACCGAGCGGTCGTTTGCTTTATAGTTAGAACCAGGTACCTCCATGATGTCTGCCATTCGACTATGTCTTCTGGAGAGTCGTAAGGCAAGTCTTTCGAATCACGCCCCGATTTACGCGAAGCAACTGTTACAGTTCCGTTTCATTCTCCCGCCTCCCGCCAAAGCAAATCATTTTCACGAAACTCGTAAATTTACGAGTGCTCGACAGTCCACAGTCAGCAGAATCGTCGATGTATCAACTGGTTGCGATTGGCATTTACATTGCGCAACAAAACGACGGACGCGCAAATCATGCTGAGGATTCAAGAATTAGATAGTGGGGATTTGGTGACGATCGTTCTGAGCGGTCGAATACAGAAAGAGGATTTGGGGGAGCTAAAAAGTCTCGTGGAAAAGCACCACAAGTCCGTCGTTCTCGATCTGGAAGGAGTCAAGCTCGTTGATCGAGACACAGTGGGGTTTCTGGTGAGTTTTGAAACCGACCAGACAAAGATCACCAATTGCCCCGCTTATATCCGTGAATGGATTCGCAGAGAACGGGGCCAGCAATAAGGGACCAGTTAGTGTGAACTTCAGTGACCAAGGCGTTTCCGCAGCGCATGATTCAAAGCAAGCGTTACTGCTGTTTAGGGCCTTTTAAACGACACGGAGATGTCAGGCTAAACGGGGTGAATAGCACCCGAATGAAATTCCGGGGAGGTTGATGCAATGAACCGCCGATCCTATGGCTACTTGGTTAGGGCGCTTAATGAGTTTGCCTCATTGGCCGCCCAATGTCGTTCGAAGGATCTCCTCCATCCGGTACCGGCAAAAGTTCCAATCCCGATGGACCGCCTATCGAGGAAATCCCGTGCATTCTGCCGACGCTCAGCCCGAATCACGCGTCGCGTGATGCAGAACGAGCAGCTTTAGCATTGTCGAAAAAAATACCAATGACAATGTGCAATGCTGAAAAACAAGAGCCGTACGAGCCGCGATTCTTCCGGCTGTTTGCTGGCGCTTCTTGCGGATCTTTTCTTCAGCTTGCGAAAATAAATTTCAAAGTTCGACAACAAGGGTCGATCCGACTGTTCCAATCGGTGTTCAGTGCATCGGTGATTTCTAAAATGTTGCGAGTTCATCGGGATCGACAATGCCGCAAAAATCCTGGCCGAAATCAGAAGAATTCGTTAGCAAGGCAATGAGGACTGGTATGAAGAGAACGCCTGAGATTTACAGGTCGAAATACTCGCTGCGCGCGCGCTTGGTTCTGGCGGGTGCGATTGCGCTTTTTGGCTTGGCTTGCGCGAACCCCGCAGCGCGAACTACTCGTAACGGCGCTGCAGGATCGAAAACGTCTAGCCTATAGAAGGTACCAGGGCGGTGTCGATACCATGCTCAACGCCCTTAATGCGGACCAGGATTTATTTGAGGCCGAGTTGAGTTTGGCTCAAGCCAGGCGCGACGAGCTGCTTTCCGCCGTACAGCTCTACAGGGCGCTCGGCGGCGGTTGGCTGGAATGAAACGAATGAAAAAAGGCGTCGAGAATAAAAAGAAGCGGGGTCGAGAGCCTGAGAAAAGATTCTCGACCAGCGCGTATCCCCGAGAGAAAGAATTTCTCATGGACCAACCCAACAACAATCAGCACAAAATTGAACGCGCGGCTGTTGGCTACCCCCGCGGTGAGAAAACGCGGATCCTCATTTTGGGCGGTGGATTCGCTGGCGTGGATGCCGCACGGTACCTCGATCGGGCCATAGCTAAGCGGGCCAATGTCGAAGTGACGCTTGTCAGCAGAGATAACTTCACTCTCTTCACCCCGATGCTTCACGAGGTGGTAGCCGGCGATCTTGAGCCCGTTGACATCTGCAATCCTCTTCGCAAGTTGCTTCGGCACGTTACGGTTCTGAGTGGAGAGGTCAAAACGATCGATCTCTCCGCCCGTCGAGTGACGATCTCCTACGGCCTCAGGGAGCTTAAACGAGATTTGCCGTTTGATTACCTTGTTCTGGCGCTTGGATCGGAGACGAACTACTTGGGAATCCCGGGCGTGGCCGAACATGCGCTGGGCATAAAGACGATCAGCGATGCGTTCATGCTTCGGTCTGCAGTACTCGCAATGCTGGAAGCGGCCAGTGTCGAAGCCGATCCCGAGCGGCGGAAGCGGATGCTCACCTTCGTTGTTGCGGGCGGTGGTTTCGCCGGCGTCGAGACCGTGGGCGCCATAAACGATCTCGCTCGGGAGAGCCTGCACCATTACGGCGGCATTGATCCGCTCAAAGTGCGGGTTCTCTTGATCCACGGCGGCCCGGTCATCCTCCCTGAACTCGGCGAAGCACTTGGTCTGTACGCGCAGGAGAAACTTCGAAAGCGCCAGGTCGAGATCAAGGTCAAAACTAAAGTTGTGGCGTACTCGGATGGAGCGGTGCACTGCGATGACGGCGAAGTGATTCCTGCAGACATGTTGGTCTGGGCCGGCGGTGTTGCCCCGGGTCCCATCCTTAAAGACACGCCATTCGAACTGCATCGGGGGCGGGTTGTCGTGGACTCCACTCTGGAAGTCCCCGGTTTTCCGGGGGTGTGGGCGGTGGGCGACTGCGCAGCGATCATCGATCCAACTTCAAAGCATGCCTACCCTCCAACCGCCCAACATGCTGTTCGTGAGGGCCGGCAAGCTGCTAAGAACATCTGCGCCCGCTTGAAAGGTAAACGAGCAACTCCCTTCGTCTACAAGGCGCCCGGGCAGCTTGCATCGATCGGCCGGCGCACCGGTGTTGCCAGGATCTCGGGGCTCAACTTTTCCGGCGTTATCGGGTGGGTGCTGTGGCGGACCGTTTACCTGATGAAATTGCCTAGGCTCGAGAAAAAGATCCGTGTCGGACTTCGATGGGCGCGGGAACTGGTCCTTGAGCGAGACATCGCCCAGTACATCAACCCGCGCGAATTGAGTCGGTCTATCGGTTATTGGAGACAGCGCGGCAACTCCATGCGGCGCCATCGCCAAAAGTTTTCGCCGCAGAACCGCGGCATGTTGGTTCTGAAAGAATCGCATCGTGACTCTTGGCGCGCGACCACCGTCTAGGTTCCGCCACTCTTGGGGCGCTTGACTGCGCCAATGAGGCTCCATCTGCGGCTGAATTGAGCTTGGCTTGGCGCAAGCCAGGCGCGACGAGCCATGAAAAATTCACGCGATTACAAAAGTCCAATCGAACTCCCCGACTCATTCACCGTGTAGCAGCAACTTCGCTTTCCAAATCTTTCGGAACTCCTCCTAAGCTTTTCGGCATGACTCTGGACAGACCGTTCGGCTTTGCTCTGGAGACCTTGCCGAACTACCAACGGTTGATGTGAATCAGCTGTTGCAGTTTGGTTTCACCTCGCGCCGAAGCATTTCACTTTTCACGAGGATCGTAAATTTACGAGTGGCTCGCCACTCTGCAGTTGCGGAATCGTCGATTTATTAACCGCTTGCGATTGGCATTTACCTTGCGCAAGAAGACTTCTCGATTGTCAAGCGATGGAGGAACAACCATGAAAGCCGAAGCACTTCCGCCGATCTCAAACGCACCGGAGACTCTGCCTCCGCAAAATGACGATCCGTTGCCCTACATCATTCATTCGATGAACGATCGGTTCTCCATGGCATCAACGTTGTTGTTCCAAAAGCAACGAAGGAGAAGACGATTGAAATTTATCGGGTGTTGGTTTTCCTCAGTGCGTTTGTATTCGAACCAGGTCTACCGGCCTCGGTGAAGCCTGTAAGTTTGTGGCACAAGTAAGCAGCTCCATAAGGAACCGGAGACTCAAAGACGCAATGAGTCGCGGATTGAGCGACTAATGTTTTCTGTCTGTTGGCATACAAGTGATTTGCGCATGACAGGGCGAAACGGAGATTAAATGTATTCACGGGCTAGCATTGTCAGAGATGTAATCGCGTTCGCAGTGGTTCTATCGCTGCTTGGCGGATGCTCGAGTGAAGAGCGCAGGTTATCTAACGTAGTGCCGTCTTATGCTTCACTGCCAAATGGCCGTGACCCAATGAATCCTAACGAAGATTCTGCCCTCGGGAAACGTTTCTTGAAGGGCCTGTTTCCTACTTTGCAGGATCAGTATGCACGACCACTAAACATCCTGGAGATTTCCGGCGGTGGCCCCTACGGGGCCTTTGGATCGGGGGTACTTGTAGGTTGGGCCGAAACAGGGACGCGACCGAAGTTTGATATCGTGACTGGGATTAGTGCCGGAGCCTTACTTTCGACGTTCGCGTTCCTCGGTGAACCCGAAGACGATGCCGTAATTGCGGACTTCTTCACGGGTATGAAAAAAGACGATGTATCTCCGAAAGCGGGAGGTTTCCTACGGTTCGTGTTCGGCGATAATTCCTTGATGGATAACAAGCCCCTCATCGAGAGGTTACGAAAGTTGATTACCGAGAAGACGCTTGACAGGGTCGCCGCGGAGGCACGCAAGGGCCGCTTGCTTTTCGTGGGATTAGTCAACCTCGATTATCGCCAGCTCTGGGCGTTTGACCTCACCGGGCTCGCGGCATCGGGTGAAGCGGATGCGTTGGAGACTTATCGTAAAATTCTTCTGGCATCAGCTTCGCCCCCGTTAATCTTTCCGCCAGTAGAGATCAACGGCTCCCTCTTCGCTGATGGAGGGACTCGGGATCGTCTGTTGGTCGCAGGCCTCGGTGGACGTGAGGCGGGATCTTCGTCGCCCGCGACTTCCGATGGCGGAACGTTCTATGTTCTCTTCAATGACCAAGCGCATTCTGTAGCAAGAGCCATAAAGCCCGACATCAAAGGCGTCATCAGCAGTGCCCTTCAAACGATGATGGGCGCCAATATGGAGGCGACGCTACTAGGCGCATACGTAGCCGCCCAAGCGAACGGCTATCAGTTCAAGCTGATGAATATCCCCGATAGCGTTCAGCTCGGACCCGATTCTTTTGACTTCGACCCCGAAATAATGAAGGTGCTTTTCGAGAAGGGGCGCGAGCTTGGACGGAATCCGAGCTCGTGGGTAGCGGCGCCCTCCCCTGGCCAGAATGCGTCTCCATGGGTCATCAAATTGCTATCTGAACTGCGGCGTGAGCGGTAAGCAACGAGAAGCAAACCAGGTGGGGCGTGATTTAAAGTGTTGGGCCGCAGTCAAGCCAGGCTAAGCAGACGAGGAAGCGCAATGCACCACGCGAGATTATTTTTGACGTTTCTCTTTATGGTCGTCAGTCTGGCTGGCGCAACGACGTCCATCGCAGCTGAAGATACTTCGCCGCCGTCGGCCATGAGCCACGAAGTTAACGTGCTGCGGCAAGTTGCGATTGCGCTCGCGGCAGGGAGTGACGCTATACAGGATCTCCGCGGTCCGCCGATTGAGAATTCTAACCTGGACCGGCTCAAGCTTGCCACGCCAGGAATGGATTGCGGCATTGCTCGATCCCTTATTTTTGTCTCATGCCACAGCACTTGGTTCAAGAACAAAAAAGAAGCCGAGGCTATGTTCGCCCGAATGATTGCTGATGCGCAAGCCGCCTTGCCGTCCGATAGCTGGGAACAGGTTGAAGCGGTACCTTACTTCTGGGTTGATCCGGAGTATCAAGTATAACAATTGGAAGTCCGGCGCGCATATCGACGTCGACTTACTGGCTCAACCCACAGGGGAAGCACAACCTGTGTACTGCGTAAGAGTTTTCGGATGGCCGCGCTTTTAAACACCGACTCACACTACAAAACCGGAACTCTATGGTTGCAAATCTATCGAACCTCGTGGGTCGAGCAACCGACATCCGCCTACAAAGGTGAACAAATGAAAATCTATACCTTGCTCGGTGTTCTCTTGTTGATTTTCGTCGGTTGCAAGCACTTCGAATCCAGACACTCGACATCCACAGGGACCGGGGTGATCTGCAAGCCCCAGTGCAGCGAGCAACAAATAAACGAGCTGGCAGAGCCGATATTCTGACGCGCCAGATTAGTCGTAAAGCTGTCAGCGAGTCACAGCATGCTTACGTGAGAGTCAACATCCGGCGATTCAGTCAATCCCGTTCGATCTAGCTGAGCGCGACGACATTAAGCATGACCTACTCGCAGGCAGACACGATCTTGCCGGCGACAGTAAACGGCGGAACAGCAAGTTAGAAAGGATCACGCGGTGAAAGCACAAAACCAAAAAAGCTCCCGGTTCGCGGGACTGATGGACTCGGAACTGGCCAAGCTGATTCAACAGTACGGTTGCGGCCCTGTGCGGTTTACGGGAACCGACGAGGCGCTTTACGAACGCCATCTCGGTCTCACGGCGGAGCAGGTGGCCGGCAGCCGTGGTTGGTATAACCCGCACTGGCACTACGAGAACGAGCCGGAAACCCGCGCTGCGCTGGACCTGATTTTTTCCAATCACTTTAGCCGCAATGAGCCGGGTATTTTCGAGCCGCGCGATGCTTTGCTGACGCACGACGATTATTACATGCATCTCGCCGATCTGAGGTCGTAGCTCCAAGCGGATGGACGCTTGTGCCAGCTCTACGCGGACTCGGTCGGCTGGGCGCGGAAAGCGATTTTGAATATTGCCGGATCGGAAAAATTCTCCAGCGACCGAACGATTGCCGAATATGCGAAACAGATCTGGAACGTAAAGCCATGCCTGATCAAATGATGGCAGGAAATTCCAAATCAGAATTGCAAACCATAAGACGGTTCGTAGCGTGCTGCAGGCGACGAATCAAGGAGTCCCGCTCGGAAAGTGGCCTTGGCTTACGACGTGTTGTGATCGGCAACGGGTCGTAAAAATTCGTGATCAGGTGCGATCAATCTGAGGGAGCGGCCATCCGAATAGGGAACAGTGGGAGCTGAAAAGCGTAAAACTTCGTTGGGGCTTGTGGAAAAAACCGCAACAGGCGTTTGTCGCCTGGAACGGCAGGGCAAATACAAACGGTTGTTATGACTGAGGAATGCAATTTTTTGTCAGTTAGGCGACGAGATTCCGAGCTTGCGATCCGGATGTCGGGTACGTGGCAACTGCAACACGGCCTCCCCTCTATCAACGTCGTCAAGAGCGAAATAGAGTCCTTTCCTCAGCCCAAGTTAGTTCTGTTCGATACTCAAGAGCTGGCCGATTGGGACAGTAGCATCGTCTGGTTTCTGACAAAAGTATCCGAGCTTTGTCGCGAGCGAGGCGTCCCCATTGATCGGGGTAAACTGCCGAAGGGACTTCGCCGGCTGGTGGAGCTGGCCGAGGCCGTCCCTGAAAAAAAGGGAGTGAGAAGAGACTTGGTCGTGAAATCCATTCCCGAACGTATTGGTAACCGCGCCATCGATAGCATTTCGTCCATTACCGCCGCAATCAACTTTCTGGGAGACATGATCCTTACTTTTATTAAGCTCCTGCCAGGAAAAGTCCGGTTCCGAGCGGTGGATGTGCTTTCCTTCATTCAACAGAGCGGCCCCCAGGCGCTGCCGATTGTCACTCTCATCAGCTTCCTCGTGGGCGTCATTCTCGCCTTTATTGGGGCGGTGCAACTGCGGCGATTCGGGGCTCAGATCTATGTTGCTGACCTCGTTGGGATCGCCATTGTTCGTGAGATGGGCGCGGTGATGACGGGAATCATCATGGCGGGTCGCACGGGAGCTGCGTTTGCGGCCCAGCTCGGCACGATGAAGGTAACCCAGGAAATCGATGCCTTCACGACTATTGGTTTGCGAGCGCAGGAATTTCTCGTCTTGCCCCGTGTGATCGCGCTCGTCTTGATGATGCCTCTGCTTTGTCTGTACTCAGACCTGGTCGGGATCTTGGGCGGCGCCGCAGTTGGCACTGGGATGCTGAGCATCTCCTGGACGACCTATCTTCACGAGACCAGGAAAGCAATTACTTTGGGCCACGTTTTCGGCGGGGTTTTCAAAAGCACGATCTATGGGGTGCTGATCGCGCTTTCCGGCTGCTTACGCGGACTGCAGTGCGGGAAGAGCTCCTCGGCTGTTGGCGATGCAGCCACGTCGGCGGTCGTCACGGGAATCGTAGCCATCGTCGCGGCATGCGGCGTTTTTGCCGTCATCTTTTATGTTTTAGGCATCTGAGGATAAGGCAAGGATAAAGGACAAAATCTGGGAATCACCGCAGAGACGCCAGAGGACGCGGAGATGATCTTATTCGCGAGTTTTCGGCTCTGGAGTTCTTCAGCGCCTCTACGGTGTCTATTGCAATTAGATGAATACCCTGAGCGCACCACCAAACGGGTCGAATCACGTAGCGGCTATCACCGTGGAGCATCTGACGATGGCCTATGACAGCTTTGTTCTGATGCGAGACCTCAATTTCGCGGTCAACCATGGTGACGTGTTTATCATTATGGGTGGCAGTGGCTCCGGGAAAAGCACGCTGCTTCGACACCTGATTGGACTCAACGAACCAGCGGCCGGCGAGATCTTCTACGGGGACGAAAACTTCACAAAGGCTGATCCCCCCAAAAGGCGGGAGATCATGAGCCGCATGGGCGTGCTGTTTCAGAGCGGGGCGCTATGGAGCTCCATGAGCCTCGCGGAAAATGTAAGCCTACCCCTCGGGGAGTATACCGACCTTCGGCCTGCTGAAGTGCGCGAGATCGCCTCGTTAAAACTCGCGCTTGTCGGTCTTAAAGGTTTCGAAGACTATTATCCATCCGAGATCAGCGGCGGTATGCAGAAACGCGCCGGCCTCGCCCGAGCCATGGCACTTGATCCCGAGATCCTGATGTTGGACGAGCCTTCGGCCGGACTCGATCCGATCACTGCCCGCCTGCTCGATGACCTGATCCTCGAGATCCGCGACAATCTGCGTGCGACCATCGTTGTCGTCACACATGAGCTTGCGAGTATTTTCAGGATCGCCAACAACTGCGTATTTCTCGACGCCGAAAGCGCAACGATGATTGCCCACGGCGATCCCAAGGAACTTCTGGCTCATTCACAAGATTCTAGGGTCCGGCGGTTTTTGAGCGGCGGGGAAGAGGAAAGAGTATGAAGACGAGAATCAGCCCGACCGTTATCGGCTTGTTTGTCATTGGGGGCCTGGCCGTACTAGTCGTGGCGGTGGTGGGTCTGGGATCGGGCAGGTGGTTCCGAAAACCATACGAGTTCGTGCTGTACTTTCAGGGCTCGGTGAACGGGCTCAATGTAGGTGCTCCTGTCAAGTACAAGGGCGTGGAAATCGGTTCGGTCACCGATATCCTGCTGCAAGTGGACCAAGTAGAAGTCGATCGGATTCCCGTCATCATTGAGCTCGATGCAAAAAAGATTGCAGGTAGGGGATTGAAAGCCAACTTGTTAGGTGATCCAAGCGCATTACAAACGGTCATTGATCAGGGTCTGCGCGGGCAATTGCGCATGGAGAGTTTCGTCACCGGCGTGCTTTACGTGGCACTTGACCACTATCCGGAAACCTCTGCGCGTTTGGTCCAGCCGGAAGGTTCCCGGTATCGCGAGATCCCGACCCTTCCGACGGAGTTGGAACAAGCGCAAGATCAAGTCAGGGAGGTTTTCACCAAGCTCGCGAAGATCGATTTCAACGCGGTGACTCTCGCCATGACCCGCGCATTTGAAGGAGTTGATCGACTCACGAATTCACCCGCGCTGAACGCCTCGCTCCGGTCGCTCGAGCACGTGATGCCGAAGGTTGATGAGGCGGTCGTGAATATCCGGCGGCTGGCCGTGACGCTCGACAAGAACGCCAGCGATCTTTCGGCCGATCTTCAACAGACTTCGGCCGCCACCCGCACAGCGCTCGCGCAAATCGAGATTGCAATAAAGCAAGTGGGCATAACGATGAAGGAAGCAGAGGGGACCATGATCAGTGCGCGGGCCGCCATTGATCCGGACTCTCCCTTTGCGTACGAGCTCACAAAAAGCTTGCGCGAAATCTCCGGCGCGGCCCGGTCGCTGCGACTGTTGGCCGGCTATTTGGAACGCAACCCTAGAGCGCTTATTTTCGGCAAGCCAGAAACGAGCAAGGATTGATGCACTCATTAAACAGGATCCTATTCTTTTTTGGGCTTGCCTATCTGTCGATCTCAGGCTGTATGAATTTTTCGCCCATGTCCGATCCCTCGCGGTTTTTTACGTTGACGTCTTTACCCCAAACCGAGCAATCGCAAGCGCGCGATCCGGATGAAGTAAACGGTCTAGCTCTCGGTATTGGCCCGATTCGATTCCCTGCCTACCTGGATCGGGAACAGATCGTTACGCGTGCCGCTCAAAACCGTCTTCATATTTCGGAAAACGATCGGTGGGCAGAACCCTTGGAAGAAAATTTTACCCGGGTTTTGTCGCGCAATCTCGGGATGCTCCTCGGCGGTGCCAGGGTCATCCGATATCCTTGGCACACTAGCCAACGGCCTACATATCAGATCCGGATGGAAGTGCTTCGTTTTGAATCGAACACACAAGAAGTCGAACTGGTGGCAGGCTGGGCCCTAACTGATCTGAGCAACAAAACGTCTCTGGTGTCCAAGGAATCCCGCATAGCACGGCAGACCGGGATAAAATCCATAGAAGCATCGGTAGCCGCGTTGAGCGAGACATTGGGCGATCTCAGCCGGGAGATCGCGGATACTATCCTGGCGAGGTTCAGGCCGGACGATCGATGACGCCTCGCCCGTCGACTGGCTACGGTTTAGTTTCCTTCTCCGGCCAAACAAATCACTTTTCACGAAACTCGTAAATTTACGAGTGGCTCGACACCGCACGCTTACGGAATCGTCGATATCTCAACCGGTTCCGATTGGCATTTGCATTGCGCAAGTAAGAGGAGGAGCCGCAATGCGCAACGCGAGATCATTTTTCATAGTTCTATTTTTGGCCGGCAGTTTCGCGGGCGCATGGCCGGCCATCGCAGCCGAAGTTACTTCGCCGCCGTCGGTCACGAGCAATCCAGTTAACGTTGTGCGGCAAGTTGCGATTGCGCTCGCGGCAGCGAGAGACGCTATAGAGGATCTCCGCGGCCCGGCGATTGAGGATTCTAACCTGGACCGGCTCAAGCTTCCCACGCCCGGAATGGATTGCGGCATTGCTCGATCCTTGCTCTATGTCGCATGCCACAGCGCTAGGCTTAACAAAAATGAAGCCGAGGCTATGTTCGCCCGAATCATTGATGATGTGCAGACTGCCTTGCCGTCCGACAGCTGGACACCGGTTGAAGCCGTACCGCACGGTGATTTGATCCGGATTAGAAGTTATTACCATCTGAAGTCCGGCGCCAAAATCGACATTGACTTGGTGGCTCATCAGCCGGGATGGGCGGCACAACCTCTGTACTGGCTCAGGGTTTACGGGTGGAAAAGGTTTTAAACAGCGACTCACACTACGAAAACGCAACTCTTGCCAGGCTTGTATGGAGAACCTTTGCGTTTGTGAGTACAGAGGGGAGCAATGACTATCTATACCTTGACTCGTTGTTTTGTCGTTGATTTTCGTTGGTTGCCAGCACTTCGAATCCAGACACTCGACATCCACGGGGACCGGGGTGATCTGCAAGCCCCAGTGCAGCGAGCAACAAATAAACGAGCTGGCGGAGCCGATATTCTGACGCGCCAGACTGGCTGTCAAGCTGTCAGCTAGTCACAGCATTTTTAGGTAAGAGTTAACATTCGGCGATTCAGTCAAACCCGTTCGACCTAGCTGAGCGCGGCGACAAGATCTTGCCGGTAACAGTAAACAGCGGAACAGCAAGTTAGAAAGGAGCACGCGGTGAAAGCACAAAACCACAAAAGCTCCCGGTTCGCGGGACTGACGGAATCGGAACTGGCCAAGCTGATTCAACAGTATGGTTGCGGCCCTGTGCGGTTTACGGGAACCGACGAGGCGCTTTACGAACGCCATCTCATCTTCGACAATGTCATGGACATGACCGCCATCGGCGTTCGCGAACGCTTCGAGGCGATCGCTCACTCCGTGCGCGATGTATTGTCGCAGCGCTGGATCCATACGGAAAAGACCTATGAGCATCAAAATGCCAAGCGCGTTTACTATCTCTCGATGGAATTTCTCATCGGCCGCTCACTTTCCAACAACGCTACGAATCTTCTTCTCGATCCGGTGGCGAAAGCAGCCATAAAAGAAAAGAACCTCGACTGGTTCGAGTTGCTGGAACAGGAGCCGGATGCCGGTCTGGGCAACGGAGGTCTCGGACGTCTTGCGGCTTGTTTTCTCGATTCCATGGCAACGATGGAAATTCCGGCCATGGGTTATGGCCTGCGCTACGAATACGGCATGTTTAAACAATCCATCCAGGACGGCTGGCAGCGCGAACTGCCGGACAACTGGCTTCGGCGACCCGACCCGTGGGAAGTCGCGCGTCCGAACGAAACGGTGGATGTAAATCTTAACTGCTCGTTCGAAGTGCGCGGCGGCGCTTTGCATCCGGTTCCCGGTCGTCCATTACGGCTCATCGGTGTTCCCTTCGATCGCCCCGTCGTCGGCTATGGCGGGAAGACCATCAATACGCTGCGGCTCTGGGCCGCCGCGGCACAGGACTACTTCGACTTCCAGGAATTCAGCAGCGGTGATTTCGTCGGCGCTTTGGCGGAAACCCTCGGCGCCGAATCACTGACCCGGGTGCTCTACCCCGACGACCACACAACCATGGGGCAGGGCTTGCGTTTTATTCAGGAATACTTTCTGGTTGCGTGCTCCCTCGCGGACCTCGTGCGCCGTTTTCGCGTGGCCAACTCCGACTGGCACACATTCCCGGACAAAGTCGCCATCCAGCTCAATGACACGCACCCGACAATCGCTGTGCCCGAGCTGATGCGGATTTTGCTCGACGAGGTTCATCTCGGTTGGGAGGACGCGTGGGTGATTACAGTGAAGACACTAGCGTACACCAACCACACGTTGCTGCCCGAAGCTCTGGAGAAATGGCCGGTCGAATGGTTCCGGATCTTGCTGCCGCGTCATCTCGAGATCATCGAGGAGATCAATCGGCGCTTGCTCGATGACACGCGAGCGAGATTTCCGGGCGATGAAGGTCGGCTACAGCGTGTGAGCCTCATCGAGGAAGGCGCGGAACGGAAGGTGCGGATGGCCAATGTGGCCATCGCCGGTTCGCACAGCACAAACGGCGTCGCGGCAATTCATTCACAGTTGCTGAAGACAACAACAGTCAGAGACTTGGCCGAAATGTTTCCGGAGCGTTTCAACAATAAAACCAACGGCGTCACCCCGCGCCGCTGGCTGTTGATGTCGAACGCCGCTCTCTCAAAAACCATTACCGAGGCGATCGGTGATGGTTGGATCAAGGATCTCAACCAATTGAAGCATCTGAAAGCCATGGCCGATGATCCCGGTCTTCATGAGGCGGTCCTCAAGGCGAAACGCGAAGCCAAATCGCAGTTCGCCAATTGGCTCGACCGCACCATCGGCCTGCGCCTGAATCCTGACAGCATCTTCGATTCACAGATCAAGCGCATCCATGAATACAAGCGGCAAATGCTCAATGCACTGCGCATCGTCGCGCTTTACAATCGGCTGCGCGAAAATCCACAGATGGATATGACGCCGCGAGTTTTCTTCTTTTCAGGGAAAGCCGCGGCCGCGTACCATCTGGCTAAACTCATCATCAAGTTCATTAACAATCTTGCCGGCGTGATTGATGCCGATCCTCACGTCCGCGGGCGCTTAAAGGTTCTGTTCCTGCCGGATTATTGCGTTTCACTGGCCGAGCGGCTGATCCCCGCGAGCGATGTATCTAACCAGATCTCGACAGCCGGTTACGAAGCCAGCGGCACGAGCAACATGAAGCTCATGATGAACGGCGCGCTCACGATCGGCACCCGCGATGGCGCAACCATCGAGATGGCGGAAGAAGCCGGCGAAGAAAACTTTTTCCTGTTCGGGCTGACGGCGGAGCAGGTGGCCGGCTGCCGCGGTTGGTACAACCCGCAATGGCACTATGACAACGAGCCGGAAACCCGCGCTGCGCTGGACCTGATTTTTTCCAACCACTTCAGCCGTAACGAACCGGGTGTGTTCGAGCCGCTGCGCGATGCTTTGCTGACGCACGGCGATTATTACATGCATCTGGCGGATCTGAAGTCGTACCTGGAAGCGGATGGACGCTTGTGCCAGCTTTACGCCGACTCCGCGGGATGGGCGCGGAAAGCGATTTTGAATATCGCCGGATCGGGAAAATTCTCCAGCGACCGGACGATTGCCGAATATGCCGCAGACATCTGGAACGTGAAGCCCTGTCCGGTGGAGTGAAAGGGGCAAGAGCTTCCAGCGGACGGAGAAGGCGTTACAGAACCGAGGTGATTCAATGACGATCCATGCGCTTGCGGGTAAGCCCGCGCCCGAGGAGCTTCTGGTCGATATAGACAAGCTGCGAAAGGAATACTACACGCGCAAGCCGGACATAACCAACAGCGCAGAGCGGGTTAGTTTTGGCACCAGCGGTCACCGCGGCTCGTCACTTCGCGGCGGGTTCAATGAGGCACACGTTTTGGCGATCACGCAGGCGATCTGCGAATACCGCAGTCAGCAAGGCATCACCGGCCCGCTGTACATCGGCAAAGATACGCACGCGCTATCCGGTCCGGCGTTCATGACGGTCTTGGAAGTGCTCGCGGCAAACGGTGTTGAGACCATGGTCGATCGCGTTGACGGCTATACGCCTACGCCCGTGATCTCTCATGCCATTCTTTCTTATAACCGGGGCCGAACCTCGGGTCTGGCGGACGGTATAGTAATTACGCCGTCGCACAATCCGCCGGAAGACGGCGGTTTCAAATACAACCCACCGCATGGTGGACCGGCGGATACAGATGTAACACGTTGGATCGAAGATAAAGCCAACCTGCTCCTTTCGGGCGAGCTCAAGAGCGTGGCGAGAATCGCTTACGAAAGAGCTCGCCGCGCCGCCACAACCCACAATTATGATTATGTCGGCTCGTACGTACGCGACCTGGGTTCGGTGGTGGACATGGAACTTATCCAAAGCGCCAAGCTCAAGATCGGCGTCGATCCGCTGGGCGGCGCCAACGTCGCGTACTGGCGCCCCATTGCGGAACGTTACGGAGTTGAGGTGGATGTGGTGAACACCACGGTGGACCCGACCTTCCGCTTCATGTCCTTGGATTGGGACGGCAAAATCCGCATGGACTGTTCCTCTCCCCATGCCATGGCTAAGCTCATCGGACTCAAAGACAGCTTCGACATCGCCTTCGGCAACGATACCGACAGCGACCGGCACGGCATCGTCACTCGTGGCGCAGGCCTGATGAATCCCAATCATTACCTCGCGACGGCGATTTTTTATCTCTTCACCCATCGTCCAGGCTGGCGCCCGGATGCGGCGATCGGCAAGACCGTAGTCAGCAGCAGCATCATCGATCGCGTGGCTTCTAAAATCGGTCGCGTTCTCGTCGAAGTGCCGGTGGGATTCAAGTGGTTCGTGTCCGGCCTGCTCGACGGATCGCTGGGCTTTGGCGGCGAAGAAAGCGCGGGCGCCTCATTTCTCCGGCGCGACGGAACGGTGTGGGTGACCGAGAAGGACGGCATCATCATGGATCTGCTCGCGGTCGAGATCATGGCTAAGACCGGTCGCGATCCGTCCGAGATTTACCATGAGCTTACGCGCGAGCTCGGCGCGCCGGTTTACGAGCGCATCGATGCACCGGCGACGGCGGAACAAAAGGCGGTTCTCCTAAAGCTTTCGCCGGAACATGTTAAAGCCTCCGAGCTTGTCGGTGACCCGATTCAAGCGATGCTCACGAGCGCGCCGGGCAACGGCGCGGCTATTGGCGGCCTCAAGGTTGTCACCGCGCAGGGGTGGTTCGCGGCGCGTCCGTCTGGCACAGAAGAGGTCTACAAGCTTTACGCGGAAAGCTTTCGCGGGAGCGACCACCTGCGCCGCATCCAGGAGGAGGCACAAGCGCTCATCAGCAAGGCGCTGGCAGGAGTCATGGGATGAAGCAGGAAGCGTCTGTCACGACAGCACTGCTCCGCAAAATCTCGGTTATACCGAATGGACGTGAGTCACGGAGATGAATATGCCGATCCAGGAAGTTTATCTCATCCGGCACGGCGAGACGGAGTGGAGTTTGAATGGGCGGCACACTGGCACGACCGACATCCCGCTTACGGAGAACGGCCGGAGGGTGGCGAAACTTCTGGCGGCGGCGTTGGCCAAGGAAAAATTCGTGCTGGTGTTGACGAGTCCGCTGAAGCGAGCGCGGGAAACTTGCGAGCTGGCCGGTTTCGGCGCGCGCGCCGAGATCGACCGCGATCTGATGGAATGGAATTACGGCGCATACGAGGGGCTGACGCCCGAGGAGATCCACGCGCAGGCGCGCGGATGGATGATTTTCACCGACGGCTGTCCAGGAGGGGAAAGTCCCGCTCAAGTCAGCGCGCGGGCCGATCGGCTGGTCGTGCGAGTCCGCTCGGTGGAGGGAGATGTCGCCCTTTTCGCCCACGGACATCTTTTCAGAACTCTTGCGGCCCGATGGCTCGGACTTCCCGCGGCGGCCGGAAGTCATTTCCTTCTCGATACGGCGACGCTGAACGTCCTGAGCTACTACCGAGATGTCCCAGCGCTCAAGCGCTGGAACGCTATGCTCACGTCGTAGGACGAACGTGGAGCGGTACGCACCACGAATATGTGACAGCGAATAAACAGTAGGAGGAAACAATATGGCAACCGATTTAGAAAATACCGCGCGGCTGCTCGTCGCCGGCGCGAAAGGCATATTGGCGGCCGACGAGACTCCAGGGACCCTGACAAGACGCCTCGACGCTCTCAAGATCGAATCGACGCCGGATAGCCGGCGAGCCTACCGCGAGATGTTCTTCGCCACACCCGCGATTGGCGAATTCATCAGCGGCGTCATCATGCAAGATGAGACGATCCGCCAAAAAAGCTCGACCGGAATATCGCTAGCCGATCTGCTGGCGCAGCAGGGCATCATCCCCGGCATCAAAGTCGATAACGGCGCAAAACCGCTCGCCGGCTCGCCGGGAGAAAACATTACTGAAGGACTCGACGGCCTACGCGAGCGCCTCAAGGAGTATCGAGACATGGGCGCGCGCTTCGCGAAATGGCGTGCGGTGATCGCTGTAAGCGATACGCTGCCGAGCGCGACCTGCGTGGATGTGAACGCGCACGCGCTCGCTCGATATGCCGCCCTTTGCCAGGAGCAGGGCATGGTGCCCATCGTCGAGCCCGAGGTGTTGATGGACGGAGCGCACACGATCGAGCGTTGCGAAGAAGTGACGGGCCATGTCTTGCACGAGGTTTTGAACGCGCTTTTTGATCAGAAGGTCTCTCTCGAAGGTATGTTGCTCAAACCCAACATGGTCATCTCAGGTATAAAGTGCACCAGACAAGCTCCCGTCAAAGAAGTCGCACTCGCCACTGTGCGCTGTCTACGCCGGCATGCGCCGGCCGCGGTTCCCGGGATCGTCTTCTTGTCAGGCGGCCAAAACCATCTCGTCGCCACCGCGCATCTCAGCGCCATCAATCAGATCGAGGAACCAAGGCCCTGGACGCTCAGTTTTTCGTATGGGCGCGCATTACAGGACGAAGCGCTCAGGGCTTGGCGTGGAAAGAGCGAAAATCTGAAAGCTGGCCAGCGAGCTTTTTATCATCGGGCCAAGTGCGACAGCGCAGCCGCCCTGGGCAAATACACCGAGTCCATGGAAAGCGAGCCAGCGGCAGCTTGAAGCCAGATAAACCAAGGAGGAGGACACAAAGAAGCACGAAGGAAAGAATTAGAAAGAAATAAGTGGCGGCAATGCCACAAACCGACGTCAGGAAGAAGGAGTTTTACCATGAACGAACGAACACACGAAATCGAACGTTATGCCAGGCCAGCCACAGGGCAACCTGAAGCACAAAAAACGAAGGATGCAAGGCGAAATCCATTAAGCGACAAAGAACTGGATCTGATGAACGCCTACTGGCGGGCGTGCAACTACCTTTCTGTGGGGATGATCTATTTGAAAGACAATCCGCTGCTCAAGGAGCCGCTGAAGAGCGAGGACGTGAAGCACCGGCTGCTCGGCCATTGGGGCGCGAGCCCGGCACTGTCTTTCGTCTGGCTGCACTGCAACCGGATGATCGTCAAGTATGATCTCGACATGATTTTCGTCGCCGGACCAGGCCATGGTGCGCCTGGTGTGTTAGGTCCGGCATATCTCGAAGGAACGTACTCGGAAATTTATCCGGACAAGAGCGAAGACGCCGAAGGCATGCAAAAGTTTTTCAAGCAGTTCTCCTTTCCCGGACACATCGGCAGTCACGTCACGCCGGAAACGCCCGGCTCGATTCACGAAGGCGGAGAGCTCGGCTACAGCCTCTCGCATGCCTACGGGATGGCGCTCGACAATCCTGATCTCATTGTCGCATGCGTCGTGGGTGACGGCGAGGCGGAGACCGGGCCGCTCGCGACCGCCTGGCATTCCAACAAGTTCATCAACCCCGTGCGCGATGGCGCGGTGCTGCCGATCCTGAACTTGAACGGCTACAAGATCGCCAATCCAACCATCCTTTCGCGGATCAGCCACGAGGAGCTGGAGGCACTGTTTGTCGGCTACGGCTACAAGCCTTATTTCGTGGAAGGAAGCGATCCGACGGAGATGCATCAGAAGATGGCCGCCACTTTGGAAGAGGCCATTGGCGAGATACGCGCACAGCAGAAGGCCGCACGCGAGTCGAACAACCCCTTCCGGCCGCGCTGGCCGATGATCGTGCTCCGATCACCCAAAGGTTGGACCGGACCGAAGGAGATCAGGGGACACAAGGTAGAGGGCTTCTGGCGCTCGCATCAGGTGCCATTTGCCGATGTCCGCGACAATCCGGCGAACCTGAAACTTCTGCAAGATTGGATGCGGAGCTACAAGCCCGAAGAGCTGTTCGATGCAAACGGCAAGCTCATTGCGGAACTCAAGGCGCTCGCGCCCAAGGGCAATCGCCGCATGAGCGCCAACCCGCACACCAACGGCGGGCTCCTGCGCAAAGAACTCAAGCTTCCCGATTTCCGCAATTACGCCGTCGAGGTTCCGACCCGCGGCACGATCGAATACGAGAATACCAAACCACTCGGCGAATTCCTACGCGACGTGATGAAACAGAACATGACCAGCTTTCGCGTCTTCGGCCCGGATGAGACCGCCTCGAACAGGCTCCAGGACATTTACAAAGCCAGCAAGAAAACCTGGATGGCCGACCTTCTGCCGGAGGACGATGATGGCGGCGAGCTGGCGCGTGACGGGCGCGTCATGGAGATGCTTTCCGAGCATACGCTCATCGGCTGGCTGGAGGGATATCTGCTGACAGGGCGGCATGGTTTTTTTCACACCTATGAAGCCTTCGCTCACGTTATCGATTCGATGATCAACCAGCACGCTAAGTGGCTGGACATCTGTAAGAACCATGTGCCGTGGCGCGCTTCGGTCGCATCAGAGAACATTCTGCTGTCGTCCACCGTCTGGCGTCAGGACCACAATGGTTTTTCCCATCAGGACCCCGGTTTTATCGATCTGGTCACAAACAAGAGCTCGAGTGTGACCCGCGTCTATTTGCCGCCGGATGCCAATACCCTGCTTTCTGTGGCGGACCACTGCCTGCGCTCGACCGACTACATCAACGTCATCGTGGCCGACAAACAAAAGCACCTGCAATTCACGACCATCGACGAGGCGGTCGTGCATTGCTCCAAGGGGATCGGCATATGGGCGCGGGCGAGCACGGATGCGGGCGAGGAGCCGGACGTGGTTTTGGCGTCCTGCGGCGACGTGGCGACCATGGAGGCATTGGCCGCTGCTGCAATTTTGCGCGAGCGGGCGCCGGATCTGAAGGTTCGATTCGTAAACGTCGTGGATCTGTTCAAGCTGCAGCCGGCCTCCGAGCATCCGCATGGTTCCACGGATCGCGAGTTCGACAGCCTGTTCACTACGGACAAGCCGATCATCTTCAACTTCCACGGCTATCCGTGGCTTATCCACAAGCTCTCCTACCGCTTCACGGGACACGAAAATATGCACGTGCGCGGCTACAAAGAGAAGGGCAACATCAACACTCCGCTGGAACTGGCGATGTTGAACGAAACCTCCCGTTTTCACCTGGTCATCGACGTGATCGATCGGGTGCCGAAACTGCGCACGAAAGCCGCGCACTTAAAGGAGGAGATGAAGAACGCCATTATCGAGAACCTGCGCTACGCGCACGAACAGGGCACGGACCGGCCTGAGCTCATCAACTGGACGTGGCCGTACTGAAAGACAAGCGCGAAAACGGAAGTTCCCGTTGACAGTTCAGATTCAGGGTTTGGAACCGGCGCGTTTTTAACACCTGAAGGAATCGATTTAGAAAGGTTGTGTACCATGGCTGAAACAAGATCACTGACTAAGGTTCCCGCCGGAGATATTCAACTCGTTCGCTACCTCATGAAGGCCGCGGATGGTGACACGGCCTACCGTGATGTTTATCTGCAGCGCGCTGTTGAAAAGTTGGAGCGGTCAATCTCCAGAGCGGATTATGAGCAACTCAAAACGCACGGCGCGACGGTCGAGCAGCTCCTGCAGGAGACGCGTCGAGCGGTGTCACGGCAGAACTGGACCCGGGTGCAGGAACTGTCGACGCGAGTCTCTGCGCTGCGCAGCGGGGTTGAAGAAAGGCAATCCGACCTTCAGCTTGCCGAGGCGGTCTATGGAGCGCCGGAAGTGGTCGTGGATCCTTTTTCTCCGGGTCTTGACCTTTTGCTGGGAAGAACCGCTCAAGCCAACGCCGCGCTGCGCGACGAAGCGGTCGCCGCTCTGAGCGCATTAGAAAAAGCGGACCAAGACATGGCCTCCTTCTATGCTGCCAGGCGCGGTCATGTCGCAAAGATAACGATAAGCGCAAGCGAGCCGTCCGCCAGCCCCTCAGCCAACGATGACGATGTCGGACGGCTGCAGCAGCGTGCCGCCGAAGCGGCCGAGAAGGGCAATGTAGATGAGCTGCAACGCATCGCACAAGAAATGCTCAAAGGTCGCCCCTCCGCAAAGTCCGCCGGTGCCGTCACCGACCAGAGGACAGCGGCTGAGCGACCAATCGCGTACCCACCTCAATTAGCCGAGCGTTTTCCCGCTGACGTGGTTGAGCGCGCACGCCGGTTCGGGCTTGCGGAGATGGATATGAAATTCCAGCTTCCCAGCCTTCCGCAGCTCGCACAAGAGACTTTCGAGCGGTATGGCTGGCGCCCATCTTTTCCGGCGGAGGTAGCGAGGGAAGGGGAACTCTATCTGCGGCCTTTACTAGAGCAGGCGAAGTTTCCCCAAGAAATCGTCGAGCCGCTGCTCGAAGCAGCCATGCTGTTTGCGCTTCATCCGTTCGTGAACAGCAGCGGCATCCGTTACTTCCCGCTGTTCCCCGATAGCGAAGCCGCGCTCGTCGAGGATTTCGCTGAAGACGCAGTGCCGCCGGAACCCTCTGAGTTGCTGCGCGCCCTCGGGCTTACGCGCCGTACTGGACTGTCGCGCGCCGAGATCGAAGTCCGCCTGGGACGGAACGGAGCAAAGCTGCTCAAAGAGGGGCTTGGCGTCGATCCGACGAAGTTCCGCCTCGTCTGTATCCCCTATGATGTTTATGCGCGTGCTGGGCAGGAGCGCCAATGGGGCCGGCAGCCAAGATGGACTCACGTGGATGGTTACCAACTTTTGAAAGGAGGGAGAATGCGGGCGCTGGTTGCCGGCGATGTCCGCTTTGGCGGTCTTTACGACCTGTGCAGCATCAGTCAGTTCGACGGACGTGAAAACGTCTTGGCGCGCTTCGCGATTGTCCATCGCGAAAGGCTGATGGTGCGCTAAGCGCGGTGCGGCGGGAGTCATGTCCGACGCGTTGCTCGTTCTGAATGCAGGTTCATCAAGCCTCAAATTTTCCGTCTTCCTCAATCAAGACCTACCGCAGCCGGTTGTGCGCGGCCAAATCGAGGGGCTGACCGGTCAGCCGCGGTTCGTTGCGCGCAATGACAGCGCTGTTATCTCACAAAAAGAATGGCCGCCGGAAACACAGCTCGGGCACAGCGGCGCCATCGAGTTCCTTTTCACTTGGGGTCGCGGAGGTGCGCTAAGCGGACACCGCATCATCGCGGTGGGTCATCGCGTCGTCCACGGCGGAACAAAGTTCCATGCGCCCGTCCTCGTCAACCCGGAAACGTTGGCCGAGCTGGAAACTCTTAACCCGCTCGCTCCTTTGCACCAGCCGCACAATGTGGCTGCGATTAGAGCGGTGGCGTTGATGGCGCCGAACCTGCCCCAAGTGGCCTGCTTCGATACCGCATTTCACCGCACCCAACCGGCGGTGGCGCAGGCTTTCGCGTTGCCGCGGCGCTATGCGGCAGAAGGGGTGCGGCGCTACGGATTTCACGGTCTGTCTTATGAATACATCGCCTCGGTGCTGCCAACGATCGACCGCCGCGGGGCTGAGGGCCGCACCGTCGTGGCGCATCTCGGCAACGGCGCGAGCATGTGCGCGCTGAGCGGCGGTCGGAGCGTCGCTACGACCATGAGCTTCACGGCGCTCGACGGGCTGGTGATGGGCACACGCTGCGGCGCCATCGACGCCGGCGTGCTGCTTTACCTGATCGATCGGCACGGTATGGACCCCCGCTCCCTGCAGGAACTGCTTTACGAAGAATCGGGGTTGCTCGGAGTCTCAGGAATTTCCAGCGATATGCGCACGCTGCTGGCGAGTTCAGAGCCGACTGCCGCCGAGGCGATCGAACTATTCGTCTACCGCATCAAACGGGAGCTCGGCTCGCTCGCGGCAACTCTCGCCGGGCTCGACACAGTGGTGTTCACGGGTGGCGTCGGCGAAAACGCGGCTTCCATCCGTGCCCGCGTATGCGAGGACGCGAGTTGGCTTGGACTGGAACTCGATGAGGGCGCCAACGCATCGGGCGGTCCGTGCATCAGCCGCAAGGGAAGCCGCGTCTCGGCATGGGTGATACCTACGAATGAGGAATTAATGATTGCGCTGCATACGCGGCGCCTGCTCGGCTCGAGGATTTGAAACGATCGGGGCGCCGCGGCCACAGGATACCGAAACGATGAATAACAAAATCGATGAATTGTGTGTTAACACCATCCGCACGCTGGCGATGGATGCGGTGCAGCAGGCCAACTCCGGCCATCCCGGGACGCCCATGGCGCTGGCACCAGTGGTCTATTGTCTGTGGCAGCGGGTTTTGCGCTTCGATCCGAACCATCCGATTTGGCCCAACCGAGATCGATTTGTCTTGTCCGTTGGCCATGCATCCATGCTGCTGTACGCGATGCTTCACCTGACGGGTGTCAAAGCGGTTAACCCGAAGTACGAAACGCTGGGGCATCTGTCGGTGGAGCTGGACGACATCAAGCGTTTTCGCCAGCTCGAAAGCAAATGCCCCGGGCATCCCGAATACCGATGGACGTCGGGTGTCGAGACCACCACGGGTCCCTTGGGACAGGGCGCGGCGACGAGCGTCGGCATGGCCATCGCCGAGCGCTGGCTGGCGAGCTATTTCAATCGGCCGGGATTCGAGCTGTTCGATTATGACGTTTACGCGTTGTGCGGCGACGGCTGCATGATGGAAGGAATCTCCGGCGAAGCCGCTTCGTTGGCCGGTCACCTGAAGCTCAGCAAACTCTGTTGGATCTACGACAACAACCACATCACCATCGAGGGAAACACGGCTTTGGCGTACAGCGATGACGTGGCGACGCGCTTCATCGGTTACGGCTGGAACGTCATGCGGGTGGGCGATGCCAACGATCTGGAGATGCTCGAGCGCGCTTTTAAGACGTTCAAAAATACCACGGACCGGCCGACGCTCATCATTGTCGATAGCCACATCGCATACGGCGCTCCCAACAAACAAGACACCAGCGCCGCCCACGGCGAACCCTTGGGCAAGGAAGAAATCAAGCTGGCGAAGCGCAATTACGGCTGGCCGGAGGATGCGCAATTCCTCGTGCCCGACGATGTCCGCGCGCATTTCCGAGCCGGGATCGGCGCGCGCGGCCAGGTACTGCACGAGGCCTGGTGGAGTAAATTCGAAGCGTACAAGCGCGAGTATCCAGAGCTCGCCGATCATGGCTATCGCATGCTGCGCCGCGAGCTGCCGGAAGGCTGGGAAAGCGAGTTGCTCGTCTTTCCCCCCGACAGCAAGGGGATGGCAACCCGGGATGCGTCAGGCCTAGCGTTGAATGCAATTGCCCGGAAGGTGCCGTGGCTGCTTGGCGGCTCGGCTGATCTCGGCCCTTCGTGCAAAACTCGGCTGACCTTTTCGGGTGCCGGAGATTTTAACGCCGAGAATCCTGCAGGACGAAACTTCCACTTTGGGATCCGGGAGCACGCCATGGGCGCTGTTCTCAATGGTTTGTCCCTGTCGAAGATTAGACCCTTTGGATCGGGCTTCTTGGTTTTCAGTGACTATGGTCGCGCGGCGATCCGGTTGAGCGCCTTGATGGAAATTCCCGTGATTCACATCTTCACTCACGATTCCATCGGCGTGGGAGAAGACGGGCCGACGCATCAACCGGTAGAACATTTAACCTCGCTGCGCGCTATTCCCGGCTTGATCATTTTGCGGCCGGCGGATGCCAACGAGACCGTGGAAGCCTGGCGCGTGATCATGCAGTTCCGCCATGAGCCGGTGGCGCTGATTTTGACGCGGCAGGCGTTGCCGATTTTGGACCGTAACAAATACGCCGCCGCGCAAGGTGTCCGGCGCGGCGCGTACGTTCTTGCGGATGCCGACGACGGCAAACCCGAAGTGCTGTTGCTTGCCAGCGGGAGTGAGGTGTCGCTCTGCATCCTTGCCTACGAAAAGCTCACAGCGGAGAACATCAGAGCGCGGGTCGTCAGCATGCCGTCCTGGGAAATTTTCGAAGAGTATTGCCACGAGCATCCCGAGTATCGGGAGCAAGTTTTGCCCGAGTCGGTGAACGCGCGGGTGTCTGTGGAGAAAGCATCGACCCTGGGTTGGGCGCGTTATGTCGGCCGGCTTGGCCAGAGCATCGGCATGGAGACATTCGGAGCGTCAGCGCCGCTGAAAGAATTGCAGAAGAGGTTCGGCTTTACGCCCGAGAACGTCATGCAGGCCGCCAAAGAACAGATCGCCAAAGCGAGGTGAAGTATGCGCATTGCGATCGGCTCAGATCACGCGGTATTTGATTTGAAGGAAGAGGTGAAAGCCTTTTTGCTCGAAGAGAACCATGAAGTCCTTGACGTCGGCACCTAC
Source organism: uncultured delta proteobacterium (assembly GCA_963804165.1). Classification (GTDB taxonomy): domain Bacteria; phylum Desulfobacterota; class Binatia; order UBA9968; family UBA9968; genus DP-20. Next base: position 48,304 of record CAWDPO010000040.1, read on the forward strand.
AGCAAGGCTCCCGTCGATTATCCCGACTATGCCGAAGCCGTTGCCACAGCCCTGCGCGAAAACCGCGCGGAGCGCGGCATCATTCTTTGCGGCAGCGGCGTGGGCGCGTCGATGGCGGCGAATCGGATTCCCGGTATTCGCGCCGGTCTCTGCCATGACACCTACTCCGCGCACCAGGGTGTGGAGCATGACGACATGAACGTGCTCATGGTCCACGGGGATCAGAACGCTGGCGGCTTATCCAAGGCGCACCGAAACCGTCTCGACGCGGACGATTATTTTGCGCTGCTCGCTTACGTGGAGATGAATGGTGCGCATGAGCGCGTGTTGCAGTCGATGCGCCACAGCGTGCGCGATGCCCAAGCCCGAGGAGATTTTTAGGTTCTCTTGGAGCGCGAGCGCCGCGCTTTGCGCGCTCATTTCGGCGCAGATGTCGCTGCCGGGCTCAAGACATTGCAAGCAACCATCATGGCGGCGTTGGAATAATGGAGTACTGGAACGGTTCCGAAAAACATACCAGTTTGTGCTGTACTCCAGGGCTCCGTGAACGGACCCAACGTAGGTGTTCTCGTTAGGTACAAGGGCGTGGAATCGGTTCAGTCATCGATATCCTGCTGTCAGTGGAAGAAGTAGAAGTCGAAACGTGTCTAGCTGTGTCGCAGGATCCGAAATTCGAACCAATTCCAAGTTAGCAAAAATAACAAGCATACTAACCCACCGCCGTGTGGAGCAGAGGACGAGACAGTAATGAGCCGACACGCTGAATCCCCTGATGTGGCGCCCTTCCCCGAAGGTTACCGCGCCTCGGGTTTGCTTCTGCACGTTACGTCGTTGCCGTCACCGTACGGGATTGGCGACGTGGGACCGGGTGCGGTCAAGTGGATCGATAAACTTTCTGAAGCAGGACAAAGCTGGTGGCAGGCGTTGCCGCTCGGGCCGACCGGGTACGGCGATTCTCCGTATCAGTCGTTATCGTCTTTCGCCGGCAATGGACTCCTGATCAGCCCCGACTGGCTCATCGAAGAGGAACTCCTGGAGGAAAGCGAATGCGCGCCGCCTTTGTTTCCTCCGGCGGCGGTGGATTATCCGGCGGTGATCACGTTCAAGCGCCGATTGCTCGAGAGGGCCTGGGTCAATTTCCAGATTGTCCGCCGTTCGGATCTGCGCGTGGCCTTTGAACAATTCTGTCACGAGCAGGCGCATTGGCTTGAAGATTATGCGCTCTTTCGAGCCTTGAAAGAGAAGCATAACGGCGCCTGGTACGTGGATTGGCCGGCCGATCTGGTGCGGCGCGAGCCCGCAGCTTTGGACCGCGCGAGGCGCGAGCTGACGAGCGAAATCCAGCAGGTTTGCTTCGCTCAATTCCTACTGTTCCGTCAGGGCGAACGCCTCATGCGGCACGGTCGGGCAAGAGGTGTGCGTCTGATCGGCGACCTCCCTTTTTTCGTTTCTCCCGACTCCAGCGACGTCTGGGCCAACCCCGAGCTCTTCCTGCTCGACGAATATCGCCGTCCGACTTTTGTCGCGGGCGTGCCGCCTGATTACTTCAGCTCGCAGGGACAGCTTTGGGGGAACCCCGTCTACAACTGGGAAGTCTTGCGGCAGAGCGGCTATCGCTGGTGCATCGATCGCCTGCGTGCGCTTCTCGCTTTTGTCGATGTCATTCGTCTGGATCATTTTCGCGGGTTCGCAGCGGCGTGGCATGTGCCGGCCGGAGCAGCAACCGCCAAGACAGGTGAGTGGGTGCCGGGCCCCGGCGCGGATTTTTTTCATGCGGTAAAAAAAGAACTGGGCGGACTACCATTTATCGCCGAGGATCTCGGTATCATCACACCGGACGTTTCCAAGCTCCGCGATGATTTCGAGATCCCCGGTACTCGCGTGCTTCAATTTGCTTTTGACGGTCACCCCGATAATCCATATCTTCCCGAAAATTTCATCCCGAACACAGTCGTCTACACCGGCACGCACGACAACCCCACGAGCCGGGAATGGTACGAAGCGCTGCCCGAAGTCGAACGAAACAACCTGTGGCGTTATCTAAAGTCGCCGGAGCGTGAAGGCGCAAAGGTTTCATGGGAATTGCTGCGCGTCGCATGGTCGTCGCTAGCTGCGATCGCCATCGCTCCTTTACAAGATTTGCTCAACCTCGGGGCCGAGGCGCGGATGAACATCCCCGGCCGCGCGGACGGCAACTGGAGGTGGCGGTGTACCGAAGAGATGTTGTCGGCTGCGAACTTTTACTCGCTGCGCGAGCTCACAAGAAGCTCAAAGCGCATAGGCATGCCGCAAATTCATGACGAGCGAAAATAGCGGAGGCCGCGTCATGATCCCGAGCCCAATTGTTTTTTTAGTTGACGTTGACAATACGCTGCTGGATAACGACCGCGTCCAGAACGACATCAAACGTTACCTCGATCGTGAGTTCGGAGTTGCCAGTCGTGAGCGGTACTGGGCGATTCTCGAACAACTGTTCACGGAGCTAGGCTACCGCGATTATCTCGGCGCGCTGCAGCGTTTTCGCGTTGAGCACCCTCGAGATATTCACCTGCTGTCGATGTCGTCGTTTTTAGTCGACTACCCTTTCGCCAATCGCCTGTATCCCGGATCGCTCGACGTCCTTGAGCGGTTCCGCTCGTGGGGGCAGACGGTCATCCTTTCGGACGGCGACGTGGTTTTTCAACCGCGTAAAGTCGAACGCTCGGGCATCTCTGAAGCTGTGGAAGGCAACGTGCTCATCTACATTCACAAAGAAGAGGCGCTGGATGACGTCGAGCGCCGTTACCCCGCTGAGCACTATGTTCTCGTGGACGATAAGCTGCGCATCTTGACTGCGGTCAAGAGGGCATGGAGGTCGCGTGTAACCACGGTATTTGCATGTCAGGGCCAATATGCCCATGACCGAAATACGATTGTCGCCTGCCCACCGGCGGACTTAACGGTAGAGCGCATCGGCGATTTACTTAGCTATGACATATCCGCTCTACTCGCGGGTCAATCGCAAGTGTCTCAGGAGGTAACAGATGAAAGCAACCCAACTGCTTCATAACCTGGGCCAGAGTCTCTGGCTCGATAACACTACACGTGATTTGGTCAATAGCGGCACGCTCAAGCGTTATGTTGATGAGCTGTCGGTGACCGGGCTCACTTCGAATCCCACGAGCTCTGAACGATGTCCGAGGCAACGCGAAATCACTGACATCATGTCAGCCGATGGTGGAGATTGCGACACGGTATTGGATCAATTCGCGACGGCCGGCATTGACGTCTATATGAGTTGGCCGCAAAGCTGCAGGACGAAGGCGCCAAATTGTTCGTCAATTCGTGGAACGAACTGATGGATGTGATCGCCTCAAAGACCTCCAAGCTCGCGAAAGCGAGTTGATGGGATGCTAGTGACTTAAGGAGCAGAAAATGGCAAAACCAACGATACCGCTCTCGCACCGCCCGGCGTGGAATGACCTCGCGGCGCATTATCAAAAAGTGCGCGACCAGCATTTGCGAAAGCTCTTCGCCGATGATGCTAAACGCGGCGAACGTATGACGGCCGAGGCGGTCGGCCTGTACCTGGATTACTCGAAGAATCGCATCACAGACGAAACCCTCCAGCTCCTCCTGCGACTCGCGAATGAATCTGGCCTGCGCGCGCGCATCGATGCCATGTTCCGCGGGGAAAAGATCAACATCACCGAGAACAGAGCCGTTTTGCATGTGGCTTTGCGCGCGCCGCGGGGCGCATCAATCGTTGTTGATGGCGAGAACGTCGTGCCCCGGGTCCACGCTGTGCTCGACAAGATGGCGGACTTCTCCAAGCGCGTGCGCAGCGGCGCATGGAAAGGGCAGACCGGAAAACCGATTCGCAACGTCGTCAATATCGGCATCGGTGGCTCCGACCTGGGCCCGGTGATGGCCTACGAAGCGCTGAAGTATTACAGCCAACGGGCCCTGACCTTTCGCTTCGTATCCAACGTTGACGGGACAGACTTTGCGGAAGCGGTCCGTGATCTCGATGCGGCAGAGACGCTCTTCATTATCTCCTCGAAGACTTTTACGACCCTGGAGACAATGACGAACGCCCACACGGCGCGCGACTGGTCGCTCCGTGCTTTGGGCAGCGACCCAAAATCGGTGGCCAAGCATTTCGTCGCAGTATCGACCAACGCCGAAGAGGTCGCCGGGTTCGGCATCGATACCGCGAACATGTTCGAGTTTTGGGACTGGGTTGGCGGCCGCTATTCCATGGAGTCAGCGATCGGCTTGTCCACGATGATCGCTATTGGTCCGCAACATTTTCGCGACATGTTGGACGGCTTCCATCAGATGGACGAACACTTCCGGACTGCGCCCTTCGAGCGCAACTTGCCGGTGCTCATGGGGCTCTTAGCAGTGTGGAACAACGATTTCCTCGGCGCGGAAACCATGGCGGTCCTACCCTACGACCAGTACCTGAAGCGCTTCCCGGCCTATCTCCAGCAATTAACGATGGAGAGCAACGGTAAGCGGGTGACGATCGACGGCGATGACGTCCGGTGCGCTACCAGTCCCGTCTATTGGGGCGAACCCGGAACCAACGGCCAGCATTCCTTTTATCAGCTGATTCATCAGGGCACGAGATTGATTCCGTGCGATTTTATCGCGTTCACCAAAACACTCAAGCCGCTCGGCCGCCACCACGATATCCTGATCGCCAATGTGTTTGCTCAAACCGAAGCGCTCGCATTCGGGAAAATCGCCGAGGAGGTCAAAGCTGAAGGCACGCCGGAGTGGCTCGTGCCCCATCGAGTTTTCGAAGGGAACCGTCCATCGAATACCATTTTGGCCGATCGTCTCACTCCCGAGAGCCTCGGCAGGCTCGTGGCTCTGTACGAACACTCCGTGTTTACGCAAGGGGTGATCTGGAACATCAACTCCTTTGACCAGTGGGGCGTCGAGCTGGGAAAAGTCTTGGCTCAGCGCATTATCCCGGAGCTCGAGAGCAAGGCCGAGCCGGCTCTGAACCACGACAGTTCGACAAACACTCTAATCCGGCGTTACCGAAGATTTAAGGAGGGGTCATGAAAACTACTGGCATCAATGAGAATCAGTTTCAAAAAATCAAAACACAGCCGGGTTTCATTGCGGCGCTCGATCAGAGCGGCGGCAGCACGCCTGGCGCGCTGAAAGCTTACGGGATCGAGGAGTATGCGTGGTCCAACGAAGAAGAAATGCTTCGGCTCGTCCATCAGATGCGGACGCGCATCATCACGAGCCCGAGCTTCACCGGCGATCGCATTCTCGGCGCGATCCTGTTCGAGAATACGATGGATAGAGACATCGAAGGGCAGCCCACGGCGGATTATCTCTGGAACGTCAAACGCGTTGTGCCGTTCCTCAAAATAGATAAAGGACTGGCAGCGGAGAAAGACGGTGTTCAGTTGATGAAGCCGATGCCTGATCTTCCAGCGCTGCTCGAGAAGGCTAAAGCGAAGCGCATCTTTGGAACCAAGATGCGATCGTTCATCAAACAATGCAACGGATTCGGTATCAAGGACATAGTGAGCCAGCAGTTCGAAGCCGCGCGCCAGATCATCGACGCCGGCCTCGTGCCGATCATCGAGCCCGAAGTGGATATTTATTGCCCGCTGAAAGGCAAGGCGGAAGAGTTGTTACAAGCGGAGATGATTAAGAACCTCAACGAACTCCCGGCGGGTGCGTGGGTCATGCTCAAGATCACGCTGCCGGATCGAGACGATTTCTATGCCGATTGCATCAACCATCCCAATGTGTTGAGGGTCGTTGCTCTGTCCGGCGGTTACACGCGGGAACAAGCCAACGAAAAGCTGCGGCGGAATCATGGAATCGTGGCGAGCTTTTCGCGCGCCCTGGTCGAAGGCTTGTCGGCCCAGCAATCCGATGCCGAGTTCAACGCGGACCTCGATCGCTCTGTGCAAAGTATCTATGAGGCGTCGAACACCTGAGCAAAAGCAATACTAATCGTAAGCGGGGAGGTTCAGTTCGCCCGAGCCGTACCGAAAATGATTCGATCGCATCGGGGGTGAACTTGACGTTGCCCTGGAAGCGCATGAGAAACTCAGCGCGGAGGACATTCGATCACGCATTACATCGATGGTAGAAGAAAACACAAAAGGCCGGAGTTCTCCCTTAGGTGCAACTGTTTCTCGGGAAGGAGCGAACTTCAGCGTCTACTCAAAGCACGCAACCGGAATCGAGCTCCTCTTGTTCGATCGCGCCGACGATGCTTGCCCCTCGAGCGTCATTCGCATCGATCCGGCGACGAACCGCACGTATCATTATTGGCACGTGTTCGTGCCTGGCGTAAAAGCCGGACAGATCTACGGCTACCGGGTTTCAGGAACATTCGATCCATCGAGCGGAATGCGTTTCGACGACCGTAAACTTCTCCTCGATCCTTACGGGCTCGCCATTGCTGTGCCGCAAAATTACAGCCGCGATGCTGCGCGGCAGAACGGCGACAACACCGCAAGCGCCATGAAAAGCGTGGTGGCGGATGTGTCGGCTTACGATTGGGAGGGCGATATGCCACTACACCGACCGTCCTCCCGGACGATCATCTACGAGATGCACGTGCGCGGCTTCACCCGCCATCCGAGTTCCGGTGTCGCGGTCAATAAACGGGGCACGTTCGCGGGGCTGATCGAGAAAATTCCTTATTTGCGTGAGCTCGGCGTGACTGCCATCGAACTGATGCCGGTGTTTCAGTTCGATCCCCAGGATGCTCCGCCCGGGCTGGTCAATTACTGGGGTTACGCGCCGGTCTCGTTCTTTGCTGTGCATCACACATACAGCTCGCGACGGGACCCGCTCGGCCCGCTGGACGAGTTCCGCGACATGGTCAAAGCACTGCATCGCGCCGGCATCGAGGTCATTCTCGACGTGGTCTTCAACCATACCGCCGAAGGCGACCATGGCGGGCCAACGCTGAGCTTCCGCGGCCTCGATAACAGCACGTATTATATTCTTGAACGGGATCGCTCCCGTTATGCCGACTACAGCGGCACGGGAAACACGCTAAACGCCAACCATCCGATCGTTCGCCGGATGATCATCGACAGCCTTCGCTACTGGGTCGAACAGATGCACGTGGATGGATTCCGCTTTGATCTCGCTGCGATCCTCCAGCGCGACGACGAGGGCCAACCGATAAGAAACCCGCCCGTACTGTGGGACATCGAATCGGATCCGGCGCTCGCCGGTACCAAGCTCATCGCCGAAGCCTGGGACGCGGCGGGGCTCTACCAGGTCGGCAGCTTTCTAGGCGACAGTTGGAAAGAGTGGAACGGACGATTCCGAGACGACGTACGGAGTTTCTTACGTGGCGATGAAGGCTTCGTAGGATACTTTGCTGACCGCTTGCTGGGCAGCCCCGCGATTTACGCCCATGAGGAACGCGAGGTCGAGCAGAGCGTCAATTACGTCACATGCCACGACGGATTTACCCTGAACGACCTCGTCTCCTACAGCCACAAACACAACGAAGGGAACGGGGAGAACAACCGCGACGGCACAGACGATAACCGAAGCTGGAATTGCGGCGTGGAAGGTCCGAGCGATGATCGCGCGGTCGAAAAAATCAGAAACCGTCAGGTTAAAAATTTTCTGACGATAACAATGCTTTCTGCGGGAATACCGATGATTCTTATGGGCGATGAGGTGCGGCGGACGCAGTTCGGAAACAACAATGCCTATTGTCAGGATAATGAAACCAGCTGGTTCGATTGGGATCTCCTCACGAAGCATGCAGACGTGCATCGGTTCGCTACGCTGCTGAATGCGCGGCGCCGTTTGCGGAATACGGCGATCGAACGCCAGCGCATAAGCCTCAACCGGCTCCTTCGTGCGGCCAATTTGACCTGGCATGGTGACAAAGTTGCCCAGCCCGACTGGGCCACATCTTCGCACAGTATCGCGCTCACAGTAGAAATGCGCGACGAGAGATTAAGGATTCACCTGATCGTGAACGCCTACTGGGAAGCTCTCGAGTTCGGGCTGCCGCAGGTCGACCGTCCAGAAAGCGCATGGCGCCGCTGGATCAACACTGCGCTCGACTCGCCGCAGGACATCGTCCACTGGGAAGCTGCTCTACCGATAACTTCATCCGCCGTACGGGCGGGACCCCGGTCGGTGATCGTTCTTTTCGCAGAGATTTGAGGAGGCCCGGAAGAGTTCGTATCGTCGCGGCGTGCGGCTGGGCACCGTGAGTCGCGTGCGCGAAGAATTGCCGGCTGTCGACCGAAACTCCGGGTTATGCATGCAAACCGATCTGTGCGTCCTCTCTGCCCGATGACTGCAGAAGCGAGCTTACATACCCTTGCGTCGTCCGGGACGGCCAGGGAACAACAGAACGCGCAATCACCTGTCAGAACCCGCAACGACCCTCAGTCTGAGTCTCCCTCCTGAGCGCCCACGTAATTCTCGCCTGTCAATCCCCTCGAGTTCAGTGCGAACTGCCGATCTCGAATCGACTAGATCCGATCGGCGGTAGCGCACTGCCAGAGCCTGACTGTCATCTACCTTTCCTAGTTGACTTCCGCGCAGCGAGTTGCCCTTTGCGCGAGGCGTCGATCGACTCGCCGAGAATGCGCGCGGCTTTGGCTTCCTGGGGCGCGTGAAAGCCCGTGGAGTTCTCCGCTTCGACGAAATCGAGATAGAACTGCGCCGTGCGCTGGAAGTTACGCGCGGCGTCGAGTTGTTTGTCTTCCGCGCCAGACGCTTTAGCCTTCTTCAAATCATCGGTCAGAGCGACCAGCGCATCCGTGGCCAGTTGTGGTCGCTGTCGGACCTGTCATCAAGATTCCCGAGCAAGAGCTCCAAGGCAGCATTGAAACGATGCAGAAAATGGTCATCATATTGGATGCAGCAGGCGCTAGCAGATTCCACTTTGCTGTTTCTGTGCACTCGCCCGACGATTGAACGGTACGAGTTCCAATGTCTAGCATAGTCTTAAACTGTCCGGCTAAAGCTAACATCGATGGTGGGCAACTTTGGGGGCATGAGACATTTTGCGGGAGTCAAACATGAGTCCAATTGATCACTTACACCCGAAGTATAGTTTCCCCCGCCTCCACCATTCACTCATCCCACCTAATCCGTCAGTTGGCGAATTATTTGGACTGGGCGGGAGATTGCGGGAAAGCCGGGCGGACGGCGAGAAATTAAGCTAAACCGGCCAATTAGTCCATCCATTTACGGCAACAATCGCAGCCGAAGGCTGACACCCAATCCTTCCATTATTTGAAAATCCAACGGACAGTGGCGAGCTGTTTGAGACCAGCGGGGCGGCGGGTTCCCAGCGTTCACAGCCTAAGCACGCGAAATTAACCCTATTTCGACGCGCGGCGTGCGCTCCGATCGCGCTTCGACGCGCGTCCGTAGAATCTGAATCCAACGGAAATCCTACGGGAAGTCATTTAAGGCCGATATTAAGGGAAAGCTAATCGACGAAGCCTATGGAAGAACCAAAATAGGCTTTCAATCGAAGCAGAGAAAAACCCAAAGGCATGGAGGAGTGTGAAGCATGGCGAAAATCGAGGTAGGGGCCTAATAAGCATCCGACCCTCCTCAGTCGCCGGTGCCGCGGATTGCAGCTGAGTAGCATTCTAAGATGGGCTATGCTACGGTCACCGGATTTAGCAAAACAACCAGGAGGAAAGGTAGTATGAAGCCCACTGCATGGGATTTTCGTAACAAACTAATGGCTATTCTGAACGTGGCGAAGCATAGTGGCAAGCCTTACGTAGATGTAGAATCGGGGCATCTCCACAGAGAGCTCGGGGGTGACTCAAACTCCCATCATAGGCTGCCTATTTTTCATGAGGTAATGACCAAGATGATGCGTCCCGGTGATTCAATTTTAAAAGAAGCTCGCCACGGGGACGGCGCAACGATGCTGATTCGTTATATTCTTAATGCCAAGCATGACAACCGAGAAGTTACAAAATCCGCTCTAGGAGACTTGTCGGTCGATAACTCGGCAATGTAATTCTCACGTCGCTATCGGCGCGTAGCCAGCCGGGAGCGCGTCCGTCACTTCGCGGCATTCTTCCCGCATTCACGCAAGGCGTAACTGCTCCAGTGATGCGCGGGCGGCTCCGCCACTGATGTCTGGAACGATGCTCAGTTCGAGTGTGGTCACCTCGTCGAGATCCACACGATAGTCCTCGTACTCGCTAGTCGTACCGGGAGGGCTGAAATTATACTGCTGCCGGACGATTTCCCGATAGGACTGCCCACCGTTTGATGACCAACGCAGCACAAACTGCTGAGTGCGCTCCAACTCATCTTCGCGAAACTCTAAGTGCATACGTTTGATTCTCTGCGGCGGGTCAAACATAAGGCGCACGGTCTGTGGTCCCGATTGAGCCGCTCGCCAACCCGATTCGCTCCCCGGCAGTAATCCTGACTCGATAGGATGGGCCGCGTCCTCCGAGGTTACCTCTACCTGCGCCAAAACGTCTAAGTTCAACCAATCCTGATTCGAGGCCGCTACGTGGCGCGGATGTTGGGCGACAATCCGTTTGAGCATGACTTACCTCCTTACGATCAATCGCAGCTAGGACAGATCCAAGTGTGCACCAAATTTCTTGAGCATTAAAGAGCATCGGTTGGCTAGAGTTTCGGAGCTAAACCCGTCGCTTTTGCTGAAAGCAAAAGGCGAACAGTGAGTAACCAAGCCAGATTCTTGGCTCCAAACCCGTGACGCGGCGGACTTCCGAATACCTAGAAAGAGAATCCCCCAAAACGTGCTTCCGCGCGGAGCAAATTCTCAACTGACGGCTTTGGTATCGATGATCCGCAAAGACTAAAAAACCCTCGGGCGGCGTTATCACGCCGATCATCTCTTTCCTTAACCGGGAGTACGGTGATATGGCGCGTGCCATCCTGAGAGTGCCGTGAAACAAGTGTCGCTGGGAGTTGCATTGTGAGTGCCTGCCATAAACGCATGCAGGATGGCCTTGGTCCCTCCATACGCTCTCGCCTACTTCGCGATGGCGAAAGATCCGGAGAGCTCAGGCCTCAGTGCTGTTGACGGTGCATGCTAATTTTATATGACGTGAGATTTTGCACTTCGGTCGGTAGACTATACAGACAGCACCAGTTGTCTTATGTGCAGCCGCGCACGAGAAACAAAATCACTAAGATTGGAACCGGTATACCGATCAGCCAGAGTAACACCCAACCGATAGCGCCCGTCTGATTTTTTAGTATTTCCATAACTTCTCCTTTCACTGGTGAATAGCGCAATCGATATGCCAGAGCGAAATTCGTTAATTTTCGCGCGAATCGGGGAATCGTCCTATTGATATGCGTAGACATTTACCTTAACCGGAAGAGAAAATCGGACGAATAGTTTGAGACTGAACTCAAGCCCATATTGGCTTTAAATCGCGCTCGCGTCAGGCTTTTCCAAACCAAAGAAGATACACAGCATTTCTTAAGGAGGATGCGATCGCCGGCGCTGCCGTCCATGCCGAAGCGCGAGCAAAGATTTCCTCTCAAAAAAATGGGGAGGAGATCGCTCTCCTCCCCATTTTATCTCAGTCCCTCTCGAACGCGTTACGTCAGATCAAATTCTTGTTCCATTTCGTCGTCAGAGCACAGCACGTAAAGATCGACGATCTCACCAGTGGTTGGGTCAACTACGCTTCCCTGGTAGCAGTAATCGACGGCCACTATTTCAAAAGGCTCTGTCCGATTGTCTTGGTCAACCGACTCCTTGGTCGGGGACTCCCATGTGTATGCCTGCACCGCATTGCTGTCAGGATTCATGGGGCCTGGAATACCGTCTGCAAGCGCTTTCGTTGGATGAGTCAACAATGCTCCTGTCAAAATCAGACTTCGCACATAAGTATGTCGCCTCATGATTTCTCCCTCCTTTCTGTCCCATTTAGATCAATCCGCAAACTCAGTGCCAAGCTAGCGGCGCTATTTTATCTTGTTTCTCGCAGGCAGAAATTGATGTGTCTCAATCAATGGACAGTGGATTTGCCAATGTTCACGTTCTCGGACATGGCGATCCGTGGACCGATGCTCGACGACGCGCAGAGAGAACGTCTCCGGTAGAAATATGAAAAAAAGCTAGGTAGCGCGCGGCTCGAGGCGAAAACGACTCGACTAAACGAGGGAAGTTTTTCGGATTACCGGCATTTCACACCAGCAGTCCGTTTCAACCAATGTGGCTAGCACGTACCAATGCGGCGGGCCTGTATTGTGATCGCCAGCGCGCTGCGCGAAGCGCAGCGCGCGAAAGATCGAGGTTGCTCGGAATTAGCGGCGCGATTTTCTCGCTTTCGCCGCCTGTTGTCCAAGCGCGAGCAGGGTTCTTTTTGGCAAGCGCTTCAGAGTTTGCTTGCGTTTAGCGGCGCGAGCAGCTGCCTTTCACGAGCATCAACAAATTGATATGCTGAGCGTTTCGATGAGTGTCTTCAGCGACCTTGAATCAACCCGGGTTCCCTGTTTTCACCTCGGCGCGTGAGATCAGCCACCGACCCTCGCGTCTAATTTGATGCAGAACATACGATCCCGTCGCGGAGTTGGTAAACCCCAGTATTTTTAAGCCCTCGAGCTGGTACGTGCCTTTCACGGTCGCGCGATCAGCGTCCGATTGAGAAACATCGTCCACGGTGTTGCTCAGCGTCGTGTCCTTCAACATGCCGGCACGTTTATCCGCGATCGTCCTTTCGATTTCCGCGCGAGATTGGATCTGAGAACCTGCGGGAATGATGAGCACGCCGTCGGATGAGAACATCTTCGCAATATCGTCGGCGTGTCCTTGGTTCCAAGCACGCACCAGTTCTTTGATGGTTCGATCCGGTGCCGCTGCCGAATTTTCGGACGGCAACACGTTTTTCTCGCCGGGTTTACTTCTTTCGGCGGTTTTGGATGGTGATTTTGACCGGGAGGACTTTTCGTAGCCTGTCGTTCGTTGGTGATGTAAATGACGCACGGCGACCAGCGTAAGCAGAGCGATAGCCACTGTCAAAATTCCTAGGATGATCCAGGAATCGGATGAGTAGCGCCGCTTTTGTGACTCCATTGTCATTTCTTTTTCGATTTCCTTTGTGGAACTTTGCCACCCGCGCGCCGCGCTTCAGATAGCCCAATCGCAATTGCTTGCTTACGACTTTTCACTGTTTTTCCGGAGCGACCGCTTTTCAGTTTGCCTCGTTTGCGTTCGTGCATCGCTCGCTTAACTTTTTGCTGTGCCTTCTTGCCATATCTAGCCATTAGGATTGACCTCCTTTTGCATAAACTAGTGCGGTGTTCCTACATCTCTTGCCTTCGGTTTGCTGCCTTCGTTCGAACAGTTCCTTTTACTTTATGATGATCTTGTTTGAGAAGTTCTAGTGCGTCCATTGGGAGCACCACAATATTTTATTATCGGAGGTGGCAAGAGATGTGCCAATAGCTCTATGGACGAATGCTGCATGCGAAAACCTTCTCGAGATGCGGCAAATCGCCGTGAGCCGGAAAGCGAGTCGCTCTGTACCATTCGCCGGACGACGTTAGTTTTTCTGTTTAAGATTCGCGACAAAGATCATTGTCCGCGATCTCAGGCTTGCATCAGCCATATCTTTGGTAGAACCGAAGTACGTCATTTCCATACGAGCTGTAGACTTTATGTTACAAACCGCCGCTCTCTAACGCGGCTAATTCCCGACGCGAAAATCAGTATTTTCGCTGACAATGATTCCGGTATTAACGGACACTTTTTCGGGCACCTCAGGATTTTTACAAGGAGGGTGGGCCATGCATTGGTGGCATGGGCCTTGCGTTTTTACGTTGCAGAGAACGCAAGTTCTCTAAAATATTTTTGGGAAGGAGACGGAACGTGAAAAAACATAAAGCCATCTTGAGAGTGGTTCTTGTCGGAGGAGTTATTGGAGCTCTGGCGAGTCCGGTATTGTCACAGGAAGTTCCGGGAGAACGTCGACAACCTGGCCAAAATCTAGCGCGACCCGGCGATAACGAGAATATTCCCGGCATGCGCGGCCAGGGAACCCCTGAACTATCAAAAAATGATATGCGGATGGTTGAGGAAGCATTGAAGTCCAAGGGATATAATCCGGGCCAAATCGACGGAGTGGTAGACGATACAAATCGGTCCGCGATTCGCTCGTTCCAAAAGGACAACGGTATTCCACTCACTGGTGCTGTCGACCAGAGTACGGCCGAAAAGCTTGGCTTGAGTGTTAGCTCGCGCTCAAGTACATCAAAAAATCGTCCAGGTCGCGAAGGCTCGCCAACTAACGAAGGTCGAAGTCAGGGACGCGATTCAGACCAAAATGTCCCGCAAGATACTCGCAAATAACCCGGCGGCCGCTTTGCGCGGCTAAGCAAATTGACAAGGGGCAAGCAAGCAATGCGGCGGCGGAAAATCGCCGCCGCATTACTGCACCGGTCCTGAGGGGAGCTGCACAATCCGCCGTAGTAGAATTCAGCATAAAAGCAGGAGAGTTTCCATGGAGACTTCAGCAGACGCAGATCGCGTAAGAGCCAACACGGCAGCGGAAATTAATTGGCGCATCGATCGGCAGATCGAGGAGAACGTCCGCCGCTATACCAACCGGCCAAAGGAAGAGATTGCTCGCCGTATCTGGGAATTGGAGCAAGAGTGGGACATCGAGCGTGTTTTACAACTTTTGGCGTCTACCATCTCAGTCACCGGGATTTTCTTGAGTGTTGGGCGCGATAGACGTTGGATCATCCTGCCGGGCCTGGTGCTTTCATTCTTGTTTCTACATGTCGTTCAAGGCTGGTGCCCTCCTGTCCCGGTGCTTCGTCGTAGCCTCGACGCACTGATTTCTTGCTGTCCCATTTACTACAGCAGTCACTTTCCGTCTGCCGCGCGCTTTAGGTTCACGAAAATCATTTTCCATCAACCCCTTTTTCGGGACGACTCCGGCGAAGATCACTGGCGTTTCGCGAATATGCGCGAGTTGTTAGCTAGTTGTTAGCCGATCTATTAGCGAATCGCGATGTTCTCCGCTGCCAAAGCCCTGCTGATAGCAATCGCCAGCTCACTGCGGATTTGCATCCATTGCCCGCTGTAATCGGTCCATGCACGTAATTCCAAGGCGAGCGCATCCGCACCGAGCTTCACGACCAGCGCTTGTGGCGGCGGATCCTTGACAATTAGGGGATGCGCCGCTGCCGTGCGCTCTAACACAGCGATCACACGCTCGGGATCATGTCCCTGTGCCACCGCAACCGGGAGCTCGATGCCATGTTGCAGACTGGAAAGGGTCCAGTTGATCACGCGTTCGGATATCAATTTGCCGTTGGGCATGATGATGTCGGAACCGTTGGTCGTACGAATGATGCTGGCGCGAATACCGATTCGTTGGACGACGCCGGCGGCATCATCGATCTGAACCACATCGCCTATATTGATCGGGCGCTCGAACAATAGGATCAAGCCGGAAATGAAGTTGTTGAAGATGTTCTGCAGTCCGAAACCGACACCGACGCTGAAGGCACCCGCGAGAATCGTGATTCGTGTCATGTCGATGCCTAAGGCGGCCACCGCGAGAAAAAATCCAACGACTAAGATGAGATAATGGAGCGTGTTTGAAATTGCGTAGGCCAGGCCTCGCTGAAGTTGAACCCGCGGATATATGTCCTCATCGAGCAGAAAGCGAACGAATCGGGAAACTAGAAAGGCGGCCCAGACGGTGACCGCAAAAGCCAACAGATCGCCCAGTGAGGCTTGAATTGAACCGACGCTCAACTCGCTGCTTAGCAACTCGCGAACCGCAGTGAATGCTTGTTCGCGAAGTAAAACTTGCTGCAGCAAGGCGGCTACCCACATCCCCACCGCGAGCACCTGAAAAATTCGGCGAACGCGATGACGCAAGAGCGATCGATGGCGGTCGACAACGCGGAGTGCTGCAAACGGGCGCCCGCTCAGCGCGATCATGATCAGTCCGTCCACGACTTCGATGATGGCGTAGAGAATCAGCGCAAGGTAGCTGCTCTCTAGGAGAGCATTGCCGAGCAGAGTGGCTAGAGTGACATATCCCAGCGCATTGGCGAAAAACACCAGGGAGGAAATCACCAGTACGACCCAGGCGGCAAGGATGATTGGTTTGTGGGCACGCGGCGTTCCGTCTGAAACTGAGCTTCTCCGTTGGGCAAAGGACCGCGCGAGCCAGAATGAAAAAAGCATGGCGCCAAGCATCTCGAGCAAAAACAGCAACCGAGGTAAAAACTGAACCGCTGCGGCGAAGGTGCGAAGTTGGTCGACAAAAAAGAATCCAATCAAGGCATACAATATCGGATAAAGGTCCGACGCGATGATGCGACGAAGGATAATAACGCTTGGAATCAGCGCAATCGCGCCGAGCGCCGTCCAGAACGGGCGAGGGGCTTCCGGATAGATCCACTGGCTGGTGAGTAGCGTCAAAATGAGCGCCGTGGCAATCGGCATTTCGAACACTGGCGTCACGCCGGCCCGACCGGTGTTCTCGACCGCCAACCCACGCATGCGCCCACGTGTCCAATAAAGCGCTGCAGCCAATAGGGCGAAGATGACGACAGGGAGTACAAAGCGCATCGCCTGGCGACCTGCGTACTGGGACAACACCGCCCATTGCGTGGAAAATGATCCCAGGCTTTCCTCTTGAAGTTGTTGAGGCGGCAGTGACTCAATCTCCAACCTCCAGATCGGCGCGCCGTCCTGCAGGAACAGGCGGTTCAACGTGTTCTCCCGGGCTTGACCGACTAACCTGAGCGCGTCGGCGATCCGAGAATCTTGCACGCTAAGACGATTTTGTATCGCCAATGCTCGCGCCCGTTGCTTCTCGACCGCGTCGCGGCCTCGTCCGATTTCGCCGATGACGAACTTTATTCGATCAAGAACTTCCGGCGGCACGTTGGAATCCTTAGCCACGGCAAAAGTTTGATTCCATGCCTTGCCAAATTCCTCGATCCGAGTGGTGTAGCGTTCAAGCTCGTTCACCCGCGCTGTCAAATTCTTGTTCAGCTTGGTCAGCTCTCGTCGCCGCCGGTCCCACTCTGTTTCAAGATTGCGCAGTATTTCAATCGTTGGGTTTTGCGCGACGATCTTTCGGCTCTCTCGGAGCCGAGCGTCGATCTCTCGCGCAATCGCCGGCAGCTCTTGCGCCACTATTTCCGTGACTCCGTTCGACGATGAGTCGGCCACGATGTCACGGACAATGGTGGTTACCGACTCCGCCTCTAAAGCCACGTCTGCGAGGGGGATCGCCGCTGTCGCTTTGTCAGCCGCCGTCGGTGGGGTCTGCGGTGTCTCCTGTCCGTACACCGGACCACCCAACACGATGATCGCTGCAGCGAGCACGCCTCGCCATAACGAACGATCTCTTATTCTCGCAAGCGATGGAATCTGTTGTGTGCTTAAATATCTGAGACTTTTTAGTAATTTTCCCGGAATAATTCCTACCGGTGGGTTTTCATATGCACGTTTACCAAAGGCGAGGACAAGCAGTTTCCATCGTCGCTCGTGTGACGAACGGAACTTCGGACAGCAACAGCGCATACTTAACGGCTAACAAAAATGCCATCCCGTTTGAAGGTTCGAACTCGAGTCTTACTGGGGAGGTAACTGCGCCTCGGATAGCGTCATCGGCCGTAAGGCAATGCGATCTGTCGCATCCGGCAGTGAAAAATTTACCTGAACGGATATCAATCGCGTCTTTTTTCAATGATGGGCAAGATAACCCATAAGGATGAGAACAGGAACAAGAGCCCAACCGCGGACGCAACGGCCAACCAAGAAAGGCCGGTTATCAAGTTAGCGACCAGATAGATCTCCAAGCAAATACTTATCGCGAGTGGAAACATCCCTAAGAGCAGAAGGACTGTACTACATCGGATAAACCGATGATAACTTGCAGCAAATGGATCGACGTGGCGATGAAGCGCAGCGGGAGTCATTACCAGAGCAATGGCAATTACCGTGAGAACGGTCGAAACATAGTGAAGCTCCTGCTCCACGATTGATAATCGTTTCTCGAATCCCTCATTAAATGACTATCAATTGAAAACCAAACAGCGCTTGAATGCCTGGCAGAACCATTCTGCATTCCTCCAGGATGTATCTAAGCGCCGAGTCTAATGACAACTTTTCTTTGTTTGATTCAGTGCTCACGGACGGCCGCTGCATTTGGCTAATTTGCGTTGCGTTTGGCTGGAGCTCTCAATTAATTGTGTACGCTTTAGAACAGATTTTTTGTAACGGATCTGCAGAGCGCTCGTGTTACATCGCCAACGTTGGAACAGCCGCGATGTTTACCGGTCCGCCTGAAATTAGCTTCCGCTACCCTGCACGGCTATGATCCGATCCTTAATCCTTTTGAACGTGGCATCAGGAACGATCTTCTTTGAGATGAGTTCGTCCTTTTTCTGGTAAGGACGGTTGTCGACAATTTTTTGTGCATAAGCTGCGTCAATGCCCGGAAGCGCTTTTAGGTCGTCAATCGGTGCAGAGTTAATGTCGAGCGGCTTGATTTTAGTAGGGACAACAATGCGATCAGCTAGAGGTTGATTTATGGCCTCGGCTGCCTGAATCCAATCTGGCGCGACGCCAATAAAAACGCTGGCAATGAACGATCCGACCACAGTCTTGGATAAAGTCATGCTTTTACCTCGCTATTGCACTCTCCGCCTGAGAATAACACAGGGCGAAGGTCAATTTAACGGTGCATCAGGTGCACAACCCGCCGGCGGAAGATTGATTGATTGTTCAGAACCACCGGCGAGTTGTTAGAAGTAAGTTCCAAGTCTCAAGTCTCGCGGTCGAAGGCGTATTGGCATTCGTCTGGCGAGTTATGCGCATTCTTCGTGACCGCATCCACATTCTTCCGAGTTAGTGGACGGTCCGGCTTTTGCGCAATACCTGCTGCAAAACGTTTCATCCCCTGCGATGATGCCATCGCCGTCTTGAACGATGCAATCGCAGTCCTCGTGAGCGCAATTATGCTCTGCCATTATTTTTCACCTTCTCTCGAGAGTGTATGGAAAGACTTGTGCGCCGACGGGTAAGCCATTTTCTCGCTAGCTAAGTGTTCGCCTAGGTCGTGCAGATTGGGCCCGTCTGTCAGGCTTCGGACCTGTGGAAAGATTTCGCTTTCCTCAGTGATGACATGCAACTGCACTTCGGCTTTGAGCGTTTGGAAATTCTTCTCGAATTCTTGCCCCTCTTGAGTTTGCATGTCGCGCAGGAGCTCTTTGACCAGCCGGTGTTGCGCTCTAGCGTCCTGCACGAGTTCTTTTAGAAACTTGCGATTTTGAAACTGAGGGTAGAAGTGCGTTTCTTCGAGTTGAGTGTGAGCTTCGAGCTCGGCTCTTATTGTTTCGAAGAGCCGTTTCATGGCGTCATAGGTATTTGAGTCGGCGAAAAGCTTTTTGACGATATCATGGTCCTTCTTTAAGAGCTCCAGCGCGTCCATAGACTTGTCGCCTGCGACTTTAGCTGTTTTGCGGAGGAAGCAACGGTGACGGCGTGCCCGCTGCGGACAATTCATTGTTGCGCTCAGCAGCGCGATCGGCGGGTCGGGTCAACAACGACGGTGCCAGCACCGATCCGCTTTCCCAGCCTTGTTTCGAAGGGTTTCCCATTCCTTCGCGCGGGCGCGGCAATAGCCGAGTCATGAGCCCGAATGTCTCCGCGACCAATGTGGGAAAGAGGCCATGGGCAAGTCGAAGCAGCCGAGCTTGCGGCGTGATAGTGATTTCCGCTTTGCCATAGCGGCACGCCTCGAGGATCGCTCGAGCCGCGCGCGTCGATGCGGTGGATAGTAAGGGCGAGGCATTGGCGATGGCGAACAGCGCGTATTCCTTCTTGTGTTGCCCTTTGAAAAAGGCGTGGAGGTGGGAGCCGGTGCGCATCAAACCGGGGCAGACGGTGGTCACGTAGATGCCGTCTTTGAGCAGCTCCGCGCGCATGCCTTCGGACAACCCGACCAAGGCAAACTTGCTGGCCGCGTAAGGCAGCAGATGAGGGACGGCGACCTTGCCGCCGATGGACGCAATATTGACGATACGCCCTGCCCCGAAAGATTTCATGTGCGGCAGGATTTCTTCCATCAAATATAGCGGTCCCCAGAAATGCACGCCCATGGTATTTTCGTAGTCGCGGACATCCATATTCTCCAGCGGTCCCACTTGGATGATGCCGGCGTTGTTGATCAGTACGTCTATTCGCCCCGCCTTGGCGAGAACATTGGCGATCACCTCGCGGACTTGGCTTCGCTGGCTGACGTCGCAGGAGAATGTCATTACATTGGTGCCCTGGTTCTGAAGTTCCATTGCCGTCCGCGTTAGGTTGGCTTGATCGCGCGCGAGTAGTACTAGATTCGCACCCTCTTCGGCAAAAGCGCGCGCGAGTTCGAGCCCGAGTCCGCGCGACGCACCGGAAATCAGCACCGTCTTGCCGGCAAATTCCATACGCCGTCGCTCGCGCACGATACGGATCGCCGCGGCGATGATCGTACCCGTTAAAGCGAACTTGGCGAGCTTAATCACGAGCGGAAAGGCCGATGAGCGATTGTCCATGGCAGCTCCTTGCAATTATTCAGTAGGCCTTTCGACCTTGGTCATCCAGCCATTAGGATTCGAATTGTCGCAGAAGGCATGGAGATCGTGCTCGCAGTAGTAACAGTTGCCGCACGCGATCGGAAAAGGCACGATCACGTGGTCGCCGGCGTGCAAATTGCCGACGCCGGGTCCGACCTCGACGACTTCGCCGACGAACTCGTGACCTAAAATATCGCCAGCGCGCATCGTTGGAATGTTGCCGCTGTAAATGTGCAGATCGGAGCCGCAAATCGCCGTAAGCTCGGTTTTAATGATCGCGTCGCGCGGATTGATGATCGCGGGATCAGGCACAGTTTCAACACGAATTCTTTTTTGCCGTTCCAACAGACTGCTCGCATGATCGGTTCCTGCAGGAAAAATTATTTCAAAAAAGGAGCAATCGTTATGCCATTGCCCTTGGACGCTACTTCAGATTCCGCGGGCTGCCAGGAAACGATTAAGCCAACATTTGCCGCAGCTTCGAACGCGTACGGTGCAAACCGAGTTGCAAAAATACAACCCCTACGGGATTGGTGTCCTTAAATTAGGACTCGTTGGTAGGAAGAATCCCTACGAAAACTAGGCGAGTTCATTGAGCAGCATAGAAGCAAGTCCCACAGTCGGCATCACGTCGGCCAGTCATGTCTACCAGACGAGGTGCGCAGATGATCGGTGGGCAATGGTTTTCCGAGCAGACGATTAGCCCATGCGAACTTATCCTGTAGCCAAGGCATTAACGGTGTTCAAGTCGACGGCTTGTTCTTCTCGTCCACGCAGCCAGCGGGAAAGTTTACACGCAGGAACCCGCATCGTAGAAGTTTCGCCGGTCGGCGCTCCGTATTGTGCGCTCAATCGTTTCACCTCAATGGCATATCGCTTGCGCATGCAACGCGGATATGAAAGATCACTCGGTTTGGCAGGTTTTTAAGGACACCATCGTGCACTGGATCGATGATGAACCTTTCCAGCTAGCTGCTGCGCTTTCCTATTACACGTTTTTTTCATTAGCGCCACTGCTGATCGTCGTTATCGCCGTAGCAGGGATTGTTTTTGGCCATGAAGCGGCGCAGAACCAAATCGTCGAAACCATCCAAGGATTGATCGGTTCAGAGGGCGCGCAGACGATCCAAAGCATCATGCAAGCTGCGGCCAGTCAGCCCGAGTCAGGTATCATTTCCACTTCGCTCGGTATCGCGGCGCTGGTTGCCGGCGCGGGCGGCGTTGTCGGCCAGCTTCAGACTTCTCTTAACAGAATATGGGGAGTCGCGCCCAAGCCAGGCCATGGCATGTGGGGCTTTGTTCGCCAGCGCTTCGTCTCATTCGCGATGGTACTGGGCATAGGATTTTTGCTCGTGGTCTCGCTAGCGGTGAGTGCTTTATTGACCGGTATCACTCAATTAATCGGACTCGTGTTTGGCGGAATTGCCTTCATCGCTCATGCTCTGGATTTCTTAGCGTCGTTCGTTGTTGTGACCGTGCTTTTTGCGATGATCTACAAGTTCCTACCAGATATTCAAATCAAGTGGAGTGACGTATGGATCGGCGCCGGTCTGACGTCGATTCTCTTCACAATTGGAAAAGTTCTGATCGGCATCTATTTAGGCACGAGCGGCGTGACATCGCCCTATGGAGCTGCGGGTTCACTCGTAACGGTTTTACTATGGGTCTATTACTCGTCGCTGATTTTCTTTTTAGGAGCCGAGTTCACCAAGATTTACGCCAGCCAATACGGGTCAGGAGTCGCCCCCGCAAAAAATGCCCAAGCTGTTGGCGAACGTGCTGACAACCGACGTCGAATCTTCAGACGACGCCAACATCAACACGACCGGAATGTGGGGATCAGGTGATTTGCATCAAGACGCAATGACACTGCGAGCTATTCGCAGACGGAGCCTTGTGCGTGGACGCTATCGCAGTCGGCGTGATTGGGGTTGAGCAAACGCGAATCCGACGGCTTGAAATCAACGAACTCGTAGCGTACGCCGATAGAGCCTGAGGGATCCATTCGATCGTCTCCTCAAACTAGGTTGTCCTAGGTTGTCGGTTTTTCCGCACATTATAGGGAAAAACCGCTCACTACCTTGATCTCGATATTTAGCGGGTTGTTGACGACTTCGACAATTTCCCGTGAAAAATCGGCTCGACGGCCCGGTTTTATGTTGTCTGACCTGTTCCCTCTGGGTCTACGGGAATGGTACGTCACTTGCTCGCTGTTCTTTCGCGATCGGACAAGGAGAGGAGAGCGAAAATGAAGTCGATCGATGTAAGCCTACACAAACCCAGCTACTGGCAGTCAATATTCTTGCAGAGCAGAGTAAACGGAGCTGCTTACAACGGTGAACGCCTTCCAAAGCGAAGTTGGGATTGGCCGAAAGATACGTATCTGCAGCGCCGATTACGATGGCATAGGTATCTACACCGTGGAGAAGATTCAAAGTTGAATGAGTGCACTGCTGCGTGACCCAGAACTCCAGCATTGCGCTGTATCAATGCGATGGTTTAAATCCGAGAGGTTCCACGGTTAGCTAGGCTTCCGCTCGATCCTCTCTTCACCCGGCATGTGGCATGGCGCAGGTAAGCACTCAGCGGACAATGGAGGTCCATTTGCTCTAAAAGAAATAAGCGCGGAAGACGCGCAAGAGACCTTAGAATCTGGACCGCCTCCCAACGCTATTCAGTCTCGAAAAATAGCTGGAGTCTTCGATGACAAGGAATGATCCAGAAGAATATCTATTGGGTAGATTCGCAAAAATTTGCCGTACCATTGACTAATGTTGTGGAACGTTAAAGCTGTCGAGGATCTAACGTCCGGCGATTTTGTTGAATTCATGCCGGACGTGCACGGCAAGTTGTGCTGTAAAAAGGCTTCAAAACTACATTCGATTAGCGCGATGGCGGCTAGAGATATCCTAAAGGACGAAACGCTTACCTTTGACACGAGGAATGACACCCGGGACTTGGTGGGAGTCAAAGATCCATCTTAGTGCTCATGACTGATGTTTTGTGTATGAATCCTGTTCGGAACCAGGAGGCTCAATGTCCCTTCTTTTCTTCCTTCCCTTTTTAGCCGCGGCTGCGGACGACGCCGCCAACACTTATGTCCACCAAATGGAAAAGCGCATCATGGCGGTCTGGCATTTGCCGCAAAAATCGGCGGGATTGACTGTTGTGCTGCGAATGAATCTCGAACAGTCCGGACGCATTTCCGAGGTCCGAGTAGAGCAATCGTCCGGCAATGAACACTTCGATGCGTCGGCGGTTGAAGCGGTGCGCCACGCAGCGCCATTCCCTCCCGTGCCTGGTGCGCTGCGACATTTGATCGGCGATCTAGTCATCGTGCTCGATCCCACGCCCTTGCCGATGGAAGAGACACCGAAAGCGCAGAAACCACCGCGCAGGCCTCAGACTCCGCGGGCACCCGTTAGGCCGGCACCGAAAAATCTCCCCGGTCAAGAAATCTGAGTCTGAGTTGCTTCCAATCTCGGCAAAAACAAGGTGAATTGCTATTGAATCGATATTCCACTGATGCTGTAGAGTTTCCGACAGACACAGTTGGGTATCGCTGATATTTAGAACTCCGATACTTCTCGTCCGCTCCGCTGGGCCACATGTCGCGATGGTCCCACGATACCGCAGCGTGTTTGCTATTAATTTTCATGCGTGAACAGGTATAAGTTGTCGCATGGACCGGGGAAATGGAGATAAGATTTTAATCGGAGCGGTATGAACCCAGAGCAATCGCTTGGATTAGAGGAAGGGTTGTTCACACACTAGGAGCAGCGGCGTTACGTTTCTGCTGTAGGCGATTGCACTGGATGAAGAAGGGCTCTATTCCCGCCCGTTTTTTTCTGAAGCGAGTATTATGACGATGTCTTCGATCGACAGGCGATCCGCCGAGGTCAAGGAACATGAGCGCCGGGCGGCAGTTATTCTTGATGGTATGTACCAGTTTGTCGCCCTGCTGAACCCCCGCGGCGATATCCTGGAGGTGAACCGTGCCGCTTTGGAGGGCGCGGGCCATCAGATTCAGGAGATCCGGGGGAAGCCCTTCTGGACCGCGCGTTGGTGGCAGGTCTCGGAACAGATCCAGGAGGACCTCCAAGTCGCGATCCGGCGCGCATCCGCCGGCGAGTTCGTTCGCTACGAGGTGAATATCTACGGTGAGCAGTCCGGGCTCGCGCCCATCACGATCGACTTCTCCCTGCAACCGATTCGGGGTGAGTCCGGCGAGGTCGAATACTTACTGCCGGAAGGCCGGAACATTACCGAGCGCAAACGGGCCGAAGAGCAGGTGGCCAATCAGGCCCAGGAGTTACGCGTCCTAAACGAGCGCCTCAAGGAGTTGGACCGGCTCAAAACCCAATTCTTTACCAACGTCAGCCACGAGTTCCGCACGCCTCTGACGCTGATGCTCGGACCGCTTGAAGATGCGCTGGCCAACGCCCACGGCGTTCTCCCCGTGGGCGCAGCCAAGGACTTGGACGTTTCCCACCGCAACGCCCTACGGCTGCTGAAGCTTGTCAACACGATGCTGGATTTCTCTCGCATCGAGGCCGGGCGCATGCAGGCCGCGTACGAGCCGGTTGACCTGGCCACCCTCACGGCGGAACTCGCCAGCAATTTCCGCTCAGCTTGCGAAAAGGCCAGCTTGCGATTGGTCGTGGACTGCCCGCCGCTCAGCGGTGGCGAGCCGGTGTACGTCGATCGCGATATGTGGGAGAAGATCGTCCTGAACCTCGTGAGCAACGCCTTCAAGTTCACACTGAAAGGCGAAATCGAAGTGCGCTTGCAGGCAATGGATGGCCAAGCGCGCTTGACGGTGCGCGACACCGGCGTAGGCATCCCATCTGCAGAATTGCCGCACATGTTCGAGCGTTTCCATCGGATCGAGCACAGCCGCGGGCGCACACACGAAGGCACTGGCATTGGCCTGGCGCTCGTGCAGGAGCTCGTGCAACTTCACGGCGGAACGGTACGCGCGGACAGCAAGCTGGGCGAGGGAAGCACGTTCATCGTCACCATCCCTTTCGGCAAGGCGCATCTGGATCCGCAGCGCATCGGCACGGCTTCCGAGCTGGCGTCCACCGCAATCGCTCCGTCCGCCTTCGTAGAGGAGGCGGTGCGGTGGCTTCCCGAAGCGGAAACGCAAGCGAAGCAAGAAGAGGAGCAGACCTGGACGCCTTCGCTGGCAATGTCTGATCGCGACGTTCCGGAAATTCAGCCACAGGACCAGAGCGCCCGCATTCTCTTGGCCGACGATAACGCCGACATGCGCGAATACGTCAGCCGCTTGCTGGGAAAGCGCTTCGACGTGCAGGCAGTTACGGACGGGGAGACCGCCTTGGAGGTGGCCCGAGCCGAACCGCCTGATCTAGTGATCAGCGACATCATGATGCCAAGGCTGGATGGGTTCGGCTTACTGCTCGAGCTGCGCGCCGATCCGCAACTGCGCGAGGTTCCAATCATCCTACTCTCTGCCAGAGCTGGGGAGGAGAGCCGCATCGAAGGCATGGAAGCCGGCGCGAATGATTACCTGATCAAGCCGTTCAGCGCCCGCGAGCTGCTAGCGCGCGTCGGCGCGCATCTCGCGATAGCTCGCGTTCGCAGGGAAGCCACAGAGAAAGTCCGGTCAAGCGAGGCCGAACTGCGCGATTTCGTCGAGAACGCCAACGTCGGACTTCACCGCGTCACTTCGGATGGCATTATTCTGTGGGCCAACCAGACGGAATTAGATCTATTTGGATACACACGCGAGGAATACATCGGCCATTCTATTGCTCAGTTCCACGTTGATGCTTCGGTGAGTGAGGACATTCTTACCCGTCTGCGCCGGGGAGAGAGGGTAATCGATCGCGAGGCGCGCATGCGCTGCGAAGACGGTTCGATTCGTCACGTGCGTCATCAATTCCAGCGGGTTTTTCGAGGACGGTAAGTTCACCCATTCCCGCTCCTTTACTCAAGACATCACCGAACGCAAGTGGGCCCAAAGAGCGACCGGGTTGCTGAGCGCCATCGTCGATTCGTCCGACGACGCCATCATCAGCAAAGACCTCAACGGGGTCATCACCAGTTGGAACAACAGCGCCGAGCGAATGTTCGGATACACCGCTTCCGAAGCCGTCGGCCAGCGGATCACCATGCTCATTCCCTCTGATCGACTCGACGAAGAGCCGAAGATTCTCGAGCGGCTCAGGCACGGCGAGCGGATGGACCACTTCGAGACGATCCGGATGCGGAAAGACGGGTCCCGGCTGGACATCTCGCTGACCATCTCGCCGGTGAAAGACGCCGATGGTCGCATTGTCGGCGCATCGAAAGTCGCGCGCGACATCACCGAACGCAAACGGATTGAGCAGCAGCGTCATGAATTCAGGCTCGAGTTAGAGAAACAAGTCCATGAGCGGACCGCAGAATTAGAAAAGGCGAACCGGGCGCTGCTGAAGGACATGGAGGAGAGAAAAAAGCTCGAAGAGCAGCTTCATCAGTCACAAAAACTGGAGAGCATGGGCATTCTTGCAGCTGGCGTCGCCCACGACTTAAACAATCTTCTCAACATTATCCAGGGTTACGCTTCTGTTATCGGGCCAGACGCCCCAAGGGACGAGATCGGCGAGAGTGTCGATGCCATCACCGAGACCACCAAACGAGGCGCCGCTTTGGTGCAACAGCTTTTGACTCTTGCCCGCAAAACGGAAATCAAAAAAGAGTCTATAGATGTCAATACACTTATTCAGCGACTGAGCAGTTTCATCAAGGAAACATTTCCGAAAAACATCGAAACGACGCTGGACTTGTCCCCCATTCTTCCTGCGATCCTGGCCGATGCAAACCAAATGAACCAGGTGCTGCTCAATCTTTGCGTCAATGCGCGCGATGCCATGCCGGGTGGCGGCAAGGTTTTGCTCAAGACTTCGGTCGTGGAGGAAGAGGGTCTGGAAGTGTATGGCGAGCTGGAGGCAGAGCCGTACGTGTCCATCGAGATCACCGACACCGGCACGGGGATGGACGAATACGTTCAAAGCAAAATCTTCGAGCCCTTCTTCACCACTAAGGAAATTGGTAAGGGGACGGGACTCGGCCTTGCCGTAGTTTACGGTATCGTGAAAAACCACAACGGATTTGTTGACGTAACGAGTCAACCGATGCGTGGAACAACTTTTCGTCTGTACTTCCCGAGCATGCGCTCAGAAGGATAATCCGCTATGGACCGCACTTCAGAAAGATCCCCGTCGGAAAAACCAGGCCAGGGTCACAAGACCATTCTCATCGTGGAGGATGAACCTCTCATGGTTCGTCTGTTGGAAAGGTTCTTTTCGCGCCACGGTTACAATGTCTTGGTAGCCTCCGACGGCGAGCAGGCGATCGAAGTGTATTGCCGGTACAAACTGCAAATCGACGCAGTGCTTCTGGATGCTCGTCTTCCCAAAACCATGGGTGAAGAGGTCTTTCGCAGGATGAAAGATGTGAATGCCGCCGTCAAAGTCGTGATGGCCAGCGGTTTTTTAGAGCCGGAAATAAAGACCGAGATGACCTTGGCCGGCGTCCAGCGCTTCGTGAATAAGCCCTATATGCTCGATGAACTATTAGAGGTCTTTCGAAGCTTGTTCGCCAACAAGTGAGGACTACGGATAACTGTTGTGTACAGCTGTCTTAAGGTTACCATCAGATGGCCGGAAAAAAGGCTCGTAGTCTAACCCTTAATCGTGACTTGCTCGCCAAAATGACCGCCGAGAAAGTATTCGGCTGGAAAAATGTGCGGAAGTACAACGGCGAGCTTGTCGGCAAGAAGCAAGACAAAGCCGGTCGGTGGCGAAAAGCAAGGGTGCCTGACTACGTCAACGACCAGCGCCAGGCATACGCGATAGATAACCGCATGAAGCAGCTTGGACGTTCGGAGCGATATCTCAAAGAGCTTTCCAGGATAACCAAAGCAAAGAAACTTCCGAGCGAATGGGCGACGCCCGAGCAGCGGAGTAGAGCAGCACTCAAGACGTTGAGGTAAGAACCAATTTTATTTTTTCATCAGTCGTGGCGGGCCTGTGCCGCTATGTTGCCCGATGCGACGCTTATAGTCTTGCTCAGAGAGTTCATTGGTCTCGGCGGGCGATCGAGTTTTCTCGCTTCGGTTCCGAGCTGCTGATTTTTCTCGTTTTACTATGCGGGCCACGGCTGTTTTTTTCGACGGCATAACGTCCTACTATAGAAACTATAACATCCGTGCTCAGACCGCGCCTCGGCTGTAATTACTAGTGGGCCGATTCACAGCAACATTCGAGTTTCGCGCGATTAGCCCACGGCTCTTCCCAAGCCACCATGCCATTTCGGTCCCCTACAAGTGTAAGCCAGACAAAGTAAGACTTTCCCTGACTCTTGCAGGGCGTCCTATTTCAAAGAAGTGTAATAGAAACGGCGGAGTACCGCGGGCATAGCGCTTGCGTCTTTACACTGCTGAAGTGCCGACTAACTTAGAGGAGGTTTTTCCATGGAACGTATAAAAAAATCGATTGAAGTCGATCGCCCGCTCAGCCATGTCTACAATCAATGGACGCAGTTTGAAGAATTTCCCAAATTCATGGAAGGGGTGAAAGAGGTCCGACAGCTCGACGATCAGCGCCTTCACTGGCGAGCTGAGATCGGCGGAAAAGAAAAAGAATGGACCGCCAAGATCGTCGAGCAAATTCCTGATAATCGAATTGCCTGGAGGTCCGAGTCCGGCGAATACACTTCAGGACTGGTAGATTTCGCGAGATTAGGGATGGATCGGACACGGGTAGCCTTAGAGATCTCTTACGATCCTCAGGGATTTATCGAAAACGCCGGCGACGCGATCGGCCTCGTTTCCAGACGCATCGAAAACGATCTTGAGCACTTCAAAGAATTCATCGAAAACCGAGGTCAAGAAACCGGCGCGTGGCGCGGTACGATTAGGGAAGGGCATAAATCGATATCTTAAAATAATGACATGGGATGGAAAAACAGCGCGGAGGAGCTTGGTGCGCCTCCGCGGCGCCCTCGGCACCGAAGAGTTAGGAGAGATTTTATGACGCGATACAAAAACATCGTCTGGACGGGTCTGTTAGCAGGCGCATTACTTACGCTCCCACAAACGTCGTTGGCCGATCACCGTGGGTCCTCGCGGCGGAGTCTTAAGAATGAGATCCAGCAGGATCGCCGGGAATTGCGGGGTAGTCGGCAGGAGCTCAAACGCGACCTCAACGAATTGAAGAACGATCGGCGAGAGTATCGACAGGATCTCCGATCGGATGCCAGCAAGGAAGAATTATCTCGCGATAAGGCGGAAATCCGTGAGTCGCTGGACGATTTGCGAGACAGCCGGCGGGAAGTTGATAGAGATCGACGCGAACTCAACCGGGACCTCAGGGAATACGACTGGCGTTACGGCGAGCCGGACCGCGACAATCGCGGCTGGTGGGATCCATATCCCTGGGGGTGGCGCTAAAATCGGCCGACCTTTGGCTCTGCGTTTTTCAACTAGCAGAAAAATGAGCGTGGCGGTTCGACTAACACTCTGAGTGGGACGACTCAAAGCTTTGGCTAGAGAAATAGCAATCAGTGTTCTAGTGTCCTGACCCAGAAGGAAGTTTGTTGAACAAGTGGTTGGTTCTTTGCCGTCATACCGGCGAATGCCCGGTATCCATATGTTTTTGAAATTCCTGGATTCCGGGTCATGCTAGCTAACGCCAGCTTGCCCGGAATGACGTTTGACTTATGTTGCAAACTTCTGGGACACACTAGCTCGGCATGAGACCGGCGCTGAGAAGCTACAAGAGATGTGACACATCCAAATCGCCGATCTCTTTTATTGACCGGCCCAGGTTAGATTTTAGGATTGTATCGATTTCATAGCAAAATCCGAGGTCGTCGAAATACATTGAGCTAGTAAATTGAAACCCATTATATTCTATGAACAAAAAAATACAGGTATCCAACCCCTCGTGCAGCCAAGCTTGTTGAAGCGTGCCAACTTCGCCTGTTGGCCAATCTTTTTTATCTCGCCCCGTCGAACTCCGCCGTGGTGGCCAAGTCTTAACGCCGCTCCTGCGTGTCATGAGCGGATGGTCGCGAAACTTCATAACCATTTGCGCGCTTCTTCCCTGTAAAAGCGGGCACCGAGAAGCCGACCGAGTAAGCAACTATCTCTAATATCGCCCGGCAAACAGCTGCTATCAAGTCGTCTCTGAAAATTTTCAAAACTGTTTCATTTTGGCGCTGACGGCGTTCGGTTAGCTTGCCGTTGGTAGTGCCCACTAGCCCAATAACGTCGTGTAGAGGCGGACAAGATTGCGGCCCGCTATGAACGTGGGGTTCTTGAAATCCGGGTGCCGCTTCCGACGCAGCTTGCTGGACGGGAGGTCCCGATTCAGATTGAGCAAACAAATAATAAGAAGCTGGAATCGAAGGCCGCGTAAAGCGAGCCCGACTATATTAAATCAAACCGCTCTTCTGCTGGCGGTTTCAGAAAGGGGTCCCATGATGGGACCCCTTTTTTTTTGACAAAGCTGAGCTTATTCGACAACCAATTTGCTATCATTGTCATTGGGGGTTTTCTCAGGACAGTCGCAAAGTGGGCATTTGTTCGCGGGCACATATCAAGCCGTTTCCGGCGTAATGGTGAGGAGGCTAAGATCTTGATGAGATCTGGTGCAGTCGGTCCGGCTCGCAAGAAAAAACGGGAAGTGAAGATTTGTAATGATTTTTAAGTTTGACCCGGGCGATGTATTGAAGCATCCGGGTGCTTTCGCGCTGCAAACGCTCAAGGGTTTTCGTGCCAATCAGGGACTTCTTCTGGCGGGTGCAGTTGCTTACTATGCGCTGCTATCTATTGTTCCGCTACTCATCCTTACCGTCATCGCGCTGTCCTACGTGATCGATCAGGCGGAGTTGCTCGCTACCATCGGCCGCTACCTCGAGTGGCTGGTTCCGGGGCAATCCAAATTGCTCGTGGCTGAGCTGACGAACTTTCTTGACCATCGCGAAGTCATCGGCTGGCTGCTGCTCGCGACAATGCTATTTTTCAGCTCCCTCGCATTCACGGTTCTGGAGAACGCAATGTCGGTAATTTTCATTCACCGGGTTGCCATCCGCAGGCGCCATTTTCTCGTCTCTGCGCTAATTCCTTATTGCTACATTTTGTCCTTGGGATTCGGCGTGCTGCTGGTGACATTGGTCTCCGGTAGCCTGCAGGCGATGGGGCAGGAAAGCATCGATGTTTTGGGGCATAACTGGTCCCTTGGCCGCGTTTCTGGCGTGCTTCTCTATCTGCTCGGACTCGGCGGAGAAATCTTCGTTCTCACGTCCGTCTACCTGGTCATGCCGGTGGGACGGCTGTCGTTGCGGCACGCGCTGATCGGCGGTCTCACGGCGGCATTGCTTTGGGAGATCACCCGCCATGTGCTCGTCTGGTACTTCGCCACTCTGTCGCAGGTCGGTCTTGTCTATGGATCACTGACGACGGCAATCGCAGTATTGCTGAGCTTGGATGTTGCAGCGACGTTGCTGTTGCTGGGCGCCCAGGTCATCTCCGAATACGAGCGCGCAATCAGAGCCAACCAAG
The DNA here is from genome assembly GCA_963804165.1 of uncultured delta proteobacterium. GTDB lineage: Bacteria > Desulfobacterota > Binatia > UBA9968 > UBA9968 > DP-20. The sequence goes on from CAWDPO010000040.1 coordinate 80,453, forward strand.
ACGCAGCGCCAAAGCCATTGCACACCAACTAAGCACTATTTCTTGAGTGGCCAAAGACAGCATGGACGTCCGTGTGGAAAATAACCTGCTGACTATACGCGCCAATGCCGCTCATGTCGCGCCGGGTGATCCAATCTATCGCGAATATGGGCTGGTTAATTTCTTCAGGCAGTTTGAATTGAACGAAAGAGTCGATCAGTCAAAAATCTCAGCTGAGTTCAATCACGGCGTGTTGACTTTAAAGTTACCCAAGCGGAAGAGGCGAAGCCGAGAAAGATTGATGTGAGAGTCGCTTAGGTAGATTTGTGCAAAGGAAATAGCGGTCACTTTCGATAGATGGTGAATGAGTTGAGAGGCTATTACGGAAAAGCGAGCACGGATAAAAAAAAGGCGCCCTGCGGACAGAGCGCCTTTTGAGTTGGCGGTAAACTGTGGTTGCACTTGAGCTGTGCACTCACTACTCCCCTGCCACAGTGGAGGCTATGATCCTAAAGCAGAGACAACTCGCAAACGAGTTGCGCCAACCCTTGGTTTCAGCATAGCTCTTGAGCAGCCGAAAAAAAGGTACCCGAGCGTAAAAAAGGCCCCAGCCGGGGATCGATTCTACGGGCGCTAAGTTTTCGAGCGGGAATCTATAATTTGGAAAGATCAAGATGTTCGCCGAATAGTGTCGGCACAGAGATGGATGAGGATTAAAACACTCTTGACGAAATCCATCCCAGTCTTGCGGCGGTCACCTGACCAATGAATCGTAAACGCGCCAGGTAGCGTATGCGAAAGTTCCGTAAGAGGTGAGGACCAGCAAAACTGCCACGACATGCAAGATCACTCCCCTTTTGAAAAGCTTTCTGCGACGTGAATCGTTGTGGCATCGCGAGAGGTTTGCTCACGTGTTGCCTTAGGATCGGATGATAGCCCACCGAATACCCGTAACCACATGTCATGCACAAACCATCAATGGCTCGAACATTTCTTGTCAGAGAATCGACAATCGCTATCCCCATTGGATGGGAGGGATCGGGTAGGGCCGAGGACGTCAATCAGATTTGCACCGTAGATAGAAACCCGATAAGTGGAATGGAATGACGAATATTCCAAAAGACATGTTGGCCGACGCAAGCGAAATTAGGAAGGCGGTCAAGTCGCTGCGAAGAAAGAGTGTAATCGACAGCCTAATTCGCCGTGGTATCGCTCCAGATAGAATCGAACGAACCATCAGGGATGCCGAGGTGGCTGCGGACGCAATCGCCAATGAGGCAAGGTCACGTATCGCGCACCGAAAACGCGCAAGGCTTAGAATTGTGAAGTCGTAGTCGTGGACACCGCCATTATCCGCCGCGAACTCCAAAGCGGGGACGACCAGCTCCACATCCATCCGACGCTGCGGCTTATCTAGACTTCATTCACGGTGTCTTGATTTTTGATTATCCCAATACACGGATCAGTATACTCACTAGTTCGCTCCTCGCCATGATTAGCACACCTACGATTTGAGACCCTGGAAAGTATCGAAAGGGAAGCCCCAACGGGAGTGCCACTGATACCGTGGGAAATTCCTAACTTTCGTTGTTCTCCGAAGGCTGGCCATTGTCAGCAATTTGGAAACAATCTAGGAAAATTCCTCCAACGAAGCAGGCCGAAACAGTTCATTCTCTAGGGTTTTTTGCTGGCACTGCTTTTGCCCTTACTTGGTAATAGGAGGAGCAAAAAATGTTAGGCCAACGCTGTCACGCAATGCACAGCATCCGTGCGCACCAGGGACTGATAACCGCGGACACGCAGGGAACGATTGAAAGGGAAATCAGCAATCTTGGGAGGCATCTGATCGCGGTACGCTGGGATAACGGCCTGCAGATGTACGTGTTCCCCGAGGAAATCGAAGTTCATCGGACGATGGACAAGTGGCAAGGATCCCGCTGATGCACGACCCGATCGTCGGTGACTCGGAACTACTCAGCAAGCGAGAAGAGAGGAGGTGACCCATGGGAACAATATTACTGATCATCCTGATACTTTTGCTCGTCGGCGCGCTACCGACATGGCCGCACAGCTCCGGGTGGGGCTATTATCCTAGCGGCGGCTTAGGTTTAGTGCTCGTCATCATCATTGTCTTGTTACTGATGGGGAGAATCTAAATCGTGAGTGAATCTCGGATAACTTGAGCAACATGGCTAAAAAAAATGCCCGAGCGGTATGAACCGTTCGGGCATTGGATTACCAATCTATATTGTTAGCCTAAACACGGTTTTTGGTCTGCTCGAAACAGCAGCCCTCGTGTTCGCCACCCGCGATAGTCAGATATGCTACATCGCCTCGGGTCAAACTTAAAAATCCTTACAAATTTTCACGTGCGTTTTTTCTTGCGAGCCGACGCGACGGCATCTTTGAAATGACTCGGCCTGCTTAGAACATTTTTGGGAAGACACTGTCCGGTAGTTACCCAATCTCGCCAGCGACGGTGTGGGCAATTCTCCATCTCTTTGTTCGGCAAGACCAACAACTCTGCTGTCCAATAAAGTGCAACGATGCAATTTAGAACATTTACCAATTTGGCATGTTCCTTGTGTGTCTTAAACGTTATCCGCCGTACGCTCGATCTATAATTAGTAAAGACGGATTGAACGAAAGATCAGCATAAAGCACGGCCGAGCTTTGTGGAGTCACAATGAATGGTTCGATATTGATTGTTGACGACGAAGAGAACCTGCTAGTACTACTTGCCGGACTCTTCACGAAAAATGGCTTCCAGGTCAAAACGACCAGCAATGGATATCAGGCACTCAAGCTAATAGATCACGACCCTTTTGACCTGGCGATTCTGGATCTCAAAATGTTTCCTGTTGATGGTATCAGGCTGCTCGCCGAGCTGAGGAAACGCTCGCCTTCGACTCGGGTCATCATGATCACAGCGTACCCCACCTCTGACGCCCGCAGTGAGTGCATAAAAAATGGCGCTGCCGCGTTACTTCCAAAGCCATTGGATCTAAATCAACTCAAAAGCTTTGCTCAGTCTCTCGCCCCTCGATAAAATTTTGCGAGGACTTTGGCAGGGGAGTTTTCCTAAGCACGACGCGCCGGAGCGAATAACAAGATGTCCATTTCCTTCGTCCGTCATGGGCGCATCTGTGTTTGGCGAGACCTCGCCTCGCGGGGCGCGGATACGGATGCTCAACCCAGTACGGGTCTGCCAGTCCATCCGACGCAACTTAGATGACGATGCATCGCTGGAAGGGGCAAGATACTGCCGGCCACCGGTGCCGTAGCGCAACCTCTTGCGCACTTTGCATCTCTCCTTGAACGACTGAACGAGCTTTACTGGGTTGTAAGTGGAAACCTCACATGTCCGAGTTTCTCGTACCCTGATCTCGAACGCGCCGCCGATCTTCGCTGTAATTACTTCGTTAATCGCTGGCATGTTACTTGCGCTAGATCAGCCCGAAACGGAGGGAGTTATATGAAAGGTATTACGCTAACACTATTTGCGGCGATTCTGGTTTTCGGTTGCTCAAAAGGCCGGGATGGCAACCAAGTGTCTCAATCGAGTCAAGTTGAGCCTGACAATACCGGCCGCAACGTGCGCGATCGCGACGGCGCAACCAAGACTGCCGGCGATCAGTCCGAGAACGAAGCGGATCGCACTATCACTCAGAACGTGCGCAAAGCCATTAACGAGGACGATTCACTTTCCACTAACGGCAAGAACGTAAAGATCATCACGGTCGACGGTGAAGTCACACTGCGCGGTCCGGTCAAGAGTGAAAAAGAAAAGACCAATATTGCGAGCAAAGCCAAGCAGATCGCCGGCGTGAAAAACGTAGATAACCAATTGGAAATCGCTAGTAACTAAGATTCATCATGGTTCAAGCAGTCGTATTCGATATCGACGGAACGCTGGTCGACTCGGTCGATCTCCATGCCGAAGCCTGGCGGGCGGCATTCGAGAAATTCGGCAAGACAGTCGCGTTCGCGGATATTCGCGGCCAAATCGGCAAGGGCGCAGACCAGTTGCTGCCGGTCTTTTTCTCTCCGGAAGAATTTGCGCAATTCGGCAAAGAGCTCGAAGATTATCGGAGCGAACTCTACAAGAAAGAATATCTGCCGCGTGTAAAGGCCTTTCCGAAAGTCCGCGAATTGTTCGAGCGGATCCGGCAAGACGGCAAGCGGATTGTGCTCGCGTCATCGGCTAAAGGCGACGAGCTCAACACGTACAAGAGGATCGCGCGGATCGATGATCTCACTGAAGCCGAAACATCGTCTGACGATGCGGAAAAATCCAAGCCACATCCGGATATTTTCGACGCCGCGCTCGCGGAGCTCGGGGATGTCGCGCGCGATAGGGTCGTCGTGGTCGGCGACACGCCTTATGACGCCCAGGCGGCCGCTAAAGCAGATTTGCATACCATCGGATTATTGTCCGGCGGTTGGAACGAAAACGACTTACGCGGAGCGGGTTGCATCTCGATATATCGCGATCCGGCCGATCTGCTCGCGCGATACGAAGAGTCGCCGATTGGACGCAGCCCCTAGCTCCGACGCAAGAAATACAATCTGAGTCCAGCCATATTTGAAGGTGGCCTGTTGAAAACATTCGGCGATCAAAGCGTTCTGGTCCTCTTTATGACTGATTTTTTGTGCCAATGCTTTGGGTAACAGGCGAGCTTCTTCTGAAATCTGCACATACGGAAACCCTCTTAACTATTACGCGGTGCTTCATTGCCGACGTAACTGATTGACACGCTCAGGAATATGGCCGGGGAGGTCATGGGAATTTTGAACTCGGGGAAAAACTGCTTGGATATCGCATCTGCAGACGAAACCGGACTCCTGATCGACGGTTGCGACTACTACCGCGCTTTCTATCGTAGTGCTTGCAAGGCGCAGCGTTACATTTTGCTCTCCGGATGGCAGTTCGATAGTGACGTGTCGCTACTGCGCGGGGAAGACAATCGAGAGGGCGACGATGGACGACTGCTGTCTTTCTTGAATGCACTTTGTGACAAGAATAAGGACTTACGAATATACATTCTTGCCTGGAGTTTTAATATCATCTACGGAATCGACCGCCAATGGTTCCAAAAATGTTATTTCAACTGGACGACCAACGAAAGACTTACATTCTGTTTTGATGACTGCCATTGCGTTGGAGCAAGCCATCACCAAAAATTTGCGGTGATCGATGGTGCCATCGCGTTTGTGGGAGGATTGGATCTGTGCTCGGGGCGCTGGGATGAGCGAGATCATTGCGCTAATAATCCCAAAAGGGTCAATGCGGATCAGAATACCTACACGCCCTTCCACGACGTCCAATCGTATCACTGTGGGTCCGTAGCCGGAAAATTGGCTGAACTATTTAAAGAGCGCTGGAAGCTAGTTTGCTCCAATGAACTCGATTTACCCGAGGTCAAAGTAAAAACGCCCGCTGATTTCCCAGGCCGGTTCCGTGTCGCGGCCAGCCAGGTGGGCATCAGCCGGACTCAGGCAAAAACGGATGACGGGAGACAGGATTCTCTTCAGGAGATTCGCCAACTATTTGTCGATGCCATAGAAAGCGCCGAAAGCTTGATCTACATCGAAAATCAATACTTCAGCTCCAACGCTATCTTTAGAGCATTGTCACGGCGAATGAAGGCCCGCGGGCGCTCCCCTCTGCAGATCGTGATGGTGCTAGCCAAAGATGCAGACGCGTTTTTTGAGAGGATCTCGATAGGCCTCATGCAGGCAAAATTTATTGGCCATTTAAAAGAACTCGCCTCGACAACCGGCCATCGATTAGGAGTTTATTACCCGGCGTGTCTCGCAAACGGTGGAGAAGAAGTACCGATTTATATTCACTCGAAGTTCTTTTTGGTAGATGATCGCTTCCTGAGCGTGGGTTCGGCAAACATGAATAATCGGAGCATGGGATTGGACACCGAGCTAAACGTCACATGGGAAGCCGGGTCTGACGAAAGTAGTGTGATCCAATCGATCAGGGATATACGGGTCGATCTCTTAGCCGAACATGTCGGCGCAAGAGAAGTTCGTAAACTTACCCGACCCCAAAGGGTTGGTTGATTATCTTGAGCGGTTAGCAGGAAGTAAATCATGCCGAATTCGGCGTCACCCGTCGTTAGATGTTGATCCAGCAGAATATGAATTCCTAACATCGTTACTTCCGGACGGATTCCCCTTTGACATGGAGGAGGCGGACTCAAAGGAGGTTCTATACGAGGCGATTTCGGACGAACCGAATGGATTTTTCGCTAAAGGAATTTCGTCTCTGAAGCATGCCTTTAAAACGTCAGCCGGGGCGTGACCGCTACCACTACTACTGTCGAGTAGACATGTTGAGTGAGAATCCGGTGTCTCTCCATCCAGCATCACTGAGTCCCTTATTCCTACAAAATGAGCCCAAGTTCGCCCTTAGGAATCATCCCGCGGATACCCAGCGAATCCACAGGTGCCTTGACAACCCTTGGGAGCGTCCTTAACTTTTCCGTGTGCTCGAGACTTTCAATTCTAGCATGCGCCCAATGAGGCCGCTTTTATAATTCGACGGGGAGCCCGCTGGCTTCTCTCTTTTTGCTTCTGCTCAGCGAGAATATCGGGGTTCCGAACTCCCCCTTATTTTCCATGTCGGGCTACTGAATCTTGTGGCTCCGGCGGTTGGACCACATCTGCTGCGTTTCTGTGGGAACATCAACTACCTGTCACTGTTTGGAAGTGATAGGGCCGAATAATTGTGCGCTCTGGAGAAAGACCATGGATTCTAATGTACTGGGAAAAACGAAGAGGACTCTTCCGAAGAAATTAACGCAGCTAAGGAGCCGAAGGGAGCACAGTAGGCGGGTTGTGCGGAGAGTGACCCCTACGCCAGCTCACGAAAGTAGGATCTACTCCGACTATGCTTTGCTTTATGACAAGATCTTCGGGAAAATTTTCTTCAACCGTATAAAGCAAGTCATTGAGTCGCTCCACATCCCGCCGGGAGCAGAGGTCCTTGAACTCGGTGTGGGAACTGGCACGTCTTTTCCTGCTTATCCTAGACACTGTAAGGTCATGGGGATTGACTTGGCGGCGGACATGCTGCTCCAGGCCCGCGCAAAAATTTCGAAAAACTCCTGGTCCCATTTGCAGGTCATGGAAATGGATGCGCTCAATTTAGCGTTTCCCGATAATAGTTTTGACTATGTGACAGCGTTTCATACTCTCACGGTAGTCCCGGACCCGGTGCAAATGCTGGCTGAGGCCAAACGTGTTTGCAGGTCAGGAGGTAAAATCGTGATCGTCAATCACTTTACCACTGATCTCCCGATTATTGGTTCTCTGACTGAGGCGCTTGATCCCCTTACACGTCGCCTGGGCTGGCGTACGAAACTCAAGTTGGAGCCCTTCCTCCAATCGACAGATTTCACTGTGGAAGAGATTTACAAGCTTTCAAAAGCCTCGCTCTACACCGTAATTCGGGGAAGAGTGGTCTAACGAATAGGCTGGAGCACAAGGAAGTGGTCAAGATCAAATAAGCGCGCAGGATGGGATAACCGCGTTGGCACTATTCTGAACGAGTAGTGATGCTGCAGGCGAAGCGTCCAACTAGATTTCAAGCGGCTCGTCGTTAAGACAGTGACAGTATGGCAGACATGTTACCCGGCTACTGCCACACTCGTGCCCTTTAGCGCCAAGCTATTGGGATCGGTTCAAATTTCGCCATAGGTCTTGAGCATCGTTTGCGTCACTCGATCCCACGTGAAATTGGTGTCCAGCAACTTTTTTCCATTGAGCCCGTAGCACTGCCTTTTACGATCGTCGGCAAGAAGCGCCTCGATGGCCAAGGCCAATCTTTAGGGATTTCCCGGCTGAACAATGACTCCGGTCTCCCATGAATAACCAGCTCCGGCAGGCCACCGACGTCGGTCGCGATGACAGGAACAGAATGCAAGTAGGCCGTTTGAGTGAGGCCGCTTTGCCCGGAAAATCTTATATAGGGCTGAATTAGAAGATCAGCCGCTTTGAAAAATATCGGCACTTCCTCGGAGCTTATATACCGGGGGAAAAGATAGGTCCTTTCGGCTAGCCCTTTGGTTCGCAGCTGTTCTTGGTATGGCTCCACAGCGGTAAAGAACTCCCCGGCAATGAGCAAAGCGACATCGAATTTTTCTGCGATGATTCTTAAAGGCCTCGATCAGATCGCCGAGACCTTTATAGCGTCGCACGTAGCCAAAGAAGAGCAGCACGTGTTTTTCCTTTATGCCGAGATGGGCGCGCGCCTCGGTTTTTCCATAGGCGGATTCAGCGTCCGCACAGATCCCATGAGGAACAACAGTAATCTTTCGCGGGGCCTGACGGAAGTGCTCCACAGCTTCCTCGCGCAGTTTTTCGGCATGAACCAAAAGTCGATCAGAAAACCGAAAGGCCATGCGCGAGAGCAAGCGATCGAAGTAGGCGGCTCTCATGAGGCTGCACATTGTGAACCGTGAGAACAATTTTTGCCTTCGATCGAAACCAGTATTTGAGAAGCAGGATCAACGGAATGAGAACAAAACCATGTTGCGGCACAAACCACTGGATATCCACCACATCCGGCCGAATGCTATGGTTGATGATCATGCGCGGCTCTTAAAAGACGAAAGCATGGAGTAATATTTGAGAATTTCATGGATCGTGAATTGCTTCCGGAAACCGCGATTTCTGCTGCGGTTCTTTTTGCGTCTCCCGGATAAAGCCATCGAGGGAATATGTTTTTATAGCTGACGACTTCCACTTCCGCACTTTTTACGAGGTTATTGACAAGATGGACCGAGTACTGATGGATACCACCTCGCCAGCGAGACACCGGAGCGACTAAACAGATTTTCATTGCGTACGAACATGCGCCGGTACAAGGTTGCGAGGGATAGCAGGATCGGCCAGGGGAGTGACCCCTTATACCAGACAAAAGCCTTAACCGCCCAACGGGAGTGCGGAGAAGCGAAGGTATTTCTTTCCAGCGGCGGCGCCATCGTGTCTTTACTCCATCTTGGCCTAAAGCCTCTCGTTATTTTGCTCCGATCCCCGTAGCAAAATAAGCCCTTCAGCTATCATACTCTCGGTACTGCATCCTGGCAATCGATCTCGCCGCTTTCTAACGCTCGCACTGTCTTTTGATTGGCGTTGATTCTTCTTGCGGAGTCTGTTGTTTTCTCTGAATCTCCTGCGCGTCGGACAGGGAGCGGCTCAATTCTTTGGCGAGCAGCCGCACGCGCGGTTCTAGAACGATGTGCGCGTGATATCCAGGGATCAGGTGAGTTTCGAATCCTCCACCCGCCAATCTACCCCAGCCCATTTCAGGGTCATGATGAATTCCTCCGCCCAGCTCGGTGGCACGAAAGAGCGTAATCTTTCCCGGATAGCTTCTCGGATTGTAGCGTCTTGCAGCCTGGCTCCCGGCCTTTAGGATGTTGCGACGATTGCGCGCCGCAGGAACCCATCGGGATCCGAGCCCCATGTAAAGTTTGTAAAGAGCTTTGTCGATCTTTCCCTTCACGTAGGAAAGTCGCTCGCCGGGTTGGAGAACCCAAAGATTGCCGATATGAAGACTCACGGTTCTTTCGAACAGGCGAATGGCTCGATAACGATAGCGGCGGAACAGAGAACTCCGCGCGGAACCTCTCCCCGCGCGGCGCGAAAGAGTCAACCAAAGCCAGCAAAGCCACTCTCTCGCCCTGCGCATGAAGCTGCTGCGCCATTTCAAAAGCGATGAGGCCGCCGATGCAGTGGCCTCCTATGTAATAGGGGCCTTCGGGCTGCAGGCGTGCGTATCTCTTTGATGTAATGAGCGGCCATCTCTTCAATCCGACTGTGCAGAGGCTCGCTGCCGTCCAGACCCTGCGGTTGAAGCGCATAAAAGGGCTGATCCGAACCCAAATGCTTGGCTAGATCACGCCAGAACAAAACCCCTCCGTCATGCGCGTGCACACAGAAAAGCGGCGGCCGGGACCCGCCGGGTTGAATCGCCACCAAGGATTTCCATTGCGCGGCCTCTTCTTGCTGGCTCATCAATCCGGCCAGTTGCTCGATCGTCGGTGCGTGGAAGAGAGCAGCCACTGGAAGGCTTTTTCCCATCACCTTTTCGATCTGGGCAAACAACCGAACTGCCAGCAGCGAATGGCCGCCCAAATCAAAAAAGTTGTCTCTGATGCCTATCGGTCGAACTCTCAGAACCTTCTCCCAGACTTGTCTGAGTTGCTGCTCCAATCCGTCACGCGGGGCCACTGGCGCGGCATCCTGCTCCTGGCGTGTGTAGTCGGGCGCGGGTAGCGCGCTCCGGTCGACCTTCCCGTTGGGGGTACGCGGCAGAGCGTCCAAATCCAAATACACAAATGCTGAAGGCACCATATGGTCGGGCAACTTCCGCTTCAGGAAACTGCGCAAGTCATGGGCTGACGGGGCTCGCTGTTGGTTCGCGACGATGTAGACCACCAGCCGTTTATCGCCGAGAACGTCCTCGCGCGCCAGGACCACACATTCCCGCACCCCTGGCTGTTGACTAAGCGTCGCCTCGATCTCTCCGGGTTCAATCCGAACACCGCGGATTTTTACCTGAAAGTCCTTTCGTCCAGTAAACGCGATGCTCCCATCAGGCAGCAGCCGTCCCAGATCGCCACTCCGGTAGATGCGTTTCGCACGACATTCAGGATCGGGCAGGAACGCTGCCCTAGTCATTTCTGGCTTTCGCCAGTACCCTAATGCAACATGAGCGCTCCTTATCCCTATTTCCCCGTAGACTTCCCCTGGCTTGCCTGCCTTATTGAGTAAGAGAACCTCCGTATCCTCAACCGGATAACCTACTGGGACGATATTCCCGGTTATCTCAGTTTCGTGGTTGACGAAATACTGCAGCGTCACAGTGGATTCGCTGGGTCCCAACCCGTTAACAAAAATAGCATGCGAGGAGAAGATCTTTTTAAATAGATCGATATCTTCTCTATGAACTTCTTCTCCCCCCAGAACGACAAAGCGGATTTTCGATAGATCTTCCCTACCCGTCAAGGCGTTCATCAAGTAACGATAGACGGTGGGCGTAGAGTGGTAGACCGTGATCTTTTCTCGGGTCACTCGGTGAAACAGAGCGGAGGGATCTTCCTCTTTAATGTCCATCGGATGCAGGGATGCGCCGTTTAACAAGGCACCGAAGATATCCATGACAGCCGCGTCGAATCCGTAGGACGAAAATAGCGTCAGTCTGTCATCTGAGTTGAGATGAAGATTATTCGTATAGCTTCTTATGTGATGCAGAACATTGCGGTGGTTTTGCATCACCCCCTTGGGCATCCCAGTTGAACCAGAGGTATAGAGGATATACGCCAACGTATCCGGCGAAATGCGCAAGTTAGGATTGCCAGTCGATACCTCGGCATCGATCTCATCCGCATTGATGAGCTGCAGCCCTCCGTTAGTTAAGCTTTTAGCAAGGGCGATATTCCTGCGGTTGGTGAGAACGACTGTGGACTGAGAATCTTCCAAAAGATAGGATAGCCTTTCCGCGGGAAAAGTAGGATCGAGTGGTACGTAGGTCTTTCCGGCTTTCAACACCCCCAAGATGCCGGCAATCATTGGCGCATCGTGTTCAAACAAGAGGCCAATCCTTTGCTCTCCAGGCCGGCACGCTTGCAGGAACGTTTGAGCTATCTGATTGGCGGTCCGATTCAGCTCACTATAGGTCCATTGATGTCTTCGAGTCTTGACGGCCACGTGGTCTGGATATTTTTTTACTTGCTCTTCAAAACGATCTGCAATCGATTGCTCGATGGACTCTTTCTCAAACTCAACAAAAGGCTCAGTGGAGCACACGAGGTTGTAACGAGTGGACAGTTGGCGCCGTTCATCGTCAGTTAAGAGGGGTAAGTCCGACAGCCGTTGGTCGGGATCGGCCACAATACCCTGCAGCAGAGTCTGAAAATGTTCCAGCATTTGCTTCATCCGATCGCCACGGAAGAGATCGGCATTGTAAACGAAATCAAAGTGAATCGTTTCGCCTCGTTCTCTCACATAAACAGTCAAATCGAATTTCGAATGCTGCCCTGAATGAGCGACATGCGTTACCGTCAGACCTTTGCAGTTTGAGGCCCTGACCATCGAGAGTGAGCATATTGAAGAACACCTGAAAAAGCGGCGTGCGACCCAAATCCCGATCAGGTTGAAGCTCCTGCAATAACTTCTCAAAGGGGATATCTTGATGGGCGTATGCGTCCAAAGCCCCATCCCGCACACGAGCTAACAGCTCTCGAAACGAGGGGTTGCCTGACAAATCGGTGCGCAGAACCAGAGTGTTGAGAAAGAACCCAATTAATTTTTCGGTCTCTCTTCGATTGCGCCCTGCGATGGGGAAGCCTACAACCAGGTCTTCCTCCCCCGTATGCCGGTGGAGCAATAGCTTGAACGCAGCCAAGAGGGTCATAAAGAGGGATGCGCTTTCTCGATTGCTGAGGTCTTTGAGCGCGTAGCTCAACGAATGAGGTAGAACCAAGCTGACACACCCGCCGCGAAAGGTTTGCACAATGGGCCGCGGGTTGTCGTGGGGCAACTCTAGAAGAGGAGGAGCGCCGCTGAGTTGATGTTTCCAGTACGAGAGTTGGTTCTCGAGCACATCTCCTTGCAGCCATCGCCGCTGCCACACTGCAAAATCTGCGTAGTGGACAGGGAGTTCCGGCAGCGGGGAGGCCTTACGAGCTAAGAAGGCATCGTAAAGAATTGAGAGTTCTTCGAAGAAGACCCCCATTGACCAGCCGTCGGAGACAATATGGTGCATCGTAACGAGCAACACATGCTGCCTTTCGTCAAGGCGAACCACACACGCCCGAAAAAGGAGGCCTCGGGCTAAGTCAAAAGGACGGGAAGCTTCTTCGTTGACGAGTCTCTGAACCTCGTTTTCTCGTTCACTTTCAGGGAGAGGTTGAATATTGATTATCGGCAGTGTCCACTCCGTGATCGGTGCGACGACCTGGAACGGTTGTCCGTCGACGGCAACGAATGTGGTGCGCAATCCTTCATGGCGCTTCAACACCTCGTTCAGGGCCTGCTCCAGCGCGCTCAAGTTTAGACTACCGGTGAGACGAAGGGCGGCAGGAATATTGTATGTAGGGTTTGCCGGCTCTAGTTGATCCAAAAACCACAACCGTTCCTGGGCAAAAGAAAGAGGTAAGTTACTGTCGCGCGAGACGGGTAATATGCTCGGAGCAATATTGCTTGCCTCACGCAAAAGTCCCATGATTTCTGCTTTTCGCTCCCTTAGCTCTCCGGCCAATTCGGATGTTAATGCACGCGGCGGGGCGCTGTAGCATAGTTTCTCACCCTCAACCCAGAGCTGAATGTCCTGAGTCCTTAGAGAGGACAAAAATTCAGCTGTCGTCATATTTCTCCCGTCTCACGCGTTGTCGTTGTGTTAACATCCAATCGCCGCGGTTGATTGGACGCCCAACGTATCGCTTCGAGAGATTCCGCCAACCCCGCAACCGTGGGATGCTCGAAAAGGTTGCGCAACGGCATCTCTGCCTGGAAGACCTCACGGAGCTGCGACATGACTTGAGTGGCTTTCAGAGAATGGCCGCCTAAATCAAAGAAGTTGTCGTAAATACTAACGCGTTCCAATCTGAGAACTTCTCCCCAGATCTTTGCCAGCTTCTCCTCGATCGGGGTGCGAGCTGCGACGTAGCTCTGCCCCAGTGCCGCTCGGTTCCGATCCGGTGTCGGAAGCGCGCCACGGTCTACCTTGCCGTTAGGGGTGAGCGGCAATGAACCTAAAAACACGAAGGCCGATGGCACCATGTAATCGGGCAGCTTCTCTTTTAAAAAGCGACGTAGCTCGTGGGTTGTAGTGGCAGGCTCCTGCTTAGATATCACGTAGGCTACCAGTTCCTCTTCGCGAGTGCTTTCTTCAAACGCAGTCACGACAGTTTCCCGCACCGAAGGGTGTTGGCCCAGCACTGACTCGACTTCTCCCAGTTCGACTCGAAAACCCCGGATCTTGATCTGATGATCAATACGACCAAGAAATTCAATGTTACCATCGGGCAGGTAACGAGCCAGATCCCCGGTCCGGTACAAACGTGCTGTCGGATCATTACTGAAGGGATCGGGAATGAACCTTTCGGCCGTCAGTTCCGGGCGCTTGAAGTAGCCGCGCGCCAAGCCGGCGCCACCAATATGCAGCTCGCCTGGGATCCCTACAGGCACCGGCTGTAGGTTGTCGTCCAGCAGATAAATCCGCCTATCGGCGATGGGACGGCCGATTGGGATCGATTCACCCTTAGACCCGGTCGATGTGATTCGGCTGATTGCTGCCCAAACTGTCGCCTCCGTGGGCCCGTAAAAATTCCAAACAGAAACACCCCATTCCATGGACGGAGAGGCCAGGTCTCGGGGGAAGGCTTCACCGCCACAAATAATCAGCCGAAGGCTCCAGTAATCGGCGTTCTTCGGGCCTTTGGGGATTGCCTCGACGAGTTGACGCATAGCCGAGGGGGTTTGGTTGAGAATCGTCACGCGCTCCGAGCGCAACAAATCGTGCAAGGCTGCAGGCGATTGGGCCACGTGCAGCGGAATAACTATCAGCCGACCACCCTGAAGAAGCGCTCCCCAAATCTCCCAAACTGAGAAATCGAAAGCGTAGGAATGGAAAACGGTCCAAACGTCGTGTTCATCAAAGCCGAACAATGGCCGAGTCGCCTCCAACAGGCGAAACACGCTACGATGGCAGATTTGAACTCCCTTGGGACGGCCGGTGGAGCCGGAGGTATAGATCACGTAGGCGAGGTTCTCGGGTGTCATCCGGATGGAAAGGTTTTCCTCGCTTTCTTCAGCGATGATTTCCCAGTCGGCGTCCAGACATATAACTTTATCTAGCTGCCTAGGCAGCCTCTCGAGAACATGGTGTTGAGTTAGCAGCAGCGCCGCTTGGATGTCTTTCAGTATGAAGGCCGACCGCTCGGCAGGATAGGCCGGGTCCAGTGGAACATAAGCGCCACCCGCCTTGAGGATCGCAAGCAATCCCACTATCATCTCCACGGAACGCTCGACGCAGATCGCTACCGGCACTTCGGGCTTTAACCCGAGCTTCGTTAGATAGTGCGCCAATTGGTTCGCCCGCCCGTTCAGCTCTCCATAGGTGAGCCGTGTTTCCTCATAGACCAGTGCGATGGCATCGGGGGTCTCCTTGACTCGTGCCTCAAACAGCTCGTGGAGACATCGATCGTGCACATCATCCATCCGACTACCGCTCCACTCGATCAATACCTGTTGCCGCTCTGCTTCGGTCAACAGCGGTAAGGTTGAAAGACGCTCATCGGGATCCGCTGCAATGCCTTCCAGCAACGTCTGAAAATGTTCCGCCATGCGGCGGATCGTCCCAGCGTCGAAAACATCGGTGTTATACTCCAACGTCCCTATGAGACCTTGTGGGCTCTCTTGTAAATCGAGGGCTAGATCGAATCGGGCCGTCCCGCTATCCAGTTGCATGCGGCTCGAAAGTGAGCCCGGGCAGTTCCAACAACGGGGTCCCGGTGTTGTTAAGGGCGAATAATATTTGGAACAGTGGGTTATAGCTCAGATCTCGCTCCGGCTGCAGAAGCTCGACCAGTTTCTCAAACGGTAGCTCTTGGTGAGCGTACGCTTCCAAAGAGATCTCCTTAACGCGCTTCAGCAATGCTCGAAAGATCGGGTCGCCAGATACATCCGTGCGCAACACCAGAGTATTGGCGAAAAAGCCGATCAGTTCCTCGCTCTTGCTGTGAGTACGGCCGGCGATAGGAGTGCCTACGACGATGTCAGTCGCCCCCGTGTAGCGGGAGAGAAGTACTTTGAATGCCGCAAGCAAGGTCATGAACAACGTGGCCCCCTCGCGATGGCTTAAGGCTTTGAGCGCTTCAGAGAGGGGCTTTGGGATCGACACAGGCTGCTTTGCGCCCCGGAACGTGCTGTATCGGCGCCCGTGGCCGGTCCGCCGGCAGATGCAATACTGCCGGCGCGCCTGCGAGTTGTTGGTTCCAGTAAGCAAGCTGCTGCTCGAGTTCCTTCCCCTGCAGCCAATCACGCTGCCAAACTGCATAGTCGGCATATTGAATCGGTAAGTCAGGCAGCGGCGAGGGCTTTCCATTGGAGAAAGCCTCATAGAGAATTGAAAGCTCTCGGAAGAACACCCCCATGGACCAACCATCCGATACAATATGATGCATGGTTACGAGCAAGACGTGATCGTCATCGCCTAGCCGCACCAGCTTGGATCGCAGAAGCGGCCCCCGGGCCAGATCGAAGGCTCGTTGGTTTTCCTCGTCGGCAAGACGTTGCGCCTCAGCTTCTCGTTCACCCTCAGAAAGATGCATCAGTTCCACCACAGGTAGCGATAGGGTGACCGATGACGAGATGACCTGAATGGGTTGCCCTTCCACCATCGAAAAGCAGGTCCGCAGCGCTTCGTGCCGTCGCACGATCTCGTTGAGACTCTGCTCAAGCGCTGCTACGCTCAGCGTGCCCTTAAGCCGTATCCCGTTCGCAAGATTGTAAACCGAACTGTTCGGCTCGAGTTGATCCAAGAACCACAACCGCGTTTGCGCGAAGGAGAGCGGCAAATCACCGTCTCGCAAAGTCGCGGGCATGGAGAGTCTTGTGATTTCTTGTGTTGCGCGCTGAGACTCTTCGACGCCCTTGGCGAGGCCAGCTATGGTGGGCGCCTCAAATAGAGCGCGTAACGGTAGCTCAATTTGGCTGGCCTTACGCAGCCGGGAAATCACTTGCATGGCCAACAAAGAATGGCCGCCGAATTCAAAAAAGTTGTCATGAATACCGATGCGCTCAAGCTTCAGTACCTCTGCCCAGATCCCTGCGAGCCCCTCCTCGACCTGGGTTCGAGGCGCCACATAGCTCACTTCTGGCTCAGGTTTGCTCTGGTCCGGTGGCGGAAGGGCCCTTCGATTCGCTTTTCCGTTGGGAAGGAGCGGCAATGAATCTAGAAACACGAAGGCCGTGGGGAACATGTATTCGGGCAGCTTTTGTTTTAGAAAACTGCGCAAATCGTTTGTCGATAAGGCTGGATGCTGATTCGGAACGATATAGGCCACCAGCCGTTTGTCGCCGAGAACGTCCTCGCGCGCCACGACTACAGCTTCGCGAACCGAAGGGTGCTGACCCAGTGCTGATTCAATCTCACCCAGCTCGATGCGAAAACCACGGATCTTGACCTGATCATCGATACGACCAATAAACTCGATATTTCCATCACTCAGGAAACGAGCTAGATCTCCGGTCCTGTATAGACGCGCACCGGGTAGGGAGCTAAAGGGACTGGCAATAAAATTTTCGGCCGTGAGCGCCGGTCGGTTCAAGTAGCCGCGGGCCAAGCCGACTCCACCAATATAAACCTCTCCATTCACGCCGACAGGAACAGGTTGTAGATCGTTGTCCAGAAGATAGATCTGCGCGTTGGCAATAGGATTGCCGATCGTCACTCTATTGGATGAAAATATTTTGCCAGCACTCGCGTTTGCGGTTGTTTCGGTCGGGCCGTAGAGGTTCCATATCTCAAGAGCGGGCAGCGCGGTAAAGGACTTCTCGACCAACTCCTCATTGAGTTGCTCGCCACCGAGAAATAGGGCCGAGAGGTCTTCGGTCGGCGTTGCGGTCTGACCAGATTGTTGGATGCCGTCCAGTATGACCTTCCATAACGATACTACGCAATTGATACCGACTCTGCCCTTTTTCTGAATCTCCGGGAGATAGGCAGCAGGGTCGGCCACTACATCGCGTGGAACAAGGCACACTTCTTTACCGCGTAACAGTGGAGCGAACAGTTGTTTCAGGCAAGCATCGAAGGTGATCTCGGTGATCATCGGTACGGTGCCTATAGCATCATTCAATAAACAGCTGTTCACCCAGTGAAGATAGTTCACCAAGCTCCTGTGCTCGATCATGACTCCCTTGGGTTGTCCCGTTGAGCCTGAGGTGTAGGTCACATAAGCCAATCCGGTGGGCGTTCCCCGGAGGATCGGGTTTTCGATGCGTTCTTGCCGAATAGTTACCCACTCCGGGTCGAGGCACAAAAGATGCGCTTCACCTGAAGGGAGACGTTCAATCAGCGGCTGCTGCGTCACCAGGACCGAAGTTTGTGTGTCTTGCAGGAAAAACACGAGCCGTTCGTTCGGCGACTCGTGATCCAGCGGTACATAGGCTCCGCCAGTTTTCAGGATGCCCAGCACTGCAACGACCATCTCCAACGAGCGCTCCATGAAGATGCCGACCAACAGCTCTGGCCCCACTCCGAGTCGTATGAGGTAGTGCGCCAACTGATTGGCTCGCTGATTGAGCTCTCGATAAGTGATCTCCTGATTCTCGAAGACAACGGCGATGGCGTCAGGTGTTCGTTCTACTTGTTCCTCAAATAACTGGTGAACGCATTTGTCCTCAGGATAGTCGCGCTTCGTGTCATTCCACTCAACCAGGAGCTGATGCTGCTCGGCATTCGTCAGCAGCGAGAAATCCAAAAGCCGCCTGGCCGGGTCAGCCACGATCTCCTTCAAAAGGTTCTCAAAGTGACTCAACATCCGTTCGATCGTCGATCCATCAAACAGATCAGTGTTGTATTGCAGGTGTGCACGCAGTCCTTCGTTCTCCTCTCGAATCGACAGAGTCAGATCAAATTTCGCTGTATCGCTGCCGCCGACTACAGGACTTACACTCAACCCTTGAAACTTCAGAGTTGTAGCCGGAGCATTCTGAAAAACGAACATCACCTGGAATAGCGGCGAGTGACTGAGGTTGCGTTGCGGCTGCAACTCTTCCACCAGCTTCTCAAACGGTACATCTTGGTGGGCATAGGCCTCGAAAGCGGTTACCCGCGCCCGAGCCAGTAGCTCGCGAAAGGTAGGATTGCCGGATAGATCACCACGCAGCACCAGAGTGTTGACAAGAAACCCAATCAAATCCTCCATCTCGGCCCGAGTCCGACCCGCAATCGGAGAACCCGTCACAATGTCCTCTTGCCCGGTATATCGACAAAGTAAGGTCTGAAAGGCCGCTAGCAACGTCATGAAGAGAGTCGCGCCCTCCTGGCGGCTTAGTGCTTTGACCTGATCGGACAAAGCTTTGGAAAGCTCTAGTGAATGTCCGGCTCCACGATAGCTCTGAACCGCCGGGCGTCGCCGATCGGTAGGCAACTGTAAAGTAGGAATATTCTCCAGCTGCTTCTTCCAGTAGGAAAGCTGAGTGTCTAAAATTTCTCCCTTGAGCCAATCACGCTGCCAAACTGCATAGTCGGCATATTGAATCGGTAAGTCAGGCAGCGGCGAGGGCTTTCCATTGGAGAAAGCCTCATAGAGAATTGAAAGCTCTCGGAAAAACACCCCCATGGACCAACCATCCGAGACAATATGATGCATGGTTACGAGCAAGACGTGATCGTCATCGCCTAGCCGCACCAGCTTGGATCGCAGAAGCGGCCCCCGGGCCAGATCGAAGGCTCGTTGGTTTTCCTCGTCGGCAAGACGTTGCGCCTCAGCTTCTCGTTCAGCCTCGGAAAGATGACTGAGATCCAAAAGAGGCAAAGACAGTGTGAAAGATGAGGAGATGACCTGAATGGGTCGCCCTTGCACCATCGAAAAGCTGGTCCGCAGCGCTTCGTGCCGTCGCACGATCTCGTTGAGACTCTGCTCAAGCGCTGCTACGCTCAGCGTGCCCTTAAGCCGTATCCCGTTCGCAAGATTGTAAACCGAACTGTTCGGCTCGAGTTGATCCAAGAACCACAACCGCGCTTGCGCGAAGGAGAGCGGCAAATCACCGTCTCGCAAAGTCGCGGGCATGGAGAGTCTTGTGATTTCTTGTGTTGCGCGCTGAGACTCTTCGACGCCCTTGGCGAGGCCAGCTATGGTGGGCGCCTCAAATAGAGCGCGTAACGGTAGCTCAATTTGGCTGGCCTTTACGCAGCCGGGCGATCACTTGAGTGGCCAACAAAGAATGGCCTCCTAATTCAAAAAAGTTGTCATGAATACCCACTCGCTCAAGCTTCAGCACCTCTACCCAGATACCGACCAATATCTCCTCCACAGAACTGCGCGGCGCCACGTAATTTTCTTCCAATCCGATTACACTTTGATCAGGAGGGGGAAGCGCTCTTTGGTCTACCTTGCCGTTGGGGGTACGTGGGAGCTCGGCTAAATGCACAAACGCTGAAGGCACCATGTAATCGGGCAATTTCTGTTTGAGGAAACTGCGCAAATTTTGCGCTGACGGAGCGGGCTGTTGCTTTGAAGTGAAATATCCGACGAGCCGTTTGTCGTCCGGAACGTCCTCGCGCGCGAGGATCACACATTCCCGGACCCCTGGGTGTTGACTCAGTGTCGCCTCGATCTCTCCGGGCTCAATCCGCACGCCGCGTATTTTTACCTGAAAGTCCTTCCGTCCAGTAAACGCGATGGTTCCGTCAGAGAGTAAGCGCCCCATGTCTCCAGTGCGGTAGATGTGTTTGGTTCCGCCTTCCGGATCGGGCACGAACGCAGCCATGGCAATTTCCGGTTTTTGCCAATACCCCAGTGCGAGATGTTCGCTTCTGATCCCTATTTCTCCGTAGATCTCAGTTTGTTCGCCTGCTTCGTTGAGCAAAAGAATCTCGGTGTCCTGGACCGGATAGCCTACCGGCACTATGTTGCCAATGACCTGTGTCTCGTGATTGATGAAATACTGTAAGGCTAACGTGGACTCGGTGGGCCCCAGACCATTAACAAAAATGGCATTCACGGAGAAATGCCGCCGGAAGAGATCAATATCCTTTTTTAGTACTTCTTCTCCGCCAAGAACAGCCAAACGAATTGCCGAAAGATCCTCCCTGCCCGTCAACGAGGCAACGAGGTAACGATAGACGGTAGGCGTAGAGTGATAGATGGTGATTTTTTCCTCGACCATGCGTGCGAGCAACGTGGTTGGGTCTTCTTCTTTGACGTCCATCGGATACAAGGTCGCTCCGTTCAACAGGGCGCCGAATATATCCATGACCGCGGCATCGAAACCATAGGACGGAATAAGCGTCAGCCGATCATCAGCGTTGAGATGCAGACTGTTCGTATAGTTGGCGATGTGATGCAAAACATTGCGATGGCTCTGGACCACTCCTTTGGGCTGTCCCGTTGAGCCTGAGGTGTAGAGAATATAGGCTAGCGCGTTCGGCAAAATTGGCAGGTCGAGATTAGCCGTCGATACGGCGTCGTCGATCTCATTGATATCGATAATTTTCAACGGGCCGGTGGCTAACATCTTGGCAACGGCAATGGTGTCGCGAGTGGTGAGGAGAGCCGTCGCCTGGGAATCTTCCAGGATATGAGCCAGTCTTTCTTTCGGATGAGTAAGATCTAGCGGAACATAAGTGTTTCCACTCTTCAGCACTCCGAAAATAGCGGCAATCATCGGCGCGTCGTGCTCGAACAAGAGGGCAATCCGTTGTTCTCCGCCGTCGCACGAGCGTAGTATCGTTTGCGCTATTTGGTTGGCTGCGCCATTGAGCTCAGCGTACGTCCACCGATAATTGCGGGTTTTGACGGCGACCTGATGAGGATTGAGCGTTCACCTGCTTTTCAAACCGCCCTGAAATGGATTGCTCGATATCATCTTTTTCTAAACTCAATGAAGGAATTGTCTGGAGCGATTCGATTCCGTCGGGCGCGAAGTTGATTCCGCTCAGCTTCGCTAAAGAGCGGGAGCGACGAGATTCGCTGTTGTGAATTCGCCGTTATAGCCTCTAGCAGAGTATGATAATGACTCAGTAACCGGCTAATTGTAGTCGGCTCGAACAAGTCGGGGTTATAAACCAACGAAAGCCAAATCGCTCCGTCTCGATCCCCCGCATACAAAGTCAGGTCAAAATTCGATGCTGGCTCGTCAAACTCAAGCAGTTCTGCTGTCAGTCCCGGTAGGTTGAGCGCTTCATCTTCACCGAACTCGAGCATGTTGAAAAAAACCTGGAACAAGGGCGTACGGCTTAGGTCGCGATCGGGCCGGAGCTCTTCCAACAGCTTCTCAAAGGGCAGATCTTGATGCGTGTAAGCATCCAAAGCCACCCGGCGTACCCGGGCCAATAAATCCGGGAAAGTGGGGTTATCCGAAAGCTCTGTACGCAGCACCAGGCTGTTCAGAAAAAATCCGATCAGTCCCTCCGTCTCGATTTGGTGCCGACCCGCTATGGGCGAGCCCACAGTTATGTCACTCTGCCCGGTGTAGCGCTGCAATAGGATCTGAAATGCTGCGAGCAAAGTCATGAACAACGTAACGTTCTCCTGATGACTTAACATCATGAGTGCGTCAGACAGAGCCTTGGATAAAACTAAGGAATCCCTTGCGCCCCGGTACGTTTGCACTGGAGATCGCGGATGATCGGTGGGTAGCGCGAGCACCGGCACGCTCTCGAGCTGCTGTTTCCAATAGGAGATCTGAGTCGTTAGCGATTCCCCTTGGAGCCACTGTCGTTGCCAGAGAGCAAAGTCTTTGTACTGGATCGGTAGTTCAGGTAGCGACGATTTTTCGCCGGCAGCGTAGGCCTGATAGAGCACCGAAAGTTCGTGGAAGATTACCCCCATGGACCAACCGTCCGAAACAATGTGGTGCATGGTTACAAGGAAAATGTGATGCTGTGAGCCTAGCCGGATCAAGACGGAGCGCAGTAGAGGCGCTTGAGCCAAATCGAAGGGGCGTTTAGCCTCCGCGGTCATCATTTGCCGGGCTCGATAATCCCGTTTGTCTAGAGGAAGATCCTGCAAGTCCACCACGGACATAGCTATCGTCAGGCTCGGAGCGATAACCTGAATCGGTTCTCCGTCGACCATAGCGAACGTGGTACGCAGGGCTTCGTGGCGGCGCACGATCTCGTTAAGACTCTGATTCAGTGCTGGGATATCGAGTGATCCGGTGAGGCGAACCGCGGTCGGCATGTTGTAGGTTGGATTACCTGGCTCCAACCGATCCAGAACCCACAATCGCTGTTGCGCAAAGGAGAGGGGAAAATGACCGTGCCATGAAACAGGGCGTAGGGGCGGAACAAATTGCGAATCCTCTTCGGTTCGCCGGGCGCTCTCTACCAGCTCGGCTAGACCGGCTATCGTCGGCGCTTCAAATAGAAGTCGTAGTGGAAAGTCGCTTCGGAAGGCACGCCGCAAGCGGGAAATCACCCGGGTAGCGAGTAACGAGTGACCCCCTAATTCGAAGAAATTGTCGTGAACGCCAATCCGCTCAAGCTTCAGCACTTCGGTCCAGATACCAGCTACTTCCTCCTCGATCGGGTTTCGAACAGGTACGAACGTGACCGTTTCGGGTCTGAGCCGGTCGGGCGCCGGCAGTGCGCGGCGGTCTATCTTGCCGTTTGGAGTGAGGGGAAGGGCCTCAAGTGAGACAAACGCCGAGGGCACCATATAGAGGGGCAACTTATTTGTCAGAAAGTCACGCAGCTCCGCAGTGGAAGGAGATAAAGCTTGGTTCGGAACAACATAAGCCACCAGTTGTTTATCGCTGCTTGTATCTCCCCAGGCTAAGACCACGGCTTGGTCAACAGCGAAATGTTGCTCCAGCACAGTTTCAATTTCACTCAGCTCTATGCGGAAACCGCGGATTTTGACTTGGTTATCGATGCGTCCGAGGAACTCAATGTTACCGTCCGGCAGATAGCGAGCTGAGTCACCCGTTCGATACAACCTTTTGCCCCGTTCGTCGCTAAAAGGATTTGGCAGGAACTTTTCCGAGGTAGCCTCGGGCCTGCCCCGGTAGCCCCGGGCTAGACCGTCACCGCCTATGAACAGTTCCCCGGCCACCCCTATGGGGACGGGCTGCATATCGTGATCCAGAATATAAACTTGTGTGTTTGCAATTGGTCGGCCGATGGTAGCCGGTCCGGTAGAGTGTCTTAAAGCGAACGTGGAATAAGTGGTGTCCTCAGAGGGCCCATACAAGTCGAAAACTTGCCGAACCGTGCCCTGTTCATAGAGTTGCTCCACCAGCCGCGGGCTGAGGGGTTCACCGGCCAAGCATATCGTCTCCACGGATGGCGGAAGGTCTCCGCTCCTCAACAACTCCGCGACAGCCGAAGGCACAGTGTTGATTAGAGTGACATCAGCGGCAACATCCAAAGTGGACAGGTGCAATGCATTTTCAACCAGGATCACCTTGCCCCCGTGGCTTAGCGGGAGGAATATTTCGAAAACTGAAAGATCAAAGCAGATTGAGGTGGAGGCGAGCACTCCCCGGGTCTCTTCTCGCGCAAAGACATCCATGGCCCAATGCAGCAGTGTGACGGCGCTGTGATGCTCAATGGCCACTCCTTTGGGCACTCCCGTGGAGCCAGAGGTATAGATGACATAGGCGAGGTTTTCCGCGGTAAGCTCGCCCACCGGATTTTCCTCACTGTGGCAGTCAATCATCCGCCCATCTGCATCCATACAAACCAAGCTTCCATGGCGCGGCGGTAGTTTCGCAACCAAGGATTGCTGTGTGAGCAGCACGGAAAGGTGAGCATCCTCGAGCATGAAGGCCAATCTTTCCTTTGGATACGCTGGGTCGAGAGGCACATAAGTCCCGCCGGCTTTGAGGATGCCGAGGATGCCTATGATCATCTCCGGAGATCGCTCCATAAACACGCCAACGAGGATCTCCGGGCGGACTCCGAGGACGCGCAGGTAATGCGCCAGCTGGTTGGCCCGAATGTTGAGCTCGCGATAGGTTAGTTGATTGCCGTCGAATAAGACGGCGATAGCGTCCGGGGTTTTCTCTGCCTGAGTCTCAAATAGCTGATGGATACACCGGTTTTTGGGATAATCTCGCCGCGTGTCGTTCCACTCAACAAGCAGTTGACGTCGTTCGGCTTCGCTAATCATGCACAACCCTGACTGAGGCTCAGCCATAAGCCGTCTCCTCGACAACCCATGGCGACCAAACGAACATTACAGATAGCGGTTCTAGAATTAATTACAAGCCACGTTACTTGGTTAATATTACAATTTTATGAAATTTGTTCGGCGCAAGACACCTCATCCACATTACACTCGCTAGCAGGAAATCTTTGAACGGATGGTCGGTCGGGAGTGTACTCACAAATTTATACTGTTCAAGAGATCAGAGGTATTGGAGAATAAATACCAAACCTGATTCGTTAACACGTCAGGCGGCAAAATCTCGAAGAGCTAATTTTTCTCGACAGAGCACTTCCTCGGGAGCGAATCCGCCAGGTTGATAAACTATTCTCGTGAAATAGGATGGTTCCTCCTGCCGCCGAGAGACCTTTTCGTAAATAGTGCGGATCGATTTTGGTATCGTTGAACAACGAGCCATCAAAGAATCGAATGGCGGCTGGCCGGACACCAAGACTAGGGCACACTTTTCGACGACAGAACCACAAATCGATTTTTTATTATCGTCTCAGAATTTGACGTGATTCAAGTAGGTCGGCTGAAAAGACATCCGATTCAAACGGAATGTGGCCGATCAAGGCATTTATACCCATTATCGAGCCGTGCGAAGTGGTGAACCGGACGTGCGCTATAAAAGGGAGCGGCGTCAGAACGGTGTCGAGGCTAAGGTCAGGAGTGGATCATCGCCGACGCCGATCAGCCATAAGACGAACAGACTGATAACGCCAGTAGCCGATAAAGCCGCCAATAGTGCGCTCGCTATGATGATTCTATCGTACATCCTTGCGCCACCTTATCTGCAGGGTTTTATCAGCAGATCGTCTGTCAAGCTTTCTTGGCTCAGCCTCCGAAACGGTTAGCCTGGCACAAAGGGGGAAACTTTCGGCGGGTACATGCGTGAGCATGCACTGGCGTCAATAGTTTCCCCTTTGTGCGTTGCGCACAGTGTTGGCACACTGCGCGTGTGAAAGGGGGTTACCTATTCACGGCAGAAGACTAGAGCAAAACCAGGGCCGAAAGACTCTTGAAGAGACAAAAGAATCATGGATGGAAAAAAGAGCCGTCTTGCCCATAGCTTAGCGCGATGATTCAATAAGCCGATTCCTGGTTCACATGGATCCGACCTAATGACATTCGTAAACTGTGGCTATTTTACTACGCACTTGTTTGTGAAACCCGACTCAGCAAGTGTGGTCGAGGAATTTACTGTGGTGAATCCTTCCCACACTGAGGACTCCAAGGGAAGAACGCATACCATCACAGTGGCTCCCTGATTAATTCAAAAAATTCAATGAATCGCTCGACAACACTTTCGTGACCGCTACAGATGGTCGGCCGAAACAAACCTGTCTTCACCATCTAGCGCCCCCCATCGTGCGATGCCTGTCCGCCTCGAATCACGATTCCAAGATGACGATAATTGCACGAGGGCGAGCTCTTGCCAGGCAGGCTACTATTTTTTCATCAGCGGGGGCCGCCCGGTAGCACCATGCTGGCCAATGGGGCGCTTGGACTCCTGTTCGAACGGCTCATTTATCTGTGACGGCGGAGTTTTTTTGTTCTTACGTCTCTTTACAGTAGACGGTGTTTTCCTCTTTCCTTTACGCGGCATAAAGACCTCCTTAGCAAAAATATGCATGGACCCAAGCAATCATCGGGCCGCTTTGAAATTTTTTCTCGCATCAATATTTGGGGATTTAATCTATCAAGTTGTGACTGAGAACGAAGATGGATCTCAGACTCTCTCCAGGTCCCGGGTATCATCCGTCGTGTCGAAGGTAAGCGTTTCGCCCTTGATTATATTTCTAGCTGCGACTGCACTAAGGGACTCCAGTTTCAAAGCCTTCTTACAGGACAGCTTGCCATCTTCGTCCGGCACAAATTCGACAAAATCACCGGACATGAGATCGTCGACAGCCTTAACGCGCCATACCATTACTCAATGGTATGGCAAATTTTGGTCGAATCTACCCCCCAAGAGCAAATACCTTTATTTAGCCTCTCGAAGGATTTAAAGTCATCACCTGGTCGCACCGAGGTTTGGCTTACGCGCTCGTGTCCGGGCCTCGATTCACCTGCGTGGCACTCCTGTATGGTATGGCACGAAGGGACCAGCGATCCTCGAGAAAAACAGGGACATGAATTAGACGAAATCCTGATGTGGTCGGACAACGGAATGCAAGGGGGTGCAAGCGTGAAGGCGCAAATGGTGAGACGACGCCCGTTTGTGGAATTAAGCACAAGCGCGACCCCCGCCGGCACATGGGCGGCCGGCTGTGAATTAAGCATTGGATCTGTCATCGAACAAACCTCCCACCGTCCCTGGCCGCTACCGCAAACCCGCTGGGTTATGTCCATGCGCTGGCACGAGCTTTTGTTCCTTCACTGGCCGGTGCGTGCGGAGTTGATTCGCCCGTTGATTCCAAAGTTGTTGGAACTCGATACATTCGACGGTTGGTGCTGGATCGGTATCGTGCCGTTTCGAATGAGTGGCGTACGACCACGTTACATTCCGTTCAACATGTCTTTTCCGGAACTAAATGTCCGCACGTATGTGAAAGTGCCGGGTAGAAGCGGTGTCTGGTTTTTTAGTCTTGATGCAGCGAATTGGCTTGCAGTGAGAGCGGCGCGCTGGCTCGGAATGCCTTACTATTTGGCCAGAATGACATTGGCGTTGGAAAGGGAAACCGTAACGTATAGGAGCATGCGGGTTCAAAAGAAAGCCGCGCGGGCGGAATTTACCGCGGTCTACCGACCGGCCGGACCGGTCTATCACGCGGCTCCGGATACGCTGGACCACTGGCTTACAGAACGATATTGCCTCTATGCTGCGGTGCGACCGAATCAAGTGGTTTACGGCGAAATTCATCATCCGCGGTGGCCGCTCCAACCTGCGGAAGTGGAGCTGTGTACCAACACGATGGCGGAGGCAACAGGAATCAAACTGCCGGAAACAAAACCCATCTGTCATTTTTCTCGTTTCCAGGAGGTGGTCGCCTGGCCGATTATTCCCATTCAACAAATGAAGTAACCCTCAGTGGGCGAACGGCTGATGCCCTGAACACCTCGATGGGATCGATAATTTTTTATTTGAGTTGTTCCGGTTGCTATGCCAATCGCTTTGGCATCTTTTCCAGAGAGCGGCCGTGCACGGCGATTTGGTGTTCGCTGCATGTTTCAGCTCGTCATTGGCATACCGCACGACGGTGCCGTCCTCTTTCGGAAACGCGTCAACTCGATCGCAGCTTAGGTTGAGCACTTTGAGGTGTCCTATTTGTGGTCACCCGGTTTCACAGTGATTCTATTATTGACGACGACACCGACATGAGCGGTTTTTGTCAGTTCCACCGCTTTATCGCGAATGGCGGCCGACTCCACTGTACCGGACAGCGTGACTTCGTTTCTTGTCACGTCGGCGTCAACTTTAAGATTCGCCTTGCGCAGGTGCTCGTCGCTTTTCAATATGGATCTCACTGCTTCTTCCAGCTTAGCATTTGCCGCACTCGGACTGCCTGCGCCTTGTGCGAAGGCCACGGCCGAGGTCGCTGACGAGGATTCCTCGGGCTGGCTTCGGCGAAACACGGAAAGCAAGCTCGCTGTACCTAGCACTAGGATTGCCGTCAGAAATTTGCGTGCTATCAAGAGAACCCTCCACTAACGATGACGGGACTTCTGCGCTCGTTTTTTATTTGCAGGAGCAAGTCTATGCCAACACCCATATCGAAGGAGTTGGTGGTAAGGCGCGTTCCCGCCGTGGTTCAAACCGCTGAGATCACCTCCGTGGCTAAAAACGCGGCAAAGTAAGCGCCTGAATCAAAGCGCGGGAAGCACAACCAATCAATGGAACTATCACAAGCCACCAGAGCAGCGGTGTGACAATCGCCGATCATGGCGTAGTCTTCGATAAGCGATGCCATAAGCCTTACGACAGGAGCCTCCTGATTTAACGTTTGCTGATCAGAAAGGCTGCAAAATCTATGGTTAGTTGAATTGATTTCGCTATGCGCAATATTTCAGTACGCAGGGAATGTGCCATGGAGCGGAAGGACAATCTAGGCGGGTATCCAACGCTAGACTGAAACAAATTACTGAGCCGGTCTAATTTGACACAAGCTCTTTCTCAAGTGGGGATAGTCGCGGGGTTTCTCCGCCCGGGCCAAGTTCCATAAGCAGAACCATATGCCAGGTTTGTTGCAGCCGCGTAAATGGAAACAGGATTTGTGTGTCTCAGTATTGAGACAATTTGAAGATTTCTCAGGCAGACGATTGCGTGTTTACTTCCTTGTGGGATTGGGTTCTGACAGCTCCGCGCTCGCTCGCATTTTGTCGAAATCCTTTGTCAGCCATTTTCCTGCAGTTCATGCAGAAATGCCACGACGTGCTTAGATACTATCGACTCCTGAGCCACTTTGACAAGCTAATTCGGCCGACAAAATTGGAACATAATCTGCACCGATGTAGTACCTGCGGGTGGGTATACATGGGAACTCTAACTGTCTCATACGCGCAAGCTCTTAGAGTGATCGGTCAGAATCTAGTGCCGCTTGGCATCAATGCTTTTGAGTTAGCGACATGGGGGAACGATTATATCGTTTGGATAAAGCACCGCGAGTCGGCGCGACACCCATCGGCGAATACGGTTTTGGATAAAATCACCCAAAAAATCCTAGGACATGCCGATTCAGATGAGACAGACTCCGAATCGTATGTACTTTAGCGATGTGGAAATTTTCATTGCGGATACTGAACGGCAATCGAAACGGAGACCGAATAGCCCAAAAGACGTTCGCGATCTATCGTTCGTATTGCGTGTGCTGGGTAACTACCTGGATCGACAATCGGCCCGGGAATTCACTATTTCGTGGTCTATGGACGCCATAAAGGTTCGCTATGATCAAAAGGAGGAAAGCTTCACATTCCAGAATCTATACGATCTGGGAATTCATATGTACCTCAAAAGGTCCAGCCGTTGTCCCATCTGAGGAGCGCCATCTATGTCGGTTTTTCCACACAGACCTGCCACACCGGAGGAAAACTCGCACACCCACCAGGCATCGTTAATATGGGGTGTTCAAAACTTCCAGATTTTTCTCGTGAAAAATCGCTCTCTTAAAGAGCAGGATTCTGACTGCTGACAATTTGCGCTTGACCGTACGAATGGGTACGGCGCTTGCGTCTTCGATTCAGTCTAAGACAAACTTGGAGAGCGTCACCGTTATGGCAAAGCATGTTCTCATCGTTGATGATAATGGGCATCTGCGACGAATACTCGCGACCTTCCTACAATCGCGTGGATACGCAACCTCAGAAGCGGCAAGTGGCCACGAAGCGATCGAAACGGCAATCGCCGTGAAACCCAATCTCATCCTGTTGGATCTGACTCTCCCCGATATGAAGGGAACAGACGCCGCCCGGGCGATAAGAAAAGACCCAAGCACTGCACGCATCCCGATCGTTGGTTGCAGTGCCTATTTCGGATCGGAATTGCGGCAAGAGGCGCTACGTGCCGGAATGGCCGATTACTTGCAAAAACCAGTGTCTGCCGCCGGGATTGAGGCAGTAGTCGAACAACTGATTCATTCGGACAACGCCCCCGCCTAATGAATTCTTTTGAGTATGATTCCGCATCGCGTTGACAGCCCTGGCACAGGTGGAAATGCCGTCAGCCAGGACTGTTCAATCGGCGGTTTCTATGCTTGCCAGCAGGATGAAACAGCTTGCGGAAATGGTTCGGTGTCGAGCTTTTTGGATGGTAATTGATGCACGTCTGCGTCCTCTTTGCGCCGGTTGCATAACTGCGGCAATGTTTCGTCAATCCATTGTGTCGCCAGCTGAAATCCAGAAATCAGCCCGTCTTCTTCAGTGATCATTGAATCGCTGGTATGCAGTCTCGCCAAAGGGTTGGAGTTTTGTCGGATGCTAATTTCTGCGACGGGAGAAAATTTAGACGGCTGAAAATCGCCTCTCGCGAGCAAGACGAAAACCCAATACCCTTTGTACCGCACCGTGACCATTGGAGGACCTCTACTAGTTTCGCTCGGGCTTTCAATCTACGTCCCGATTAGTGAGCCCGGGCCTTGTGTGGATGCCAGAGACCACGACCGGTGTTTCTTTATTGCAAGTGCATAGTGAGAGGCTACCAACTATTGGCTACGGCCCTAAGTTTACTAGGGTTCCAAATCCGGCCAATCCCTACTAAGGGCGCCGATTGCACTCTTTCCCCAATTAGCAACGTGAGCCTAAAACGTCAGCCGCTCTACTCCGTCGGTGATAAGCATTAACTGAGAGATGCCTCATGAGTATTCTTCAAAACGCCGTCGATTCGATCTCTATCGGACTTGACGATTATCGTTCTTCAGACCCGCGTCGGCTGGTTTCCGCGACCAGGAATATCTACGCCGGAATTTTGTTGCTCTTTAAGCATAAGCTTTCGCTATTGAGCCCAGCCGGATCGGATGAGGTTCTGCTTAAACAAAAAGTTCAGCCTTCGAAGCAGCCCGACGGTCAAATCGGTTGGATCGGAAAAGGCAGAAAGACCGTCGACGCAATTCAAATTCAAGAGCGGTTCGAAGCCCTTGATATTGAGGTTCGATTGGGTCCGTGTAATGCGGATCAACGACTATCGAAACGAAATCGAGCACCATTTTAGTACCAAGACTAGGGACTCGGTCAGCAAGCTGATATCCAATTGCTTTATCGTTATTCGCGATTTTATTGCCGATCATCTTGACCGGGATGCGAAGGATATCCTAGGCCACGATGCCTGGGCTAGTTTTGTTGAAGTTGCCGAAGGTCATGAGCGAGAGAAAAGCGGTTGTCTACGTACAATGGATTCGGTTGACTGGGAGTCCTCGACTGTTGAAGAGGCCTTGGCCGACTATGATTGCCCGAACTGCGGTTCTGATTTAATTCGCATAAACAATCCTAAACCGGCACGGGCGGATAACCAATTTGTTTGCAAGTCGTGTAATCAGCAATGGGACTACGAGTCGATTGCTGCCGAAGCATTAGAATCTTTGGGAGCTGCCTATCATTCCAGCGCAATGAATGCCGGCGGAGAATTTGAAATTGTCCAGTGTCCGACTTGTAATAATGAAGCATACATTTTCAGTGAACAACATTGTGGCGTATGCGGCGAGACCGCCAAACATATCTGTGATAGTTGCGGCAGGGAAATCCTCTCATCGGAACTTTATCTAGGTGGGCGCTGTGGTTACTGCGAGCACATGATGAATAAGGATGCGTCTCGTCGACGTTAGGCGGCAATTTTTGGAACAGTCGCTGCGCACAAAAACGGACAACCCAAACCATTCGGCCCTTCTCGGATTCGGTTCATTTTGGCAAGTAACTGTTCTGGCTGATCAGGGCAATCCATCTAGATACCCACCGACGTGGACTGTCGCGGCTTACTACGCGCATTTGGATGACGCTTTCGTGAACTTTTCAACTTGAGGTTTGTTTTCACCCTGCCGCGATGGCTCTGATAGATAAATTTAGGCAGAACGTTTGAACGGGTCTCTGGTGAGGGCAGTTTGTTGCCAGCCCGTATGGGCTTCTGGGACTTCTTTCTCCAGTGCGAGAGGCCTTTCCGCAAATACTGGGGATCCATGCCCACGGCTTCGCAGATGTTGATGAAAGAGAAGAACCATTCAGGATCATCTGCAAAAATCCATTCGTCGGTATCTTTGAAGAGACGATTGGCCTCGTGTCCTGCGTATTTTTGAAAGCATTCGACCGCATCTAGCAGAATTGCGAGCATAAGCTTCTTTTCAGGCTGGGTAGGGCTGGTTCCGTAGAGACCGAGAATGTCCAAATCGGATAAGGAACCGATGGAGTTGAACATGCCGGTGTGGAAGGTTGCTGTTCCGTTCATGTGCAATATGATAGCGATGGAAGCATAAACTGTTTTTTTATTATCCTCTCAGAATTTGACACGATTCAAGTAGTCGGCTGAAAAATTTAGCGACCGAATGGACGGGTCGGAATGCGGGTGCGCCAGAAGCCGTCCGATGGATCATGCCGTCGCGATACGGACTCCTCCGGTGACCGCATGATTTCTATCGAGAATATTCAGAGCCTCCACTGCGCGTTCTTCCGCTTCGACCATGATCAAGACCTGCCCGGAGCTGATGTCGGGCAAGTTGGGAATGTCTTCTGCAGCTACTGCTTGTGCCTGAGTTTCCCCGGCCAAACTTTGCTGCTCGGATTCGTCCTGCATGGCGATAAGAATTGAATTCTCGCTAAAGCCAGCGCTCTTTAGATCTTCGATGGCTTTTTTGGCAGCCTCGCGATCGTGAACCAGGCCTGTCACTCTCGTCTCCCCGAGTAGCAGCTCGTCCTCGTCTTGCGCAGCCCTGTACTCGAAGGACTCGGACACTGCTAGAAGCGTTTCGCCAACCAACATACGATCTCCCGTGGCTGTGGCAAGCTCGCCCAGCGAGGTAATGCCGAGTAACTCGTTATCTTGATTGACCACGAGGATCCTCCGTACTTGATTTTCCTGCATGATCCGAGCCGCTTCTTCGACTGCTGCGTTCTCAGAGCAACACACAACCTCCGGGGTCATAACTTCACGCACCGTCGCTGCAGTCGGATCGCGTCCTTCGGCAACCGCGCGAATGGTAATATCGCGGTCCGTGATCATACCCACTAGCTGATTGCCTTCGCACACAGGCAGCGAGCCGACATCCAATTCCCTCATTTTTTCGGCAGCTCGTTGCAACGTAGCGTCTGATTGGACTGTCGCGACACGGGAGTTGATAAATTCTTTAAGCTGCATAGAGCACCTCTTCTAGGTTAAGGCTTAGAAAAATCAACCATCAACGGCTTCTTCTGCATCGCTTCATGGAGAGCAGGGCGTGCTTGGATGCCGCGCCTCGCTGAAACGCTGGAGCAAATAGGGGGCCAGCTAGGCATTTCCGCTCTATCGTCGATGGTTTGTCGGGCCCTTAACAGAGTGCTGCTGATAATGATCAATTGTACTCCGACCCCCGCTGCATTCGATAAGCTATATATTCGATTAAAGCATCTTAGAAAGTTAGTCCGGGATTTGGCCTTGGTCGCACGAATATTCATTCAATTCATGTGATCGACTTCGTTAGAGATCACCAGGCAATGCCGCGGTCGTAGTTTTAACTTATATTTTGCCAGATACCGGACTAGCTTCTTTGTCTTGCTGCTGCCCAATCAACGGGAGTCGCGGAAAAGGAGACGTGGATTTTCTTACGATGCCAACGCCGTTTCAGCTTCTGCGCGGCGAAGACAAATTACACGAGTTCGGTCCGCGCAAGATCTCTACCTCATTAACAGGGCTCAGAGGTATTGTAGCTGTAAGTAATTGGCGACACTTTGTCGGCAATTTTCACAGCCTCGCCAGGCCAACGAAGCTCCGTCTCATAAAGCGACTTGCTCTAGCTTAAGATCGGTAGAAATCGAAATGTTGGCTTTGAGCACGCGCGCTGCATCCGCATGAATGCTTCCCGGCTGCGGCCATCAGATTCCGAGGCAATGCAATTGGTGCTTGTCATTCGCATGGATTACAGGAATGCCGAGCGCGCTTGGCGCGGCATTTCAGCGCCGCCAGGGCAGCGGCCATCGGCAGTGCACTAGTCAAAAGATTCTCTCCTCCCTCAAATTCGAGATCGCGTTCCCGGTCTGGCACGCGCCTTGCGCAACTCTTTTGATAGTCTCTTGCAGGAGGTGTGAAATGAGGGATCCCGTGAAAAACAGAAGGTGACAACACTCAAGGGTTGTGTCTTTCCAAAGCGGACCGCCCTCGTGGCGTGGCGCAATTAGAGACCGGGTTGCTTCTCTGTGAGCGACCAAAGTTCGTTACCGAGGGTGGGGCCGAATCACTTAAACAAAAAAGAAGGGAGTTTGCGTATGTGCTATAACTGTGGATGCCAAAAGCCCGATGACGATATGGGCAACCCGAAGAACATTACCAATAAGACATTCGAGGAAGCGGCAAAAGCATCTGGCCAAAACCCGGAAGAGGCCAAAAAAAACGCGTTGGAGCTGCTACAAAAAAACGCGGGCAGAAAACAATAAAAACTTTCAAACTCTGCCAGCAGATGGGGCGCTAGGGGACTCAGCACGATTCTCCTGGCGCTTTATTTTTCAGATACCTTAAGAAGGATCGGTTCTCGGTTCTTTTTGCTGCCCTAGACTATTTGGCGAGTCTAAGCGGGCATGGAGTCAAATCGGCATCGAACCTTCATAGCGCGCAGCACTGCACGAGCCTACTTTTCAAGAGGTCCGGTTCACGCTCAAATGCCCCGCGACTGACACTTGAAGAGGTGGCACAGCGAACGTGCACGAACCTGAAGAATCCGAAATTACCTCAAGGGAAGTGGACAGAGGCATATATGAGGCACGTATAAGGACCTGAGGTGCGGAGCGGGTGACACGCCCCGCCCGGCGACCGCGCTGCTGACAAAGTGCATCTCAAAAATCCATTTTCGAGCACATGAAATGATCAGTTCGTGAAGTGCTATGCAAAAACGTTAACGGCGATGAGATCGCTTCAATTGAGTAGAAAGCCGGCGCATCGTTCTATTGATCGTTAGCGGAGGCAAGAGCGTTTGTAATGGCCGGGACTGCTTCGGGACACAGATCAGCCGCGGTGCGGAGAAGCGCTTTCGCTTGTTCCCTTTCGCAGAGAATTTGCATGAAGTTATGGAAATGATCGTCCGGTCCACGCCGCTCGATGCTTCCGTTGATCAACGTCTCAAACTCCGGCGACGGCACGCCGCATTTACCGAGCAACTTGTCGTAACTCTCAACCGCCATCTCGATTGTTAATTTCATGCCCGTGAGGCTAACCCTATTCCATAGATATACAAGGACTTGTCAAAGAAATCTTACAAACCGGTTCCTGGCGACTAGGGCAAGCCGTCAACTCAGCTCTTTTTGTTCATTTGTGGAAAGCCGATCTAGAGCATTGGTGGTTCTGAGAGTTTGAGTCTGCCGCTATTTTTCCCCGGCATGACCGAAATGCGGGGAGCAAATTTTAGCGATCTACCGGAGATATCGGAGGGGGTCGAAAAACAACTCCAAGTTCAAAAATTCATCAGAGCATAATCCAAACTAACGGAATAACTAAACACCAAAGTCGCCAAGAAAAACCAGAGCACAAAATTCACTGCCAACAACGGCAGATGCCACCACTTCATTTACAAAGTCTAGAACAATGAATGGACACAATTCTAGGCGGTCGAAAAAAAACTTTTTCTGGCAAAGGGCAACACGCTCAACTCTTGCCGCTGATCCCCCACATTGTTGTTGTGAGTTTAGCCACGGGCTGAACAAGAACACGAGGAAGCCTAAACTTCCGTGAAATAGGAGTTCGATAGCTTCGGATCAATCGCCTCTTGCTAGGACAGTTCCTTCTCTTTGAAGGAATGTTTTAGCGGTAAAATCGCCTCTTCGCTCTCCGGCATTAATAAATTCACGAATAAAATCCTTAACCTCACTCATGGCATGCGCGTTGCCTATACCAATTGACGACGGTGCCGTGCAAACCCTGGAAGGGAGCAGAGACTACAAAAAACAGATTTTGACACGCCGAGGTTACATGGCAGCGCGATGAATTAACTCGTTAACCGATTGGGAGAGCAAAGCACAATGAAAACGCGGATTTCACTTTTGAGTGTGATCATAGCTGGAATGGCATTGACTGTTTCGTTCGCGACGGCTACTCACGCCGCCGAGCGAGACCAACGCAAAGATAATAGTAATCGCTATAGCGATCGGGATCGGATGAAAACGGCGAAAGATGCTGAAGACAAATTGGAACAAGCGTTAAAAACCGGCGAAACCAAGGATTTCTATCGTCGCGAAATCGAAAAGATGGGTTGGCAAATCACTGCTGTGAACTACGACAAGCCTGACTACCTCGAGTACGAAATCGTCAAAGGCGATGATTCGTATGAAGTACAAATTGACTTCGACAAAAACAGCGCCAAAGCAACGAAAGTCGACGTGGCCACGAATATCTGGAGAACCGACGCCACCGAACGGGCGTTGAAGGACCGGAAAAAAGTTACCTATCCAAGCCGCACGACGACGAATCCGGAGCGCTATAGTGATCGGGATCGTATGAAAACCGCAAAGGATTCCGAGGACAAATTGGAACAAGCGTTAAAAACCGGCGAAACCAAGGATTTCTATCGTCGCGAAATCGAAAAGATGGGTTGGAAAGTGACTTCGGTGAATTACGATAAGCCGGACTATGTCGAGTATGAGATTGTCAAAGGTGATCAGTCTTACGAGGTGCAGATCGACATCGATAAGAACAGCCGTAAGGCGACCAAGGTCGACGTTACCATGAACGCGTGGAAAACCGACGCGACCAAACAGGCGCTCAAGCAGAAATGAATCGCACGCACGGCGCTAACTCCAAGTTCGGAGGAAGCCGGGCTTAAACAGACGTCAAACAGACAAGGAAATGGAGGATCGTCCGATGGTACCTGGATTTATACTATGGCTGCTGGGAGTTCCGCTTAGTTTAGTGTTGCTGCTCTGGTTATTCGGAGTTTTCAGTTGAGGGATTAACAGCCGCTGCAAGCGGTCAAGGGTCACTGGGTAGGTGTTCGTCATCGTCCGGGATACGAACTCCTCCAGTGACCGCATGAAAAAGAGAGGTGATTTATGAATTGTCGTAAAAAGATCTTTTCAGTACTGATCTTAGCTTGTTCGCTGGCCGGTATTCTTAACGCGTTCGCCTGCAATACGGTTCGCGGGTTGGGAGAAGACATTGAGCGTGGAGGAGAAAAAACTCAGGATGCCGCGGAAAGAGTGAAAAGACGGTTGTAGGAACGGCGCAATCAAATATGAATGATGGTCGCGGCGAAGAGCCTTAACAGCGCCGCGTTGCGTCTGCCCCATCGCTACTCCGGAGTTTATACAATGGCGATCTCGGCGATCTGTTTGTTTGGCCGAGAGGCTTGAGACCTACCGTTTTTATTCTTGACTTTAGTCAGCGGTGGATTAAATTCACGCCGTGAAGATCTTGATTGAAATGTCCCCAGAGGATTACGAGCTTTTTGTAGCCGAATGCGATATCACCTCCGCGGGTATACCATTCTGAAGAATGGCATTGTCGCTTTGGATCAAAGTGAGGGTCGCGACAGGGAAACTATCGAGATCCTTTGCGACAAAGATGAAGCGGTCCTGCTCTTCGACGCCGCAAACCGGCTTTACCCCCAAGCCGCTCCTGCTATCGCGAACGGAATTGCCCGCGCGGGCGAGTCTTAGACTGGTCGTTTCGCTCATTTTCCCTTCTTCGCGCCAAGCTCGCCGCCTGAGGCACAGCCATTCTTGGCCTGTCATTTGCTGTAAACACGTTCGATGACACGAAATCTGCCCGAACGGCTTATACGTGTAAACACCTCACCGAATCATGCGGTTAGGATTTCGGGTTTGCGATACACGACTGACAAGATTCCGGGAATCGCGCGGCGAAGAAAAGCCAAGGATTTTTGCTTCTACAGTCCGAAAGGGCGGCAAATACGCAACGCCGTTGAATTGCGCAGGATAAAATCGTTGGCTGTTCCTCCGGCATGGACGAACGTATGGATCAGTCCTTATTCCAACAGCCATTTACAGGCGACCGGAAGAGATGCCAGAGGGCGGAAACAATTTCGCTATCATCCCCGTTGGCGTGAAGTACGTGATCAGAACAAATATGATCGTTTGATGCTGTTCGGTCGGGTTCTACCTAAATTGCGCACGGCTGTGGCTAAGGATTTAGGTTTGCCGGGATTGCCGCGCGCCAAAGTCATGGCAACGATAGTTAAACTCCTGGAAACGACGTTTATCCGAATCGGGAATGATGAGTACGCCCGTGAAAACCAATCCTTCGGATTGACGACGCTGCGCAATAAGCACGTTAAGATCAGCGGATCGAAGATCCGATTTCGCTTTCGCGGCAAGAGCGGGATCACCCGCGATACGGATCTCAGCGATCGAAAACTGGCGCAAATTGTCAGACGGTGCCAAGAACTCCCGGGGCAAGAACTTTTTCAGTATCTTGACGATGACGGCGAACCGCACGCGATTAATTCCAGCGATGTTAATGATTATCTCCGGGCAGTGGCGGGAATCGATTTGACAGCAAAGGACTTTCGTACCTGGGCGGGTACCGTACTGGCCGCACGCGCGTTTGCCGAGCTAGATTCTTTTAGTTCAAGGACCGAGGCTAAGCGAAACGTGGTCAAGGCTATTGAGAATGTCGCAAAAAGCCTAGGCAGGGAAGGGGGGGAGGAAGGGGGGAAGGAGGAGGAAAGAGAGGGGGGAGAGGGGAGACGAGAGAGAGACACACGGGCGGTTTGCCAGAAGTGCTATATCCACCCTGCAATTGTAAATTCGTATCTCGATGGCTGCTTAGCCAAGAGTTTAAGCCGCCGAACACAGCAGCTGGTGGCCGCCGCGCCCAGTTCTTTAAGGCCTGATGAGGCTATGGTGATGAGAGTTCTCGGCCAGAGCTTGAAGACCGACTCTGCTAAAAAGGTCGCATAAAGTGGCTGACCGAGGGCAGTGTTTTGGAAGCGAACGCACGGCGGGAAGGCCTATGCTCCGGCGAATAGGCGAGGGCGGCTAGTTTGTTCAGGAAAGTGCTGAACAGAAATTAAACCGGCGCGAGATCCTTTCCAGTTCGTCGTCTGAGTTCAGGATACTTTTTTCTTGGCGTCGTTTCTTTTGTTGCGCATTAGTTATCCTTCAATCGGAAGTTGACGAATACTCGTGTTTGCGAGCTCTGTTCCGGGCCGTGTTTTCCCGGGATGGAAGAGTAAGCCTTCCGATAGCCTTACCGTCACTCCACCACAAAGGCGTCCTGACCCCCAGGGTGCCTTTTTTCGTTTTTGCGTTGCAGTTCTGTGATTCACATTCGGTTAGGCTTATGGGCATCGTCACGACGGAATGTGCGGACTGTCTGGTGTCCGTCATTCGCCTAATTCCTGCTTTCGGTTGTACGCAAAACCACGTCGAATTGCTGTCGGGCGATGGGCCGCCCGGCGAAAAACCTATCGAGCTCGCTGAAAACGAAGGCGTACAGTCTTTGGCATGTTGGTTGCTCCCTATCATGGAGTAACTTTTGATCTCTGGGGATCTTTTGAAAATCGCCAGAACACTACACGAACATCAAATCTAAAAGGAGGAAATCTATGAAGCCAAAGATTTTGTTACTTTCCGGATCGATTTTGACTGCGGCGTGGATGACCAGCGGTGTCGCGTTTGCGCAGCCTTCAGGAGCCACCAAACCAGAAAAGATCAATCCGGACGTATCCGGACCCGGAGCATCGAAGGGCGGATCGCAATCAGAACGCACCGGAGAAACTGGAGTGCCGTTACCCAAAGGCAGTCCGCAAGCCGGAACTGTAGAAATGGGTAAAAGCAAAACGAGTAGCTCCGACATGAGCACCACAGAGAAACGTGGCGCGTCGGGGAACGTCAAAGAGGTCCAGCAGGCGCTTAAAGATAAGGGCTATGATCCTGGTCCAATCGACGGCGCAATGGGCGCGCGTACAAAGGAAGCGCTCAAGTCTTTTCAGACCGCGAGTAATCTTCGACCCACTGGTACGCTCAACGCTGAAACTGCAGAGAAGCTCGGCGTCCAATCCAGCAGTTCGACAAGTTCGAGTCGATCCAGCACCGGACCGGCAGCGTCCCGCGACAAAATGAAGTCCGGCGATACGAGCGTGGGCAAAGACACCGACCAGCCGAATCAAACGCCGTCAAAAATGAAGTAAACAGGACAAGCGAAATCTGATCAGGTCACCGCCGCGGTCAGACGCCGCGCGGTGGCTTGGTCGTGATGTAATGGCGCGCTACTTCGTTTGTTCATTTTGTACGGATCATTGGACGGTCGGTGAGTTTGTGGATCCAATGGTGTGGATGACGGGACTTAACTTAACTATTATAGATGTACCGCGCCTCGCGGCGGAATCTTCATATGGGTAAAGCGATTCATTCCAGGTGAGGCAATCGTCAACCATCCCAAGCCAGTCGCTCTTCACGGTCGCGGCGGAAGGATAGACGACCTAACAATTTCCTTCCTGACGCGTCACAAACAGAGACAGTTGCGCCTGGATTCCTGCCAGGAAAGTGCCGGGCAGCACGAACCGTGGCGTTCTAAGTGATACGGAATTGAGTTGCTAGAGAAGCGGTACAAAGACGCTTTGGCTCAATTAGCGCCGTCCACCACGATTGTTTGGACGGTGCAGGGATCTCGTGAGCAAGTGCGTCCGAGAGGTGCTGTCGGTAAAGCTTCATCCCGGTTATCGCGCTGTCCGGGCCGGAAAAACTAGGTCCACGGAGGCGGCCAGTTCCGTCGTCCTCTGTGCATCAGATGATGGCGCAGCTGCTGCACTTGAAGACTCACTGAGCATCAACGCTTGCGGTTAAACTGCCGCGGCATTATGGAATATCTGCCTCACTTATGTTTCCTATCGATTCCCCGCATTGGCCTCGCAAGAACTCACATATCTTCTCGCAGCATTCCTCATTGTCGAATTCAAGGGTTCCAATGTAGCGGCTATCAGCGAACTGAATAATCGCAAAGCATTGCGTTGTCCCGACAGTTGAACGATGTACTTCTTCTAGAATTGCTGCTTGTTCATCCTGAAGATCCCCTAGGCCGGATATACGAGTCCACACCGGAGGCCAATTAGGAACGCCCCGATAAACCATGCATGGATGTGTTCGTAACTGCATAAAACCCCACCAATCGCGCTCGTGACCTGGAGTTGGAAAAAAGCTTACAGCTGCTGCGGTAAGCCGCGGCGGGACAAAGAATAGAATGAGTGACGAACCGATAGGCTAAATCAGTAAGATATGATTCAGCCAACAGAGCCGAAACTGTCTGTGGAACGTACTGACCAGCCAAACGGTAGGGGAAGGCAAAATGGGGGTGGGAAAATCGATGCTAATAGAATGTTGGCCGTGTCTCGATTGATAAATAGGAATGGCAGTTTTTATGGTAGAAGCTGAATAAGTGGGTTGAGTGAGAAGACGGGGATCATCTGCCAAGAATTCTGACAGTCCTATGCAGCAGCTAACTATGAGTAGCGCCGCTAGGAGCCTTCTGCACATGCGAAAATCCTTCTATAAATTCCCTTATTTTGTCAAGAGGTCATTTTCACACGGGCGCTATGTAGGACGGTGGACCACATGCGAACGGGAGCGGTCTGAAGGGCATCGAAGCGGTGCTATCCGTCGATTGAATCGGGTCAGCAAAATCTTCCCGCAAACTAGCGTCGCTTCGTTTTTTGTCGCTTCAGCAGGATGTGTCCATCGGATAGGGTCGAAACAGCTTCCCACCCCTGCTCTCCGAGCTTATTTAGTTCATCGAGCAGCAAGTCCCCTCTTGTGAAAGTCGTTAGACGATAAGCCCACTTCATTCTCACATCCTCGTCAGGAACTTCTTTACAGGATTTTATATCGTGCTACCTGCTAAATTCCGACGGTTGACCCCAAGCTGCACCGAGCCACCCTACCAGCCAGACGATCGCCACGATAATTCCGAACCCGATCAATAGGACGGCGGAAATTATCCCTGCCACGAAGAGCCAGTCCTCCAGGTCGGCGCGGCGGGCTTCGCTTCCGGCATAGCGCTCGAGCAGCTCGGCGTTTTTGGCGTTACTCCGAAACCAAATGGAGAAAATGTCACCGAAGACGGGAATGGCGCCGATCAGTGCATTTGAGGCAAGATTCAGACCCATGCGAATCAGTACAATTTTGGGGACATTCAGTTGAACCGCGATAACGAGAATCGCCGATCCCGCGATATTCGCGAGGGCATCGCCGATCCCGGGGATCAATCCCAAGATGGGATCCAGTCCGACTCGTATGGATGTGCCCGGAATCGTGAACTGCTGGTCCAGTAGATGAGCGAGGAACCTGACAAAATGAAGGCGGCTGGCATTGGCAGATCGCGGCAGTGCTCTCGCCGTCCGCGCGCCACCGTTTGTTTCAGATCGCATGCTCATTCTAAATGTTTCCCGGCTGCGCACGCTCTACATGCGACCCGAAAAAATCTCGCGGCAAACCTTGGACGATGAAACTGCCATATCCTTTGCATAAGGTATCACGATGGTTCGGTCACACACGCCAGGAAAGCGCTACGCCAATCTTGATGTGGCTCAAGTAGAAAATGAAAAAGCAATGAGCTGGGTGTTATTCTTCCGCAGTGGCTTCTAGAATCTGATTTTCCGTTGCTTGCAGCCAGACTTCTTGACCGTTTTTGAGCTTCACAGGCGTGAAGCCGGCTTTGTCTCCCGGCAATATTTTTTCGAAATTCTGAAAATTTATTTCTACTTGGTCACCTTTGTCGTTTTCAAATTTCATAGATCATAAATAGCATGCGGAGGGCCGTGGTGTAAGGTACACCAGAATCAAATAAGCCGATGGCTTCCTTTATTAACCGTGGTTTGGCTTGCCCAAGTTGCCATACACGCCTGCCGACATGGTCGAAATGCTCGAGTCGATAGTGAGTCCTGTTACTGTTTTCTCGGGAATGGGCGCGGGTTATGTGCTGCCTTCCGTTAGGCGAACCAGCAGTCCTTCTTCTGCACGAAGTTCGAGTTCACCTCGTACAAAGTCGCCCGAGCGATCCATATGCGTAGAGAGCGCAATCCTTCCCTCAGACGCCTTGTTTGAAAAATTAATAACCTGCGGCTGGGACCCCAGATTGAGTGCGACTAGAAATGCGCTCTCCTGATCACGGCGAACATAGGTGAGTAGATCCCCATCGGCTTCCATCGGTTCGAATTGTCCCACTTCGAGCGCGGACTCGCCGCGGCGAACTTTGATGAGGTGGTTGTAAAGCGTGAGCATCGAGGCCGGATCATCGCGCTCTGCTTCGACGTTCACCTCGCTGCAGTCCTCAGCAATCGGCAGCCAGGGTTCGCCCTCGGTAAATCCGGCGTTCTTTGCCGCGCTCCACTGCATGGGAGTTCGCTGTGGATCGCGACCCAGACCCTGACCCGGAACATTTTTCTCGAACGGGTCCTGCACCTTCTCCAAAGGAATCCTCGCGTCACGCATGCCGATTTCATCGCCATAGTAAAGCGTCGGCGTGCCTCGCAGGGTGAGAAGCAGCATCGCCGCCACCCGCGCCTGTGCCGGACCAACCCGGGATGCAATGCGCGACCGGTCGTGGTTTCCGAGAACCCAGTTCGGCCATCCATGCTGCGGCAGTGCCGCCTCGTATTCCCCGATGATGCGAGCGATATCACGAGCCTGCCACTTCGCGAGGAGAAGCTGAAAGTTAAAAGGGATGTGGACACCGCCAAGATCTGCGCCATAGTATTGTACGAGCCGCTCGACGGGCAGATAAATTTCGCCGATCAGCACCCGATCTTGGTACTGGTTGACCAGGTGGCGCATGCGCGCAATCACCCCGTGCACATCCGATTGATCCGTGGTGTAGAGCGGAATCAGCTTTTGATAAGGATCGGTGCCCTCGCGCCAGCTCGGGTTGGGAGGATTATCGCGAAATTGATCGTCTTCGATTAAATGCCAGAGAACATCCACCCGAAAACCGTCGACACCGCGTTCCAGCCAGAAGCGCAAAACGTTGAGCATCTCCTCAACAACTTCGGGATTGCGCCAGTTGAGGTCGGGTTGTTCGCGAAGGAAGGCATGGTAGTAGTATTGCTCTGTGGGCGCGTCGTATTCCCAAGCGCTTCCACCAAAGCACGATAGCCAGTTGTTCGGCGGCCTACCACCGGCGCCGGGGTCGCGCCAGATGTACCAGTTGCGCTTGGGGTTGTCGCGCGACGATCGCGATTCAACAAACCACGGATGTTGGTCGGAACTGTGATTAGGGACAAAATCGAGGATGACCTTGAGGTCGCGCGCATGCGCCTCTCCGATCAGTCGATCGAAATCAGCGAGCGTGCCGAACAACAGATGGATCGCGTTATAGTCCGCCACATCGTAGCCGAAGTCCTTCATCGGCGACGGGTAAATAGGCGAGATCC
Source organism: uncultured delta proteobacterium (assembly GCA_963804165.1). Lineage (GTDB taxonomy): Bacteria > Desulfobacterota > Binatia > UBA9968 > UBA9968 > DP-20. The sequence continues at coordinate 125,319 of CAWDPO010000040.1, forward strand.
AAACGGCGTCGACGCCGAGCCAGCGAAGATAATCCAGCCGTGAGATCAAGCCCGTGAGGTCGCCCACACCGTCGCCATTGCTGTCCATGAATGAGCGCGGATAGACTTGATAGATAATTCCCCGCTGCCACCAAAGGTACGTCGTCGCTCTTTTTAAGGTGTCCCGGGTTTCCTCGATTCGGTGATTGGCCATGGGTGCCGTCCGAGATCTGATTTGGTAAATTCAGTTCGTTTCAACTGCCTAAATCCAAGGATGGGAATAATACAACGGCGGCGTGCCCCGGGATACGCCATCCCTCATCGGTTTCCACCGGTGGGGTGCCAGAGCCGCCGTAGCGGGAATTCTCGCTCGACCAAAGGATTTCCCAGCGCCGTTTTTCAGGCGGCGCCAGCAGCGGCTCAGGGGCTGTTTGCAGATGTAAGTCGGCTCCTAGATTCACCAGCAAGAGCCGATCGCCGCTTGTTTCATTGAAAAAGCGAATCAGGAATGCCTCAGGACCGAGCACCGCGCCGTCCAGAGTAACTGTATGCTGGCCGCTGAAAGCTGCATCTTCCTTGCGCAGGCGCAGAAGATCGCAATGCAGCGCGAACACGTCGGCGTGACGCTCACGCTCAATTAGATCGAGCTTGCATCGCTCGAACGTTTCGCGATCGCCCGGGTCAGGAAGGTTCTGCTGCATTTCGGCCGTCGCTAAACTGCGAAACTGATTTAAAAATTCGGCCCGTCCTTGGCGCACTGCGGCCGCGAGTTCGGGCTGATGGTCCGCAAAAAAGAGAAAGGGATTCGATGCTGCGAACTCCTGTCCCTGGAAAAGCATGGGTGTGCCGGGAGCGAGCAGCATCAAAGCTGTTATAGCTCGGTAGCGGCCTGGACTCGTCAGCCGATGGAGACGAAGTCCCAAGCCGGAATTAGCGATCTGATCGTGATTTTGGATGAAGTTGATAAAACCTGCCGATGGGGTTCCGACAGCGGGCGTGCCGCGCCGCTGTTTCTGCCAGCTATAGTGTTGCCCTTGATATAGATAACCCCATTTGACGGCGGAAACGAACTCCTGAGGAGAGCCACGATAGTCCGTGTAATAGGCCTCGTTCCGTCCTGTCATGGCGACGACGGCGGTGTGATGGAAGTCATCATTCCAGAGCGCGTCCATACCATAGCCGTCCTGTTCCACAGGCCGGATGAGCTTCACGTGCTGGGGCTCGTTTTCCGCGACGATAATTATCTGCCGCCCATGCGCGACTTGGCGCGCATGGCGGGTGACCTCCGCGAGCACGTGCGGCGAAGTCGCATCGAAAATCTGCTGCGTGGCGTCGAGCCGGAGACCGTCAATGTGAAATTCGTCGATCCAGTAGCCGGCATTGGCGATGATGAACTCGCGCACCGGTCCGGAATTTTTTCCGTCGAAATTGATCGGCCTGCCCCATTCGTTTTCATAGCGATCGGTGAAGTAGTCGTCTGAGAATTCCGTGAAATAGGCGCCGTCCGAGCCGAAGTGGTTATAGACGACATCAAGGATCACTGCGAGTCCCGTGCGATGCGCACGATCGACGAAACGGCGAAAGTCCTCCGGCGTGCCATATAACCGCGTCGGCGCGTACAGAGCTACACCGTCGTATCCCCAGCCAAAGGAGCCGGTAAAATCGGCGACCGGCATGACCTCCAAGACGGTAATTCCCAACCCGGCGAGGCTTTCCAACTCGCGAGCGGCTGCCTCCCAGGTTCCTTGCCGCGTAAACGTTCCGATATGCATTTCGTAGATGACCTGCCCCTCGAGATGAATCCCGCGCCAATGATGGTCGGTCCACTCAAAGTCCCCTGGATCGACGATTTGCGATGAGCCATGTGGCCCATCGGGCTGAAAACGGGAGGCCGGGTCCGGATATGCGTTTGCACCATCCAGACGATATCGATAGAGCATTCCCGGCGCCGCATCGAATACCAGCCCGGAAAAATACCCCGCACCGTCCGGCTCGAGGTTATAAGCAGCTGCGGAATGCACGCCGCCAGCAGGCTCCAGCAGGACCTCCACTCGATTTCGGCGTGGCGCCCAGACCCGGAAATGGACTCCGCCCCCAGCCTGAAGCTCTGCGCCCACCGGCAAGCGCCGGAATTCGGCTTTATCATTTTTCATGGGAACATTTCCGAAATCTTTCCCGACAGCTGATTCGTGAAACCTCATCTATATCCAAAGCTAGAAGCAAGAGCCGTAACGCTCTACGTATTTAGGATCAGCGAACATGCGCGAATTACACAAGTGCTGTTCGTTCTCGCGGCGGTACTCTTCCCACCTTGTCATGTCATAAACTCCGCCGGTAAACTCTTCGACTCGAATCCCTCTACTATATGTTTGCAGCTTTAACTGACATGCACTGTCTCCTTTCCTTCCCGCACCGTAAAGAGCAAGCGCTATGCCTTTTGTTTTGGTGTCATTGGGCTGTTGTTGCCATTTCTCTCCTCGATTTGAGCCTAGGCTTCCCGAATTTGAGGAACACGCCAAGACGGGACCTCAATCTAGAAACGTCAAACAAATCGGGCTAGCGATTCCACCGAACGTGCTGGCGCGGGCGGCTAAGTTGAACAATTAATCGACGAAGCTACGATGCTGGGGATTGAACTGAATTCTCCTTCAAAATCTTCCGTGAAATCGAACTTACGCGTCGTTCAGTTCCGATAGGGGCTTTCTAATCGATCGACTTCCGAACTCGTATTCTGCCTCCTCATTGAGTTGATTGAATCGCGTCACTATCTGATCGATGCACGCGTTGGTGGGGTTGTGTGGTCTGCGGGTGTGTCTGTTTCTCCGTCGGCTTGTAAAAACCTTGGCAATGAATTCAATCTGGACTGTCCGATTTACCGCACAGATAAGGGAAAAAGCCCTATAAACTTCCTGGTATCGCGGTGCCAAAAAAATCACTGCATTGACTGTCGCTTCATTTGATCTGCGGCAAGGTATGAATAGCAAAATTCAAAGTTACACCACCCGCCCTTTGCCAATGATATGGCCTTCGACTCCGAGCTCTTGGTTAGATGCGGTCGAATGCTTTCAAAAATACGGCACGAGACCACTCGTCTATTCAAAGACACAGTCCGTGTTAATCTACAGTTCGTAGAATATTATCTACACAAATGGGAATTGTTGTTAGACCCAAAGAGCCTACATCAAAACGTTATCCGTGTTTTTGTTGCATTAAGGATGGCGTCGCCGACTTAAACATGGTTTTTCGTCGTTGGGCATCAAACTTGCTCTACTCTTTCTTTGACGAGGCAAAGTTAGTTCCCCCCTCTTAGTACTACACAGGTTTTGCTGCCGTCAGCCCCACGACTCGATAACGCACTGACCAGTCGGGCGCTCAGTCATTCGAATAAAATCTAGTCTGATCCCACTTAGGGACAAAGGAGGAGGAATGCCCTAGTCCAAGAACTCTGCAGCTGCGTAAAAACGAGTAATAAAAAATTCTTAAAAGGAGATTGTATGCGGACACGTGCTCTCGGTTTAATTCTCGCGGTTCTAATATTGGGTTGTGGCAAGAAAGATGATGTTTCTAAGAAAGATCAGCCCGCTCAAACCGCCGCAGATAATAGCGGTCGCAACGTTAAAGATGCTGACGGAGCGACCAAGACTTCGGGAGATCAGTCGGAGAGCGAAGCTGATCGGACCATTACCCAGAATATTCGCCAGGCCATTGTCGCCGATGATTCTCTTTCCACTAACGGCAAGAACGTCAAGATTATTACAGTCGACGGCACGGTGACGTTACGGGGACCGGTTAAGAGCGAAAAAGAGAAAGAGGCTATTGTCGCCAAGGCCCAGCAAGTCGCAGGAGTAAAAAAAGTCGATAACCAATTGGAGATCGCCAGCTAAAATTCACTAAAATTCAAAGGAGAATACCATGTCAAAATCAGTTTTTGGTCTAATCGATAATGAAAGCCAAGCCGAAAGCATAGTCAGCGAACTCAAGAGTGCCGGCTTTTCCAATAACGATATCTCGGTGCTGTTCCCCGACAAATCTGGGACCAGAGATTTTGCCCACGAACAGCACACCAAGGCCCCGGAAGGCGCCGCGACAGGAGCAGGCACGGGGGGAGTACTGGGTGGAGCTTTGGGATGGTTGATTGGAATCGGATCTTTGGCCATTCCCGGGGTCGGTCCGTTCATAGCGGCCGGACCGATCATGGCAGCTCTGGCCGGCGCAGGTGTTGGTGCGGCTGTGGGCGGGTTAAGTGGGGCGCTGGTGGGCTTGGGCATCCCCGAGTATGAGGCTAAACAGTACGAGGGGAAAATCAAAGAGGGCAACATATTGATTTCGGTGCACTCGGAAGACAGCGATGAGGTAAAACGCGCCAAAGATATTTTTGAACGTAACGGCGCGCACGACATCTCTTCGACAGGAGAAGAAGGCGTTCCCAAGCGGGAAGAAAGGCGCGCTTAGCTGCGCTTGTTACGGTCCGCGGGATCGAAAATTTTTAGGAGGAATTATGAAGATTTTATCGCAGCTCGTAAAAAGCGAGACGGGCGCGTTGGGTTGGGGCCTCCTTTGGCTACTAGGGATTCCCATACCTATATTAGTAGTGTTGTTCCTAATGCGTGGTTGCACATAATCGGAAATTCTCGTGCGCATGACGATTTTAGCAAGAAAAATTAACCGGCTTAACTTTTTCGGGGAGAAAAACACATGAATGCTTTAGAGCTTCTTAAAACAGACCATCAGAAAGTTAAAGAACTATTTAAAAAGGCAGAAGGTGCGAACTCGGAACGCCAGAAGCAACTCTTTGAGCAAATCAAGAAAGAACTAGAAACTCACACGCATATCGAGGAGACGATTTTCTATCCGGCGGTAGGACAAACTGACGAGCTAAAGGACATGGTGCTCGAATCCCTCGAGGAGCACAAACAGGTAAAGACTCTTCTCCGAGAAATGGAGAATCTTACTTCGGACAGCGAGAAGTTTGAACCCAAACTTAAAGTGTTAATGGAAAACGTCGAACATCATGCGGAGGAGGAGGAAGAAGGAAAAATGTTTCCTAAGATACGTAAACTCATGAACACCGAGAAACTCGAGCGGTTGGGTGAAGAATTGGAGGCAGCTAAAGGAAAAGGGAGCCGGGCAGCTTGAAAAGCACGGAGCGCTGCCAACCGAGTCCAACGCTATTGCACGTCAATTGCCGTGCCAACTAGACGGCACGCGCAAACTGTAAGCCGACGGTGCTGGTAACCACCATGGGCAGCGGAGATTCAGCTAATCCGCGTAGCCGAATAGCTGAGGCTTTCCGTCAAGCCGTGAATACACGCCGATAAAGCATGAAAACCCTAGGAGGTGTTCCGTGCAGCTTAAAGAATTTATCAATACCCGTGTCGAAACAATTCAATCCGACGATACTTTACAACGAGCCGCCGAAAAGATGAGGGAATTGGACGTCGGATCCCTGCCCGTGTGCGAAGGCGGTCAGCTCGTGGGCATGATCACGGACCGAGACATTACAATACGCGCGGTTGCTATAGGAAGCGATCCGGTTAGGGCGATGGTACACGAAGTGATGACGCCGGAGGTTTTGTGTTGCTTTGAAAACGAAGAAGTCGAAGAAGCCGCTCGGATCATGCAAGAAAATCAAGTGCGGCGAATTCTTGTGCTCAACGAAGCTAAGGAGTTAGTCGGCATCACCTCGCTGGGCGAGCTCGCCACGGTGACGGGAGATCGTCTATTGGCCGGCGAGACGCTTGAATCGGTTTCAGAGGCATCCGAATCCCGGACGATCCAAGAAGAAAACGAGCTTGATGATGAGGAGTCTGACGATGACTCGAATACCGAGGGCGGCGGCGAGCTGCCACGTGAGACGAGAGTGACAGGCTTTCTCCACGATCGCGAGGCCGCCAAGAAAGCTATCGAAGAATTAAAAGGCGCCGGCTTTACTGACAGCGCAATTTTCATCGGCATACAGGACGAATCCGAACAGCAAAGTTTTGTCGAGGAGACTCAGGCACAAGCCATAACGGGGGAGGATATTCCGAGCTTGCCGGAACTCAAATCCGGACAAGTCCTGATTATGGTCGAAGCCGAGGAACGGGCAGCCGACGCTCTGGATATTCTCAGCCGCAACCATGCGGTCACCGGAGGAGTTCGTATCCCGACGGCATGATCATCCTATCGACCGGACCGAAGGACTAAGCGTGTGATTCCTTCATTATTCACCTGGCTGCCGCTATTCGGGGCTTTGCCGACTGTGCCCATGCTACGATGAAGCGGTTAATCCGTCGCTGCCCTATGTGCAAAGAAGTCATGGGAATCCTCATTGGCGAACGGGTGAAAAATGTTCGGCCTATCCGTGGGCTCTGCATGAGATGCGGTTACGGCTTTCGGTGGTCGATTATTCGATCGTGGGCGACCTAAGACATCGCACTCCACCATGCTATGCGTCACTTGATATCAGCTCCATGTAGCCCAAAGTCTCGCGATAGAACTTCGAAGGAGCCGCGGGGTCAACGATCGGGTCCCGGATTTATCCGTGCGCGAAACGGCGCGTAGGAAACCTAGAATGGATAATTTCGCTGACCCGGGCTGCGGCGTTCGCGCCGCGGGAAACTTCATTACTTTAAGGGCGCTGTGGTTGCTTACGCGGGATGCATTTTTTCAATGGATTGACGATAATCCTTTCCGATTAGCAGCAGCCCTGGCCTACTACACGCTGTTCTCCATGGCCCCACTTTTGTTGATCGCGGTCGCAGTCGCCGGCGTAGTATTTGGGCGAGAAGCTTCCCAAAACCAGATTATAAGCGCGGTCGGGGATCTCGTTGGAGTTGAAAGCGCGCGAGCGATCCAGGCGATCATTGAAAGCGCTGGCCAGAAGCCCGAGTCAGGTTTTTTAGCCTCTGCTATAGGAATGATTTTCTTGCTGCTAGGGGCGGGAGGCGTGGTAGAGCAGCTGCAAGACTCGCTTAATATAATCTGGCGTGTCGCGCCCAAAACCGGTCGCGGGATCATGGGTTTTTTTCGGGATCGCTTGGTCTCCTATTCAATGGTATTGAGCGTGGGCTTTTTGTTACTCGTCTCACTGGTCATCAGCGCAGTCTTAAATGCGGTTTCGGGAATAATAGGGGGCTTCCTACCGATCGACGTTGCAACGGCGCACGCTTTAGATCTCGTCGTCTCATTTGCGTTCATCACATTCCTCTTCGCAGTAATTTACAAATTCGTGCCCGACGTCCAAATCTCATGGAGAGATGTATGGATCGGAGCGGCCACAACCTCATTGCTATTTTCCGTCGGAAAATTTTTAATCGGCTTTTATCTGGGCCACAGCACGGTCACATCCATCTATGGTGCAGCCGGTTCACTCGTTACGCTTTTGTTGTGGGTCTACTATTCATCTCTGATGTTTTTATTCGGCGCCGAGTTGACCCAAGTCTATGCGACCCGGTACGGATCGAGAGTCTCTGCGTCAGAAAAGTTCAAAGCCCTAACCTGGTGCGTGAGTCGTAAAAAATGCTTTCCTTATGTTGCGATATAAGTTGACTCCGCTGCTTCGTGTCTGCGTCTGAACGAGGAGCTATGAAAAATCCACGAACCCATCTCCAGGGCATTGGCGATCGCAGCACCGGAACAGTACCGCCTCTGATCGCCTTCGGAAGTTTGGTTTTGATTATCGCGTGTCTCTATTGGGCGCAAACAGTTTTGATCCCGATTGCTCTCTCGATCATGCTAACCTTTCTGCTGAGCCCGGTCGCCGGCACCTTAGAACGGATAGGTCTAAAACGACTCCCTTCAGTCCTCCTTATCGTCGTTCTCACGTTTTCCAGCCTCGCCATGATCGGTTGGGTTGTGAGTATCGAGTTTACAAGCTTGGGCAACGAACTACCCAAATATACGGGTAATATCAGACAAAAAATCTCCGACGTGCGCGGTGCGGGTAAGGGAGGCGCCCTGGAGAATGTGCAAAAGGCTATTAATCAGGTTAAGGAAGAGATTCAGAAAAAGCAGGAACCTGCAGAAAAACTCTCAAAGGATAAAGAAATTCCCCGTCCTGTGGTTGTGGAGGCTAAGGAATCATCCAGGTTTTGGCCCGTTCCTTTGGCCTCCACAGCGATGTTGGAACCGCTTGCCGCAATCGGCCTCGTGATCGTGCTGGTGATCTTTATGCTGATTCAGCGCGAAGACCTGCGCAACCGTTTGATCCGTCTCGTGGGTTACGGTCGTTTGACGGTTACCACTAGGGCCCTGGAAGAAGCCGGTCAACGCATAAGCCACTACTTGCTCATGCAAACGATCATCAATTCCTCGTTCGGGGTCGCGGTCAGTGTGGCTCTTTATTTGATCGGCGTTCCATATGCCGTGCTTTGGGGCTTTTTCGCAACCGTGCTCCGTTTCATTCCCTATGTCGGACCCTTTGCGGCTGCAATCATGCCGAGCGCCCTTAGCTTGGCGGTTTTCGAAGGTTGGCTCTGGCCGGTCCTGGTTGTGGGAATTTTTGTCGCTCTGGAGCTTATCTGTAATATGGTTTTGGAGCCCTTACTCTATGCCGAGAGCGCGGGGGTTTCAGAAGTCGGACTTTTAGTCGCAGTCGCTTTCTGGACATGGCTTTGGGGGCCGGTTGGACTCGTCCTCGCGACCCCGCTCACGGTCTGTGTGGTCGTGCTTTGCAAATACGTACCCCGGATGGATTTTATCGCAGTGCTGATAAGCGATCAGCCGGCCATGGAATCAAACATAAGCTATTATCAGAGGCTGTTAGCTATGGACCAGGCCGAAGCAGCGGAAATCGTCGAAGAGCATCTTAAGACTCATCCGCAGGAACAGCTCTTCGATGAGGTACTGATTCCAGCATTGAGCCACGCCCGGAGGGATCGCGAGCTTGGCCGGCTGACGGAAGATGGCGAACAATTTGTGTTCCGAGCGACACGGGAGATTATCGAGGACCTGAACAGTTTGAAGCCCCAGAGTTCTTCGGAAGTATCAGACTCTTCACAACCAGGGACGATCGACGAAGATGCTTCGGCTATGCTGCCGAAAGTTTCCATCTTGGGATGTTCCGCGCAAGACGAAGCGGACGAATTGGCACTTCTCATGTTTCGGCAGCTACTTGATTCCAGCAGATATGAAGTTGAAATTATCTCCAACGCGGTGCTCACTTCCGAGGTTGTTGCCCTGATCGGTGAAAAAAGTCCGGCGATGATTTGTATCGCAGCCATAATACCCGGCGGACTTGCGCAAGCACGATATCTCTGCAAACGGTTGCGCGCACGTTTCCCCAATCTCAAGATCGTGGTAGGGAGATGGGGCACGGAAAGCGAGGATAGTAACGGTATCGTGCTCGCGGGTGCTGATAAGGTCGGGACTACCATCGTTGAGACACGCGAGCAGATAATTCAATTGTGCCAAATCAGCGTTCATTCAGATGCTCAGTCCGTTACAACTCTCCCTCATTTTTCTCCTGCCAACGACCACCCATCCGCCGGGATTGTCACCTAGTTTTGAATGAGTAGCAAACACTTAGGAATTAGATTGCCGTCGTGAGCTGCTGCACGCCGGACGATCGTGCTTTTGCACTCGCTCAGGTAGGACTGAGAAGTGAGCGGATCGGTCACATAGACTAGGTTTTCAAAGTCGTCGCATCGGAAACAGTGTAACAAAAGCCTATTCATTGCGGATGCGATTTACGGTGTTAAAATCGCAGATTCGCGGGATTCCAACCGGACATTCATCCAGAGAGTCGCAACATTGTCCGCAATTTCGATGTTCACTAAGACAGCGCTCTGGATAACGCGTTTTCCTTTTTGCAAGAATATTCTGCGTATTTAACGCATCGGAGATGCACTGCTCTGACATGAGGCATCAGGATAAAATATCCTGCGTCGGGTCCTGCCAATAGGAAAACATGTAAGTCGGTTTACCTTGGAGCATGAGAGTTCTCTGCGCCTAAGACAACGCGTACGCGGTGCGTCGCTCCGTCATCGGCGAGTTGGATATACATGCTGCCGCTGGCCATCCGCACGCCATCGAATTCGATAGACGACACCCCGCGCATTACCCCGTGTGGATTCTCGACCACGATTTCGTATCGCGACGATTGATAGCGAAAGGTAATCCTAAAGTTCCGCCATGCACGTTGGATACAAGGGTCGAGATGAAGCCTCGTGCCGCGCAGACGCACACCCAGGATCCACTCGATGCCCGCCCTATACATCCAACCCGCTGATCCCGTGTACCAAGTCCAACCGCCGCGTCCGACATGCGACGGTTCTGCATAGATATCACCGGCGACGACGTACGGCTCGACTTTGTAGCGGGAAACGCCAGCGCGAGTGTTCGAGTGATTGATCGGGTTCAAGAGCGAGAAAAGTTCACCGGCCTTGTCGCCTTCGCCGAGTGCCGCGAAAGCCAGGACAGACCAGATCGCCCCATGAGTATAGTGGCCACCGTTTTCGCGGATGCCGGGCGGGTACCCTTTGATATAACCTGGATCCGGACTCGCGTGGTCGAACGGCGGGGTGAACAAGACCGCGAGCCCCTCTGCGCGGCGAACGAGATGTTTCTCAACGGCTGCCATGGCGCGCGCTCCACGAGCCGGCTCAGCGGCACCGGAAATGACCCCCCAGGATTGGGCGATTGAGTCGATGCGACATTCGGCGTTCTCGGTGGACCCGAGCGGCGTCCCATCGTCAAAATAAGCGCGCCGATACCATTCGCCGTCCCACGCCTCGCGTTCCAGCGATGCTTTGAGTGCACTGACATGCAGTCGCCACTTTTCGGCGCGTGGGTGCTCACCGCGTGCCTGGGCAAGGCGAGCAAATTCCCATAGTATGGTGTGAAGAAACCAACCGAGCCAGACGCTCTCGCCACTTCCGGCAGATCCGACCCGGTTCATTCCATCGTTCCAGTCTCCCGTGCCGATCAGTGGAAGACCGTGGCGGCCGACCGCTAGACTGCGATCGAGGGCACGCGCACAATGCTCGAACAGTGTGCCGGTTTGTGCAGAAACGTGGGGCTCGAAATAGGAATCTTCCTGTCCCAAAGCGAGAACGGGACCATCGAGAAAAGGAACGATCTCGTCGAGGAGAGCGATCTCGTTTGTGACTTCCAGATATTGGATGACTACGTACGGCAACCAGAGCAGATCATCGGAGACCCGCGTGCGCACGCCGCGGCCTGATGGGGGATGCCACCAATGCTGCACATCTCCTTCGACGAATTGCCGCGCGGCGGCCCGCACGATTTGGGCCCGTGCAATATCTCGTTGCGCAACCGTCAGCGCGATCACGTCTTGGAGCTGATCGCGAAAACCGTACGCGCCACCCGCTTGATAAAACGCGGAGCGCGACCAAACCCGACAGGCCAGCGTTTGATAGAGCAGCCAACGATTGAGCATTAGGTTCAACGATCGATCGGGGGTTGCCACCTGGACCGTGCCAAGAATGTCATCCCAGTGCTTGATAACCGCGCGCAAAGTTTCGTCAAGGTCGACCCCACGGTAGAGCGCGACCAATTTTCGGGCTTGTTCACTGGTGGCCGCCTCGCCCAGGAAAAAAACAATTTCGGCGCGGCCTCCCGCACTTAGCTCGACCGTGGTTTGCAGAGCAGCGCACGGGTCGAGGCCAGCGCCGACCCTGCCTGAGAAACGGTCCCCTCGTTCGAGAGATGCCGGATGATCGGAAGTACCATTGCGACCGAAGAACTCCGTCCGATCACCAGTCCACGCGGTTTGTCGTCCGCTCATATCGGCAAACGCTACGCGACCGGCAAACTCGCTGTTCCAAGCGTTGCGTGCAAACATCGCCCCCGTTTCCTTGTCGATCTCGGTGATAATAAAGGGAGCAGAGCCGCTCCGGGAAACGCCCAGCACCCACTCGACATAGGCGGTCACACAAAGACGTCTGGATCGGTCTGAGCGATTCTCAACGGTTAGGCGGGAGATCTTAATCGGGTCCGAGAGTGACACGAACTGCAAGAGGTCAAGCGCTACTCCGTGTGACGTGTGCTCGAAGCGGCTGTATCCCTGGCCATGCCGAGCCGTATACGGCCAAGCCGCCTCACGGATCGGCAGCACTGTCGGGCTCCACAAGTCGCCAGTGTCTTCATCGCGCACGTATATCGTCTCGCCGGAAGGGTCGGTGACGGGATCATTCGACCAAGGGGTGAGTTGGTTCTCGCGGCTGTTTAGCGACCAGGTATAACCAGAGCCCGACTCTGATACCTGAAAACCGAAAGAGGGGTTCGCGATAACATTGATCCATGGTGCCGGCGTCCACTGTCCCTCGCCGAGGATCGTCATATATTCTCGTCCGTCGGCAGTGAATCCGCCCAAGCCATTGAAGAACTCCAGATCCGGCCGTTCAGGCGAGACATCCGAAGATTTAGTCTCCGGCGGCCGCAATGGCGGTGGAATCGCAGGCGTTGGGGCTCGTTGTTGACGTTCCACTTGTTCAGCCAGGCTGCCGCGGCGGCTCAAGAGCACAGCCCGGGCGGCAGTCTGGAGCAATGTGCGATCCTCAGCCGAAATAAGATCTCCTCTGAGAATAAACACGCTGCCGAAGGAGTCTTGTCCCTCTTGCTGGAGGCGCGACTGGCTGGCTCTCACCTGGCTCTCCAAAGCCTCTTGGAGGTTTTGGGCGTAAGAAGAAGCCTGCTCGTTCAAGATCACGAGATCCACCGCCAATTGCTTCATTCGCCAGTATTCGTGGGCGCGAAGCAACTGGCGCACGATATTCTGGTCTTCAGCATCATCGATGCGAATAAGCACGATTGGCAGATCGCCGGAAATCCCGTGTCGCCACAGTCCCGGAGGGCCTTGGTTGTTGCCCATGAGCACTGCAGATGAAGGTCGGAGCGTAGCGTCCGAGTACAAGATACAGCTGGCCAGTTCCTGAAAGAGGTAGGCCTCATCGGCGTTAATTCCTATATGATGCAGCTGGACCTGGGCCTGTGTCCACGCTAGCGTCGCGGCTCGCTCAAATGTTGCTGAATTGTTGTATTCGTCGGCTAGGGCGATCGCTTCGTCGCGCGATGACGCGATGAGAGTCGAGAACGTGACCCGCGCGGAGTCTCCCGGCGCGAGCCGTACACGGCGCCTGAGACTCACAATCGGGTCGAGCACCGCGCCAACCGTGTTAGAGAGTGGAAGTCCATCGATGACAGACGTCGGCGTTCGGATGCTGCGACCGTGGCCGAGAAACCGTGCGCGGTCGGTTTCGTATTCCATCTCGCCCACGGCTTCTCCTTCGGCAACGACCACGTGCACCACCCAGACTTGGGGCTCGCCGTGAGATCTTGGCCGGCGCGTGGCGAGCAGAGCGCCGAGATCGGCGAGATATTCCGTCTGAATAAACAGATTGGAAAAAGCCGGGTGAGCCGCATCCGCTGCCGGAGGCGCCAGGACGATTTCGGCGTACGATGTCAACTCGATCTCCCGGGTTCGTGCGCCGAGATTCGTGATCGATACCCGGCGCACTTCCGCGTCGTGCGCGGGCGGAACCACGACTTCAAGCGTGGTCCCAATTGCGCCATCGCGGCGCCGTATCTCGACGTGATCCTCGGAAAAAGTGACTTCATAGCTATCCGGCTCGACGCCGCTTGGCTGGTATGCAGCCGACCAGACCTGGCCGCTGGATCTGTCGCGCAGGAAAAAATACGTCCCCCAGACGTCACGCGTGCGGTCTTCCCGCCAACGTGTAACTGAAAGGTTGCGCCAGTGACTGTAGCCGGAACCCGCGGTGGTGACCATCACCGAATATCGTCCGTTGGAGAGAAGGTGGATGGCGGGATTCGCGTCGTGCGGAGAGTTGAAGCGACGCAACACCGGTGGAACAAGATCGCGAACGTTTGCAACGGCCCGCACCTCCTCGACCCTCGGCCGCGTCACCAAGACGTCACGTGGAGTGCGTTCCTGGAGCAGCAACTCAGTGGCGCGCATGCGCGGCTCGTTGTGGAAACGCGCGCGCATCACGCCGTCGTGGAGCACGTTTGCGAGTGCCACGAGCGACATCCCCTGGTGATGCGCCATATAGGCGTGCACGACGGCAACTTCTTGGTTCTCGGGGACGCGCGTGGCGGTGTAGTCGAGCGCTTCGTAAAAACCAAAGCGGCCGCTCGCGCCAGCCTCGGCGAGACGTGCGAAATTCTGTGCCGCGGTTTTTGCGTCAATCATCGCCGCCAGCGCTGTCGCGTAGGGCGCGATGACCACATCTTCACTCAGGCCGCGTTTGAGGCCTAAGCCTGGCACGCCAAAATTCGAGTACTGGTAGGTCAGCTCCAGATCGCGCGCGTTGTAGGCCGATTCCGAGACTCCCCACGGAACGCCACGCTCGATTCCATACTTCCTCTGACGGCGAACGACGAGAAAACAGGTTTGCCCTATTAGGCTCTCCGACGGCGAACGCATCACAAGAGCGGGCATGAGATACTCGAACATCGAGCCCGACCAGGAAACCAGCGCAGACCCGCGATCGACGGGCGTCAAAGCGCGACCGAGGTGAAACCAATGCGCCGAAGGTACGTCGCCCTTTGCGATGGCGATAAAGCTTGTAAGCCGCGCCTCCGAGGCAAGCAGATCGTAACAACTCGGATCGAGGCTGTTGTCGGAAACGCGATAGCCGATCGCAAAGAGTTTTCGTGTTGGATCGAAGAGGAAACCAAAATCCATCTGGTCGAATATCGTCTGCGTGAGTTGGCCGAGAGTCGAGAGGCGGCGAACCAGCGCTTCGCAGGCTGTGGTAGAACTGGCGAGCCCCTCTATAATCACATCGATTCGCGCAAGGGCATCGCTCTGTGCGGCGCTGTCCTTTCTCAAATGTTCGCGTAGTTTAGTGAGTTCACTTATGGCGCCTTCGCAGCGGTCCGGCGCATCGGCTAAGGTAGGGACCGAGGGAAAAAAGCGCTCTACCGCTCTTGAAACCAAATCTTGTTCGGGGATCGTTACAGGATTTATGCGAGCCTTGCCAAAGACAAGCCGCGCCCAGGGGATCGCCTCGTCGATATCGCGTGCATGACTTTCAATGGCCGCTCGCACAGCCTCCGCCCAGATGACCAATTCCCCCTCGGCGCTCTCACCTCGTTCTGTGGTCAGTGTGCGCGCAATGTCCGCCATGGTTTGAGCGCGGCTCACGAGCTCAGTAAGCCGCACGATCCAATCGCGTGGAGTCATGGGGACTGAATTCAGAGCAGTGGTTAGGGCATTGAGCGCTTCGTCCAAGTGTTTCCGTGTGACTGTTTGGGTGCGCCGGTCATCAACGATCGAGCGCAGGGATTCGCGAAGGAGGATGATGGCATCGGCGATCCCAGAGAGCGCATGCGGGCCGAGCAGCGGGCGGTCGATCATCTCTTGGCAGGCCTGTCCTAGCGTGATGAGGTGACCGGCAAGATTTCCACTATCGACCGAAGATATATATTTAGGATCGAGTGGACGGAGGTCCCGCGTATCGTACCAGTTATAGAAGTGGCCGCGGAAACGCTCGAGGTCTTTCATCGTGCCCAGCGTCGCTTCGAGCCGCTCGACTGCGGCAACCGTGCCGAGCCACCCGAAATCGTGCGCGGCAACAATGGAGAGAAGATATAGCCCGAGGTTAGTGGGTGACGTGCGATGGGCCACAACCGGCGTCGGCTGCTCCTGAAAATTATCGGGCGGAAGCGCGTGGTCCTCCGCGCCGACAAACGTCTCGAAGAATCGCCAGGTCCGCCGCGCAGTCAAGCGGAGCGTACGCACGTCATCCTCGGCGAGGGGTTGAGCCGCAGGCGCGTGCGCCGGCAGACTAATCCAATAAGTCACCATGGGCGATAGAGCCCAGAGAAGAACGAACGGCGCCACGATCGGCCAAACTTCCGGCGCATGGAACACAACAAGGATGCCTACGGTGACCGCAAGCGCTACCGTGCCGTTCATGCGCTGATAGCAGCCTGTGAGGCTGAGATCGAAAACGGATTTCGCTTGCGCTGCCGTCACCCACTCGAGGAGATTTCGGCGGGTCACATAGACGCGCGAGAGAGTCCGGACGATCGCGTCGGTCATCAACCATGCCTGATCGGCAAGTAATGTCACCGTGAGTCCGACGTGTGACGCGGCAAGCATGAGGTCCGTACCGACTGCCCGTACATGGCTGCGTTTTGAAATCCCGCGACGATGCGGGATAGCAGCAAAGAATACGTGTAAAAGGGACGGAATGGCGATACATGCGAATACGAACGTCGTCCACATCAAAGGTGAAGCGAACGGCAGCGTCCAACCGGCAATCAAGGTGACAAACGCAGCCGGGGCAAACAACGTGCGTCGAAGATTATCGAGCATTTTCCACCGGCCGATCAGCGGAATAGAGGCACGGATTGGATCGCGGTTGGTGTCCGATGAACGTCCAATGATCCACGGCAACAACTGCCAATCACCGCGCGCCCAGCGATGCTGGCGCACCACGGCGACCTCGTAGTGTGAGGGAAACTCCTCGAAGAATTCGATATCGGTGACGAGTCCCGAGCGCGCAAAGATACCTTCATAAAGGTCATGACTTAATAAGGAATTCTCCGGCACCCTTCCAGCAAGGGCAGCTTCGAATGCGTCGACATCGTAAACGCCTTTCCCGGTGTAAGAGCCCTCGCCGAAAAGGTCCTGGTAGACGTCGGACACAGCCGTAGCGTAAGGGTCAATGCCAGCCGGCCCCGAGGAAATCCGCTGGTAAAGAGAGCCCTCACGATCAGTTGGAAGCGTCGGCGTGACACGCGGTTGAAGCAAAGCGTAGCCCTCAATGACTCGGCCCGCACAAGGATCAAACCGAGGCCGATTAAGGGGATGTGCCATCGTACCTACCAATCGGCAGGCGCTCCCTCTCGGCAGGCGGGTGTCAGAATCCAGTGTAATGACGTAGCGGATACTAGACGGCGCGATAGGCGCTTTATCGCCTGTTGGCAGGAAGGACGTGTCCGTGGCACCGCGCAACAAGCGATTCAGTTCATGAAGCTTACCGCGTTTGCGTTCCCAGCCGATCCACTTGCCCTCGCTTTCATTCCATCGACGCCGGCGATGGAAAAGGAAAAATCGCTGGCCCCCATCTGGCGCTGGACCATGGCGGCGATTCAGTTGCGCGATACCATAGGCGCTCGTGGCTAAGATCTCGTCGTCTCCCGGCATGTCTTCCTGCGGTGCATCTGTCCAGTCGGTTAGAAGCGCGAAACGAAGATCGCCATCTGAATTTGCCAGATAGTGCACTTCCAGCCGCTCGATCTGCTCCGCAATCTGAGCAGTGTCGATGAGGAGAGTCGGAACGACAACCAAGGTTCGAAGATCCGCCGGCACTCCATCACGGAGCGCGAGCCTCGGTAGCGTGCGTGGCCCGAGAAGCGAGGTGACCTCACGGTTGACTAATGCGATCGCGAGTTCCGAAGCCGGTATAAGCGCTAGAAGCCCGGCTAATAACAGACCCGCAATTCCAACGTGCCCTGCGCCAGAATTGAACAGAAACAAAGTCAGGATGACACCGCTGACAATTGCAATGGTTGCAAGGTACCGAGACGTCGCGTTAGTCACATAGGCGCGTCGAAGCCTAGTCTTGATCGACATGCGAAAGCCGATTTCCCGCTCGAAGGCGACACGCCCATTGGCGATGAGATAATAGCCGGGATCCGCGCGGCGTTCCGTGTTTGGGTCGCTGACCCCTTGGGATTCACTTCTGAACTGGCTCGCTTGAAAAACCGCCCGGCGGGCAATTTCACCCTCGTCGTGCGTTGAACGCCGCGAGAGTTCTTCAATTGCATCCCTATAACGATCTCGTGTCACGAAGTCCGGTTCGGCAAAGCCCGTATCGGTCCAAAGGATTGCGTCGACAAGACTCACGCTTTCGAAGAAATCCGCCCAGTCGAAGGCGGAGATCAGACGCATGCTGGTGATCACGTTGCGCACGGTTACGTTCATCGCAGCCTGCCGCTGATGCTCGACTCGGACAGTCTCATCAGACGTTGTGCCTTGAGCTGCCAGCTTTTCTTCTATCCAACGAAGTGCCGGTGTGACTACCGGGTCTTGGTCGCGCAGCCGCTGGACAAGTTGCACCGCAAAGGCCGTCGTTAACGAAACGCGCTCGAACGGCCGTAGAACCGTCGCCGCGGGCTCGATTGAATTGCCGCCAAGTCCGAGGAGGCGGTCGGCCACGGCGTCGGCCGCCTGGCGCGCCGCTCTGTCATGCACCATTCGCTCCGCTAAGCGCCGTAGATTTTCAACGAGCACCACTCTCAGATTAATCGCTACCGCCCAGAGCTCGCCAATTGTTAACGGTTGCACACGTTGGTAGGCGCGCACGAACCGACGAAGCATTTCAGGGTCGAATCGGCTGTCGGTATGGGCGACGAACGCCCACGCCAAGCCAAAGACCCGCGGATAACCTTGAAGGTGGCCCTCTGCCAGCTTAGGGAGTTCTCGGTAGTAGCCGGACGGGAGATCGTCGTGGATCTCACGCAGCTGTTCGTCGACGATGTGATAATTGTCGACCAGCCACTCTGCCGCAGGTGTGATCGCACGCTCCTCCCGAATTGCCTGCGCGATTGCGCGATATGCTTTGAGGAGCACGCGTCCGTTATCTAGCACGCGGGGCAATAATGGACGACCCTTTCGCGGAGTGGTCGTGACGCGTTGTGCGGCGGCGAGGCTCTCACCGTGCTGCTCAAGACGCTCTCCGCTGAAAAGTTCAGCCCGAATCGGTTCTTCGAGCGGCGGAAGGGCGATAGCCTCTAAATGCTTCTTGCGTAGGTTCGGAGAAAATAACGATTCCAACCAAATACCTCAGCACGGTCCATCCCGCCGCGCGCATACCCATGCTATCGGGCTTCAGGGCCCTCGGGACCAGATCCTGCGGTGGGAAAACTAACAGCAAGTGGGTTTTCCGAAACAGAGACACATTCACGTCTCAGTCTCGCCCTAGCGGCGTCTCCTTGCTCAACCGCACCAGTCGAAGAATCTGTGCGCAAATCCTGTACCATCCTCGCAATTCTTAAACGCCACTTCTTAGTCCAAGCACCTCTATATTTCTGTATGTCATTCACCTAATCCTGCTTTCTCTTGTAGGTCAAATCAAGTCGACTTGTTGTCGCGCGATGGCTGCCCGGCGAAAAACCTAGCGACCACGCTGCACAGTAACGCGTGCAATCTTTGGCATGTTGGTTGCTCTGCTCCTTTAGTACTTTTGATTTCTGAAACCAGCCATCTTGAAAATCTAAGTATGGTGACTTGGTCGTTATTCAGATCGCAGCGCCATTTCATTCGTCAATTTTGGTTTGTGGTCAAACTTGCTCAGTACCACGGGGTGGCGTGCTCGATCACGAGCGTGAAGCGAAACGAATTGTCGACCGTTAAGAGGGGTCCGCGGATAGATGAGCGACCGATAGACGGCAATCTATCTATATACATAGGAGGCAGCGATGAACGACGACATTCTTACAGGGCGGTCGTCATAGCCAGCGGTTTTTTAGAGGCGGAGAAAAGAAACCCTACAGGCTTGATGAACTATTAGAGGTTTTTCGCAGCTTGTTCGACAATGAGTAGAGGGCGAATTTTCGTTCACCATGGTAACGGCTGCGGAATGTCGTTGGTAGAGACCGCTCTCGTTTCGCTGTTTGTATCATGGGATACAGTATGACTAGGCTCAGAATCATGGACGAACATCTCACCATTATCATGACTCTTAACCGTTACAATCTGTTTGTGGAGAAACTAGACCCAGCGTCGCGAGCGTATGAGATCATGAAAAATGCCTCCATTGAGCGCAGTGATTCCAAAGATCACTACGTGGGCGCAATGAGGATTGCCTGCCGATCGGACGAGGCTGATATGCTTCTCAATCAGGCAAACAGAGTCTGCCCCGAGGCAGCCCCGGACATCGCGACCGCGATCGATTCCATCGACAAATAGGGTCATTGCCGCCTTCCTCTTTTTTCTATTGCCGTCAGAGATCGAGCAGGCCGCAGTCAAAGATTTCCTGCCGAAGCCCTACAGTCTGGATAAGGTGGTCAAAACACTCCATCGTGCCAGTGGTTGACCGAGGAGTTCCACGAGAGACTTCCCTGGCGTAGTGAAGTTGCCTTGAAATCACCCAAGCCGAGGCGCGTTATGCGGCGAGCAGTTCACTAAGCACATTTTTTAGTTTCGCAATATCTAGCGGTTTTTTAAGATAGTTTATCGCTCCGTATTTCATGGAGCTGTCTCTTGTGCCCATCGCGGGATAACCCGTCATCATAATCACTTGAGTTGAAGGCGACCGCTTTTTGATTTCCACGAGCAGAGCCACACCATCGATCGGATACATATTAATATCGAGAATTGCGACTCGAATGTCTTCTTGATCGACAAGATCTAGCGCTGCGTACGCGTTCTTTGCTGTTTTGACTTGATAGCCTTCCTTGGAAAGTATCCAATCCAGAAGCACTAACAAGTTTTCTTCGTCGTCGACGACGAGAATTGATGGGTCCGTATCTTACTTCCCTACAATCGATAGTGGCTAACGGTTTATTGGTTTCGTAATACAGCAATTCAGATGCCGAACGCTAACGAGTCTGATCACTCTCGCCCTAGGTGCGAAGAATAAACTGTCGGGAATATGCTGAGTGGAATACGGTGAATACCAGAAGCAAATCGACCAGAGGTTTTTTAGCTTTTAGATTCATGGATGAAAGGTAAAGTTCAATTTAACCCCCGCTTACTAGTGGCGGGGCGATAAGTTACGTAAGATTCTCGAGACAATTACGAAGAGGCGCGTCGATCGATCATTGCAGCGATCTGTAATATGATTTCCAGTTTTCTGAAGTAATCCACACCTAGCGACCAAAATTAACGCTATAACACCCAACCCTCTAGAATGATCGCATGACAGTAGATGCGATGCTTACGCCACTGCACTAGCAGTCGGCAAAATTCTACAAATCGTCGGCTTTAGCTCTACATATCTCCTCTAGAGGACGATCTGCATTTTGCGGGCATGAGCTCTATCTCGATTTTTACTCGCGTTTCGTGGTGTGATCCGAAGCTTAGTTCGTGGCATACAGCTTGCTCGATTTACCCAGTACTAAATCCGTGCGGAAGAAACTAAGGAGATGCTTTATGCAGCTTAAAGATTTCGTCAACACTCGAGTAGAAACTGTTGAACCCAACGATACATTACAATGTGCTGCCGAAAAAATGAAAGAGTTGGATGTTGGGTCTTTGCCGGTCTGTGACAATGGCCATCTCGCCGGAGTGATTACGGATCGCGATATCATAGTCCGCGCGATTGCCCAAGGTAGCGATCCAGTAATCGTAATGGTGCGCGAAGTTATGACGCCCGAGGCTTTGTGGTGTTTTGAGGATGACGAGGTCGAAGAAGCCGCTCGGATCATGCAAGAGAATCAAGTGCGCCGAATAATGGTTCTCAACGATGCCAATGAGTTGGTCGGTATTACGTCGCTGGGCGAGTTAGCCACGGTCACGGGAAATCGCCTCTTAGCCGGCGAAACCCTCGAATCCGTTTCTGAGGACTCACGGGTTTCGCAAGCAGAAGACCCAGTCGAGTGGGAGTCCGAGGATAATTCGGACGTCGAAAGCGTCGGCGAATCTTCGCTGGAAACGAGAGTGACAGGCATTTTTCACGACCGCGAGTCTGCCAAAAAAACGATCGAGGAATTAAGAGACGCGGGATTTACGGATCGCGCAATTCTCATTGCGATGCACGATGAATCCGCTCAGGAAAGTTTCATCGAGGAGACTCAAGTACAAGCCATAGCGCGCGAGGAAAATCCCAGCTTGCCCGATCTGAACTCTGGGCAGATCTTGATCGTGGTTGAAGCCGAGGAACGCGTAGACGACGCTCTTGAAATACTCAATCGTAATCATGCGGTCACCGCTGGGGCTCGTATTCCCGCCCCATGCATGACAAAGGCGCCCTACGGGAAAACATGAATTGTTAGCTGGACGATGTGCGAGTAAACCCTACGTTGGGTTGCAGCTACTTCAATAAGGATTTATATGGCGAGCCGAAAAAAAACCCGTTCTACTCGTTCCACTAAAAACACAAAAACAAGGTCCACCGTCGGTCCCTCGAATAGAAAAACAAACAGCGACGTTGGAGACGCCCATTTGCGTTCGACCGTTGGCGGCCCTGCACGCGCTGGCGGTTCCGCCGAGGATGCGCTGTCTGTTAAGTTCCAGGCGACCCAGAAGCTCGTCGCAGACATGCCATACAACTCGAACAAAGCGCTCGAGCACGGCGAACTTTCTTCGCAGCCTCAAGAGGGGCAGAGAGTCACTCCCACCGATCCGTCAGCGACCGGCAGCACGTTGACCGAAACCAATCCATCCGATAAGACAGGCGCCGGCAAGCCGCAGCTGGGGACCAATCCAGGCAGTCTTCCACTCGACCGGGTCCGTGTCGATTCGAGCGGGCAGACGCTCACCACTAACCAGGGCGTTCCCATCGCCGACAATCAGAATTCGCTCAAAGCGGGGTATCGCGGACCTGCACTGCTGCAAGATTTTATTCTGCGCGAGAAGATCACTCATTTTGACCACGAGCGCATACCGGAGCGCATTGTCCACGCCCGGGGTTCGGCGGCACATGGGTATTTCGAATGCTACGAATCGCTTAAAAAATATACGGCTGCGTCGCTGTTCGCCGAGGGCGGGAAGAGGACACCGGTCTTCGTCCGCTTCTCGACCGTCATTGGCGAACGGGGCTCTGCCGACACGGTGCGGGATGTGCGAGGTTTTGCTGTCAAGTTCTACACCGACCAAGGCAATTGGGACCTGGTCGGCAACAACATTCCCGTCTTCTTCATTCAGGACGCGATGAAATTTCCGGATCTGGTTCATGCAGCCAAGCCCGAGCCTCATTTCGCCGTACCGCAAGCGTCAACGGCCCACGATACTTTCTGGGACTTTATTTCCCTGATGCCGGAATCGACGCACATGATGTTGTGGGTGATGTCGGACCGCGCCATTCCTCGCAGCTATCGCATGATGCAGGGCTTCGGTGTGCATACCTTTCGGTTAGTGAATGACGACGGCGAGTCTCGTTTCGTAAAATTTCACTGGCGCCCGATGGCCGGAACCCACTCGCTCGATTGGGACGAGGCAGTCAAAATCGCAGGGGCTGATGCCGACTTTCACCGCCGCGACTTGTGGGAGGCGATCGAATCCGGCGCCTATCCGGAGTACGAGTTCGGCATGCAGATCTTCACTGAAGAGCAGGCCGAAAAGTTCAGCTTCGACGTATTAGACGCCACTAAAATCGTGCCGGAGGAACTCGTGCCTTTGACGCCTGTCGGGAAAATGGTTCTTAATCGCAACCCGGATAATTTCTTTGCGGAAACCGAGCAGGTTGCCTTCTGCGCCGCGCACATTGTTCCCGGATTGGACTTTTCTAACGATCCGCTACTGGCCGGTCGCATTCACTCATATCAAGACACGCAGATATCGCGGCTCGGCGGCGCCAACTTTCATGAAATTCCCATTAACGCGCCGGTGGCGCCGCCGCACAACAACCAGCGTGATGGAATGCATCGTCAGGCGATCAATCGGGGCCGCGTCGCATACGAACCGAACTCGCTCGCAGGCGGCTGTCCTTTCCAGGCCGGCGCGGCTGGTTTTACTTCTTTTCCAGAGCCTCTAGTCGGGGACCAGGTGCGCGGTAAGCCTGAGCGCTTCGCGGATCATTACACGCAGGCGACGCTGTTCTGGAACAGCCAGACGGATGTTGAGAAGGCGCATATCATTCGGGGTTTTCGCTTCGAGCTGTCCCGCGCACAGATCCCAGCAGTGCGGACACGTGTCGTCGCCATGCTTGCCAACGTCGCAGAGGATCTTGCCGCCAGCGTCGCCCAAGGGCTTGGCATGGCTATGCCGGCGGCTTTGCCGAAGGTCATGGAAAAACCAACCGCGCCCGAAGTCGAGGCATCGCCTGCGCTGTCGCTGTTCGCCCGCCCCGGCGACGGCAGCATACGCACCCGGAGGATTGCAATTTTAGTCGCCGACGGGGTGGCTGGCGCGGATCTGAAGGCGCTGCACGACGGTCTCGTCGCACAGGGAGCGGTACCGCGCTATGTCGGAGCTCGCCTCGGCAGCGTTGAAAGCGCAGATGGAGATCCGATCGAAATAGATACGACTCTGGAGGCGGTTCCCGCCGTGCTCTATGACGCACTCGTAGTGCCTAGTGGCCGCGAAGCCGTAAAAACGCTCGGCAACCTGGGCCAGGCGGCGGAGTTCGTTAAGGAACAGTATCGCCATTGCAAACCGATTTTGGTGCTCGGCGCGGGCAGAGACTTGGTAGAAAATGCGGGAGTGCCGTTAACCCTATCAAACGGCGAACGCGATCCTGGGCTACTGCAATTCCCGGATGAACACGTCGAGGCAGCTCTCGAACACTTTATAGCGGCGATTGCAAAGCACCGCCATTTTGCAAGGGAAATTGATCCTCCGCCGGTTTAACCCACCCACGCAACCCGCCAACCGAGCTTCAGTCTCTTAAACTTCACGGGTCAGTCCGGATCCGAGCGACAGCGTTAAATCAAGCAACTCACAACCGCTCGCCGTCTTTCCCTGCACGCCCACATGACGGTGACCAGCCAGCCAGCGCACCGTTATCCGCGGCCGGTCATGGAGTGAGGCGCATCTACCGGTTTAGACTCCGGCGATCCCTTCTCGCGCAACACGATGCTGAGAACAATCATCACGGCGATGGAAAAAAACTCGCTCTGCCAATTTTGCAGTGACTCGAACCAGAATTGGGCCGTGGCGAGATACTCGATCATGCTGACCGCGTGACCGCCGTGCGCGACTTCCCGCATGCTGTGTATCCTCGCGCCGCTCACGGCGTGCCACGCGAAAGCGATACCAAATAATAAAAGCAAGGCGAGGCTCAACGAATGACTGTAAAGGGTCAGGCTCAACCCACCCCGGCGTACGGGCCACGGCGTATCCTGCTTTAATCGCGCCACCCGCGGATCACGATCCACGGCTTCATTGCCATCAAGGGATTTGGATTCCGCCGAGCCTTTCTGAAACAGGAACGTCGTGAGCACGACGTAGGCGAACATCTGCAGAAATTCACTTTCCCAGTTTTCCATTGTCGCTTCGATAAAAGCATCACTGACCAGGTACTCCGCGAAGGTGATCGGCGCGAGGCGATGGTCGATACGCTCTTGATTATGCTGGCGCTGCCCGACAACGCTCAAGCCGATTTCAAAAATCGCGAATAAGGCAAAGAGTACGATCGATAGTCCGTTATTGTGGAGTACGCGCTTCATTAGTTACGCCCCGACCAAATTCCCTGTGAACTCGACGAAGCAAATTTCGGTCCTCGAATGAGAGGTCAGGGAAGAAGCAACAAGCTCACGCCATCGCTTTGCGCTGCAGATTGTCCGCGTCGTTCCTACTGCATGTGAGGAAATCCCCTGCGAAAGTGATTCCAGATACGCTTGAGGCGAGAATGAGCGATATCGCAGGTGTCCGAAGTTTGCGACAGTGGTTTTAAGCAAAGAGGAAGTAATTCGGCGAACGAACGAAGACGCGGCAAGTCATCTGGATTGCGGATTGAAAAGGATTTCGAGTTGGAGTTTTGTCCACGATCTCAGCGCTCGCGTGCGTATTGAAAAATCCGTATTGTCCGAATTTTTGAGACAGTTTTCAGCGGACTGCGCCGAGAAAGCGCTGATATATCTTCGTCGATCTGCTGGCATACTAGTTGCGCCTTAGAGTGAAAAGGATCGCTGGAATTCCCAAAGCGACCATTTAACTAACCTATCGCAGCTTTAAAGGAGAAAAAATGAAAAACGAACAATTCAACCAGCTACTGTACGAAGCGTTGGAAACCGAAATAGGCGGTGTCCAGGTTTATGAAAACGCCATTCAATGCGCGGTCAACGATGACCTCAAAGAAGAGTGGCAGGAGTATCTCGAACAAACCCAAAAGCATGAACAGATCGTGCGCGGCCTATTTGAAAAATTCGGCCTGGATCCCGAAGCGGAGACGCCGGGACGCAAGGTGGTTCGGCACATCGGTGAATCGCTGGTCAAAGCGATGCAGATGGCGCGCGAAACCGGCGAACCGGACGCCGCGCAAATCGTCGCCGCTGAATGCGTCGTCGAAGCGGAAACGAAGGATCATCTCAACTGGGAGCTCTTGGCGCAGGTGGCGGAAAAAAGCAAAGGCGACGACCGAAAGATCCTGCGCGACGCTCTTGACCAAGTTGAGGATGAAGAAGACGAGCACCTTTACCATACCACGGGATGGAGTCGCGAGTTGTGGATCCAGTCGCTGGGATTGCCGGCGGTGATACCGCCACCGGAAGAAGAAAAAGACGTGAAGACGGCGATCGGCGCGGCACGTGCTAAGCAAAGCCGTAAAGAAATGCTTTAGGCCGCTGGGCCTGAGAGTCGATTGTTTTCCTGCTGCGAGTTTCACAGCCTCAGCAGGAATCATGATTGGAATCTTCGAGGAAAAAACGATCGAAGAGATAGCTGTCATGCCAGGTAAAACTGTCGTTTTGGCATCAAACACAGAAAGGAGATAGATATGGCGGGTAAAAACACAGCTGCGTTCGGGATTTATCCCAACGAGGCAAGTCTGAGGATTGGCATCGAAGCGCTGCAGAGAGATGGCTTTCGAGTTGAGGACATCTCGGTGCTCTTTCCGGGAAACAGGGGCACCAAGGATTTTGCTCATGAGAAAGGAACTAAAGCACCGGAAGGCGCTGCCACAGGCGGTGGCTCCGGCGCTGTAGTGGGTGGGGTTCTGGGTTGGCTGGTGGGAATAGGCAGCATTGCGATTCCCGGCGTGGGCCCATTTATCGCCGCGGGTCCGATCATGGCAGCGTTGGCGGGCGCCGGGGTGGGTGGCGCGGTCGGCGGCTTGACGGGAGCGCTCATCGGCGCCGGAATTCCCGAGTACGAAGCGAAAAGATACGAAGGTCTGGTAAAAAATGGCGGCATCCTGGTTTCCGTCCATTGCGATAACTCGGAGTGGACTGCAAAGGCGAAGGATATTCTGGAAAGAACCGGAGCTGACGATATCTCCTCCGCAGGGGAAGCGAGCGCGGACTTTGCAGAGACCGACAAACCGAAACCTCGTACTCACGTGTAGATGGATTCGCGGCCGGTGTTGGATGGTCAAGGAAAAGCTCACCGACGGAAGGAGGTGAACTCGAATGGCCGACCAGAATTGTGCTCACACCGGGTGCAACTGTAAAGTCGAACAGGGTAAAGGCGTTTCCAAAGGCGGCAATACTTACTGCAGCGATCATTGCGGGAACGCCGGCTCGTCTGCTTCGAGCAAGTGCCAATGCAGACACCCAGGTTGCCAGTAGAGTTCTAAGACGGATGGCGGTTATTGCAGCCGCCATCCGTCCTTTCAAGGCGATGATTTCATCACCTACGCGGGTCTCATTCAACTCGGGCGGTTCACCTGGGTCGTGTTCATAAACGGGCAAAAATGAAATGACTACTTCGAAACATCAGCGGCAAATCCGTTATGCGGTGGTCGGCTTGGGACATATCGCTCAAGTGGCCGTGCTCCCAGCGTTCGCGCATGCGCGGGAGAATTCGCAACTGACGGCGTTGGTGTCCGATGATCCGAAAAAACTAAAAACCCTGGGGCGCCGTTATCACGTCGATCATCTCTTTTCTTACCGCGAATATGACGATTGCTTACGCAGCGGCATGGTGGACGCGGTTTATATTGCTTTGCCGAACCATCTGCATGCGGATTACAGCATACGCGCCGCGCGGGCCGGGATTCACGTTTTGTGCGAAAAACCCATGGCTGTTACCGAAAAGGAGTGTTGGGCGATGCTTCGCGCCGGGGAGCGTGCCGGCACTAAATTGATGATCGCCTATCGGCTTCATTTTGAAGAAGCTAATATGACGGCCGTAAGGATCGTACGCTCGGGAAAACTCGGCAATCCGCGCTTCTTCACGTCGGCGTTTTCGATGCAGGTGCGCCCGGACAATATTCGCACCGATCGAGAAAAAGGCGGTGGTACGCTTTACGACATCGGCATTTATTGCATCAATGCCGCGCGCTATCTCTTCGGCGCAGAGCCCACGGAGGTGGTCGCATTCAGCAGCGCTAACAAAAAGGACCCGCGCTTCAAAGAAATCGACGAAACGACCAGCGCGCTTTTGCGCTTTCCGGACGATCGTCTGGCGGTCTTCACTTCGAGCTTTGGCGCGGCCGACGTGGCCAGTTACCGTCTGGTCGGCACGAAAGGCGACGTGCGACTCGAGCAGGCTTACGAGTACGTTTATCCGATCGATCTATTCGTCACGGTCAAGGGCAAAAGCCGGAAGCAAACCTTTCGCAAACGAGATCAGTTTGCGCCCGAGCTGATTTATTTCTCCAATTGTATTTTGAATAACAAGCGTCCCGAGCCCTCCGGGGCGGAGGGACTCGCGGACGTGCGTATTATCGAGGCGCTCTATCGTTCGGCAAAACGACGGAGGCCGGTGAAAATCGAAGCCGTGCGCCAACGGCAAAGGCCGTCGATCAAACAAACAATACATCGCCCGGCTGTCGACAAGCCCGCACTTGTGCACACCGAGAGCGCTGCGTTGTAACGCGAAATTCCTGATCAGGGAAAGTTTTACCATTGCCTTCGCGATCGATAGGGAATAGCCGCAGCGTCTAGTCCTAGAGAAAGGGGAGAATCGCTATGAATAATATCTTCTACATCATTGGCGTCATTGTAGTGGTGCTTTTCATTCTTGGTTACTTGGGCCTGCGGTAGTGTCATCACTTCGCTACTCGAAAGGTTAGTGTCCTGGCCCAGAAGTTCATTGAATAATCATTTGGCTTTGACCGTCATGCCGGTGAAGACCGGCATCCAGAACTCTTTGAAAAATCCTGGATTCCGGGTCGCGCTAGCTATTTCCAACTTGCCCGGAATGACGATTGAATTATGCGAGCGTCCTGAAGTTGAGTTGAGAACAGCGATGTTAGGGCTGATAGGTTTTACAGGGATCAAGAGAAAAGAACCGCCGAATCCTAAGAATCCGCCCATAAAAGAGCCCAAGACTCGGAAGAAACCCATCGGAGATCCTCCACCCAAGAGACGGCCAAAACGAGTTGCGCCTTTGGAGAACTTAACGGCGTGACGCGAAATGGCCAAGTATTTTGCCGCTCATGCCCAGGCAGAGGCGTCTCAGTTTTGGCGGTGCGCGGCGCTTCATTCCAATTCACAGCGCTCGTGAACGAGCTGTCCTCTTTGAAGCCGGCCATCCGACTTACCCGTTGATTGCATCGCCACCGCGTTGGCGGTTTTATAATGGAGAGGCTGACGGAAAGGCGGTTTGATCTATGGCATTTTGCTTGCTGCCGGACGAATCGGTGGAAGATGGAATCAAGCGGGTTGTCAGCGAAGAAATCAGCCAAGCGATCAAAGAAATTGATAACCCCAGATTGAAGCGCAGCGAAGCCATCCACGAAGTCCGCAAACACTGCAAGAAGATCCGCGGGCTGCTCCGACTCGTCAGACGAGAGTTCGAAGAGACTTATCAGTTTGAAAACGGCTGGTTTCGCGATGCGGCGAAAGGGCTTGCCGAGCTGCGCGACGCCGAAGCCATAATCGAGACCTACGATAGCCTGATGGATAAATTCAGCGATCAAGTCGACCGGCGCGCCTTTGCGCCGATGCGCCGGGCATTGACCCTGCGACGGAAAAAGATCATGGAAGAGACCGGAGACTTGAGTCAGAAACTCAAACAGCTTCGCACCCACATGGAGAAAGCCGCCCGACGGGTCGCGGCTTGGAAACTAAAGGTGAAAGAATTCGACGGTATCGAAGGGGGACTCGTCGCCACCTATCGACGAGCGCGCAAGACCCTGGTCACCGCCTACGACGAGCCGAGCGCGGAGAATTTTCACGAATGGCGAAAGCAGGCCAAGTATCACGATTATCATATGAGATTGTTACGCGAACTGTGGAAACCGGTTATGCGCTCGCTGTCGAAGCAGACCGACGATCTGTCGGATCTACTGGGTGACGATCATAACCTCGACGTCCTTCACAAGATGTTGCTCAAATCTCCTAAAAAATACGGCAAGAAACGGGATATCCAGGTGCTCCTGGGTTTGATCGACCGGAGCAGCGCCGAGCTAAGGATGGAAGCCCACTCCGTCGGCGCAAGAATCTTTGCGGAAAAGCCAAAGACTTTCGGCCGCCGCTTCAGCGATTATTGGGAAGCATGGCGGTCCGAGGCCGAGCTTCCCTCGAAAAAACTCAGCGAAGAGCCCGCCGTCGTCACTGTGGCCGCATGACTTCCTCATTCGGCGCGCCTTTTTGGGCCAGGCTCTAGCCTAGTATCCTGTCCCAGAAGTTCGCGACATAATTCTCGCGTCATTCCGTCGGAAAATCTCCCCTTCCCCTCTTTGGCAAAGAGGGGTGAGAATCGCACGGCGCCACACTAGATTATTGGCCCGCGTAAACGGGTGTTCTCGATCCTTCGCCTTCGGTGCCCGGCCAAGGCGTAGCCAATTGATCCGGACTCGATTCCATTTTCAATTGCCGGTGTTGCAAACGCCCGGAGCCTTTATCGTCTCTAAGTATCGCTCGCCGATTTTTCGCTAGCGCACCTCCGCTCCTGTGACACCGATCGCGAGGTAACCTTGGACGATATTTTGTGAAGCGCATTAGTTGCTAAGCTAACCAAACGGTCCTTCGTGTCAGTCTTTGCAGCTTCGGATATGGCAGCTATTTACGAACGCGCTCCGCTGCGACCGACTCACCTTGCGATTGCCGCTTTGTCCTGCGAGGGGTGAGAAACACGACGGCATGAGAGCCGACCTTAATGTCAATCTCTTTCTGTCGAGCCGATTTCCGATCTTTGCCGGTTGGCCAAGACTTGTCGTCGATATGAACGGGAAAGTCGTCCCATCTAAGTTGTAGATGTCGCCCCTGACGAACCGGAAGATTCGCATTCGCGAGGCCGCCCGCTAAGGTTTTCGTCAGATAGGTGCGCAACTTGCCTTGCTCACGACGGGACAGCAAAACCACGTCGAGAAGTCCATCGTTGGTATCCGCGCCGGGAACCAGATCGAGGTTGGGACCGACGTACCGGATATTCAATGCTTCCAGCATAATATATTCACCCGACAGATCTTGGTCATCCAGGCGAATCTTCAATTTCTTTGGACGATGTTTGTGGATCTCGTCTTTCAAGATACGCAGGACCGACTTGATCTCCGCCTTGCGGCCGACCTCCTCCGGAGGATCAACATTTTTCTGGACTTCCAGTCTGGCGACCGTCGTGGCAAATAGTCCGACTCCGAAGCCCTCGATGAAGTAATTTGAGCCCCATGGACCCTTGGCACGGCCAATGTCAAAATTGATGCGCCGCGCCGACTTCCATCCCCGGACCAGCTGTTTCAGCGGCCTACCCGTCAGGCCGAGCGAGTGAGCGATGTTGTTGGCCGTTCCCACGGGTAAAATGGCTATAGGGGTGCGGTTGCCAACCATTCTCCGGGCGACCTTGCCGACGGTGCCGTCGCCGCCTGCGACCGCAATGATGTCGCAGGATTTCTTCTTGATCGCCTTTTTCCATTTATTCTGTTTCGCAGATTGATAGTTGACTTTGTGTCCGGCGGCACGAATCATAGCGACAATCTGCTTACCCGACAGCTGCGAGTCGTCACCGGCGGATGGATTATGAATGAGCGTAATTTTAATGGGTCTACCTCCTTAGACCGGCACTCTCACGGGCCAATGCTCGGTGTCAGGCGCGATGACTGGACCGTCGGATTCGGGTATACAAACCCAATTGCCGCAGTTTTTCGCTGCTAAATATCATACAGTCGCTTTGTCCGTCGAAGCCTCGGCAATCGACGGAAACGGAATCAGACATCCAGGAAATATGAAAAGCGCTTACCCCGTTCCGGTCGAGCAGATCCCCCAGAGTACGTAATAGTCGAGACAGGTTGCATGGCGTCTGCAAACGCGCAAGAGAATAATTCCGTCTCTGTTTATGTCCTTGGGCGTCAAGCCGTGAAATATAGGATGGATTGAAACGCAATGACCGGATTGCGGCACACCGGCCGCCAGGCTCAAAAGAATCGCTCTTATTGAGATCTGTGAGCGAATCACTGCGCACGATATAACCGTCACCGTCATTCTCCAGCTCAAAAACCGCCACCCGCGCGGCCTCCAGCGACTGTCCGATCACTCTTAACGATTTAGCATGAGTCATTGGATATTGGTTTTCATCTTATTAATGCGCCAGCTGCCAACATAGCCGGGAGAAATGTTTTTAATGTCCCTTTCGGGGATGGTTGAAATTCAGGCCGGCGCAGGGCGGCCTCGACGTTCGATCTCGGTTCAAGTTCAAAAAACCGCCTGGATTCCGGCTTCCGCCGGACCGACGGAAACAAGAGTCGACTTCCAGTCGACAATTCTTTTAAAACCCTTCGGCTTGGAGTCACGGCTCGTTGAGTTTTTGATCGATGAACATCCCTTCCGATATTGAGACCAGGACTGAGCAATGGATATGCCAGTGCAAACCCCTTAAAAGTAAAGGCGGTTGTAGGTGAGAGTATGCGGAAACCGGACAAGCTGAAGGAAATCAACTTATGCGGAGGAATTTATCGTTCAAGTGAGTTTGCAACGACCCAGGTATGGCGGGAAGCCAGCGATGACTCTTGCCCGCGAGCTTTTTTGTTGTCACGCCGTCTCGGCAGCGAACTTGGTGGGGAGATAAATCGTAAACGTCGTGCCTTTTCCCGGCTGGCTTTTAACCTCGATGCGCCCGCCGTGGTTCTTGACGATACGCTCGCAGATCGGCAGTCCTAAGCCCAGACCGGTTACTTTCCTCGCTGTATAAAACGGCTGAAAAATTTTCGGCAGGTCTTTCTCATCGATGCCTAAACCCGTGTCAGCGACGGTGATCACGACATTCTGGTTCGCCTCGATATCTTGGAGCGTGGCGCCGATTGTGAGTGTGCCGCCGCCAGGCATGGCGTCCAGCGCATTCAGATATAGATTGATCAGCACCTGTTCGAGCTGCTGCGCATCGCCATGAATGTTGGGCAGGTGGTCGGCTGGTATTTGCCGCACCGCTTCCACTTTTTGTCTATGCAGACGACTGTTGATCATCTGCAGGCTCGTCTCGATGAGCGATGCGACATTGACCGCCTGAGGATGGGTCTCGCCCGGTCGGCTGTATTGCATCAGGCTTTGAATTAGCTTTTGACAGCGCTTGGTTTCGTCATCGATGATCGTCAATGCCTGATGGCGTGGGTCCGAGGGATCGGTCTCGCTCAATAGATCTTCGGCAAACCCCATAATGATGCCGAGGGGATTATTAAATTCATGCGCCATCGAAGCAGTGATCTCACCGAGCGCCACCAGCCGGCCGGAGGCGATCAGTTGCTGTTCCAGCGCGCGGTTGTGTTGCCGTAGCTGCTCTTCGCTGGCGATCAGTTCCTGCATCCGCCTGCGTTCGGTGATGTCGTCGATGGCCAGCAAGATCAGTTGATTTTGGCCGCTTTCCCGCTCGATGCGTCTGGCGTTGAGCAGCATCCTGCGCTGGCCGATGGTGGGAAATTCGTGCTCGATTTCGAAATCACTGAACCCCAGGTTCTTGGCTATGATCTGCTCGAGCAATCCGCGCAGCTTCGGGATGTTCCATTGGCCGTTGCCGAGCTCGAAGATGGAGCGGTTTTGCGTATCCGCCGGATTTGCCTGAAACGCTTGGTAAAAAGTCCGATTGGCCGAGACTACGCGCAGGTCCTTGTCGAGGACCAGGAGCGGTTCGCGCACGGTCTCGACGATCCCTTCGGCGAAATTGCGCGCTTCCCGCATGGCGATTTCCGATTGTTTCAGCGGGCTGACGTCGTTGAAGGTCAAAACCACGCCATCGATTTTGTTGTCCGTCGTGCGATACGGCAGGCAGGTCATGGTGAACCAGCGGCCGTCGGATGCGCGCACTTCCTTCCTTAATACGGCAAGACTCCGGAGCACGTGTTTGGCATCCGCGACGAGGTCTACTCCGGCAAAGTGATGGGTCATGTTGTCAATCGGCCGGCCCACGTCCGAAGCGATCAGGCTCATGAGGCTCGTTGCCGATGGGGTGAAGCGCTTGATGCGAAACTCGCTGTCGAGAAATATCGTCGCCACTTCCGAAGAATTCAAAAAATTCACCAGGTCGTTATTGACTGCGGTGAGCTCTTCGACCTTCAGATTGAGCTGGCTGTTGACGGTGTTCAGTTCCTCGTTGACCGCCTGGATCTCTTCCTTGGAGGTCTCCAACTCCTCGTTGGTCGACTGCAGCTCTTCGTTGATCGAGAGAATCTCTTCGTTGGCAGCCTTGAGCTCTTCGGCCGAGGTTTCGTATTCGTCGATGGTGATCTGAAATTCGCTCTTTAAGGACTTCAATTCGGCTTCGAGTTGAGCCACCAGGGACTCATCTTCGCCATGCTGGGTAACGCTATCGCGGCTCGGCAGCGCGCGCGGCTCTTCGCGCACATCCTCGAAGATCACCGCGTAGATCCGGTCGCCCTGTAAACGGCCGATCACCGGCCGGATCGTGATGTTGACGGACAAGGTCGAGGCGCCGCGCTTGAGCGGGATGCGCTCCAACGTGACCGGTTCGTTATCGCTGACGATCTTGCGCAGAGCGACACGGAACTTCGCCGAAAGCATGTTTTCGAACATGTCGAGCAGATTGAGATTGGCATCGCCCGTCGGATGTTCGAGATACTTGCCGGTGGAACCGAAGAAGTGCAGTATCGCGCCATGTTCGTCGATCAGAACCATGCTCGCGTCGAAATGCTTGAGCAGCGCCTGCTGGTTCAATTCTGATAGATTGGCGTACGCGGGGGTCTGCCGTTCGCGCAGCAGAGGGCGTCCCCAAATTCTGCCGCCGAATGAAAGGGAGAAATCCGGTATGCCGGAGGCGATGGCGTTGTTGCGCCGGTAGATGCGCCATTTGGCGGCGATCGGCAGGAAAAGCGAGTTCTGCGAGGCCGTTCCATCCGATTTGCCCAAAAATAAATATCCTCCCGGGCCGAGGGCAAAGGCGAACAAGGAAATCAGTCTCCTTTGCACGGTCGGCTCGATATAGATCAAAAGGTTGCGGCAACTAATCAAATCGAGCTTCGAGAACGGCGCTTCCGTGAGCAGATTTTGCATCGAGAAGATGACCGATTCGCGGAGCCGTTTACTGACCTGGTAAGTCGAGTCTTGCTTGGTGAAAAACCGATTCATGCGCGGCTCCGAGACGTCGGCCGCGATACTGTGCGGATAAGTTCCTTCCCGGGCGAACTTCAGTGCCTCGCCGTCGACATCCGAAGCGAAAATTTGCAGCGGGCAATTCTTGTTTGCCGCTTCGAGCTGTTCCAATAGCAAGATCGCGATCGAATACGCTTCCTCGCCGGTCGAGCAACCGGGAATCCAGGCGCGGATCGAGCTGCCGTCGGCTCGTTCCTGAACCAGCGGCGCAATGACGGCGCGCCGCAGCTCCTCGAAGGCCTCAGGGTCGCGGAAAAAACTGCTGACGCCGATCAGCATGTCCTTTGCCAGATCGTCGACTTCCGCCGGGTTGGCTTGCAGAAAGCGTAGATAGTCGGAGAGCGAAGTGAGATTATTGATGCCCATGCGCCGCTCAGCGCGGCGCAGCAGCGTGGTTTTCTTGTAGGCGCTTAAATCGTTGGCGCTTCGCATGGCCAACACATCAAGGATGGCATCGAGCAGCTCGAGCTTTTCGCGATCGTCGGAGGTGTCGATGGCGCGGCCTTGCGGCGTGTACCGTTGAATGGCCTCAGGAATCTCGCGCAATGGCAGGACGCAATCGACCATCCCGGTGGCGATGGCGCTCTTGACCATGGCATCAAATTGAGCCGTCTCGGGTTGTTGCACGATGGTCAGGCCGCCGGCGGCTCGGACCTCGCGCAGGCCCAACGTGCCGTCGGATCCACTGCCGGAAAAAATCACGCAGACCGCTCTTTCGCGCTGATCCTCTGCCAAAGAGCGGAAAAAAAAGTCGATCGGCATGCGCATGCCGTCGCGCCGCTCCAATTCGGTGAGATAGAGGCGGCCGTTGTGGATCTTGAGAAACTTATTCGGCGGGATCGTATAGACGCAATCGGCGGCGAGCGTCACGCCATCCTTGGCCTGGATGACTTTCATCACGGTGTGCTTGGCCAGGATATCGGCCATGTAGCTTGCGTGATGCGGGTCCAGGTGTTGGATCACCACGAAAGCATGGCCGCCGTCTGCGGGCATGGTCGTGAAAAACTCTTTCAAGGCATCCAGACCACCCGCGGATGCGCCGATGCCGACGACGATCAAATTCGAATCACTCGCCACGTCTCACTCCAAGCAAAGTGCCGCTAGAAGCTGTAGCCGAAGTCCCCGCCCTCCCAATTGCTCACTTTACTTGCGCACCGTCAATCACTCCTTCCCCCGGGTTAGGCGCCGCCGGGAGATGGATTTCAAAGGTCGTTCCCAGGCCCGGCCGGCTTTGGATTTTGATCTCGCCGCCGTGATTTTTGACGATGCGTTCGCAGATCGGTAGCCCCAAGCCCAAGCCGCGGCGTTTCTTGGCGGTATAGAACGGCTGAAAAATTTTGCCCATTGCGGATTTCTCGATGCCGACGCCGGTATCGCTCACCGAGATGATCAGCGCTCGATCAGTGGTTTCGGCCGTCCGCGCCGAGACGCTGAGCTTGCCGCCGTCGGGCATGGCATCGATGGCGTTTAAGTAGAGATTCACCATGACTTGCGTCAGCTGTTGGGAGTCGGCATGGATCGGCGGCAGGAGTGGATCGGCGTCCTTCACGACCTCCACCTTTTGCTTGTAACAGTGGGCCTCGACGAGCTCCAAAGTCTTTTCGATCATGCTCGGGACGTCGATCATGGACTTAGCCACGTTTCGCGGCCGGGAATATTCCAGCAGGTCTTCGACGATTTTTTTGCAGCGCTTGGACTCCTCATTGATGATCTGCAGCGAGCGGTATTCCGTATTGGCCGGGTTGGTGTTGGCGAGCATGTCCTCGACAAAACCGATGATGATGCCGATCGGATTGTTAAACTCGTGCGCCATCGACGCGGTCACTTCACCGAGTGAAACCAGCCGTCCTGAGGCGATCAGCTGTTGCTCCAGCTCGTTGGCCTGATTGCGCAGCCTCTGCTCGCTCTCGCGCAAATCCTCCTGGATTCTTGCCGCCTCGATCGTTTCCGCGGCATAGCGGGCGCATAGATCAGCGACCTGCAACTCGCGCGGGCCCGGACGTCGCGGTCTCTTAAAATAAACCGAGATGACGCCGAGCGCATCGCCGCTCCGAGTGAGTATGGGTACGCTATGCACAGCGCGGAAACCACTGGCTCGTCCGGTTTCGAGAAAGTCTTCAAAGCGCGGGTCCGACTCGAGATCCTCAACGACTGCGCGCGTGCGTGTTGCAAACGCGTAGCTCGACACACTGACGTTCGGCTGGGCTATCATCCGGCTGAGATTTGACTTTGCGTCTTTGTTGAAACTCACGCTGGCGATAATGCCAAGAGATCCGGAATTCCGGTCGTACAGCGAGATCAGCCCGTATTGAGCGTCGTGAATTTCTACCAATGCTTCGAGAATGGCCTGGAGCCCGGCGTTAAGCTCGAGCGGTCCGGCGAGCGATAACGCCAGTTGGTGCAGGCGGGTCAGCGCTTCGACCTGCAGGGTCAAATCATTCTTGGTTTCGGCAAGCTCGCTCTCGGCCTGCTTACGGTCGGTGATGTCGACCAACATGTTGATCGCGCCGATGATGGCGCCGGAAGCGTCGCGCAACAGGCGCGGATGGGCGAGAATATTGCGCCGGGAGCCGTCCTCGCCCTCGACCAGGATTTCTGCGCCGTTGATTACTCTGCCTTCTTTGAGCGCCAGCGCCATGGGACATTGGTCATGCGGCAGAAACGTGCCGTCGGGCCGATAGATGCGGTACGAGCCGCACCATTGGTCCTCGCCGATTTTCGGCGCGCGGCCCCATAAGTCGGCGGCCGCGGCGTTGAATAGCGTGATGCGTCCCTCAGCGTCGGTGGTGTAGATCGCCGCCGGCAGCTCGTGCACGAGTTGACGGTAACGCTTGGCGCTCTCGCTCATTTCCTGGTTGGCTTCGCTGGTGAGCCCGACGTTGTCGATGGCGAGCGCCGCATCGCCGTCGAGTTCCCTCGGAAAAAAAGTTTCCTGGGGTGTCGCTATTTCGGGCCACTGGGCCTCTGGGTTCCTCATGATGGTCCTTCTAACCTTTCGCCGTGTCGGACGCTCTCCGTTCATCACGCGAGCGACGATTTACAGGTAAGTGAATTTCGAAGGTGGTTCCTTGGCCCGGCCGGCTCGCCACTTTGATTTCGCCGCCGTGGTTCTTGACGATCCGTTCGCAAATGGGCAGTCCAAGGCCCAAACCGCGGCGTTTCTTGGCGGTGTAAAACGGCTGAAAAATTTTATCTATTTCCACCTTGTCGATACCCACGCCGGTATCGGCGACAGCAATGATCACCGTCGATTTGTCCTGATCGGCGGCTCTCGCACCGACGCGCAGCGTGCCGCCGCTAGGCATGGCGTCGATGGCGTTTAAGTGCAGATTGACCAAAACTTGCGCCAACTGCTGGGAGTCGGCGTAAATCCTTGGCAGCGGAGCCGCCGTTTCGTTCACGGTTTCGATTTTTTGCTTATAGAGATGAGTCTCGACCAATTTTAGCGCCCTTTCAATAACACCCTGAACATCGATCATGGACATTTCCGCGCTTCGCGGCCGGGCGTATTCCATCAGATCCTCGACGATTTTTTTGCAACGCTGCGCTTCGTCGTTAATGATCTTCAAACCCCGATGCTCGGGATCGGAAGGCTTGGCATTACCGAGCATATCCTCGACAAAGCCGATGATGATGCCCAGCGGATTGTTGAATTCGTGCGCCATCGACGCGGTCACCTGGCCGAGCGAAACCAACCGCCCCGACGCGATCAGCTGCTGCTCGAGTTCCATGGCTTGATCGCGCAGCTTCTGCTCGTTTTCGCGCAGCGCCATTTCCGCGCGCTTGCGGTCGGTGATGTCATGGTTGGTTTCAATGATGATCGGCGGCTTGTCTTGTGGGCGCCACAGCAACATGCGGCTCTCGACGAATATTTCCTTGCCATCCTTGGTGCGATGGCGCAGCTCGCCGTTCCAGACGGTGCCGTCTTGCAGAACACGTTTCACCGCCTCGATTCCGCCGGGACATTCGGTTTGCAATAAGATCGGCGGTACTTGACCCATGGCTTCCTCGCGGGTAAAGCCGTAGAGCCGTTCGGCGCCCCGGTTCCAATTCAGGATGCCGCCATCGAACTCCCATTGGATGATGGCATCATGGGTTTCTTCGAGCATCTGCGCCTGCTGGCGGGCGAGCTGGCGAATGCGCACGCGATTGCCGATGTCGAGATTGATGCCGACCCACGCGGTAATTTTCCCGGCTTGGTCCTTGATCGGCACGCCGCGCACCAAGATCGGATGCCACTCGCCGTCGACCCCCTTGATCCGGTGCTCGCGCTCGAAAAAAGTGCCGGCGCGCAGGCATTCTTGCCATCGGGTCCTCGTCTCGGCGGCGTCATCCGGATGGAGCACATCGGTCCAACCGAGCTCGGAGTACTGCGCTAGAGTTAAACCGGTCAGGGCCAGAAACGAGTCGCTGGCGTAAGTGTCGCGGCCCTCGGCGTCCGCGATCCAGATCCCATAGGGAATCGAATCGCCGATCGCGCGATAAAACTCGCCGGTTTGACGCAAGGCTTCCTCGGCTGCTTTGCGATCGGTGATGTCGATGATCATGCCGGCGGTGTACTTAATCGCGCCCTGTTGATCGCGAAGGTGAGTACCGAGCAGTTTTGCCCACACCACCGAGCCGTCCTTGTGCTGGTAGCGCTTCTCCGACGCATAAAAAGGCGCGTTCTGATCGCGCGCGCCGCGTGCCAGGGCGAGTATCGCTTCGGTGTTTTCATCGGGAGGGGTAATGTCTTTCCAGGTTTTTTGCAGCAGTTCTTCGGCAGGGTAGCCGGTGATGTCGCAATACGCGCCGTTGACGCTCACGAAACGGCCGTCTTGCGGATCGCAGAGCGCGACCCCCACGGCCGCTTGCTCGAAAATCGCGCGAAAACGTTCTTCGCTCTCGCGCAGCTTTTCCTCGGCGCGGATCCGTTCAAGAGCGTCGTTAGCGTGGACAAGATAGAGATCGAGCGTGCTGAGCACGTGTCC
The DNA here is from genome assembly GCA_963804165.1 of uncultured delta proteobacterium. GTDB lineage: Bacteria > Desulfobacterota > Binatia > UBA9968 > UBA9968 > DP-20. Next base: position 165,485 of record CAWDPO010000040.1, read on the forward strand.
GCTTGGCTGGTGCGGCTCGCGAAAGTACGTCGACACGACGCCCAACAGCCCGCCGCTGCGGCTCACCAGGGCAACTGATTGCATGGCGCGAAAGCCAACCGATTTCGCAAAGGCGCGATCGTACGCAAATTCTGGATCGAGATCCACGTCTTCGATGATGACTCTCCCGCCGGCCAAGGCGCGCGTGCAAGCCGAGCTGTCGTGCACCGACACGGCTTGGAAGTGATCGAGAGACGCTTGGTCAAAGCCGCGTTGGGAAGCGACCGCCAGCACTTTACGCGCGTCGTCATAGATTTGCACCATACCCATTGGCGCTCCGACGATCTCCATGCACCCGTCGAGAATCTGCTCGAATGCGGTGTGCAGATCGGTCAGCCGTAAAAGCTGCGTGCTGAGCCGATACAAGTTGTTGATCGCGCTCATCTCGGCAGCGAGATCTCCTTCTCGCTGGGCCATTCGCTCATGGTGTCGATTTCGGTCGTTCACGGCTTCAGCTCTCCCCGGCGCAACGGCGATTCAGTTGGTCCAACAATAGGCGACAAATTGTTTGCACTCGGGTTTTCATCTTGCGGTCGGTGGTTAATCGCGTGATGAGTTGCGGCGCCGGATGCGGCAGGAGAGGATTCCCGGCATTCGGTGCCGTGAGAGCGCGGTAAGCTTCATGCCGAGCGATAATTTATCGGCAGCAGGATGCGAAAGATCGTCCCCTGGTTGAGCTGGCTCTCCACCTCGATCCTGCCGCCGTGATTTTTGATAATGCGATCGCTGATGGAAAGTCCCAAGCCGAGTCCGGCTTTCTTGCGCGCGGTAAAGAAGGGCTGAAAGATCTTTTGCAAGTCGTTGGGCTCGATGCCCATGCCGGTGTCGGCGATGGTCATCATGATCATCGGTTCCGGATTGCCCGCCTTCAGCGCCGCCGCCACCATGAGATTGCCGCCGCCGAGCATGGCGTCGAGAGCGTTTAAATAGAGATTGACCAGCACTTGCTCCAGTTGTTGAGAATCGACGTGAATCTGCGGCAAGTCCGGCGCGATCGCTTTCGTCACCGCGACCTTCTGCTTATACAAACGGGTGTCGATCATTTGCAGGGTTTTGGCGATAAGACTGCCGATGTCGGTCAAGCGCGGGCTGGTATTGACGGGCCGGGCGAACTCCATCAGATCTTGGATAATCTTCTGGCAACGTTTGGATTCCTCGTCGATGATCTGCAGCGATTGATACTCCGGGTTCGCCGGATCCGCGTTGCTCAGCATGTCTTCGACAAAGCCCATGATAATGCCCAGGGGATTATTGAACTCGTGCGCCATGGAAGCAGTGATTTCGCCGAGCGAGACCAAGCGTCCCGAGGCGATCAGCTGCTGCTCCAGCTGCTGCGCTTGGTCGCGTAGTCTTTGTTCATTGGCGCGCAGCGTCTCTTCGGCCTCTTTGAGCTTGCTGATGTCGCTGAAGACAAAAACGCACCCCAACACGCCGCCCTGAAAATCATGCAGCGAGCTGGCGCTCATGAGGAAGTCGCACGCTTTGCCGTTCTGCCGGCGCAAGCGGACTTCGATCCCGTGGACCTTTTTGCCGCCGAGGCAAGTGCTCAGGTGCGATGATCCATCGGCACTCTCATCCCGGGAACAACTCGCGCTCGTACCATTGGCTCGAATGATCGGAAAGGCTTCATCCACCTGCTCGCGCAGCACGTTTCGGCCTAGGAACTCATGGGTCGCTCGGCTCGCTTCGATGATAGTCCCGGAGTCGTCGCAGACGACGATGATTTCGCCCGCCTGCTCGAGAATCGAATGAGCCAACGTGCCCGAGGCCAGGATTTCTTCATTGCGCTTCTGTTCGGTCAAGTCCGTAACCACGACGCACAGACATGGGGTTTGCTCGATATGGAGCGGATTTACCGAGTAGTAGGTCGGCACCAGGGTACCGTCGGCCGCGGAGAGGCTGATCTCACCTTTGGCGCCGCCCTCCTGCGCCTGGCGGAGCAGGGCTTGAAACGCCTCCTGATTTCCCGGCGTGACAAATTTATCGAATGGCATGCCGATGATTTGTTCATGCGGCAATTTCACCAATGCGGCAAAGCGTTTATTGCAATAAAGAATCGGTCCGTCGGGCAGAAGCGTGAGCGCGCCTTCGTTCATCTCCTGGAGCAGCACGCGGGACGGATAATCGGCCCCCTGCAGAGTATAAATCTGCTCGGTGTCGGATTCGGTGATCACCAGCGCGTCGACTTCGCCGCGGCGAATGGCATCTAGTGTTGCCTCCGCCTCGCTTAGCCGGGCGCGCAGCTCGGCCACTTCCGATTGCCGTTCGAGTTTACTCATCGCGCGTTCTCTAGGCCGCCGGCTCGCTGGGAGCGATCTCCATGCCGACGATCACCCGCTCGGTGTCCGATAAATCGCCGATGAATCGGCGCAAAGGCAGCGGCAACTTTTTGACCAGCGTCGGCGCCGCGACAATCTGCTCGCCCTTGGCGAGCGCCGGGTTCTGGTAGATATCGATGACCTCCAGATCATAGCGGCCGTTCAAGTTATGCTCGCAAATCTGTTTGATATTGGCGACGGCGCGGCTCGAACGTGGCGTCATTCCGGCGATATACAAGCGCAGAACGAATTTTTCCTTCGACTGGTTTTCCAGACGCGACTCGAGTCTCACTACCGTCGAGCCTTTCATTTGTTTGGTCATTGGCTTTCCTTGTGGTATTTCCTAGGTTCGGCCGCGTAAATCCAGGCCGACCAAAACTTTTTCGGTGTTGGACAGATCGCCGATAATCTTGCGCATGGGCGCGGGCAGATTTCTCACCAGCGTCGGCACCGCGAGAATCTGGTCGCCGCGGGCGAGCTGGGGATTTTCCAGCAAATCAATGACGTCGATGCGATATTTATTGCGCAAATGTTCGGCACAGATCTTCTTGAGATTCGAGAATGCGGTGAGCGACTTGGGCGTCTGGCCGGCCACATACAAGCGCAATACCCATTGATCATCTTGAGCTTCGGAAGGCTTAACGGTCTTTGCCAGAACCATGACTGCTTCCTTTCATGTCGCGGCTGCCTGCCCGTTGTGAGCTCGCGCCGTTGCTGCCGCGCAGCTTCGCCATTTGGGCACGATTGTTCTCTAGCAGCTGCTCACGTTGTTTCTGCCGGGTGATTTCTTTCTCGATTTCCCGGGTCTCGGAGTCAAATTGCGCCCGGAGCGCGGAGATTTGCGCTTCCAGCGCTTTGCGCTTGCGCTCGAGCTCACGCTGCGCCCGTTCGGTATCTTGTTGCCGGCTCCGAGCCTCAGCCTTTTCTTTCGCTTCCTGCGTCATCCGCGCGCTGCCCGTTACCACGCCTTCCGGTCCGAGGTAAACGTTCACTAGGTCGATGCCGTGGTCGGTCAGGACAAACTCGCGAACCTGATTGGAGTGCGCGATGCCGCGAGCCTTGAGCACGTACAGCACCCGGTTGCGCTCGCCGTTGGTTTCGATATTGCGCAGCAGGATCCAGGTGTCCATCAGAGAAGAGACGCCCATTTCAGTCTGTTCTTGATCGACTCCGGCTTCGGTCAGGCTGTTGAAGATCGCCGTGATGTGACGAGTTTTTAGAAAATCGATCAGACGGGTCAACATCGATCGGGTCTCCAACTTGTCCCCGAGCGACAGAAACGTCGTCAGCGGGTCGAAGACCACCACTTTCGGTTTCAGCTCTTCAATCAGTTTATGGACTTTCACAAGATGCATTTCCAATCCATGCAACGAAGGGCGCGCCGCTTCGAAGTGCAGCAAACCGTTTTTGCTCCACGCGCCGAGGTCGAGGCCGACGGAGCGCATGTTGCGAACAATTTGCCCCGGACTTTCTTCGCTGGCAAAAAAGACGCAGCGCTCGCCGCGCCCGCAAGCGGCGTGGACAAAGTGCGCCGCCAGGCTGGTTTTGCCCGTGCCCGCGGTGCCGGACACCAGGATGCTCGAGCCGCGATAATAGCCCTTGCCGCCTAGCATCTGATCGAGGCTGGGGATACCGCTCGAAATCCGCTCCGCCGCGACCGTATGGTCGAGTCCGAGCGAAGTGATCGGCAGCACCGAGATCCCATTCTCATCGATCAAAAACGGATACTCGTTGGTGCCGTGAGTCGAGCCGCGATATTTGACGACGCGCAGGCGACGAGTGGAGGTTTGCTCTTTGACTCGATGGTCGAGCAGGATCACGCAATCGGAAACATATTCTTCGAGGCCGTGGCGGGTGAGGCTGCCGTCGCCGCGCTCAGCGGTAATGATCGCGGTTACGCCTTTGTCTTTCAGCCAGCGGAAGAGCCGGCGTAATTCGGCGCGCAAGATATTGCTGTCGGACAGACCCGCAAAAATCGCTTCAATGGTGTCGAGCACGACGCGCTTGGCGCCGATGGAGTCGATGGCGTGCGCCAGGCGAATGAACAGACCTTCGAGATTGTACTCGCCGGTTTCCTCGATCTCGCTGCGTTCGATGCGCACGTAGTCGATGAACAGTTTCTTGCGCCGGATGAGATCTGTCAGGTCGTAGCCGAGGGAAGCGACGTTTTTGGTCAGATCCTCCTCGGTCTCTTCAAAGGCCATAAAGACTCCGGGCTCGTCATACTGCATCACGCCGCGAACCAAGAACTCTATGGCGAACAACGTTTTGCCGCAACCGGCCTGGCCGCAAACCAGCGTCGGGCGGCCGCGCGGCAACCCGCCGAGTGTGATCTCATCGAGTCCGCTTATACCGGTGGGCGCCTTGGCCAATGCTGGGCGCTCATGATTATTCAGTGCGCGATTCGTCGCGGCGGTTGTTTTTGGCTTCATAGGGTTTTCTTTGGCGACAAAAATTTAAGATCGGCGCTGATTGAACGCAAGCCCCCGTCTAAAATGTTTCTCGTGAACTGCCTGCCGGACACAAAGTTCGATGCTGTCTATGCGACACTCGGGTACGACGGGCCGTCCTCGCGATATCACAAGCGCTCACTGATCACCCGCGCACCTCCTCCACGACTACCAACCTTCAACCGGAAAATTCTAAAATCTGATGGGACTCAAGACGCAAAAGACGTCTGTCCCACTTTCAACTCGTCAGCTCGCGCACGATGCCCTTTAATTTTTGAATGTCCAGGGGTTTGGTCAGATACTCTTTCGCCCCTTTGCGAAAACACTCTTCGCGAGTGTCCGCCGTGGGGTAGGCGGTGATCATGACGACTTGCGTCGACGGCGCGCGCTGCTTGATTTCCGCGAGCAGCGCGACGCCGTCGACGGGAAACATTTTGATGTCGAGAATAGCGGCGCAATACTCGTTGTTTTGAATGAAATTCAGGGCTTGATGGCTGCCATGCGCGACGCTGACCGCGTAACCTTCCTTGCTGAAGATGCGCTCTAGAAGGATCAGCAGATTCTCTTCATCATCGACAATTAAAATAGAACTTGCCATCGTTGCTTCCAGCATACTCCCTGTCATGGACTGCATTCCCCATCCCCCGCTCTCGTCACATTGCCGCGCGCTAAGTTATACCCAGCCGCTTCAAATGAAGAGTCCTCACCGTTTTTGCCGCGATCCATCCGCAGAACAGCAAATGGCCGTGGTTTGATGAGACTCGGTCTACGACCTCAAAGCTTCTATCACTACTCGTTTTGGCACCGCAACGGTTATGTCGTCGCGCTGATAACCGCCTGGAACCAAAAAACACTGCGGCGGCACTCGGGCAGAATGGCTTCCCGAGTGCCGCCCCGCTCGGGATCCTTGATCCCTGGTAGCCAACAACAACGAGCCGGGTGCTATTTTTTACTTTGCACCTGAAGATTGTTCTGCACGCGTTTGACGCCTTTGACTTGCATCGCCAATTGCTCGGCGCGCTGCTTTTGATCGGGCGACTCGACGATGCCGGTGAGCGAAACCACTTGTTTGGCGGTGTCGACATCGACCCGGGTCAAATTCGAGGCCTTTTCAGCGACGAGCTTAGATTTTACGGTCGCCGTAATCGTCGAGTCATCGACGTATTCACCGGCGGTTTCGCCGGTCATCGATGTGCATCCGCTGGTCGATAGAAAAATCGCCAGTAACCCGGACGCGACCGGCAGCCAAAAAGAAGAATAGGTTTTTCGTAACGACATGGAACCTCCAAAATTTTAAACTTCCGAAAAGTCAGTCCGCTCCTTGCTGCTTAGATCCCTCCCGTGAGCAATAGGATGATGATAATCAGCAGCACCAAACCCAGACCGCCGCTCGGGTAGTATCCCCAGCCGGAACTGTAAGGCCAGGTCGGCAGAGCGCCGATTAACAGCAGAATGAGGATAATCAGCAAAATGGTTCCCATTTGGATTCCCCCTCTCAGTGTTAGATGCCTGATCCTGACTGCCAAAAAGAGCGCACGCTATTTTCGTCAAGTCGGCAGACGCGATTCATTGCAAGGGACACTCCGAAACGCCATTGTCTCTGCGTCTTGCTTCGCCGCCCGACCTTTTCGCGCTTGGGTGAGCACGGGTCGGGACTCGAACGCAGCGAGCTCGAGGCCGACTACGCGCGGCCGCTTCGGCGCCTTGGTCAGACCATTGAGGCGCGACTCATAACCGGTCTTTCTTAAAACCTCCATGACCCGACTCTCCGAGCCCCAGTCGCTCCAGAAAACATTGCGGACGGGCAGCGTGACGAGCCTCGACGCGTGATCGCGCGCCAGTCGCTCCAAAATTTCTTTGGAAAAATTGATCGGCGACAAATCCTGATAGATTTCCTCCACCACGCCCTCCTCATCGGCCGTGCCGATGGCGTCATAAACGGCCCGATACATGCAGGACAATGCCGGGGAGAGATCGATCATCAGCTCCATCAGCGTGCTGGTTTTGAAGACCATCATCATGGTGTTCCACAACGCGCCGTCGCGTGTCAGCTTTTGCGCGCTTTCGTAGTCTGGTTTCTCGACAAACGACGAGATCCGGAATAGCGGGTTAGGGCCTCGTTTGAGTCTGCAGCCAGGCAGGATATAGCCGTACTCGGACTCTTCCCGGTCGGGCTCGATGCCCATCAGGACGACGCGCGATGGATCGCGCTTGACCAAAAGTTGAGCGAATTTCAGGTGGCGCGCCAGCTCGTCTGCTTCAAGGATGAAATGGTCCGACGGCATGACGGTGACAACGGAGTTCGGATAACGCTTGGCGATGTGGAGAAGGGAAAGAAAGATCCCCGGCGCCGTCTCCTTGTTTTCGGGCTGCACGATCACCGTATTGGGGCTTCGATTCACCAGCTGGCACCGCACGTCCGGAAAGGCAAGGTGGCTCTTGTTGATGACCGTAAACACGCGGTTTGCCGCAGCTAACTTACCCGCCCGCTCGAAGGTGTGTTCGAGCATGGAGCGGCGACCGATAAAACTAACGTACTGCTTGGGCAGCAAGTCGCCGCGTAAAAGGTGGACGAACGGGCGCAGCCGTTTCCCTTCCCCGCCGGCGAGTACGAGCGCGCAGGGCAGCGAATCTTTCTGAGCGAGCTCGATTGGATTCTCTATACGAGCTTGGTGATTACTGCTGGCGTGAGATTGTCCCATTGGTTCTCCTTGTCTATCGGTGAATATCTCCCTACAAATCCGCCAATCTATCCGGCCGGTCTAAGCGCGATCCGATTATTAATAACCAGCGCCGAGTGCACGGACTTTGGCAAGCTCGACTGCCTTGTCGCGGAAAGCTTTTGAAGCGACTGCGCCGGACAAAGTGACTTCGTTTTTAGCCGCTTCGGCGGTCACGTCGATGACAGCCTTTAGTTGCTCGTCGGTTTCCAGTTTCGCGCGGATGAGTCTTTCCAGTTCCAAGTCGTACATCATGAATGCCCGGGAGTCCCACGCGGTCCACCGTTCATCGGGGCTCTCACCGGGCATAAAAAGTAGCGCGCAAATCAAAATGACAGGGATGATCCAACCTAGTTGCGTCATGCGAACACTCGCCTACGATTCCGACTCGTTGGGGCATCGACACAAAGAATGTGCCAAACAGTTAGATCACTTATTGTGTGATAATTAACCGAATTTTCTCACATGGTCCGCCGTCTGTAAGTTTTTAAAGACAAGTTGAGCTGAAATTGCTTACAGCAAATTATTTGACTATTGGGCTGTGCGAGTTGATCGGCCAGTGGCGCGCCGCTGAAAAATACGCTCCGTGAGAGCCATAGCAACTGCGCAGGCCGCGGGAACTGCAAGGCTCTAAAGGTCAAATCTTTAACCGCAGGACGAATTGAACTTGCAAGTCCGAGCTAGCGATGAGAATTGACTTTCGAGGACGGCACCTTTGAATGTCTGGATCAGAGGATCACTCCAGACTCGCTCAGATTTACACCATCTGGGCCGCCGATCGTCTCGTCATGTCGTGGAAGATCGACATGGAAGCCATGACATCCAGGGGACGTGCCGAGGAAACTGATCCGGCGGCTAGTGGATTGGCGCGACAGCATCGCGCGGTGGAACAAGGAAAAGTGCAACTGGGCTGAGAGACAGTAAGACCGCCTAGGTAGATTTAACACGCCATTTTATTTTATTCTTCTAGCTTCAATGACTTTCATGTAGATTGCGCTCATCGTGTGGCATCGCTCGGACCAAATAATTTCAAAGATTTGCGCTGCGGCGCCATAAAATTCTCTCAAGTACGGGCCAATCCGACAATCTTGGTGAGGATATTGCAGTTGATGCAATAAAAGCTTACTAAGGCGGTAAAAGAGCCTCAACTGTGTGGATCTTTTCCGACAAATAGTAGGAAATAACGTACGCGCAACTGCTGACAATCAACACGCTGCACATCAATAAGACTTTTGGCGCGACGCGAAATGAGTAAATCTTACCGCCGAATAAAGTGCACATAAGAAAATGCACATAAGTTCGGCGAGCTTTAAAGTTAAGTTACTGGGGTGACAGAACATGTCCGCGGGCAATCTCTTGATCGTCGACGACGATCAAAACCTAATGGAGCTGGTCCAATCGAAATTGCGGGCCGCCGGTTATGAAGCCACGTCGGCACCAACCGGACGGGACGCCTTGCAATTGGTCAAAGAGGGGATTTTCGATCTGTGCATCGTTGATCTGAGACTCGCCGATCTGGACGGCATATCGCTGATGCGTGAGTTGCACCAGGTCAACCCGGGCATGCGCGTGATCATTCTCACCGGCTACGGTAGCGTTGAGAGCGCCGTGGCGGCAATGCAAGAAGGCGCTTATAGCTACCTGACTAAACCGTTCAACACCCAGGAACTGCTGCTGCAAATCTCCAGGGCGTTGGAGAATCGCAGGCTTAATTCCGAGATCGAGCGGTTGAGGGGCCTTCTGGAAGAAACCTACGACTTTCCCAACATCGTCGCCAAGAGCGCGAAGATGCGCAGCGTGCTGGATTTCGTTTCGCGGATTGCCGGCACCGAGTCGACCGTTTATCTGCACGGCGAGAGCGGCACCGGAAAGGAAATCATCGCCAAGGCGATTTATTTAGCCAGCGGCCGAAAAGATAAGCCGTTTGTCGCCATCAACTGCGCAGCTTTGCCCGAGCCCTTGCTCGAGAGCGAGCTGTTCGGTCATGAGAGGGGATCGTTTACCGGTGCGGAAAAAACCACCCGAGGCTTGCTGAGCCAAGCCCACACCGGCACTTTCTTCCTGGACGAAATCGGCGACATGCCGTTGTCGATTCAAGCTAAATTGCTGCGCGCCCTGCAGGACCGCCAGTTTTATCCGGTTGGCAGCGAAAAGCCGGTGCAGGTGAACGTCAGAATCATCGTCGCGACCAATAAGAACTTAGAAGAGGAAGTGGCAAAGGGAAATTTCCGCATGGATCTTTTCTATCGGTTGCATGTGATTCCGATTCATTTGCCAACGCTGAGAGAGAGGAAAGAAGATATACCGCTGCTGGCCGACCGGTTCCTGAAGCAGATTTCCCAGCAGATGAAGAAAAAAATTAAGGGCATCACGCCGGAAGCCATGCGTAAGCTAATGCTCTACGACTGGCCAGGCAACGTCCGCGAACTGGAAAACACGCTGGAATACGCCGTGGCGATGACCCGCCATGACATGATCACCGAGGACGCCATTCTGCACACGAAAAACATCGCCATGAGGGGGGCGCGCTCTGACGATATAGGTCAATTCGTGAACGGCGGGACTTCGCCGATCAAGTCCTACAAAAATGCCAAGTATGAATTTGAAAAAAGCTATCTGACTTACTTGCTCAAGCTTTGCGGCGGCAGAGCCAGCGAGGCGGCGAAACTGGCGGCAAAATCCCGCACCGATTTTTATGAATTGCTGAGAAAACACGAAATCAGGATAGACGACTTCAAGCGCCCCGAAATGAGCCAAAGCTAGTTTCGCCATGCGCAGTGGCTGAAAGTTTTTCCCGTCCTAATCACACCGGAAAAAGACATACGGATCTGTAGGTGAATCTCCGCGCGTCAGACGGCGCGCGTTCGCCACGCCGTCATAAACATACGACAACTGAATAGTTAGCGCGATTCATCGCAGTGGCACAGCCGTTGCTCGTTAGCCTTCTGTGACCGCAGCCGAAGATTACTGCGCCGTCGTTCGTAATAGAAAAGAGGGAACATGGAGAAAGATGGGTCAGATATCAAAAGCCTCGTGAAGCCGTCCTCGGCGTTCGAATGCGACGGGTGCGGCGAGTGTTTCGGGTCCTGGGAGCGTCTCCGGCAGCATCAGGTCGATTGCAAAAGCGATGAATCAGAGGAGTGGTTGTAACGGGATACCGCTTCGCTCTCCGATTATGAACTCGCTCAGTCGCGCCAATCTGGAAAGCGCGGATTTCGCCTGCTAAGTACGGCGGAGCTTTTTATCTGGCGCGGGCTGTCTGAGCCTTCCAGCTGATCACAAGCGGGCAATTCGACAGTTTCGGGTCACGCGGATTTCGCTCGGCGCCTCAGAACCGCCGATCGAGCGGTATCTCTGTAGCCGTTCGCTCGTGATGGCAACCCGTCACGCCGATGTGTGGTCGGTAGACAGCCGCAATCAGCAACAAAGCCGTGAAACGGAATAATATCAATATGACGATTAAGGCGCGGCGATGCTTATGCGCCCTCATCATTCTCATTGGATTGTTTTTCGGTCCTCTGCCCGCGTCGGCTGCAGCCGCCGGCCCGTTTGGTTTTGACGACGTCAGCGAGCTCGCCAAGAAAGCCTCCGGCGAAGCGTTTCGCGCGCCGCCGTCCATCCCTGATTTTTTGACGACATTGTCCTATGACCAATATCGCGACATTCGCTTCGACGTTAAGCGCTCGTTATGGCGTGACCGCGGCAATTTTCAATTGCAGTTGATTCACCCCGGCTTTCTTTACGGCTACCCCGTACGGCTGAACACCATCGAGGCGGGTGCGGTGAAGCGGGTCAACTTTGATCCGACTCTGTTCACCTATGGCAGGAACAAATTCGCCGACAAGATCCCGGCCGATCTCGGCTTCGCCGGCTTTCGCGTCGCATATCCCCTAAATCAACAGGATGAATTCAATCACGTGGCGGTATTTGCCGGCGCCAGCTATTTCAGAGCGGTGGCGAAGGGTGAGGTGTTCGGCCTGTCCGCGCGCGGCTTGGCGATCGATACGGGCTTGCCGAGCGGTGAAGAGTTTCCGATGTTTACTGAGTTCTGGCTGGTGCGTCCGGCCCCCGACGCTCGTCAAATGACATTATACGCGCTGCTCGACAGCCCGAGCCTGACCGGTGCCTATGCCTTTGAGGTGCAGCCGGGCCAGCGTACGGTTATGCAGGTACGGGCGCGATTGTTCATGCGCAAAGCGGTGAGGGAGCTAGGCATCGCGCCGCTCACCAGCATGTACCTCTACGGCGAAGATAAGCCCCGGCCGCCCGACGATTGGCGCCCCGAAGTGCACGATTCCGACGGATTGCTGATGCGGTCGAGCGGTGGCGAGTGGATGTGGCGTCCGCTTGGCAATCCGGAAAAATTGCGGGTGAGCTATTTTGAATTTGATAACCCCCGCGGTTTTGGACTTTTGCAACGGGACCGCCGCTTTCAAAACTACGAGGATTTGGAAACGCGCCATGAGTTGCGGCCCAATGCCTGGATCACCCCGATTGGCCAGTGGGGTAGGGGATACATCAAGCTGGTGGAAATTCCGAGTCAAAAGGAAACCAACGACAACATGGTCGCCTACTGGCTGCCACGCAGCCTGCCGGCGCCCGGCCAACCGCTCGAGATCGCCTATCAGATTGGCTTTGAATCGAATGATCCGATGGGTTCGGCATTGGCGCGAGTGGTGGCGACGCGCTTCGGCAACGGCGATAAAGAGGACTGGCAGAGAATTGTGATCGACTTCGAAGGCGAAAAAATAAAGTCGCTGCCGGTTTCGGCCGGGGTCAAGGCCTACATCGCGGTGGGTCAAGAAGCGCAGCTCGTGCAACAGAGTCTGGTGCGTAATGCCGTGACCGGCGGCTGGCGCCTGGCATTTCAGATCAAGCGCGCGCGCGGAAAACCCTTAGAGCTGCGCGCCTATTTGCAAGACGGCAAGGCTGTGCTCACGGAAACGTGGAGCTATCAATTAGAATCATGAACGACACCGATAATAATCCGACCCCGATGACCACCACGGGAGCCAGTCACGCCTGGAACGGCATGCGCGACCGGGCGAAGCTCACCGGCAAAAATACGCGACGACCGGCGCATCCGGATCACGTGGGGTCGACGCGAACATCCCTCGCTACCCTCGACGCGTTTCAGTCTTTGAGTCCTGGTGAAATTCGCGACGCGCGGGTACTCTCGATGCCGCAGATCCGGCGTACCTCCATCGCGCCTAGTGAGATCGATCGTCGTCCCCTGCGCCGCTCTGTGGCGCAACTTTGCAACGACGAAGCGCGGCGCAGCCGAGCTTGAGACGCAAACCGACAGTTACGACGGCAGCACAGCTGAAACCGCCTGGCGCAAAGTGGCGAAGCGCCGCCGGATTTTCTTGGCGCTGCTGGTCGTGGCGCAGACCGGACTTGCCAGCTGGTCACTGGCGCGCACCTTTTCCACGGCGCAGCTGAGCTACCTCGAAGCCGCCGTGGTGGCGATCTTTGCTGTGTTGTTTTCGTGGATCTCGTTTTCGTTTTTGACCAATGTCGCCGGCTTTTGGACGCTTTGGCGCAAGCAGAAGATCTACTCGCTGCCGGCGATTAGCGACGAAGCCGCGCGGCAGCCGCTGGGCTCTCGCACTGCGGTGTTGATGCCGATCTGTAATGAAGAAGTGTCGCGTTGTTTTGCCGGGATTGCAGCGATCTATCAATCGCTGGCGGACACCGGCCAGCTGGAGAAATTCGACTTCTACGTCCTCAGCGATACTGCCGATGCCGCCCGCCAATTCGAAGAGCAGATTTCATGGGAAAGAACCTGCCGCGCGCTAAACGGCTTTGAGCGGATTTTTTACCGCCACCGGCGCAACAACATCAAGCGCAAGAGCGGTAATATCGCCGACTTTTTACGGCGCTGGTCACGCAACTACGACTTCATGATCGTATTGGACGCGGACAGTCTGATGTCCGGCGAAGTCATGGTGCGTCTGGCGCGGACAATGGAGCTTTCGCCTCAAGCAGGAATCATTCAGACCGCACCCATCATCGTCAACCGCGAATCGCTATTCGCGCGGGTGCAGCAGTTCGCCAGCCGGGTCTATGGACCGTTGTTCAGCGCCAGCCTGGCTTTTTGGCAGCTTGGCGAGAGTTATTATTGGGGCCACAACGCGATCATTCGCATCGCGCCCTTTGTCAAGCACTGCGGTCTGGCGCGGTTGCCGGGGGAGCCGCCTTTAGGCGGAGAAGTTCTCAGCCATGATTTTGTCGAAGCCGCGCTGATGGGGCGCACCGGACTGGAAGTGTGGCTGGTGCACGATCTCACGGGCAGCTACGAGGAGTCACCGCCGAATATATTGGACGAGCTCAAGCGCGACCGGCGCTGGTGTCAGGGCAATCTGCAGCATCTGCGCTTGCTTTTCGGCGACGGCATCCGTTTCGGCCATCGGGCGATCATGGCCATGGGTGTGATGGCCTACGCGCCGCGTTCCTGTGGGCGATATTCCTGGTTCTCAGCAGCGCGGAGGTCGTCATGCAGACTTTGACGCCACCGGCTTATTTTCCTTCAGGGCCAAGCTTGTTTCCGCGCTGGCCGATCTGGCGTCCGGAGCTGACGATCGCGCTCTTGACGACCACGGGTGTGCTTTTGGTTCTGCCTAAATTTCTCAGCTTTGCTCTTATCCTCAGGAATCGCCAGGCGGCCGGTTTCGGTGGCGCATTGCGATTGGCCGCCGGCATCGTCCTGGAAATCATTTTTTCGACGCTCGTGGCGCCGTTGCGCATGTGGTTTCACAGCAAATTTGTTTTGCTGACGTTGTTGGGCCGACAAATAAAGTGGAGCTCGCAGCGACGCAACGACAGCGAGACGGACTGGGGCGAGGCCGTTCGCCAGCATGGTATCTCATCACTCATCGCGCTGATCTGGATGGCCGGCGCGCTTTATTGGAATACCACATTGGCGTGGTGGCTGTTACCGATATCCATTTCCCTGCTGCTGGCGGTACCGCTCTCGGTGTATTCGAGTCGCGTCGGGCTCGGCCGCGCCATTAAACGCTGGCACCTGTTCGGTATCCCCGAAGAAAGGTGTCCACCACCGGTGGTTCAGGGTTTGGAGAAAATGCTGGCGAAAGACAACCTGGAGACACAACGTCGGCTGCAGAGGCCCGCTGAGCTTGGGCTAACGATGGTCGAACGATAAATCAAACGGAACGCTGATGATTTTGGTCGTGAGTTTTGGCCAAATCGACAGGTATTAGTTAACTAACTTGCTTCCGCCACGAACAATGAATATCCGATTCAATCGGCTGCGGAAATGATGAAGAATCCAAGTCGAACAGAAAGATCAGGACGGGCACGTAACTTGCGTTTAAGTAAGGATACGAGCAAAAACAGAAAATCTTGAACAAGGGGAAAATCTATGAGCAGGGCAGAAATCGCGCGTGAAAGACTGTTTGGCAATCTGACGGCGCTGATGGAAGACGTCGAAGAGCTGGTGAAAGCGACGGCGGAACAAACCGACGACGGTGTGTCATCGTTGCGCGAGCGTGTTTTCCGCACATTGGAGTCGGCTAAAGGCACACTGTCGCAAGGTAAGAACATGTTAAATACCTCGAGGCAGGGTGCCGAGGCGGCGATTTCCTACGCCCGAGACAATCCTTGGGCTATGGCGGGCGTGGCGGTGGGTGCCACCATGGCGCTCGCGTGTCTAATTTGGAGTACGTGCACGCGACAGGACGGAGATCGCTAACTTCGGTGAAATCGTAGTTCCGTTAAAAAGGAGGATACACTCGTGTTTTTATCACGACTGACGTTTCATACATTGCCGGGCAAGACGGACGCCGTGGAAAACAAACTCATGACGTTGGCGCGTTGGGTGGATCAAGCGGGCGGCGCGAATCCAAGAGTTATGCGAACTCATTACAGTTCCCTCGGGGCTCCGGATTTGCTCTTCGAGCAGGAAGTGCAGGATCCCGGCGCGCTCGAGCAGCAGATCAAAACCGTCACGGCGAATAAAGAATTTCACGAATGGGCGCAGCAGGTTGCGCCGCTCTTGGAACGTTCGTCCAAGCGCGAGCTTTTTAAGATCATCGACTCGCATTGATCCGGGCGCAGACGATTATCGTAGCGGGCCGGCAGGAAATTCGGGGACCGATTCGCTTGCGGGCGTAATCGGAAACAAGCGACGAACCCCGCTCCGCTCCGCAAAAACGACTTATCTTTGGAGGAGATCATGCCAAGCGATGAAACACGCCGGCTGCTGAAACTTTTCGGTGTCGCCGTGACGGCTTTCGAAGATGCGGTCGAACAGGGCGCGTCGGCGGAAGAAGTCGCCCGAGCGGAGGCCGAAGTTGATATTCGTCTTCAAGAGATCGCTGGATTGATCGATCGATGGCGAGCGACTATGCCTCGGCGCGACGTGGCTTCTCATTAGCGCTGGCGGCATGATCCGGCGGAGGCCGCTATCGACCCGTCTCCGAGAGTTTCGAGCGCATATGCGCCATTCTAATACCTAACGCAATGTACCGCTCGGGCATTTGGAAAATCCTTCCGGGCGTCGATGCAACTCACCCGATTTGCTAAGTCTTGGCACTGCGATTCTTCCGCGGCTCGATTTCTTCGGCGGCGGAATTTGGATCGCTTGGCCTGATGTAGTGTAGGGAAATGACTAACGCCACGATCAGCACCGTGAGCAGCGCCAGCTCCAGCATGGCGTTGTGAAAAACTGTTTGGTTTTCTTTCACCATCTTGGGCAATTCCGCCGTTATCACGAGAATGCGTCTGGTTACGGCGATGAGCCCGACAACCAGGAACGGCCCGGGTTGTAGAATATGTTGGCGAAACGAGACTTGGACGGTATACAAAACTTCGACGAAAATAATGATCACGAGAATGCGATCGAGCAGCTGTACGATGTTGTCCGATAAAACTCCCGCCAAAAGATACTGAAAGAAGTAGACGATCTCCGAGATCAGCAGAGCGGCGGCAACGCCGGCTAGAAGCACGCCGAGGCCGACATAAATGGTATCCTCGATTCCGGTGAAACTTTGCGATAACCAGCGGCGCATGTCGAGTTTGTGTGCGATGGTGTTTAGCCTTTTGCTTCGAAATTGTCAGACGACAAATTTGGCTGCAGGCAGAAACGACGCAAGGTATGTGCCAAGTCGTGTGTCGATTACGATTGACTATCTGCAGTGAGTTTGGAAACTTCTCAATTCTGGAGCAGGCCGCGCCTCGAGTTGTTCCATTTTTGAAACACCCTCCAGGAGTTGGCCGCTGGTATCATCCTTGCACTAACTAATAAACATCAATCATCGAAAGGAGCGTGATGATGGCGCAATCACCTTACAAAGCGAAACAGTTTAAACTTGCAGGTTTGCAAGGAATCTCAGACGAGACCCTCCAGATGCATTTTGGTCTCTACGAGGGCTACGTAAAGAATACCAATTTGCTGATGGAGCAAATATTGGCGATCACTCGAAAGAAACAAGCATCCGGGCAGGATCCAGCTTACGCGGAATTGACTCGGCGCTTGGGTTTCGAGTTTGGTGGAATGGTATTGCACGAATACTACTTCGAAAATTTAGCGGCGAAAGGAAAGGGCAGTCCGTCGGCCGACTTCAAGCGCGCTCTCGAGCACAGCTTTGATGGTTTTGAAAATTGGCAGCGCGCCTTTGCCGCCGTCGGTGAAATGCGCGGCGTCGGTTGGGCAATATTATATCAAGACCCGGTCACCGAGCGGCTTTCTAATCACTGGATCGCTTTACATCAGGACGGAGTTCCATCCGGATTTAAACCGATCTTAGTCATGGATGTATGGGAACACGCTTTTCTTCTCGACTATAAACCCGCAGAGCGGGGAAAGTATATCGAAGCGTTTTTCCAAAACGTCGATTGGGAAGCGGTGCAACGTCGATTGGCGACTCCGGCGGCCGTCCGCGCGGTTGCATAGTTGCTGAAAACCCGCCACCGGTCGTGACATCGGTTATGGCCGGTGGCGTTTCTCGCGTTGTATCACGCGCGGTCGGACCCGCTGAAAAAAGCGTGGCAACGGGGTTCATCTTACTTAACGGATGGTTCGCTTCACTCGCAAGCAAGTCTGAGCTCCGGTTAGCTGCACCAGCGCAAAGACGCTTTTCCTGCTTCTCTAATTCTAGTAAATGGTTAGCTCGCGCCGATTCTGGCCCGACGCAAGGGCTGAGTCATCGGTCCTCCCTTACCCAAATTCATTTTGACTGCATAGTCCTCAGATCGATTGTCGTCTAGAGGACTGTCTTCGATATCATAGGTGACTATCATAGGTGACTATATCGTCTGACCGTAAGGATATTCCCTTCTTATGCCAAAGAGCGATGATTTCGACAGCTTCTGCAAACCCACCTTGATTTGGGCTCGGTGGTGTACCAAGATTGAGACTAGGGGAATAGTTAATTTCTTGAGACTCGTAGCGGTCTCGACTTAAGGGCACAATCTTCTTTCGAAATCTTCACTTGGAGCCGTGCTGCTGTGGAACGAGAAGTATCATCGATTCCGACCCCGAAAACGGTCACTCCGCCGCCGCTCGATGAGCGTTTCCTGGGCGTTCTTTATAAGGGACTCATCGAAGCTGTAGTGGTCGTCGAGGCTAGTTCGCGCTCCGTGGTGTATTGGAACGAGGTTTCCGAAGCGCTGTTTAAGTTTCCCCAAAAAGAAATCCTTCATCAGTCAATGGAGCGATTATTTTCAGATTCCGCGACGGCCAAGCGAAGCTTCACTGCCGCGTTAGCGGAAATCGAGGAAAAAGGCTTTTGGCGCGGCGAATGCGAATACCGCCGCCGGGATGGTTCGACATTCATCGCGGCGACGACTCAATCGCTGCTCAACGCGGATGGCGGTGTTTATGTCGTGGTGACCGTGCGCGACATCAGCGAAGGCAAGGAACGCGATCAAATCATTCATTGGTTGAATCAACAATTGGCCCGGCGCTTTAATGAACGTGCCTCTGAATTGATTGCCAAAGGGAATGAACTCGCAAAGGCTGAAAGCCAGCGCCGGCATACGGAGCGGTTGCTGGAAATATTGATGCGCAATTTGACCAATAACGCGATACTTTTTCTCAGCACGGCGGGTTGCATTAACCACTCCAATAGCGGAACGGAGCAGCTGTTGGGTTATGCCGCAGAGGAGCTTGAGGGAATGCACCTGTCAAAGCTCTTCAAGACCACTTCGGCTAATAATGATGGGGACAAGTGGGTGACAATATTTGCCCAGGCAGCGCGACAAAACGGTGTGAGAAATTATGACCGGTTGCTGCGGAAAGATGGCTCGCATTTTTACGTGCGATTGGAAGTTCTGCCGTTGCGCGGGGAGGCCGATCTCGTCGACGGCTATTTAGTGCTCCTGCGCGATGATACCGAGCAAAGGAAAATACGCGAACAACTGAGAGAAAAGGAGCACCTGGCGACCATCGGAACGGCCACCGCCATGCTGGCTCATGAGATTAGGAACCCTCTCAACGGAATGTCGACGTCGGTGCAATACCTCGAACGGTCGTTGCACAATAGCTTCGAACCCACCAAAGAGATCGTTTTCGGCACGGTTCAAGACCTCAAAAATGAAATCGCCAGGCTGCAAACGCTGCTCGGTGACTTTCACGTCATCTCACATCCACAACAGGTTATCACTCGCTCGGTAGAT
Organism: uncultured delta proteobacterium; assembly: GCA_963804165.1. Classification (GTDB taxonomy): domain Bacteria; phylum Desulfobacterota; class Binatia; order UBA9968; family UBA9968; genus DP-20. The sequence continues at coordinate 184,649 of CAWDPO010000040.1, forward strand.
CTAGCCGAAGTTATCCGCGGTCTGATATCTCTGGTTATGCCGGAGTCTCTCAAAGAGAAAATAACAATCATCGAACAGCTCGACTCTGACCTGCCCTCGATCCGGGGCGACCCCGACAAACTCAAGCAAGTATTTCTCAATCTGATCAAGAATGCCTTTGAAGCCATGACCCATGGCGGAACGTTGACGGCGAAGGTGTATGCGCGGGGCGACGGTGTCTGTGTCGAAATAACGGATACCGGGGTGGGAATTCCGGATGGTCTCGACGTATTTGATTTGTTTCGTTCGACCAAGGCGCACGGAACCGGTTTAGGTCTTCCGATCGCTCGGCAGATCGTTTTGGCGCACAATGGTTTCATCGATTACACGAGCCAGTTGGGGGTGGCGACCACATTCCGCGTGTTCCTGCCGATCAGCGCGGCGACCGCAATGACTTCGGAAGGCGCGGCCTCTCGATTTGAAGAACGCTAAGCTGCGTGATTCTCCCTCCGGCCACGCAGGGAAGATTTTCGTACGACATCCTCCTCGAGGTGGCCTTGTAGTGCAAATCGGCTTTCGCCGCAAGACGAAAACGCCATTTTCAATCTCGTGCCAGCAGGAAATGGCATCTCGCTCGATTTTGTAACGGTAATAGAACGAATTCTTCAGCGCGTGTCGCAATAAGGGGACAATTCACGAACAAAAATGCAAGAAATTTTACGTTGGTATGAGCATTGCTGAATTATTTTACTATTATTCAACCAACGTTTCGCAGAAACAGGCAATCGAATCGAGAAACCGAGGGGAGAAGACGAAAATGGTACAGGTGGGGCATAAGATCAGTGATTTCGAGTGCGATGCGTGTCAAGGCGACGAGATCAAGAAACTACGCCTGTCATTCTATGAAGGCAAATGGGTGGTTCTTTTGTTCTATCCAGCGGATTTTACTTTCATCTGTCCAACCGAATTGGAAGACGCCGCAGAGCACTACGAAGAGTTCAAAAAGCTCGGCGCGGAAATACTCAGCGTCAGCACGGACACCGCGTTTGTCCACAAAGCATGGCACGATCAATCGCCATCGATCAAGAAAATTCAGTATCCCATGATTGCGGACCCGACGGGAAAGTTGTGTCGCTATTTTGGCACATACATCGAGGAGTCCGGCCTATCTCTGCGGGCAAGTTTTATCATTGACCCCGATGGTGTTCTCAGGGCTTGCGAATTTCATGACAACAGCATCGGACGCAGCGCCGACGAGATTCTGCGCAAACTTCAGGCCGCGATCTTCGTACGCGGACACGAAGGAGAAGTGTGCCCGGCAAATTGGCGTCCAGGAAAAAAGACCTTGCGGACGGGAATCGACCTGGTGGGGAAAATTTAGAGTGCGCTGGCTTGCGACGGGAGCCAGCGACGGAATTGAACAAAATGGCCCGGAAGGAAAGCGGTGAAACAAATGTTTGAAGAAAAAGTAGAGCGCGGAGACTTGGAAAAGATGCCGTCCGAATATCGGGATCTCTTGGAGCGGGTTCTTACGATCCAGGCCGATTGCGAGATCGGCGGGCCGCATCTTTACGTAAAGGACATACTGCTGACAGCGCCGAGCAAAGTAAATCAGTTGATCGTTGCGCGGACCGCCGCCGAAGAAATGGATCATTACCGGAAATTTGCCCGGCTCGCCGGCGAAATGGGCACGGACACTTCGTTTCTGTTGAGTGTTCCGAACCAGCAACGCTACCTGGAAGCGTTTCGCGGCGTGATCAAGACGTGGGAAGATTTTTCGGTGTTTGGTTTTCTAATCGATCGGGTCGGCCGCTACCAGCTCGAAGAGTTCCTAGACTGCAGCTATTTGCCGCTACAGCGAATTTTGCCGGAGATCTTGAAGGAAGAGATGGGACATATCGGTTTCGGTACGAATCAGACCGGTGAAATCGCTGCTAAAGGCGACGAGTCGCGACAGCGAGTGCAGCAGAGTGTCGATTTCTGGTACACAAAAGCCTTGGATATGTTTGGACGGACCGACTCGGAACGATCCAATCGGTTTTGTCATTGGGGCCTGAAGCGGCGCAGCAATAGCCAAGCACGATGGGAATTCATTCGGGAAGTGGATCCACTAATACTTGGCATGGGTCTAACGGTTCCTGACCCGGTCAGCGGGCGAAAATTTCTCTAGATCGGCGTGCTTCGCGTCTGTCCATTCGAAACCCCTTCGACGCGTACTAAGGAAAGACCGTTCGTGGCGAAGCTTGCGAACCATGAACGGTCCACTAGCCTATTTGATTCCAGACTTCTTATGGCTTGAGATCGATTAGTGCCAGGCCGGTTTCTTCATCCGTCTTGCGACATAAATGGCGTGGCGATTCGGACAAGACGACCTCGAGCGTCGGCCAAACATGCGCCGCGAGGATGTGGCCGCCGTGGGCCGTTCCGTCCGACCTACCGACGACGACGTGGGCATGAACATTCGGCGTGCCGTCTTTGAGCGCGATATCGCCGACAAGGGAGAGCACCTCCACTTGCTCCTCGATGGGGATTTTCTTGTAGTCTTTTTTCTGCCGATCAAAATAGCCGAGGGTCACGTCGCGAAATGCGCCGATGGCGGTAAAATGACTGCCGGCAAGTTTGCTATTCTTCGCGAAGTTGGTGAGCTCGCTCATAAACTCATCACCCTTTTCAAATACCAAAACGAACGTGTTCTCTTTGTTTGAGCCTAGCTTTTCAGATTTCATAAACACCTTCCATTATTGCGCCCCGGTGTCTGCCTTAGCTTTCAACCTTTGTGAATGTGAAAAAAGTTACCGTCGTTTAGTAAATCGAGCAATCGACGTGCCACTGTCCTTGCCGGCGAAGTTTCCAACGAACTAGCGAGCGCGATATCGACGCCCGCGCGCCGGGGAAATTAATCTGACTCTACCAAGGAGCGGCACGTAGAGATTGCTGTTCTGGATTGATTCAGTTCAGCCATTTCGCTTTCGACCTCGCCCGCTCGTAGTCTCGTGTCTTCCGCGGTCGGAGCTTGCCGGGCTCATGGGGTCGCAGCCAACGGTCAGAGTTGCGGTGAAAAGTGCCGACGGCAGTGACCACAGACGACGGAAAGTGTTGTCGAAAGATAAACGCTTCGAAGCCTGTGCGAAAAATCAATACATCGTCCAGGTAAAAGCCGACACTCGTTAGCTCAAGTCGCGACAGGCTCGCACTGTATTTCGTCTGAATACAAATACTTATTGGCGCGCCAATCGGTGGCGTGATGTTTGCTCCATGGCCACTTGCAAATCAATAATTTAACGACAGTCAAAGTAAAGCCCGGCGACACTGTAGAGGGTGGCTCGGTGCTCGTTATCGTCGAGTAATGAGTTTTTAACCAATTTTTGTTGGTCACTTAGATTCATTCGTGTTATAGCAGCCAAAAATGATTCCCGCTGTCGGTGACAGAGGATGTTCTTTGTATCACATCTGGAATGGGACATCGCATTTTTGCAAACGCTTAGCTCTGCGCGATGGCGAAAAAATAATTTCCAGAGGAGGGGGATGCACATGAGTTCGGACGAATCCTCATGATCGGGGGAAGCAATCGGTTAAGGCCGCAGATTCAACCAAAACGCGCAAGATTTATAACTCTAACTGAAATCGAGAGGTTCCTACATGAAAAGTAAATTCGGGTTTTACTTCATTATTGCTGCCTGCGCCATTTCTCTTGTGGTATTCGGCGTCAATCCGGTTTCTGCCCTGCCGCTTGACGGTGACAGCGAGATCCAAATATCTGGCGGCTTTTCTCACGCCCAAGGCAGTGATACCGGCAATTTCAATGGGGAATTTAATTACGGATACTATTTAAGCCCCGGGTGGGAGCTCGGCTTCCGTCAAGGTGTTGATTATAATTTCGTTGATGACGGGTCCGATGCTTGGCATGCGACAACTACTCCTTTCATTCACTACAATTTCAGAGTTACGGACGTTCTCGTACCCTATCTCGGGATATTCGGTGGAGTGGTTTGGAACGACCGAGACGTTACTGGAACCACCGGACCCGCTGCAGGGTTAAAGCTTTTTGTCGCGGAGCAAACGTTTCTCAATATCGGATACCGCTATGAGTGGTTTTTCAAATCCTTCGAAGCCGCGAGGGACAATCGGACTCATGGCAATCATGTGGCGAATATTGGTTTAGGATATGTCTGGGGAGGCTCTGGAGACAGGAAGACCAGGTGAAGCGACGAGTGTGCGTTCTTGCTTGAGTTCCGTCATGGCGGGTCATGCTACCTTGCGACTCTGAATTGACGACTTCGGCGCGACTGACGCAAACCGAGCTGCGACAGGGTAACCTGCGACTAAGAGGGCAACCGAGTCGGTTGCCCTCTATATTTGTTTCTCGATCCGAGGGTGCTGACTTATGGCCTAGCTGCGGGACACATCGAAAGTCGAAATTGACTAAATTGTGGATAGGGAAAGCCGATGTATTTACCCATACGGTGTGTCACTTGCAGCGGTAAGGGATACAAAAGAAAGTGGGTGTTTAGAAAAATACGATGCACAAAGTGCAAAGGACGAGGTCAATGCATGATCTTGGCTGTCAGACATCACTAGCCTGCGAGATCGCCAAACAGTCACTCACGCCGCGGCCAATTATTTTGATCTCATTGATCTAAGGCGAAAACGATAACGACCAAGCGATATGAAGTTGCTGCTTCCATCTCTTCAGGAGACGGGTAGATGATGAACACAGATTATCAGAGCAGCGAGGGGAAATGACCGGGGCGAATCGATTAGGGAATTAATGCGCGGCATTTTACATGACGCCCGCACGCTTTCGAGCAAGGAATTCACCGCCGCCAAGCTCGAGATTCGCGAGGAAGTCCGCAATGCGGTGCGTTCAAGTATTTTCCTGGGTGTCGGCCTATTTAGCTTGGCCACCGGCATTGTCTTTCTTTCCGTTGTACTCGCGTTAGTTCTCGCCCTCTATTTGGCCCTGCCGATATGGGCAAGTCTTGGCATCGTCGGTGCCGTGTACACGATTTTGGGATCGATCATAACTCTTGTCGGCCAGCGGAAGATGCGAAGAGCCACAGCGATTCCACACGACACTTTACACAGCACCAAAGAAGACGCGCAGTACATCCGTGAAAAGGCAATGGGCCACTGAAGCGGAGGATCTTCGATGAACGAGACCCTGGAGGACGTTCGGCGCGATATCAAAAATACGCGCGTGGCGCTCGGCGAGAAACTCAGCCGGCTTGAAAACAAAATCGAAACCACGGCAACGACCACGTTGAATCCCGCCTACTATGTGAGAACTCGCCCATGGCCGACACTTGGAATCGTTACCGTGATGGGCTGGATCGTCGGTCGTTCATTACAGCCGAGGCAAAAAGGGTCTACGACTAAGTCGAACATCCTGGTTGGGAGCTTCGCTTCCGCCGCCGCCAGCATGACGGGCGCAATCGCGGCGGAACTGTTCCGCGACTTTCTCAGAAGGCGCAAAACAGAATGATCCTGAATCCCGTCTCCTAAACAATTTGAGCGTCTTGAACGATTCGAACCTTTTGAACGGTTTTAATTCCAGGTGGAACTCAAAGCCGTTTCATCATCTTCTCCGTGATTGCCCTTCGGGCTGCTTCAAAGTCGTCCCACGGATCTTTCTTCAATCGCTCCAGCCGCTTTGGCACTGTGTGCAGGGTAAATTGTGTACGCACGTCGTCTTTCAGTTCCTGCCATCTTAGCGGCAGCGAAACCGGCGCGCCCGCTCGCGCCCGCGTGGAATAAGCGCATACCGCAGTGGCCGTTTTGGCGTTGCGCAGGTAATCGATAAAAACCTTATCCTTTCGCTTTGCTTTGGACATGGTCGCTGTGTACCGGTCGGGTCTCTCATGAACGATGCTTTGAGCGACGGCTTTGGCAAATTCCTTGACAAACGTCCAATCTTTTGTCGGCTTGACAGGAACGACGACGTGCAGCCCTTTGCCTCCGGTGCTCTTGAGAAAGGCGCTTAGACCGAGATCGGATATGCGCTTTTTGAGCGTCATCGCGGCGTCTTTTAGCGCGGTCCATGATAGAGTCACGTCCGGATCGAGATCGAAAACCAACTGATCGGGCTGCTCGATATGTTCCGCGCGCGCTCCCCAGGTGTGGATTTCCAAGACGCCCATTTGTACGAGTGCGATCAGGCCGGAGAGGGAATCGATCGAAACGTAGGAAGCGATAGATTTGTTGTCTTTAACGCGGATGGCGCCAATCGCCGGGTCGAGCGATTCGTTGGTGTGGCGCTGGTAGAAGCACTGCTTGGCGTATCCTCCGGGGCAACGCACTAACGTGAGCGGACGGCCCGCGACGTGTGGCAGCATCCAGTCGGCGACGCTAGCGTAGTAGTGCGCGAGATCGAGCTTGGTAATTCCCTGTTCGGGATAGAGCACGCGGTCGGGATGGGTCAGTTGGATTCCAGCGATCTCGCGAGCTGCGCCGTTACCCTTGTTTGACGTAACGACTTTGGCGGTGGAAGCCGCTTCTTCACGCTGAATTTCATCCACCGGTTTGTCTTCTCTCAGATCTTTAAAGGAAGGGTGGCGGAGCAGTTTGTCATTGGTCCATGCGGTAAATGCCACTTCAGCGACGAGCTTGGGTTTTATCCAGTGGACGCCTTTCGCTTGTCGGCGCGGTGGAGGATTGGCAAAGGGAGATGACTTGATCGCGAGCTTGTTCATACGAGCGCGGAGATCGCGCAAAGTCGTTTCGGTAAACCCGGTGCCGACCCGTCCCGCATAGCGCAGGGAGTGGTTATCATCATAAAATCCGAGCAATAGCGCGCCGAATGCGGTGCGCGAACCGGCAGGATCGGTGAATCCGCCGATGACAAACTCTTGGCTATGCACACATTTGATCTTCAGCCAATCACGGCTGCGGGTGGGACGATAAGGCTGATCCGCTCTTTTCGAGACAATCCCTTCGAGCCCTGCTTTGCACGCCTTTTCGAAAAGTTCATCGCCCTGCGCGATCCAATGGTCGCTGTAACGTATCAACTCAGGGGTGGCGGCTTTCGTCTTTGGTTTGAGGAAGCTTTCCAGGGTTTCTTTGCGCGCCGAGAGAGGCGCGGCAGTAAAATCCCGCCCGTTCAAATAAAGCAGGTCGAAGACAAAATAACTTAGATTGACCGGCGCGTGTTCCCTCAGGGAGTTTTGTAAAAGCTGAAAATCGCTAGTGCCGTCTTCCTTGAGGGCGACGATCTCACCATCGAGAAACGCCTGGCGCGCGGGGAAATTCTTCAGCGCATCCGCGATCACGCTAAAGCGCTTGGTCCAATCATGCGCTTCGCGGGTCAGTAATGTGACTCGCCCTTTATCGATCCGAGAGAGAATGCGATAACCGTCGAACTTTAGTTCGTGCAGCCATTGATCTCCCTGCGGCACTCGATCGACCAAAGTTGCGAGCTGAGGTTGATAGAACGCAGGCAGCTTTGCCTTTTTGCTATCTTTGACGTGCGCGGGGGTTTTTGTTTTCGTGCGCCTCCGCTTTCCATGACCTTCGTGGCCGCCGTCGTTCTTCTTAATCTCTTCGATTAATCGTCCCGATTTTACGCTTGCCGGTTGCTTCGCTTCGATGTCATCCCGCCCCGCGTTCTCGTCTCGTTCTTTGATCAATAGCCAACTTCTGTCTTTCGCGTGGTTTTTTCCTTTCATGCGTACCAAGGTCCAAGCGCCTTTAAGTTTTTTGCCGTGGAGACGGAACTTGAGAATGCCGCGGCGCCGGCCCTCGAGCGGATTTCCTGAGGGCTCCCATGTGCCGCGGTCCCAGACGATGACCGAACCCGCTCCATATTGGCCGGTTGGGATGGTTCCTTCGAAATTTCCATAATCGATGGGATGGTCCTCGACCTGGACAGCCAAACGGCGGTCTTTCGGATTTTTACTGGGGCCCTTGGGCACGGCCCAACTCGCCAAGGCGCCGCCCATTTCGAGGCGAAAATCGTAATGAAGTCGGCGTGCCGCGTGCTTTTGCACGACGAAAGATGATGTCTTGTCGGCGCGTGAGATTTTTTTTCCGGCCGGCTCGGGAGTTTTACGGAAGTTGCGCTTGCGGCGATAGGTTTCCAGATCCATGGCGCGGTGCGCGTTTTCCGGCGATGACTAACCCGCCTTGCGCTGTCGCGTTGGTTCGACTTTCTTGTCTGATCGCTTCATGCTCTGGCGTAGTAGATGCATGATGTCGATGACTTTACCGCGCTCTGGCGCTTTTGCCGCTGGCTTCGCGGATTCGATAACTTTGGTTTTGCCCGCTTTGATTTTCTTTCGAATGATTTTCATCAGGTCGTCGCGATATTCATCTTGATATTTCTCCGGAATCCATTTGCTTTCCATGGTTTCCACCAGCCGTTCCGCCATTTCCATTTCCTGAGTCGAAACCGCTGCACGCTTAACGCCGACTTTGGGTAAATCGAGTCCCGCGGTATCGCGTAGCTCGTGGGCAAAGCGCAACAGATTCAAAACCAATCTTGGTCCGTCGGCGAACAACATCGCTAAGTGTTGGCGAGTTCGGATGACCACCTTGGCGATGCCCGCCTTTTTGGTCTTATTGAGAACTTCGCGAAGCAGCGCGTACGCCCGGTGGCCATTTTTCAGCGGTTCTAAATAGTAGGGCTTGTCGTAATAAACCGGGCTAACTTCCGCGGCGTCGACGAAGTCGGTGATCGCGATGGTCTGCGTGGTTTCGACGTTAGCCTGGACAAAATCGTCGTCGGAGAGCGCCACGTATTCGTCCTTTTCGTATTCGTAGCCTTTGATGATCTCGTCCCACGGCACTTCGCGGCCGGTTTGCTCATTCACCCGTCGATAGCGGACCCGAGAGAAGTCTCGCTTGTCGAGCAAATCGAAATTCGTCCCTCCGGAAGACTCTGCAGAATACAGCCTCACGGGAATATTGACCAAGCCAAAGTCAATGCTGCCTTTCCAGATCGCTCGCGAGCGCGCAGGCCGTTTTCGCCTTGCTTTGGCTTTTTTTGCTTTCGATCTACGCGCCATACATGCCCTTGCGGATTTCTCAGATTATGAAAGGGGTTTCTTGTTTCTCGTCGTACATGGCTCGCCGCTACGATGTCGCACTTTGGTCGTGCGGCCAAGCGATTCGGGATCCGGCGAGGCGCCACGAGATTTTCGCTTTCGCCTATTTCGCGGTCTTCGAGCCATTTACTGAGCCACCATTCCCGTTCCAGCTCCCGTTACTGGGAAGAAAAATCACAAGTAAGCCGGTGATCGGCAAATCTTTCGTGCTGGGCTTCTTGCCTAACGTTTGGGTTCCGCGGGCGCCGAAATTTCTTCCAAGGTCTCACCCGACAGATCTCGGTCGCCGACATGGACGGCGATGTCGCCTAGACTAACTATGCCGACCAGACGCTTATCCTGATTGACCACCGGTAAGCGGCGGATTTGCCGCGCTTCCATGACACTCACGGCTTCTTCGATTTCTTGATCTTCGAGACCATAGGCGAGGTCGGTCGACATGACCTCGCTGACCTTGGTTTTGGCGGGGTCGCGGCCGTCGGCCGTAGCTCGAATCGTGATGTCACGATCGGTCAAGACGCCCTTTAGCCGATCGCCATCACAAACCGGAATAAGACCGACGTCAAGCTCTTTCATCTTTCTTGCCGCATCCTTCAACGACGCACCGGATTTAACGACTTCCACGTTACGGGTCATAATTTCTCTTAGATCCATGGATGGGGTTCTCCTTTTTTTATCAAATAAAAATTTTCTGTTTGAGACAGCGATTCAGCCCGGCGACGGCTAGCGACGCGCATGGGTTTGCTTCAGCGCGTTTTTCGTCTCCTCGGACGCATACGTTGGCGGTCGCATCGATCTTAGTCGCCTTCTGAGTGTTTTTGTCGAAATCAATCTGAACTTCGAAAGTACTGTCCCCTTTGACGATTTCATACTCGGCGTAATCGGGTTTATCATAGTTCACGGACGTGATTTTCCAGCCCATTTTGTCGAGCTGTCGGCGATAAAAGGACTTGTCTTCGCCTGTTTTTAAGCTCTGCTCCAGTTTGTTCTCGTTGTTTTTCGCTGCCTTTATCCGGTCACGATCGCTATAACGGCTCGGGTTGCTGGTCGTGCGATTCGAAGCCTGATTCGGTTTGCCTTCCAACGCCGCTTCGGTCGCATCTGTTTTCCAGGCGTTGTAGGCCACATCCACTTTAGTGGCCTTGTGAGTATTCTTATCGAGGTCGATTTGCACTTCGTAAGTCGACTTGCCTTTGACGATTTCGTACTCCACGTAATCCGGTTTGTCGTGGTTCACCGAAGCGACGGTCCAGCCGGCTTTCTCCAGCTGTTGACGATAGAATGATTTCTCTTCGCCGGTCTTTAATGATTGTTGCAGTTTTTCTTTCTCATCTTTCGACGCAGTCATTCGATCACGATCGCTATAGGCACTCGGGTTTGAGGTGCTCGGTGTATCATTCGATGCCGCCGCCAACGAAATTTTGGGAACCGCGATTAGCGCGCCTCCCACCGCTAGGGTTAAACACAAATTGTGCACCTGCATACGCTTTACCTCAATTTTTATACCTGTTTGTATTGTAAAGTTTAAAAATGGAACAACCTACGGAATCTCCGTTTCCGCGTATTTCTGTGCATCAATAGAGCAGTCAGAGAGCAGTCACGCCGGATTTGCATCGTGGCTCTACTTGCCATTGCGTCGCAACGGGTATGCCAGCAATCGGATTTGCCAAGAGAGCCGCGTAACATGGAGAGATTAGAGAGAAACAAACAGTATCGCGATTGATTGCATCGCCACGGTGTCTTCGCTTTACGCGCCTATGTTGGATTTTCACCGACAGATCGGCAGTGCATTTCGTCCAGCTCTTTAAGACAATACTCGCCAATGAAACAAAAAATGTCCTAAAACCATGGATTTCGTCCCGTTTGTGCGAATTCTCACGACGATTATCAGTCGGTGCGTAATGGCACCCCGCTTGCGAAAACTAGTTGGCATCACGGCGGGAGGTACTTTTATGAAGTCAAAGATTAGCGTGATCGGTGTCATAGTTTTCGGTCTCGTCGGTGTAGCCGGCTGCGAAAGTGTTGCCCTGATGCCTAGGCCCGACATCGACGAAACAGGCGTGAGTCGAAGTCGCGCCGATCGCCAGTCCGACGTTGGCAGATTTGAACGCGAGAGTGATCGTGCGCGTGGTGAAGTGACCGGCACCGTGCAACGTATCGACGAAGCGCGTAGAGAAATTCACCTACGAACCGGAGAAAGAAATGTCGTCGTGTTCAGATACGATCCGAAAACTTTGGTCTACGATCGGGACCGTGACTTTCCCGTGCAGGATCTGCGCAGCGGTGATGAAGTTGTGGTGCGGCCTAGCGGTGGCTCCGGTTATGAGCAGTACGCCGATGTTATTCGCATCATAGATCGAAGATCCGGTGCGAGCTCCCGCCGATAGCTAATGGATAGCTTAGGACCCGCCGGCCGACCGCGACATTCACCGGATCATTATCGCTTGTTGCGTGCGCCGGCGGGGTAACCGGATTTTATATCCCCAGCAGAATCCGCCCGGGCTCTTCGATCATGTTTTTAATGTGTTTCAGAAACGTCACGGCTTCGCGGCCGTCGATGATGCGATGGTCGTACGTCAGAGCGACGTACATCATTGGCCGAGCGACGACTGCGCCCTGGCGGACGACCGGACGATCCTGGATCGCGTGCAAACCGAGGATCGCGCTCTGCGGTGGGTTGACGATCGGAGTGGAAAGTAGCGAACCGTAAATTCCGCCATTACTGATTGTAAAGGTTCCGCCGCGCAGCTCGCCGGGCGTCAGCTTATCCTGTTCCGCGCGCCGCGCGAAGTCGGCGATGGCGCCTTCGATTTCGCCAAAGCTCAAGCGCTCCGCCTGCCGCAGAACGGGAACCACAAGTCCTTTTCCTCCGCCCACCGCGATGCCGATGTCGAAAAAGTTATGATAGACGATATTTTCGCCGCGGATCTCAGCATTGACTTCAGGCACGAGTCTGAGCGCTTCCACCGCTGCCTTGACGAAGAAGGACATGAATCCAAGCTTAGCCTCGTACTTCTGTGCAAAGGCGTCACGATGTTTGTTCCGTAGGTCAATGACCGCCGACATGTCGATTTCATTGAACGTCGTGAGCAACGCGGCGTTTTGTTGGGCCTGGACCAGTCGCTCGGCAATCTTGCGGCGCAACTGACTCATCGGCACGGTCTCGTCCTGACCCTCGGTCGTTTGCTGACGGTCCTGTGCCGGTTTCCTCTGTCGGTTCGGTTGTATCCCGTCTTTTCTTTCATGCGCTTTGTCGGCTTCGCTGGCGTGTCCCGCCGTTAGTCGAGGCGGCAGGTTCTGCGCCGGCTCATCGAACGCTTGCCGATTTTGAGCTTGCAGTGAGTCGAGGGTGCCGGCTTCTTCGACCTTTTCTCGCAAATCACTTTCCGCTTCTTGGTTCGAAGCTGCCACCGGCTGCACACTTGCGCCCTCGCCGTTTGTTTTCGGCGGTCCCGCCGGCGAATCTGCCATTTCATCGGCATCCCGTTGAGCACTCCCGGATTTTGCCAAATCGTCGGAAACAGCGGAGGGTTTTTTCGGCGTCTCGTCGCGCTGGTCGATGCCGTTGTTCGATTTTGCACTCTCCTTTGTCCCGTCATTCACGGCGTCATTATCGATGTAGGCAATGACCTCGTTCACCGACGCGCTATCGCCGGCTTTTTTCAGAATTTTCGTCACTCGACCGGATTCCGGCGCGGGTATTTCGACGGTGGCTTTATCGGTTTCGATGACGACGACCTCTTCATCGCGTTCGACAAAGTCGCCTTCGTGTTTGAGCCATTCGCCGATGGCTACTTCTGAAATCGATTCGCCCACTTCGGGTATTTTAACTGCGACGGACAAGGTCAACCTCCTCAAGCCGTTGACGTGGCCGTTTGTGCCTCTTGTTTTAGTGATTGGTCATCGTTCGGGCTAGCGCCAAAGGCTTTGTCGAGCAATTGTTTCTGCTGCTCTTTGTGCCGGGTGGCAGAACCGGTCGCAGGGCTGGCGGATGGCGGGCGCGCAACCACGGAAACCGGCCTCTTGTTGAGCGCGCGATTGTTGAACTTCAAACTCAAATACCACCAGGCGCCCATATTTTCCGGTTCTTCCTGAACCCAGATTAGCGGCGTGTTCGCCGGATATCGGGCCAATAAAGATCGCAAAACTTTGTCCGGAAACGGATAGAGTTGCTCGAGCCTAATCAAAGCGACATCGTCGCGGCGCTGCTCTTGCCGTCTATGATCAAGATCGAAATAGATTTTGCCGCTACAGAGAAGGATGCGACTCACGGAACGTGGCGATCCATCAGTCAGATCGCTGATAACCGGCTGAAACTGCCGATCGGAAAAATCATCGAGAGATGAAACCGATTTTGGATGGCGCAATAGGCTCTTCGGGGTCATCACGATCAGCGGTTTGCGCCATTTCCGTAAAGCTTGACGGCGCAAGCAATGGAAGTATTGCGCGGGGGTCGTCGGATAAACGACTTGGATGTTGTCCCTGGCGCCTAGCTGTAAAAAGCGCTCCAGGCGCGCGCTGGAATGCTCCGGTCCCATACCTTCAAAGCCGTGCGGCAGTAGCATCACCAGCCCGCTCAACCTGCGCCATTTTTCTTCGGCCGTGGTGATAAACTGATCGATGATGACCTGTGCGGCATTGGAAAAATCACCGAACTGCGCTTCCCAAAGCGTCAAACCATCGGGGCAATCGAGACTGTAGCCGTATTCAAAGCCCAGCACGCCGGCCTCGGACAATGGACTATCGTAGATCTCAAAGGACGCTTGGTCGCCGCCGAGATGTTGTAACGGGACATACGTCTGGCCGTTTTGGTAGTCGTGCAGCACGGCATGACGGTGACTGAATGTGCCTCGGGCGCTGTCCTGACCGCTCAAACGAACGTGTATCCCTTCGTCTGCCAAGCTTGCAAAAGCCAGCGACTCGGCCGCGGACCAATCGAGGGCAAGCTCTCCGGCCGCCATTTTTCGCCGTGCTTCCACCGCACGCGCGATTTTCGGATGGGGGTGAAAATCGTCCGGGAGTTGCGTCTGTGCTTCGAGCAAATGGGTAAGCCGGGAGATTTCGATGTCTGTCTTTAATTCATCGGCGCTCGGTTCAAGGCCGCCTTGGTAGCCCGCCCAAATGCCTTGCAGCTCTTCGCGCACCGGTGCATGATTTTCATCACGCGCCGCCGTCAATTCCTGATCGAAGCGCTGCACTCGCGCCGCTTCCATATGGGCCGCTTCCTCGACAGTCACCCGCTGGAGCGAAAGCAAACGTTCGAGATAAATCTCGCGGATATTTTTTTTCTTGCCGATCGCCTGGTACATACGTGGCTGGGTGAAGCTCGGCTCGTCGCCTTCGTTATGACCTAGGCGCCGGTAACAGTACATGTCGATGACCACGTCCTGGCTAAATCGCGCGCGAAACTCCAGAGCGAGTCGGACGGCATAAGCGACGGCTTCCGGTTCATCGCCGTTGACGTGGAAAATCGGTATCTGCAGCATTTTCATCACGTCGGTGGCGTAAGCCGTCGACCGCGCCGCGCTCGATGGCGTGGTGAAGCCGATTTGATTGTTGACGACGACGTGAACCACGCCACCGACTCTATAAGCATCGAGTCTCGCCAGGTTCATGCCTTCTTGAATGATGCCTTCGCCGGCGAGAGCCGCGTCGCCATGAATCAACAGCGCCATGGTGCGCGTGCGTTCGCGATCTTGCCGCCGGTCTTGCTTGGCGCGCACCCGTCCGAGCGCGACGGGATTGACGAATTCCAGATGACTCGGGTTAAAGCAAAGCGAGAGATGCACCTCACGCCCGCCGTGCGTGCGGTAATCATGGCTGTGGCCCAAATGATATTTGACGTCGCCGCTGCCGTCGGCGTGGGCGACCGACGGATCGATGAACTCGCGAAATATTTCCCGAGGCGGTTTGCCAAGAATATTGGCGAGCACATTGAGCCGGCCGCGATGCGCCATCGCTAAAACGATTTCCTCGACGCCTTGATCGGCGGCTTTTTCGATGGCGAATTCGAGGAGCGGAATCAGGCTCTCCGCCCCTTCCAGCGAAAAACTCTTCGCACCCAAAAACTTTTTGCGAATAAACTGTTCGAAGCACTGAGCGTCGATCAGCCGGCTGAGAATACGCATTTGGTCGGCGCGATCGAGCTTCGAGCGGTCTTCGATTCGCTCGATGCGCTCTTCGAGCCAACGCTTTTGTGTGAGATCGGCAATATGCATGAACTCAAAGCCGATCGGTCCGCAGTAAACGTTTTCCAGCCATTGGACGCATTCACGCAGAGTCAACGGCGCACTGAGACGGAGCGATTCCGAGGCAAACAGCTTGTCCCTGTGCGATTCGGTGAAGCCGAATCCTTCGGGATCGAGATCGACGACCGCGAGATTGCGCAAGTTCAATGGATCGATGTGCGCTTTCAAATGGCCGAAGGTGCGATAGGCCTGGATCATTTCGTCGAGTTGGGTAGATGGCATCAAATGAGACGCCGTCGCTGGGATGGGTTCTCTGCCGTCTAGTGGTGTCGAGCTTTCGACAGCCCGAGTCGATGCAGCATCACGGGGGGATTTTAGTTGTGGGGTGTCCTGTTTGCCGTTCTCGGTCGTTTGCGCGAAGTAATGCCGCCATTCGGCCGGGATCGAGGACGGATCTTTTAAGTATTGCTTCCAAAGCGTTTCTACGTATCCCAGACTTTCAATGTTAATCTGTTCGCTCATTTTCAATAGTATTGATTTATTCTGATTTTTCGATCGCGGTGAATTCGTTACTCGAAGTCGTCGCCAACAGCACGAGTGTAATAATCGAGCAAGCGCTATGCCATGCTCCGTTTGCGCGGCCTCATCCATGGCAGCTACCAACACGAAAGAGAAAAGAGCCGAATTCAATATGGATGTGGGATGTCCTGAAAACAGGACACGAAGGATTTCTCTGTCCTAATTTTGCGACAACCGACAAGCTAGAATCGGTTCAGACGTTAAATAATCTCTGTATTCACGTCGCTATAGTTTGGCATGGGCTTTGCCGTTACAAACAGTCATGCTCGAAATGCTTCGCTGTCAATTTTACGCGTCTACGCGCGAGTATGACTAGCGATTGTTTGGCTTGATCATGAGTTCAAATATTCTCGTTATCGACGATGAAGCATTACCGCGAAAGAATATCGCGCGGGTGCTCGCGGAAGAGGAATATCATGTCTACGAAGCCGAGAACGGCGAGGAGGCGATTAATGCAATCAACGATCTCGACTTCGATCTCGTACTGAGCGATCTCAAAATCCCCGGAACAGATGGGCTTGGCGTTCTGCGCCATGTGCGCAGTGTTTCGCCGCAAACCATGTTTATCTTGATGACGGGTTATGCGTCTCTGGACTCGGCGATCGAAGCATTCCGCGGCGGTGTCCAGGATTATATCCTAAAGCCGGTGGTGCTCGAGGATGTTCTGCAAAAGGTCAAGCGTCTTATGGAATCGAAGAGCTTGGCGTGGGAAGTCGAGCTGTTGCGTCGCCAGGTCAACTACAATTCAGAGTCCACCGGTCTGATCGGAGAAAGCCGCATCATCCACGATATTCTCGCGATGATTTCGAAGGTCGCGCCGACGAGCTCGAACGTCTTGATTACCGGCGAGAGCGGGGTCGGCAAGGAAGTGGTTGCGCGCACATTACATCTTCAAAGCCCGCGGAAGGATAAGGTCTTTTTACCGGTCAATTGCAGCGCGATCCCGGAAACGTTGCTCGAAAGCCAGCTGTTCGGCTACGTCAAAGGGGCTTTTACCGGCGCGGCGAACTCTCAGGAAGGACTTTTCCAGCGCGCTCAAGGCGGTACGATTTTTCTCGACGAAATCGGTGAGATGCCGCTGAGCCTGCAACCGAAAATCCTCCGTGTCATCGAGGATAAGGAAGTCTTGCCTATCGGTTCCACGCATCCGTCGAAGTTGAATGTTCGAATCATCGCCGCAACCAACCGCGAGTTGCAAATGGAAGTCGCCGATGGGCGGTTCCGTGAAGACTTGTTTTATCGCTTTAACGTCATCAACATTCGTGTGCCGCCATTGCGCGAGCGCCGCGAAGACATTCCCTTGTTGGTCGAACATTTGATTAACCGTCACAACGCTGAAATGAAAAAGACTTATAAAGGCATGGCCAACTCGGCGCTAAGATTGCTTATGTCCCTTCCCTGGAAAGGAAACGTGAGGGAATTGGACAACGTCCTCGAACTCGCAATGATATTGGGCAACGGCGAATGGATCACCCCAGCAGAACTGCGCCAGTGCACGCTACCGGCGGAGGAAAGCAACATCGAGTCGCCGAACAATCTTCGTACCGCAGTTCAATCGTACGAAAAAAGCCATATCGAAAACGTGCTTAAGGAAAGTGCCGGCGACAAAACGCGGGCCGCCCAGTTGTTGGGGGTAAGCCGCTCGTCTCTTTATCGCAAGTTAGAGAGTCTCGATATCCACGACGATTGATAATGCTCTTGTCTACATCCTTTCCTCTATCGAGCAAATTCTGCATGCTGCGCAAATAGGGTATCAAGCGTCGGTTAGCCCCACGCTTCGGACACTCGGGTTGTCTGGAGTGAATATCCACGAATTAGAATGCGCTGAGATGACTCGAGTCGTGTCGTCGAGTTCCCGGCGTTTTCCGTCGTTGCCCGATGTAGTCGATCGGGTTTCCCCGCTTCCACCGATGGGATTGCGAGTTCACATACGGCGGCGATGGCGGGAATAAACCACCACCAGCCGAACTTTGTCGAGATGATCAGATCATAGCCCGTATGATTCGGGGATGTTGGCCGTCAGCCATAAACAGTTACCGGGCGGCTGGTCAAGAATAATTTCGAACATTGCCTGCAATGTCACCGCGCGTTGCAGGCATACACGATCAGACATCTAGACTTGGCTTTTCCTCGATCTCTAGTCCGGCGGCTTGCCAAGCGTCCCACCCGCCGATCAGCGCCCGCACGCGCTGCCATCCGGCTCGTTTGAGTTCCTGCGCCGCACGGGCGCTGGTGGCTTCGTCCGGTCAGGCGCAAAACGTAATGATCCAGGTTTGGCGCGGCACGTTGAGTTCGGCGATTCGGCGGACGATCTGATCGGTGGGTATTCGCAGCGCGCCTTGAGCTTGGGATGCGCTGGAGTTGAAACTGGTCTCGGCGCGGACGTCGACGATCAACAAGGGAGCACCGGAGGACTGCAGCGCGCGGAGTTCTTCGATCGATATACGATCGCTGTCGTTCTCAGCCGCGATTGGACGCGGCGGGTTATCATCGGATTTTGGCATTGCCGTGTCGATTGGATCGAGGTTTACGGGAGCGGGCGAAGGGGGCGTTCGGCCCAGCAACATCAGCGAGCCACCGTGCAGCGCCACCGACAGCAACACGACGAGGCAGCAAACGACAAACAACGGCTCGCTGCCCGGCACGCCGGCGAATACCGGCACGAGGATCAATAGTAAGGAGCTCAAACCACGCGGTCCAAACCACGCGATCAAGACACAGCTACGGCGCTCTAGGTTAGTCCGCGACAACGACAAGAGGAATGCGATCGGCCGGATCACCACCACGGTTACGGCGAAGAGTACAGTCATTGGGTCGAGAACAAGCAGCCCTTGCCATATCAGCGAGCTGCCGAACAGGATGAAGGTAAAGAGCAACGTCATCTCGGCGGTGGTCTGTCCGTATTCGAGAAAGCAATCGCATAGTTCCACGTCGAGGGCGGCAATCGTCAAGCCGGCGCAGAAAGCGGCCAAGAAGCCGCTGCCATGCACGGCTTCGGCCGCCGCATAGGCGGCAAACGCCACACCCAGCGAGTATAAGGATTCGTAGTCGCGGCGCACTCCGGTTTTGCGGCGCACCAATTCGAGCGCGCCAATCGCCAGCAAACCCACCGTGACGCCGGCTCCGGGCCCGAGGAGAAACAGCTCGAGTGCGAGGCGCGCCGATTCGACGCCCAAGAAATTGCTCTGGCTCATGAAAGCCATGGCGACGAGAATGATCGGCAGCAAGACGATATCGTTCAAGCCGCTTTCCAGACGCAGCGCCAAGCGCACCGTTTCCGGAAGACCCGGACGTTTCAATAAACCGCGCAGCATCACCGGATCGGTCGATGCCAGAGCAGCGCCGATCATCAGCGCCGACGCCGGCGAGAAATCCAAAAGCATCCACGCCGCAAGCGCGATGAGGGCCGCCGAAAGCAAAGTACCGGGCCCAACTACGAGAAATGCCAAAAGGCGATAACGTCGGATCTCGGCGATGCTTAGACTGACCGCATCGGTAAAAAGCACCAGCACGAGGCTGAGGGTCGCGACCACCCGCAGAATCGGCGAATCCAGAGAAACATCCAGCAATTGCAACCCCGCGGGGCCGAGCATCGCGCCGAGCGCGAGGAAAACGCCGACTTGAGGAACGTCGCTGCGATCGATGAGGCCGGATAGAAGCGCGGCGATGATAATCACCACGCCCACCAGGGCCAAGGTCAATACAAAGAATTGCGGACTAAACGACTCCATGGCAGAGGCAATCTTGGCGACTATATCAGTGGGTAAGAGTTAGTCCAGATGTTTTGCATATTGACGAACGAAACAGCCATAAAGGGCCCCAAGCGTTGAGCGAAATGCGGTGAAAGTTTTTTCACATTCGCGTCTTTAAGGCCAAGAACTGTCCAACCGATTCGCGAAAGCTCACACCAAATTTTCTAAAAACAGTGAGTTTCTTTTCTTAATGAGAACTAATAGCGACAAGCGGCAGGAACGAATACGAGATTCGGATCTTTTCCTTCGATGATGTGTGCGAGCTTCTTGGCCTCCATCCCGAGTACGTGTGGCGCGGACTGCGCAAAACGAAAGGCAAGCACGCGGAATAGGAAAAGCCGGTGCACCGTGATGGAATGCGCAGGCGGGCGGCATAATCACCGCATCGTGAGCGGGATGAAAGCTGAACAACACGTTCGCGAATTTATTCGCGAGTGTGTTTCAGCGGTGCGGCCAGTAGAGGAGCAGCGGCACGCCGGCGCGACGCACGCAGGCGCCGGCGACACTGCCGAGCACGACCCGTTCGATGGCGGCGCCCGCGTGGGTTGTCATTGCCAGCATCGTTTCAGACGCGCCGCTGAGATAGCGGCAGATCGCGTCGGCGGGATTGCCGTGTAGCCACTTCCCATTGCGTTTCGATGCCATGCGCAGCTTTGATATCCGCCGCCTTGCGATGGAGATAGGATGATTCGAGGATGTCGGATTTTTCATGCTCCGCGAGCAGCGCCAAGTTCGGGTCAATCGGCAATGCTTGAATCAACGTTAGCCGCGCCGATAAAGATTGCGCCGCCTTCGCTGCATAAGAAACCATTTTCTCCGAGAAACGAGTGCCTTCTAAGGCCAGCGCAATGGTGCCGATCTTTTTCGGCGCCTCGCGCGCGTTGTCCAAGGCGCGAAAGACGATCACGGGACGTTTGGCTTCGCGCATGACGCGCAAGCCACACTGCCCATAATCCCTCCCACCCAGGCGTTGCGCCCGTGGGTCGTCAGTGCCGCAATGGCGTGCGGGTCTCGCTCTAGCTCCGCGACGATGGCGCCGGCTGGATCCGACGATACGCGAAATCGCAGCTCGGCGCTGTACTGTCTCGCACAATCGCGCAGATATTCCTCGTCGGCCGCAGTTCGTCGGTATGCTGCATGATTTTTAGCAGTGTCAGCCGTCCTCGCTTCGCCGCCGTTACGCCGCGCGCCAAGGGAAGGATTTTTTCCGCCAACGATGAGCCGGCGAGGCAGGCGATGACTTCTTCGAACATGGAAGGACTTTCTTCTACTGGCCGGCCACTCGTACCGTGCTCGCCTGGGGCCCCTTTTCACCGAGCTCCTCCGCATAATAAACCTCGGTGCCAACCTCTAATCGATCGAAACCGGATTGCAGTACGCTATTTTTATGAAAGTAAATTTCACGGCCATCGGGTGTTTGGAGAAAACCGTAGTCCTCGATGGGAAAAATCTTGGCAACACGAGCCAGCGGCGTTGACTCATGGGTCTTGGTTTTGCCGCGCCGCCGCCGCGCGTAGTCCTGTAATTTACGCGCCGCGGCATTGAAGGCATCGCGAATGGCGACATAGGCATCTTCGTGCGCCGCGTGCTTGCTCGGCCCATGGTTCTCGGCCAATGTTTTTTCCAATTCTTCGATATGTGCTGCCCGGGCGGCCATCAGACGCTTGGGCTCACGATTGACCACCAGTTCGCCGCCCGGAACCGTCATGTCGATGCGCACAACATACGCTTTGCCCTTATGGTGGTGGCGGTGCGGCGCCTCGACGATGACCCGACAACTCATGATGTCGTCGCAGAGGGAATCCAGCTTGTTCGCTTTCTCGCGGATATTGCCCTCGATCGCTTTCGATGGCGGCATGTCGCGAAAGGTGATCTGCAAGGGAGTTTTCATATGTCTTCCTCCTTGGTTGATGGTTGTGTGTCCGCGCCATTCCACAAAGACGGCAAGAGGTGTGCCATGACAGTACCATTGTCGCGCAAAAAAGCTCGCGAATAAACTGAAATTTTATCTAACTCGTTTGGCCGCCGAATCGTGGTATCGCGAGCGTGGGAAAATCGCGCGGAAAAATGACCAACAATGGCAAGTAAAGATACACTCTGTTGCGCTTGCACCTGTGTAGAGCCTCACAAGCTGTTGGAATCAGAAAACTATTTTGCTCGCATTCGGTGGCACGGATCGTCCCCCCAAAATAATCAAGGGAGAATTCGACCTCATTTTATTGACAGGAAAATAGCAAAAATAGTAGCCGGGGGTTATGCCAATCTTGACCAAGCGAGAAAAAAGCTTGCTGAAGCGAAAGTGCCGTACGAATTTTTCAATTATCCGCTCGCCTACACCTCGCAGGAAATCGCCGCCAGGCAGCACGTGCCCGGAAACGAAATCGCCAAGGTCGTGGTGGTGGATGTCGACGGCACGCTGGTCATGGGGTGATCGCGGGCAACCATAAGATAAGCTTGGACATGGCGCGGTCGAGCTTGGGCGCCAGCCGGGTGCGATTGGCAACAGAAGATGAATTTATCACGCGCTTTCCCGGCTGTGAGATCGGCGCCATGCCGCCGTTCGGGAATCTCTTCGGCATGAAGGTGATCGTCGATCCGGAGCTGGAAAAAGACAAATACATTTACTTCAACGCCGGCAACCACGTGCAACTGGTGCGGCTCTACTACAAAAATTTCATGGCGCTGGTAAAGCCGCAAATCGCCTGCCTCGTCGAGGGGCGCAAGAAAAAGGCAGCGTGATACGCCACGCCCCAAAGTTAAAGATGCGGCGATTTGGCTGGAATTACTTGACCTGGGAGATGATCTCGGCGAAGCCCGCGATGGCAACCGTGGTTTCAAAGTGACCATTCGACGACTTGGTCAATGGCGTCGATGGTTTAAAGTTAAATGGCAGGCGCCCGCCCGGCGGAATCTCCCTGGCCAACGTGTAATACGCCGATGTGCCGGGGTCGTCTTTGCCGGGTTTCGTTTCATTGTCCCAGAGCCAGGTATAGCGGATGAACAGCTGGACGTCGCGCACAGTGTTGGCGGAGTGATTAAGCACCTCGCCCGATACTGCGCCGTCAGCGACGATCAGCTTTTCAATGCTTAGTATTCGCCCGATTTCTTCGCGAGTTCGCACGCCCTGCGGCCATGCCGAGAGCGGTCCGCCCAGAAAAATCGTTGCGCATGTGAGCGCCGTCACTACGTTAAGCCGAAGTCGGCACGCGGCAGGCGATAATGTCAACGTCACTGACGCAACCCTCCTCTCGAGAACAATGAACTATTGGCTATGCGAATTGGGGCTGTTGCGCAAGGGGCTGTTCAGTATTTGATATGTGTCGACTCGGTGAGATGGCGGAATTGCGCTGGTTCTCTTCGCCTCGGCGGGCGAAGAGAACCTCGCGTACTTGCAACAGCCGCTCCGGCGAACCCCAATCGCTCCAGAAAACCTGCAGCACCGGCAAGATTGAGATTATCTCAGGGTTCGTGGCGGCGACCAATTCGAGAAATCCCTTGGAGAAGTTTAGCGGTTCCAACGTTCGATACACATCGTCGATAGTATTTTTTTCGGCCGGAGTTCCGATGGCATCGTAGATACGGCTGAAGCGCTCATGCGTCACTGGGTAAAGCCTGTGCAGGATCGTCAACAGAGTCCGAACTTTGAAGACCATGATCATGGTATTCCACAGACCGCCGGCATCGACTAGATGCCCCGCCGTCTTTCGATCCGGCTTCTCGATGAACTTCGCGGTGTTGCGGATGCCCCAGAGGTTCAGGCGTCCATGATTTTCGCGCGGCACCACGTAGCCGTATTCAACCTCGGGATATTGCGCTTCCATAGCGAGCAGCACGATACGGCTGGGGTCGTGGTCAACCGCTTGGGCTGCAAGCGCGACATGATCCATGAAGCGGTCTTCCTCCAAGATAAAATGGTCAGATGGAAAGACCGCCACGGTAGCATCGGGACAACGTTTGTACAGGTGCATCAGGGGCAGGAAGATTCCGGGTCCAGTTTCCTTATTCTCCGGTTGCACAATCACGTTTTCCGGAGCCCGGCGGGCGAGCTGAAAGCGTACTGCCTGATGGCGCAGATGCTGATTGCTCACGATCGTCACAATTTGCCGGGCTGGAATCAATTTTTCCGCGCGCGAAAAGGTATGCTCGAGCATCGAGCGACGGCCGACAAAGTTGACATATTGTTTCGGTAGATCCTCGCCGCAGGTGTCTCTAATATAGCGTTGCAACCGTTTACCATCGCCACCGGCCAGCACCAGTCCCCAAAGCACTGAGTTACAATTTTTATTGTGATCAAGAGCAAGCATCATCATCCGCTCCTCGTGATAGAGATCGCGCTACTACGTAAGCTAACGGCCTTGGTTCCCACGGATTATTGGGTTGCAATGCGCAGGCGTAACGTTTTTAGCGCAATTGTCGTGCCGGTTGAAAATTCTTGGAAGGATATGTTTGCGGAGTCGAAGCAAAGATTTTTCCGCATCGTTGGTAGGACAAATTCTGACAAATTTCCGATGCTAAGAAGTTTTCTTGCGTTGTGGCTGGCTGGCAGCGAACATAGCGAATGTACTGGCTGAATCGTTCCGATTCACGCCGCTTTTTTGGGCACGGTCGTGCCTATTTCTTAAGAAGTGCCGGGTCGATTACACCGTACGTGCTGCCCTCCGAGGCGACCTTTAATAAGCTTTATGGATGGAGATTCGGAGGTGTCCAGGCAACAAGGTTGAGAGACCGCCGAGCAGACCGATCAAGCAACGTTCGAATGCCGGCCAACCGGCGGCCTTCCGCGGCCTCGCGCTCCTGCCAGCCTCGCTCGACGCCGACGAGCACGCCGAGGGCGAGTGCCAAACCGAGATTCAACTATGGATAGAATGGGGCGGGACGATTGTTTCAGTGGATAAATTCCAAAGCGATGGAAAAAGCGATCAAGAGGATGATCACCCACTCCAACATTTCCATGCGCCGATTGGATGCTTGAGTCGAGATTTTATCGTAAATGCTCTCGAGCGTCTGCAGCTTGCGCAAAATGCTCGAGTCCCAGTCGTCGAGGTGAAAGCGCCGGTTGACCATGCGATAGAGCCGCGCCAGGTACTGATCGCCGATCAGTTTCAGTGTGTTATTGACCCCCTCGAACAGAGCGGCGTTGTCCACTTGCAATTCAGCTAGGCTGCGCAGATCCGCGGCATCCGAGGTAAAAAATCGCGGCAGGCCCCAGGAGCGTCGTGAGAGCGTCTCATAGGCTTGATCCAAGGCGCGGTCGAGTTTCTGATCGACGTAACGCATCTCGAGCAGTTCGACGTTGGCAAATTCGAGGACAGCGCGGACATCGTCGCCTTCCCGGTCGACCAACAACGCGGCATTCCAATCAACGATCGCGACATCATCGGGTCCGTAGGAGACGCGCACGGCGAGTGCGTCCTCGACTTCCTGCTCGGAAAGAGGTTGCCGCTCGGCGCGAAGAATTTGAGCGATACGCCGTTCTTGGCTCGCACAGAATAAATCGAGATCCAACGGTTCCGTGAAGCTTTCCACATGGAAGATCACGTAATCCTCCACGAACGGAGAAGGATGGGACTGGGTGGCGGCATCGCCGATGACTTTCAAGAGCTGATCGACCCGCAGCCGAGAGTTGGTGAGCAGCGCCTCGTTGTCGTAAAGCTCTTCGCCGAGGCCGAGCATATCGTCGAGAGATCCGGCAATCGGCAGAGCGTAGATCACGGCGACCGCGCCGAAGTCAAAGATCATGAGATCCACACTCGACCGCGTCGTAAACTTGCCGACCGCGAGCGGTTCGGCATCCTGGCTCAAACGCACAGGCGGCGGCTGATATTCGAAGTAGCTTGGCGTGCGGCGCTTGTGGGCGATGGTCGGGCGCTCGGTGGCCTCGTGCACGCGCCGTTCGGCATCGGCAAGATTGATCGCTCGCGCTGCGTCGTAGGCAAAGATCGCGTAACAGGTACCGCTTTGAATCGTCGGCGGGCTGCTTGGCTCGTGCGCTGTATCTTGGTTCATCATCATTTTAATCTAGCACTAGATCCGACTGAACGGCACACTCCCGGCAGTCCGCCGGAGATTCTTCACCCAGCGGCGACGAAGTTGCTCCGGCCGGCCAATTCGCCATTCATGAAATTAAAGTTGACCAACCTTTGCGAATTTGCCAATGAGCTAAGGTACACAAGCCTTTGCTTTAACGTTGCTTCGGTGGATTATGTTCTTTGGCGCGGAGGTCGATATGGCAGAGAACAAGAGATGGTCGGATTGGTGGCGGCAGTTTCTCGGTTTTTCGTCCGATGGTTACCAGCGAGCGCTCGAAATATTAACCAAGCGCTACATCGAAGAGAGCCAGCACGTCGAGCGCTTTACACAACATGCGCAGCGCATGCATTACCCGCAGTTTCGCGACAAACTATTGGCGATCGCGGCGGACGAAGCCAAACATGTCGAATGGCTGGCGGAAAAGATCAAGCTCTTTGGCGGCAGGCTGCCTGAAGTGCCGCCGATTTCGGCGCCGGTTAAGAACAGCTGGCAATATTTGCTCGAAGATCTAAACGAAGGACAGGTCTGTGCGGCGGAGTTGATGGAAGAGGCGCGAAGTTTGCGCCAAGAATTACCTGCCGTTGCCGACGTCTTGGAGCGGATTTACCAGGACGGTGTTCGACACCGCGATGAGATCCGCAAGATGCTCATGAAGAGCGATCCGCAGTCGTTTTCGGCTTGGCTGGCGTAAACCACCAAGCGATCACGGCCGAGGCGCTGGCGAAATCCGCCCGGCGTGACGTTTTCTAACTTTCTCTTTTGCGTCCGAGATAGCGTCTAAACCATTGGCCAGCCAGACTCGCCATCGAACTCGCGTCGGTCGAATTGCGCAGCGTCGTGCACTTATCGCTACAGTTGCCGCAACACGATTCTGCGCCATTACTACCCCATTGCCCGACGTTGAATCCTGCCGGTGTCACTTGACGGAGCGCGCTTGATCGAGCCGCTCGTGCGCCTCATCCGGCGCCATAACCTGGAGATGAGAACGAATTACAAGGGGTCGATAGCGCCACCATGAGGATCCTCATGGCGCTGCCCTGGAAAGGCAATATTCGCGAGCTGGATAATGTGCTGGAGCGCGCGATGATGTCGACTTTGTACCGGAAAATAGAAAACTGGGGCTGGAAGGATGATCCCGCCAGGGGACGCCGTATTGCGCCTGCCTGGCGGGTGGTTTTGTTATCTACGAGAATGGTTAATTGAGAGTAGGATCGCCTGCTATTTCTTTCGCTGCGGAAATCAGCGGTTTGCGCCGATTGGGATTGCGCAGGATCTGTAAAGATTTCTGTTCGATCTGGCGAATCCGTTCGCGCGTGACCGCAAACATATCGCCTAGCTCTTCGAGCGTGTAATCACGCTTTTCCTCGATGCCGAATCGTTTACGCAGCACGGTCTCCTGACGCGGGGTCAGAACTGACAGTGCTTTTCTGACTTCAGATTGCAGCAATCCTTCTAGAGCCTGACTCTCCGGCTGCGGCCGGACGCGATCCTCGACAAAGTCGCCGAGCTCATCACCGTCCTCCCAGATCGGCGTTTGCAAGGAAACCGGCTCCCCCTGGGTTTGCACCAGCTTGAGAAGTTCAGCAACCGATACGCGCAGTTCTTTGGCGAGCTCCTCGGGGCGAGGATCACGACCAAGCTTGCGCTGCATCTCGCGGGCCGTCTGGATGACTTTGTTTCTCGACTCCACGCGATGGACGGGAACACGGATCGTATGACCGGTGTCGATCAGCCCACGGGTGATGCCTTGACGAATCCACCAAGTGGCATAAGTGGAAAAGCGAAAGCCCAACCGGTAGTCAAATTTTTCCACCGCCCGCATCAGTCCTAAATTGCCTTCCTGAACGAGATCCAAGAAACTTAAGCCGCGGTTCACGTATTTCTTGGCGATGCTGACGACTAGGCGCAAGTTGGCCTCGGTGAATTCCTTCCTGGCCGCCTTGACGCGGGATTCGCCTTCTCGAATACGCCGAATCTGTTCTTTTACCTGATCCGCAGGCAGTCCCACGGTCTGTTCGATCATCCGGATCTCAGACAAACCGGCGGGTTTCTTTGCCCGTGAACGGCTGCGCGTTTGTTGTTCCAAGCTGGTCACGCGCTGCGCCAAACCTGTTAACTGGCCGATCCATTTTTCCACCTGATCTGAAGACAGCCGGAGGCCATCGATCACGCTGAGAATTTTTTCGTCGTAGGCTTGTCCATTTTGGCTCAAACGAGCGCGCCGATGCGCGGAAACTCGAACCCGGCTCAGCTCACGGCGAAGTCGGTTCCGTTCTTCCATCAAACGAGAAAGTTTGCCGAGCTGCTTGAGAAAGGGCTTCGGATCGACGTTACTTTGACCCTCATCATCGGCGTCATCGGGTTTGTCGATCACCTCACGCAACTCAAGCTCGCCGGAGCTAACCAAGTTGCCCAACTCGACAACACGGCGTAATACCAACGGCGTCGAGAATAATGCAGCAGAAATCTGCTGAGTGGCGTTTTCTACTTCTTTTGCCAGCTCAATCTCGCGCTCCCGGCTCAAGAGCCGTACTGAACCGATGTCCTGGAGATATTGTTGAACCGAACCTAACGCGGTATCGGGCTTTTCCTGCTCCACCTCTTCTTCTTCGGCAGCTTCCTCCGAGGATTCGAGGTTGGCGTCGAAGTCTTGATCCTGGTCCGGTAGAACGGCGCCGACATCCTGGTCGCCCAACCCTTCATTTATGATTCTGTCATTGTCGAACGGCGGTGACATATAAGTCTCCTTAACTCATCCAGTGCCTTAATCGGATGACCAAAGCGTTTCCCACATTCAATATTAGACGTTCAAGGGACAATTAAAGTTCACAATTTATCGCGAATTCCCCGCTTCAATCACTCAGCCAAGTCTTGATGCTAGCGACCGTCCCACTGTTTGATCGATAGTTTAATCAGATCAAGTACTTGCGGGAAGTTGGCGAGACTCTACAACTTAGGGATAAGGTAAGAACGGCCAAGTAGCGTGTCAAGGCTAAAGGGCCGATAAACGCCTTTTAAGATTTTGCATTGATTCGTGGACATGCCAGCACGAGATCCGAAAATTTTCTGCTTGCGCGAAAATCATAATGTAATCGCGGGACTTTGGGCGTCTGCATGACGACATTAGCTCGACGGAAATGGCACCTCAATGGCCTTAATGTCGTTGGGATGCTTTCCGTAGCGGATTTGCTGAGAGTTTTTGTCGAGCAAAACTAGGAGATTGCGGCATGAAGTCTTGTTTGATTGGCTCGATGTGCAAGGATCCTTAGGTAGACGGACTGGAAATTTCTATGACGGTTTCAGAAGCGACGCGTCGCTTCGGCGTCGGTTTGATCAGTCGGTTCGCAAATCGACCACGCCCAGACGATCTCGGCATCGGTGCGGCGTCGGAACTAAAGAGTTTGTTTGTGAGCGGCGGGAGGTGACCTATGCTATTTAAACACCGAGAACACGCGGCACATTTGCTGGCGGATCGATTGAACGAGTTTTCTAAGGACAAAAATCCCTTGGTGCTTGGCGTTCCCCGCGGCGCCGTACCGATAGCAAAAATCATCGCCGAAGCTCTGGGCGGTGAGCTCGATGTGGTTCTGGTGCATAAGCTTGGTCATCCGGATCAACCCGAGCTGGCGATCGGTGCCATCGATGAACGCGGCAATAGCTTCCTGTCAGAATGGGCCACCGAAGTCGATCCCGAATACATTGAAGCGGAAAAACAACGGCAGCTTTCCGTCCTGCGCGAGCGGCGCGCCCAATATACGCCTCGACGCCAGCCTATCGACCCGCATGGGCGAATCGTCATCGTTGTCGATGATGGAATCGCCACAGGATCGACCATGATGGCTGCGCTCCGCGCGGTGCGTGCAAAAAATCCCAAGAAACTTATTAGCGCCGTCGCCGTGGCGTCGACGCAGGCAGCGCAAGCGGTGCTGCGCGAGTGCGACGCGGTGGTGTGTCTGAATGTGCCTGCGGACTTTTCCGCCGTAGGTCAGTTCTTCGAGGACTTCGATCAGGTATCGGATGAGGATGTGATTGTAGCGCTGCGTGAAAGTGCCGCGAAAATTTCGGCGGTAGGGTAAAAACGGCGACGGGCGCTACGCGGCTTGGCGCGCTAACTGAACCTGGCTCTTGCGTGGCGGTGACAAATTCCTGGTTGTTCCCCGTTTTTGCGAGTGCGCTGCAGCATTTTTCGCATCTATACTTGCGCTTCCGGCGATGCGGGCAAAACGCGATCGCCGGTTTATAAATCATGGCCTAGTGGGCTTTACACCACAACGACTGAGTCGTCGCTGCCGTGACTATTGCGCACGTACTTGTCGGCGTTCCAGTCGTTTTCCCAACGCTGGCCGTCGACAAAATAGCGAAAGTGATATTCTTTGCTCGGTTCCAACGTGATCGTCGCCGTGAATGTTCCGTTTTTCAGTCGCTTCATCGGGACGGCTTCTTTGCTCCATTCATTAAAGTCGCCCACAAGACTGACATTGGTCGCCGAACCAGCGGCTTCCTTCGGGAGAGTGAAAGTAACCTTCCAGACGCGAGGTTTTTTCAAATACTGTTTTTTTAGACTCATAACGTTTTTCCGTTCCTCCAATCGACTAATTCAAATGTTGGGACAAGTGCCCCACACGTCATCTATCGCTTTGCAATAATGATAGAAAAATGACGGGCGATTCGCAAAGGTGACGGGAAAAATTCATCTCGATGCCACTTTCACCGGAGAAATCGAGGCATGAGCCCTTGCTTTGTCGAGTGCAAAAGAGGGGGCCGATGACAGCCAAAATAAACGTGAGAAGACTCCACACCACGGTGCGCGAGTGAGTGTAGCTATCATAGAGAGTCGAAGAGTTACCGATAGCTTCGCTTCGAACCGGATGCTGCAGCCGTTACCTGTAGCTGCGACTCGCCGCGCGACAAATATTCCGAGGAAAGCTCGCTTCCGTTACTGACTCATGGGCTTGTGTCGCGCCTTTGGCGCGAGCTTCGTAATAAGGTTCTTCTGGGGAAGCCAGGGCGGGCGAGGGTCGTCGTAATAAGCGCCGAAGTGCTCAGCCAACGCTTCGATGGATATGCCGCAGCCGATGCACTTGTCGCGGACAATCGCGCTGAATCAGACGGACTTGCGTCGATGAGGGTCGTAGACCTCGTCGGCGACAAATCTTCGAGCAGATCATTCTTTGAGCTTGCTTAGCACCAGATTCACGACATCGACTGGAATCGGCACTACGATGGTGTGGTTTTTTTCTGCGGATACTTCGACAAGACTTTGTAAGAAACGCAGGTGCATGGCATTGGGCTGCTTGGCGATGATCGCCGCGGCGTCGGCCAGTTTTTGCGAGGCTTGAAACTCACCGTCGGCATGAATGACTTTGGCGCGCCGTTCCCTCTCCGCCTCCGCCTGTTTGGCCATTGCCCGCTGCATCTCTTGGGGCAGATCGATATGCTTAAGCTCGACCAACACGACTTTGACGCCCCATGGCTCGGTCTGGGCATCTAGGATCGCTTGGATTCTCGCATTGATTTTGTCTCTTTCGGCAAGCAGCTCATCGAGCTCGCCCTGCCCGCACACGCTGCGCAACGTGACTTGGGAGAGTTGAGAGGTAGCAAACAGATAATTTTCCACTTCCCGGATTGCACGATTGGGATCCAGGACTCTGAAATACAGGACCGCGCTCACTTTGACGGAGACGTTATCCCGCGTAATGACGTCCTGCGGCGGAACGTCCATGGTCACGGTGCGTAGGTCGACGCGAAGCATTTTTTCGACAAAGGGGATGACGTAGGTGATCCCCGGGCCGCGCGACGCGACTATGCGTCCCAGACGAAAGATGACGGCACGCTCATATTCTCGGAGAATTTTAAGACCGCTGACAAGAACGACTACGGCGATGATGAACACAGTGCCGAGCGGTCCGAGAAATTGTCCGATGAGTTCTATCATGTCTGCCTCCGCACTAATTGTTTAAGCGGTTCAAGGTGTTCAAACCGTTCAAATAGTTCAAGTCGTCTCAGGCTCACACCCCCGTGTTGCAAACCGATTCCGTCACCCCTTAACGCAAATCACCGGCTCCAGTCGGGCGACAGGTGATGCAAGCCCGGCTCGGTCGACGACCTCGGTCACATCTTTATACGCTCCCAGCGCTTCTTCCGCCACACTGCGCATGGAACGGCTGCGAATAAGCACGCCTGGCCGGAGCGGCGAGGCTGTCGATGACCTCTTGACGCTCCGCCGCCGGCTCATGCTCTGCTAGACTCCGTGGCAAGCCCAACCGAGGTCTAAATCCATTTCTTTCGTGTTCCCGACTGGAATATTCGAAGTCGTGCCCTATGGTGGCGGCGATGAGCACCGGCTGGGGCTGCGCAGCGTGATTCGGAAATCGGCGGATGGCTGGGATCGAAGCGAACGCTCGTTGCGACTGTTGCAGCTTTGGGAGAGCTGTCGCCGAAAATTTTCAACAATGCGGAAAACATCGCCCATTAGTGGCGATAAATCGCACCTGTTTGCTGGTATAGTGATTGCGGCTTCATAGATTGGGGAAGAACCCGACATAACCCATTAGGCATCCGGATTTCCAGCACGCCGTTCTTAAATGTCGCTTTCACTTTGTCCCCAGAAAAGGAAAAAGAGGAAGAGGTCAAGGAAGAGAACTACTATCGCTCCGGAAAGGAGCTATGGATTGTTCTTCAGAACGCTCGAACTGCCCAAGGACGTTCATGGAGACGAGGAGGCAAATATGTATAACAAAATACTGATCCCGTTGGACGGGTCCAAGACGGCGGAAAAGGTCCTGCCCTACGCTCGTTACTTGGCAGGCAAATTCGACATACCGGTTGAGCTTCTGGCCGTCATCGACATCGCCGAAATGACGACCCACATGGCCGCAGAAAAAGCGCGTTTTCTCGATACCATGATCGAAGACGGCGTGCGTAACAGCACGTCTTATCTGCGACTGATCGCCAATACATTTCCCGGCATAGACGTCACGTGCACGGTGGAGAAAGCGCGTGCCGAAGACACGATTATCGAGAAAGCCGCGGCGGACAAGGGTCTACTGATTACGATGGCGACTCACGGCCGCTCAGGGCTCAACCGGTTCCTGTTGGGCAGCGTTGCCGAGAAGGTTCTGCGCGGCAGCGTGAATCCATTGCTGTTGGTGCGTGCGGCGGACGAAGCGTCACCAGCAGTTGCGGTGGCGTTCAAGAAGGTCATCGTACCGCTGGACGGTTCGCCGTTGGCCGAGAACGTGCTGCCGATGGTCGCCGGTGTGGCAAAAAGCTCGATCTCGAAGTGCTGTTGTTCCGCGCCTATCATATTCCCTACAACGCCTATACGGGCGACGAGGGTTACGATGCGGTCAACTACGACGACTTGATCGCCAGCGTACGCGACGAAGCCAATGAGTACCTCGAAAAAAAGGTCGCCGAAGTCAGAAAGCTCGGCGTGGAAAAGGTCTCCTTCGCGACACAAGAAGGCTTTGCCGGCGACGAGATCATTGCGATGGGGCGTAAGACGCCGGATGGCTTGATCGCCATGTGTTCGCACGGGCGATCGGGCGTGCGACGATGGGTGCTCGGCAGTGTCACCGAAACCGTGGTGCGCTACAGCAGCGATCCGGTATTGGTGTTACGGGCCGGCTGATCTTGATCCGAATGGCGATAATGGCGATGTACAAAAAGTCGCGGGACTTCGGGCCGAGGGATTCGACCGCGTTGTGGCCACTGCGATCCAAGGGGATGCCACCGACGAAATCATTGACTCGCCATAAGAACGCCGAACAATCCGATGGGATGTCGAGCAGGCGGGTCGGGAAACGGACGCTGGGTGCTTGGTAGCGTCGCGAAAAAGTCATCCAACCCTCGCGAGATCCCGTGCTACTGATCGCACCACTTGAAACATCACCGCCGCGGGTCTAATTGATTGCGTGTGGTGACAAATTTTCCGCCGATTCTGCGTTGGCAATCGGGCGGCATGTTCGGGAGGAGCGAAGCTATGCAACTCACGACGGTAAAAATCGACAAGCCCGACGACATTAATTTTATCCTGGGCCAAAGCCACTTCATCAAGACCGTCGAGGATATTCACGAAGCGCTGGTGCAAAGCGTTCCCGGCATCAAATTCGGTCTCGCGTTCTGCGAAGCGTCCGGCGCGATGCTGGTTCGCTGGACGGGCACGGACGAATCGATGACTGCATTGGCCAAGCGCAACGCGCTTGCGCTCTCCGCCGGCCACAGCTTCATTTTGTTCCTCGGCCCCGGCTTCTTTCCCGTCAACGTGCTCAATGCGATTAAAATGGTTCCCGAGGTCTGCCGCATCTTCTGCGCCACGGCGAATCCCGTCGAGGCCGTGATCGCGGAAACCGATCAAGGCCGCGGCATCCTGGGCGTCATCGACGGCGGCAAGAGCCTGGGCATTGAAGATGATGCGGGCATCGCCTGGCGCAAAGACCTACTGCGCAAGATCGGCTATAAACTGTAAAATTCCGTCCAGGCTCCCCGAACGCCAGCTCGGCAACGTCGAATGTTGAACCTTTGAACGGATGTCAGTCTGAAAACGTTTTGAACGGAGCGTAGCGATTGAACGTTTGGAACTGGCCCAGCACTCATATCACGAGCACGAACACGGTTTTTTTTGATTCGTCTTCGTGGAATTCGCGGCACCAGAGGCTTTTAGCATACGCACCGGCGAACCTTGAATGAAAAAGTAGCCGTCCTCTTTTCATCACCTATCATAGTCTCTGTCATTTTGATTCATGAACACTCTTATGCTGAAGACGTTGCAACAGGCAAAGAGACTCATCGTAGTCGTGGCCGGTTCTACAGTTCTGTTGATAGGGATCGCAATGATCGTGCTGCCGGGTCCTGCCGTTCTTGTAATACCCGTCGGCTTGGGTGTCCTTGCAACTGAATTCGTCTGGGCAAGAAAATTGTTGACCAAAATCAAAAGTACATTTCAAAAAGGCAAGGAAGTGTCGTAAGTGCGTTATAGAACTGAGCGAACCTATATAGGAATCATTACCAGCCTCGCTCGAACAGGGCATGTACGAGCACAATATTATCTCGACGAAACCCTTGAGCTTTTCCAAAAATAGTTCGCGGTCAAAATCATCTCCGCAGATTGATCGCCGGTCATTTCCGGTCACGACCACGCGTGTCGCTATCAGGAACTGGAGTCGCTGGAGTCGAGTCAAAGGTAAAGATTTCCTGCTTCCTCCTGCTTCCATTCAAATCTTCAGCCGGGCCAGCCGCCCACGTTATGAACCGAGGAGCGCCGCGCTGACATGTTCCGGGCGGATGCCGAGACCGACGATACGAGCCGGGATGCGCCGGAGGAAGGGCACTCTAGCGAGTAAACGCACCGCCAGCGGCGGCTTGAGCGGGCCGGTTTCGACCAGTACCCGCGCAATGATCCGGCGCTGCACGGCGACCTGCAATCCTTGCGTCATGCGCGTGGGCAACTCGCGGCGCTTCTGGATGCGGCGCAGGTGATCTATGGCGAGCTGTCCGTCGCGCAGCGGTTTGAAAAGAACATTGGCTGCCGCCACGGCATCCTGTATCGCGAGATTGATACCGACACCGCCGACCGGAGACATCGCATGGGCGCAGTCGCCGATGCATAAGAGACCCGGCCGAAACCAATCGAGCAAACGGTCCACACGGACCGTCAATAGCTTTACATCCTCCCAGCCGCGGAGCTCCTGCACGCTGTCTTTCACATAGGGCGCGAGCTTCACGATCGCCGCGCGAAAAGTTTCGAACGGCTGCCGGCGCATCTCTTCGAACTGTCCCTTGGCAATGACGTAGCCGCACTGCCAATAGTCGCCGCGATTGAGCGCGATAAAAATCCTCCCGGCATCGAACCGGCCCATGGTCGCTGACGGGATCTTCCGCTGTTCGTCTGAGCCGAAACCACAGAACGTCCATCGGCGCGCCGAATTCCTGCACCGCCAAACCCGCCTTTTCGCGCACGATCGAGCTCCGGCCGTCCGCGCCGACGACGAGATCGGCGCGCACTTCAATCTCGCCGTTGGGAGTCTTCGCACGCACGCCGACCACGCGGCCCGATTCCTCGATGAGGCCGGTGACCTCGGCTTCCATCATCAAAGCGAAATTGGCATACGCCGCTTTCCTTTCGGCGAGGAAATTGAGAAAATCCCACTGCGGCATGAACGCGACAAAGCCGCAGCGGGTCGGCAGGTGGCGGAAGTCCGCGATGGTCAGCCGCATCTCGCCGAATTGCGCGTTGAGCTCGTAGACCTTCTGATGCGGCAGCTCGAGAAACTCGTCGAGCAATCCCAGCTCGTGCATCACCTCGAGGGTCGAGGGATGAATGGTATCGCCGCGAAAATCGCGCAGGAAATCGCCGTGCTTTTCCAGCACCAAGACTTTGACCCCGGCGCGCGCCAGCAGATAGCCCAGCATCATGCCGGCCGGCCCGCCGCCGGCGATGCAGCAGCGCACGGAAATTTTCTCAGGTGCCATGGTTTAAGTTTAACGAGCGCTCCGGCTTATCAAAAAAGATGGGGTAAGAGAATTGGCCTGGGATCGGGTCTCGTGGTCTCTATGAGCACGGCCAAGGGGATTGCAAGAACCTTTGCGAGGACAATGTCAAGGTGGCGATCAAGCTGACAGCTGCATTAAACTGCGGCGGCGATGCGCCAGTTTCGGTTTGAGAGCCTGAGCGTGTCGATTTGATATATTAAAAGTATAAAGACTTGATCCTCAAGCTGCTCCCCCGACGCCTGTTCATCCACCCCAGGTAGAAACGCAAGTAGGTGCAACAACTGACGCTTCACTTCGAGGCCGTTTGTTGGCATCATCCCGCAAATGGAATCGCCACCTGAATCTGCCCGCATTGCAGCGGTAATGTCCCGAGCCTGGTATAGCGCGTCCGTTTCTGAATTCCTGCAAGCCCGACCGGATACCACTGTCGGACGACTGGCAACGAACAGCGACTTCTCTCTGCTTACGACGCAGACGGATGCTTGGTTGGCACAGATTACGGTTTCTCCAAGCCCGTCTAGTCGGTCTGACAGGCGGGTTGTTTTTGGAGTTCAACATCCCGCGCATGGGCAGACGGATTGATGCGGTGTTACTCATCGGCCCTGTTGTGTTTGTGATCGAGTTCAAAGTCGGCGAAAGCACGTTTGATCGCGCAGCAGTAGATCAAGTGTGGGATTACGCTTTGGACCTAAGAATTTTCACGAAGCCAGCCATTCTGTTTCAATTGTTCCCATTCTCATCGCCACTGAAACTAAGGCAGCGGCGCCGTTGAAACTACATGCCGATGACGACAAGGTCTATCGCCCGATTCTGGTGCATCCCGAGGGTTTTCGCGAAGCGATCGATCTGAATCTGCAAACCCTCCCCGGTGAAGTGCTCGATGATCAACAATGGTCGCGCGCTTCGTATCATCCGAC
This sequence comes from uncultured delta proteobacterium, assembly GCA_963804165.1. Lineage (GTDB taxonomy): Bacteria > Desulfobacterota > Binatia > UBA9968 > UBA9968 > DP-20. Next base: position 221,626 of record CAWDPO010000040.1, read on the forward strand.
ACCCACCATCGTGGAAGCCGCGCGAGCTCTTTATGCTCAACATTCGGTCGAAGCTATCGCTCGCTACGATGCGGGCGCGCAGAACCTGCGCGTCACTTCGTGCCGTATTGAAGAACTGGTGGATGAGGCGAGAGTGCAAAGACGCAAACTCATTTGCTTCGTCACAGGTGTGCCGGGAGCCGGCAAAACACTGGTCGGACTGAACGTTGCCACTCGACGGCGAGACCTGGAACAACCGACACATGCAGTATTTCTTTCAGGAAACGGCCCGCTTGTCGCTGTGCTCCATGAAGCACTCACCCGTGACGAGGTTGCGCGTCAGAAAAAAATGGATCAAAATGCGGAAAGGGAAAATTGCAGAGAGCGTCAAAGCTTTCATCCAGAACGTCCATCACTTTCGCGACGATCTGTTATTCGACTCCGGGCCACCGACAGAACACGTTGCCATATTCGATGAGGCGCAACGCGCGTGGAACTTGCGGCAAACCGCGAACTTCATGCGTCGAAAAAAGAATCAGCCCGGGTTCTCCCAATCAGAGCCAGAGTTCCTGATTTCGTGTATGGATCGCCACACCGATTGGGCTGTCATTATTTGCCTTGTCGGTGGCGGACAGGAGATCCACACGGGCGAAGCCGGAATCGATGCTTGGCTTGATGCCGTAACTCGAAATTCCTGCATTGGCACATGTACATCTCATCAAGACTCACCGACAGCGAGTATGCGGCTGGCAAGGCTTTGGAAACCGTCGCAGCGGCAGAACACTCACTTCAACGATTGCCTCCACCTCGCCGTTTCGATGAGATCGTTTCGGGCTGAGAACGTTTCGGCCTTCGTCAAGGCACTCCTCGATTGCGAAAAACAACACGCGCGTGAAGCTTTCGCAGAACTGGCCGACCGCTATCCTATCGCCGTCACCCGCGATTTGAGTCGGGCCAAACAGTGGATTCGCGCGCGTGCCCGGGGAACAGAGCGGTTTGGATTGGTCGCCTCGTCGAAAGCTCTACGTCTGAAGCCTCACGCGATCGATATTCGCGTAGACGTTAATCCCGTGCATTGGTTTCTCAACGATAAGGACGACACACGGTCGAGCTACTATCTCGAAGACGCTGCCACGGAGTTTCAGGTCCAGGGCTTGGAATAGACTGGACATGTGTGACTTGGGATGGTGACCTGCGTTTCACCGGTTCCGGATGGAGTTTCCATGACTTCCGCGGCGACCGGTGGTGCAATGTCGCGAATCCGGATAACCGGCGCTACCTCCGCAACGCGTACCGAGTCCTACTCACTCGCGCCCAGCAAGGAATGGTAATTTTGTCCCGCCCGGTGACCCAAGTGATCCGACTCGGTCGCCTGAGTTTTACGATTCGACTTTCAACTATCTTACCGAGCTTGGCGTTCCTGAACTGCGATAAACGCTTCGGCCGCGCGTACGGCGGTCGCTGAGTTAAAAACCTGAGGCTCCGTCTTCCTCGCCAAGTGCGACAGCAATCGCTAGCGCATTGCGCGGTATAAATGCACCGTAGTCGTCGACAAGCCTCTAGATCTCACGTGCAGCGGATATGCTCCAATCTGCCGAAACCACAAGTTCTTTGAGAATTTCTGACTCGTCGTATCCGCTGTTAGTATTCTTTAGCGATCTCTAAGCCAGAATCGTCTGATATTCGCCAATCAAAAATCTACGTACTCACCGTCTCTCATAAATTGCAATCTCCTCTCGTTCGTAGTTGGCGTATTTATGCTACTATTCGACCGCAGAAGCCGGCGAGAATAAGTTTGCAGGTTTTGGGATCGCGCCTGGATATTTAACAATTGAAATAGGTGGAACAGTGGGCAGCGAATGTGACTTGTCTTAGTCTGCAACGGGCGCTGTTCTAGCAAAGTGATTTTATGTCACGGTGAGGACGAAAACTCGCAGTCGTGGAGCATGTGCGTGGGGACGTATCGTCCAGATCGCCAAGACAGATGAAGGCTTAGGGCTTTTCTGCTGCCATCAAGCTCAGGTCGGCAGCGGGGCAGATCTCTCTCGCCTCGATAAAACCAACTTCCTTGAAGGTCGATAGGTGCTCTTCGACCGTCATGAAGTGGGCTGCCCGATGATCGGAGGGCGAAGAAGAATTGACGTGATCGCAGATCAAAATAGTTCCTCCGGGAACGAGCAGGCTGTAAAGCTGAGCATAAAGCTTTGGGATACGGCTCGCGTGACGGAGCTCGTGCACGGCCTGCAGCGACACGACTAGATCGAAGCCGGCCGGAACCGCCGCTGTCCAGTTGTTCTTTTTAAAATCCAACTGAATAAAAACCGTCCGGTCTTTGAACTTCGCCAAGCGACTGCGGCTGAGATCCAGCATCTGCGGCGAGAAGTCGACGAGCGTGTAGCGCGCGATCTGGCAGTTTTGCAGCAAGGCTTCAGCCAGAAATCCCGGTCCGCATCCCAACTCGAAGACCGACAATGCGGCTTTCTTGATCCGCGCGGCTTCAGCGGCAAAGACCTTGAACAATTGCTGCCGTTCCGGCCGGTATCTGAGAATGCTGTCGGTCCATTGCTTTACATAAGCCGGATCGAAGAAATCGTGGTCGCTCGGCACTTCTTTCAGACTCATCGATGCCACATTAGTTCTCGACTCCCGTGGATGCAACTAACGGACACAAAACACCATTGATCTGTGAGGCGAAGGGAAAGATGTGGTGCTCGCTCGGGAATCGTCGGGCGTGCAACGGCAAAGAAACGATGGCGTTTGGATTCGGGCGAAAGCGACGAAAAAACTCCTTCAGCGCATCCTTGTCGCTCGTTTGGGCAATGCGGATGGTGGCGGTCGTGCCGTCACCCAGGATTAAGCTCCTGATTGTGCCGCATCTTGAAAGGGCAGGGAGATACCGAGGACGAACCGTGGTCACATTTTAGTAGGCTCTCCCCGGCAAATTTTCAAGATCCAGAATGGCAATTCATACAGCGGGCTGATTAGCCCGCTGTACGATTTTTCGCCAAAGCTTGCCGGGTTGTGGAATTATCCTTCCTTTGAACAGCCTGCGATTGCCCTTTTGTGTCAATCTGTCATGCCGTGATCTGACAACGGCGACGTCATTGATCGTCGTTACCCCGCAGGATACCTACGAATTCCAATCACTCAAAGACTTCAAGCGCTTGGCACAACCTCTGCGTAACAAGGGGATTCTATGGCCTACAAAGTCTTAGTGATTGAAGACAACACCGATTGCCGCGAACTCTTTGCCATGATTATCCGCCATTTAGGTTTTCAGGTTGTTGAGGCGGACGATGGTGAAATTGGCGTGCAGAAGGCGTTGAATGAAAAACCCGATCTGATTTTTATGGACCTCGGCATGCCGAGCATGGGCGGGATCGAAGCGACCGCCTGTCTACGCGAAAGCAGGGTCACAAAAAACGTCCCGATTATTATTTGCACCGCCTGGATGGCCGACAAACACCGCGAAGCCGCGATCAAAAACGGCGCGCACGAAGTGATCATGAAACCGGTTTCCATCCAGGAGTTGCAGACCGTTTTACTGCGCTATCTTCCCGCTCCGACAGAGGACCGACAGATACATTGATCATCGCCGTGCCCCTCTGTCCCGGAGAAAGTTTCTCGCGCCCCATCGAGCGCTGTTTCATCGCATAATTTTTGGTCCGTAGCGGGTCAATGTCACGACTCGCTCCCTGGCCAGCTCATGACTGTTTCCTGCTCAAGCGTCAGCATCTGTACAAACTCTTGATTCCACGTTAATCGGATCGCTCCGATCCAGTGCATGCCGGTGAAACGCCGGCGCTGCTTGACATTGCTTTTTCGGATCGGCTAGTGCTAAAAATCTAAAGTGATTGCAAAGTCCATGATGGTTTTCTCGTGCGACGGTCGCACTCTCTTTTGGCCGCGCAAGAGTCGAGTGTCATTGAATAAGTAAGAGTGAAGCCGAGGAGGAATTTTCATGAAACCACAAGAGTGGCGGCAAAAGCTGGGTGATCGCGTGCGGGATCTATTTCTCTCGCCGGAGATGCAGCATTTTTATTCAATTCCCATGACAACCGTGCGAGCGAGGATTTATTTGCTGCAATTGAGTCTCTACGTGCGCCAGCGCCGAAACTTCTGGCCACAGGTGGCGGCCAATTGTCCTGAATTCGAAGTCAAGCAACGCATCATGGAGCATGAACATGAGGAGTTGGTCGAGGACGAGCACTCTAAAGCAGGTCATTTGGATCTCATCTTCCGCCAGGGAAAAGAGTTAGGGTTAAGCGTCGGCGACGTGATCGAGGCCGAGCCGCTGCCGACGACCAAGGCGGCGATCTACGGCTGGTTTTGGATCGCGCGCAATCGACCATGGCAGGAAGCGATCGCGGCTTCGACCATCGCGGAATGGACGAATGACGATCGATTGCTCGGTGACATCGGCGGCGGCAACTGCACTCGGTTGTATAAGATTTGGAAGCACGATTTAAATTTCGCCGACGCGCAGATGCCGAACTTTACGGCCCACAGTAAAGCCGATGTGAAGCATTCCGACATGTTCATCGACGTGCTCGAAAAATATGTCACGCCCGGCCGGGAACAGGACGTACTCGACACCGCCAAGGAATCTATGGACCTGCATCGCGCTTATTTTGGCGGCATGGCCCACGCGATGTCCCAGGCGTCCTAGGTTTCGAAAGGTCACGCCGATGAAGCTCGAGGATCTCGATAGCCAGTTAGAGAAAAATCACCTGTCCGGATTCTGGCGCACACGGGTGCCGTCGCATTTATCCGAGGCGCCGTATTTGTGGAAGTGGGAGGCGCTGCTTGACGGCCTACTCAAAGCCAGCGAGACCATCGGCATCGAGCAGGCCGAGCGGCGCGCCATTCGGGTGGTGAACCCCCATCTGCCGACCAAATCGACATCGCACACCTTGCAGGTGACTTTTTCCATCGTAAATCCCGGCGAGGTGGCGCGGGCGCACCGGCACAATATGGCGGCAATCCGCTTTGTAGTGCAGGGGAAGGGCGCGTACACCGTGGTCGATGGCGAAAAGTTCTACATGGATGAGGGGGATCTAATTCTCACACCCAACTGGACGTGGCACGATCATCATAACGAATCTCACGACCCGATTATCTGGCTTGACGGTTTGGACGGCCCGCTGATTCAATCGTTCAACATCCTTTTTTTCGAAGAATCCAAAGTCACGGAGCAGCCGATTACACACCAAACCGGCGAATCCTTAAGTCGCTTGGGCTTTGTGCGCGCGCCAAGAAACAACGAAAGCCATGAGCGCGGCGTACCGTTTCGTTACGCTTGGAAAGACACTCACGCCTCGCTTCGGGCGATGGGGGATCATGACCGCGATGACTACGACGCCAGATTGCTGCGCTATATCAATCCTGTCACGGGCGGATATACGTATCCGACGATGTCCTGCGAGATTCAGCTTTTCAAAGGCAAGGAATCGACGCGGACACATCGCCACACCAGCACGGCGATCTACCACGTCGTCCGCGGTCAAGGCCGAACCCGCGTCGCCGAAGGGTATCTCGATTGGAAACAGGGCGACACTTTCGTTGTGCCGATCTGGCAGTGGCATGCCCATGAGAACATTTCGAACGACGAGGCAGTGCTTTTTTCCATTAACGATCGCCCGGTAATGGATTCTTTGCAACTCTATCGAGAAGAATCGGCAAATTAGTTATCCCGGCTTCCGTGTCATTGCTCGCATCCAAAACCTGACCATGGCTTCGCCGATCAAAGTTAAGCTTGCCAGCCGCGCTTATGACGGCACGCTGCCGATCCTGCGCGGCCAGATGGGAATTCCCGGATTCGAGTTTGATATCACCGAGACTGAGGACGTGCCGGGGATGTTCGCCGGCATGTTCAAGGGGCAATTTGATGTCTCCGAAATGTCGCTCGGCGAACTGATTTACTACACTTCGAGAAACAAAGCCGACTTTGTTGCGGTGCCGGTTTTCCCTTCGCGCATGTTTCGCCAGGGTTTCATTTTCGTCCGCAAAAATTCCGGGATTACCCAACCCTCGGATCTAAACGGCAAAAAACTCGGCTTTCTTCGCTGGGTGCAGACCGCGGCGATCTGGATGCGCGGTATGCTGATCGAAGAGTATGGCTTGTCTGCGAAGGACAGCGAGTGGTATGTCGCTTCGATGCATCATTGGGACGATCATGATCCCGGCGCGACGGTCGAGCCGCGGGACGGTTCGGTCGTTCGTGTGATTGAAAACAGTGGCAAAGATACGTCGGATCGGGCCTGCCGAGCGCTTTTCGAGGGTCAAATCGACGCGCTCGGAATCACCGAATCGCAGCTGGTGGCTTTAATGGCCAACGATTCGGTCGAGCGGCTATTTAAAAATCCCCGCGAGGTCGAGGCGAATTATTTTCGCAAAACAAAGATCTTGCCGATCATGCATGTGTTGGCGCTGCAAAAAAGTCTCGCCGACCGTTATCCGGAGCTGCCGGAAAAATTGTTTCGGCTTTACTGTGACGCAAAGCGCTGGGCGCAACGTTGGCGCCGGGCGATTCCCAGTTTGGTCGAAGCCTGGCCGAATCATTACCTCGCGGACGAACAGAAATTATTTGCCGTCGATCCCTGGGCGTACGGGTTGGAAGCGAATCGGCATGTGCTCGATACATTCCTCGCTTATGCGACGCCCAAGGCATCACGGCGCGGCGGATCGCGCCCGAAGAGATTTTTCATCCAAATACGTTGAAGCTCGTCGAATAGTCTACACCATCGACCGAAGGGAGTATTTTATGGCGACTGCAACTGCAGCTAAACCGGCGCCGACAAATTCTTGCGATCTGCGCGACTGGTTGAAAGACGTCAAGAAACTCGAACAGCTCGAACAAATCTCCGGTGCCCATTGGGACTTGGAGATCGGTGCGCTCACCGAAATCATTCTCGAAAGAATCTCCACGCCACCCGCGGTTATATTTGACAACGTCCCGGGCTTCGATCCCAACCGCCGCGTGCTCGTAAACATGCTCGAAACGCTGGAGCGGACCGCGCTGACGTTGAATCTGCCGCTGGATTTAAAAACGATTCCGTTGATTGACGCGTTGCGCGGGCGTTTGCGGTCGATGCAACCGATTAAAGCGAACGTGCTCTCCAGCGGTCCTGTATTCGAGAATATCGAACGCGGCGATCAGATTGATCTCATGAAATTTCCGGTGCCGCGCTGGCACGCGGGCGACGGCGGGCGCTACCTCGGTACGGCTCATCTGGTGGTGACGCGCGACCCGGAAACCGGTATCGAAAACGTCGGCTGCTACCGGGTCATGCTGCAGGACAAGGATAAAGTGGGCTTATACATCTCGCCCGGTAAACATGGCAAGATTCACTACGAAAAAGCGATGAAGGCCGGTAAGCCGTTTCCGGTGGCGATGGCCTTTGGCCAGCATCCGCTGCTCTATATCGCGGCGTCGCAAGCCGTTCCTTTCGGCGTCAACGAATACGATTGGGCCGGCGGGCTCATCGGCCAGCCGATCGAAGTGATCGAGGGACCGCTGACCGGATTGCATTTTCCAGCCAGCGCCGAGTTCGTGATCGAAGGGGAGATCGTTCCCGGCGAGTCGATGCAGGAAGGACCGTTCGGCGAGTGGCCGGGTTATTACGCCAGCGCCCAGCGCGCTGAGCCGTTCGTGCGGGTCAAGGCGCTTTATCATCGCAACGATCCGATTATCTGCAGCGCGGCGCCGTTCAAACCGACGATTCACGGCATGTATCGCTCCTGCTTGCGCGCCGCGACCGTGTGGAATGGCATGGAACAGGCGGGCGTTCCCGATATCAAGGGCGTCTATCTGCCGCCGCCAGCGCAGCGCTTCATGATCGTTGTCGCGATAAAACAGCGATACCCGGGCCATGCAAAGCAAGCTGCGCTAGTGGCTTGCCAATGTCACGCCGGCGCCTATTTGGGACGCTATGTTGTTGTTGTGGACGACGACATCGATATCACCGATCTAAATGAAGTGGTTTGGGCGATGGCGACGCGCTCTGATCCTGCGACTTCGGTCGACATATTGCGGCGCACTTGGAGCGGACCACTCGATCCGATCATCCCGCCAGGACAGAAGGGCCATAACTCGCGGATGATTATCGAAGCGGTGCGGCCGTGGGAATGGCGCGAAAGTTTCCCGCGACGAGCGCGATCAGTGCCGATACGCGCAATGAATATTCTAATAAATGGCAAAAGCAATTGGCCCAGGTTCAAGCGCGCCATTCACATGGCCGGCTTGAACCGAACTAATTCTTGCCGCGCGCTCGTCATAATTTGTCAAAATTGTCCGTCCACCCTGTCGATGGAACCACCGATCGACGTCGCATCTCTATGCCACAAGATCAGCTAAGAAGAGCCTTTTAACACCGGAAAAAGCCCGGGCGGGTACGAAAAGCTGCACTAGTTGGCCAATTTTGTCCGCGGCAGGTTAAGCACCGCGCTTTTGCGCCGTTAGCTACATTTTTCCGCCTCTCGTGGGAAATCTTTGGTAAAATAGAGCCTTAACTAGGGTTGTCGGTGTGTTGAAATAGT
>CAWDPO010000041.1:0-197377 GCA_963804165.1 uncultured delta proteobacterium
CTCCGCCCTGGCCGATGAGACTGGTTCGTCTCAAGGTCGATCTTATCATCGCGGGTGGTCCAAACGATGGCCTGACCGCCAAGAAGGCTACCAAAGCGATTCCCATCATTTTTACGGATTCCAACACCGATCCGGTTGCGCGCGGCATGGTTGACAGCTTGGCGCGGCCCGGAGCGGGCAACATCACGAGATTTTACTCCATGGCCGATGTTTTAGCTGGCAAAAGACTGCAGGTACTTAAGGAGGCCATACCAAAACTCACCCGCGTCGCCGTGTTGTGGTACCCAAAGTTTGAGGGGCAGTGAGCCACAGTGGACAGAAAGCCAACTTGTGGCACGGCAACTTGGGCTGCAACTCCACTCCATGGAGATCAACACGAAGACAACTTTGAGAGCGCTTTCAAAGAGGCCGCCAAGAAGGGCAACATTGGTCTCACCGTAACACGGCATCGTCGATCCCAGAGGACCCGAGAATCAAGAACGGATCATCGCGCTAGCGGCTAAGTACCAACTACCCACGATTCACTATCGCGAAGACTTTGTTCAGAACGGCGGCTTGATGTCCTACGGTGCGGACGAGGTTGAGCCCTTCAAGCGCGTGGCGGTGATGGTCGACAAGATTCTCAAAGGCGCCAAACCCGCGGACATTCCGGTCGAGCAATCGAGCAAGTTTGAGTTCGTGATCAATTTGAAGACTCAAAGCGGATTGGGCTAACGATTCCACCGAATGTGCTCGCGAGAGCGGATAAGGTGATTAAGTAACCACGCAGCGATGCCAGGATTGAACTGAATTCTCCATCAACTCAATCTTCTCAGCAACCAAACTGAAGCGTCGTTCAGTTCAATCTCAAGAAACACATTTCCAAAAAACGATGAAACCAAGTGGCGCCACCGGCAAGCGTGAAAAACCCTCGTTAGCGCTAGCACGTATATTGGTAATACACTGACCAGTGTATTGTGGTTCTGTGAGAGGTGTCGTAATTGACAACTGATTGAAAGAACGAGTAAATTCCTTTGGCCGGGATTTTAAATTATCCTATACACTGGTCAGTATACTCGGTAGTTGAACTTAAACCGCTGCGCGGTGGCGGATGCCGTAAGGCGGTTGTCTTTCTGGTTTCCCCTCCAGGTTCCCTCTTCATTTCGAACCTAGTTTTCATAGCTCGAACTCAGCGTCCATTTTTTATCTCGCGTGATAGCGTCGCTCCCAAATTTAAATCCAAGGAGGATTTGTTATGGGAGCGTTACGCACAAGGATGATCGAGGAGATGAGGTTGAGAAACTTCTCGCCCCGCACCCAGCAGTCCTATCTGGCGGCCGTTGATCGGACTGGTCAAGCATTATCGACGCTCGCCGGACCAACTGACACAAGAGGAGATTCGCGCTTATCTTTTGCATCTGGAAAAGCGCGGTTTGTCGCCCAGTTCGCGCAACGTGGCGATCTCGGGGATGAAGTTCTTTTACCACCAGATGTTGAGCTGGAACGACAAGCAGTTGTTTATTCCCGCCGAGAAGGCGCAGTTGGCAACTGCCCGAAGTGTTAGGCCAGAAGAAGGAAGTCGAGCGTTTGCTGTTGGCCTGGGAAAAACAGCGCGACCGTTGTCTGTTGACGACCGGCTTGAACTACGGGGGGGCCGGGTCAGTGAATTGGTTCGGCTCAAAGTCAGCGCCATCGACAGTGAACGGATGATGGTGCGGGTGGGAGCAGGGCAAGGGTAGAAAAGACCGCTACACGATCTTATCTGCCCGTTTGCTCACCGAGCTGCGCTCTTATTGGAAAGAGCATCGTTCGCCGATTTACCTGTTCCCCAACCGAAAGGGTGGTCCGATATCAATCGACTACGCCCAGCGAATCTACAATCTTGCCAAGTTGAAGGCTGGTATCCAAAAAGGCCACGGTATCCATACGCTCAGACACTGTTTTGCCACCCATCTATTGGAAGCCGGGGTGGATCTGAGGACCATTCAGACGCTATTGGGTCATAACTCGATGGCCAGCACCGAGCGCTACTTGCAGATTCGCCAGCACAAGATCACTACCACGGCCAATCCTTTGGATCTGCTGAGACTGCCGAACTAAGAAGGCGGTCTCACGGTGCTGTCTCGCGCTGATGGGCGGGCGGCAGGAGAAAAAAAGGCAAGCCCCGAACTGGCCGATGTCTTTCGTCAGTACGGGGAGCGATATCAACGAACGCATCGATTATCGGCTTCCCAGCAGAAAGTGATGCGGGCCGTTTCGGTGTGCCGGACTCCAGAATTGGGCGGGCATCTGGATCGATGCGAGTCTTGCGGTTTTGAGCGCCCGGCTTATAACTCCTGTCGTAACCGCCACTGTCCCAAGTGCCAAGCCTTGGCTAAGGCTCGGTGGTTGGAGAAGCAAACCTCGGAGCTTTTGCCGGTGGGGTACTTTCATCTGGTCTTCACCTTACCGCATGAGCTTAACGGTCTGATTCTGACCCATAAAAAGTCTGGTGTTGGCTTTGCTGTTTAAAGCTGTCAGTAAAACTTTATTGGAGTTTGGCCAGACACGTCTTAAGGGTTCCATCGGTATCACTGCTGTGCTGCACACCTGGGATCAAACCCTTAAAGATCATTTTCATCTGCACTGTCTGGTACCCGCAGGCGCTCTGTCTTTCGATCACAGCCGCTGGATACCGGCGCGCGAAAACTTTCTGTTTCCGGTTAAGGCCTTAAGCCGGGTGTTTCGTGGAAAGTTTTTGACTCTGTTCTTGCAGCAGGCCGGTGAGAGAGGAAAACTCCCTGCGGCCGAAAAGGGGGAAACCAAAGCATTGCGCCAAAACGAGCTGGATCGTCTACGCGAAAAAGCCTTTCGGCTCGCCACAAAACTGTCCTCGATTACCTCGGCCGCTACACTCATCGTGTGGCTCTGTCCAATGACCGCATCCTCAGAAGTCGAAAACGCAGAGGTCACCTTGAGCTACCAAAAGATCCAAAAGATGGGAATCAAAAAAAGACCCTCCCTCCTTGATGCCCAGGAATTTATCCGTCGCTTCCTGCTTCATGTCCTGCCCGAGGGCTTCATGCGCATCCGCCACTTCGGCTTCTTGGCCAACCGATCCAAGAAACAAGCCCTCGCTCAATGCCGCAAACTCTTGAAACTTGCTCCCGCTGTGCCTCAAAGCCCCATTCTCTCAGCTAAAAAACTTGCTGCTAAAAATCACCGGCATCGATCTTTCTCGCTGCCCGTCTTGTCTTGAGGGAACGATGATTGCCGTCGGCGACCTGCCGGCTTCGTTGAGTTTAGCTCGTTGGGGATTCTTCATGAAAAAGATTCCTTTGTATCTCAGCTCGTGTGAATTCCCATCCACCGCCATCGCGCGGGTGTGTCTGGCAGTAGCCAAAACTAACTTTGAAGTCGCATGGCAGTGTCGCAATCGGCGCAACGCCACCGGCGCCGATCTCAATCCCGCAGTCCTCGGGCCTTTCTTTCGTTAACAGTGCGTCAAGCCCCGCGGCACTGCATCCTGGTTACAATCCCCATAGCCGAAGTCTCCACGGCTGCTCCGCGGTTTAGTCCAACCTCGTTTTATCCCTTTGGCGTTACTCCGCGCTCTCCACCGAAACTTGACTGCCTCTAACCTCCAGGGATAAAACGCTATACGTTAGCTGAACAAGGGGGACGAAGCAACCATCCTTATTGCTCTGAAAGGAGAAGCCAATGGCCAATGGCAGAGCATCGACCATGATATTGGAAGCCGCTCGCGCGCTCCGGCCGCGGATCCAGGCGGAGCGCGAGCACCTTGAGGCTGGCCGGAGGTTGCCCGAGGAACTCACCCAGGAACTGGCCCGTGCGGGGTTCTTCCGCATCTTCTTACCTGCGGCCTATGGCGGCCTCGATCTCACTCCTATGGAGGCGATGGAGGTGTATGAAGAGCTAGCGCGAGCGGACGCCTCTGTGGCCTGGTGCGTGTGGAACGGGAACGTCCACTGGACCACTGCTCGGCTGTCGAAAGAGGTTGCACAAGAGATCTTTGCGGACCCGAACATGATCCTCGCCAACAGCACCCGCCCGACGGGACGGGCCACGGTCGTCGATGGTGGCTACCGGGTGAACGGGCGCTGGTCGCTGGTGAGCGGCTGCCAGATCAGCGCTTGGTTCATCCTCATGTGCATCATTCACGAGGACGGTAAGCCGCGACTTACGCCGTCGGGGGCGCAGGAATTGCGGTTTATGCTCTGCCCGGCCGCCGATTGCACCATCATCGATACGTGGACGGTCAGCGGACTGCGCGGCACTGGGAGTCACGATGTCGTGGTGGAGGATCGCTTCGTACCGGCCCGCTATGCGTCGTTCCACACCGACCCAATCGTGTTGACCGAGCCGCGGTACCAGATCCCTCCTCATTCGCGCGCCGGCCCCGGCCTCGGTGTGATCGCGCTCGGCATTGCGCGGAGTGCGATCGAAACACTACTCGACCTGGCGGCCGAAAAGCGTCATGAACGGACTCGCCAGTCTCTGGGGGAAGATCGGGGCGCGCAAACTCGGCTGTCGCAGGCGGAGGCTCTGGTGCGTTCGGCACGGCTCTTTCTCTTCGACGCGGCCAATCGACTGTGGGATGACGTGCTCTCGGGACGAGAAGCGATAGTCCAGAGTCGGGCACAATTGCGGTTGGCGAGCTGGCATGCGGTAACGAGCGCCGTCCAGGCAGTCGACCTCATTTATCTCACAGGTGGTGCGACCTCGCTCTACGCAACCTGCTCGATTGAGCGCGCTTTTCGGGACGTGCATGCCGTCACCCAGCATATAGGCGTCCAGCCCCGCGTCCTGGAGACCGTCGGCCGGGTGTTGTTCGGACTGGAGCCGGACATCCCGACATTTATGCTGTAATGTCCGGCATGCGCTGTCGCACGATTTGGTTATGCTCCTCTTTGCTCCGCACGGACGAGAAGACCAGCTAACCAACGCCGTGCACGAGCCCGGCGCCCGCTGGCGGTTCCCGCTGAACGTGAAGGTTACGGTTTGGGTGGCGGCCCGTGACGGCGAACGTTAGCGCTGTGATTGAACTGAATTCTCCATCTAATCAATCTCGCGCTAGATCAAACTGAAGCATCGTTCAGCTCAATCTCAGGGCTAAACTTGGTCTCCCACTCGATGAACGTCTGTTCGTCATAAATCTCACTTTTCTCTACTACCGCTCATGCCGCCGTGATACATACCGAATGGTGTGTGTGCAATGAAGAAAGCTCGTGTCTTATCAATCCTGCTATGCGCCATGCTCTTTGCGCTTTGCGGTTCAGTCGAAGCGCAGCAGGCAGGAAAAATCTTTCGCATAGGTTACCTGGAGAGTGGCACCGCTTCCGGTAGCGCGGTCCTCTTGGAGGCGTTCCGCCACGAGCTGAGTAAGCTCGGCTGGATCGAGGAAAAAAATATAGCTTTCGAGTACCGGTTTGCGGAGCAAAAGTCTGAGCGCCTACCTGAGCTTGCGGCGGACTTGGTTCGTCTTAAGGTTGATCTGATCGTGGTATCAGGGACGCCATCTTCGTTAGCGGCGAAGAAAGCGACTACTACCATTCCCATCGTGATGGCGAGTGGCGGAGACCCCGTAGGAGCAGGTCTGGTTGCTAGTCTGGCGCGGCCGGGAGGCAATGTCACGGGTTTGTCAAGTTTAGGTGAGCTAAATACCAAAAGGCTAGAAATACTGAAGGACGCAGTTCCCAAGCTCGGCCGAGTTGGACTTCTGCGGCTGTCGGGAGGGGGTATAGCAGACGAGCTCCAATTGAAAGATCTGAGGCCTGCGACTCTGGCACTGAAGCTAAAATTGGAAGAGATCGAAACTCAACCCGACGCCAAAGGTTTAGAGAGCGCCTTTCACGTTTTTCGCGAGCCGCTTTTAAGCTCACGTCAGGATAGACACCAAACGAAAGACGGTTTTCCTTGCCGCCAAAACGATATTTCCAACGCCACCACTTCCCACCGGCAGGATTAACTTCCAGATAAAGTCCTCCGCCGTCGAACAACTTGAAGGGTTTAGTGCGGGGCTTCGCAGAGCGAATAGCGGTATCTGTTAGCGGCATGTGGGGGGCAACTCACTTTCTACGCTCCTCTGTTGCCCCCATAGCTGCCCCGCATATTGGGCCGCTTTAGATGGACGACAGCGGAACATGCCGGACACTATATACTATAAGATTAATAACTTACAGTGGGTGAATGGACTTTATCGGATGGTTCGGGACTTCATTGTGGTGGTCCCAACGGGAATCGAACCCGTGTTCCCGACGTGAGAGGCCGGTGTCCTAACCGCTAGACGATGGGACCTTGGCTGAGGAGGAAGGACTCGAACCTTCAATCGCCTGATCCAGAGTCAGGTGGCTTACCAATTAGCCGACTCCTCAAAGTCGCGAGTGATAAAATTAAAAGAATTAGCTGGGCGAGTCAAGTTGCTGGATGTATTCCAATGCCTTTCTGCAGCCGGTCGAATCGTGCGCTCTTTGCCGAGTACGGCGATGACATCGTGAATTCCGGGACTCACGGTGGCGCCGGTTAAAGCGACGCGCACCGGTTGAGCGAGTTTGCCCATCTGTATGCCGTTTTCTTAGAGCGTGGCGTGAAAGCTTGTTCGATAGCCGCCTCGATGAAATCCTCGAGCGCGGCGAGTTTCTCGATCAAGCTCTCAATCGGCGCGGCGGCGTCTCTTGGTCAAAAACTTCTTCGCCGCCTTTTCGTCGAGAAGCGATTTCATCGGACAGATAATAATGCGCCGCATCGACCAATTCGGTTAGCGTTTTTGCGCGTTCTTGCAGCGTCGCGAGCATTTTTTCCAGCCATTTCTTGTCCTGCGGCACGGGATAACCTTTGGCTTCTGAATATAGGGCACGATCTCATCGGCCAATTGGGCGAGCGGCCGGGATTTTAAATAATGAAAATTGACCCACAAGAAACTTTTCCGGATTGAAAACTCCGGCGGATTTGCCGACGTTTTCAAGGGTAAATTTCTCGATCAATTCTTCGCGCGAGAAGATCTCCTGGTCGCCGTAGGACCAGGCTAGACGAACCAAATAGTTCACCACCGCTTCGGGAAAATATCCCATGTCGCGGTAAGCGGTGACGGAGGTCGCGCCATGGCGTTTGCTCAGCCGCGCTTTGTCGGTGCCGAGGATGAGCGGCACATGGGCAAACTGCGGCAGCTCATGCCCAAGCGCTTGGTAAAGCTGGATCTGCCGCGGCGTGTTGCTTAAATGGTCGTCGCCACGAATGATATGAGTAATCTCCATGTCGATATCGTCGACGACGACGCAAAAATTATACGTCGGCGTGCCGTCCGAGCGGGCGATGATGAGATCGTCCAATTCGCGATTGTCGAAAACGACATCGCCCTTGATCAAGTCGCGGACTACGGTCGAGCCCTCGGCCGGTGAGCGGAACCGAACGACATAGGATTTGTCAGCCGGCAGCGACGGGATCACGCCTTCGGGCGGACGACACGTGCCGTCGTAGGCGGGTTTGCGTTTCTCTTTCTGTGCCAACTGTCGCTTGGCATCCAATTCCGCTGGTGTGCAGGTACAGGGATAGGCTTTGCCCTTTGCTAATAGCTCATGGATCTTGTCTTTATAGAGCGGATAGCGTTCGGTTTGATAGAACGGACCTTCATCATAATCGAGCTCGAGCCATTTCATGGCGTCCAAAATGGCTTGAATCGCCTCCGGCGTGGATCTCTCGCGATCCGTATCTTCGATGCGCAGTATAAGTTTGCCGCCGTAATGGCGAGCGAAGAGGTAATTAAACAGTGCCGTGCGCGCGCCGCCGATATGCAGATAGCCGGTCGGGCTTGGCGCGAAACGAGTGCGGACTTGGGCCATGCCGTAAGCTAACAGGCAGGCAAAAAGGCGTCAACGGCGCGTTAAAAATCTGTTTTGATTATGGTATTATCCAGTCATTCACTGAGGAGAATGGGCCGTTGGAAACAAAAACAAATGAAGGGGGCAGAGGAGCGACGGCGGGTGCGGCTGATACCGCGCCGTCTCATTTTATTCGAAATATCGTTGCGGAAGATCTCAAGCACGGCAAAAATCAAGGAAGGGTACACACTCGATTTCCGCCGGAACCGAACGGCTATCTTCATATTGGCCATGCCAAATCGATTTGTCTCAACTTTGGATTGGCCGCCGAGTTCGGCGGACTATGCAATCTTCGTTTTGACGATACCAACCCGAGCAAGGAAGACGTCGAATACGTCGATTCGATCAAAGAAGACGTTCGCTGGCTCGGTTTTGATTGGGACGATCGGGAATTTTACGCATCAGATTACTTCGAGCAGCTCTACCAATTTGCGATTCAACTTATAAAAGCCGGTAAAGCTTTCGTTTGCGATTTGACCGCGGATCAGATGCGCGAATATCGGGGAACGCTGACAGAACCCGGCAAGAACAGCCCCTATCGCGATCGCTCAGTGGAAGAAAACCTCGATCTGTTTCAGCGCATGCGCGCGGGCGAATTTGCCGACGGGAGCCGGACGTTACGCGCGAAAATCGACATGGCGTCACCGAACATCAATATGCGCGACCCGGTCATGTACCGAGTCTTGCGCGCGACGCATCATCGCACCGGCGACAAATGGTGCATTTATCCGACGTATGATTTCGCCCATGGTCAGTCGGATTCGATAGAGGGGATCACTCATTCGATCTGCACGTTGGAGTTCGAAGATCACCGTCCGCTCTACGACTGGTTTCTCGATCAGCTCGGTATTCATCACCCACAACAAATCGAGTTCGCCCGCTTGAACTTTACCCACACGGTCTTGAGCAAGCGCAAACTGCTTCAACTGGTTCAGCAGGGACATGTCACGGGTTGGGATGATCCGCGGATGCCAACGTTGGCTGGTTTCCGTCGCCGCGGCTACACCCCGGAAGCGATTCGCAATTTCTGCGAGCGCATCGGTGTGGCGAAAAGAAATAGTGTCGTGGATATCGCCATGCTCGAGCACTCTCTGCGTGAAGATCTCAACAAGCGGGCGCCGCGAGTCATGGCGGTGCTGCGGCCGATCAAAGTCGTGCTGGAAAATTATCCCGAGGGGCAGGTTGAGGAATTAGAAGCGGTTAACAATCCCGAAGATCCGAGCAAGGGGACGCGTAAAGTTCCCTTCTCGCGCGAGCTTTACATCGAGCACGATGATTTCCGTGAAGAGCCGCCAAAAGGTTTTTTCCGCTTGTCTCCCGGCAAGGAAGTTCGCCTGCGCTACGCGTACATCATCAAATGTATGGAGGTCGTGAAGGACCCGGAAACTGGTGAGATGACAGAATTGCGCTGCACTTATGACCCAGAGACCAAAAGTGGCTCATCGCAGAGCAAACGCAAAGTTAAATCGACGATTCATTGGGTCTCTGCCGCGACACGCGGTCTACCGGCCGAAGTAAGACTCTACGATCATTTATTTAGAAGAGAGGACCCGGACGACTTCCCGAAGGAAGCGATTGGTTGGCTAATATCAATTCGAAATCATTGGAAAGTTTGACATCATGTCGGGTCGAGCCTTATCTCGCGAACGCTAAACCCGGCGAACGATTTCAGTTTGAGCGGCTCGGCTATTTTTGCGTCGATGGCAAGGATTCGTCAGGTGCGAGCCAATCTTCAACCGTTCCGTTACTTTGCGGGATACGTGGGCGAAAATGGAGAAGGAGCGGAAAAAGAGCTGATATTGTAACTTGCATGCTCAGCCTTGCGCGTACTCAATAATTCTACTAAACGACTAAATTCGATTTTTGAGTTTCGCGAGCTACCTCCCAAACATTCGTTCTCAAAAAGCGGTTTTGCGTCGATGTAAGACTCGACAATTCTTAAACGATGCATCAGCTTGATTATTTGAAAGGCAATATCGAACTGGCCGGGCAAGAAACCGTTATTGGCGGAAAATGGATACTTGTGATGATTGTCGTGCCACTCAGAAGCGATATAGCCATAAAAATGTTGATTTAACGCTCTGCTCTTGGTGTCGTGTTCCCAACGCAATTTTTTAACTTTGCGAAAATTTCCACCATGACCGCGCCAATTGAAATCGCGGATTAATGCGGTCGCAAGGAAAATCGACGAATACCATGCAAAAACGTAAGCCTCACCTGCAACCAAAACAATGATACTTGACCAAAATACTTGCGCAAAAAGCGTCTTGCCCAAGTAATAAGCGACATCTTCGACAGAGCCCGTTCTTTGGTAGCTTGCGTAACTATTGACCTTAAGACCAATGTGGTTAACGCTTCGACATATTAATTCATACTGACGCTGGGTCATATTCGGATTCAGTTTCATTGAGGATTCGATGGCGAAGTAACTACCCAACCATCCAAGATGTGGCCCGTAAGGATCTCCTGGTTTTTCCGCGCATTGGTGATGCACACGATGGGGAATAGCGTAAGTAGATTCTCTGAAGAATAGTGGGCTCGTCCATGATAGAATCAATGCGTATTGGCGTCGGCTGAATTTGAAAGCGGCGTGAGAGCAGTAGCGATGAAACCAAATGGTATTGTAAACTGTCCCAATAAATACCAAAGCGGCGAGTACAAAAATCAAACTACCTGGTGATAAGTATTTGAAGACGTAATTTGCGAAGATGATCTCCAGTCCCTATGTGGAATATAAGATTTAATGCGATAAGCCCCCGATTCATGTCTATTGTAAAATTGATTGAATCAATAAATTCACTGAAGATCTCCTTGAAGGTGGGTCGATGTGGAATTGCTCCGTCGCGACTGTAGCCAAAAACCGGTTTGGCCATCATGGAAGTGACGGGCGTATCTAACGACAGTCGTACCGTAGCAGCTACCAACTGCCTATCCCTCGATTCTAAATCAGAAAGTGTATCGTGCGTGTAAACCGATCAAGTTTTGAAATATCCTGAATTTGTCTTTACCCCGAACGTCTGGGAATGGCAAAGCGTTTGATTTCCACCGGTTTCCAGAACGTTATTATTGACCCTCCGGCTTTTGTAAAACACAGCCATGTAGCCCACGTCGACCTTAATTCGGTTCCAGCTGTAGCCCAGTCCGGCGGTGAGACTGAGATAATCCGCTCCGGGGATCACCGGGCCAAGAGTGCTGGCGGGAATTGGGGTTTCCTCCAGAGCGAAGCCAGCGCGAGCTTCAAGGTTTTGAGCAAACTTATAGGAAGTCCCGAATCTCAAAGTGCTTGCATCTTTCCAGTCTTGCGGAAGGAAGAACCCTGTGATGGGAAAGCCTCCGAGAAGTCCCGGCAATGGAACGGGAAAGTTGGCTTTCAAATGTTCAAACTGGCTCCATCGCACGTAGTCGTATTGAAACTCCAGCCCCCAATCATCGTTCACCTGCCAGTGGACGCCAAAGTTGATCGTCGGTGGAAGTGGAATGTTGATCCCGTTCGCCTTCGTGCGGGTCACGACACCTCCCGCGCCGCTTGCATCCGCAAACACTACGTCGGCGGAATCGAAGTTGAGATTGACCTTGCTCTTGTACGAAAGTCCAAAGCGAAGTTGGTCGTTGGGTTTGACCAATAGTCCAAGATTGTAGGCGTATCCGTTCGCAGTATCGGTGATTCGAATCTTCCCGTCGCCAAACGGTCCGAAGAAGAGGGCTCTCGATAGCATCGCCGAAGAATGAACGAAGCTCACTCCGCCGCCGACGGAGAGATAAGGCAAGGGTTCCCACGATACTGATGGCGTGACAAACATCGTCCGAAGCTCGGACCTGATTGCCGCGTAACGCGTGAAGCTGTCTGGTTGATAACTCGTTGCTAATCCAAACGGCGCGTAACTGCCGATCCCGAGGGTGATCTTTGTGCCTGGGATGTGATAGTTGCCGAAGAAGTTTGGCAAAAAATCATCGTCGTGAAGATTTTTTGACGTTGCCCCGGAGTTCCTTACACTGCTAATTGTGTTTACGTACGTTAGCCCGGCCATAACTTGGTTGCCGTCGACGAAGCTAAGAGCGGCCGGGTTGATGTAAACCGCAGAAGGATCGTCTACGCCCGCGGTGGCTGCTCCACCCATTGACTCCGCTTTCGCCGTTTGCGGAGGTATGGCGTAGCCTCCCGCGTGGCCAAGCGTTGTGAAGCTACAGATGAAGCAAAACAGGAATGAGGCAACTAAAATCCTGTTGCGCTGACGAACCATAGGGCCACCTCTCATTTCATTTCATTATACTTGACTGGGAGATGCAAAGTTTATATACACTTGCAAGTTAACGCTAAATACTGCCATATATAGTCAAAATATGCAACAAAATTTGCTGACAACGGATCAAGTAGCCCGCTACCTAAAGGTAGATAAATTCACTGTGTATCGACTTGTTGCACAAAAAAAAATCCCGGCGTTTAAAGTCGGTAATCAGTGGCGGTTCAATAAGAAGATGATTGATGAGTGGTTGATGAAGAACTGCAATTTGCCGGCTGGGCAGACGTAGCGGTTTTTGCCAATGAAGAACATCTTACGAGAGTGAACTCAAAAATATCTGATAATGAATGAGTGTAGCGAAATGGAAGCACCCGTTCTCAGCACTGAAGCGATCACCCGGATGATTGGATGCAAGCCGACGGTGCCCCTTACTCCACAAGAGATGGCATGCTCGCTCAGAGTCGCATTTTATCCGGCTGTTAATACCAACGAAACGTTGGAAAAGTTTCTAGACACACTTAGGCTTATACTTATACGAGCCGGGGTTAACGTCATTGGCTACGATGAAGCGCTTAATGAAGGCCAAAACGGTTGTATAGGAAAGGGAATCGTTCTAATCGCTCCAGGAGAGGGCGAGCCGGGAAATCTTGCAATTGATCACGTAGCCAGCCTCACTGAGAACACTGTCGTTGGCGTTTATTGCGGTGCGATGCCTGGAATGGGACAGAATAGATTCCAAAAACGAGTCGACTCCTTAGTAAGCGCGCTAGTCTGGCACATGGTGCAAGTCATAATTTACGTGGACGATGAATCGTGGACAATCTGTACTATGAATGGCGGAATTGATACCTATGCTCTAGAGAAACTGGAGGCCAGAGTCCTTGATTCCTTGGTTCCGAAGCTCGCGGCTCCAGTGGTACCGCCACAAGCGACTGACTTCGCCATTCGCAAAGACGCGTTCGATCCATCCATACCCGATTATCAGACAAGCGTTCGTGACTTGGTTGCCGGGTCAGTCATCTGGGGGGAGTCGGGCCTTCTGGCTTCTCAAACGAGGCTTGACGAACTTACTTATCGCAATCTTAAATATAAGCGAATCGCAGCCGCATATCTTAGCTCTCGAACGGGAATGAGTTACGGGTTTCTTTCCCGCCAGCTTCCACTGACTGTAACGCCCGCTGTCGAGCTAGATTATGCTCACCAGATGTTGCGACGAATAGACTGGGAGCAAAAAGACTTCATTGAGATTGACGATCAAATGCTCGTAGCTGCAAAATTAGGGCACAAACGATTCGTTTTGAGAATCCCGGAAGTAACAGTTCTGTGCACCCGCTCGGGTTGTGATAAAGCGAGACTCAATCTGTCGAAAGACCTTGTGACTCTTACGCTCTCAAAAGGTCGTATTATTTTGGGTTTGGCCAAAGGACTTCCGGACGGAAGTGACTGCCAACCATCATTTGACACGTTGATTATTCTTGCGCATGCGGTCGGCAACGCTATTCTTGCCAGTATCCTGGCTACGATCAAACCAGGTTCGAAGTTTTATTTGGCGCTAACGCACCACGGTCTTGCGATTACTCATTGGCATGGATTCGTAGAGGCTACGACGTTGCCGGAGGGTTACTATATGCACGGTAATAGCAATCCTCCAGTATCGTGTTCTACACCCCAAGCTGCGATATTTGGATTGATGGGGAAGCTTGCGGCTTTGCAACAGAGTATTGCAGACGGAAAGGAATATATGGGCGATGCGCATATTGAGCCAAGCCATGGAACCAATATGTGCGGTGGATCGATAACGGACCTGGTTAGATTGGCTACTGGAATATAGTCGAATTACGGTTCGGCTAGTTTCTTAAATCAAAGCCAATCGGTTGGGTTGAAATGCGTTGATCTACTAAGAGGCCCGACGAGCACGTGTGTAAAAGCTTGGAATAGTCAGGGCACTCCGCCGACCTGCAATTTCATCTCGGCAAGCCAACTTCGAGACTAAGTACTGTGTACTGGTACACAATCAACTACGCTGCGGGCAGCCTCGTTGCATTCCTCGTCGGACTTTTTGTTCTTTGTCGTGGCGAATCGCGGCGTCTGACGAGACGGTCTTGGTTTGCCCTTTGTGTCGTCGTCAGTCTATGGCATGTCGGCAAGTTTTTAATCGTTACTGCCACGTCAGAGTCGTTTGCCTCCTGGGCGGCCTATCTCATCTATATTGCAGCGATTCTCATTCCTCCATCCTACCTCCATTTTATCTTAGGTCTGTTGGGTGAAGAGAGGAGTCACCGAACGGTTCTAAGGGCGAGTTATTTACTCGCGGGAGTCGAATACCTCCTTCTGTTCAATGGCGGGTTGATAGCCGGTGTAGCGCATTTAGGTCACATCGGTTTTTATGAAGTTCCCAGCCAGGCGTATTGGCTGTACGTAATCAACTATACCGTCGTCCCGAGTTTTGCGATTGTTCGACTGGCGGTTGTTTTCGTCCGATCAGAAAGTGCCGTAAAAAAGAATCAGCTGAAATACGTCATCTATTCAAGCTTGATAGGATTTATTGCGGGTATCACGTCTTTCCTGCCTATCATTGGGAGTTCAATTCCTCCATTTGGAGCTCCCGTCGTTTACTTCTATACCGTGCCGATCACGTACGCGGTCGCGCGATACCGCTTGTTGGATATCGATGTTGTCATTAAGAAAAGCGTTATTTACGCAGTGCTTTTGTTGGGGTTGCTGTTGCCGTGCTACGGGATCGTGATCTTCGGCCAAAAACTGGCGTTTGGCGTCGTCAGCTACGAGTTTTCAATCAGCACCTTGGTTCTGTTAATTATTGTTGCCTTCTTCTTTCCGAAGTTGCGCTTTCGAACTGAGGAAGCTCTGGAGCGTGTTTTCTTCAAGAAACGCATCGATTACCGGGACACGCTCCTGCAATCGAGTCGCGACATGGTTTCTATCGTAAGTATTCGGGCGCTGGCCGATAATCTCGTGCGCACGATCGGAAAATCTCTCAGCATCGAAAAGGTTTCTCTATTACTTAACAACGATGCCAAGGCCAGCTATGGTATCGAGGCCACGGTTGGGCTCGATTTTGATCGTCCTGAAGAGGTTTTTTTATCAAGGGGAAGCCCGCTAATTCAACTGTTGCAACGACGCAAAGAGCCAATCGTCAAAGAAGAACTTGAATGGATTCCTGTTGGTCCAGAAACGTCGCAAACGATTGAAACAATGGCGAAGCTCGGGGCAGAAATATGTCTGCCGATCCTATCTAAAGACACTCTCATCGGCATTTTGAATCTAGGTCATAAGGAAGATAGAACGATCTACTCCAACGAAGACCTGGAGATGCTTTCCACGTTGACAAACCAGGCCTCAATCGCAATCGAGAACGCGCGACTTTACGAGAATCTAAAACAGTCTCAAGACACACTTCGCCGAGCGGACCGGCTCTCGTCGCTAGGTTTGCTCACAGCTGGCTTGGCCCATGAAATAAGAAATCCTTTGGTCGCGATCCGGACCTTCACCCAGCTTCTGCCGGAACGTTATGATGATGCTGAGTTCCGCGAAGGATTTCAGGGACTCGCGCTGAAGGAAGTTGATCGGATTTGTGGGCTAATAAACGACCTTTTGAGCTTCGCACGCCCATCTAAGCCCAATGTGGCCCCTGAGAGTGTCAATGACGTGGTCGACAATATCGCGCGTATTCTCGAAACGCAGGCGAAGGAGAAAAACGTGGTCATCGTGCGCGATTTCGGTGATAATCTGCCCAAGGCGTGGATTGACAGAGAGCAGATGAAGCAGGTATTTATGAACCTAATTTTAAACGCGATCCAGGCCATGCAGGAGGGTGGATCAATAAGTATTGCGACTCGTGCCATCTCACGAAACGGGACCGAACCCGCTGGTGAGTTCGTGCAAGTCGAGGTTCGAGACACTGGCATCGGCATTCCAGAAGAAAACGTGCAGCATATTTTTGATCCCTTTTTTACCAGCAAGGATGAGGGGAGCGGACTGGGGTTGGCGGTGTCGCATCAAATCGTGCAAGAGCACGGCGGTTTCGTCATCGTCGAAAGTACGGTCGGGAAGGGAACCGCGTTCTTCGTCCACGTACCGGTCGGCAAGCCGTTGCGCCCGGCAGCCAATGGCCGCGCTCAGGTGAATGAAGCGAATCTTAGTCATTGATGAATCGGAAGTCGTCCGCGAGACATTGGCTCTCATTCTCGGGCGTGAATTTGTGGTATCGAAGCGAACGCTTGGCGGCCAAGGGCTTTCTTTCCCTGATCCGCACGACACGGTCGATTTACTCATCCTCGGTATCTCTCCGCAGTATGGACTAGAAACTGCGAGCCTGACGCGGTTTGCGGCTCAGTTGCCTTTCGCAGTTCTCTTTTTGGTCGATTCGAAGTCTACGGCGCGCACGATTCAACCTGAATCCCAGTTTGACTGTCTAACCAAGCCTTTCAATCCATACGAGCTCCATGACAAAGTCGGACGGCTACTGGCGCGGCGGCCGGCGTTTCCAAAGGCGCGAGTTATCGCGAGTGAGACGAGGGACATATCGCGCTATTTGGAATTTCCCTATTTGAGCCGTAGCGCGGCGACGTTAGTAAAACGCTTTGCCCTAGCTCGACTGCCACTGTTGGTCACCGGAGAAATCGGCTGCGGGCAGGACCGAATCGCGTTGGCCATGCAACGACTTCAGAGAACGTCGGATTTTCTGGTGCCCATCAATGCCGCTGAAGTCAGCGTGGAATATCTGTCGCAGAAAAATTATCACCTGTCGTTCCAGGGCGCGGTGACGGCGGCGCCTACGACATTGGTCATTGAGAATCTGGACAAGAGTTCACCCTCGGCCCAAGCATTGCTCCTGAGCTTTTTGGAGCAGGCCGAGGAAAAGTCGGACCAAATCCGCTATCTGGCAACGGCTCAGAGCGATTTATTGGAGAAGGTCTACCGGGGCGAGTTTCTCGAAGCGCTTTATTATAAACTCGCGACGCTCACGTTGAAGCTGCTACCATTGCGAGAACGGAGGGACGATATTCCGATTGTAGCCGCTTGGTTCGCCCGCAATTACGCCGAAACGATGGGGTTAAGCGAACCAACTCTTGCCTTGGAGGCGAGCAGCCGCCTGAGCAATTACCTGTGGTTTGGCAACCTTAGTGAACTAGAAACCGTGATCGCCCGCACGCTGGCATTGCACCGAAAATCGAGGATTGAAGCGGCTGATCTTGTTTTTGACTTTGGTGAGGATGCCATCCATATCCCCGAGCTCGGTGATTTTAGCGAGTTCGTGCCCGAGGAATCGCGCGCGGATGTCAAATCGGGGCAGCCGCAACTTCAGCCCTATGGCGGGCAGACGGCCGCGAACGGCGCGGCTAACGGCCAGGTCAAATCAATAGAATTGAACAGGGTCATCCATGAGCTTGCCCACGAGCTCAAAAATCCGATGGTCACGATCAAAACCTTCGCGCAGCTGCTCGGTGACCGATATCAGGACGAGAACTTTCGTACCCGTTTCCGGGAAGTCGTCGGCGGTGACATCGAGCGGATGGACGATCTGTTAGAAGTGCTGCTTGAGTTCGCTGACTTTGCCCAGCCGCGCCGGAGCGATGTTGTCTTGAGCGAAAAGCTCCGCAGCGTATTGAGCGAAATCGATGGCCAATGCGCCAAGCGGCAGACGCGATTCGAGTGGAAGAACAACGCAGCCGCGCACAACGTGCGTGCGGATGAATCGCAACTGGTGTATATCCTGAAGCACGTGTTGCTTGCGGTTTTGTCGCAGGCGAGAATGGGCAGCGAAATCGAGATCGACGCGTCGCGCCAGGGGGCGTTGGCGATCAGCTACCTGCGCGAAGGAGCGCGAGTCACGTCGATCACCCATTATTTGGACGCAAGCTCGCAACCGAACGAAAGCATCCTTCCTCTGCGCGTCTTGCTCGCCAAGCATCTGTTGGAAAGAAACGGCGGGCAATTCGGCATGGATCAATCCGACGGGGATACCGAAATAGTGAGAATGGAGTTTCCGATTGCAGAGCACCGATAAAAAAGCCGACATTAGCCAACCGCTGATATTGGTCGTCGATGATGAAGCAGGGGTGCGGCAATCCCTGCAATTGGTTTTTAGCAAGTCCTACCGCGTTATCGAAGCTTCGACCGCCGACGATGCGATCCAAAAAGTAGCCGACGAAGCGCCGGATGTGGTGCTGCTGGATATCATGATGCCGGGCACGGACGGGCTCGCCGTATTGAAGCAAATTAAGTCGATTTCTGCTGATTGCCAGGTGATTATGCTGACCGGCCTTAACACGGCGCGTACGGCCTTTGCGGCTAAAGGCACGGGCGCCTTCGACTATGTGACAAAGCCGTTCGACGTTGAAGAGCTGCGCTTGCGCGTGGAGCATGCGATGGAAAAAGTGCAACTGTCGCGCGAGTTGGAGCGACTCAAGGAAGAAGTCGGGCGCAAATATGGAGTTGACCACGTCATCGGCAAGTCGAAGCAGATCATCGACGTGTTTAAAGCCGTAAGCATGGTGGCCGCTAAGAAGAGCACGGTTTTGATTACCGGCGAGAGCGGTACCGGCAAGGAGCTTATCGCCCGCGCGATTCACTATAATAGCGATCGGCGTTCGAAGCCGTTCGTCGTGGTCAATTGCGCTGCGCTGCCGGACACGCTGATCGAAAGTGAATTATTCGGGTACGAGCGGGGTGCGTTTACGAACGCTTCGCAGAAGAAACTGGGACGGTTCGAACTGGCGCACGGCGGCACGCTCTTTCTCGATGAGATCGGCGAGCTGAATCTCGGAACCCAAGCAAAGTTTTTGCGGGCCATCGAACAAGAAACATTTACCCGTCTTGGCGGAACGGACGAGATCAAAGTCGATGTTCGCGTGATCGCCGCCAGCAATCGAGACCTTGAACAGATGGCAAAAGCCGCAGAGTTTCGCCCCGACTTGTTTTATCGGCTGAACGTGGTTTCGCTCTTTCTAGCGCCGCTGAGGGAACGGCGCGAAGACATCGCGCTGCTGCTGGATCACTTCGTGCGGCTCAAAGCGCAGGAGCATTCGATCGCAGCGAAGAACCTGTCTCCGGAAGTCGTGGATTTTTTTACCTCATATGCTTGGCCGGGAAATATTCGTGAACTGGAGAATTTGGTCGAGCGACTAACCATCCTGACGCCGCACGAAACGATTTTGCTGCGTGATCTGCCCATCGGCATGCGATCCACGGATCAAACCGCGACGCTTAAGGAGGATGTGCTGAACGGGTCTCGTCCTCTGAGCGATGCCGTCGATGAGTTTGAGCGGGAGTTGATTGTGAAGGCGCTGCAGCGTACAGGATTCAATCAAACCAAAGCAGCGTCACTGTTGGGTACCAGCCGGCGGATTTTGAAATACCGGATCGAAAAGCTGAAGATAAATGATCCAAATGATTCCGAAGCGGAAGTGAAATTATCGACATAAACGCACAAATTTGTTTCCACAACTCTCTTCGCTAGCCCTCATTTCGTAGAAATACCTTTCCAAATCAGCTGTTTGCCACTAATTCTGGGGTGGCATATTACTTGCTCGATATTTTAGCCATGGACAGCAGCAAACCCAGTATCCTAGTAGTTGACGACGAGATGGGTCCACGAGAATCATTGAAGATGATTCTCAACCCCTACTACAATGTACATACTGCGGACCGTGGCGCCCAGGCGGTTGAAATGCTCAAACAGGTGGCGGTTGATCTCGTTACCGTAGATCTCAAGATGCCCGGCTTCAGCGGCATCAACGTACTGGAGAAAGTCAAACAGCATGATCCCGACATCGAAGCGATCATTATCACCGGATACGGGTCGCTGGATACCGCGATCGAAGGGCTTCGGCTCGGTGCCTTCGATTACATTTCAAAACCCTTCGACGTCAATCACATCCTCTCGCTGGTCCGGCGGGGTTTGGAGCGGCGCACCGCAAAGGCGCGGCTCCGACAAGTCAAATCGGATTTTTTGTCCAACATCTCGCACGAATTGAGAACGCCGCTTAGCGTCGTCGTCGGATTCGTTTATCTGTTGCTCAACCAGGTGATCGGCAAGCTTTCCGATGAACAGCAAAAGGTTCTCGAAACGGTGTACCGCAACTCCGAGGAACTGCTTGAGCTGATCGACAACGTGCTATGGATGACTTCGCTCAACGCGGGAGACGCTAATGCGACCTTGGAAAAATTCGACGCCCGCGAGGTGGTCAACGAGACGCTCAAACGCCACGAGAAGATGATTCTTGCGAAAGGCCTACAGGTCAACGTTCATGGAACGGATCGTGAGCTCGCGTTAGTCAGCGACCGTGCAAAGATCGAACGGGTTTTTCAGAATGTCTTCAACAACGCCGTCAAATTTACTTCCCAAGGCGAGATCAATGTCAAGGTGCAAGCAACGGCCGACAAGAGCGGCGTCGAATTCGAAATCATCGACACGGGAGTCGGTATCGAAGAAAGTAAGATTGATTCGATCTTTGAGCCTTTCCACCAGGCCGATACGTCGGTGCAACGGGCTTATTCAGGCCTCGGTCTCGGTTTGACAGTCGCTCGGCGCATGGCTGAGCTCGTCGGAGGTAAATTGTCCGTGAGCAGCAAGGCCGGGTCAGGCACCCGCGTCGCGATGACCTTTCCGTCGCAAGCCAATGGCGCTGCGCCTTTGGCGCCGGATCAGCGCAAGTATGGCTGACGGCCGGTACCTACGGTGCTGCAACTGCGGCGCAATTCATCACGTTCCTCCTCGTTGATCGATCTCCCATTTTCAAGTTTACAGGTGGCGAAGTAGAGGAATTCTCGCCAAATGATTGGTAAGATTTCATGTCGTGTCATGCCGGCCATAGGCTCGAACCGCTGTCGTCCACGGGAATCGACTGCTTCCCTGAAGGTTCTGCGTACGATCCGATGAGCGTCGGTTACATCGAGGTAAACCAACGGCGAGGAACCGCTGCTATTACGTCGAAGTCCAAGCGGGCATTGACCAACCGCTTAGCTACGAGATTATAGACTGGCAGATTGTTCGAAGTTGTATTGTTCTCGAAGTTCAGGATAGCGCCATCCGTAAAGAGATGAAGTTGCACTTCCCATGGGCTCCCGCCGCCCCAGTAAATGATGATCAGATCTCGCGCTCTATTTCTTTGTTCCGCGAATCGGTGCGCGACATCGCCCCGCGCAGTTTGCGCGACCGAGGATTCCTACACGGACGACAACGTGAGCTATTGCCCGCTCTCTTCAGATGTCGTTGATGACTTGATGGGACGATGTAGCCGCCATTTTCCTTTAACCGAATTGACCGCCCTACGTCGATTTATCGACAGCCATCGCAAAGGTACGACGTGATGTCACTGGTAAAGCGCAACGTCGTCATCATCGCGCAACTTGCTCAGTAAAACTCTGCACGCCCAATTCTAAGGTTGCTTGTCTTATTTGACGATCTTGACGGCATCGCAGCCGCGAACGGGCCCGCAATCCTACACTAGACTAGATTGAAGCTAATCGCGCTTAGCCCAGCCCGATACTGCAAAGTCGGACATCAGCGCACGTAAACCTTGCCGTTCATTAGCAAACGCGCAGTGCGCGCTAGTGCTGCTTTAGTGCGCTCCAATTGGCCGTTTTGCCCTTCGATCTCGACTTGTAGCGTGCCCAGTGGGATGTCCGATTCGAACAGTCGGCGGGTTGCCCGGTTGTGTATGGCTGTAGATTTCATGAACGATTGTGCCTTCAGTGCCCGGAACCGTCGGCGCGTCATGGTCAGCGGATCGGCGCCACCGAGCCCATCGATCTGCCGGATATCCGGAGTGCCGAAGGCTTCGAGAACGACCGCGTCTAGGCGCATTTCGCCTATTATTGGATTACGACTTCGTCGGTTTTGTCGATTTCTTTAAGTCTCACCTGGACGTTGCCCGAAGTGGCTAGATTGATCTTCTTGCCTACGTAGTTCGCCGCGATGGGCAATTCTCGCCCGCCGCGGTCTATCATGACCGCTAGATGGATCATGCGCGGCCGGCCGAGGTCAATCAGATGATCCACTGCCGCACGCACCGTCCGTCCGGTATTGAGCACGTCGTCAAACAGCACGACGATTTTGTTGGCAATGTCGAAGGGGATGCGCGTGTGATCGATCGTACCCCCGGGTAACAATGCGTTTAAGTCGTCTCGATAGAGAGTGATATCCATCTCGCCGACGGGAATTTCTTTGCCATGGCGCATTTTGATGAAATCGGCGAGCCGTTTCGCGACGTAAGGTCCCCGTGTACGGATGCCGATGAAGACGAGTTGGTCGAGGTTGCCGTAGGCATTCGTCATTTCTCTGGCAAAACGCTCGAGGATGACTTTGATCTGGGCGGCGTTGAGCAGTCGTTTGCTCGCAGTTTTATAGGTTCTCATTGGCAACTCGTATCATGGTTTCCATAAGTAACTGAGTGCCGAGCGCAATGTCGTCAGGATGTGTCCACTCGAGCGGATTATGGCTGATGCCGCGCTGGCTCGGTATGAAAATCATTCCCGCCGGAGTAATCTTCGCCATCTGCATGGCGTCGTGTCCCGCGCCTGACGGCATAATTTCGTAGTCGATTCTCTTGTCATCGCAGAGCGTACGAGTTACGCGCAACAACCGCCTGTCCAGCGGCACCGGATTCTCTGCGCGGATGTTCAGAACTTCAACGACAATGTCGCGCTTGAGCGCGATCTGTTCAGCGCGCTCCTTAACCAGCTTTGCAACCTTGTCTTTCGCGTGAGCGGACGTGCTGCGGATATCGATCGAAAGCTCGGTTCTTCCCGGCACGGCATTGATCACGCCAGGTTCGATCTTCATTGCGCCGACCGTGCCAACGACTCGGCCTTTCGCCATAGAGGAAAATTTCCGGCAAACAGTTTCCACATATTCGATCAGCTGCGCCGACGCGACGAGGGCGTCTTTGCGCATGTCCATCGGCGTGGTGCCGGAGTGATCGGCGCGCCCCTTGAAGATCACTTTGAATCGGCTCGGCGCGGCAATTGAAGTCACGAGTCCAATTTTCTTCGATTTTGCCTCGAGGATCGGACCCTGCTCGATATGAAGTTCCAAGTAAGCCTTTAGGCTTTTCGGCGGGCGCCGCAGTTGATGAAGATTTCGCGGTGAGATGCCCAAGCTGGAAAGCACGTCCGCCAGTTTTGTTCCTTGAGGGTCGACGGCATGGGTCAAATCTTTCGGATGCACTTCGCCGGCGACGAGGCTACTACCGAGCGTTGAAAATCCAAAGCGACTCGATTCTTCGCCGACGAAGCAGACGACTTCGAGAGGTGAGCGCACGGATATTTTGTTTTCACTTATGGTGCGCAGCGCCTCGAGCGCTCCGATCACCCCGACAGGTCCGTCGTATTTGCCGCCGTGAATCACAGTGTCGAGGTGCGAGCCTGCCAAAACTGCGGGTGCATTCCGATTACTGCCCTGCAACCGGCCAAAGATGTTGCCTATACCGTCGATATGAATGTCCAATCCGGCCTGGCGCATCAGGTGAATCAGCACCTGACGACTTCGCAATTCTTTGATCGAGAAAACCAGGCGCGTCACCGCACCGTGGTCGCCGATGCCTATGCGTCCGATGGCGTTTAGATCGCGCATGATCCGCCGCTTATTGACGGCCGGAGCGATGGGTGGAATAACGCTCGCGGTGGCTGGAAGTGGTTTCATTTGCCGTCATATTACCAGCTTCCATCGCTACTGAGAATCTGATTTCACCGGCGGCTTTATTGGAAACGACAGACCGCTGTGTTATGACCTGCCTATTCCGGCCATCTGAAAGGGTTTCTCCCATGAGCGAAGTTTCGCAAAAAGTTGCCGAGATGCTGCTGTCGACCGAATCGATCGCCGTCTACAAAGACAAACCGTTCGTGTTCGTCTCCGGCCGGATATCGCCGGTTTATATTGACTGTCGAAAGCTTTTGTCGTTCGCGACGGAGCGCGACTACATCGTCACTGCGTTGGCCGAAAAAGCCGAGACGGATATCGGTCTGGAAAGTATCGATGTCGTCGCCGGCGGTGAGACTGCGGGGATTCCGTACGCGTCTTTTGTGTCGCACGTGATTAAGAAACCGATGATCTATATCCGAAAGCAACCCAAAGGTTACGGCGGGACCAAGCAGATCGAAGGAATCCTGGAGCCAGGCAAGCGTGTGATGCTGGTGGAAGATCTGATCACGGACGGCTTGAGCAAGCTGCGTTTTAATATCGGGATCCGCGGCGCGGGTGCCAAAATGACCAGCTGCCTCTGTGTCTTCGATTACGCCTCGGACCGACTGAATCAGCATGAAGGAAAAATCAATCTTGCAAAGAACGGTATCGAGCTCCACGTGCTCGCCAATTGGGACGATGTCTTGGATACGGGACTAAGCAAGAGTTATTTCAGCGAAGAGTCGAGCAACCAAATCATCGACTTCCTCAAGGATCCCGATAACTGGGGCCGCAAAATGGGATTCGTGTAAGCGGATTGCGAACGGCGTCGAGTCTTGCATTGCATCCGCAGGGTCAAACGGTTCAAGACCTTCAAAGTAGGGGATTGGCTCACACTTGTCCAAGATAGTTTTCTGAAAAACCCCCGACCGGAGTAAGATAGTGGGAAGCAAATCTCACAGGCGGCGTGTCTGCGCCGCACTTACTCACAAGTCGGAGGTAACGCTATGATAGCCGTAGCGAGTTGTTTTTCGCAATTGTTATCTTTAGTGGATCGGGGCGCGTTTGGACGAGCAGTGAGGGAACATCAAGCGGAGCGAGGAGCCAAAGGGTTTAGTTGCTGGGAGCAGTTTGTGGCGATGCTGTTTTGTCAGATGGGCGGAGCCAATTCTTTGCGGGAGATCTGTGGGGGTTTAGCGACGGCGATGGGGAAGCTTGCGCACTTGGGTTTGCGCCAAGCCCCGACTCGCTCGACTCTGGCTTACGCCAATACTCATCGACCTTGGCAGCTTTATCAGACGGTGTTCGAAGATTTGCTCAAGAGCTGCCAAGTGTTGGCCACCACTAAAAGGCGTCGTTTCCGCTTCAAACATCCCCTGCGAAGCCTGGACGCTTCGGTCATTGAACTGTGCATTGAGGTATTTGACTGGGCGCGGTTTCAACGGACCAAGGGGGCCATCAAATTGCATTTGCAGTTAGACCATCAGGGTTGTTTACCTTGTTGGGCACTGGTCACCGACGGGGACACCAACGATGTACGGATTGCTCAGAGGCTCGATTTTGCTCCCGGCACGATTGTGGTGGTAGACCGCGGGTATCTCGACTACGCGCTTTATGAACGCTGGACGACAGCCAAAGTGTACTTTGTGACACGCCCTAGAACCAACATGATCTACAAGGTGCTCGAGCGGCGCACGGTGCCGACGCGAGGGAATGTAAAGCGTGATGAAACGATTCAGTTGATGAGCGAGCATGCGCGAGAGCGTTGCCCGAGCCGGTTACGCCAAGTGGTGGTATGGGATAGCGAACACAAAAGGGAGTTGGTCTTTCTCACCAATATTTTTCACCTAGCGGCAAGCACCATTGGGGCGATCTATAAAAGATCGCTGGCAGATCGAACTGTTTTTCAAGGCGCTCAAACAAAACTTAAAGATTAAGACCTTTGTGGGAACCAGTGAGAACGCCGTGAACGTGCAGATTTGGACAGCATTGATCGCCATGTTGTTGCTCAAATACTTGCTGCTCAAGTCCAGTTGGACGTGGAGTCTGTCCAATCTGGCTGCAATGCTGCGATTTAACTTGTTGAGCTACCGTGACTTATGGGCGTGGCTCGATGCACCGTTTGAAATTCCGATCGTGCTTCCCCAGGGCGAACAGTTGATGCTCTTAGGATAGAAATGTTGGACAGCAGCGCAAGGACAACCTCAATGCCGACCTAAGGTTTGACCTGTCCTAAATGTCTGATTTTACGAGATGAGGGTCGACCAACTCAGATTATTTTGGACAGCAGTGGGATTGGCTACTTTTCAGTGTCTTTGAAAAGTTGCCTGTCCCGCTTCTCCACTAAATTAAATATGAGCCCGCTGTGAAAGTACTGATTCGGAATCCGATCATCGTCACGATGAATGAAAACGACGACGTCATCGAGAAGGGTGCCATCGCCATTGACGGGAATCGGATCAATTACGTCGGCCCCATGGAGTGGACACCGGCGGGTCCGTTCGACCGTACGATTGAAGCCGACCGAATGATCGCCATGCCCGGCATGGTCAACGCCCATTGCCACTCCCCTGCGAATCTCGTGCGCGGCATGATGCCGAGCAAGCCGTTGGAAATCTGGCGCGCTTATTATCGAGCGTCTTTGCGCGACATGCGAGAGGAGGATTTCTACGCCAGCGCGATCTTGGGCGGCATGGAGATGCTCAAGAACGGCGCGACTACGGTGCTTGATCATTTTGCCGGTAACCAGGGCTGCCGCTTCATGGGCGCGGGCGCGGCGATTCAAGCGATGCGCGATCTCGGGCTGCGTCATATCGCCGCTCTGACGATCACCGACAAGAACTACGAAGACACGATCCCCCTTGGCAACACCGATTCCAGCCTCAACGACGAGATCAAGCGCATGAGCGCGAACGAATCCAAATCGACCCAGGCCTGGCTCGACGAGTGCGAAGCCTTTATCGAGACATTTCACGCGCCGGAGAAGCTGACAACGGCGTGTCCCGGCCCATCGGCGGTGCAGCGTTGCAGTGATGAGTTATTGACGAAGTCCGGCGAGATCGCGCGGCGGCGGAAGTTGCCGATGCATATTCATCTCGCCGAAACCAAAGCGCAGGCGGTAATAGGGCAACAAATCTACGGGACCTCACTGCTAAAGCACTTGGATTCGATCGGTGTATTGGACGCCAATCTTTCTTTGGCGCATTCGATTTGGATCGAAGACGAGGACGTCGAGCTGTTTGCGCGGCGCGGCGCAACGCCGGTGCATAATCCGGCGAGCAATCTGCGCATCGGCAGCGGACTCGCGCCCGTCAGAAGATTTCTTGCTGCCGGCGCGCATGTCGGGATTGGGGACCGACGGCTCGGCGTCGAATGACGGGCAAAACATGTTCGACGCGATGCGTCTAGCGGCGTTGATCCACAATCAAGCGGGCACGGCCTTCACCGATTGGGTAACTCCGGCGCAAGCGCTCGCTATGGCCACGCGCAACGGCGCCCGCGCGTTCGGTCTCGACGTCGGCGTGCTTGCGCCCGGCAAGCTGGCCGATATTGTCCTGTTGCGAAGAGATTCGACGGCCTTCACACCACTCAATGACGTGATCGCTCAATTAGTCTTTTGCGAGAACGGCAGCGATGTCGATCGCGTGATCGTCAACGGCGAGACCGTTGTCGAAGACGGTCGCTTGACGAAGATCGATGAGAAGGAAGTTTTGAAACTTGCAGAGCAGGCGCGACGCCGGCTCGATCCGTCGATACAGCGCGAACTAGTGGCGGCGAAGACCATGGAGCCGAGTTTGACCGAGATGTATTTTAGAGTGTTCGAGAAGCGGGATAACTAGTCTCCTAGATGTCCCGGTTGCGGCGAACTTCAGTCGAACTTATTAGAAGCGATCCTCGTCCGGCAACGCGCCGCTCCGGGCGAGCATGTCCTCTCGGCAGAGTTCCGGAGTGTCGTAGCCGCGCACAGCGAGCTCCCACCGAAGTGAGTCAGATGCGTTGGCGTTCGCGATAAGAACAGTCGCTCGGGTGTCGGGTAATTTGCGCGGCTTGCGCGACTTTCTGATGGCGTTTCGAAGGACTAGCGCGATCAGTACGAAACCGAAGGACAAAGCCACGATCGTTCCGGCCAGTAAAACCAATTCAAGCATCAAAAACTTCCTGGGTCGCTTACGGAAGTCTATATCGCGGCGATCGAGCGACAGTCAAGTGCGGGTGGAGATTTTCGCGAGTCGACGTTAGATTGCGACCGCTTGCCTCAGATGGCATGCGTGGCGTTTTCACTCCAGCACGGGTCTTTGTTCATGCCAGTTAGTCGCCTGCTCGTACGAGTATGCGACGCGCATCACCGTGGACTCTTCGAACGGCTCAGCGACGATTTGCAATCCTACCGGTAGATTTCCCGGAAGAAAGCCGCAAGGAACGGAAATGGCAGGTAAGCCCGTAAGATTAAACGGGTTGGTGAAACTCGGACGGAGATTTTGCTCGTTGGGATCCATGGTCGCGAATGCTTCGGGCGGGCGCGGCGCGCTGGGCACCGCGAAAACATCGACGTGGGAAAAGTTGGCGCGGATTTGTTCGTTCAAGACGGCGCGGGCGCGTTGCGCGCCGATATAGTCCGCCGCGCTCAAGAAAGCGCCTTCGAGCATGCGTCTGCGGACCGAAGTGCCGAACTTCGTCGGCGTCTCCTGGTACGTTTTCTCGTGATAGGCGTAAGCCTCGCAAACAAGAATGGTTTGGTTGGCTTTCCGTGCGAGAGAAAAAGGCTTGCCGTCGATGTCGCTGACGATGGCGCCGAGGCTTGTCAGCACGTCAAGAGCTTGGTTGAAGACCGCTTCAGTTTTCGTATCGACTCCGAGGTTTTCGTCAAACCAGCCGGAACGCGGCACCCCGACGCGTAGCCCTTTGATTCCGTCTCTAAGGCCCGATTGAAAATTGGGCACTGCCACATCGGCCGAGGCCGGATCTTTCGTGTCATATCCTGCGATCGCCTGGAGCAAGATTGCGCAGTCCGCGACGCTGCGCGCCATCGGGCCGGCGTGATCGAGCGACCAACTCAGCGGCACAACCCCGTAGCGGCTGACCCGGCCGTAGGTCGGTTTGATGCCGACGATGCCGCAATGAGACGAGGGCGTGCGAATCGATCCTCCCGTATCCGAACCGAGCGCGCCATAGCATAGCCCCGCGGCGAGCGCGGCGCCCGAGCCGCTGCTCGAGCCTCCCGGAATGTGATCGGTATTCCACGGATTTCTGACAGCGGGAAACGGCGCGTCAATCGACGGTCCGCCGAAGGCGAACTCGTGCATGCCGAGCTTGCCCGAGCAGGATTGCACCGGCTTCCCGCAGTTTCGTGAACGTTGTGGCGTCGACGTCAGGGACCCAATTCTCCAAGCACAGCCGAGTGGCAAGTCGTGCGGATGCCTCGAGTCATGTAGAGATCTTTGAGCGCGATGGGAATGCCATGGAGCGGCCCGCGATCGGTCCCTGACCGCAACTCTTGCTCGGCTTGGTGTGCTTGTTGGCGGGCGAGATCGGCCGTCAATGTGATGAAGCTATGTAGTTTGCCGTCGATGACTTTGATACGGTTGAGCAAAGCATCGGTGATCTCAATGGGTGAAATTTCTTTGCGGCGCAGCGCTGCCGCGGTTTCCGCGATCGTCAAATAGCAAATTTCGTTCGGTTCCATGAGCTGCTCTATTTTCGCGTCGAGCTTGCCAGGTCAAACGTCGAAGCGGGTTCATTGCCGGCTGCAACCAGCGCGCGCAGTTCCGCGGCCTGCTTCTTTGACCGATTGACGCCAGGAAGCAGCCTCTGCAACTCGTCTTCGCTCAGTTTCAAGCCGGCGCGCTCGGCCATCTTACGCAAGGTGTCGAGGGTTATTTCTTGATCCATAGTTTATCCCGCCAACATTAGTTCTTCGGCACCAAGACATCGCGGATCTTGGCGACGTTCTTGGCATCCATCTGAAACAATTTTTTGACGAAGCCGTC
The DNA here is from genome assembly GCA_963804165.1 of uncultured delta proteobacterium. Taxonomy (GTDB): domain Bacteria; phylum Desulfobacterota; class Binatia; order UBA9968; family UBA9968; genus DP-20. The sequence goes on from CAWDPO010000041.1 coordinate 29,729, forward strand.
GACTTCGGCGCCGTTGAGCGCGTTGATCTCGAGTTTTGATTTTTTCATCTCAGCGAGAAATTCCGCATCTTTCATCGTGGCGTTAAAAGCGTTGCGGAGCAGATCGACGCGGCCTTTCGGCGTGCCCGGAGGCAGAGCATAGGCGCGCAGAATCGCCGAGGGAGCATGGATGCCGGACTCGATCAGCAAGCGTGCGTCCGGGGTTTTAGCGAAGTCAATGGCGTTGGGCACTTGGGGAATGTCCTCGGCTTTTTTCTGATTCACCTGGACGATGGCCTTGACCATTCCCGACTCAAGCCCGCTTGCCCATGTTGTGCGGATCGACGCCCAGGTCCAGCAGCCGCCGTCGACTTCGCCGCCTTCGGCGGCGACGCGAATATTCGATGTCCCTTTGAAACCTTCGATCAATTGAATCGGTAAGTTTAGTGCCGCTTTCAACACCCGCGGGATATCGGAATCGTTGGCGCCGGGCGCCTCGCCTCCGAGTTTGACCGGTTTCTTGGCAGCGAACCAGTCGTCTAGAGAGTTGATCCCGCTGGCTTTGGTCAGCGCGCAAACGCTCTCGTCCTGGACCGGCGCGCCGAGCCATTCAAAGCGGCGCCCGTCGAATTCAATGCCTTTGTCGCCCATGATTTGCTGGAGTATGAGCGAGCCGATGAAATTACCGACAACTAATCCATCCGGCTGGGCTTTGAACAGGAAATTCGCGGCGACCCGGCTACCGGCACCGGTCATGTTTTCGACGATGATGGACGGGTTGCCCGAGATGTGTCGGCTCATGTGCCGGGCGATGACGCGCGCGTAGGCGTCAAAGCCGCCGCCAGCCGCGAAGCCGACGACGAAGCGAATCGTCTTGCCCCGATAAAAATCCTGGTCAGCCGCCGCAGCATGGACGGTATGAGGTGCGGCCACCAGAAACAATGAAATCAATAGGCCCATCATCTTTGTAATCATGCAGACCTTCTTACTGGATTTTCCCTGGTGAAGGCAAGTTATATTGCTCGGTGACGATGACTAGTCACGTCAACTGGACTGGCAAGAAAATCGGCGAAAGTTTCGCAACGCTATTCGGGTTCAAAACCGCGTGGAAGCTTGAGGCCACCGTGCATACATTCACTGACGCGCAAGCCGTTGCGAATTTGTACCGCTATGCGGAGCGGTGGTTCGTGGGGTCTTACGTGCCCAGCGCAAATTTTCGGTGTGGCCGATCGAGATCGGCGGTTATGGTGATGAAGGCACGCTGGTTGCCATCGATGGCTTGGATGCGGCTTAGGGCGGCTTCGGTGACTTCGACCGGTGAAAATTCTTTACGACGGAAGCGCGCGGCCACTTCACCCAGCAGTCAAATAAGAAAGTTCGGGCCGATTCCAAGACTCAGTACCTCGAATTTCGGCACGACATGGTGAACATTCCGGCTGGCTCGCGTCACCTAGTTTTAGACCTGTGCCCTCAGACGCGGTACGTATGTTCTCTGAAGTAAATTTATCTGCCATTAGTTCCCTGCAGAGGTGCATAAAGATGGGCACGCATTGATTTTCCATTCGGTTACGGGCGGCGCGGCTAATCAATGGTCAATCCGCTGAAGTTAATCGTTGTAACTGTTCGCCTCAGATCCCAAAGTCTTTATGATCATTGGCATAGTTCTCGCTAGCGTCACAGTAGCCTGAATTTCGTCGATTAATTGGCATTCTAATTACCGATCGGATCAGAGCTTGCTAATCGTCTATTCGATAACCTTGTTCATCAACGCCGCCCTTCTGTTCACTATTGAACCGATGGTGGCCAAGATGATTCTGCCATTCCTTGGTGGCAGCCCGGCTGTGTGGAACACGAGCTTGGTATTTTATCAGGCCTGTCTCCTGGCAGGATATGCTTACGCGCACTTCGGGAGTTCTTGGCTCGGTATCCGCCGTCACGCGCTGCTGCATCTCAGTTTGGTAATGGCTGCGTTGCTCCTTTTGCCCATCGTCCTGCCCGTCGATTGGTTTATGTCACCGTCCAATAATCCGATCAGTCTCGTGCTGGCCGCACTCTCGGTGTCTATTGGGTTTCCATTTTTAGTTCTATCCTCTGGGGCACCGCTGTTACAACGGTGGTTTGCGCAAAGCGATCACGCCGCCGGCCGCGACCCCTATTTTCTCTACGCGGCGAGTAATGCGGGAAGCATCGCGGGTCTCCTTGTCTATCCGTTGATCATGGAGCCGAGACTCACGTTAAGACAACAAAACGATCTTTGGTTTTATGGTTATTTGATACTTCTCTTTCTCGTCGCATTTTGCGTGCTGTACTTTGTCCGTCCATTTGCAAGATCGAATACCGCGGCAATCGCCGAATCCGTCGATGAACGCCACGCAACGTTGGACTGCGCGGCCGAAATCTCATTCGGCCGACGTGTGCGCTGGATCTGGTTGTCCTTTGTTCCATCAAGCCTCCTGCTTGGGGTTACGTCTTACATCACGACGGACATTATTTCAGCGCCGCTCCTTTGGGTCGTGCCTCTCGTGGCATACCTGTTATCGTTCATTATCGCCTTTGGTCGCCCCGCGTGGACGGCAAATTCATTTCTGATTCGCGGCCAGGCATTTGTGCTGCTCGGCGCAGCGATCACGATCTGGCTATACGCGACAAAACCTGAAGGAGTTATCCTACCTCTTCACCTGATCGCGTTTTTTACAACTTCGCTAGTCTGTCACGGTCAACTCGCCAACGACCGACCGAATGCCACACGTTTGACGGATTATTACTTTTGGGTCGCGCTCGGCGGCGCGCTCGGCGGTGGGTTCAACGCACTCGTCGCGCCGTTTCTATTCAAAGGCGTGATTGAATATCCGCTTGTCATTGTTGCCGCGGCGTTCGCCCGCCCTTACATCGCCGGAGAACCAGGATCGCAACTGAGCCGCCACTTGGATTGGTTACTTCCTGTGGTCATGGTTTCTCTGGTCTTATTGATCACGCGCGCGTTGAAACATACGCAGATTTTACCGCCGGGCAACGATCGACTACTGATTGCTGGAGTAGCCGCAACGATCTGTTTTATTTTCGCTTACCGGCCCGTGCGATTTGGTTTGGGTATGTCGGCGATCATGCTTGCAATGCTTTGGTATCCGAGTCCATTGGGTCAGAGCTTGTATGTCGACCGGAGTTTTTTCGGTTCTTATCGAGCAACGTTGGATACTCCCGGCAAGAAACATCTCCTATTTCACGGAACGACCATTCACGGAGCGCAAAGCGTGAATCCACAAATGCGACTTCAGCCGCTTACGTATTATTATCGTACAGGGCCGGCGGGACAAATCCTCGACTACCTTTCCAGGGCCCGAGTCGATGGCAACGTCGCGGTCGTCGGTCTAGGAACCGGCGCGCTTGCTTGTCACGGGACTTCAAGTCAGAAGTTTACTTTTCTTGAGATCGATCCCGTCGTCGAAAAAATTGCACGTAATGCAAGACTTTTTACCTATCTTCGTGATTGCCCGCCGAAGATCGAAGTCGTGATCGGCGATGCGAGAATTTCCTTGTCTAGGTTGCCGAACCATGAGTTCGACCTTTTCGTTCTCGACGCATTTAGTTCCGATGTGATTCCGGTCCACTTGTTGACGCGAGAAGCGCTTGAACTCTATCTCTCGAAAACCGCCTATGACGGCATCTTGTTGTTTCATATTTCAAATCGTTACTTGGACCTGGCGCCGGTGCTCGACAGGCTTGCCAATAGCCTGCGAACGGTCGGTTTGATTCAGAACGATTTCGACATTACTCGCGAGGAAAGTAGTGAAGGCAAGTCCGCTTCGCGTTGGGTGATGATGGCACGTAGCGAGAGAGTTTTAGGACAATTCCTCCCCGATAAGCGCTGGCGCCGTCTGGAGGGACGACTAGGCGGAGAATTGTGGACGGACGAATTCTCGGATGTTCTGAGAGTCATTAGCTGGAAGTAGCCTTCCTAAAAGCGTTTCCGATAGGTGCACGAAAGGCCGTTGGCGTCGGCGTTGCGATGCTTCAATAAGATCCGCGCGTCGCCCGGAGAGTAGACGCCGATTAAATCAGATCGAGAAACTGCCGTACCGATAATCTGTGCGATCCTGTAATCGGTGGGCAGTCGGCGTAACTCAGCCCCGACCACGTCTCGCAACGAGCAATCTTAGACTCCGCCTGACTGATTTCACTGGCCCTCGGACGCCAAAGCGATGGCGGATTGGTGCTGTGATGGCACTCTTGGCCGTACCCGTACCGAGTTTCCCGTGGCGGGCATGGATAAGTTTCGTTGAAGCTCACCGGCCGTCTCTTTAGAGAAGCCGGAATACGACAAGTGAGTTCGGATAGCCAAAGGAGATTCAGCGCAAATTTCCTGTGTGGCCCAATGAGTATCTTCCCGGCTGCGGCCAGACGGTGAGGCCGTGCGGTTCGCTTTTCACTGGAATTTTCTTGACGCTGCCGGAAGTCGTGTCAAAAACGTAAACCTCGTTGTCGTATCGCCCGGATAGCCAGAGTTGTTTGCCGTCAATGGTGACATTGCCCATGTCCGGGCTACCGCCGCCAGGTATGGGCCAAGTCGCGGTTACTTTCCGCGTGGCGAAATCAATGATGGAAACACTGCCCTTTCCTTTTGGGGGGCCGTAGACGCGGGCGACGCCGCGATTGGCGACATAGAACTTCGTCCCATCGCGGCTAGGGTAAAGACCGTGGGTGCCGAGGCCGGTTTTGATATGGCCGATCTCGACGAATTTGTCGCCGTCAATGACAAACACGCCTTCGGCCTTCATATCGGCGACGTAAAATACTTTGCCGTCGGGCGAGACGCGCACGTCCTGGGGCATGCCGCCTTTGGAAAGCTTCAAATAGCCAAGCACTTTCTTGGTCGACGAGATCGACTTTGGCGAGCTGCGCCGCCGTATTCACAGGTAAAAATAGCGTAACGCCCGTCGATGGAAAAATCGGCGTGATTGATGCCCGGGCAGCTTGGCGTGTCGATCGAATATTTCATCGCCATGGTCTGCGGATCACGAAAATCGAGCCGCTTGCGCGCTTCGGCGACAATGATCGCCGCGCTGCCGTCGGGGGTGAAATACATATTGTAGGGATCGTCGACCGGAATATTTTTTCCGGGCTTGCCGGTCAGCGGATCGATCGGCGTGACGCTGCCGTCATGACGACCTTCGGCGTTGTTGTTGACCCAGAGAGTTTTCAAATCCCACGACGGCACGACGTGCTGCGGATGGATGCCGACTTTGAATTTATCGATGACTTTGAGCGTTACGGGATCGATGACCCAAACATCGTTGGAGCTGCGATTCGGAACATAAACGCGCGACAGATGGTTGGCGACGACCGGGCTGAGTTTGTCGGAGCGTGTTTCGCTATAGAGATTATTCGGGTCGATCACCGGCGGCATGCCGGGGACGGTTTGTATGGCGCGCGCTGCAGGCTCGGCAGCGATTGCGGGCGATGAGGAGACTAAAAACGATATGATAAGGGTTAGGAGCGCTAAGGCAGAAATTCGACAATCCCGCATTACTTCGACCTCCAACGAACAAACACCAACCAGCCAAGCTTGTGTTTTGCTCGGCGAGTTGGTGCATGTTAGACGAAAAATTACGGGAATTCGAGATAATTGAACTAGGCGGCGCTCTTTTTCTTGCTCTTTTGCAGCGCCCAAAAAACGTTTTCGGGCTTGAGCGGCAGGTCGTAAACGCGCACTCCAATGGCATCGGCGACCGCATTGCCGATGGCAGCGGGTGTCGGCGCGAGTCCGGGTTCGCCGAGACCTTTGGCCCCGTACGGTCCTTCGGGCTCGGCGCACTCGACGATGATCGGGATCATCTTCGGCACGTCCAATGATGTAACCAGGTGATAATCGAGGAACGAGGGGTTGCGCACCTTGCCGGTGTTGTCGATGATCATTTCCTCGTGCAGCGCGGAACCGATGCCCATGGCGACGCCACCTTCGATCTGCGCGACGCAATTGAGCGGGTTGATCGCCTTGCCGACATCATGGGCCGCGGACATGCGTAGCAAGCGTACCCGGCCGCTTTCTTCATCGACCATCACTTCGGCGGCCTGCGTGGCGTACATATAAAACGCCGAGGCGTGATCGCTGTGGCCGGTCTCCAGATCCAAGTCCTTGCCGATCTCATAGGTGTAGGATGCGTCGCCGCGCACGATGCCATTGATGCCGAGTTTTCGCTTTACAACTTCGCCGATGGGCAGCGCCTGCTGCGGCTGGTCTTTGAGAAATACTTTACCTTCGGCGTAATCGAGGTCTTGCGCCTTGGCTTCGAGCATCGGGCTTGCCGCTTCCATGATCTGCTCGCGCGCATGAATCGCCGCGCGGCGCACGGCGTTGCCCATATGATAGGTGCTGCGGCTCGAGGTGGTGGAAGCGTCGTAGGGTATGACATCGGTGTCGAGCTGGTGCATGTGGACCTTGTCCATCGGCACCTTGAGCTCTTCTGCAGCGACTTGGGAGAGAATGGTGTTGCAACCCTGGCCGATCTCCACGGTTCCGGCGAGCACGGTCACTTCTCCTTGCGCGTTGACGGTGACGCCGGCGTTGGAAGTGGTCGGTGAGCGGGTCGGCTTCTGGATGCAGGCGAAGCCTTTGCCGATTTTCACTCCCGGCTTGGTTGGCTGCGCCGGCTTGCCCCAGTCGATCGCTTCCGTCGCCTTGACGAGCGTTTCTTTGAGCCCCACGGCGTGAAGCTGCTCGCCCCAGTAAGAGATATCGCCCTCGACGAAGATATTCTTCATGCGAATGTCGAGCGCATCCATGCCGAGCTTTTTGGCGATCTCGTCCAACTGCTGTTCGCCGGCCCATGCGCCCTGCGGAATACCGTAGCCGCGATAGGAACCGGCGACGGGTTTGTTGGTGTAAACGGCATAGCCATCGACTTTGACATGTGGAATGCGATACGGCCCCGGCGCCGGCAGGCTGCCGCGGATGCAAACCGTCGGGCTTTTTTCGGCGTAGGCGCCGGCGCCCCAGTAAATCGTCATCTCGCGCGCTACCAAGGTGCCGTCTTTTTTCACGCCGGTTTTTGAGTAGACCACCGCCTCGTGGCGGGTCAAGGTTGAGATGAAAGTTTCCTCGCGGTTGAACTTTACGCGCACGGGCCGGCCGTTGGTATGGAAAGCCAGCGCGACCGCGATCGGTTCGACTTTCAAGCCGCCTTTGGAGCCGAAGCCGCCGCCCTGCGCCGGATTGATGAAGCGAATCTTATCCTTGGTCATGTTCAAGGCTTCGGTGATCTCATGCAGCGCGCGAAACGGCGCGTCGTTGGCGACCCAAAGCGTCAAGCGGCCGCTCTCCTTGTCCCATTGAGCATGGGCCGAGTGCGGTTCCATGGCGGCGTGCTGAATCATCGGCACGAAATATTTTTCTTCGAGAACGAGGTCGGATTCTTTGAAGCCTTTCGAGACATCGCCGGTACGTAGCTTGAAATGCTCGGCGATGTTGGCGTGCGGTCCCGGCACGATGAAATCGACTTTGCGATATTTGGGAAAATCCTCGTGAATCGCGATCGCCCCCGGTTTAGCGGCTTCCTCCGGGTCGGTGTAGACTGGCAGATCTTCGTACTCGACTTCGATGAGCTTCACCGCTGCTTGCGCGATATCTTCATCTTCCGCCGCTACCGCCGCTACGGGTTCTCCGATATAGCGCACTTTGCCTTGAGCGAGAAAAGGTTTGTCTTTAATCGATTCGCCGTGCGTCCAAGGCGCGTCTTCGCCGGTCACCACAGCGACGACGCCGGGCAACTGCTTGGCTTTCTCCGTGTTGATTTTTTTGATCTTGGCATGGGCCTTGGTGCTAAATAGCGTCTTGCCATAGAGCATATTGGGCAACACGAGGTCATAGCCATAGACAATTTGCCCGGTAACTTTCTCGTTGGCATCGACCCGGGTGACTGGTTTTCCGACGACTGTGAGTTCGGACATGGTTTTCCTCCTGAGGTAGATCGTTCAAGGTTCAAACGTTCACGTTCAAACCGGTAGGAGAAATCGTCGATGAAGCGATTGAACGATTTGAACGCTCTTGAACACGCTCATGTTCAACATCGCCGCCGCATCCTGAACCGCCTGGATGATCTTCGCGTAGCCGGTGCAGCGGCAAAGGTTGCCGGATAGGGCGTAGCGAATCTCGTCTTCGCTGGGATTTTGATTTTCATCGAGAAGCGCCTTCGACATCATCAACATGCCTGGCGTGCAGTAGCCGCACTGAGCGCCGCCGTCTTGGATGAAAGCTTTTTGAATCGGGTGAAGCTCCGGGCCGATCTTGAGTCCTTCGATGGTGACGATATCAGCGCCTTCGAGCTCGCCGGAGAGAACCAAACAGGAATTGACCGGCTTGCCGTTCAGGAAAACCGTGCAAGCGCCGCAATCGCCGGTGCCGCAGCCTTCCTTCGTCCCGGTGGCACCGATTTCGTCGCGCAACAGATCGAGCAGAAGGCGATGGTTAGGAACTTCACGGCTCACGCGAGTGCCGTTTAGGGTAAATTGAATCTGCTTCTTCATGGCAACCTCAAATCAAATTGGAGTACTGGAGTGCTGGAGTAATGGAGTGTTGGGTCTGATTCCGGAAACCCATTATTCCAATACTCCAATACTCCATCACTCCATTCTTCAATATCTTCGATCGCGCCGGTCGACCCAGGACTTCGCCGGCCCCACGGCGGCGTTGAGAATCGCGCGCTTGGTCATGACGCCGACCATGGCGCGGCGATAATCCGCCGATGAGCGCACGTCGCTGATCGGTTTACTTTCTCTTGCCGCTTCATCGCCGACCTTTGCGGCAAGCTCTTCGGTCAAGACTCTGCCTTCGAGCAGCGCCTCGGAGTTTTTCGCTCGGATCGGCGTCGGCGCCACCGCGCCGAGGACAATCCTGACTCCCTGACATTTCTTGTCGCTCCCGAGGTTGTAAGCGACTGCGACGCCGATGTAGGCGAGGTCCATCATATCGCGCGGCGAGAACTTGATGTATTCGCCAACCAATTGCGAGCCGGTCTTGGGAATGATGATTTCAGTCAGGATCTCATCGGCGTTCATGACGTTTTGCCCAGGTCCGCGAAAAAATTCTTCCAGGGCCACGGTTCGCTCAGCATCCGCGCTGGCAATCTTTGCCGTCGCGTTCAGCGCGATCAGGCTTGGCGCCGACGTCGGCGGACGGCGTCGCATTGGCCATATTGCCGCCGATCGTTGCGCGGTTGCGGATCTGAATCGACCCGACTTCGGCGGCGCTTTGAGCGAGAAATGGGTATTTCTTCGTGATCACAGCCGACGTCTCGATTGCGTACATCGTAGTAAGCGCGCCGATGGTGATTGTGCCGTCGTTGTTCTCGCGGATGCTGTTGAGACCGGGCACACGTTTGAGATCGACGATATATTTCGGCAGCAGTCCCTTTTCCTTCATGGCGATGACTAGGTCGGTGCCGCCGGCGAGAAATCGGCCGCCGGGGCCGTTCTCTTTGAGTAGCCGGCTCGCTTCCGCGAGGGTCGCCGGCTGATAAAAATCGAATGGTTCTGTGCGTTTCATGAAAACACTGCTTCGGAAAGAGAGCGCGGAGGGCTGAGTTTTTCTCAGCCCTCCGCATTCGTTAACGGTTAGTCTAACGTCAGATTAGAGGTTTGAGCGCCTTGCCGATCGCCTTGCCGCAAGGCTCGCCGTCTCTCATCTGCACGTGGCCGCGCACCACGGTCAATATTGGCATGCCTTTGACTTTCCAGCCATGCCACGGCGAAGGTTTGTTCTTGCTGTGCAGCTTGTTGACGTCGATGGTGCTTTCCTTGTCCATGTCGACGACCGTGATGTCGCCGTCGGAGCCCAAACGGATGGCGCCTTTCTTCGGATAGACCTGCCAAACTTTGGCCGGATTCTCGGACGCGACTTTCACATATTGATTGAGCGTCAATCTGCCTTTGTTCACTTCGGTCAAGATCAGCGGCACGCCAGTCTCGACGCCGCAGAAGCCGGAGATACAATCCCAGATTGCCGGCTTGGTGAGCTTGCCGTAGAGATCCGAGCCTTTCTCGTCCAAGGTGTGCGGCGAGTGGTCGGTCGCCAGCGTGTCGACGAATCCTTCGCGCAGACCTTGCCAGAGCACTTCCGCATGATCTTTGGTGCGCACCGGCGGGTTCATCTTCAAGAGCGAGCCGACGTTGTCCATGTCATTGGGTTCGCGCAGCAAATAGTGCGGCCCGGTTTCGGCCGTGACTCTCAGACCGCGCGCTTTGGCGTCGCGCACCATATAAGCAGCCTGCTTCGAGCTCATGTGGAAAACATGTAGCTTCGTGCCAAAAGTCTCGGCAAAGAAGAGCGCGTGGTGCACGGACTCGGCTTCGCAGATATCCGGGCGGGAAGCTTCCCAGTAGCGCGCATCGTTTTTATTTTCTTGTTTAAGCTTGTTGGTGCAATACGCCATGATCTGGCGATTTTCGGCATGGATCCCCAACGGCAGTTTCGATTGCGCGATGTAATCGAAGGCTTCCACGCACATGCCGTCGTCGGGGAAGGGGAGGTTGCCGATGGTTTCTCCGAAGAAAATTTTGTAGCCGATGGCGCCCGCGGCGGCCATAGGAAGAATATCCTTGGTATTGGTTTGCACGACGACGCCGGTGATGCCGAAGTCGACCAGCGACTTGGCTTCGCCGAGGCCCTTCTTGACCTTTACCTGTTCGGCGTCGGCGGTTGGCGGCACCGTGTTCGGCATGTCGACGACAGTGGTGATGCCGCCGCAAACCGCCGCCGTTGAGCCGGTAGTGAAATCTTCCTTATGGGTCATGCCCGGCTCTCTAAAATGGACGTGGCCGTCGAAAAGACCCGGCAAAATATGTTTACCTTTGACGTCGATCTCCTCTTTGCCTTGGGGAAGCGAGTCATCGGCGCCGATGGCGACGATGACTTCGTTGCTGATCGCCACGCCACCCTTATAAGTTGCATCGGGTGTGACGACCCAGCCGTTCTTGATAACTAAATCTGCTGCCATGTTTTTTGTCCTTTCTCTGTATGATTTTTCAATGAGCTTTTGGCATCGTTCTCAGTCCGCGAATCTCTTGGCGTTGTTTGAGATCGGCCATGACGTTTTTCTTGCCGGCTTGAATGTGGTTGCGAAGGATGGCGACCGCTTCTGCCGGATCGCGCCGTTCCATCGCCTCCAAAAGCAACAAATGCTCCTGATGCGCTGCGGTCCCGCGGGCGGGATCGTACAATCCGTCGGTTCTGCGCTTCAGCACGATGCGCTCGAACACATGGCTCAATGTGTTTTTCAGAGTTTCATTGCCGGCCAGCTCGGCGATGGTCAGATGGACGTCCTGATCGTACACCAAGCGCTCGCGGGTAAACCTATTTTGCACGTCGCGGCCGTAGGAATTTATCTTCGCGCGCAAGGCGCGCGAGAGCGCCGAGTCGGTGAGATTCGCGATGGCTTTCTCCACGGTGAAAGCTTCCAGTGCTTCGCGCAGCTCATAGAGCTCCTCCGCCTCTTGCATTCTAATTTCTTTGCAGGTAAAACCGCGATTTGGCAGAAAGGAGACGTATCCTTCCTGAACAAGTCTAGTTAAGGCTTCGCGTACCGGAGTCCGGCTTACGCCGAGACGCTCGCTCAGCTGTTGGTGATGCAGCTTTTGTCCCGGCATGATCTCGTTACATAGAATCAAATTTTTAATTTCGTCGTAAACGCGAGTTGAAAGATTTTCAACCACGCGTGGTTTGGTTTTGGATCGTTTGAGCGGATAGGCCATGGATGATTTTTTGTATGCAAAAGTTTATGCAACGTTGCGAAACCTATCCGATCCAATTGTTGTTGTCAACGAACGTCCAGGTACGCTTGCAAAATCAAATGGAAATGATAAGGAGTCATGCGATTTGAAGGTCGCGCGACGTTGACGCGGTTGATGCAGAAAAGAATTTTCGCAGAGTAACACCGAAAACCAATTTTACTTTTTCTAAGGAGGCTATGTGGCACAGACCAAGTTACAGGCGGTCGGATTACGGCACGAATATTATCAGCCGAGAACGGGCGGCAGGCTGTTGGCTCTGGATAACATCAATTTGCAGGTCGATGACGGCGAGTTCGTTACCATCGTCGGCCCCAGCGGTTGCGGCAAAACCACCTTCATCAATCTCTGCGACGGCTTGCTCAAGCCGACGGCGGGACACATCGCCATTGACGGTGTGCCCGTGACCGGCCCGGGCAGCGACCGCGGCATGGTGTTTCAGGATTCCTGCTTGATGCCCTGGCGCACGGTTGCCAAAAACGTAATTTTTGGCCTCGAATGCCAAGGCCGGGATAACTCGGACGGCCAGGCGCGCGCTGCAGAATTTATCAAATTGGTCGGTTTGCAGGGGTTTGAAGATCATTACCCGCACGAACTCTCCGGCGGTATGCAACAGCGGTGCAATCTCGCTCGCGCTCTCACCGTGGATCCCAAGATCTTGATTATGGACGAGCCGTTCGCGGCTCTTGACGCCCAGACACGCGAAATCATGCAGTCTGAGTTGCTGCGTATTTGGAACCAGGCAAGGAAAACGATACTTTTCATCACTCACCAGATCAATGAAGCGATTTACCTCGCCGATCGGGTGATCGTTTTCGGCGCGCGTCCCGGCAAAGTAAAAGAGATGATCAAAATCGATCTGCCGCGGCCGCGCGCCCTTTCGATCAAGCGCGATCCGCGATTCTTGCAATACGAAGACAGACTTTGGAATTTGATCGAAGAAGAAGTCAAAAAGACCATGATCCAAGATCAGGTCGTGCACAACATCAACAACTAAAGAGTCGCGGACAGGGATTGAATATGGGGAGCCGCTTTAATTCCCAGTCCCTGATTCTTGTAGGTTGCACCCTTTTTGTTCTTTACCTCGCCGGGGTTCCGCTTGTGATGCTGCTCTATGGCAGCATCAGGAGCGCTCCCATCGGGGAGCCGGGCGCGACCTACACGATTCAGAACTACGTCAAAGCCTACTTTGATAAAGAATTTTATTTGCTTCTGCTCAACTCGGTCTATTACGCGCTCGGCACTTGCACGTCTCACCTTTCTGATCGGAACGTTTCTCGCGTGGGTGAGTGAACGGACGAATACCCCGTTCAAGAAACTGTTCGTCGTCATGTCGTTGATCCCGTTTATTATACCCGGGATCCTGAGCACGATTTCGTGGATACTTCTGCTGAGCCCGAAGATCGGCCTGATCAACATCGTTGTCAAAGAAGCCCTGGGTCTGGAGTCGGCGCCGTTCAACGTCTATTCCATGTGGGGCATGATCTGGGCGGAATCGATTCATCTTTATCCCCTGGTTTTTCTCTTGATGTCCGCGTCGTTTCGCAACATGGATACGTCGCTGGAAGAGGCGGCGCTCACCGCCGGATCGAGCACTGGGCAAACTTTTTGGCGGGTGACGTTGCCGCTGATGCGCCCGGCCATGTTCAGCGTGCTGTTGATCAATTTCATCCGTGGCATCGAAGCATTCGAGGTGCCGGCGCTGATCGGCGTGCCGGCTAAAATCTCGGTGTTCACGACCAAAATTTTTCTCGCGATTCATCAGTTTCCTTCAGATTTTGGGCTCGCCGGCGCTTATGCAGTCACGCTGTTGGCAATCAGTACCACAGGGGTGATCATTTACGGCAAGATCACGCGTCGCGAAGAGCGCTTCGCGACCGTAACCGGCAAAGGTTATCGGCCACGGGTCATCGATCTGGGGCCGTGGAGATGGGTCACCTTCGGGATCGCCTCTCTAATATTTTTCTTGGCGGTCATTCTGCCGGTTTTTGTTCTCCTGTGGTCCTCGTTCATACCTTATTATGGCGTGCCGTCGTGGGAGCTTGCGGCGAAAATGACGCTGGCGAATTACCAATACATCATTAACTATCCCTTGGCGTTGACTGCATTCAAAAATAGCTTCTATCTATCGGTGGGTTCAGCGACGCTGGTGATGCTGCTCACATCGGTCATCGCCTGGATCACTGTAAAGACCAAGCTGCCCGGGCGCGGGTTGCTCGACACCGTCACTTTTATTCCGATCGCCATGCCGGGAATCGTTCTGGGCGTGAGTTTGATCTGGGTCTACCTTACTTTGCCGATACCCATTTACGGAACGATCTGGGTCTTGCTGCTCGCGTACATCACCAAGTTCATGCCGTACGGCATCCGCGCCGCATCGGCGTCAATGATTCAAATCAACAAAGAGTTGGAGGAGGCGTCATTTACGGCCGGGGGTACTTGGTTCCAGACTTTCAGAAAAGTCGTCTTGCCATTGTTGATGCCCGGCTTCACGGCAGGATGGATTTACATCAGTATTATCGCCCTGAGAGAACTGTCGACCTCCATCTTGCTCTATTCTTACAACAGCACGGTTCTCTCAATCATGGCGTTTGACCTCTGGGAAGGCGGCCAGTACACCTACGTGTGCGCTCTTGGTGTATGATGGTGCTTTTGCTGGTCACCATGGCGTTTACCGCGCGAAAACTCGGCGCCAAAATCGGTATCGCGGAATAATCGTTCGACTTGAACCTGGTCCGGTTGTCGGCGCGCGCTCTGCGGCAGCGGGCCATTGGGAGGAGACATGGCAGAAAAAAGAGACATGGTGCAGATCGAATCGCTGGAGAAATACTTTGGCGAGGACAAAGAGCGGGTGCATGTTCTCAAGGGCGTAACGCTGAATATTCCCGAGGGGTCGCTCTACACCTTTCTCGGCCCCAGCGGATGCGGCAAAACCACGACACTTCGCTGCGTGGCCGGGTTGGAGCGGCCGGATGGAGGCAAAATCAGCATTGCCAGCCAGACGGTGTTCGCTTCGGGCGAGCGGGTCTACGTGCCGACCAACAAGCGGCCGATCGGCATGGTGTTCCAGTCCTACGCGATCTGGCCGCATATGTCGGTGGCGGAAAACGTCGCCTATCCGTTGACCATCCAGCGCCGTCCTAAGGATGAGATCAAGCGTCGAGTCAGTGATGTCTTGAAAATCGTCGGGCTCGACGGCTTGGAAGATCGCCCGGCGCCGAAACTTTCCGGCGGCCAGCAGCAGCGGGTCGCCTTCGCGCGGGCGCTCATCAACGAGCCCAAAGTGATGTTGCTGGATGAGCCGTTAAGCAATCTTGACGCGAAGTTGCGCGTGCAGATGCGCTCCGAGATCAAAGCGCTGCAGCGCCGAACCAACATCACGACGATTTTCGTCACGCATGATCAGGCCGAAGCCTTGGCCATCTCCGACCAGATCGCCGTAATGCACGGCGGTGTGCTGCTCGAGGTCGGCGCGCCGCATCAGCTATATTCCCGTCCGACCCGCCGCTTCACCGCGACATTTTTGGGTCTCACCAATTTGATCGACGGCAAGATCGTCGAGCTCAGCGGCGATCGCCAGCCGGGAAAAATCCAAACCAAAAAAGGTATTCTCTCTTTCATCCCGGCGCCAGGATTGAAGAAGGACCAAGCGGCGGTGCTATCGATCCGGCCGGAAAACATTCCGCTTTTCAAGGATCGGCCGCAAGGGCTGGAAAATGTGTTGGAAGGAAAAGTGACCGAAGCGGTATTCATGGGCGACGCTTATCAGTGCAAAGTCGCCGTCGGCGACGATATACTGGCAGTGCACACTCATCCATTCAACGCCGTGAGTCCCGGCGATAAAGTTTATCTGCAGCTCGATCCGGCAAGCTGTAACGGTCTTCCCGCGGATGATAAGGAAGGTGTTGATGAATCGATATTAGGGGACTAGAATCCGCCTAAACCGAGTTTGAAAGGAGACTTATTGAAATGACCGCACTAGAGGCTAGGAAACTAGCCGAAGACGAAATGAGAGCCGGGAAAACCCCGAAGTACACCGACCTGCGTGACTGGTTGGAGATTGTCGACAGCGTCGGCGAACTGAAAAAGATCGATGGCGCCGATTGGAACCTCGAAATGGGTACCCTGGCCGAGCTATTATCCCGCGAGACCAAAAGCGGCTCCGTGCCGGCGGTTCTATTCGACAACGTGCCCGGTTATCCAAAGGGTTTCCGCACTCTGTTCGCCCAGAACGCTTCGTTCAAACGCATGGCTTTAAATTTGGGCCTGGACATGAACCTTTCCAGTCTCGATCTGGTTCGTGCCTTCCGCCAGAAGCTCGTCACGCACGAGCCGATTAAGCATAAGGTCGTCACCAAAGGCCCGATTCTTGAGAACGTCGATTCCGGCGACAAGGTCGACCTGCTTAAGTTCCCAGTTCCTTTCATGCATGAATTGGACGGCGGGCGTTTCATCGGCACGGCTTGCTTGGTGACCACTCGCGACCCGGATGAAGGCTGGGTAAATTTCGGTGCTTACCGCGGCATGGTCCATGACAAAAATAGCATGGGTCTTTACATCTCGCCCGGAAAGCACGGCAGCATTCAGCGCAACAAATACTTTGAACGCGGGAAGCCGTGCCCGGTCGTCGTTTCAGTCGGCCAAGACCCGGTGCTGTTCATGGTCTCCGGTAACGAGATCGACTACGGCGTGTCCGAGTTCGATTATGCCGGCGGTCTCAAGGGCGCGCCCATCGAAGTCATTGAAGGCAAATCCACGGGCCTACCGTTCGCGGCCCAGGCGGAAATCGTTATCGAAGGTTGGATGGACCCGACCGACAGGAAGACCGAAGGCCCATTCGGCGAGTGGACCGGCTACTATGCCAGCTCCAGCCGCCCGGAACCCGTGATCCGCGTCGAAAACGTTTACTACAGAAACGATCCAATTCTTTGCTGCGCTCGTCCGGGCCGTCCGCCGTCGGATTATTCCATCGCCAAATGTATGGTGAAGGCGGCGTTGATTTGGGAGCAGGTTGAAAAAGCCGGTGTTCCCGATGTGAGAGGTGTGTGGTGTCACGAGGCCGGCGGCGGCCGCCTTTTCAATATTATCTCAATCAAACAGCGCTATCCGGGTCATGCACGCCAAGCCATGTTGGTTGCTTCCCAAGTCCATGCTGGCGCGTACCTCGGGCGCTACGTGATCGTCGTCGACGAGGACATCGATCCGACCAACACTTTCGACGTGATCTGGGCTTTGGCCAGCCGTTCCGATCCGGTCGAGTCCATCGAAATTCTCCGCCGCTGCTGGAGCGGCCCCCTCGATCCGCGCATCCAACCGGGCAAGAAGGGCTTCAACTCCCGCGCGGTGATCGACGCCTGCCGTCCGTTCGAGTGGATGAAAGACTTCCCGCCCGTGGCCGAGTCTTCGCCTGAGCTGAAGGAGAAGATTTACAACAAGTGGAAGAAGGTTATCGAAGGATAATCAACACTTCGACTGGGATTTTCAATGGGGCGATCGTGATAAACGGTCGCCCCTTTTTCGTGACCCCGATTACTTCGAACCCAATTCATTGACAGCCCTCTCAGCGCGGGACTATAACAAGTTAAGATCCGCGGAGGTGAAGCCATGGGAAAATTAAGACATATCGCGTTTATTTCGCAGGAGCCAAAAAAGCTCAGCGATTTTTACCAGAAATATTTCGGCTTCGAAGAATGCAAAATTTTTCCCAGCGGCTCACGTATGGTGATCGATCCGCTGTTCAATTTGGCTTTCCTGCAACGGGCAGCGGTCGAAGTGGCGACGGCGGGAACGCACCGAGCGGATGGCAGTGAAAATGAATTGACGATCGGCATCCATCACTATGGTTTTATGGTGGATGATCTCGACCAAGCGGTAGCAAAACTGCCGGCGAATTTAACCCGTGGGACGACACCGCAGGTTTCCGCCGGTGTCGGCGGTCCCGAAGGTGCACGGCCTGCCGAAGTCCGATTCCTCGATCCTTGGGGAAACAACGTCGATCTTTCGTCTCGCGGATTTCTCGGCAGAGAAGAAAAGAAACTTCCCGGCGTGCGGATGCTCGCCGTGCAAGTACCCGACTTGGCCGCGGCCTGTGAGTTTTACCAACAGCAGTTCGATTTACAGATCGTCGGTTGGAGTGATGATGGGACGATTCGTCTTAGCGATGGAACAGTGACACTACTGCTGACCAAGTCACAAGTGCGGCCGAAAGGCGGCGTCCAGTATTTTGGCATTCAAGTGAGCGATCTACCGGCGTTAAAAGACGCCTGCAGGAAGACGGGGTGGCGGTTTCGGAAGGGCCGAGCGATCAAATTCAACTTATTGACCCGGAAGGAAATCGAGTAGTGATTTCCCAGTCCGGCTGGACCAACTAAAGTGTTAATGCCGTGAGAACGTCCCGCTTCTCACGCTTGATTCCTTAAGCGATTATCCGTCGCGAACTAGGGCAGTCGTAGTTCCTTCTGAACTTCCCGGAGAATACTGAAATCGGCGATCTCGCTTAGTGGAATCTCTCGGGTAATCTTCACATCTTTTTTCGCCTGGTCGATTAGCAAATTCAGGCCGTCGGCGGGAATTCCGCCGTCGTGGCTGATCACTTTCACGGTCGCGTCGTAAGATGCGTAAGCGTGTTCCGGTTTGGCTTTTGCCCATGCCATCAAGATTTTCACCGATTCTTCTCTATTTTCACGGATGAAACGGCTCGCCTTGATAAGGGCTCTGATCATTCTTTTTACTTGATCGCGGTTTTGTTCGATGGACTTGATATTCACACCGACACCCGATAGCGGGTAGTTCACATACTCGTAGGCGCGGGCGAGGATGTTGTACCCTAATTTTTTACCCTCAAAGTCCAACGGCGGAGAGGTTACTACTGCGTCGGCGAGTTTTTGTTGAAGGGCAGCGAAGCGGGCCGAGTCGGTTCCCAAAGGTACGAATTGGATTTCCTTTTCTGGATCGATGCCGTTGCGCGCAAGAATTAATCTCGCCAGCACATGGGTCGCATCGCCGAAGCCGGCGAGACCGACTTTTTTTCCGCTTAGATCCTTGATTGTTTTGATTTCGGGTCGGGCCAGCAACACGTGAGGCGAGCTCGTCATCAGGCCGGCAACCAGCCGTACCGGCAGGCCGCGGATGGCGGCTCTAATGACCGTGCCTGTGAGCAGGGTGCCGTCGATATCACCGTTCGACAAGGCGGCGATCGAAGGGGCCGCGCCCATGACGACAATTTCCGCGTCGAGTCCTTCGTCTCTAAAAAAGCCTTTGTGCAGCGCGACTCCTGAGGAAAGAAAGATCATGTTGTAGCCGCCGGACACCGAGATGCGGATTTTTTCCGCCGCGTGACCAGCGGATGGGATTGCCAGAAAACATATCAGAAGGGCCGTGAGGTACGTCGAATAATTCAGCATCGGGAATTTCCTATTAGCCGTCTCGATGTCCAAGTGTCAATAGCCGCGAGCGAGTCTCTAACGATCACGTACACGAAACACGATCAGGTTTATCGGACTTGACCCATTCCGTGCGACCGGTGTAGTTGTGGCGAAACAAAGACGGGCGTACGTGATACGCCCCTACGGAAATCCGTGTTTGCCGAATTGTTGGCTGGTAACATTTTGTTTTTTGAAGGAGGAATGTATGCGCGTGCTCAAAATTAACGAATTAGCGGAAAAGCCGATGGACACCGCCACGCCGATCGCGGGATGGACCGGCGGAGAGGTGAGCCGGACCCGGCAAGCGATTATCGGCGACGGGCAGTCGGAAAATTTTCGCTGCAACGTGGTGAATTTTCGCGTTGGCGCGACGACGGGCTGGCATGTGCACGACTGCGATCAGATTCTCGTCGTTACGGCGGGCAAAGGTTTTGCCGCAACGGAATCCGAGCAGCGGGAGATTACGGTCGGAGATGTCGTGCATATCAAAGCTGGTGAGCGCCACTGGCATGGCGCATCGGCAGAATCGCCATTGTCACATATCACGGTGACGACGGTCGGAAGCACTTCGAAGCATTAGCGCTTGTGTTGCGATAATCCCCCGGATGGGCTTAGTGTCAGGCCGGTGAAAACCGCCATCCAGAAAAGGCGCATACCATGCGCCCCTACGAAAATGCCCGGACTTTGGGATCTTTAACGGCCCCCACGTTTCGTCTTGATCTCGTAACCGAACAGATCGCTGCGATAGAAACCGGCCGTGCGCAGAACAAGTTTCTTCTTGTGTAAATAATTTCGCTCGACGAACAACACAGGGGAGCCGGTGGGGATTTCCAAGTGGGCCGAAACCTGGTGGTCCGCGAGCTTGGCGCTGACAACCAGCTTGAGGCCAGCAATCTTGATCCCCAGCCGGTCTTCAATGATGTTCGTGAGCGGCTGTTTCAGCAGCCGGTCTCGCGGGACCTTATCAAGCATGCGGGCGGGGACGTAGGAATTCACGAACGCGAGGGGGCGACCGTATGCCATCCTCACCCGCGTGATCTTCGTGATTTTTTCATCCGCATCCAAGTTAAAATCTCGGCGCAGCTCTGGCGCGGCCGTTTTTGTGTCGATCCGCAGCACTTTGAAGCTCGTACCTTCCGGATTGATGCTCACAAGATTTGCCGCATCGATTTCGAGATTAATCGGCTGCTTGACCGGTCCGCTCCAGGTGACGAAAGTTCCCTTGGCGCGCTCGCGGCGCACCAAGCCTTCGCGGGTCAAGTCTGCGAGGGCTTGGCGAACCGTGATGACGCTAACGTCGAGGCGTCGCGCCAGATCCAATTCGCCGGGGAGCTGGAATCCCGTGCGCCATTCGCCCGATAAAATATTGTCGCGGAAAGCGGTCATGACTTTAAAGTAGAGCGGCACTGGAGAGGGAGAACTGCTAGCGAGGCGCATGTCGATTACCTATATGTTTGCAACAGGAGGTCAATTTGCCGGATATTATGGCGAGTTTTCCTTGGATCGTGCCGCGGCAGGAATTGTTCGTAGCGCTTCCAAGATCTGCTCGTTGGTGGGTCTCTTCTTATAGTCTGTTTCAATAAAGCGCCAACGCACGACACCCTGTTTGTCGATGACATAAGTCGCCGGGTGCGGCCAGCCCTTGTTGTTCGGATTTAAGATTCCATACCGGTTGATGACCTTGTGATCTTTGTCTTCGAGTAGCGGAAAATCGAGATCGCCGGTAAATCTCTCTTTGAGTTTTTGCACGAATTTTTTCGAATCATCGTGACTGTCGACGCTGACCGCGAGGATTTGAACCTGATTTTTTTCCTCTTTGGTTAGGAGGCCTTTCAGCTCACCGAGCTGTTGTGTGCAGTAGGGTCACCATTGGCCACGATAAAACACCAATACAACATTCATTTTGCGATAGACTTCTGAAAGAGTAATTCTCCGTCCATCCAAGTTTTCAAGCGTAAAGTCCGGCGCGGTATCCCCGACTTTGACTCTCTCCAGGTCGGTCGGCGGCAGATCCGCGACGTCTTTAGGGCCTAATTGTGCATTAGCCACGGCAACGGCTAGGTAAAGGAAACTGAATGCAATCGTTATTGCTAAGCGGTTTCGGAAAGTAGAGCTTTCTCTTGGACGCTCGATACGCCAAATGTGTTTTCCCCACGTCATGGCAATTGTCTCCTTTCGTCACAAAGTAAATCCAGATCATTTACACCGCTCGTTATCCAGCGTTACGTCACGGTCTATGAACGATATTCCGCGACAATAGGTTTCCGGATCGAGCAAATCGTCAAATGAGCATCACAGCGCCCGCCTATTGTTGTTGCGCCTTTCTCTTTTTGAAGAACTGGATATGACTCAACGCGTCGGCGGCAACGATACGTCCGATGGGGCCGATACTGTACGAGGCATCACACACCTTTTTGTCCGAATCCAGGATGAAATTCGTGGCGTGGATGATCTTTCTACGCTCTTCCCAGAAAGCGCCGACCTTGTCGGCGTCTCTCGGCACTTCAAGTCCATAGGCCACGGGAAAGGTGAGTTGCAACTTGTCGACGGTCTCTTTCGCTTTGTCCAAGGGGTCGACCGAGAGAGCCACCACGTCGACATTTTCCTTTTTGAATTCTTCGATGTGGGATTGGTAGTCGGCCAACTGCCGCATGCAGTACGGTCACCAACTGCCGCGATAGAAAATCAGCGCGGCGTACTCGCCCGTGAGGTCCTGGGGCAGACGAAGTGTTTGACCGGCGGTCGTTTGCACCTGGTACTCCGGGAACGAATAGCCAAAGTTGAGCTGTCGTGCCATATATTCTCCCCTCAGAATTTAATCATCGAACTTCGAACCCCTGCGCAGTTGCGACGCTACCCACCGAACTTCGCGTTGCTCCAGGCGGTCATCGACTTGGGATTTCGCGACGCGCATGTTGACTGCTTATATGATTAATAGTAGGAGGTCAATTGATTTGTGTCGCTGGCGTGCTGTGTAAATTCGCCGCGGCGCGACAATTTTTATGGGGGAGGTTCTCATTATGGCGGAGCATTCAGCAGGGAAGAGCGGCCAGCCGGGAGGAATGCCCGGCCGTCCGATCGGCACGGTGCGCGTCGATATCGCGCGCCAGGAGCACAAAACGTTCGAGGCGGTTTTCAAGACCGAGGACAAGTCATTTCAGCTCATGATCGACGAGCCGGAAATTCGCGGCGGCAAAGGCACGGGCCCGACGCCGCTGGGTTACTTCGTCACCGGCGCGGCTTCCTGCTTGATGATGCAGTACGCCAACGTTTTGAAGGAGAAGCCGATGCCGGTGGAAAGCATCAAGATGCTGGCGCGGGCGCACAACGACCGCGACGCGCGGGTCTTCACCGATATGATTTACCAGGTCGATCTCACCGGGTCGATCTCCGAGGCCGATGCGGAAACGCTGGCAAAGGCGGCCAGTGCGCGCTGCTTCGTAGAGAACACTATCGCCAAGGCGCTGCCGATCACGACAGAAGTAAGCGTCAATGGAAAAAAGGTCGTGTCGTTCACACGAAATAGTTAAATCGCCCATCCACCGCGGGAAGATTAGGAAATCACGATGATCCACCTTTACTACTGGACTACGCCGAACGGACACAAGATCACGATCTTCCTAGAGGAAGCTGGGCTGCCGTATTCGATCAAACCGGTCAATATTTCCGTGGTCGGCATGATACCGCGGTCGGGTGGGAAACGGTTAATCGACGCCTGCAACCGGTAAGAGGAGAGCGGGTTATGCCCTGGATTAAAATAATTGCCGAGCATGAAGCCGAGGGCGAGCTTAAAGAGGTCTATAGGAAGATCCGCGAGCAGCGTCAGGGTGAGAAGATCAACCAGGATCGCGATGCGTCCGCCGGCGGGCCGCCGGTGAGCCCGCCGATGCTGCACAGTCTGAATCCCAAAGCGATGTGGCACACCGCCGAGCTGATGTGGGAGATCATGCGCGGGGAGTCGCGGCTGACCACGGCGCAGCGCGAGATGATCGCCACCGTGACATCGGCGACGCTGCACTGCCGCTTCTGAACCGTCGCCCACGCAGAGTTTCTGCGTCAGGAAGGCGGCGACGATTTATCGGTAGAGCAAGTCAAAGACGATTGGCGGCAGATGGAGCTGACCGAAGCCGAGTACACAATGTTGGAATTTGCGGAGAAACTAACGCTCACGCCGAGCAACATGCGCGAAGCGGACGTGCAGAAATTGCGCGACGTCGGCTGGACCGATCGCGACATCCTCGATATCGTCCACGTGTGCGCCTATTTTAACTTTCGTGTGCGAGTCGTCGACGGGCTCGGACTGGAAGTTGCCGATTGGCAGATCCAGCGCGCGAGAGCCGGCGCGCAGCGCGCCGCCAAGTTGGCTGAAGAGCGCGGTGTGGCCATGCCATCTGATCCTTGGAAGACACGTTGAGGAAAAGTAATGAGCTTCATCAAAGTTATTTACGAGTCCGAAGCGACGGGCGAGCTAAAAGAAGTTTACGAGAGAACGCTTAGTCGCTTAAGTCCATCCGTGCGCCAGCGACGCGGCGACAAGCTGCCACCGATCGTGAGAATTTTTAGCCTTTGTCCGGCGCTGCTCGAAGCGCGGGTGGGCTTCGACAAGGGCATTTACCGGCCCGGCCATTCCGGCTTGGGCCGGCGCAAGGAAGAGCTGATCGCGACTCAGGTGGCGGCGCTGAGTGGCTGCCGGTTTTGAGGCATCGGCCACGGAGAGTTTCTCCGTGTCGACGGCAAGATGGCGGTGGAGGAAGTCGCCAAGGTGATCTCCAACTGGCGTGAGGCCGATCTGGACGAGCAGGAAAAAGCCATGCTCGCGTTCACCGAAAAGTTTACACTCACGCCGAGTCAAATGACCGACGCCGATCTCGAGAAGCTGCGCCAGGCGGGCTTCAGCGACGAACAGATTCTTTCCATCGCTTTGGGCGCCGGCTATCGAAACTGGGTGGATCGCATCGCTGATCTGCTCGGCGTCGAGGAAGAAAAGTTCGACTTCCCGGAGGAAATTTTGAAAGCCTTCGGCGTCACCCGCGAGCAGCTTGAGACCTCGCTCTACGAGGATAACCGATGAGCCGCTTGCAGACCGTCATGGGAACGAGAATCGCGGATCTGCTTGGCGCGGCGCCGGGCGCGCTCGAAGCGGACAGCGCCATGCGCACTCTGCTCATCGAACATTTGACGCCGCGGCTCTTCAGTTTGATCGGTATCGTGGTAGCCGGTTGCCTCCGCTGCGAGCGTTTCGCCGACGCGCTGCGCGCCCCACTGGATCAGCCATCGGCCCAACAGGCTGCCCGTGATTGGCGGGCGCTTGAACTTTCGGCGGCGGAAAAGGCGATACTTGCCTACGCGGAAAAGGGGACTCTCGACGAGGCCTCGGTGCGCTGGCGGGACGTAGATCAGCTACGCGCGGCGGGTCTCGACGACAGGGATATTCTCCTGATCGCAACGGCTATCGCTTATCATAATTACTCGATTCGCATGGCAGCGGCTTTTGACGTCGCGCCGTGCTGAGGGTGTCGGCGTACAAAAAACCAGCGCGCGAAAAGAATGTACGTTCTTGAAGTTTGGAAGGATTATGGCATGCGCGGAATAACTCCTAGACGAGAGCAAGGGATGGCAGATCCGGTGTTGGCCGAGATGGTTCATGCAACGGGCGCTACGGAGTCCCGCCACTACGCGGCGGTGAAACCGACCATTCAGGCCTATCGCGCCAGTTGGGTGAAATTGGCGCCCTATCGAGATGGTCCCGTGAATTCGCAGCGGGTCCAGGTCGACGACCCCGCGGGGATAACTGCACAGGTCAAAGCGAAAGCGATGGAGTTGGGCGCGAACCTGATCGGGGTCTGCCGCTTGCAGCCGCATATGATCGATCTCGGCTCGGAGGTATCACAGGAGTTCGTGATCGCGTGCTGCGTCGCGGAGGATTACGATAAGGTCTTGCGGGGCGCAGATGCGGTGGAAGAAGAGGCGATGCGAACCTATGCGAAGTGCACCGAGATCGCCACGGCGCTGGCCGCTTACGTGCGCGAGATGGGCTACCCGGCGATCGCCCACCACAACGGCGCCAGCGAGGTGCAAGCGATACCGATTTTCTATCAAGTCGGGTTCGGCGAGCTGGGCCGCCACGGCAGTTTGATCAACGAAAAATACGGCGCGAGTTTTCGTCCGGGTTTCGTGACGACGGACCTGCCGCTGGTGGAAGATCAGCCGCGGGAATTCGGCGTGCAGGACTTCTGCATGAACTGCAACGTCTGCCAGCGCAACTGTCCGGGCGATGCGATACCGCAGGATCATGTGGTCACCCACGGCATCAAACGTTGGCTGATCGATCTAGAGAAATGTTATCCCTACTCGCGACTGCGCGAAGAGTACTGTCATCTCTGCGTCGACGCGTGTCCGTATATCGTGAAGTCTTATCCCGAAACCTATAGAGCGTTCATGAAGGAGCGCAAACAAGTGGGCTACAAGACGCCGAAAACATATTGATGGAAACCGACGATCAGGGAGGATTCTCCCGCCAAGGCGCAAAGGCGCCAAGTTCGGAAAGTTTCACAATGGAAAAACTCTACGTTAACGAAATCGGTCCCGATGGCGCCGTCAGCACCGTAGGCTTGTTTTACTCGCAGGCCGAGGCCGAAAAGATTGTCGGCATGCTGCGCGCCAATCCAGACCGAGCAAGCTATAGGTATGAAATCGTCGAAGCAGTCAGACATATCTTGTCTGAGAAGCAAGCGCGTCGGGCCGTGGCCGGTCAGAAGGAGTAGCCATGCCCTATATTAAAACGGTGCCGCCGGCCGAGGCTACCGGCAAACTCAAAGAAGTCTATGAGTCGGGCTCCGGCCCATCGGCGGCGCGCGGCAAGGTCTCTATGATCCGCCAGGTGCAAAGCCTCAATCCCGACAACCTCGCCGCCTGGCGCGCGCTCGACGTATCGATCATGCGCGGCGAATCGCGCATCACGCGCCGCCAACGCGAGATGATCGCGACGGTGGTGTCGGCGACCAATCACTGCAGCTATTGAATGACCGCGCACGGAGAGGCTCTCCGTACCGAATCGAACGACGATCCTCTGGTCGAAGGGATTAAACAAGATTACACACAGTTGAATTTATCCCCGGCAGAGCGGGCCATGTTGGATTACGCGGTCAAATTGACGGTCGCACCGTCGACGGCGAGTGAAACGGATATCCATACTCTACGCACCCACGGCTTCGACGACCGCGACATTTTGGATATCGTCTACGTGATCTGCCTTTACAATTTCAACGACCGGATGGCCGATGCCGCCGGCATTACCGGGCATGATTTTTTTAGATGAGATCATTCAATCGTTCGAGTGTAACGCCCAGTTAGATAGGAGGAAGCATGAGCAAACCCTTAGGCAGGATCGATCGAGAAGCGTTTCGGCAAGTGCACAAGGAGCAACAAGAACGGGCGAAACAGGGGCCGGAAGGCTATACGACAACGACGCGGGCGGTGATCAGGCTCATAGAAAACCAATTGAAAGAGGCGCGCATCGGCGAATACACCATTCAATGCGATGAGGCGAAGTCGCGCAAGGGCGGCGGCAAGGCGCCGTCACCGCTGCAATACTTCGTCGCGGCGACCGGCTTTTGAATGTTCAGCCAACTGGCGCGGTACGCGTCACAACTGGACATCGAAATCGAGGACGCCGAGATGGATATCCGAATGACCTATGACACGCGAGGGAAATTGCTGCTGGAAGACGTGTCGCCGGGGTGCAATGATCTGACCTACGTTTTCAAGATTAAGAGCCCGGCGCCGTCCGACAAGGTGCAAGAGATGCTGCGGCTGATCGAGAAGGGCTGCCACACGATCAATTCATTGAAAAATCCCGTGCCGGTCGCCGGAAAGCTGATTCATAACGGTCAGGAGATCGCCGCGCTGTGATTCCTACATGTTCAACTTAGCGAAGTCGACGTCAGGAGGCAGAATTTCATGATCGAGCTTTATCACAACGATATGTCGGTTTGCGCGCAGAAGGTGCGATTCGCCTTGGCGGAAAAGAAGCTTTCCTGGGAGGGGCACCATCTAAATCTTCGCGCCGGCGATCAGCAGAAGCCGGAATATTTAAAACTTAATCCCAACGCGGTGGTGCCGACTTTGGTGGACGATGGGAACGTTATTATCGAGTCTACGGTGATCTGCGAATATCTCGACGATACCTATCCTGAGCCAAAGCTTAAACCCGCCGATGCGCTGGGGCGGGCGCGCATGCGCTTATGGACCAAGCAGCTCGACGAAGGCGTGCACGCGGCAACCAGCGTCGTCAGCTCGGCCATCGCGTTTCGCTATCAGAAGCTCGCTATCGGCATGGAAGCGCTCGAAGAGTTTCACGAGAAGATGCCCGACCCGGTGAAGCGGGAAAAAAGCTGGGAGAATGTCACCAAGGGCGTCGAATCGCGTTTCTTTCCCGAGGCGATCAAGCGCTTCGACAGGCTGCTCGCGGACATGGAAGTGTCGTTGACAGACTCGCCGTGGCTTGCCGGCCGGGAATTTTCCCTCGCGGATATTGGCTACGCTCCGTACATCACTCGGCTCGATCATCTGCAGTTGCAGTTTCTCTGGGACAAGCGGCCCCATATCCCCGATTGGTACGACCGCTTGCGTGAACGCCGTGCTTACAACGAGGCGCTGGAAAAATGGTTCAACGCGAATTACCTGCCGCTAATGAAAGAAAAGGGTCTCGAAGTTCGCGACAAAATCAAAGCGATTGTGGCGGGATAACTCTGTCTGATTCCCGAGAGGTGAAATACGGAAAGCGCCAATTTGGACGCTTTGGGCAGAGTTCGTGCGATGGCGCGAGCGCAGTGGATGCTCTAACTCTGTCCTCAACAAACCGCAATACTCTCCATTGCCCACCCTCAGCGTCCGTTTTGCCAGCGTCATCAACTGCAACACTCGCCACGCCGGTCAGAATCAAATATTTGCGCGGCCTGGTCAAATACGGCGGTTGGTTTCCTGGTGCGGAAAAGCGAAGCGGCGGCTAACGTTTCGTTAACGCGCGCGCCGTTCGCGGCGCGTCGGTGTTGAACGCTGGGTTGGGCGTCATTGTGTCAGCGGGCTACGGCCGCCTCAGCAATACCTGCCAGCGCCTTGCGTAAGTTCCCGATGACGGCGCACTGCGTAACCCCATGGCGTTGCCCCAGGAATTCGGGATCGTTGTAGCCGAGCCAAACTTGGGACGATGCGTCCTCCCACACCAGGGCCTTGAGCGGAAGATCGATTCCCACAGTCTGCGCGCACTCCATGAAGGGCGTGCCGCCTTGCGGGTTGCCAAAGATGATGACCTCGGTTGGCCGCAGAGTCATGCCGACTTTTGCTGCACCCGCCGCGTGATCGATCCGCGCAAACACGTTCAGCCCACGTTGTTTGACCAGATCCTCGAGCCGGTTCATCGTGTCCTTAGCACTGTGGGGGCTCTTCACGACGAGCAAGCCATCTGCGGCGCTAGCAAGCGAACTGGCGGCCAAGCAGGCAACGATTGCAAGGGAGCGAAGCGCATTCACGGGTAAACTCCTTTCGCGTGAGAAGAAGGAGATGAAGACGCCCAACGTATAGCGTTTTATCCCCTAAAGGTTGGCGGCAATCAAGTTGCTTGATGGCGCTGGAGTATCGCTAAGGGGAAAAAACGTGTTGGACTAAACCGCGGAGCCGCTGAGCAGCTGCGGCTATGGGGATTGTAACCTGACGCAGTGCGGCTGAGCAGGGCACCGCGTTAGCGATAGTACGGCCAGTGGATGATGGTTGAGATCAGCGCCGGTGGTTTTTCGCCGATTGCGACACTGCCATGCAACTTCAGAGGCGGTTTTGGGCAGAGCCAAACGCACCCGCGCTAAGTCGGCAGATTGAGAGTCACACCAGCTGAGAGGCGATGGAGCCTTGCTCATGAAGAATCCACACGAGGCGAGATCGAGAACGCCGGTAGGTCGCCGACGACAATCATCCTTCCCTCACCGCAGCACGGGCAGCGAGAAAGATCGACGCCTGTGATTTTAAGCAGCAGGTCTTTGGCTGAGAGCAAGGGAGGTTGCGGCAAAGCGGGATCGAGATCGAGGAGTTTGCGGCACTGAGCGAGCGCTAGTTTTTTGGCGCGGTTAGCCAACAAGCCGAAGTGACGGATGCGCATGAAGCCTTGCGGCAAGACGTGAAGCAAAAAGCGGCGGATAAATTCCTGGGCCTCCAGCGTCATGGTCTTTTTGCGATCCCCGTCTCTTCGATCTCGATAACTCAAGGTGACTTCTCCGTCTTGGATCTGGAGAATACGATTGTTGGACAGCGCCACGCGGTGGGTGTAGCGGCCGAGGTAGTCAAGCACCGTGTGGGGCGAGCCGAAAGGCTTTTTGGTATAGACCCCCCAGTTCTTTTGGCGTAACTCGTTGATGGCTTCGCTTGGGAAATCGATTTTTCCTCGCACGATGTTGTGTTGTAACAGATCGAGAAACTTTGCTCGGAAAACCAAGCTTAAAGCTTTAACCGGAAACAGAAAGTTTTTGCGCGCCGAGATCCAGCGATTTTGATCGAAAGACAGAGCACCGGCGGGGACAAGACAGTGCAGATGAAAATGATCCTTGAGGGTTTGGTCCCAGGTGTGCAGCACGGCAATGATACCGATGGTTCCCTTAAGACGTGTCTGGCCAAACTCCAACAAGGTTTTACTGACAGCTTTAAACAGAAGACCCAGTACGATCTTCTTGTTGGCAAGGATCAGCCGGTTCAGTTCATGGGGTAAGGTAAAGACCAAATGAAAATATCCCACCGGCAAAAGCTCAGAGGTTTGCTTCTCCAACCACCGAGCCTTAGCCAAGGCTTGGCACTTGGGACAGTGGCGGTTACGGCAGGAGTTATAAGCCGGACGCTCAAAGCCGCAAGACTCGCATCGATCCAGATGCCCGCCCAACTCTTGGGTGCGGCAGGCCGAAACGGCCCGCACCACCTTTTGCTCGCAGGCCAATAAACGATGCGTTCGTTGGTAGCTCTCCCCGTACTGACGAAAAACATCGGCCAGCTCGGGACGCGCCCTTTTTTCTCCTGCCGCCAGCCCAGGGCTGGCCGGCAGCATGTGGCTACCTGGCTACAGCGAGTCGTTGCGCGGATCGAGCAAGTCCAACGGACTCGTGGTCGAGCCCAGCTTGGGCTGGCGGATTTGCAGATAGCGCTGGGTACTCTGAAGCGAGTTATGACCCAACAGCGTCTTAATAGTCACCAGATCCACTCCCGCTTCTAACAGGTGGGTGGCGAAACAGTGACGCAGCGTGTGAATCCCTTTGCCTTTTTCAATGCCGCTTTTGTGCTTGGCGAGATTGTAGACTTTCTGCGCGGCGGTGATGTGCAGGGGATCATTTCTGGTTTTACCAAAGAAGACCCACAGCACGGGTTGATAGGCCTGCTTATATTTTCTCAGCTCGCCAAGCAGCCGTTGGGAGAGAATCGTGTAGCGGTCTTTTTTCCCTTTGCCCTGTTCCACTCGGATCATCATACGCTCGGGATGAATGTCGCTGAGTTTGAGGTGGATTAGCTCAGTGACCCGAAGTCCCGCCGCATAAGCGGTCATCAGTAAACAGCGGTCTCTGAGCTTGACCGCGGCGCAAAGCAATCGCTCGACTTCCCTGGGGCTCAACACCTCGGGCAACCGCCACGTCCGTTTTCTCGGCGGCAAGAACAGCTGCTCTTCGTTCCAGCCCAAAACTTGCTGATAGAAAAACCGTAGCCCCGAGATCGCCACGTTCTGGGAATTGGCGGATAAGCCTCGTTTCTGGAGATGCAACAGATAGGCGCGGATCTCGTCTTGCGTCAGTTGATCCGGGAATCGATGATAGTACCTGGCCAGCCCCACCATCGCCGCAACGTAGGACTTCTGCGTCCTCGATGCGAAATTTCTCAGCTTCATCTCCTCGATCATCTTGTCGCGTAATACTCCCATAAAAAACCCTCCTTGGATTTAAATTTGGGAGCGACGCTATCACGCGAACTGAGAAAACCGGGAGTGGAATTGAACTGTGAAACCTAACGCAGATTTCGAAAGCAGTCTAAAGCAGAAAACTCCGCACGGCATCCCCACCCGCGCAGCGGTTTAGTTCAACTATTAAGTGAGCTGCCGTAGGCCGCGACAATTACTGGTCGGCTTATCCTCGGCGACGGCTTCGACAACAAAAGTCCAAATTGCCTACAATATCCATCAGCTACCGAGTCATGTCAACTCAGCGTTTCCGACAAAAGCCGACCGACGCGGCGGGTTATCTCCCTCTCGATCGGCGGCTTATGCCAGCTAAAGTTCAGGTGCATCCGTCGGTCCCGCTTGCATGTGCCATTGCGCCTGGATCTCGCCTGCACGGTTTCTCTTGCTCCGCGTCCCGTTTCCGCAGTAGAGATTAAAGGAGAAGGGGCCGGACTATGAAATTCTCAATCTTCATGATGCCGCTGCATTATCCGACGGAAAATCCGTCGCTGGCGTTCGATCGTGACATCGCGCTGATCCGCTATGCAGATGAGCTCGGTTTCGATGAGTTCTTTATCGGCGAGCATCACTCCGGCGGGTGGGAAACCATGCCCGTGCCGGAAATGGCGCTAGCCAAAGCATCCGCGCACGCCCACCGCATTCGTCTCGGCACGTCGGTTATCAGCGTGCCGTTTCATCATCCCTTCCACGTCGCGGAGCGCATGGCTTTTCTCGATCACCTTACGCGCGGTCGCGCGATCCTGGGCGTGGGGCCTTGTGCGCTGGTGACCGACAAGAATTTGTTCGCTCTTGCCACTGAAAAGCTTTACCCGATGATGGCTGAGTCGGTGGAGATCATCGTGCGTTTGCTGGAATCACCCGAGCCGATCGATTACGACGGCAAGTTCTGGAAATTTAAACAAATGCGGCTGCAACTTCGCTCTTATCAGCAGCCGCGCATGCCGCTCGCGATCGCCTCGTCAGGAAATCCGATCAGTCTCGAGCTGGCCGGCAAGCACGGCATGATGTTTCTGTCGCCGGCAGGGAAAAACAAGCGCAACAATCAAACCAAGGCGGAACAGTGGAATGCCGTCGAAGCGATCGCTGCCAAGCACGGCACACAAACTTCACGCGATAACTGGCGTATCGCCACCTGCGTTTATCTCGCCGAGAGCCGGGAAGAGGCGTGGCGCGACGTCGAAGCGAGCATCGACCGCGATAAGCACTACTTCTTTTCAATCGGATTGAAAGCACCCTACGAAGCCTATCCCGGGCAACCTGCGCATGAAATCACGGCCCGCTCAGGCGCCGACCGGCGCGACTGGATCATTGGCACCCCGGACGATGCGATCGCGCAAATCGAACGCATGCAGGCCGAAACCGGCGGCTTCGGCGGACTCATGGTCACCACGCACGAGTGGGCGAGCACGGAAAAGCTGCGTCGTTCCTACGAGCTTTTCGCGCGCTACGTCATGCCGCATTTTCGCGGTCACACTCAAGGTTACAGAGACGAATGGCGGCGGATTCAGCAGGCCGCGGCCAACGGCGGATTCCAATCCGACGCCCCGGCCAACCGAGTAATCTCGTATTGCACGATGCGGCAAAGGCGGAAAGATAACGGATGAAGGATGAAGTTGCCGGAGAATACTCCTTGGCCAAGCCCCCCAATGGTTTATCCTTTATCCTTTCACCTTTATCCTTTCCTCGTGTGCCGCTCGCAGTTCCATTCTGGACACAGGCGACGCATCAAGAAATTTTTCGCGCCATTCGCTCAGGAAACGTCATCGACGGCGCGGCGCTCGGCAAGCTCCGGACGTTGATCGGTAAAACACTCAAGGTTGAGAACACCCTGCTTTGTGGCTCCGGCAGCCTGGCTTTGGAACTCGCGTTGCGCGCCTGCGGCGTGCAGCACGGCGACGAAGTCGTGCATGCCGGATTTTTGTTGCAGCGCGGTTGTGCCGCCGATCCTTGCGGTAGGAGCGACTCCGGTGCTCACCGACGTTGGCGATGAACTCAATCTCACCGTCGAAACCATCGAAACCGTGCTCACGAGTAAAACCACCGCGATCATCATGCCGCATCTATTCGGCAATCCCGCGGACATGGGAGAGATCGTCGAATTGGCACAGAGCAGGAATATTCGCGTCATCGACGACGCAGCGCAAGCGCTCGGCGCGACGATTGACGGCCGACCGGCGGGCAGCTTCGGCGATGCAGGAATTGTGAGTTTTGGTAATGAAAAGATTTGCTCCGGCATTGGCGGTGGCGCAGTTGTTTCTCGTGACAAAAGAGTTTTGGCGGGAGGGCTGCACTTAAAATTGGCGCCTCCTTCTTGTTTGCTCCCGCTTCGACGATTGTTATCGACTTTGCTCTGGCATCGCTGGCGGCGTTGGACGGCGCCGCTGCGACAAATTGGCTCGCGCTGGCGCGGCACAGATCCCGGAACGGTGCTTGAGCCGTACCGAAGGGAGTCGATGGCGAACCTCAGCGCGGCGGTTGCCGCGACTTTGATGGAGACACTGGGTGAAAACATCGCGGCGCGCCGCGCTCGCGTTCAGCGCCTATCAAAGACTGCTCGGCGGCGAGGAGCGGTTAGCAGTCATCGCGCACCGGACCGGCTCGGCGTGTCTGGCGCAAGTGGTTCGGGTGTCTGCGGAGAAGACGTGGTCGAGGATTTCGCTTCGAGGCGGTCAAATCGCTTGCGCTCGGCGACGCCGGATATGAAGTGCAAGGCAGCTACGTGCCGATCCATTTACTCGGCAATTTCCGCGGATGTGTCTGGGATCAACTTCCGTATTCGGAGCGAGTTTGGTCGGATTTGGTCGAGCTGCCTTGCGAGCCTGGCGTGAGTCTCGATGACGTCGAGCAGGATCGCCGCCATCGTCAAAAAGGTTGCCCGTGGATGGTAGAGCTATCGGCAATTTTTGAAGAAACACGATGCTGGTCTAAATCTCCCCTGGCCCCTCTTTTTTCAAAGAGGGGAAATGCTCCTCGCTGGGCAGATTCCCCCTTTGACAAAAGGGGGATCAAGGGGGATTTTCTTAGCCACACGAAAATACAACTTCACGTAGACCGCGATTGAAAAATTCCAAATGAACGAAATTCATTTTATCGATACGACACTGCGCGACGGCCAGTTGAGTCTGTGGGCGTTGGGAATGAAAACCGGCGCTATGCTCGCCATCGCGGAGCAGATGGATCAGTGCGGTTTTGAGTCCATGGAGTTTTTCGGCTTTGCCGGCTACATCAAGATGGTACACGAGCACAAAGAGAATCCTTGGGACTGGATGGGGCTCGGCGCGAAGAAATTTCGCCGTACGCGCCTGCGCTATCACGGCGGGTTGGCCACCGGCTTCGAAAAAATACCGCGCTCCGTGCGGCTGCTGATGATCGAGCGGGTGGTGGCACACGGCATCACGCTGACCCGCTCTTCCGATCCGTGGAACGACTACGATGCCGCTGCGGTCGAGATCGACGCGCTAAAAAAGCTCGGCATGGATGTTATCATCAATGTCATTTATTCTGTATCGCCGCGCCATACCGATGAATACTACGCCGAGCGAGCGCGCCAAGCGGCGGGGATCAAGCCCTATCGTATCTGCTTCAAGGACGTCGGCGGTCTACTCACTCCCGACCGGGCGCGCGTATTGATTCCGCTGATTCAAAAAAACATCGGTGATATTCCACTCGAGTTTCACGGCCACTGCAACAATGGCCTGGGTCCGTTCAATTATCTGGAGGCGATCAAGCTCGGCGTCGACACGTTGCACACGGCGATACCGCCTCTCGCCAACGGATCGGCACAACCGTCGATATTCAATATCGCGTCCAACGCGCGCGCGCTCGGTTTCAAACCGCTCGTCGATCTCGAAGCGGTCAAACCAGTTGAAAAGCATTTTACGTATATCGCTAAGCACGAAGGGTATCCGATCGGCGCGCAACGCGAATACGATCACGCGCAATATCTGCATCAAGTCCCCGGCGGTATGATCTCCAACTTGCGTCATCAACTGCGAACCATGGGCATGGAAAATCGTTTGCAGGAAACATTGGAGGAAGTGGGTCGGGTGCGCGCCGAGTTCGGTTACCCGATCATGGTGACGCCGCTGGCGCAGTTCGTCGGCAGCCAGGCGGCGATCAACATCATTACCGGCGAGCGTTACAAAGAAGTGACCGACCAATCGATTCAGTACGCCCTCGGCCATTGGGGCAAGGAAGCGCCGCTGGTGATGGATGCGAATGTCAAAGACACGATTCTCAATCGGTCGCGCGCCGACGATTGGCGCAACTGGTCGCCGTCCGATCTCTCGCTTCGCGAAGTGCGGGAAAAATTTGGCGGCCCCGGAGTTTCCGACGAAGAATTAATCCTGCGGGTCATCGCCGGTGAGGCCGCGGTCAAAGCTATGCTCGCCGCAGGCGCGCCAAAGGAATATGTCGGCACAACGGAGCCGTTGATCAGATTGATCGGCGAACTGGCCAAGCGCAAGGATTGCAATCGAGTTTACGTTCAAAAAGGCGAGTTGGTGCTTCGCTTGGAGAAAAGGCAACTGCCAGTTTAACTGTGGCCAGTCGCAACCAATAAGAGGCCCGACTTGGAAACATCTCGGACCGGTCTCTGCGCATAAAATGAATTGTGTGCCGCAGGCAACACGAATCGAGGGCATGTGGGAACGACGGACATCGGTGCAATTGCTTGACGACGCCGGAGTAGGTCACGGGTGAACGCCCGGTTTTTGAATCGAAGCGCTCGATACGAATCGAGCCACTAGAAGACGATCGTCTCTGGAGTTGATCTTGGCACTGCCGGCGCGGCGCAGTTGGGGTACTGCTGACCTTTGCCCTGGCAACTGGGATTGGTGTATATATCCGCTGACTCGACGCGGCGTGATCGATGCGGTGTGTGATGCGCCGGCGATTGTTTGCGAAAGGAGGCTCAAATGAAAAACACACGAACGTTTTTCATGGTTGCGGTGCTGTTTTCGGCGATCGCGTTTCTGGCCGCCTTACCGGGCCGATTGAGCAGCCAACAGGGCACACCAGTGCGCGTCGACGCTGACGATGTAGGCGGCATGGTCACCAGCGCAAAAGGTCCGGAGGCGGGTGTCTGGGTAATCGCGGAGACCACCGATCTTCCCACCAAGCTTGCCAAGATCGTCGTCACCGATGATCAAGGTCGCTATCTGATTCCCGATCTGCCGAAAGCAAACTACAACATCTGGGTTCGTGGCTACGGACTCGTCGATTCGCCGAAAGTTCGGGCGACGCCCGGTAAGATATTGAACCTAAAAGCAATGGTAGCGCCGGCGCCGGCGGCAGCAGCGGAATACTATCCCGCCATCTATTGGTACTCTATGCTCAAGATTCCGGACAAAAGCGAGTTTCCTGGCACGGGACCCAAGGGCAACGGCATGCCGGAGAAGCTGAAAAGCCAGGGGCAGTGGTTAGCCAACGTCAAGACCCACGGCTGCATATCCTGTCATCAACTGGGCAACAAGCCGACGCGTACGATGCACAAGGAGTTTAGCGAGTTCAAATCTTCACTGGAGGCATGGCAGCGGCGTGTCCTCTCCGGACAAGCGAGCGAAGTCATGATCCGCAACTTGGACGACGTCGACCCAAAGCGAGCCTTGGAGTTGTTTGCCGATTGGACGGACCGAATCGCTGCCGGAGAATTGCCCAAGTCGAAGCCTTCGCGGCCGCAAGGAATCGAGCGTAATGTCGTCATTACGTTGTGGGACTGGGCCACACCCAAGGCCTACCTGCATGACGAGATCGCCAGCGACAAGCGCAATCCAACGATCAACGCCAATGGCTTGATCTATGGTTCTCCCGAAGACAGCACGGATTTCATGCCGATCCTCGATCCGGTGCGCAACAAAACGACGGAAGTCAAAGTGCCGGTGCGCGATCCAAACACCCCTGACACCATGGCCATCGCTCGCTCGGAGGCGCTGATGCTTGCGCCTTCGCCGGACTGGGGTACAGACCGGATTTGGAAAAGTCAGACCACCAATCATAACCCGATGTTCGATGAAAAAGGGCGGGTCTGGCTCACGGTTAGAATTCGTCCTGCGGTCAATCCCACTTTCTGCAGGAAAGGCTCCGACCATCCATCGGCGAAGTTGTTTCCGGTCGAAAGAGCCGGTCGCCACGTGGGCGTGTTCGATCCGAAAATCCAGAAATTCACGCTCATCGATACCTGCTTTAGCACCCACCACTTGACTTTTGCCGAGGATACGAACAACACGCTGTGGCTCTCCAGCGGCGGTTCCGCCGGCGGTGTCCTTGGTTGGATCAACACCAAAATATTCGACGCAACCGGCGACGAACAGAAATCCCAGGGTTGGACTGCATTCATCCTCGACACCAACGGCAATGGCAAGCGCGACGAATACGTCGAGCCCGATCAACCGGTCGATCCGACGAAAGATAAACGGATCGTGACCGGCTATTACGGCATCGGCTTTAACCCGATGGATGGTTCCATCTGGGGTTCGGTGCTGAACTTTCCCGGAGCGGTTGTGCGCGTGAGTCCCGGCGACAATCCGCCGGCGACCGCATTAACGGAAATTTTCGAGGTGCCGTGGAATGAGCCCAAGGCGGCGGTGAACGGCTACGGCCCGCGCGGCATGGACATCGATCGCAACGGCGTCGTTTGGGTGCCGCTGGCGAGCGGGCATCTCGGCAGCTTTGACCGGCGCAAGTGCAAGGGCCCGCTCAACGGACCGAACGCGACCGGCAAACATTGTCCCGAAGGCTGGACGCTTTACCCATTTCCTGGACCGCAATTTGAAACCGTTAGCGACCCGGGCAGCGCTCAGGCGAGCTACTACACCTGGGTCGATCAACACGATACCTTCGGCTTGGGTCGCAATGTGCCGTTTGCCACCGGCAATCTTTCCGATTCGCTGGAGGCCTTTGTCGACGGGAAGTTCATCACTCTGCGCATCCCGTATCCAATGGGTTTTCACGCCAAGGGCATGGATGGACGCATCGATAACCCAAAAACCGGCTGGAAGGGAAAAGGGGTGTGGTCCGCCTATGCCGGCAGAGCGACCAACCATATCGAAGGCGGTAAGGGCACGAAGCCCAAGGTAGTGAAGTTCCAGTTGAGACCCGATCCGCTGGCCAAATGATGTGAATGAACCTTGCGGCAACGGATTTTATTTTAGATAGTCTGACACAGGCAAAGAAAATTTAGGGATTAAATTAACAGGGAGATCGCCATGAAAAGCATGAAAATATTGGCATTGATATCGATTTTTTTCGGCATCGCGGCATGGCTAACGGTGTTCCCCGTAGATCTTGCCAGCCAACAAGACGCGGCTGTGCCCATCGACAGCGACGACATTGCCGGCGTCGTCACCAGTACGAAGGGGGCTGAAGCCGGCGTCTGGGTGATCGCGGAAACCACCGACCTTCCCACCAGGTTCGCCAGGATGGTGGTCACTGACGATAAGGGGCGCTATGTGCTGCCGGACCTGCCGAAGGCCAATTACAACATTTGGGTTCGGGGTTATGGGCTGGTTGATTCGCCGAAAGTCAAGAGCGTTCCCGGCAAGTCGCTTAACCTCAAGGCGGTCGTCGCGCCGAACGACGCGGCCGCGGCGCAATACTACCCAGCGATTTATTGGTATTCGATGCTGAAGATTCCGGACAAGAGCGAATTCGGCGGCAAGGGAAAAATTCCCGAGAAAATAACGCAGACTGCATGGCTCAACACGATGAAGAACAACGGATGCATCGGCTGCCATCAGCTGGGGCAGCTGTCGACGCGCACGTTCCCAAAGAACGTCCCGCATCCGATTAATTCGGCCAACTCGGAAGAGGCGTGGTTCCGCCGCATTCAGTCAGGTCAATCCGGTGAACAGATGTTCAGCCAGCTGGTCAAAGAACTCGGCGGGGCTCCCATCAAATACT
Organism: uncultured delta proteobacterium; assembly: GCA_963804165.1. GTDB lineage: Bacteria > Desulfobacterota > Binatia > UBA9968 > UBA9968 > DP-20. The sequence goes on from CAWDPO010000041.1 coordinate 68,789, forward strand.
ATGCGGACTGGACGGACCGCATCGCCAAGGGTGAGCTGCCCCATGAGAAGCCCGCGCGGCCCCAAGGAGCTGAGCGTAACATCGTCGTCACCACCTGGGATTGGCTTGACGACAAGAAGTATCTGCACGATCTGATCGCGTCGGATCGGCGCTACCCGACGGTCAATGCCTATGGTCCCCTGTACGGGTCACCGGAGTACAGCACCGACCTCATACCGGTTCTCGATCCGAAAAAGCACACCACCTGGAACTTAACTGCGCCAATCCGAGATCCAAACACGCCGGAGGCGCTCGGGCCGGGCCATGCCGCGAGTGACAAGCTTATGCAACCGTCACCTTACTGGGGCACGGAGAAGATCTGGGATACCAAGGCCAACAACCATAATGCCATGATCGACCGAAAGGGGCGCGTGTGGTTTGCGGCGAGGTTTCGCGACGCCAATACTCCGGACTTTTGCAAAAAAGGCTCCGCTCATCCGTCGGCTAAGGTGGTCCCGATGGATCGGACCAACCGCCAGCTGACGATGCTCGATCCCAAGACCGGGCAGTACACGTACGTCGATACCTGTTTTGGGTCGCATCATCTGCAGTTTGGTCACGACGCGAACGAAACGCTCTGGACCAGCGGCGGCGGGCCGGTGGTGGGCTGGGTCAACACCAAGATGCTCGATGAAACCGGCGACATCGCGAAATCCCAGGGATGGACGCCGATGATTCTTGACACCAACGGCAACGGCAAGCGCGACGAGTACGTCGAGGCAAACCAGCCGGTCGATCCGAACAAGGACAAGCGTATTATCGCCGGCTTCTACGCGGTCATGCCGAGTCCAGTGGATGGTTCGATTTGGGGCTCCTACCGAACGAATCCGGGTGCTGTCGTTCGAGTGGTTCCAGGAGCCAATCCAACCGAGACCGCGCTCACCGAGATCTACAATGTGCCAATGCCGGGCTTTGGCATTCGTGGCGCTGACATCGACCGGCAAGGGGTAGTGTGGGTTTCGCTTGCGAGCGGGCACCTTGGAAGCTTCGATCGGCGCAAGTGCAAAGGACCGCTCAACGGGCCGAAAGCAACCGGCGATCACTGTCCCGAGGGCTGGGCGTTCCACAAATATCCGGGTCCAGGGTTCAAGGGCCTCGGAGATAATAGCGCTGAGTCGAGCTACTACACCTGGGTCGATCAACATAACACGTTCGGCCTGGGCGAGGACGTGCCGATGTCCACCGGCAATTTGAACGACGGACTGATCGCCATGAAAGACGGCAAGATGATCGTTTTGCGCGTGCCTTATCCTATGGGTTTTTACGCCAAAGGTTTCGACGGGCGTATCGATGATCCGAAGGCGGGCTGGAAGGGTCGTGGACTGTGGACCACGAGCGGCGACCGCGCGCCATGGCTAAAAGAGGGAGGCAAGGGCGCCAAGCCGATCGCCGTGCAATTCCAGTTGCGACCGGATCCATTGGCGAAGTAACGATCGTCACAAAACGCAGAAGCTATAGGCAGACACGTAAAGACAGGTCTTGGTATTACAAATCGTTGTAATCCAAGACCTGTTCCCATTTTTATCCCCATTTTCGCGCTCCGATCGGCGAAGATATATCGCTCAATGACTTATTTGATTTGACAGCGATAACTCAGTTGGTCCCATACTGAGCCATTAGTTAAGCTGCGGTGGCTCGCGTTTGAAGCCGGGGCAGTCAAAAGGAGCAAGTCATGAGAAAAATAATCCCATTGCGCTTGGTTATGGCGGTTATCGCCATTGCTCTGTTGATGGCGATTTCGCTCGTCGAACTGGGCAGCCAGCAGACTACCACGCTGCGCGTGGATGGTGATGATATCGGCGGCGTGGTCGCGGGCGCCAACGGACCGGAAGCGGGTGTCTGGGTAATCGCGGAGACCACCGATCTTCCCACCAAGTTTGCCAAGATCGTAGTCACGGATGATCAAGGTCGCTATCTGGTTCCTGATTTGCCGAAAGCAAACTACAACATCTGGGTGCGCGGCTACGGACTCGTCGATTCGTCGAAAGTTCGGGCGACGCCCGGGAAAACTCTCAACCTGAAAGCTGCCGTAGCGCCGAACGATGCCGCGGCGGCGGAATACTATCCGGCCATCTACTGGTACTCGATGCTCAAGATTCCCGAAAAGAGTCTCTTTCCCGGCACGGGCGAAAAAGGCAACGGTATGCCTGAGACACTTAGGCGTCGGGAGCAGTGGCTGGATGTCGTCAAAACCAACGGCTGTAATACTTGCCATCAGCTTGGCAACAAGGCGACGCGCACGATTCCAAAAGAACTCGGTGAATTCAAAACTTCAGCCGACGCGTGGCAACGGCGCATCGTTTCCGGACAAGCGATGACCTCCATGCTCAACGCCATGAACCGAATCGAATCCAAGCGAGCCACTGAGTTGTATGGCGATTGGACCGACCGGATCGCCGCCGGCGAGTTGCCCAAGTCAAAACCGTCTCGACCCCAGGGCGTAGAGCGCAACGTAGTGATCACTGTGTGGGATTGGAGTAATCCTAAGGCTTATCTCCACGATGAAATCTCCAGTGACAAACGTAATCCGACGGTCAACGCCAACGGTCCGATCTACGGCGCTACTGAGTTAAGCACTGATTTTGTTCCGGTGCTCGACCCGGTACGCCACAAAGCCTTCGAAATTAAACATCCGGTGCGCGATCCGAACACGCCGTCGGCGAAGACGGACCCGCTATCGCCGTCTCCTTACTGGGGCGCCGAACCTATATGGGATAGTCAGTCCAACCATCACAACCCGATGTTCGATGAAAAAGCACGGGTTTGGTTTACGGCAAGAGTCCGTCCGCCGGCCAACCCCGACTTCTGTAAAAAAGGTTCGAGCCATCCATCGGCCAAGGTGTTCCCGCTTCAAAGCGCCACCCGGCAACTTTCGATGTACGATCCGAAAAGCAAGAAGTTCACGCTGATAAGCACTTGTTTCCCGACGCACCATCTGGTGTTCGCGGAGGATGCCAATAATACTTTGTGGACGAGCAGCGGTGGCGCCGCCAGCGGCATCGTCGGCTGGCTCAACAGGAAAATGTTTGAGGAGACCGGGGACGAGGAGAAATCCCAGGGCTGGACGCCTTTCATTCTCGATACCAACGGCAACGGCAAGCGCGACGACTACGTGGAGCCCAATCAACCGGTGGATCCGACAAAAGACAAGCGAGTCGTAGCGGGGTTATACGGTGTCGCCGTAAGCCCCGTAGACCGTTCGATCTGGGGGACATCGTTAGGATTCCCCGGTTACGTCGTGCGGATCAATCCGGGACCGAATCCCGCCGAGACCAGTCTCACTGAGATCTACGAAGCGCCATTGGAAGCCAACGGTTACGGCGTGCGCGGTATGGACATCGATCGCAACGGAGTCGTCTGGGTTTCGCTTGCAAGCGGCCATTTGGGCAGCTTCGACCGGAGCAAATGCAAAATCGTTAATGGCCCGACGGCGACGGGGAAGCACTGCCCCGAAGGTTGGACGCTCTATCCATTCCCTGGACCGCAGTTTGAAACTATCGAAGATAGCGGCAGCGCCGAGGCGAGCTATTACACCTGGGTGGATCAGTTCGATACGTTTGGCCTGGGGAAAAACATTCCCATCGCCACCGGCAACCTAAACGACGCCCTGTTGGCGTTAGTCGATGGCAAGTACGTCACGCTGCGCGTTCCTTATCCGCTCGGTTTTTACACCAAGTGGATGGATGGGCGCATTGACAATCCGAAGGCCGGCTGGAAAGGCAAAGGCCTGTGGTCGACCACCGGGACTCGTACGCCATTTCACATGGAAGGCGGTAAAGGCACAAAGCCAAAAGTCGTGAAGTTCCAGCTGCGCCCTGATCCGTTGGCGAAGTGAAGCGCACATAGGCAAAAGCGTTCACACGCTCAACCCGAGTATATCGCCACTGAAAAATGCGCAGTCATATTCGTTGTGCGTCCGTCGCACTACACACGGGATGACAAACGATCCTCCTCCTGAAGCTTTCTCTCGTAGTAACGCCACACCCAGAGGTCGTTAAACGTCGAACCGAGATCGGGGAGTCTTTCGGTATCTTGCGCAGTGATATTCGGCGCGTGCCTGCCCGTGATTGCCACCTGCAAAGTGATTCTGGCCAACGTGTTGAAATTAAGCGCTGAAACGGTCGCCTCTTCGATCGTCTTCCCGGTGACCGTGATGCCATGACCTTTCATCACGCAGATGTTTTTTTCACCCATTGCTTCGATTAACGGTGCCGCTAGGTCGGCGCGATTGACCAAGTACGAATGCTCGAAGGTCGGAATGCCGTGGAGGGCCATGCGCATGGCTTGAATATTAAAGGCGCCGAAGATGGGGCGAAATTCCAATCCGGTGATACCGCAGATGAGCGCTTCCTTCGGATGCGCGTGGATGACGCAACCCACCGCCGGGCGTTGCTTATAAATTTCGCCGTGAATGGGCAGCTCGTTGGGCACCTGGTATCGTCCTTCCAGATCCGATCCCTTGCCGCCGAAATCGACCCGGCGTATGGCATCGACTGTTGTATAACGCACTCCTTGTTCGTCGTCGCTGCGGCAGCGGATCCACATCTCGTCGCCATCGGTGGTGCGCGCGCTGACGTGGCCGAGAATATCGTCGACTAGACCTTCCATAGCCAAGATGCGGCAGGAGAGCGTGACTTTTTCCCGGAGATCTTCCGTAGCATCGGACATGGGCAACCTCTTTGTGATCAAGATTAATGGCCGCGATGCTCATCTTAATACGCGCGCATGCCGGAGTCCAAGTTCGAAGACTTCGCTCGCGAGTCAGGCCAATTCCGCAATTTTCTCTGACAGTCCTTGCTATTGCTATTCGGATTTTGCTAGTGGATCGAGCAGCGTAGAGATCGCACGGGCGCAGCAGTATCGCGCCTTAAACAACCCTCACATTTGGAAAGGTGGAAATCATGCCGAAAATCACACTCAACAACGTCACGGTGTCCGACGCCTATATGGCGCTGCTTGCCGATCGTGGTATCGATTACTGGTTTGCCAACGCGGGGACGGATTTCGCTCCGGTCGTTGAGACTTTGGCCAAGGCGCAAGTGCTGGAGACGAAGGTACCGACGCCGGTCACTTGCCCGCACGAAAATACCGCGATGCACATGGCGATCGGTTACTTCCTGGTGACCGGACGGCCGCAAGCGGTGATGGTCCACGTAAATGTCGGCACCGCCAACGGCATGAACGGGCTGCTCAATGCGGCGCGCGGCCATGTGCCGGTGCTCTTCACCGCCGGAAGAACGCCGACCAACGAGGATGGCTTGGCGGGACATCGCAGCCTCGATATTCACTGGACGCAAGAAATGTTCGATCAAGCGGGCATGCTGCGCGAGTCGGTCAAATGGGATTACGAGCTGCGCAACGGCCAGCAACTCGAGACCGTCGTCGACCGGGCGCTCAGCATTGCGAAAAGCGAACCGATGGGCCCGGTCTATCTTTCGCTGCCACGCGAAGTGCTGGCGCAGACGATGAACGAATTCACTTATACGACGCCGTCGCGGCAACATCCGTCCGCTCCCGCGTCTCCCAATGGCGATGCTGCTGAAGAGGCGGCGGCGCTGCTCGCCGGCGCGGAGAATCCGCTGATCATCACCAGTTCCGCCGGGAGAGACCCGAAAGCCTGGACGGCGCTGGGGAAACTCGCAGAGCGCTACGCGATCCCGGTCATACAATACCGCAACCGGTATATGTCGGTTCCCAGCAATCATCCGATGAACTTGGGCTACGAGTTGAGTCCGCTACTCGACAATGCCGACGTGATTTTTGCGATCGACGTCCCAGTGCCGTGGTTGCCCGCCTACGACAAGGTGCGCGCCGACGCGAAAGTCATCCACATGGCGCCCGATCCGCTGCATGGTTACGTGCCGGTTCGCGGTCATCCTTGCGACATCGCGCTCGCCTGCTCGACCGCTGAAGGTTTGCGTGTGCTGAATGAAACCATGTCAGAGCACGAAGCGAGGGCGAAAATCCGCATCGACAAACGCCGCGCGCTGCTCGGCGAAAGTTGGCGCACGATGCGCGATGGATGGCGCAAGAAGCTCGAGTCAGTCAAAGGTCAAACGCCGGTTCATCCGGCTTGGATCTCCAGTTGCATCAACGAGATCAAAGGTGAAGACACTATTGTGATCAAAGAATCACCGCTGGCGCAGGAGCATATCGACTTCACGATGCCCGCCACCTTGTTCAACGCGGGCGCCGCGTCGGGTCTGGGTCATGGCCTCGGGTGTGCGCTCGGTGCTAAACTGGCGGCGCGTGATCGGCTGGTCATCGGCACCCACGGCGACGGCTCGTACATGTTCGGTAATCCAATCTCGGCGCATTATGTCGGCGCCGAGCAGGAGCTGCCGGTTTTGACGGTGCTATTCAACAATCAACGCTGGCAGGCGGTGCGCCGGGCGACGGTCGGTCTCAATCGCGAGGGCTATGCGGCCAAGAGCCCGCACCAACCGATTACGTTCCTGGACAGCATTTCAAATTACCAAAAGGCCGTGGAAGTCGCCGACGGCTACGGCGAAAAAGTCACCGATCCGAACGAGGTGATGGCCGCGCTCGAGCGCGGTCTCAAGGCGGTGACCGTGGAGAAACGCCAAGCGGTGATCAATATCATCTGTTCGGCGTAGGCAAAACCTTCCCAAGACGGGGAGGGTCGTATACACTATCCAGGATGGATCGGTTGTCGAAGTCTTCCCCCGCTTTTTTGTCTGCCAGCGGTTCCGACGTGATGCCCGGGCTCTTCCTGGGTCATCCTTTTTGTCTGACCGCGGGACGCTTTTACCGCGGTTGGGCTGCGCCGAACTATCACTGCTAGAGAATCCAAGGAGTCGAAATATCTCGTATGGTTGATGCCGTCTTTTCAGAGCTGGAGTCTGAGTCGATCGAAATTATCCGGGAAGTGGCGGCAACGGCTGCCAAACCGGTGATGCTGTATTCGATCGGCAAAGACTCCTCGGTGATGTTGCGCCTGGCGCAAAAGGCTTTTTACCCCGGACCGATTCCGTTTCCGCTGATGCACATCGATACGGGCTGGAAGTTTCGTGAGATGATCGCGTTTCGCGACCGTACTGCCAGGGAAATCGGCTTTAAGTTGCTCACGTACACCAACCCGCGCGGCGCCGCCGAGGGGATCGGACCGATCAGCCATGGTTCGGCGTACCACACCGACGTCATGAAAACCGAGGCGCTCAAGCAAGCGCTCGATCTGCACGGCTTTGACGTGGCTTTCGGCGGCGCCAGGCGCGACGAGGAGAAATCACGGGCCAAGGAGCGCGTATTTTCGTTTCGTGCGCCCGGCCACCGTTGGGAACCGAAAGCGCAGCGTCCCGAACTCTGGAATCTTTACAACACGCGCATTAATCCTGGCGAATCCATACGCGTATTTCCGCTTTCCAATTGGACGGAAGCCGACATCTGGGCCTACATCCGCCACGAGAATATTCCGATCGTGCCGCTTTATTTTGCCGCCAAGCGTCGCGTGGTCAAGCGCTTCGGCCAATGGATCTTGGTCGACGATGACCGGTTGCCACTCGAGCCCGGCGAAACACCGGAGATACGCATGGTGCGCTTTCGCACCCTGGGCTGCTATCCGCTTACCGCCGGTATTGAAAGCGGCGCAACGACGCTGGATGAAATTGTCGCCGAAACACTTGGCGCGACGACCTCCGAACGACAGGGACGGATCATCGATCACGACGGCGCGGGCTCGATGGAGCGCAAGAAGCAGGAAGGGTATTTCTGATGGATACCCTGCGCTTCATTACCTGCGGCAGCGTCGACGATGGTAAATCGACTCTCATCGGCCGACTGCTTTACGAGTCCAAACTAATATTCGAGGATCAGCTCGAAGCGCTCAAGGCGGATTCCAAGAAATTTGGCACTCAGGGCGAGCGCTTGGACTTTGCCCTGCTGGTGGACGGCCTACAGGCCGAGCGGGAGCAGGGAATCACGATCGATGTTGCGTACCGATTCTTCGCCACGACCAAGCGCCGTTTCATCGTCGCTGATACCCCCGGCCATGAACAGTACACCCGCAACATGGCGACCGGAGCGTCGACCGCGCAGGCGGCGGTCTTGCTGATCGATGCCCGCAAGGGCGTGCTCACCCAAACCAAGCGCCACAGCCGCATCGTCTCGATGCTGGGCATTCGTCACGTAGCTCTCGCGGTCAACAAGATGGATCTCGTGGCGTGGTCGCAACTGACCTTTGATGAAATCGAGCTCGCCTTTCGTCGCTTTGCCCAGGATCTGGGTTTTGAGACGATCACGGCGATCCCGTTGTCAGCGCTCGAGGGGCACAATATCGTCGACCCGGGCCACGCTGCGATGCCTTGGTACGAAGGATCGACTCTTTTGGATTGGCTCGAAACCGTTCCGAGCGAGCAGCACGAGACGATCCGACCCTTCACCATGCCGGTGCAATGGGTTAACCGGCCCAACCTGGACTTCCGCGGGTTCTCCGGACGCATCGCCAGCGGATCCGTCAAGCCCGGAGATAATGTGCGCATCAGTCCTTCGGGGGTTGCCAGCACCGTGAAGGAAATCGCCGTCTCCGGGGGTCCCCGAGAAACCGCGATCGCTGGTCAGTCCGTCACCCTGGTCCTTGAAGATGAGGTCGACGCCAGCCGCGGTGACGTCATCGCGACCGCTGCACACCCGATTGAGTGCGCTGACCAGTTTGAAGCGGATCTCTTGTGGATGACCGAGCATGCCTTGCTGCCCGGGCGTCCCTATGCGGCGCTGCTCCACAGCAAATCTGCGAGCGTGACCATCACGCACATCAAGCACCGTCTCGACATCAACAGCGGTGTTCACCTCGCCGCCAAGACGTTGGGCTTGAACGAAATCGCAACGGTGAACGTGAGTTTTGATCGGTCGGTGCCGTTTGCGCCGTTTAGCGAAAACAAACGACTGGGCGCTTTCATTGTCATCGATAAGCTCACCAACGAGACCGTCGGCGCCGGTCTCATCCGGTTTGCGCTGCGTCGATCGGGGAACGTCCACTGGCAAGCGTTGGAGGTCACCAAGGTCGCCAGGGCCGCGATGAAGCATCAAGAGGCGCGCTGCCTGTGGTTTACCGGGCTTTCGGGTTCAGGTAAGTCGACGATTGCCAACCTGCTGGAAAAGCGGCTACACGCCGACGGCAGGCATACCTACATTCTCGACGGCGATAACGTTCGTCACGGACTTAATCGAGATCTGGGATTCACCGAGGCCGACCGCGTGGAAAATATTCGCCGGGTGGCAGAAGTCGCGAAGCTCCTAGTGGATGCGGGGTTGATCGTGATCGTCGCTTTTATTTCACCGTTCCGCGCGGAGCGCCAATTGGCCCGCGGCCTGTTCGATGACCGCGAATTTATCGAAGTCTTCGTCGATACACCGTTGGAAGAGTGCGAACGCCGTGACATCAAGGGTCTCTATGCCAAGGCGCGGCGCGGGGAACTGAAGAACTTCACAGGTATCGATAGCGACTACGAGCCGCCGGACTCGGCCGAAGTACATCTGCGAACGGTGGGGATGCGGCCCGAATCCTGCGTTGACCAGATCATCCGTTTGTGGCGATCGTAAAATGCTTCGTGCCAGTCATTGGTATAGTCTGGAGACAAGCGCAAGGTAATCTCAACTGCTCGTTGAATGCGTCACCGAACGCACGCCGCCGTCGATCGAGGATCCCTGTCAAATTATGCGATTTCGCCGATCCTGCGCGTTAATCAAAGCCGACAGTCAAACGCGGGAGATTGGCTGCCTGCACAAAGGCTGTCGGTCTCGCTATGTTGATTAATCGCCGTACGCTGCGGATTGAATGGGGCCAGTGCGATCCCGCCGGGATCGTATTCTATCCGCAATATCTCATCATCTTCGATACCAGCACGGGCTGGCTATTCGAGCGCACCGGCTTAACTCCCTCGGCGATGCGAAAAAAATATCGTATCGTCGGGATGCCTATCGTCGAAGTGGGCGCGCGATTCATTTTGCCTTGCCGCTTCGACGACGAGATCATCGTCGAAAGCGAGGTCGGCGAGTGGGGGCGCAGCAGCTTCACCGTGCGTCATCGTATCCTCAAAGCAGGCGAGCTCGCGCTCGATGGTTTTGAGAAACGCGTTTGGGCGGCGCCTCATCCCGACCGACTCGGCGCGATCAAAGCTCAACCCGTTCCGGCTGAAATCATCGCAAGCCTATCCGATCCGACTGGTTCTACGACTATAAAATTCCAAGACACCGGCGACCGTCAAAGCGAAACCTGAAACCATAGCGATAGGGGGCTAGGGTTGGCGCGGCAATTCCCCCTTGTTGCCTGGCGCGAATTGAGTATGATGACGTCGCGATCCGCACTCACCTGTAGTGGAGGGGCGACGATGAAGTGGAAAAACTTAACGCGTTGTCTGGCACCGGCATCATTCCTTGTTATAGTTTTAACTGTTCCTCTCCACGCTCAGGCGCCTTTTTATCAGGGCAAAACGTTAACGATCATTGTCAGCAGTGACGCGGGAGGCACCAGCGATCTGCGGGTCAAGTCGCTCGTGCCGTACCTGCAAAAATACATTCCGGGAAATCCCACTGTCGTGCTCGAGTACATGCCCGGGGGTGGCGGGCGAAAAGCCGCCAATCACGTTTACCGGACAGCGCGACCCGATGGCATGGTGATCGGCAGCATGGGGACGACTCTTTTAGCGGCTGCGATCCAATCCGAGTCGGGAGTTCTGTACGATTTGAACAAATTTATTTATCTGGGCTCATCCGACGCCACCACCCAGCATATCTTTTCTACCCGAAAAGAAATCGGGCTGACGAATCTCGAAAAACTCCGCGGCGCGCCCGGGATAAGAATAGGCGCTCAATCCATAGGTCACAATATCTACATCACCGGCAGGCTCTTCGCGTTTTTCCTCGGTCTGAAAGATCCCAAGTTCGTTGTCGGATATTCCGGACCGGAGGTCGATCTAGCTCTGCTGCGCGGCGAGGTCGATGCCCGATCGAGCTTGATCGCTTCCGTCGTGCAACGAACACCGGAATGGATCGACAAAGGTCTCGTCGATTTTCATGCTGTTCTCGAAACGCCCAAGGGTAACCGGCATCACCGCTTTGCTCACTTGCCAGAACTCGAGACATTCGCCAAATCGGATATAGAGCGGAAAGTGTTGGCGCTGCAGCGCGCCATCCGTCTGGGCGGATCAGCCATCGTGCTCCCGCCAAACACGCCGCGCGATCGGATGGAAATTTTGCAAGCGGCCATGCGCAAGGCGCTTAACGATCCTGGGTTCTTAGCGTCGTTCCGCAAGCTTGTCGGCGAAGATCCGGCGCCGCTCCAACCCGAGGAGCTACAAAAAGTTATCCAGGAAGTTCCGCGCGATCCCGAGGTGATCGGACTTTTCAATAAGATCGCCGGCGCCGAAAGGCTGCCGGACCGATAAGAAAGCTGATTTTGAAACTTGATTTCCGACGCTGTCAGCATGAGTCGAAGTGGATACTAAAAGCTCTAATTCGTATCTGGCTCAACTCGATCGGTGCGACTCGGTAAGGTTTATTGACGACCGGACGGAGAAAAACAATAGGAAGGACGAAAATGGCAATGACCGCGAATTCTGCGAGCGCAACTGAAATTCCTGCCGCCAAACAGCCGCGCTTTTCCGGCATGAGCCACGTAAGCCTGGCGTGCCGCGATCTTGAAGAATCGAAGATTTTTTATTCCCAAGTTATGAGCGGAGAGCTGGTTCATGAGATCGCCGGCTTCGTCGAATACCGTATCGCCGACATCATCTTCGGGCTTTCCAAACAGAGCGGCGGCTGGACCGGCGCCGCCGACGAATATCCCCATTACGCGTTTTATCTCGACGGCGCAAATTTCGAACTCATGAAACATTGGCTCGATCACCACGGTGTCCCCAACTATCCCTATCGGCGCGGCGAGACGGCGCTTATTTACTTCCGCGACCCTTCGGGTAATCTCTTCGAGCTTTATTGCGAGCGCGGCTATGACGGGATTGCATCTTTGCCATCAGCGCCCCGAAGAGGAGGGCCAGCGATCGACTTTCGCAGTCTCAACTACCAATGGAACGCCAATAGCGTGAGGCCGAGTGTCGTGGAAACTGAGCGGCCGCGCCTCACATCGTTCGCTCACGCGAGCATTTTCTGCACCGATCTTGAACAGGCGAAACGTTTTTTTACCCAAGTCATTGGCGGCGAGCTCATCCATGACGTCGACGGATTCGCGGAAGTGCGCGTCGCCGGGGTCATCATCGGCCTTACGGTTCGCCCTGGAACGACCACCGGGCGCGACGCCGAATATCCTCATTACGCTTTTTTCATTGAAGGAGAAGATTTTCTGCCCATGGTCGCGTGGCTGCGGCAAAGCGGCGTCGTCACGACCGAGCCGTGGACGCGCGACGGCGTCAAAGGTTTGCTCTACTTTCGCGATCCGGCGGGAAATCTCTTCGAGATGTACTGCCGCCACCTCAAAGAGGCGGCTTCATTTGTGCGCGGCAAAAAGCAAGGCGGCGGCTACGAGATCGATTTCGCGGCTCTGAATTACGACTGGAACGGATAGAGAATGCCAAACACCTTGCGCCGAGGGCGTAACATCTTCAACCTGTAACGACGACGGAACGACATTAGTTGACGCCGGCACTTGGGCCGCATAAGGTCAGCTGTGTCGGAACCCGAGAGTCAATTACCGCTTCCCTGTTGTCCCGAGCTGTTAGCCTGGTACTTATTCAAAGCAAGCAACAATCCGTATTGACGTCGAAAAAGTGTCAGGTTGTGGTCTCGCGGGCAGAGCAAGCTTTTCAATAAAGGGCCTTCCCTCAGGGGGCATTGTTCTATATATCTAGACGCCGGTTCGGGGAGATAATCATCGATGAAAAAAGGCTCGCTCATACTTCTGGCGGCAATCGTTGCTGTCGTGGTGGCGTTCTTCGTTTTCAGCCGCTACTTCGTCGACCTATTATGGTTTAGCTCGCTGGGATTTCGCGAGGTGTTTACGACCACCTGGCTCACCGCGCTCGGTGTATTCGTCGCTGCGGCCGGACTCTCGGCCGCGATCTTGCTGCTCAATGGCTTCATCGCCGCGCGGGCGACATCTGGAAGAACGCATCGACCGCAGAGCTTCAGGATTATCGGTCGTGGCGCCCAAGGGAATCCTGAGGTCATCGAGCTTTCCTTCGACAAGCTGCCATGGCGACTGATCGTTGCCGGGGTGGCCCTAATCGTCGGCTTGTTCATCGGCATCGCCCAAATGGACAACTGGGACACTCTACTCAAGTGGTTCTATGCGGTCCCCTTCGGAAGGCCTGATCCGTTATTCGAAAAGGACCTCGGGTTTTACGTGTTTTCACTTCCCCTCTATGAACTGTTCAGAGATTGGGCGCTGCTGATAGTTTTTCTAAGCGCCGCGAGCGCCGCCGCCATCTATCTGCTGCGCGGCGACATCATTTATCAGCAAGCGGGACCGCCTACGCTCAGCGCCGCGGCAATCCGTCACCTATCCGCACTGTTGGCGATATTTTTTCTCGTCAAAGCCGGCGGCTATATTCTGCAGCGTTACGATCTGCTGACCAGCAATAACGGGATCGTCTTCGGGGCCGCCTATACCGACGTCAATCTGCGCTTGCCGTTGTTAATCGGTCTAGCCGGCGCGGCAATCATCGCGGCGGCCCTATGCGTTTACAATATTTGGCTTGGCGGTCTTCGCCTGCCCATCGTGGCGGTCATCTTGGTCGTCGCCGTGTCGATTGTGCAAACGATCGTGCCCGGGGCTTTTCAAAGCTATTGGGTGAAGCCGGACGAGCTCAAGCTGGAATCGCGCTACATCGCCAAAAACATCGAGCTCACCCGCTACGGTTTCGGTCTGGATAGCATCACCAGCGCGCCGTTCCCCGCGAAAGGGAAGCTCACGCCCGAGGTGATCGCGGCAAACCAGGCGACGATCCAGAATATCCGGTGGTGGGATCCGCGCCCGCTACGGATACGTACCGTCAACTCCAGGAAATCCGCCTTTACTACGACTTCCACGACATCGACGTCGACCGTTACATGATCGATGGCAGCTACCGGCAAGTCTTGCTCTCGGCGCGCGAGTTGAATCAGTCGAAACTGCCGGCCGACGCGCAAACCTGGATCAATCAGCGCTTCAAGTTTACCCATGGCAACGGCATCGCCATGAACCCGGTCAATCGCTTCGACGAGGAAGGGCTGCCGATTTTTTACGTCAAGGATATTCCTCCCGTGGGTCCGCCGGAGCTGAAGATCGACCGCCCGCAGATCTATTTCGGGGAGGAGACCAGAAATTATGTCATCGTCGGCGGCGGCACCACAGAATTCGACTACGCCAAGGGCCAGGAGAATGTCTACAACGTCTATGAAGGCCGCGACGGCGTGTCCTTGGGCAGTCTGTGGCGGCGCGCATTATTTGCCTGGGCTTTCGGCGATTTCAATCTGTTCATCAGCGAGAACGTAACCGCGACGAGCAAGGTTCTTTTTCGGCGCCTGATTCAGGACCGCATTCGCCGCATCGCGCCTTTTCTCCGTCTCGATCGCGATCCTTATCTGGTCGTCAGCGACGGGCGCTTGATCTGGCTGCAGGATGCTTACACCATCAGCGACTCGCTGCCGTACTCCCAGCGCACCCAGCCCGGCAGCATCAACTATATCGCAACTCGGTGAAGATCGCGGTCGACGCCTATGACGGCAATCCGATTTTTTACATCGCCGATCCGAAAGATCCCATCGTGCTCACGTATCAACGCATCTTCCCGACGTTATTTCAGCCGATGGATTCGATGCCGGCGTCGTTACGCGCTCATATCCGATACCCGGAAGATCTTTTTATCATTCAAGCGAGAGTGTACGGCACCTATCACATGAAGGATCCCGAGGTATTCTACAACAAGGAAGACTTGTGGAATTTCCCGAGAGAAGCCCACAAAGGACAAGCCGGCACGATGCAGCCCTATTACACGATCATGCGTTTGCCAGGGGAGCCGCGCGAGGAATTTATTCTCATGATACCCATGGTGCCCAACAATCGCGACAACATGATCGCCTGGCTGGCCGCGCGCTGCGACGGACCGAACTACGGCAAGGTGATCGAGTTTACGTTTTCCAAAGAGAAACTCATCTACGGCCCGGCGCAGATCGAGGCGCGCATCGATCAGGACACCACGATCTCCCAGCAGCTTTCGCTGTGGAACCAGGCTGGCTCCCGCGTCATTCGCGGCAATCTTCTGGTGATTCCGATCGACGACACCTTGTTGTACGTCGAGCCGATGTATCTCAGCGCCGAAAGCCGCCAGTTACCGGAGCTCAAGCGCCTGATCGCTTCCACCGGCGATCGCGTCGTCATGGCGCAGACGTCGAAGTTTGCTCGCCGCGCTCGTCGCGCCGGACACGCGCAGGCCGCCAACCGTGGTCACGTCAACAGCCCCGACCACGCCCGGGTCCGCGCAAGCGGACCGCCTCCCTCAGGAGCCAATGCCGAAGCTCTTAACCACTACCGGCGCGCGTTCGACGCGCTAAGCAAAGGCGACTGGCGTACTTTTGGTACGGAAATGGATGCGATGCAAAAAGCCTTGCAAGGCGCGCCGGCGAAGCCGCCTTCCTAGCGAAGAGATCGGAGAATTTGGTTGAGCGGAATTGGTCCGTACTGAATGGATGAATAAGAGCGAGAAACCGGCCTCCGACTTGCGAAACTTACTCGAAACTCATTTGTTCTCCAGATGGAGTTAGCCTAGTCAGGCACGAGTGGCGGCGCGCGGTCAAACGCTAAAATAGTTTGCCGGCTCTGCAATCCAACCTAACGCACCGGCAACGGTTTGTTGCCGTTGATCCATTTGAAGAGTTCAATCGTTTCCGCGTCGCGCGGCACCGACCTGATGATTTCTTCCTGAGCTTCCGGCATCAACGCGCTCGGGCTGTCTCCGGTCAATTTCTTGAACTCTTTGTGGAACTCAGGGTCTTGAAAGGTTTTCTTCATCGCCTCGCGCAAAATTTGCACTTGCTCTTTGGGCGTGCCGGGAGAAAGGAGATAGGGCGTCCCGACGAGTCTGGTAGCGCGCGTCAAGCCCAGGAACCGCCGCTCTCTCTCGGTTTTCACAAAGCCGTCGATTTCCGGAAGATGATCGAAATCCGGCTCCTTGTCTTCCCTGGGTATCTTCAAGATGGCAATAAAATCGAACAGTCCTTTTTTCACCGCCTCGGGGTTTCGCCGGATCACCTCGGCGGTATTGTTGCTGCGCGCATCCAGTTCTCCCCGCCCCATGGCCACATCGACTTCTATGGATGAGTAGCCCAAGACGAATCTGGGGTCCTTGAGACCGAGAAGCCAAGCAAAAGTGCGTCCGTAAGTGTACGTGGTATGGCCGACGGAGGTGGCGCCGATTCGCAGTCCTGGGTGAGCTTGCAGCTTTTCCATAGTATTCAGCCCCAGCTCTTTCCGAGTAAAGAAAGCATAGTGAAACGCGCTGTCAGTGGAGCCGAGCCATTGGAATTTATCGATGTCATATTGCACACCGGTCTCACCCAGGACGGCGCTGGTCACAATACCGCTGCTGATATGTCCGATGGTAAGACCGTCCGGGCGCGCCGTGCTAAAAATGTAATTGGCCGCCTTGCGGCCTCCGCCGCCCGGCATGAACTCGTTGATGATGGTGGGATTTCCCGGAATGTATTTTCTTAAGAACGGTATGACCGCTTTCGACCGGATATCGCCCGAACCGCCGGCCTCGCGGCCCTGGATGAGTTTGATAGTCTTGCCTTGATAATACGGCGACTGCGCGTAGACATGCCCGCCAAATCCGAGGAAGGCAACGGCGCCGATAAGCCAAATTTTTACGAATGCTCCAATTTGCATTTCAGCCTCCCGTCAAGACCGGTTTAAACGATAAATCCATCGTGTAAAAAAGCAGCGAGATGCCGGCACTGGAGAAATCTTCCCAAAAGATGGCGGACCCTACCCGATTTCCACACTTATAGTCAACGGCAGATGGTTTTTTTGTCTCCTGGATCATTTCGCCGTGTTTGCTGCTCGAAACAATTGGAGGATGTAGATCTTCTGATGTTTACCGTGGAATGGTATGCACTGCAAAGGCACAGTGCTGCAAAGCCACAACCAAAGCTGAGAAAGACATTTCACCACAGAGATCCCCAGAGTTCGCAGAGATCTTATGCTGGGCGCTAGATCTTGTCTGCACGAAGCCGTTGCGGTTCGGCATCTGCATTTTAGGCAAAGTCTGGGCGTTCATCGTGTCGTTCGCCCCGATGAGCTCATTGAGCGAAAGGATGTACGATGAGTTTTCACTGAGAGTATGCGATAACGGCTTGATCCGTCAATTCCAACGCTGGCATATAGAGCGGCGGGCAGGCGGTCGATTTTCATTCGCCTATGCAATGAGAAATTAATAATATGTCCGCGAAATCCACCCGGTTGTAGCAGTCGCCTTGGTAGGGAGAGACCTTATGGCTTTAAACAATAAACTCCACCAGAAAATTTCTCCGTCCGTGCAATTTCTCAAGGACGATATTTGGCGTCTGCGCGCCGACAAGCTAGAACGGAAGAAGTGTTTTTGGATCACTCACCTGAGAGTATTTCTGTTGGCAATCCGTAGATTTTATGAGGACAAGTGCGAGTTACGCGCATCGGCATTAACATTCTATTCTTTGCTTTCGATCGTGCCCGTGGTTGCGATGGCATTCGGCGTCGCGAAAGGATTTGGCTTTGAAAAAGTGCTAGAGGCGCAGCTCCTCGCCAAACTGGAAGGCCAGCCTGAAGTGGCCGACCGGATTGTCGGTTTTGCGCGCGCTCTCCTGGAGAACACCAAAGGTGGCGCTATCGCCGGAGTGGGTGTTGTGGTTTTGTTTTGGACTGTGGTGAAAGTCTTGGGAAATATTGAAAATGCATTCAATGATATTTGGGGCGTCAAGAAAGCCAGACATCTGGGCCGTAAGGTCGCCGACTATCTATCGGTGATGGTGATCTGTCCCGTCCTTTTGATCACCGCAAGCAGCGTGACGGTGCTCCTGACGACCCAGATTACGTCGATGATAGAGAGACTCTCTTTTCTGGGTTATGCCGCAGGCATCATCATTTTCCTTTTACGCCTTTCCCCATACGCCGTGATCTGGGTTTTGTTCACGATCATGTATGTGTTCATGCCCAACACCAAGGTTCAGATAAAATCCGGACTATGGGGCGGCATCGTGGCCGGGACCATCTATCAGGTCGCCCAGTTGGCGTATATCAAGTTCCAAATAGGGGTTTCCAGTTATGGAGCGATTTACGGTAGCTTCGCCGCGCTGCCGCTTTTCTTGGCATGGCTGCAACTCAGTTGGCTGATCGTGCTTTTCGGCGCAGAAATTTCTTTTGCTCGTCAAAATGTCGCGGCATTTGAATTCGAAGCCGATTGTTCGAGATTGAGTCATTCCTTTAAGAGAATCGTCGCGCTTGTGACTACGCACCATTGTGTCAGAGAATTTATTCAGGAAAAAAAGCCTCCGACCGCAGAGGAAATTGCCCTGTCGCTGGAAATTCCCATCCGCTTGGTTCGATCCACTCTTTTTGAGTTGACCGAAGCTAAAGTCCTTTCGGAAGTTGGTACAAACGAACGTGTAGACGTGGCTTATCAGCCGGGGTGCCGCACCGACGACCTGACGGTGACAAAAGTAATGAGTCGCTTGGACCGGCAGGGAACGGACGTTTTATCGATTGCAGAATCAGACAAGCTCGAACGGCTCCGGAAAGTTCTCACGGATTTCGATGAAATGAATGAGAAGTCGCCGGCAAATCTAAGGCTTCAAGAGCTTTGATGGTTGAACGTCTCATTGGATGCAAAGGTGCGAATGGAGAGTTTGCTTTCGCATCTAGAAGGCGAGCGATTGTTCTGGTAAATTCGTTTCCGGTTGTTGTTGATTTTGTGACCGTCGCGTATCTCAGCCGCTGCCATATGGCAAAATAATTCCGCTGCATCGACGAACATTCTGCCCATGACGACCGCCGTCTCGGACGCTGCACAAATCAAGATTGTTCAAACCATCGCCAAGGAACTCGGCGCAGGGGCGCAACAAGTCACCGCCGCAATTGCGCTGCTTGATGAAGGTTCGACCGTCCCATTCATTGCGCGCTATCGCAAGGAAGTCACCGGTAACTTGGACGACACCCAGCTGCGCAACCTGGAAGAGAGGCTGCTCTATCTGCGTGAACTCGAAGAGCGGCGCGCGGTGATCCTGGCGTCGATCGAAGCACAGGGAAAACTCACCGACGAGCTGCGCGGCGCCGTCGAGGCGGCAGCGACCAAGCAGGTGCTGGAAGATATTTATTTGCCCTATAAGCCTAAGCGGCGCACACGCGCACAGATCGCGCGCGAGGCCGGGCTGGAACCTCTGGCTGATGCGCTATTCGGCGATCCTCGGCTCGATCCGGAGCAGGAAGCGGCGAAGTACATCAATGACAAACCTGCGGCTGAGAACGGCGTGCCCGACGTGAAGACCGCGCTCGACGGGGCACGCGATATTCTGGTCGAGCGATTTGCCGAGACAGCGGAGCTTCTGGCCAAACTACGGGAGAGTATGTGGGCGGAGGGCGTCGTTACAGCCAAGGTGGCAAAGGGGAAAGAGACCGCTGAGGCGGAGAAGTTTCGCGACTATTACGATTACGCGGAAACGATACGGACGATTCCGTCGCACCGCGCCCTCGCGCTATTCCGCGGTCAAACTCTGGAGGTGCTGACGATTAGCTTGGGTCTAGGCGACGAACTCGAAGCCGCCCTGCCGCATCCTTGCGTTGCGATGATCGTGGCGCATTTCGGCATCGAAGAGCGCGGGCGCCCGGCCGACAAGTGGCTGGCCGACGTTTGCCAGTGGACCTGGCGCGTCCGGGCGCACTTGCACATCAGCACCGAGCTCTTGATGCAGTTGCGCGAGGCGGCGGAAGCCGAGGCGATCAAAATCTTCGGCCGCAACCTGCATGAGCTGCTGCTGGCCGCGCCGGCAGGTCCAAAGGCTGTGCTCGGCCTCGACCCCGGCATTCGCACCGGTTGCAAAGTCGCGGTCGTCGATGCCACCGGCAAGCTGCTCGAGACGACTACGATTTATCCGCACCAACCGCGCAACGACTGGCAGGGCTCGCTGGCGACGCTGGCGCGCATGATCGTGCAGCACAATGTTGAATTGATCTCCATCGGCAACGGCACCGCCAGCCGCGAGACCGACAAGCTTGCCATCGAAGTGATCAAGTTGATTGCGTCTAAGATGCCGGAACGAAAAGTAAGTAAGATCGTCGTCAGCGAAGCGGGCGCCTCGGTCTACTCGGCGTCGGCTTTCGCCGCCGCCGAATTTCCCGAGCTCGACGTGAGTTTGCGCGGTGCGGTGTCGATTGCGCGGCGCTTGCAGGATCCGCTAGCCGAGCTGGTGAAGATCGATCCCAAGTCCATCGGCGTCGGCCAATATCAGCACGACGTCAACCAGCGCGCGTTGGCGCGCTCTCTCGACGCCACCGTCGAAGATTGCGTCAACGCGGTCGGCGTGGACGTGAACACCGCGTCGACGCCGCTGCTCGCGCGCGTGTCGGGACTGAACAGCGCGCTGGCGAAAAACATCGTCGAATTTAGAAATACCAACGGCCCGTTCACCAATCGCAAAACGATCCGCAAAGTGCCCCGCCTGGGCGACAAAACTTTCGAGCAGGCGGCGGGGTTCCTGCGCATCAACGATGGAGATAATCCACTGGACCGGTCCGCGGTTCACCCGGAAGCTTATCCGGTGGTCGAGCGTATTCTCGCGCGCGTTGGCAAAGGTATCAGCCAAGTCATGGGCCAACCAGCCGTGCTGAAGGGACTTTCGCCCGAAGCATTCACGGATGAAAAATTCGGTGTACCGACGATACGTGACATCCTTGCCGAGTTGGAGAAACCTGGTCGCGATCCGCGCCCCGAATTCAAAACCGCGACATTTCAAGAAGGCGTCGAGTCGCTCGCCGATTTGCAGGCCGGCATGATTCTCGAAGGTGTGGTGACCAACGTCGCCGCATTCGGGGCCTTCGTCGATATCGGCGTGCACCAGGACGGCCTCGTGCACGTTTCCGCTTTGGCGAATAGGTTCGTGAAAGATCCGCACGAAATCGTCAAACCCGGCCAAATCGTCAAAGTGAAAGTGCTGGACGTCGACGAGAAGCGCCAGCGCATCTCGCTCACCATGCGCCTCGACGAAGCTCCCGGCGCCGGAAACCAATCCAGCGCCGCGCGCACGGAGGCTAACATCGGTGCAGCACCCGTATCGAGCGACCGGCGCCCGCGCGCCGCTACACGAGCCGAGCCAAAACCGGAGGGCGTATTTGCGTTAGCGCTAGAACGCGCCAAGCAAAAAAAGTAACGATCGACGTTTCAGGCGAAGACAGTGCTATCGCCGCACGAGCTAATCGTCGGTGCTGCACTCTTTCATATCCGTCTTGAGCCGATCGAAGGTTGCCGCTAATCTTTCGATCGTGCTGGCTTTATTGTAGGGCTTGAGGATGTAGTCATAGACGCCCATTTTAAGGACTGACTTAATCGATTGCGGATCGCTATTGGCTGAGATGATCACGACCGGGACATCCGCAGTTTCCTTGCGGGCGCGAATCTTCGCGAGCACGGCATCGCCGTTCATCTTCGGCAAAAGCATGTCCAGGAAAACGACCGAATAACGCTGATCCGAAAGCTTTTTCAAACCTTCCGAGCCGTCGGGCGCCGTGTCCACCTCGCAGTTGAGCCGTTTCGTCAGCAAATAGGATAACGCTTGCTGGTCGGTCGGGCTATCCTCGATGATCAGCACGCGAAATTTTTGCTCAGACATAAGACACCTATGAGCGCGACGCAGTTGCAGCGAGGGTTAACTTTTTCAATTCTTTGTAAACTCAAGCCCGCGTGGATTGTCCAAAGCCTTCCATCTTTATATCGGCACGAAATGGCGAAACTTTTCTGGTTTTAGCAAGAAAAACGATCGCGTTTTTTGCCGTTTCGAACCGCGGTCGAAGCAAGATTCGTGAGATCGATTCCGATAGAAGAGGCAGGATTGAATGGAGCGGCCGTGCGCGGCCGATCTAAGAAACGAGCAAAGGCCCGACCCGTGGAGGTCGAGCCCATGCTCGATTAAATAATAGAGATCAGTGCGGTTAGAAAATCGCGCGAACGAGGCCGCCGACGGCGCGGAAAGGCAACGAAATGACTTCGCCAATGACATTCACGGTTCCGCTGAGCACGCCGGTGTCTTCCGTTGTGCTGTCGGTTGTCGTGGTCGTACGCTTTTCCACGGTGACCGGCTCGCCAGTGCGTTGATCATAGGTGACCTCTTGCGTGTCCGTGCGTTGCGTGGAGCAGGCTGCCCCCAGGATCACGACCAAGAACAAGCTCAAAAAGAAATTGCATGATTTACGCATAACTTTCTCCTTTTCGTGGGAAAATGTTCTCGACCCACATGCCTGCAAGGCAGCCAAACTCGTGCCAACGGATTTAAGTCCGATACAGTCCGAGAAGCGAGACACGCCGCCGGCTTAATCCAGCAGAACATCAAACATTAATCGTCGGCGGGGTGATACTGCTGAATTGGTCCTGGGAATGGCGTCGGATTTATAACGTAAATTTCTGTCGCGTCTGAAGGTTTTTTCCTGACATCCGAAGTGTATCTACTACTCGCATTTAATAAATTGCTAGCCGAAGGATTAGGATCATGACTGTGATTGCGCTCAATCGCCTTCGCACGAAACACAGACTACGCAGGTCATATAATCCTCATATCCCAGCCGAGCACCTTTTCGTCGGGTCTCATCTTCCAGGACAGATTCTTCGCGGCGCCGTAGATGGACGCGAGATTGTAGAGAGGCACGAAAGGGATGTTTTCCATGAGAATATTGCCGGCAGCGCGGGCGGTTTCCTTGTGTCCTAATAACTCCGTGTAGTAGTGAAGCTCCTTTGGTTGTTTTTGGCGCGGCTCGAAGCTTACAATTTTGACTCGATCTGATATTTCTCTGGATATCCAATCCGGTTAGTAAGGAGCAGACATGGCGAATCCAAAACAAATCGTGCAGCCTTCAGACTTACCCGTTCGCAAATCTCATTCGCAGGTCGTCGCCGTTACCGGCGGGACGCTGGTGTTCATAGCCGGCATGACATCGCGGAGCGAGAAAGATGCTACGCCGGTTCATCCCGGCGACATGCGAGCGCAGCTGCGCCAGGTGTGCGAAAACATCGGCCGCGCTTTGCGTTCCGTGGGCGGCGATTATTCAGATGTAGTCAAGACGACGACTTTTACCATTGACGTCGACGAATACCATCGCGTGAGAGACGAACGTTACAAGTATTTTACCAGCGACTTTCCTACCAGCGCATTGATCGGAGTAAAGCGGCTTGCCGACCCGGCCCTGATGGTAGAGATCGAGTGCGTGGCGGTGATACCGACGGAACGCTTCAAACCAGCCAGCTAACATCGAGAGATCGAGTAGTCAGTCATTTTGGTGGACTCGATGCAGTAAATTCGTGGCAAGAAGATTTCTTCCTTGCGCTAGACGGCGTGAAAACTCTCTCGGAGCCCTTCGACCGCGCTCAGGGCGAACGGATAAGTACTCAATTTCTACTGAGACCACTCCTTTCGTAGTGAGCTTAGTCAAACTATCAACGCGGTTTTCACACAGTCCGGTACTCAGAATGACACTTGCTTGGAACTGTCATCCTGAACGAAGTGAAGGATCTGTTGTCCAATTGCGTCACGATAGGATCGGGAGCACGGCGAATCAAACGCGATACTGCTGCGAGGAAAAAAACAAACTCGATCTAAGGAGCTTTGCCAATTCCCAAGTCGCGTTGGGCTTCCTTTAGAATCGAAAGGTCGATCACCGTTTCCGGCATGATGTCGGCCGAAAGTTTGAGCTCTTCCCTGGTGGCCGCGAGGAGGTTCTTTAAGCCGTTGTCCGTGGGTATGCCGTTGCGGCCGAAGATCTTCACTCCCAGGTCATAGGCCTCAGTGGCGCTGGCAGCGGGCATTTTGAACGATTGGGTCAATAGCGCTTTGGCTCCCTCGCGATCGTCATTGACGAAGCGCAGCGCGTGGAGTAGGGCGCGCAAGACGCGTCGCGCTTCATCGCGCTTATCCTTGATCCTTTTTTCCGTCGTACCCAATCCTCCCATAGGCATGTCTACGATATCTCCGGCGTAGACCAATACGTTGAGTCCCTGCTCTTTAGATCGCACGGCAAAATCAGGAGGCAGGAGCGTTGCATGGATGGCCCGGCCGACCAATGCGGAAAAACGTATGGAGTCCGGTCCAAGCGCGCGGATAGCGACATCCTTTGGAACGCTCAGGCCGTAGAATTCCAGCACCTGTCTGGTGATGTAATGGGCAGCTCCGCCAAAAGATGAAACGGCAACCGTGCGCCCATGAAGCTCTTTGGCTTGCTTGATCTCCGGCAAAGTCACGAGATAATAGATCGGCTTGGCCACGTAATTGAAAAGGCTCTTGACGCCGCCGCCCCGTACGGCGGTGGCGATGATCCGCGAATTATGCGTGATGTAATCTACGTCGCCGGAAAGCAGCGCTGCGACGGCAGGCGACCCGGCGATCTGAACGAGCTCCACGTTAAGTCCTTCGGCGCGAAAGAAGCCCCGTTTGCTAGCTGCGAACAATGGCAGTTCTTGAAAAGCGACGGATGGAAAGCCAATCCGAATGGCCCGCTCTTGGGCCGCGCCGTTGCCTGCAAGCAAAATGACGACGAGCAGAAACAGAGGGAATGTAATTGTTGCAGCTTTCATGAAAAGTTGTTCAACCTCTGCGCGCCGAGCGATTGCTGCGAGGCCTAATCCAGAAATATGGAGCGTCAAGAGAAGACCTAGTCTGCTCTCGTTTGTATCCAAGATCTCAATCGATCGCTGAGAAGAAGCGAACTTCACAATCGCTATTTCCCGCAATAGACAACCCGCTTCCCGGATCACGCGATTTTCATATCCCAACCGAGCACTTTTTCGTCGGGTCTCATTTTCCAGGAGAGGTTTTTCGCCGCGCCGTAGATGGACGCGAGATTGTAGAGCGGCACGAACGGGATGTCGTCCATAAGTATTTTTCCCGCCTGCTGCAACAGGGCGACGCGTTTCTTGGGGTCGGCGATCATTTGCTCTTCATCGATGAGTTTGTCGAACGCGGGATTGCTGTAATTGCAGCGTTTGGTGGTGCCGGTGCGAAAATACTGATCGTAGAACGTATCCGCGTCGGTCAATGAGCCGCGATTGTTGTAATAGAAGGGCAGCTTACCGCCGTTGACGCCTTCCGGTCCCCAGAACAGCGCCCATTCCTGCGAGATGAGTTCCACTCGAAAGCCGCCCTTGACCATCTGGGCCGCGACCGCCTGGCAGACTTCGCGGTCTTTAGGATAGCGGCCAGCGGAATAGTAGAGCGGCACATCGCAGCCGTTGGGATAGCCGGCCTGCGCCAAAAGTTGTTTCGCTTTCTGCGGATCGTACGGATAGCGTTTCAGTTTGGGATCTGCGCCGATGACACGCGGTCCGACCGGACCATCGACCGTGTAGCCAATGCCATCGAAAATATTTTTGACGATGGCCGGCGCGTCGACGCAGTAGTTGATCGCCTGACGCACGAGCTTGTTGTCGAAAGGCTTGTAGGCGACGTTCATCATCAGAAAATACATCTCCAAGCCTTCGATCTGGTCGACGCGGATGCGCGGATGACGCTGCAAGCGCGCCACTTCATGGACAGGAACGGCGTTGATGAAGTCTGCCTGGCCCGACTCCAACGCCGCCAGGCGCGCCGCATCCTCAGTGACTTTGCGAAAGACTACTTCTTTGATCGCTGCCTTGCCGCCCCAGTAGTCGTCGTTGCGGGTGAACACTATATTGCCGCCGCGCTGGAAACTGACGAATTTATAGGGACCGGTGCCGACGAGATTCTGATACAACTGATCGCCGTACTTATCGCCGGCGACTTTGCTGACGAGGTAACGGTTGCGCAATCGATCGAGGAAAATCGCGAGAGGCTGCTTGGTGACGAAGATTACCGTGTGATCGTCCGGCGTTTGGATTTCAGTCACGTCGTTGAAATTCGACGCTTGCAAGCTGCCGCCTTTTTCGTCGCGCATCTTCTCCACCGAGAACACGACATCTTTCGAAGTCAGCGGCGCGCCGTTGTGAAATTTGACGCCCTTTCGCAGTTTGAACACCCAGCGTTTCCCTTGAAACTCCCACGACTCGGCGAGGACGCCGACCCAAGTTTTTTTGGTATAGTCCAATTCCACCAGCGGCTCGATGACATGCTGCCAGTTGCCATAGATCGAGCCGGAACTTTGTTGATAGGGATTGATCGAGTCGGCGACGGTATTTTGATAGATCGTGACGCGGTCTCTGGATGCCGCATGCGCGTTGCGGAAAGGATAAGGCGCTGCCAATACCCCGACGCCGAGCGCGGCGCTCGTCTTGAAAAAATCTCTGCGGCTAATCTCCCTGGTTTCGTTAGCCATGGGATTCTCCTTCAAGCTTCATTCGTACCTTCATGCTACCAACTAGCTTTTGTCATTCTGAGGAGTATAGCGACGAAGAATCTGCTTTGGGTCTTCATGGTTTGATCAGATTCTATAATTTCCAAACCAGATGCTTCACTTCGTTCATCTATGAAAGCTTTGTCAAGGTGGCTGATATTCACATATCGATATTCCGTCAAAGGTTTTGAACAAACTTACTCATATCGTCCGTAGTCCTGCGCACCCGATGTTATCGGACTCATCTATTCGCCGTCTTAAGCGGCAGAGGAAAATGCCACAGGGCTGTCGCAATCAGCATTCGAGCCTTGTTTGGCTCATGAGCGAAACGCGCTTAGCCCCGCGTGGACGACATCGGTTCCCGATAGGACTCTCCCTTCTTAAGCATCCAGAAAGCCGCCTCGGCCAAGTGTCGGGCGACCGCCACAATCGCTTTGCCATGACCGCGCCTGGCTTTGACGTTTTCATACAGCCGGCTGATATGTCGGTACTGGCAGCGCTCGCGGTTGAGCACCGCGCTGTTGGCCGCCTCGACGAAGGCCCACTTGAGATACAGGTTCACATCTTTGCGCACCCGCCCGTAGCGGATCTTGCCGCCACTGGAGTTCTCTCGCGGTACCAGTCCCGCATAGCTCGCCAACTGTTCGGCTCGGCCAAAGCGTTCGATGGTGCCGATCTCAGTCCAAATCACCACCGCCAGCATTTCACCGACCCCCGGCTCACTCTTCAAGTAGGTCGTCTGGGGGCAGGGAGCAAACGCTGCTTGCATCTTTGCTTCGATGACCTTGAGATTGGCTTGTACATGATCGAGTTCGTCAAGCATCAACTTCAGCGCTTCGCCGGTATGAGGGGGCAGTTTAGCCAGCAGTCCTTCGAGGATCTGTCGTCCCTGCTTGCCAAAGGCGTCGCTGATTCCGTCCACCTTAAAGCCGTACTTACTTATAGTGGCGTGAATCCGATTCTTGAGTTGGGTGCGTTGATTGCTCAACACCATGCGGGTGCGCGGCAACTCCCGAGCGTCGCGCACCGCGGACGGGGGAATCCAGACCGTCGGCAGGGTTCCTGCCCTCTGCAAACGGTTCATTCCTTTGGCATCCAACTTATCGCTCTTGTTGACGCTGCCGATCATCAGCTTGGCCAAGCGTGCATTGACCAGTTGCGGACTCCCTTTTCCAGCTTCGATCTCATCGACTACCCAGTACCAGTTCCCAACCGTCTCCACCGCCACGGGAGTTCCGGGATTCCACTTCTTGGTAAAGTTCTCGATGGTTCCACCAACGTGCGCGAGTTTGCACTCATAGAGCTTATCGCCCTTGTCGTTTTCCACTCGCGCCCAGCTGTAGTGCTTGTGAACATCCAATGCAATGTATTCCATTTGCGATTTCCTCCTTCACCCGCCAGTCTAGTCACTGACGCTGTGGATTCCATCGCTTTCATATTAATCAGCATGACAACCCGCGAACAGCCAACTCCGCCAGAAGAACCATTCCGACTTCTCTCGCTTCGTGTCCTTAGTGCATTCTTCTAGGGTTTAACGAGTGCGGGCCGTCGCGTGTGCCAATCTGTTGCGCTTTGATAGGCTGCCGCCATATTTAAAACGGTTTGGTCGCCGAACCAGGCGCCGATCAACTGCATACCGATCGGCATGTTTTCCGGACTGATACCGCAGGGAAGCGAGCAGCCGGGCAAACCGAGCATGCTCGGAAAGCGCAACAGATTGGAATGATTGTAACTCGCGTGGCGTGTATCGTCGCCATTGCCTTTTACGCCGTCGACGAGGAGCGGCGCGACTCTGCCGGTGGTCGGCGAGGCGATGATGTCGACTTTCTCATACGCTGCGCGCACGCGCCTCACGAATCTTGTGGCGCGCGCGCTGGGCGGTTAAATATTCGGACGCGGTGATCGTCATGCCCACGGCAATGCCTCGGGCGACGTGGGGCACATAATCTTGATGGCGCTCGCGAAACCAACGGCGGTTGATGCCGGCGCTCTCGGCGGAGCTGGTCAACATGGAAGTCATCGCGGCGTACTTTAGCTCGGGAACGTCGACATCGACGATTTCGCAACCTGCGTCACCGAAAATTTGGAGCGCTGCCTCGAAAGCTTGCTTCACGGCAGGGTTCACGCCTTCCAAAAATGGCCGAAGAACACCGACTTTCAAGCCTGTGATATTAGCGTCAAGCCGAGCTGAGTAAGCCGGTTTTTCTTGATGTACACTCGCCGGATCGCGCGGGTCGTGGCCGGCGATGGGGTCCAAACCCAATGTGATGTCTTGCACCGACCGCGCAAACAGCCCCACATGATCTTGACTCCAGGCACCGCGGAACGAGCCGTGACGGCTGATGATGCCGAACGTGGGTTTAAAACCGACGATGCCGCAATAGGACGCCGGCCTGCGCACCGACGATCCGGTCTCGGTGCCATAGGAGAGCGGACCGATGCCGGCGGCAACGGCGGCCGCGGAGCCACCGCTCGACCCGCCGGCGATGCGATCCACATTCCACGGATTGTGGACCGGGCCGAAGTGAGAAAGCGTCGACGTGCCGCCGTGGCCGAACTCGTCGAGATTCGTTTTGCCGATGATGATTGCACCGGCTGCGTGCAAGCGTTCAACTAAATGTGAATCTGTCGTAGACACCCAGTCCGCCAGAATCTTCGATCCGCCTGTGGTCAGCACGCCGGCGGTCTCAAACATATCTTTGATCGTCACGGGCACGCCGTGCAGCGGGCCGCGATAGTTTCCGCGGGCGATTTCCTGATCTGCTTTGCTTGCTTCGGCGGGCGCTTGTTCGCGTAGAACCGTGATGAAAGCGTTGAGCTTGCCTTCAAGCTGATTCAGATGCATCAGTGCCGTTTTCACGGCCTCGGCAGACGACAGCTCGCGCGCCGCGATGAGTTGTGAAAGTTCGGTCAAATTCAATTCAAGAATATTACCGGGAGTCATAGTCAAACCTTTTTGCTTGCGGGTTGCGCTTGCTGCGAAATCCACGGCGTGCCTTGAGCGAACTCTTCCAGCTCGGCTACGACTCTTTCAAGATCGGCAATTTCGGCGGTGATGAATTCGAGATCGGTAGCCGAAAACTCAACTTCCTCGAGCAGCGCCAGTCTGTGCGCAATCTTGTCCTTGTCTGTCATACCATTCTCCTCTTGTGGCGCGGTCATAGAACGGGTGAATCTAAGTTGCGGCCCTATCTCTGTAGGGATTTATAACTGAATGGTGTTTGATACAAGAAGCGCAAAGTTCATCAGCGTTGGTCGAATGAAAAAGCACTATGGGAATTTGTGGACTAATGAAGGCGCTTGTGTTTTATTAATTTAAACGAGGTCATCAATGAAAATACGGGCGTTGGGATTTTGTCGCGCTGGCCGAGCCAAGCCATTCTTCGTCAGCGTTTTTGTCGCCGCATGGTGCTTCATCTCGGGCAGCCTTTCATGGGCAGAGACCATTAAAGGCAGTATCCGGTACGTGGGCGCGCCGATTGATAAAAAGAAAACTTCCGTGACGATCGATCAATACGTTTGCGGCAAGGAAAAAGATCCGGAAGACTTGCTGCTCTCCTCGAACAACGGTATCCGCAACGCCGTGGTGTCGCTGCAGAATGTCCCGCCAGGGGCGAAGAGAGACTGGAATTTTCCGGCCGCGAAGATGGATCAGAAGCAATGCTCGTTCATTCCGCGCGTGGTCATCGTGCCGGCGGGCGGAACGGTAGAGTTTCTCAATAGCGACCGGCTGTTGCATAACGTCAGAAGTGCCGGCAAGGAGAATCCGCCGTTCAACCGAGCGCAACCGCATGCGCGGAGCATTTCCTTCACGTTCAAACAGCCCGAGCTGCTTCGGGTCGATTGCGATCTCCATTCCTGGATGCGCGGTTGGGTCGTGGTTGCCGAGCATCCGTTCTACGCCGTAACCAACGAACAGGGCGAGTTTACCTTGGAAAATGTGCCGCGAGGCAAGTACACGCTGCAGGTGTGGCAGGAAAATTTGGGAAATGTGACGCAGGAAGTAGTGGTGGCAGACAAAGGACCCACGACGGTCTCGGTGGCGATGGGCAAAAAATAAAAACCGCCCGTTCCTTGACTCGCTAAGGAGCCACGGCGATTTTTTTGGCCGCTTCCCATCCGGCCGAATGGTTCGGTTCCGCGATTGCCCGAAGCGAGCCTCCCTCATCGAGCGCGATGGTAAATGTAACCTTGGGAAAGGAATAGACCGGGTGGAGATAGACACGTGCGATCTCCGCGGTGTTGATGTATAGCGCGATGTAACGGATCGCGTGCTCGCTCAGGGAAGGATGTTCGCCGCCCGCCCCGATGTTGACGGTGACGTCAAACCATTGTCCGCGCTTGACGGAGTCCGGCGCGGTGATTTTCGGCGTATGTTTGGCATCAAAGGAGGTGCGTAATTCCTTGAACTCGGGAGTGAATTGCTCTTCCTGCGCAGCCCACACCGGTTGCGCTCTCCCACCGGCGACAAACGCGCCAAAAACAAGTCCGACCGCAGCGGCAGCCCAGATACGCGACCGTGGATGAACAATCATTTTTTAAATCCTCCCGTGTTTGACTAGCAAGTTCACCAATTCCACTATGCCCCGCTAAGTACGTCGTAGGCCAGAACGCTTTCCTGCTTCCCGGCCACTCGCAAGAGCCCAAGATCGCGAACCCGCACGGCGTCCTTCACCCGGTCGTAGGTGTTCCCTGTGATCAGGATTTGTCCTGGTCCGGCATTCGCTTCGAATCGCTGGGCGATGTTGACCTCGTTGCCAATCACCGTGTAATCGGTTCTTCGCTCGGAGCCAATGTTCCCGGCAATGACAATGCCCGTGTTGATGCCAACACCCATGTGTAGACGAACCTCAGGAAACTTTGTGAAAGTGACTCGCATCAATTTTTCCTGAATGGCGAGGGCACAGCGGACCGCGCTTAAGGGATCATCTTCGCGAGCGATGGGCGCCCCAAAGAAGGCCATGAATCCATCGCCGCGAAATTTGTCGAGCGTCCCTCTGAATTCAAAGACGGTGTCGATGACGAGCTTCAAATAGCAATTGAGGATATCGACCACGTCCTGCGGATCGAGTTGTTCGGCGAGGGGTGTAAATCCCCGAAGGTCGCCGAACAGAATCGTGACCTCGCGCTTGTCGCCGCCCAACTTCAGATGACGCCCCGGATCGGCGACGATCTCGGCAGCCACGTCCGCAGAAACGTACCGGCCAAAGAGGTTACGGAGCAGATGGTTCTTTGTCTCGACGTCATCGTGGAGCGTCTTGATCCTGAGGAGCGACTTGACTCGCGTCAGGAGCTCTTCCCGGTTTACGGGTTTGCTCAGAAAATCGTCGGCCCCTGCTTCGATGCCGCGTATGCGGTCAGCCACGTCGGTGAGCGCGGTCAACATCACGACGGGAAGGAGACAGGTGGCTTCATTGGCGCGGATACGCTGGCAAACTTCGTAACCGGACATACCCGGCATCATCACATCGAGCAGGACAAGATCCGGTGCTGCGCTGCCGATGAGCTCGAGAGCCGTAGGGCCGTCCTCTGCGGTAACTACTTCGTAGTGCGCCGATGTCAGCGCCCTCTCAAGTAGAGTCAGATTCTGCTTGTTGTCGTCAACTGCCAGAATGCGGGGAAGTCCACTCACGATGAATCAACTCTCAAAAATTTATTGCTCAGGCAGCAAGTTCCGGATCAACTGCAACAGCTCGCGCGGACTGTATGGCTTTGCCATATACGCCGTCGCCCCCGCATCCTTGGCTTTCTGGTCGTCGCCGCTGAGGGCAAACGAGGTAATTACGACGATCGGGATAGCAGCGGTCTTAGGGTCGGCGCGAAGCCGGCGCGTCGCGTCCAGTCCGGACATCTTGGGAAGTTGGATGTCCATCAGGATCAGGTCGGGAACCTCCTTGAGCGCGGTTGCCACGCCCAGCTCGCCGTCCGTCGCCTCGATCAGCCGGTAAGTGGTCCGCGCCAATAACTGGCGCACCATCTTCAGGTTAAACTCGTTGTCTTCTACGTAAAGAATCGTCTTGCCGCTCATGTGACCTCACCGTGATTCATGCGCAGAGGGATGGTAAAGAAAAAAGTCGATCCCTTGCCCAATTCGCTATCCACCCAGATCCGGCCGCCATGCATTTCCACGAATTTCTTTGTGATGTTCAGTCCGAGTCCGGTCCCACTGAACTCACGCGTGATTGCCGTGTCTACTTGTTGGAATTCACCGAAGATATTTTCGAGTTCGTTCGTAGGTATGCCGATTCCGGTATCCGATACGCGATAGAGCAAGTTTTCCCCTTGCTGCTCCACCCAGAGCGACACGCGTCCGTGCTTGCTGAATTTCAGCGCGTTTCCCACCAGGTTCATCAGACATTGGGTGATCCGCTTGCCGTCGCCCAGCGCGAGGGGAATATCATCCTCGGCCGCGGCGACGAAGTCCAAACCTTTTTCCAAAGCGAGCGATTGGAGCGAAGAACGGACGATCTCCACGACATCCTGGACCGAATACTCCGCCAAAACAAGCTCCATGCGGCCGGCTTCGATCTTGGAGAGATCCAGCACGTCGTTGATCAGGCGCAGCAGATGCTTGCCGTTGGTTTGGACATCCGTCAAAGGCTCCCGCAGGTGGGCCGGAACCTCGCCGTAGATCTCGTCGAGCATCATCTCGACAAAGCCGAGGATCGCATTCATCGGCGTGCGCAGCTCGTGTGACATGTTGGCGAGGAAATTCGATTTTGCTTTGCTGGCTTGCTGGAGCTGCTCGTTCAACCGCTGCAGTTCCTGAGACGCCTGATTCTGACTCTCGTAGAGACGGTGCAGTTCCTGGCTCATGTGGTTCATATGCGCCGCCAACGCGCCGAACTCGTCGCGATTTGGCACGTTGATCGTCGCCGCAAAGTTTCCTTTCGCCACCTCGCTCAGGAAGCCATGAGCCTTCTGCACGGGTAGGATAAAGGACCATGAGATGATGAAACCTAACAACAACGCCACCAGCATCAATGTCGCGGCGCTGACCGCCATGAGGATCAGCGTATTCCGGTTGGCCGCGGCGACGTTGGCCCGGAGTTGGTCCATCTTGTTGCGCTCGCGCTCGACCAACTGCGTGACGAATTCTTCGATGCGCCGATAGAGAGGATACTGCTTGTTCTGCTGCAGCCGCATCGCAGCTTCGACTTTACCGTCCCGAATCAGGTTTGCAATATCGGCCACGGTGGTCAGCGCCTCTCCCTGGGCGGTGCGGATCCGTTGGATCAGCTCTACCTCTTCCGGTTGAGCGGCCTTCTCAAGACGAGCCAGTGTATTGTTGAATCGGTTGTTCTCACGAAGAATGCTTTCGACCGTGGCCTCGCTTCGCAAGAGCAAAGCCATGGCTGTGAAGTTCATCTGCATGGCCAGGGCGTGCTGGATATCCTGCGACCAGTGCACCCGTTCGTGAGCCTCATCCAGGAGTTGGGCCTGACTGGACATTTTGGCGATGATCTGAAGGCTCATGGCGCCAATGCCGATCACCAGCAAAGTGACGAGGAGATAACCGGCGAGCAGTTTTGCATGAACCGAGGCCTTGATGGCCGCAACCCAATGCACCAACCTTCCCAACGGTGATCGGGTCAGGAGAAACTGCACAATCCGTTCTTCCAAGCCGGCTGGCGCCGGAGCGGAGATCACGTCGCCGTCAGGAAGAGTGACTTCTGGTTTTGACACGTACCTACTCTGCGGATCTAGCGCGAAGCTAGCAAAGGCCAATCTGCTTCGTCAAGGTAACTGTCCGCGCGCTCGTTTGACAGGACGCCAACCTGTCGAATATTTTAACTTGCAGAACGTTAAGCGCGCCACCGCGCTCGTAAGTTTTACAGAGATCGCCGACTTTTGCAGTACCTCGGGCATCTCGCTCGTCGAGAGGGAGGTTGCAAAGCAACGATGCCGGTTTTCGAGTTTAGATGCAAAGAGTGCGAAGCAGTGACGGAAGTTCTCTGCTGGGGCGCCGGGTTCGCGAAGCATCGGGTGACTTGCGGTCAGTGCGGCAGCAAGGCCACCGCGAAGGTGATTTCCCGGGTAAGCTTCAAGGTCGCGAAGCCGGCCAAGTACAGTGAAGAGTTCTTGCACAAAGCCCGGCCGTTTTTACGCAGGCAGAAAGAAACGGCGGAATATTTCGCCGAGGGAAAGGGCTCGGAAGATTCCAGAACCTTTGATCTCGCGGAGCGGATCGGCGAGCGCATCGATCGAACCCTCACGACTCGGGTGCCGTCGCGCAAAATGAAGTAACTCGACATTCCAAGGAAGGCGGAACGATGTGGAACGGATTTAAAGTCATCGATTCGGACGCGCACCACCATGAACCGATAGACATGTGGGAGCGCTATCTGGAGCCGCAGTACCGAGACCGGGTCCCCAAGGTCATCGGCATGCAGCGCAATTTCTACGTCTATGCTCAGGATAACCAGTTGTCCCCCGTGTTAGAAGCGGGCTCGCCGATACCTGCCCATCACGATAAATGGATGGCGGACAAGTACGGCGAAGCGTACGACCGATGGTGGTCGCCTGACATTCGCCTCAAAGACATGGATCGCTACGGGTGGGACATTCAAGTCATACTCTCGACCAATGGCAATCGCATCATGGAGAGCGCGATACAAAACCCTCAAGTTGGCGGCGCCATGGCGCGGGCCTATCACAACTGGTGTCATGATTATGCCAGCGCCGACCGCGCGCGCCTGAAGTTCACCGCTACTTTGCCTGCCGGCGATAGCGTAGCCATGGTTGCAGAAGCTCGGCGCGCGGTAGAAAAGCTCGGCGCCGTCTCGGTGCGCAACCCCTTGCTGCCGCCCGGCAAATGGTTGCACGAACCCGAATACGATGCGCTGTGGCAGCTCGCCAGCGATCTTGATTTCCCCATCTCCGTTCACGGCGAATCGCGCCATGTTCGGGCCGCGCCGTTTCGTGCGCTGCGAGCAGATGAGGGGCCTTTCAGCGCGCTCGATCACGTGATCGGCTTTCCGATGGACAATATGGTGACCCTGGCGCACTTCATTTTCACCGGTATCTTGGATCGCTTTCCCAAGCTGCGGCTTGGCATTTTGGAGTCTAACGCCGGCTGGGCCAATTTTTGGCTGCCGCGCATGGACGATCACTCCCATGGGCGCCGGCTCATCCTCGGCGCCGGCTTGCCTCTGAAACCGAGCGAATACGTCAACCGGCAGTGCGTGATCTCCGCCGACCCCGACGAGCCTGGCCTCGACGGGGTAATCGACTTCATGGGCGACGACAATCTCGTCTGGAACACCGATTATCCTCATCCGGATGCGCCGGACCCGGATAAAGTTTTGCCCTGGTTCTCGGCTCAACCCATTTCGGACGACAGCAAGCGAAAAATATTATGGGACAACGCGATCAGACTCTACGGGCCGCGGCTGTTGAAAAGCAGCCCATAGGGTTCACGAACGCGACGTCGTTTCAATTCTTGAAATTCGCTGGCGGTGGAATTTTTGCAGATCACTAGCGATCAACCGCCAGTCGACTGTCTGGGCAGTTACTTTCTTTGCTCCAACGCTTGCTTGATGAGGTCGTCTACCGGCTTCATTTCCATCCAGCCTGGATTCCACATGACAATGTAGTTCGCGCCGTCACGGCGCCGCATCATCGGCTGCACGTCGGTCTTGGGGATGTCGATTCTGAGCGAATCGTTTCTGCCGGCGCTTTCGGGGTCTCTTTGTACGGCGATCTGGCCTTCGCGGGAAAGCAGCCAGTTGAGCAAAACTTTGGCGGCGCTAGGATGTGCCGGTTTATCCATCAGGGCATAGGCTCCGGAAATCGGATCGAGTCCGACGCCTTCCTTCCAGCTCGTTGTGTCGAGGACTTGCACAGACAACCCTTGTTGTTTCGCATTCAGCGTGTCGTCGGTCTGGCTGAAAAGAAAAATCGTGTAGCGCTTTTGCGCCAGCCAGTCGGTCGCCTGGCGGTAGTCGCGCGAAAACACCAAGTCCATCTCGCCGAGAAGACGCCGCAGATACAGTGGCCCGAGGTCCGGATTGTAATAGAGAAAGCGCGAGCCATTGCGTCCCTCGCCCGTTCTGGGATCGGTGGCGACGATTTTGCCCTTCCATTTTGGCTGGAGCAGATCCCAGTAGGATTTGAATTCCGCAGGATTGACGAGGTCGGTGTTGTAGCTGGCGAAGCGCAAGTAAACGCTGGCGCCGGAAACGAAAAGATGTTTGCCTTCGACATCCCCGTAATGGTGTTTGCCCTGCCACCATTTTGACGGATCGCGCACTTCGGGAAGAATGAGCGCCGAATCGATCGGCTGCAACGTTTTTCCTCGGTACAGCGAATGGGCTGAAGTCAAGCCGCAGCGCACGACGTCGGCGAGGTGCTTTCCGGCGCGTCTTTCCGTCATGATGCGCGCAACGATTTGGCTGCAAGATGCCGAGACGCTCGTCGTCTTTATTTTGGGAAACGTCCTATGAAACTCTTCGAGCAAACGATGGCTGCCGCTAGCTGAGTAAACGACTTCTCCCTCTAGCTCCGCCGCTTTGACGACTTTTTCCCATTCGCTTTGCGAGACCGATTCGCCGGCGAGAGCGCTGCGAGCATGAAACGTCAGACTCACGAAAAGGGCAAACCCTAAAACCCGGCAAACCGGCCAGCTTGCCCTGGTCATGACAAAAACCTTGCCGCTTTCTGATCGGAACATTGTCGGTGCTCTCAGTTTGATCGATCGAGCCGATGCCTCGAATCTACTTTCAGAACTCGGATGGCAAATGAGCGAGCTCGAATTTCTCGCCTTGCGAGGACATCTATATCATTCGGTCGGCAAACCGTGTCAAGAAATTCTGAAGCTCGGACAAAGTGATGCGCCGCAGACTTTCTCAGACGAGGAGATAAGGGATATGGGGAATGAGGGTGCGCTTTCTACTCTTTGTTTCTTTCGTCCGTGGTGGCTTAATCCAACAAGTCTTTCTCTTTGAGTTTTCTCGGCAAGTACGTCTTGGTCAGGTATTGAAAATCTTTGTTGGCGAGCGCGTCGAGCTCGAACTTGAGGCCGCTGGTGAGCATGCCTTTGATTTCATTCTGCCATTCTTTTTTCTGAAACCATTTGTACTTCATCAGTTCTTTGGCGCGGTTAACGTCTTTGTCGTTGAATTTGATGCCGACGTTGCGTGGCAGGCCGTAGCGCTCGGGGTCGGCGCTGGAGAAGCCGATGAACTTCGCCTTGGGGATAGCCATGCGCTGGCTTTCGAAGGCGAGGTTGATCGAGCCCTGTTTGACGACGGAGTAGATGTAGTAGCCCCAGGGATCGTTGTCGACGAGGACGTAAACTGGAAGCTTGTATTCTTCGTGCAGCCGCCGCGCCAGGCGGCGCACGCCGCGCGGCGGTTGGCCGTTGCCGGTGAGAAGAATGCAGTTGTAGCGTCGCCAAAATTTATCTTCCGACAGACGGTTCCACTGGGTGCCTTTTTCGACCAGCAGGACGAAGTCCGCGGTGCACTTGCTGATCTGAATATATTCCGGCTCGACGATGGACGGCACCGAGTAGCCGCCTTTGCCGAGCCGCGTGCAGTCCACTCGGTCGCCGTCGTCGACGATCACTAGCGGCCCGACGACCGTGCCGGAGTTTTCCGCGCGCACGTGCAGCTCTTCGCGCAGCGCTTCGAGAGTGACTTCGAGATCTTCGATCAGCGGGTCCGATTCGTTCTGGCCGTCGAAAGTGTTTTCGTGCGAGTTCTTGATCGTGTGCTTGGTGCGGTAGTAAATTTCCCGCAGCGACGTCGTCAGGTTGGCGCGCTGAAGCTCGGCGAGGGCATCGGCCACGAGCACCGTCTGCATGAACTTTTTCGCCATGCCGACATTGAAAAACGTGCGCGCCTGCTTCCGCCGCCCCATCTCGATGATGCCGCGTTTCGCGTTGAAGTTGACGTTGGCCAGGCTGCGCACGGGAATCGCCAGCGCCGGATCCTGGCTGCGCTGCGCCGCGCTAATCACGACGTCGGCGACGCCGATGAGTTTCTTCTCGACCGCTCCGTTATTTTTTGGCTTTTTTTGCGCCATGTTTCTTTCCTATCTTTTGGCTGCGTTTTGCGCCGGTTCCTGCCTTTTCAAAACCCAAAGTCATTTGCTTCGCGCCGCGCTGCGTTCGACTTTCGCCTGATTCTTGCGGCGCGTCATTTTGGACTTGGCAGTATTCGGAAGTCTTGGCAGACTTCGCCTTCCCCTTCAGCCGGCCGGCGCCGCCGATTCGTCCATTCGAGCGGAGTTCTTCCGACCCTGCGTCATCGTTGCGGTCGTCGCCGGGCAAAACCGGCGCTTCGCCTTCGGTGCCTTCGGCGGTGACGATGATCGAGTGCGGCAGACCTTCGGGTCCGCCGCCGTCATGCCCGAGAATCTCATCGGTTTTCTCGCCGCCAGTCCGTCTCGATGGCGATCTTTTGCAGCTGGTTCTTTGAGCTTTTCTTTGGCGAGCTTACCGCCTTTCAGGCGGTTGCACGCTTCGACGACTTCTTCGATATAGAGCTCGAAGATATTGCGCCGGCGAAACTCGCCCTTGGCGCGCTCCCGCCGCCGCAGAAAAACGCCGAGCCGCCGGCCGCATTCTTGCAGAGCGAGTTTGATTTCTTTTCTGATCTCGTCGTAGTCGGCGATCGCTTCTTTCGACTCGCTCGTGAACGGCACCCAGACCGACGCCATATGGACGAAGATCACCATCGGCCCGGCGGGCAGGGCGCCCCTGGATTGCGCCACGCCGTAGTTGCGCCAAGTGGTGTCGAGCACCGCTTTGAAGGTCGCGCAGGCGGACTGCTGGTAGAGCAGCGGCACGCGGTTGGCGTAACGAATGACACGCGCCAGCTCATCGTCGTCGTCGTGACTCTCTCCTTCAGCGAGCGGCTCCTTCGGCTGTTCGGGTTTGCCCGCCGCTTGTTCCGGTGCTTTGCCGAAAGCCAGGCCCGCTTCGATGACAAACGGATTGCCGCGGTAGACTGCCGGCGGCCGCGTCACGGCGGTGTAGAAATCGCCTTTGATCTGTTTATACAGGCCGTGCAGGATCGCTTTCTCGCCTATGGGCGAGATGCAGTTGCTCGGCGGCGCCATGATCTTGGTGGATTGAATTGCCTTATAAAATGTCTCGGCGGCGGCGCCGTGAAGATTTCTTGGCCGGGAATCGGGCGATAGCTTGGCTGTCTTGCAAATTTCCTGGCGCGAGATTGGATGAAACTCGGCTAAACTCGCTCGACAGAAATCCCGAGAGCGAGTGGCTCTTGGTATCGTGGAGCATTTTCAGCATCATGCCGAATTCGATGCCATAAGGATGCGGTTTGATCTCACGCGGCTGTGGCGGCAACTCTTGAATGGTCCGGGGATATTCTTTGGTCTCTCCCTCCGGCGTGTGGTAGACGACCTTGACGTGCGGATTGGCAATCGCGACCTGCTCGAGATATTCGTCTACGGAGGCGCGACCCTTTTGGTAGCGTCCCTCGATTTCGAAGCTCACCTGGGTTCCCCGATGATTTTCCCATTCAATCTGCTTTTGTTCGAAGATCCGCGGCTCGTTTTTTTTGGTATCGATCTGCACTTCGAAGTAGTGCGCCGGCGCGCGCGCGCCGGTGCGCGAGATGATCTGCACCGGCTTGCCGGTGGTCAGTTGTGCGTACATGCCGGCGGCGGATATGCCGATGCCCTGCTGACCGCGGCTCATGCGCAAGCGATGGAATTTGGAGCCGTAAAGCAGCTTGGCAAAGATCCGCGGGATCTGCTGGCGGACGATGCCCGGGCCGTAGTCGATGACGGTCACACGGAAGCGGGTTCGCCTGACTCGGCGCCGGCGCGGCGCCGCCGTTCGACGCGACCTCGAGGTTGACCACGACTTCAGGTAATATTCCCGCTTCTTCGCACGCATCGAGCGCGTTATCGACGGCTTCCTTGACGCAAGTGAGTAGAGCTTTGCGTGGATTGTCGAAGCCGAGCAAGTGGCGGTTCTTGGTGAAAAATTCCGAAACCGAGATCTCGCGTTGGCGAGCGCCCATCTCGGCAGCGGACAGAATGGTCTTCGATTTTGGCTCGGCAGGTTGATCGCTTGCTGAGTCGTTGGTTTTCAACATCGGTTTCGACATTAGAGGATCTCCATAGCATCAGGTTTCGTTCAGCCGTCAGGAACCGGGAGAGCCGGGTGGAATAGCACGCACACGAGGGCCCTTCGCTCTTCCAAGCCTCCCATACCCCAACCCTCGATCACGGCGAACAGTTAGATCTCCAGTTGCAAGAGAGCACCGGTCATGACGGCTTTGTATCCGCGGACAGACTTTTCATGAATGAATGAATGATAGTGGTGTAAAACCAATGTTATTATAGCAGAGACGACGAGCTTTTGCAGCGCTGAGCGGAAAATTGTCGCGCCCATGGTGTTTGCACCCCATCTCGATATCCGTTAATTTTAGCTTTTGGCATCTCAGATTCGGATACGTTCTTGGCTTTATCCAGCAATAAGCAACAAGCGCCCTCCGCA
The DNA here is from genome assembly GCA_963804165.1 of uncultured delta proteobacterium. GTDB lineage: Bacteria > Desulfobacterota > Binatia > UBA9968 > UBA9968 > DP-20. Next base: position 109,789 of record CAWDPO010000041.1, read on the forward strand.
TCCGGTTCGGAAAAGAAAATTGCTTTTGCGGCCCTGCAGCATCGCGATTTTCGCGGCTTTTTCTTCACCACGATGCTCGCCATGATGGCGGACAACATCGAGCATGTAATCAGTTATTGGGTGCTGTTCCAAAAATTTCAGTCTCCTGTTCTCGCCGGCTTCGCCGTAATCAGCCACTGGACGCCGTTTTTGTTTTTGTCTGTCTATTTCGGCGGCTTGGCCGATCGCCATGATTGCCGCAGACTGATTCAAATTGCGCAGATCATGTATATGTTCGTGTCGGCAGCCTGGGCGTATTTCTTTTTTACCGGCACGATAGAGATTTGGCATGCGTGCGTCTTGCTCGTCATTCACGGCATCGCCGGTGTATTCTGGACGCCCGCTGAGCAGTTGATCATTCACGACATCGTCGGCGCGGACGATCTGCCGAGCGCGGTGCGTTTAAATGCCACGAGCCGGCAATTCGGCATTCTTTTTGGGCCGGCAGTCGGCGGCGGATTGATGCTGTGGCTTGGCGCACCTGCTGGCCTGGTGGTGAATGCGTTAATCTATGTGCCATTAACGATCTGGCTGGTGGTTGTCCCTTACACTGGTCATACGCGGGAGGGCATGTCGCGTGCGGCGCATTGCGTTGGCGTGATGCCTTCGAGGTCATTCGCGAATATTGCGAGAACCGTCCGATCGTGACCATGATCGTACTCGGCGGCGCGGCGTCGCTATTCGTCGGCAACGCGTTTCAAGCAAACATGCCGGAGTTCGCACATGACCTCGGCACAGAAAAAGCGGATTTCGCGTACAGCGCATTGTTCGCGGCCAACGCCGCTGGCTCGGTGTTCGGAGGTTTTGTACTCGATGCCAAGGCGTGGCTGCCACCGACGGTGAAATCGGCGATCTCTTGCGCGATTCTCTGGTGTTTGACGATGACCGCTTTTGCTTTTTCACCAGTTATCCCTTGTCACTGGTTCTGCTTTTTCTCGCAGGCGCGTTAAACCTCGCATTCTATTCGATTGCGCAAACGATCGTGCAATTAGAAGCGCCCGTGGCATTGCGCGGCCGGCTGATCGGGCTCTTTTCCATGTCAGCGTATGGTCTACGTGCTTTTAGCGGCCTGACGGTCGGCGTAATCGGCGGTTTCATCGGCATTCACTGGTCGCTGGCTTTAAGCTCAATGACTCTTCTCGCCGTCACTGTGGCACTCCTCACTTTCGCCTCGCAGGGACAAAGCAGCAAAGGCTAGGTGAAAGTGGCGCCACTATTCCGGCGAAAATCGGTAATTCGCGCCATAAAGTCCAAGGAAAAGGCCCTTCGCTTACGCTCAGGGTGACTCACTCCCAGTTTTAAACTGGGAGTGAGTCAGTTTGCACGGCTCTCCAAGATCCGTTACTGTCAGCGATTAACCCCAGCGATTTCGGAGACAACAGTGGCACCCACGAATCAATAGAGGCACAGCAACTCCGACTGGTTCGCACAAGAAAATCGCCTTCGCCGCGCTCCATAATAAAGATTTTCGCGATTACTTCATTGGCACGATGCTGGCGATGATGGCCGACAATATCGAGCATGTGATCAGCTATTGGTTGCTCTACAGAAATTTCAATCGCCAACGCTCGCCGGGTTCGCCGTGCTGGGCCACTGGACGCCGTTTTTGCTTTTCGCCGTCTACTTCGGCGCGCTCGCGGATCGCTTCGACTGCCGGAAAGTCATCCAGGTCGCGCAAATCATGTACATGGGAGTTTCGGCGACGTGGGCGTTTTTGTTTTTTACCGATACGATTCAAGTCTGGCATGCTTGCGTTCTGCTGGTGATTCACGGCATGGCGGGAGTGCTCTGGGGGCCGGGGAGCCAACTATTGATTCACGACATCGTCGGCCCCGAACATCTGCAAAGCGCCGTCCGGCTAAACTCTACGAGTCGGCAACTGGGCGTTCTTTTCGGTCCTGCGGTGGGCGGCGGGCTGATGCTGTTGTTGAGTCCGGCGATGGGTTTGGTGGTGAATACTCTGATCTATTTGCCATTGACGATCTGGTTGTGGACCGTGCCTTATACCGGCCATAGCCGCGAAGGGGTTGTGCCGGCGCGGCGCGCCCTCAGCTGGCGCGACGCCTTCGAGATCGTCCGCGAGGTATCTGGTAACCGGCCGATTATCACGATGATCGTACTGGCGGGCTGCGTGTCATTCTTTGTCGGCACCGCGTTCCAGGCGACCATGCCGGAGTTCGCCCATGACCTCGGGGCTGAGAAAGCCGACTTCGCTTACAGCGCGCTGCTTGCCGCCAATGCTGCCGGCGCGGTGATCGGTGGTTTCTTGCTCGAGGGCCGCGGCTGGCTTCCGCCGCGCGTCCAAACCGCGATGATCAGCGCGATCCTTTGGTGCGTCGCCATCGCCAGATTCGCGCTCTCGTCCAATTATTTATCCTCGTTGACTACTGTTCCTGGCCGGAGTGTTGAATCTGACCTTTTCTTCAATGGGGCAGACGATCGTACAACTGCTGTCCCCGCCGCGGCTGCGCGGCCGCTTGATCGGGCTTGTTCGCTATGGCGAGCATGGGCCTCAAAGCTTTTAGCGGTTTGACCGTCGGGGTCTTGGGCGGTTTGATCGGCGTGCACTGGTCGCTGGCAGCGAGCGCGATGGCGTTGTTGACCGTAACCGTCGCACTGTTTGCTTTTGCTCTCCCTGGCAGCGCCACGAAGAGCTCAACTAAAGCCGAACCATACGTGTGAATCCAACTTCTGCGAGCAACGTTTCGTCAGCGATCCCAGAGCGCAAAGTAGCATTTGCGGCACTGCATCATCGAGACTATCGAAGATATTTCTTCGTGATCATGATGTCGCAGATGGGCGACAATATCGAGCACGTGATCAGTTACTGGCTGCTCTACCAGAAATTTCACTCGCCGGTACTCGCCGGTTTTGCGGTCATCAGTCACTGGACGCCGTTTTTGTTTTTCGCGGTTTATTTCGGCGCCCTCGCCGACCGGCACGATTGCCGCCGCGTGATCCAAACCGCACAGGTGATATATGCCAGCGTGTCGCTCATTTGGGGCATTTTGTTTCTCACCGACACGATTCAGGTATGGCATGCGTGCGTTCTCCTGGTGATGCATGGCATGGCCGGTGTGTTGGGCAGCCCCGGCAGCCAGCTGATCATCCATGACATTGTCGGGCGCGAGTACTTGCAGAGCGCGGTCAGGCTCAATTCTACGGGACGAAATATCGCCGTGCTCTTCGGACCAGCGGTGGGCGGCGCGACGATGTTGATTTTCGGAGCGCCGGCGGGACTGTTTATCAACGTGTTCATGTACCTGCCGATGATCGTCTTCATGTTCATCCTGCCCTATACCGGTCACGGTCGCGACGACGCGGGCAGCGGCCGGGCGCCGCGCTTTAGCCTGAGCGGCGCGTTGCAATTGATGCGCGAGACGGCGGCGAATCCAACGATACTTTCTATGATCCTTCTCGGCGGCGCGACTTCGTTGCTCGTCGGCAACGCGTTTCAAGCGCAAATGCCGGGATTTGCCCATGACTTCGGGCATGAGAGACAGGATTGGGCTTATAGTATTTTACTTGGCGCCAACGCCGGCGGCGCCGCGATCGGTGGCCTGTTATTGGAAGGCACCGGCATGCTGCGGCCGAACGCGCGCAACGCGGCGATTTGCTCGATCCTTTGGTGTCTAGCGATCGTCGGTTTCGCAGCGTCGACGAATTACCTCTTGGCCATCGCGCTGCTATTCTGTGCGGGATTCCTCAATTTGACTTTTCTCTCGATGGCACAAACGTTGGTGCAACTGCAGGCGCCGACCCAACTGCGCGGGCGCTTGATCGGTTTGTTCAACATGTCCAACAACGGCTTGCGCGCGTTCAGCGGCGTGACCGTCGGCGTCATCGGCGGCTTGATCGGTATCCACTGGTCGCTGGCGCTCAGCGCGATGATCCTTCTCGCGGTGACGATCGCGTTGTTTGCGTTCGTGATTCCCGGGCGGAGTGGCAGTGAGTTGACCTGAACGGAAAGACTTCCTACCACGAAGGACACAAAAATCGGAGGTATTTCGTCCTTCGTGAGCTTCGTATTACTATGGTTGAAATTTTGCGCGGCTTGCGCAAAGCGGTGAATTCGAATCCGAGGGCGACCGCCGGTCGCCCCTACGTATGCGCTTTTTGCGACTAAATCCTTCTTTTCCTTGTTTGCGGCGTAGCCGCGCTAGGTCCTTCGTAGTGTTTACCGATTAACCCACCGCTTGGCGGCGCTTGTCCTGCGGCGCCATCGTGCCGCTGCGAAATTCATTGCGCTTCAGAACAGCATAGCTGTCGAGCAGCTGTTTTTGTTCCGCCTCGGAAATACCCAGTTGTGGGCGGCGTACTTTGGCGGTCTTGATCAGTCCTTCGTGCTGCAGGACGACCTTGATGCGGGCGACCGCTTCGACGATCGGTTCGCTGAAAACGAGTTCCTTTACCGATTCGAGCTCTTTCTGGATCGCCGCGGCTTCCTCGGATTTTCCGGCGCGTCCGGCGATGTCCATGGCGCCCCATTTTTCCGTTGCAACGTTGGCGACGCCGATGAGCGCGCCGTTGGCGCCGAGGTGATAACTCTCGGCGACAAAGCGATCGTTGCCGGTGAGCACGCGCATCGCGGCTTTGTCGCGCTTGAGTGTCTGAACCGTTTCGGTGAACAGATTAATGTCGAACGAAGCTTCTTTGAACGCTACGACGTTTTCAAGACGCGCGATGCGGCAAACGGTGTCCGGATCGTAGTAGTAGCTTTTGACCGGCACCTGGAAAAGCACGATGGGCACCTTCGTTTCGCGCGCGAGATCCTCGAAGAAACGGACTTTCAGATTGGGATCCACCTTGCCCCAGGCGAAAAGCAGCGGCGGGAAAATCATAACGCCGTCGACGGGCAGGTTTTCCAGATCGCGTATCAGGCTGACCGCTTCGTCGGTCGATTGCGGCGAGATGGTGGCGATATGCATTTTGCCGGCGCCGTGCATAACTTTTCCGGAGACTTCGTAGACTCGGCTTTTCTCTTCGATGCTCAAGACGGGGCTTTCACCGATGCGGGCGCAGGAAACCAGGCCGGCGACGCTGCCGATTCCGGAGAAATGTTGTGTCAGGCGTGTTAGACTTTCCGTGTCGAGCGCGCCATCCTGATTAAATGGCGTTACATGAGGAATGAAAAGGCCGCTAAAACGTTCATGGATGGCTGACATTATTTCCTCCAGATTTCGGCGTTCAGTCCGGGTTTGAATGTATTGCTGGCATTAGTAGAACAGATTGCGGTATTAGTTCAAGCCGGCTAGCAGCACCGTTGTTTATTTGGCATGGCATTATGAGTTCATTGGTTTCCTGCCAGGGCGTCGCCGATTTGATGGCGACCGATCGGTTATTCGTCGTGTTCGACGTGCGCGAGCGCGGCGAATACAACGAGTGTCAAATTCCCGGCGCAACGTCGCTGCCGCGTAGCCAGATCGAATTTCGGCTTAATCAACTAGTGCCAAACGCCGCAGTGCCGCTTGTTCTCTACGATAACGACGACGGTAGAGCACCGCTCGCTGCCAAGACTCTAAATCAATTTGGCTATTCGGGGGTTTCAATTCTCGACGGCGGGCTGACAGCGTGGCGCGATGAGGGTCGGCCAACGGTCAGCGGTGTGAATGTTCCGAGCAAGGCCTTTGGCGAAAAAATTCATCACGAACAAAACATTCCGGATATTTCAGCTGAAGAGTTGCGTCAGTTGCTGGAAGAACGACAAGACGTACGCATTCTCGACGTGCGCACGCCAGAGGAATATGGTCGATTCTGCATTCCCGGCGGCATAAACGTTCCAGGCGGGGATCTCGTTCTATGGGCGGAGGAATTGAAGCAAACGAAATCCCCGGTAGTCGTAAATTGTGCGGGACGAACGCGCAGCATCATCGGCACCGCCGCGCTACGCCGTCTGGGTTTGACCAATGTCCGTGCACTTCGAAACGGCACAATGGGGTGGGTACTTGCCGGCTTCGAGCTCGAAAAGAATCCAGGGCGAATCACTCCGCCCGCGCCGCGGGGAAGCAGCGGACCAGTTCTTTCACTGGCCTTACGACTCGCAAGCGATGAGCACATTCCGTGGATTTCTCCGCAGGGGTTGGCGGAAGCATTGACAACAAATTACCGCGGCGTCACGTACTTCATCGACGTGCGCTCGGAGCCCGAGTATGAGGCCGGTCATGTTGCCGGATCGGTCAACGTGCCCGGCGGGCAAGCGGTACAGCGCGCCGACGATTTCGTCGCTGTGCGAAACGCGCAGATTGTGTTTATCAGCAACGAATCAGCGCGGGCTGTGATGGCAGCTTATTGGTATCGGCAAATGGGGTTCCGGAACGTTTCTGTGCTGAAGGGCGGACTGCGCGCGTGGTCAGACGGCGGTGAAATGCTCGTTAGCGGCCCTCGGCAAAATGAGCCGTTGGGTTTCGAAGCCGCAAAACGGGTGGCTCGTTTGGTCGATGCGCGGTCGCTCGATCGCATCCTGCGCGATTCATCGACATGGGTTCTCGATGTCGGCACGAGTCTAGAATTCGAATCGGCACATCTGCCGGGCGCTAAATGGATCTCCCGCGGCTGGATCGAGCTTAAACTTCCTGACAAGTATCCTGATCGGGCTCAGCCGATCGTCGTCACGTGTCCCGATGGACGGCAATCGGTTTTCGCGGCGCACGCGTTAGCCGAGATCGGTTATTTGAACGTATCGGTGCTAGACGGTGGACTGCGCGTGTGGTCGGCTGCGGGGTTCCCAACGGAACACGGATTGGGAACATCCTTGGCGCCAACCAACGACGTCGTCCTGTCGCCGTCAATCCGCGGCACCAAGGAAGACATGCAACGCTATTTGGATTGGGAGCTTGCGTTGCCGCGGTAATCCGGGTTCAAAGTTCAAGGTTCCATGTTCAAGGTTGGCCCGAACGAAGTTCAATTCATCCGATTCCGACTTGAACTTTGAACGTTGAATCTTGAACTCTATTCAGGGGCACGCTCAGCAGTTGTCGTACTTCGGACTGGCAAAGGTCTTCACCTTTTTGTCGCCACGTCGAAACGCAGCCGGGGCATTTCGGTGAGGTCTTTGCCGTAGACGTGAATTTCAACCGTGTCGCGATCGGTGACGTTGTTCATTTCGTGAATGTCGTCGTCGGGGGCGATTAGGCAAGATACCGTTCCTGCGTGGTTCTTCAGCACGGCGCTGACTTCGAGGTCGGCAAATTCGGAATTGGATCCTTTGTCTTTTCTGCGAAAGCGCGTCTCCTGAATCTCGTTTTCAACCACACCGACCATGCCCCAGGTGTCATGATTGTGCGCCTTGGCATTATCTCCCGGCCCCCAAACCACCGACGAGATGTTAAAGAGCGAAGCGCGATGGAGCATGTAACGGCCGTAAGCCGTCGCGCCGCGCTTTCGATATTTTCCTTCGATGCAGTTCGGTTGTTGCACGAGCTTGGCGAGGAGCGGCTTGGCCGAGTTGACAATCTTTTCCTGAGAGCTTTCCGTTCTCGTAATGCGATCCAAGTCGTCGATGAAATCTTTCAGCAAATAGGTCGTTGTCATTTAAGATTTCACCATCAATAACACGAAGGGCACGAAGCGCGGAAGGATTTCTCACCTTCGGAATCTTCATGCCCTTCGCGGCTTAAAAGTCTGTTTGGTGTATTTATGCCGCTTGCTTTTGGACCCGCGGTAACTTCGACGCGTCGATATTGTAGAGCCGTGAAACGTTGTCACAAACCACTTTACGCTGGGTTTCCGGCGACAGATGGCCGAGATCGCGTTCGATGATTTTTCGCGAGTGCGGCCAGGTCGAATTCGGATGCGGAAAATCATTCGACCACATGATGTTGTCTTCGCCCCAATATTTTAGATTTTCGCCGCAGACGTGATCGTTGAAGAAACAGGCATAAATCTGCTCTTTGACGAAGCTGCTTGGATTGCGCGTGAACGGCGGCGGGTTTTGTTTCTTGAAACGATTGTAATAATAGTCCCACTGCTGAAACATCCACGGCATCCAGCCGCTCTCGTTTTCCACCGAGACGATCTTGAGCTTGGGATTTCTTTCGAGGACGCCGTAAAAAACGAACTCGAAGAGTGCGTTGGCGATATCCATCAGCTTCAAGTTGACGCTGCCGCGGTAACGCTCGACGCCTTTTCTGGTTTTATCTTTGTTGTAGCTGTGCCCGGTCAAAATATGCAGGCTGACCGGAGTATCGAGATCCTGGCATGCTGCCCAGAATTTATCGTAATGGCTGGAATGAAAGGGCAGATCCGGATGGGGCGCTTGCCAAATGATCGCGCCTTTCAATCCGGCCTTGTGGCAGCGCTCGAGCTCTTTGATGCCGTTGTCGATATTGTAGACGGGAATCGCTGGAATGCCGATCAAACGATGGGTATCGGCACTGCAATAGTCGATCAGCCAGTCGTTGTAAACCCGAAAGCACGCTTCCTGCAAGCCGGGATCGTCGAGAGCGAAAAGGTCGAGCATCAAGGTTGGATAGAGGACTTCGGCGCTGAGTCCGTCGGCTTCCATTTCTTTCATCCTGGCGTTCGGATCCCAACCGCCGGCGTGCTGCTGGAAGCCTTCGCCGACCTGGTGTGGTGGAAAGAGCGGTGCCGCTTCGCGGTATTTCTCCGGGACGCCTTTTTTCCAAAGATCCACAGGCTCCATGACGTGGGAATCTGACGAAATGATAAGGTCACTCGCTATCGCCATCTGTCTATCCTCCTTACAGGGCTGGACATTGAGTTATTCTTAATCTTAACCGCACCTTAATAGATCGGTGGCGCGCCTGTCAATTGGCGGAAAGGCGGAAGCCCAGAGGCATCAGGTCAGAAATACAAGATCGCTCGACGTTGCTCGAAGAAACAAACCCTGACTGTCAGGCTTTCTCCATACCGATGCCAGCCACGGTTGCTGCTCGCGCGGCAGGCCGGGCGGGCGATAGTAATGTGTTATTTCAGTGAAGCCCGCCGCGGTGACGAGCTGACACCAGGAGTCCCAATTATGATAGCAGCCGTATCGCTCGCCGCTCCAACCTTCTTCGTTTTCACCGCGCGGATTGGAGCTGAAGAGCACGCCGTCCGGCTTCAATGTTGCCCAAAGCTCCCTTAGAACTCGCGGCAGTTCCTGCCTTGGAACGTGAAAAAGCGATGCGTTGGCAAAAATTCCGTCAAAATATTCCGCCGGCAAATCCAGCTTGAGAAAATCTTGGCACCACATTTTACAGCCGCTGTAGCTGCTCCCCAACTCAACGAAGCGCTCTGCGCCATCAAGACCGATCGCTTCGTGACCGAGATCACAAAAAACTTTCAAATCTCGCCCGGGACCGCAGCCGAAATCGAGTATGCGAAACGGTCCGGCGCCGTGAAGGGCTTGCAGGAACGCATCGCGATTCTGACTGACGTCGTGATCACGCGTGCCTTCCCAGAAACTCTCGGCATGCTGATTATAATGTGAAAGGGTGGTTGTCGATGTTTGTGCGAGTTCTTGTTTGCTCAGTTTCTGCAGTCGATCGTTCACTTTTGCTTGCAAGGAAATTCGCGTTAAGTGGCGCGGCGAACTTGAACATCAGGGTTGATCAGGTTAAGCGGCCTGCCGTCGAGAAAGTCGAGGATGTTGTTCATCGCCTGCTCGTAGCGCTCGCTCATGACTTCCACCGTGGCGTAACCGCGGTGCGACATGAGGATCGCATTGTCGAAGCGGCGCAGCGGATGATCCATCGGCAGCGGCTCGACGTCGTAAACGTCGAGACCGACGCCGCCCAATTGTCCGCTCTCGAGCGCTTTGATCATCGCCGATTCACAGACGATCGGACCGCGCGCGGTGTTCACTAGAAGCACGCCGCGCTTCATCATGGCAAATTCTTTCTCGCCAATGCTATCGCGGGTTTCGGCGTTGGAGTTGATGTGCACGGTGAGAATGTCCGATTCGCGCCATAGGGTTTCCAAGGGCACGCATTCCGCGCCGACTTCTCCCGCTCGCTCTGCCGTGAGGGTGCGCGAATAGGCGAGCACGCGAGTATTCGGGAACGCCTTCATAATGCGGGCTACCTCACTGCCGATGCGGCCGAAGCCGAAGACGCCGATGGTTTTGTCTTCGAGTGTGTTGCCCGGGATAGCGGGCCAAGCTTCTTCGCGCATACGCAAATTCACTTGCGGAATCTTACGCAAAAGCGCGAGAATCAGCGCGACGGTCAACTCAGTCGTCGACACACCGTTGTCGGCTGCCGTGGCGGTGACGGCAATGGCGCGCCGGGTGGCGTTGGGTAGGTCCAGGTGCTTACTGGTTCGGCCGGTTTGCGAGATAAGTTTTAGGTTCGGCAACTGAGAATATTCTTTGTCACTGAAAAAAGTTCGCTCGCGCATCAAAAGGATCGAGTCGAAGTCGCGCAGCGCGGCAACGATATTCTCCGAGCTGTCCAGCCGTCTTCTCAAGATGGTTACATCGGCGCGGGCCTTGAGCTTCTCGTAAGCCGGCACGCTGTCGGCGAGCTTTTCGAAATCGTCCAATATCGCGACTTTGATTTTGTTGTTTGCCATAATTGTTATGTCGTGGCCGTGACTTCGACTTCGCAGAATTTACCTTCTGAAGAATAGCCGTCGACGGAACAGTACTCCAGCTGCGGAATCCTCGCCGTCACGTGCCGGCCGAAAAGCGCTTTTAGATTTTCCAAGCTCTGACTGCGATGGAGGTAAAACGAGACACGAGCGACTTTATCCCACGCGCTTCCCGCGTCTGCAAGGGAGCCGGCAATACGAGGGAAGATGTTGTCGAATTGTTCTGCGAGTGTTGGCAAGACCGTGGTCACGCCCGAAAGAACGACCACGGAGTCGTAAACCAGAAAACGGATGGGCGCGATTGCCGGCTCGTATTCCACGACGCGCTTTTCGGCACTGGGAACGGACGGACGCATGGCGAGCAGATCGAGTGCGACCTTGGCGGGCGAATCGAAATGCCCCGGCGCAATATAACTGGAGCTTGCCGAGCGCGCTTTGCCGGATAATATTTTGACGCGCTCCGTGCTGCCGAGATCGCGGCTTTGGCGATCGCATCCCCAGAGCCGGCTTCGTACCGTGTTGTCGAGGGACAAGCCGTGCGCCTTGAGCTCCTGATCGAATCGCTGGAACAATTCCTGTGCTTCGATGGTCGCATTCGCCTCGGCTTTAGCTTCGCCGGACAATTCGACAAACTCTTTTCCAAGCCACGTGAAAATTCTTTTGTGCATAACGATGACTCCGAGATAACGGCGGCGATCCTATATCAGTGCAGTGTCTCGATCAATGGCGGTGAGGCGAAACGCGAGTATTTGCAACGGTTATCGGATGAATCCATGAAGTGCGCTGCCCGCTTAGATACAAAACCCGTGGTTAGGGAACATGGCGCCGTCAGTCGTCATGGCTTCCGGTAAAGCATGAACAGAACATCTTGAACTACCTTGATTAATGGTTTTCCCAGAAAGAACTCGGTGGAGAAGCTGATAAGACCGAAAGCGACGACGAGCAGGAGGAGAAAGAAAATAATCGCGCCGATTTTAGACTTCACTGGAAAACCCCCTTGGAAACGAATTTGATTCTAGCAGCGAAGACGGGGCGAGCGCTAGAGTCGCGAGCCGAGAGGGAACTGCAATGCACGCTACGACGTGACGCTTAGGCGATGATACGATCGTCGTCGGGCGGGCCGGGGTGCCGCGACCGCCGCGGTTGCTCAGGCGGCCGAACTGGCGGGAAAAGTGCCGCTCGAAGCTCTCCACCTTCCTCGGATCGTTGGGGTCGAAACGAGCCGATACAGAGTTTGGCCGCACACGCCGATAAATGGCAGCGAACCCCAAAACGGCGGCGCCGCCTGAGGAGTGAGCGGCGGGCTAATTGGCTGCGGGGGGCACGGCGCAGCAAGTCATCTGCGCGGATTTTGGCGCTGTCGGATCGGCGGTTTCCCAAACGGCGCGCAAATCGGGCGAGTACGGGTAGCGAATGCCATTTTCTTCGAGAATCTTTGCAGTGGTTTCCATCAAATCTCCTCGATTGAATACCATCGTCTCGTGCGTCAGCACGCCTGAGCTAGCAAATTTGAAACTGATCTGTTCGTCTCGGCTGTCGCGCAGGATTTCCACGAGATGGCGCAAGTTCTTGACCGGAACTCCGTTGATTTCACTCAACACGGAACGGTTGGGATCGTCGTATCCCCGGGTGATCCGACTGGGAAAGAGCGGCGACGATACGACGACCAGTTCCTCGTTCTCGAAGGCGGGTTTGTCGTAGCGCCGCGTTACCAGCGGGCTGGGCCTGCGTCCCAGCGTCGGTGGCGGCTGATTACCCAATCGATCCAAATAGTCTTGCGTCGTTTGTGAGAAGACAAAGGGGCCGAAAATAAAAAAACGCGGGCTCCTATCCATCAGATAGGGGATTACGAGTTCGCGTTGGGAGCGCACCGGCAAGTTGATTTGCGTTAGGCGTCCGTCGCGATAAATCGTCAGCGGTAGAAGACCGTTCTTCGCATACTTCTGCACGAGATAAGACGCCGACAAGCGAAGATCGTAACGGATCGCGACTTTGCCATCGCTGTCGATCGGCATGTCACTGATCTTGGTTATGACATCCCACTCTTGCAAAGGATACCCGGGTTGATCGCGATAAGGTTGCGCCACCATGACTCCATTGATGCCCTTGGGCAATCCGAGCCGCTGTCGTAGGGCGTCGTTTTCAACGGTCTGAACCAGATCATAAAATTGCGGTTTGCCGTCGTAGACTCCATCCGCCATGTCGTTCAGAAAAAGCTGAATTTCTTCTACCGGAATCAAATAACCGATGTTTTGCGCGTTCTGAATCAAGCTGAATACGAGACCGACCAACTTGCCGTCGGACACCGCCGGTCCGCCGCTGTTACCGAAGTTGAGCGCCGCATCGACCTGGATGCGCAGGCCGTTCGCTTGGTAGTAGTAATCGGTGTACTCAATACGGGAAACGATCCCTTGGGTAACCGAAAGCTCGGCGCCGCCGGTGGGATAACCGTAAACATTTATCGAATCTTTGACGCGCGGAAGTTCCTGGGCGAAGGGCAAAGAGCCGCGTTGGTCAAAAAACGATTCGTCGTCGAGCTTTAGGAGGGCAAGGTCCATACCCGGTGTGATCGCCATTACGCGAGCTGGAATACGGCTAGCCGATTGGTTGGGCTGGACATAGATCTGGCTGGCATACTTAACGACGTGCGCGTTGGTGAGAATGCGCTTGCCCTCGATGACAACGCCTGAGCCGCTGATTTGACGCGGGCTACCTTTAGTCCATGGGCGGAGCAGGTCCGGACTGTGGTGAGTCGCGTGAATCTTTACAACCAAATCGCGGATCGCGTCCTGGGCATAAAGCCATGAAGGTGTGAGCATGCAAAGGCAATACAGGGATAGACGGATGATCATTCGATACATGGCATCTCCTTGCGTCAAAATCGACGCGCAAAACAGAGCGCATTATATACTAAAAGGGTCTTAAGTGAAGCCGCCTAAAAAACACGCTTTGACTTGGCGCCGTTTGTCCAGTACATGGGCTCGATCGAAGGAATTATGGCTCCTGAGGCGATTGCGCTTTTAGCTTCGATTTCGTTTGCCTTGTTTGCCGTGTTCGGCTGGCTCGGCTTGAGCCATTCGACACCGCTGACGGGCGCGATCGTTTCGCTTGCCGCGCGAACCGTGACGCTTGGGGTGGCGGTGGTTTTAAGTGGCGGTGTTCCCGGCTACCAGTAAGGCTCAACGGCATTTGCTGTTTTCGTATTTCTCGGCGTCTTGCAGAGCGCCATCAGTTTGCTGACTTTCATCGGCTTGCAACGAATCGGCACCTCGCGCAGCCAGCCGCTGCGTAACAGTTATCCGCTTTGGAGCACCGTGATTGCCATCGTCGTGATGCATGAGCAGGCGAGCGCGGCGGTATTGGCCGGAACCGTGTTGGTCGTTGCGGGGATTGTGCTGATCTCTTGGAAACCGGACACCGCGGCGCTGACTTATCGCTGGTGGCATGTGCTTTACTCTCTGGGCGCGGGTTTCCTCGCCGGCCTTGCGTTTCCGCTACGGCGCTACGGGCTGACGATCACCAACGAGCCGGTCTTTTTCAGCTTTGTCGTGGCGGTAGTTTCGCTACTGGGTTCGATTCCTTATGTGCTGTGGCATCGCTCTGAGCAAGGGCTGGTTTGGAATCGGCGCGGCGTCATGCATTTTTTTGCGTCGGGTTTTTGCGAAGCCATGGGGGCATTGCTCACTCTTGTCGCCCTCGCAAGCGCGCGCGTCGTGATCGTGTCTCCGATCGTAGCGACAACACCGTTGTTCAGCTTGGCGATCTCACTGATTTTCCTGCGCGGCAAAGAACACGTCACCGGCCAAACCATCATCGGTACGGTGGCTGTGGTGCTCGGAACGATCGCCATTGCGCTGGGAAAGTAGGAGCGAAAATTGCCTTTGACAGCGTAAAGCTCCCAAGCGTATTTATGATTTAACAGTCTAATTCCTTAGTGTCGAAAAGTTAAGCGAGGAGGAAATCATGTGGTATCTAGTTTTGCGCCGCCCTGTAAAGCCGCGCGAAGAATGGACGGTGACTCTCGATCAACATCTGGTCTGGATGAAGCAGCAACATGAAGCCGGGAAAATTTTATTTTCCGGTCCGACGACAGATCGAAAATATGGCGTGTACGTGATTCGCACCGCGCTCCAAGGAAGAGGCTGAGAAGATCGCGGCGAGTGATCCCTACACGGTCGCCGGCTTCACCGCCTTCGAGCTGCTCGAGTGGGAAGTGCATCAAATCATGGGCGTCGGGCCGTTTACGGCTGCGGAAATGCGCGCGCACCGGTAAGACGATTGGGGAAATGGAGTGATGGAGTAACGGAGTAATGGGGGGATCCCAATATGGTTAAGGTGTGCTGGTCCATCGTTGTTCTCGGGTTTCTTTTTCATCTCGCTCCGGTTTCCGCCGATGCTCAATCCGACTGGAAGCGGCAATGGGAAGGAACCGATTGAAGCGGCGAAGAAAGAGGGCGAGGTGACGATCTACGGACCGCACAACCCTGCTTATCAGCAGGTCTGGTCGATCTTTCAAAAATCCTACCCTGAGATAAGGTTCAGCTTCGTTCCCGGTAAAGGCTCGGATCACGCGCAGCGCATCGTCGCCGAGCGCCGTGCGGGAAAATATCTTGCCGATTTGCTGATGGGCGGCTCGTCGAGCTTCGCGGCGTTCCCGCCGGGCACGTTGGAGCCATTGGAGCCACAGCTCATTTTGCCCGAGGTAACGGATTCGTCCGCGTGGTTTGACGGGAAGTTTTATTTCTCCGACCCACAGAACAATGCGGCGCTGATCATTTCGGGCGAGATCGGCACGCGTCGCGGCTCGTACAACACCAAGCTCGTCGATCCGAAGGAGATCCAGTCGTGGTGGGATTTGCTCCAATCGAAATGGAAAGGCAAGCTCGGCAGCTTCGATCCGCGAGTCGCGGGCGGCGGCGGAGAAACCTTCATGTTCTTTTACTATACGCCGGCGTTAGGGCCGAAATTCATCACGCGATTTCTCACCGAAACCGATCTTTTGCTGACCCGCGATTTGCAGCAGGGAACGGATTGGCTGGCGCAAGGAAAAATTCTTTTCTACATCGGCAGCGGCCAGCCGGTGATGAAAGCCAAGAAGCAGGGTTTGCCGGTCGATCTGATGCCGCATGCGTTGAAAGAGGGCGACATCATGGGCGGCGGCTCTTGCTGCTTGGCGGTGATCAACAAAATGCCGCATCCGAGCGCAACCAAGCTGTTCGTCAACTGGGTTTTGTCACGAGAAGGGCAGAGCGCTTGGCAAAAGTATACCGAAGTAAACTCGCTGCGCGCCGACATTTCGAAGAGCGATTTACCTCCCGACGATGTGCCACAGAAGGGCGTGCGCTACTTCATGCTCAATTCTTCGAAGTACAACGATCAGGCCGGGCGAAAAGCGTTGCATCGGATCGTCGAGGACGCGCTGAGTAAAGCAGGAAAGGGAAGGTGATCCGGTCGTTGAGCGGGCAATGGCGGCAAAAGGAGGAGCAATGCAGTCAGTCGGCTTAATCGGTCTCGGCAACGCGGGCCGCCCGATGGCGGAGCGAATTCTCTCAAAGGGATATGCGCTCACTGTCTTCGATATCGACAAGGCGAAAGTCCAAGCTATCGCGCAGCGAGGGGCGCTTGCGGCAAATTCCGCGGAGTCAGCCGCGCGCGAAACGACGATCACACTCTTGCCATCTTCTGTCGAAGTGCGTCAGGCGGTTTTCGGCGAAGGCGGGGCGCTTGGCAATCTCCAGCCCGGTACGACGCTCGTCGATCTCAGCGGCACGGACCCCGACTGTGCGCGTGAACTGCAGGATCGGCTGGGTGAACGACAAATTGCTTTCATCGGCGGCACGATTCACGCCAGCGGTGCGCCGGCCGTTGTGATTCCGCAAGGACGTTTCTCGATCGTCGTCGGCGCCGAAAGAGCGAAACTTGCTTCGACCGTCGGTCTCTTGAATGATGTGGCGGACACGGTTGTCTGTTTGCCCGAACCGTGGATGCCCAAGGCATTCAAAATCGCGATTATTTTATACGCCACCACTAACAACATCATCACCGCGGAAATCTGCTCGTGGCTGACTGCGCAAGGCGCCGACCCGAAACTGTTCTTGCAGCTTCTTCGCACAACGGGTTCGGAAGCTTCTTCTGCTCGCCTCGAAGAATTCATGAAGCGCAACAACAACAATGGCGGCGCGCTGAGCAACAGCTACAAGGATTTTCGCCAGGCATTGAGCATCGCGGCGAAGCTTGAAATCCCAATGCCGCTAGCATCGATGGCCAATCAGATTCAAGAAATGGCGCGCGCCGCTGGTCTGAAGAGACTCAATAGCCCGGCCGCGATGGCGGAATTGTACCAGATCATTACAGGAACTGACTTGAGCCATGCGACCGTCAACACCGAGGGGCGCATTCCGGCCAGCCGCGAGCCGAGAGTCGTGTATCTCGGCGACTAGCTCATCCAATCGATAATTGAACGAGCGGACTCATTTAAAGAAATCGATGACGGGAAAAATTTAGGCCGAGAAAAAATATTTTTCAGAAGAAAAAAATAGTCTTGACATGGCAACTGTGCGGCGTTAGGAGTTATATTAGCCTCGGATAGTACGGGGTCGAAAGAGCCGGTGCAGCGCGCGCCTGTCGCCAACTCTTTCAGAATTAAAGTCGGAGGGTGTTAATGCAGGGAGAAGATAGTCCACCGGGCCAATCATGCCCGCAGTCGGCGGGCGCCAGCAGTTCGAGCAAGCTACCTGTCAGGCATCGAGCTGTGTGAATCAAGCCCTCAAATTCTACGCCAAATGGCGTGAACCCGAAACGGGGTAAATCAGAAGGTTGGGCTTCCTCAGAGCAGACTCGTTACCAAACTGACGGCAAGTGGAATCGAACGGAGCGCTGAGCGAGTCGTCGGTGTGCGGGCCGTAAGCCGCAAAATTAAATAAAGAATAATGACGCGATGGCGTCAATAAAACGGGCAGTCGTCCTAGGCGTGCTGCCCGTTTTGTTTTATTAACGGTTTACTTCCGCCGGAGCGGCTGGAACTTGCTCGGTTGCAAGGCGTGAGCGGACAGCGCCTTATTGACGCGCGTTATGGCAGAACGCCTGGATTCAGCCGCGCAGCAATTTACCGTAGCCCTCGATCGGAGCTTTTGTGCCGAGGGCATGCATCGCCCACCACAGAGACGCGGCGGTGCTTGATACCACGGGTTTTTGCGTGTCGTCTTCGAGCTCCTGCACGTAAGCGACCGAGCGCCAGCGACCCTGAATTAAAATACTCTCAACGTCAGGATGCCGGCGAAATAGCTCGCGCGCGACCTTATAAGACGCATAATCCGGCAGCTTAACCTGATCCACGGGTTTAGAAACTTCCAAGCCTTTGATCGCCAAAACTCTTACGCCGCCGTCCTCGTAGTATTTTTTTACCGCCTGGTTGATGGTTTCCTTATACGCAGTCGCGATGACCGTGCTGCGGACGCGTAAATGCTTCAGCGCTTCGACTGTGGCACTCATCGCGGTACTGACCGGTAGCCCGACTTGCCGCGATAGCTTGGCTACAACCTCCTGCTCAGCGGCGTAACCGCGCTGGGTGCCCAACGTAATCCCGCCCATGAGAATCGCGTCGCACTCTTCGGCGGCGAAGATACCCAAGCCGGCTCCCAAAGCGTCGATCGCCTTGTTGAACTCGGCTTCCGTGTGCGCTTGAACGTTGAGCCCGGAGGCGACGATGGTAAAGCCTTTGGGCAAAATGAGATCCCAATCCGACGGCGTTTCAAAAACCGAGGGGGATAAGTAACCGATCCGCGCTTTCCAGCCTGACAAATTATTTTCCTCCCGATAAATTAGTGATGCACAGATCTACCACCGGTTCGTTTCACGCGTCGTCTGCCGAAGCATGAAGCCAGGAGACCTGGTAGCGGTCGCCACGAAACGAAAATGAGCCCAGATCGAAATGGAATAACATCGAACCCAGCTATTTAATCCGTACGTTCTTTGGGTCTTCGTATTATCTCAATACTCAGACTATGAAAAGTCCTGGTCCATGAACCGGCCGTTTGGGTCTGGTTCCAGATGATCGAGGCAAAGCTTGATTTCGTGCAACGCGCGGCTAAACTGACGAATTCCTGTTTAAAATAATTTCTGGAACTGCAGGAACATGCTATGGTGTGCGTCCAATACTTAGGAGGATGGAGTAATAGTTGGGGTATCTCATATTCAATCCATCACTTAGATATAGTGCATAAGTCTATGAAAATTAACCATTCCTTGAGAAGCGGATCCCTCGCGATATTTCTTGTCGGCGTCATGATTGCTTCCTCGGTGCTCGCGACCGGACACGCCATTGCCGGCGATGGTCTAGAGTTCAACCGGCGCGCTACCGCGACCGCACAAATCCTGGCGGGTATTTCGCCGAATCCGCCGGACCCGGCGTTGAAGCGCCTCGTGGACACAGATGCTTTCAAAGAGCACCAGCAATGGATGACCAGTCGCTGGAATCAAGTGTCTCATCGCATCCAAACCATGGACGCGTGGCGGAGCCAAGAGATCAAACTTCTGGGAGCGCAGAAAAAGACCCTGCTTTATCCGTTCAGCGGTCCGGATTTTCTCAACGCTTATACTTTCTTTCCAGATCACGCGCGCTACGTATTTTTTAGTCTCGAACGACCGGGAACGCTGCCGGATTTGGAGTCGGTGACGCTCGTGCAGTTCGCCAAGATGCTGCAAGACGTGCGCAGCGCGTTTCACGATATCTTCGAGCGCAATTATTTCATCACTTCGTACATGACCAAACAGCTGACGACGCCGTGGATTCGTGGCACGGTGCCAGTGATGGCAACGATGATGGCGTTGATGAATCGGCGCATTATCAGGATCGAGCCGCTCGATCTGTTTCCCGAGCTCACGCGCGCCTATGATGTGCCGGACACAAAACGACCGCCGGTAATGGTGCGCGCCGTGCGCGTGGAGTTCGCCAACCCGAACGCCGCGAGCACGCAGTACCTGTACTATGTCTCGCTGGATGCGACGGACAGGGCGCTTGATTACTATCCCGAATTCTTGAACTGGGTGGGGCAGTATAAGCCGGCTACGCTCCTACTCAAGTCGGCGTCCTATTTACTTCACGATAATCAATTTTCGAAAACTCGCACGATGCTCCTAGACTCGGCCGACGTGGTCGTGCAGGACGACACGGGAATCCCTTACCGCTACATCAGCCAAGAGCCCTGGCAGGTCAAATTATACGGGCGCTATCACAAACCAGTCAGACCGATGAAATATGGTTACCAAAAGGATCTCGAGGCGGCCTATATTTCTCGACCGGAGCAAGCGCCGTTGCCGTTTCCCTTCGGATATCATTGGCGCGGACAGCAGTCCGGTCTAATCGTCGCGCACCGCTAGCGAGGCGGTTCCGTGTGCAGCAATTTTTCTTCGGTGCAGCGTTGTTGATCATGGCAACCCATTGCGGCGCCGCAGAAATTACCCGCCGATCCTTTCAAACCAGCGACGCGGTCACCTTGTCTTTCCTGGAAGCAGGGTCTGAGTTTGCCGGCGATAAAAATCCAACCATCGCGTTGGTTCCGGGTTGGTTAATGCCGGCCGTGATTTGGCAAGAGCAACTGGAATCCTTTGGCCGACGCTACCACACTCTCGCGTTCGACCCGCGTGGACAGGGGGAGTCTCAGGTTCCTTCAATCGGTTATACCGCTGAACGGCGCGCCACCGATCTTCACGAGTTTTTGGCGCCGCGATCTAGAGTATTGCTGATCGGCTGGTCTCTGGGTGCTATCGAAGCGCTACAATATGTCCATATGTTTGGGGCATCCCGGCTGACTGGCTTGGTGCTCGTCGATAGTTCCGTTGGCGAAGAGCCGGCGCCGAAGCCCGGTGGAAATTTTAAGCAACGATTACGCGAAAACCGCGATAAGGCTTTGGTTGAGTTTGTGCGTGCTATTTTCGCCAAACCACCCGGCCAAGAAGCATTGGCCCAGCTGGTCACCGGCGCTAAACGAATGACTCTGGAAGATAGTATGGCGTTGTTGGATTATCCCTTCGAGCGCAGTCACTGGAGAGCCATCGCCCGGGCTTTTGATAAACCGTTGCTTTATATCGTCACGCCGCAGTTCGAGCCGCAGGCGATAAATCTCAAAAAGAACCGGCCGCAGACTCAAATCGAAGTATTCAAGAAAGCCGGGCATGCGCTTTTTGTCGACGAGCCGCAAAGGTTCGACGCCTTGATAGAAAAATTCATGACCCGTCTTCGCTGATTCGGAAACAGGGCGCGAGCAGGGAATTCTCCACCCCAGAGAGACTGGGCTGCCATGTCATCCTGAGCGCGATAGCCGAAGGATCTCGTGCTCGAAAATGAGTGAAAATGCGAGATGCTTCGCTGCGCTCAGCATGACCCTCACGGTATTTTTTCTGATTGCGAGACAATCTCAGCGGGGAACTAAAGTGGCGTTTGTTCTGACGGACTTACCGCGTTACTTCTGGTCTTCAACACGCTTAGCGCAATTTCTTACGGGCTTCGGGCAGAAAACCGCTGTCTTCCAGATTGCGCACAAAGGTTGGGTTAAGGAGGTTGTTCAGATCGACTTGTGCCACCTTAGGGTTTATTTTTGCCACGATTTTCTGAACAAGTTTCCACGCGGCGGGATCGGGCATGAGCTCGACCGTCGCCATTGCCGTGAGCACCTTGTACGAAGCTTCGGCGTCCTCCGCGCTCGGAAAGCGGAAAGCTTTCCGCAAAATTTCCACAATATTGGTCTTAGCCTTTGGATCGTGGATCATTACAACGGCGTCGACCAGTCCTTTGAGCAGTCGCAAGACTTGATCGGGTGAGCCTGAGGCGGAATCCCTGAGAAAACTAATCGTCGTGCCTTGATAGGGAACATTGATTTTGCCGATGTCGGCGAGCACATTGGCTCCCGCCCGTTTCGCCGCCTCGCTGAAACTATATGGAATCACGGTGGCGTCCACGCCACCGGAGCCGAGCGCTTGCGTGACCGTCGCGGTGTCGCCAAGGATGCGCATTTTAAGATCGTATTTTTCCGGATCGATGCCGAGTTGGTCCAGGGCGATCATCGTTTGGAGCCAAAAGCCGCCGCCGATGCTTTGCACGCCGAAGGTTTTACCGCGCAGATCTTCAAGAGAGCGTATTTCTTTACGTGCGATGAGCTCGCGGGGAATTCTATGCACCGGAGAAGCGACGCATTGGATGCTCATGCCGCCTGCAGTAGCGCTCAGAGCATTGGCCGGCGAGCCGTAGTTGTATTGCACCTGACCGGTCGCAAGCGTTGCCATGCTCAGCGAGCCATTTCGTAACTGGACCATACGCACGTCAAGCCCGTATTTTTTGAAGGTGCCTCTCTCGATGCCCACCCACATCGGCCCTACCGTTTCGTTTTGACCCGCGTAGGCGACGAGAATGGGAGAAGAGCTTTGGGCGGATGCCACAGAAAGCGCCACCGCAATGACCGCCGCAAGGCTCAGCAGCAGCGTAAAAATATTTTTGCGGACGGGACGTTTCGGTTCGATGCCGGCTTAGGCAAGTTAAATGCTTCATGCGCTCCTTTGACGGTTACTGCCGATTCACTGCCATAACCGTTTGAAGAAACCGGTTTTCTCCAGCTCATCTACATAACGATTGTCGTAATAGGCGGTTAGCGGTGTCTTTTGCGCCGCTGCCGCATCGATCAGCTTCAAAGCGACAAGCTGCTCGGCCAGATCCTTGAATACTTCCGGCGGCACGCGCGGGTCCTTGGCGAAGGCGTCGATGCCCGCCTGATAGCTCTCATCGAGCATGTTTTGCCGAGTCACTTTGGTGTATTTGCCGAGAATCTTAACGGCAAAAGCTTTGTCGTCGCGGATTTTTTTTAAGCCGTCGTAGACGGCTTCGATAAATCGTTTGACGATGTCCGGGTTCTTTTCGGCATAGGTGCGCCGCGCTACGACTCCCTGTTCGATGAAACGGATGTTCATGTCGCGAATCTGTTTGATGCTGACCAGCTCGCGAAAGCCCTTTTCGCGCAGCACCACGCTTTGCGGCGCCGGGATCATCGCGCCGGCGATGGCGTTGGTGCTGAGCGCGGTCATTGATTCCGGATAGCCGCCGGTTTGTACGATGGCTGCGTCGGTGATGTTGGAGCGGTCCAAGATCGCCTTTGCCGTGAAATGCGACACAGAGCCGAAGCGCGTGACGCCGACTCTCTTGCCGGACAATTGCGATACCTGAGTAATCGCTGGCTGGACGTACAACGGCACGCTGAACGATTTTACCAGCGCGGCGACTTGAATGACGTCGCCGCCTTTAAGCACGTTGGAGATCACCGCCGGACCGGCCATGCCGGCGAGATCCGCTTCGCCCGCAAGCATGGATTGCACGATCAAAGATGAGGCGCCGGCGAACACTGGATCGACTTCAAGCCCGTGCTTTTCAAAGAGCTTTGCTTCATAGGCGACCAGAAAGGGAAGACTGTGATACGAGATCGGCGAGTAAGGAAATTTAATTTTGTCGAGAGCCATTGCGGGGTCGATGCTGGAGAAAATCGCTAGTACGAGCGCCAGAAACGCTGGAGTACAACATGGGCGTCGTGGCATTTCTGCTCTCCTTGGATAGGCAGCCGCGATGAGCATCACGGGTAATGGAGTGATGACCTAGATTTTATAGAAGCGCCGCGCATTTTCTCCGAGTATCGCTTCCTTGTGTGCATCCTTGAGGTCAGGGCGTTCGACGATTTCGTTGATCTCTTCCATACAGTTGTCGAGAGAAATCTCGTGCGGGAAGTCCGAGGCGAACATGAACGGCTCGGGCCCGACGCGCTCGATGGCATAAGCGAGGGACTTTTCGTTGCCTTCGCAGCTGACGAACATTTTACCGCTTTTAAAATAGTCTTCGGGTTTGCGCTTGATGCGCAGGCCGCCGTATTCCAGCTCTCTTTCCAAGCGGTCGATCACCATGGGAATCCAGCTCGTGCCTCCTTCCAAGAAGCCGACGCGGAGATTTGGGAACTCATCGAATACGCCATCGACGATCATGCCGGTGGCGGCGATGGCGAGGGGCACCGGCATGCCGAGCGCGCGCGTGGCGGGGAAGACGGTGTATGTGTTGAAGCCGAGATCGCCGTAGCAGCCGCCATGGACCGCGAGGGCGCAGTCGAGCTGAGCGGCTTCTTCATAGATCGGCCAAAAATGTTTTGCACTCAAGTGCGGACTGAGACCGTTCGATGGCAGCATGGCGCCGACCATGCCCAAGTCTTTGACGGCGCGGCGCAACTCCGTTACCGCCGCCGGAACATCCTGGAGTGGAATCAACGCGATGCCCTTCAGGCGTGGACTGAATTTGAGATACTTCGCATGTAACCAGTCGTTGTAGGCTCTCGCGTACGCAACCGCCCAAGGAGGAAAAGCGACTTGACCGTAAGCCAATCCTTCGGTCGGATAGAGCACGCTCGATTCGAGCCCGGTCTTTTCGAGAAACTGCAGCCACTTTTCCGGACCGACGTTGGGATCAAATGTGCCGGGTTTGCGCTCTTCCAATCGCGGTGTATGAAATCGATCGAGACTCGGCAACATACGCCGAGGATTCATGTGACCAGTGGTTTTAAATGGCTCGCCGACGTAGCTGATCATTTCGTCGACCTTTTCCATCACATGACCGTCGCAATCGACGTATTTGTTCGGCATTGATCCTCCGTTACGAAATGGGGCGACCGCCGGTCGCCCCTACGGGTTTAGTTCTCTATGCTCAGTGCGGTTTTAAATCTCTCATATCTTATAAAACTGCCGCGCGTTGTCGCCCAAGATCGCCGCTTTATGCTCCTGCTTCAAATCAGCGCGCTCGATGATCTCGTTGATCTCCTCCATGCAGTTGCCAAGGGATATCTCGTGAGGAAAGTCCGAGGCGAACATGAATGGCGCCGGGCCGACCCGTTCGATGGCGTAGGCGAGGGCTTTTTCATTGCCTTCGCAGCCGACGAAAATGCGCCCGCTTTTGAAATAGTCTTCGGGTTTCTGCTTCAAGTGGAGTCCGCCGTATTCAAGTTCTCGGTCGAGGCGATCGATGACGATCGGGATCCACGCCGTACCACCTTCGAGAAAACCAATGCGCAATTTTGGAAATTGATCGAGCATGCCTTCGACGATCATGCCGGTGGCTGCGATGGCGAGCGGGAACGGCATGCCCAGCGCGCGCGTGGCAGAAAAGACGCCAAATGAGTTGAAGCCCAAATCGCCGTAGCAGCCGCCGTGCACGGCCAGCGCGCAATCGAGTTTCTCCGCTTCTTCATAGATCGGCCAATATTCCTTCGCGCCGAGATGAAATCTCAATCCGTTGGAGGGCAGCATGGCGCCGAGCATGCCCAGTTCTTTCACTGCTCTGCGTAATTCCGCGACCGCGCTCGGCACGTCTTGCATCGGTATCAAAGCAACGCCTTTGAGCTTCGGACTGAATTTCAAATATTTTTCGTAAAGCCAATCGTTGTAACCACGGGCGTAAGCCACCGCCCAATCGACGAAAGAAACTTGACCGTAAGCTAAACCCTCGGTGGGGTAGAGCACGCTGTATTCGAGCCCGGTCTTGTCAAGAAACTCCATCCATCGCTCGGGTCCGATCGCCGGGTCAAAAGTCCCCGGCGTGCGACGCTGCAAGCGCGGCGTGTGAAAGCGATCCAAGCTCGGTACCATGCGCCGCACGTGGATTTCACCTTCGATGCCATTTTGCCTTTCGATTAACTTCGCGATTTCATCGACTCTTTCCATCACGTGACCGTCGCTATCGACGTAATGCGTCGCCATTTTCGTTCCCGCCTTTCGATTGATCTGTGTCCTGCATAGTGAAGGTGTGGGCTACCTGTCAATAGATGAGTAGCGAGCGGACCATCTCAGTTGACGTGACGCTAGGCTGCTCGTTGCTTTGAACTATTACGAAACGCTTGTCACCGGGGCGGTTCCTGGTTTATTGCTAGGCGAAAGGAGACCGGGGCATGCCTTATGTCAAAGCGAAAGACGGTGTCGACATCTACTACGAGGTCTCCGGCCACGGCACGCCGTTTTTGTTTTTGAGCGAGACCGCCTGCGACGGCGCGGTGTGGAATCTCTATCAAGCGCCGGAGTTTGCCCGCGACCATCGCGTGGTCATCCTCGATTATCGGGGCACGGGTTTATCCGGTAAACCGTCGATCAGCTATAGCACCGACGTGTTCGCTGATGATGCCGCCTCGGTTCTCGACCATCTTAGCCTCGAGGGTGCGGTCGTTTGCGGTCATTCGATGGGCGGCAGAGTTGCGCAGCTTCTTGCTCTCAATTATCCGCGCAAAGTTAGCAAATTGATCCTTGCGTCGAGCGGCGCGGCGCACCCAGGCGATCGCGGCATCCCACTGCGGATCGCCAAGGAAATGGTCGAGATGGGCTACGAAAGATACGTGCGTGAGCACACCATCGTCGTCGGCTGGACGGAGGTCTACGGCCGCAATCACATGAACCTGATCGAAAAATATCTCCAGGTGCGCATGGCCAATCTCTGCCCGGTGGAGTTTTACTTCCGCCATGTGCTGGCGCGCCAGGAGCACGACACCAACGGTCGGCTGAAAGATATCAAAGTCCCGACCTTGATCTTCGTCGGCGACGACGATCATTTCGTCGTCAGCGACATGTCGCACCGCAGCGGCGCCGATATTCTCGCGAACGGTATTCCGAATTCGAAGCTGGTCGTTTTGCCCGGCGAGCGGCACAGCTATTTTTACACCGAGCCGGAGCAGGTTCACGACATGATTCGAGCGTTCCTCAAGGAAGGTTAAGATAGCTTACGTTAGTAAATTTAGACGGCTCAAAAAATTGATCTTTTACGGAGGATGCCATGGCATACGCGGCAAAAGGTAGAACGAAAGAGTTTCCGGTGTTCGATTGCGACAGTCACATTTACGAGCCCCCGGAGATCTGGGACAAATATATTCCGCAGAACAACCGCGAATTCGCCAAGACGTGTTTTTACCGAGATGCGGACCGACTGTTCTTGGTGCGCAACGGCAAAATCAGCTTCAGAGATCCCGACAAGTGGAAATATCCCGGCGAAACGTGGCATCCGGGCTTGACGAAGAAGATCATCGGTGAGACGCAGCCGGGAACCAAAGATTGGGATGAAAAAATAGGCAGGAACAAAAGCGCCAGGGACCCGCACGCGCGATTGAAAGACATGGACGCCGCCGGCATCGACCAGGTGATGATTTTCCCGTCGACGTTTGTCTATTTGCCACTGGTCGAGAACGCCGACGCAGCGTACATCTGCGCGCGGGCCTATAACGATTGGGCCTACGATTACTGCAGCGCAGACAAAAGACGCCTCTATCCGGCGGCGGTCTTGCCGGTTCAAAATGTGGACTACGCTATCGAAGAGCTGCGGCGCGTGTCCAAACGCGGCTTCAAATCCGCTTTGGTTCGGCCGATTATCGCCCAGGGCAAATATCCGACGTTTCCTGAGTTCGATCCGCTGTGGCGCGAGTTCGAAGAACTCGGCGTGGTGCTCGGCATGCACACGTTTCCATCCCGGGGCGAGGCGATGTCGCCTGAGTTGGGTGAGCGCATGGGCGCGAACCGCAAACGTTTGTTCGGCGACGAAGATTTAATGGTTTATTCGCCGGGACAGTTCGTGGCGAACATCATGCAGATCATGGGCTCCAAACAGGCCGGCGATGCGGCCTATGGGTTTATCGCCGAGGCGATGACCTGGACCGGTGTCGTGCTCATGACCGGCTGGCTGGAAAAGTTTCCGCGTTTGAAAGTCGCGATCCTCGAATCCAACTCAAGTTGGCTGCCGCTGGTGTTGGAGAAGGCCGAAACTTATCTCGATCTGTACAAGCATTTGGGCGAGAAGATCGGCGATCCGCACGACGTGTTTTATAAACATTGTTTTATCGCGTTCGAAAGCGATGAAATCATCACTCTGCGCTTATGGGATCTCTACGAGAACATCGCGCTCTGGTCTTCGGACATGCCGCATCTCGATGCGTCGGATGTTTGGGAAGCGATCGACAACATGAACAAATGGAAAGTGCCGCAGAACGTGCAGGAAAAAATGCTCGGCGGCAACGCCAGGCGCTTGTACGGCATCGAGCCGGAGCTCGTGGTCACTAAGGCGCCGGACGAATATCAGCCGCAGACGATGTCGCGGCACGCGTGAGCTGCATGTTGAAAACGTTCAAGCCGTTCAAATCGTTCAAACCGTAGGGGGCATTGAATTGCGTAAGGGCGCAGCATGCTGCGCCCTCTACCGTTTGTAGAGCTGCTTCACGAAGCCCGTGGCTTCGACTTCGCGCACCAGGCTTGCGTCGACGAACGCGCGCGGGATCGGCGGCGGCGGCCTTGGGGTCGCGCGGCGCCATGTCATCGAGTAACGTTTTCACACCTTCCGGAGTCGGCAGTAAGTTATCGGGATAGGCCGCCGTGTAGGTTTGCCAAGCGCGCTC
Organism: uncultured delta proteobacterium; assembly: GCA_963804165.1. Taxonomy (GTDB): domain Bacteria; phylum Desulfobacterota; class Binatia; order UBA9968; family UBA9968; genus DP-20. The sequence goes on from CAWDPO010000041.1 coordinate 137,796, forward strand.
GAGACCTTCCTGATCAGATATGCGCAGATACTTGCCCCAGATCGCTTTAGATTCTTCTTTGTTGGTTTTGTTGAAGTGAATCGCCTCGATCATCGCGCGCGTGAATTTTAGTAGCAGCGGCCGCTTGGCTTTGACGATCGCCTCGCGCGACAGTACGCCGTTCCACCAAAAGGGAATCTTCAACGACCCGATATCGAACAAGTGGCGAAAACCCAACTGCAATGCCTGGCGGACGAACGGTTCGGGCATGATCGTGAAGTTGATGACCCCTTTAGTCAGAGCGGCGAATCGTTCGGGATTGCCGCCGGCGGTGATGATCTTGGCGTCTTTATCCGGATCGATATGCAATCGGCGCAGCGCGAAGCGCAACCCCATATCCGAAGTGCTGCCGATGCGATTGACGCCGCCGATCTTGCCCTTGAGCTGGTCGGGGGCAGTAATATTTTGCTGCGCAATGATGTGATCGACAAATGTGCGGACGATTCCCAGGATCATCACGGTATCGGCGCCGGCAAGGCGCGAGCTGACGAGCGTCGTCACCGAGATCGCCGAGACATCGATCTCGCCGGCGAGCAAAGCTTGCAAAACGATCGGGCTGGCGCTGATGCTGATGATCTCAGGCTCGACGCCATATTTTTGCAGCAGCTTCTTCTCTTGAAGCACCCATACCGCCGCGTTGGCCGGACTCGCACCGGCCCAGGCAATGCGAATTTTTTCTTGAGCGAAAAGGTCGATCGCTTGCAAGGAAGAAGCGACGAGGAGAGTTATCAGGAAAAGTTTACCGGCCACGTTTTTCACCTCGTCGTGGATCTAATCTGATTCGGTCAGCGATTCCTCGGCGATGTGAACTACCCTGGCATTTCCGCGAGCAAGCGCCCGTATCCCGGAATCCGGTGACGCAAACCGAGACACAGTTGCGTTCCCCAAGCGCGGGCTGGCCCGGCGTGGACGACGGTTAGGCCGGTGTCTTTTTCCAGGCGATCGATGATCTCGACGGTCTTCCACGCTGAGCCAAGCATGTAGATGCCGTCAGCATCTTTGTGCTTTGCGGCGATGCGTTTCATGAATTCAAGTATTTGCTCGGGCGGCACGCTCGGAACGGCGGCGAAGGGCGAATCGATGCCTTCCATCGCCAGCACTTGGAATCCGGCATCGGTGAAATAGCGAGCGAAGACGTTGTTCATTTTCTCCGGGAAATAACTGGCGCCAACGAACTTCTTCATGCCAAGAGTGCGCAGCGCATGCACGTGGTTCTGTCCCGACGTAAACATCTGCACGCCGTACTTCTTTTCCCAGGCGCTAATCAGCTCCTGTTCTTTCTGATAGCCGAGCAGCATAAACGGCGGCGCACCGCTCGGACGGACGAGGTCTGCGCCCATTTTGGCGAACTCCGCCGCTTTCGCTTCATAGCCCGGCATGGACGTGCTGAACTCTTCCTCCGTGCCGCGGGTGAAGTTCATCGTCGAAGACAAAAATTTGATTTTCGCCGGTATCAACGTGTCGAGATCGAGCTCCTGACCCGCTTCGGGCCGATTGGTGGGTCGGACGGTGCCCACGAGGTATTCTTTTTGAGCTTCAGTCATGATCTTTCTCCTTTGCAGATACTCAAATTGTTTGTCGGTGACCGGATCTAACCACTTGTGCGGAGTTGGCGTCAAGCGCAGCGAGGCAGATAACTGGACAATTCCGCGGCGGACAACTATTATTCGAGCCTTCCAAGCGAATGTCTCGAATGAACCCAAGAAGCATTCAAATAGGATTCATCGGCCTCGGACGCATGGGCAAGCCGATGGCCATCAACATTCTCCGCGCTGGTTTTGCTCTCACTGTTTATGATTTGCGTGAAGAGCCAGTTAGAGAATTGGCTGACCTCGGCGCTCAAGCGACCCGCTCGCCGAAGGAAGCGGCCGAAGTGGCGGATATCGTTGCAATCGCAGTCGTGGACGATGCTCAAGTAGAAGACGTGATGACAGGGCAGCGCGGCGTGCTTGAAGGCGCTCGGCCTGAAACTGTCATCGCGATCCACAGCACGATTTTGCCCCCTACGGTTCGACGACTCGCTGAAGCCGGTCATAAAAAAGATGTCCATGTCATCGACGCGCCGGTGAGTGGGGGCGAAGCCGGCGCCAGGCAAAAGTCGCTCTGTTATATGGTCGGCGGCGAGCAGGTACTTGTCGAGCGGTGCCGCGTGGTGTTCGCCACATCCGCGTCGAATATTTTCCATATGGGTGCTCTGGGCAGCGGCGCCACGGCGAAGATGATTGTACAGGTCGTAACCTGTATCAATATGCTGGCCGCGCATGAGGCCGAGCTGCTCGCAGGCAAATGCGATTTAGACTTCGCGACAGTGCAGAAAGTGTTGCACCTGAGCTCGGCGCAGAGCTTCGTTGCCGACAATTGGCTTGACCGGTTTAAGCTGCCTGAGGATCCAATGGAGATTCGACGCCGGCGCACGGAGGTTTTTCAGAAAAGCCTCGGGCCGGCGCTTGCGCTGGCACAGCAGCTTGGTTTGTCGCTTCCCGGCGCGACTTTAACGGAGCAGCTGTTGCCGCGAATCATGGGCATCGAAGAATCGTAGGCGATTGGTTTTCGTCCTCCAATTAGAGAAAGACATTTACATGGGAGATCAGGTAAGAATCGCATCTGCACTTTTGTTGTTCTTCCTGTTCGCGTGGTCGAAAGAGGGATTAGCAGAAACGGTCAAAATCGCGATACCGAGCACGACACAAGCCGTGCTGCCGTTCACGATCGCGCGCGATAAAGGCTACTATCGCGCCGAAGGGTTGGACGTCGAACTCATTCTAGTGAGTGCGCCCATCGCTAGCCGCGCCTTGTTGAGCGGCGATGTCACGGTCGCTACCGTGGGAGGTGCAGGTCTACCACCCGTTTTGCGCGGTTCGCCTTTCAAATTTTTGTTTACGACCTACCACCGGGCGATGTTTTGGCTCTATGCCAAGTCGGAGATCCGCGACGTGAAAGGGCTGAAAAATAAGCGCGTCGGCGTCTCCGGCATCGGCAGCGGCCCCGATTCATTGCTGCGGGAAATCTTGCGGCAAAATGGCCTCGACCCCAATCGCGATGTCACGGTACTGAGTCTCGGAGTGATGCCGACGATCTTTTCCGGGCTGCAAAGCGGGATCGTCGATGCCGCGATGCTTTCGCCGCCAGTTACGTTTAAGGCTCACGAGTCTGGGTTTCGTGAGTTGGTTTCATTTCCAAAGCAGGATTTGGTCGAACTGCAAGGCAGCGTCCTCGTCCGAGATGCCTCGCTGCAATCGGATCCGGCGCAGATGGAGAAATTTCTCCGCGGCACGTACAAAGGATTTCTTCACATCAAAGAAAATCGTGCGGCGACGCTTCCCTTTATCGCGCGCTATTTACAAGTTAATGACAGAGTCGCGGCTACCGCATACGATCAAGTCGTGAGACCGGCGATGACTCAAGACGGAACGCTAAGCGCGGAGATGCAAGCTAAAGCCGTCGAGCATGTGCTCAAGCGCCTCGATCTCAAGGAAGCACCGCCGTTGGCAAAGATTTTTGATTTTTCACTGACGCGGAAAGTTATGGCAGAATTGCAATCGAAGAATTGGCGGCCCGGAGCCTAGATTGTTGGATTGCCGTAAGTCACGAAGCGAGCATATCTACTATGGCCTTGAAACTCAGCATGACGTGCGCGCTCTACGATCGTAGCCAGCCGCTCATCGATGGCCGGATCAAACCGCGGGACATCGATTTGGACATACACGTCAATTCGGATGACCGCAGCCGGCAGCGCGACGCGCGTGAAGGAAAATTCGACATCGCCGAGTTCTTCACCGGCATCTACGTGGCCGACATCGAATATCAAACGCTCGGGCTCACGGCGATTCCCATCTTCGTCAAGCGCATGTTTCGCCACTCGTATATCTACATCAACAAACACGCCGGGATTTGCTCTCCGAGGGATCTTAATGGCAAGCGAGTCGGCACTCAGACCTGGTTCACCACTACGGCTCTCTGGGCGCGCGGCATCTTAGAGGATGAATACGGCGTCGATCTCAGATCGATTCTATGGGTTGCCAATTGGGCAGAAAAGATCGGTAACTGGCAACCGCCGTCGTGGCTCAAGCTTGAGATCGCGCCGCAAGGAGCGAAACTTCATGATTTGCTGATGGCTGGTGTTATCGATGCTGGGATCACTACGGAAACTTGGGCGCCGTTCGGCCAGCCAGATATAGATTTCTTGCTGCCGAACTATGCCGACGAGGAAAGAGCTTATTTCAAAAAGACCGGCTTCTTTCCGATCCAGCATACACTCGTGATCAAAAACACGGTGCTGGAAAAATATCCCTGGGTGGCGATGAGTATGTTCGATGCCTGGCAGGAATCGAAGCAAGAATGTTATCGCTGGCTCGATCGGCAACGGGTGCACCAGACCGGCTTATGGTATCGATCGCTCTGGGAAGAGGAGCGCGCGATTGCCGGCCCCGATCCGTACGTGTGGGGATTCAAGAAAACGCGCGCCGAAGTGGACAAGATGCTCGATTATACGTTTCGCCAGGGCTTGGTATCGCGGAGATTTCAGCCTGAGAATGTCTTTCATCCTAGCACGTTGGATACTTAGAAGACAAAGAACTACGACTGTTCAAGCCGTTCAAGCAGTTCAAAACGTTCAAGCCGTTTGAACGGAGGGCAGCGGTTCAGAGACGAGGCAAAAATGGAATTTAGCGAAGTAGTTCATACCGGTCCGGGAACATTGGCCGGCCGTTATTTGCGAATGTTTTGGCAGCCGGTTTGTTGTTCCTACGAGCTTGCGTCAGGCCGAGCGCTGCCGGTCCGAATCTTAGGTGAAGACTTCACGGTCTATCGCGGCGACAGCGGCGTTCCGCACCTGGTGGGGCCGCGTTGCGCGCACCGTGGCACGCAACTTTCTGTCGGTTCGGTCGAAGGCGAGGGCATCCGCTGTTTCTATCATGGCTGGAAATACGAAGGCTCTGGGCAATGCGTCGAGCAGCCCGCGGAAGGACAATCGTTCGCGGAAAAGGTCCGCATTCCGAGCTATCCGGTGCAAGAATACATCGGGCTCGTTTTCGCATATCTTGGAGAAGGCGAGCCGCCGCCATTGCCGCGCTATCCGAAGTTTGAAAGCCCTGATGTTTCGCTCGACGTGGCTGGGCTGCGGCGGATCTGCAACTACTTCAACAACATCGACAATTCTTTAGACAGCGTCCACGTGCGCTTCGTGCATCAAAGGCATCGCGACTCGGTGGACGATCACGTCGTGCTTGGCGATCCGGTCATTTCCGTCGAAGAGTCGGATTGGGGCGTCAGACGCTACGTCAAATATCCCGACGGCAAGGACCTAACGTTTTTCTTCGGCATGCCGAACATCAACTTTATCAACGGCCAAGTGGTCGATCCGGTGATCAAGCGGGCCAACGTGATTGTATTCAAGGTTCCCGTGGACGACGAAAATCATATTCACTTCGAAGTTCGCGCCATTCCGCTTACAGGCGAGAGCGGCCGTGCGTGGATCGAAGAACGGCGAGAGTGGCGTGCGCAGGCAGAAAGAGATCGGCCGGAGCTCGTCCGGGCGATTCTCTCCGGAAAACTTCGGCTCAGCGACGTGGATCCCAACCGCGTCGATTTTGTCATGTTGGAAGACGAAGTAGCTCAAACCGGCCAGGGATCGATCGCCGTGCGCAGCAACGAACACCTCGGCCGCAGCGACCGCGGCGTTTTTCTTCTGCGGAAGATTTGGGAGCGCGAGCTCAGAAACTTAGCTGAAAATCGCCCGCTCAAACAGTGGGTTTACCGGCCGGATATGGTGCCGACGTATCCAAACACGTAACGATGCTTTGGTTCTTGCTTAGAGTAAACGATAAATTGCGTTCGGCTATGCTGCCTCTTCCGGAGCCCCGCCCGATTTTGCCAGGTCTTCGACCTTGATTTTTTCAACGTTCATTTTCTCCGCGGCTTTCGTCATTCGATCCATCACTTCGTCGAAGCTCAGCGGCGGAGCATCTTTGGGACGGAAGCGGATCGGGTTGATGCGCGCGACGACGAAGCTTTTGAGATAAGGGCTGGTGAGACCTTTGGCTTTGAGCGCTTCGACTTTTTCGACGACGGTCTTATCTAAATCCATCAGCGCTTTGGCCCGTTCGCGGCGGATTTCGATCGACGATTCGAGCGGCTTCTTCAGGAACTGGTCGGAGCGCCGGAGGATCGGATGATAGGCGCCGCCGCTGAAGCGGCCGTTTTCTAGGTAGCAGAGGCCGAGCGTAATCAGCGCGGCTTCTTCGAACTCGAGCGCGTAGGTTTCTTCCGTTGCGTCATCCAGCGTCGCCAACTCCTGATACATTTTGATCACTTCAAGAGAGCGCTCGCGGAGGTTGTGCGCTTTCTCGGTATTGAGCGCGAGGATCTGATAAGCGGCGGAAGTCTCCGGCACGACGATGCCGACGATACATTTGGCGCCGAGCGTTCTCATGGCCGACAGGCGATGATTGCCGTTGGGTGTCCAATAGCGAATATTGCTGTCTTTAGTCTCCTTGCGCACGACGATGATCGGATCGAGAAAGCGGCCGAGCTTGGCAACGACGCCTTCAAGCTTGCGCACGTGCGTGTCCGACAGATTGCGTTGATAGGGAGTCGGCTCGACTTGGTCGATCGGCAACGCCGCCAAGACCAGCCATTGTCCGCCGAAAGGTTCACGGTACTTTGCGAGAACTTTGCCGCCGTCCTGATCGATGGCTTGCTCAAGGTCTTCGACCGCGGTCGGCGACGCCGTCGCCAGCAGCTCTCTGGCCGAGAGTCCGATGGATTGACCAGCGAGCTTGCGTCGTTTGCGCGGCGCGCCGGTCTTTTTCTTGGCTTTTTTTTCGGCCATATAGGAGTCTTACTTGCCGCTTCTGACTAACACATGAGCGGCTATTGTTCCAAGCGACGGATCGCCGGCATATAGAGCGCTACGGCGAGGGCCATGCCCGCGACCATGACGCCGCCGATCCCGACCGCGGTCGGTGCGCCGGCGAATTCCGCGATGGCCCCGGCGATGATTCCGCCCACAGGCATCAGTTCCCACGCGAGGCCGTAAATGCCCATGACGCGGCCGCGCAACTGGTTTGGCAAATTGACCTGCAGAATGGTGCTGATCGTCGTCATGTAGAATTGGCTGGTGGCGCCGAGCGCAAGAGCGAGCGCCAAAGAAAGCAGATACGATTCAGACAACGCGAAGGATATCAGAACAATGCCGAACGCCATGGCGCCGACGAGGGCTTGACGTCCCCGGCCGCGGGAATGAGAAAACCATGCGACCGCGACGACGCCGATGAACGCGCCCGCGCCGCCGGCGCTTTGCAGGAAGCCAAAACCCTGGGAGCCGACGTCCAAGACGTCGCGCGCAAATACCGGCATAAGGATCAAATACGACATGCCGAAAACACTGTTAAAAAAGATCATGCCGATGAACGTATAGTAGATTTGATTTTTGCGGATAAAGTTGAGGCCCTCGGCCATGTGCTCGATGACGCCACCGACCGACGGCGTGGTTAAAGACGATGTCAGGCGGATGCCCAGCCAAAGGCAAACGGCGCAAAGAGAAGCGCAAAAGCAAAAGTAGTAAGTCGGGCCGATACCGATAACATAAATCATCATGCCCGCAACCGCCGGGCCGACAAGCCGATTTAGTTGCCAGATCGTGCCGCCGACGGCGACCGCATTCGGGATATCGTCGTTCGGCACCATCTGTGGTAGGAGCGCCATGCGGCTGGGCCTATCGAACGCGCGCACGCAGCCCGAAAGGAAAGCAAGGCTCATGACGTGCCAGAGCGCTACCCATTCGAGGACGATTAGGGTGGCGAGGAGAAAGAACGTCGATGCAGAGATGCTCTGGGACAGAATCATGATGCGGCGGCGATCGGTGCGGTCGGCAATGACGCCACCTAAGAGAGTCAGAGCTATCGTCGGCGCTGCGAAGCTCAAACCGGTGAGACCTAACAGCAAGGGCGAATCGGTCAGCTCAAGCACTAGCCAACTCTGCGCGACCCCTTCCATGTTCTGCGCCAGCACCGAAGAAAGCTGACCGAACCAATAGAGTCGGTAATTGCGATGGCGCAATGCGCTCAACGCTTGGCGCAAACGTTCGCTTCCGGAGACCGTGCTGACGGCGGCTTTTGACATAGACGCTTGTTCGCTCATGTACGATAAATTGCGCCATTGTTCATAAATGCCACGACTCTGTCAAAGCCCGCGCGAGACTTTTATTGTGACGAATGCTACTTTTGGTGCGCAACGGACATCCAAAACACAAAGGTGATTCGACATGGCCCAGTACGACTATGATTTGTTTACGATCGGTGCCGGTTCAGGCGGCGTGCGCGCGAGCCGAATGTCGGCGTCGTTCGGCGCTAAAGTGGCGGTGGCAGAAGAGCGCTACCTCGGCGGCACCTGCGTCAATGTCGGCTGTATTCCAAAAAAGCTTTTAGTCTACGCCTCGCACTTTGGCGACGATTTTGGCGACGCTAAAAATTATGGCTGGACGACGGCGGAAAGTCGCTTCGATTGGGCCCAGTTGATCGCCAATAAGAACAAGGAAATTCAGCGACTGAACGGTGTCTATCGAAAGGTTCTCAGCGATGCTGGAGTCACGATTATAGAGGATCATGCCGAAGTCATCGACGAACACACGGTGACCATCGGCGGGAAAAGGATCACAGCGAAGTACCTACTCGTCGCCGTTGGCAGTTGGCCGATGGTGCCGGAGTTTCCCGGTTGCGAACACGCAATCAGTTCCAACGAGGCATTTTATCTTCCCAGTTTGCCGCAAAGAGTGATCATCGTCGGTGGCGGTTACATCGGTGTCGAGTTCGCCGGAATATTTCACGGCCTGGGCGCGCAGACGACGCAGCTTTACTGGAGCGAGCTTTTTCTGCGCGGCTTCGACAGCGATATCCGCAGCACACTCGCCGAAGAAATGCGCAAACGCGGCATCGATCTGCGCTTTAAGACCGACGTCGTGAAGATCGACAAGGTCGAGAACATGTTACGAGCGACATTGACCGATGGCACTGTCATCGGGGCCAACCAGATTCTATATGCCACGGGCCGGGTCTCCAAGACGCCAAGATTGGGATTGGAAAGCGCCGGTGTGAATCTTAAAGCCAACGGCGCGGTGATCGTCGACGAGTACTCGAAGTCGAGTGTGGACAATATTTACGCCATCGGCGACTGCACCGACCGCTTGATGCTTACCCCGGTCGCGATCGCGGAAGGGATGGCGATAGCGAATACGTTGTTTAATAACAAACCAACTAAGCCCAACTATCTTAACGTGCCCACCGCGGTTTTCAGCACGCCGCCGTGCGGCACGGTCGGCATGACCGAGCAGCAAGCCCGCGCGAGCAATCTCGAGGTCGATATTTACAAGAGCGTATTCAAGCCTCTCAAGCACACGCTCACCGGCCGCGACGAGCGGACGATGATGAAACTCGTCGTCGAACGAGCCACAAACCGCGTGCTTGGCTGCCACATGGTCGGCGCCGACGCCGGTGAGATCATTCAAGGTCTCGCGGTCGCGCTTAACTGCGGCGCAACCAAAGCGCAGTTTGACGCGACGATCGGGATTCATCCGACCGCCGCCGAGGAGTTCGTGACGATGCGCACCAAAGTCGCCTAGACGGATTCGCGGTCGCAGGTTCCGAGAATTTCCCAATGATTGCGAGACCAGCCAGCGCGGCGAAATGCTCGCGGTTGCCCAAGTCCATGTGCTGACTTGGTAGACCTGGTATCGCCGCGTCATGCCTGACGCGTTCCGCGCTTGATTGTTCATTTCGGCACGTGAGGCGGGCTGGCGAAGGTTTCTCGAAACACCACGGATGCTTCGGGTATACCAAGGTAGGCAAGAGACGGTCAGTTTTGTCAGTTTTGGCACTATGCGTGACAGTGACGAGGATTGGGCCTGAGCGTTGGCGAATTCTACGCGATCTACTATGTGTTAGCAGATTTTTGGCGAGGGAGGCGGCGGTCGGCCATGGGAGCGCGCGCAAAGAACTCAAGCCAACGAAGTCATGCTTTGGCTGCATTAGACCATTAGACCAATCCCGTGCCGGGAATTTTATCAGCGCTAAGGTCTCCAGCTCGACCTGGGGGCCGACAACGACCCCATGTCGGTGGCGTAAAACTCCCGGAAGTCCTTTACTCGAATGCCCTTGCGCGGCCAATCTGGGATTGGGCAGGTGGAAGTTGTTTACGTTGGCAAACGAAACCGCAGCGTGCGCCGGCGCCACGGAGAAACTGCCCTAGATCGTTCCTCGTAGGGGCCGCGCAGCGGCAGCCGAGCCCTTTTTTGCCTACAAAATGAAGTCGTAACCATTCTGCCCCGACATCTTCAGCACCCCAATTCTAGCAAGATCAAGCGCTTAAGGTCTGGCATTTTCGTTGCACAGCTGAATCAACGAAAGTACGTCGTTGCGAAGGGGGTGTCGATGGACAGGGAAGCTTTTCGAGAGCAAATGCTTGGGGTGATGGAGCGGAAGCGACATTGGGCTTGGCCGCTATTTACCTCCGGTCGTGTTCCAAAGGACCGACTCCATTTCCACTTCGAGCAAGAGTACGAAACCTACGTCCGCGACTTTCCCGTGCTGGTGGGCCGAGCCTATGTCCGCTGTCCGATTCCCGAAATCCGTCGAAGCTTGGCAGAAAACTTGTACGAAGAGGAAACCGGAGGTCTCGTCGCCGGCAGTCCGCATCCGCTATTGTTTCTTGAGTATCCGCGCGGACTCGGGATGGACCTCGATCGATTCGAGCACGTGCAGCCTCTCCCTGCCGCAAAGCGCTACCGTAAGTTTCTCGACGAGGCGACCCAGCACTTCGGCTGGGATATCGCAGCGGCAATCGTCACTATATTTGTCGAAGGCTCATGCGATGAACGTTCCGCTATGGATCCGCGGAGTCAACCTGCACCGCCGCCGTTGGACCAACATCCACTGGTGAAGTATTACGGCTTATCCGTGGACCATTTGGCACTCACCAAGGCGCACCGCCAAGTCGAAGGCAGTCATCGCGCGGCAGCGTGGAGGGCGATTATCGATCACGTCGTGCCAATGCGGCGTGGCGCGGTTGTCCGGGCGATGAAAGATGCCTTAGAACTCTGGTTCGGGTATCGCGACGCCGTGGCGGAAATTTGCGGCCTAGAGCGGGCAGACACGGACAACTCGCCCGGTCGTGCGACAGCGACCGCCTGAGAGGTATTACCCGATGGGCTCGCCGCGATAGCTTCGCGCGAGAATCTGCATCGGATTGAGCGGGCGGCGGCCGTTGCCTTGCTCGATTTGCAGCGCCGCAAGCGGGCAATCTGAACACGTTACTTTGGGATTGTTTTCCGCCATCGCTTGGAAGGCGCGGTTGCCCCATTTTAGCGATTGCTCGAAGTTTTCCTTTTTCATCGCCCACGTGCCGTCGTGACCGGAGCATTCTTCGACTACGGTCACATTCGTATCGGGCAAGAGCGAAAGCACATCACGGGTTTTGTAGCCAATGTTTTGCGCGCGCAGGTGGCAAGGCATGTGTAACTGAGATCATCCGCCCCCGTTTGGAAATCTTTCTTGAGCTTTCCTTGGGCTGCCAATCCGGCGAGAAATTCCATCGGGTCCATGGTCTGCGCGGCGAGATTTTTCGCTGCCTCGGTGCCGAGCAGCCGCGGATATTCGACGCGGATCATCTGTGAGCAAGTCGGATTCGTCGCGATAACTTTGCGCCCGTCTTCGACGTACTGAGTTAAGCTCGCAACATTTTGTCTGGCTGCCGTAATGGCGCCATCGATGTCGCCGTTGTGCCAGAGCGGCATCCCGCAACAGCGCTCGTAAGCAAACGCGACGTCGATATTGTTGTGCGCCATGACTTCCAATGTGTCCGTGCCGATTTCCGGTTGATTGTAGTTGACGTAGCAGGTGGAAAAAAACGCGATTTTGGCCGTCGGCTCGCCCCGTGATGGTTTGCGCTGGCCGTCGAACTGCGCGGCGAAAGTCTTGGACGCGAAGGGCGGAAGTTTTTTGTCTTTGTGAATCCCCACCACGCTGTGCATGAGTTGGCGGTTGAGCGCATTCTCATTGGCCCAATTCGCCAAGGGAGCGGTTGCGGTCCCGAGCTTACCGACCAGATCCGGATGACCCAGCAGTTTGTCGACCAGCGGCACGCCTTTTTTCCTCACTTCCTGCGCTTTCGCGCGAGTGATCAAGCGAGGAAAATCGATGGCCCATTCGTGATCGCCTGGTGTGTAGGGACATTTGATGTAGCAAAGCTTGCACTGGAAACAAAGATCGACGACTTTGCTGACGTCCTCTACCTTTAGTTTCTTGGTATCGACTTCGGCGTATTTGCCTTCGGTGCAGTAGTCGTCGATGGCGTCGAACATGGTCGGAAAACTGCCGCAGTACTTGACGCACATGCGGCAGTCGGCACACAAGCTGAAGACACGCTCAACTTCGGAGCGGAGATCCTTTTCATCATAATATCTGCCATCTGTCGGATCGTAAGCTGGATTGTTGGCCACGCGAATACCCTCAGCCGATTCTCAATTAACACTATCCCATGGTGTTGGGTGGAAACAACAACGGAAGCAAAACCTGCCCGCTCAACCAAGGCTGTGAGGTGCAGTTCAATCCCGCCCATCCTTACGTCGAGGCCATCTCGTCCTTGACCACGAGGTTGAGCTTCCGAGGCCAAGCCCGCGGCTTTTCGATCATTTTTTACGGGAAAATTTGAAGGAATATCGTCGTGCTCAGAGCCGTTAACGTTGCCAGATTCAGCTCGTCTAATCGGCTCAGGAGGTTGTTATGGCAAAAAAATCGTACATGACTTTTCTGGCGGCAGGGTTCGTATCCTTGCTGACGTTTGGCGATTTCGATCCTGCGGAGGCACGTGACCGTAATCGCAACGGGAGATCTGATCAGGCGCGCCGCGAGTTGCGCCGGGACCACGCCGAATTGGAGCGAGACCGCGCAGATTTGTCCCGTTTATATCGGCGCGGCGCGAGCCGAAGCGAGATCGGCCGAAAGAGAGCTGAAATCCGCGATGATCTGAGAGAGATCGCCCAGGATCGCCGGGAAATCTACGGCAATGATGGCGAAAATCGCTATGACCGTTACCGGTACGGAAACGGGTATGGCAATTACGGCTGGTCCGGCAATCGGAGCGGCGGCTGGGATCGCAACGAAAACAGCTGGTGGAATTGGGGCAACAACCGCTGGGATAATCGGGATCGCCGGGCCTGGGACTATTGGTACGAATAGCGTACGAAGGCTCGGCCAAAGCTGTAACTGTCTGGCTATCTTGACAGGAGGCGGATCGCTCCCCGCCTCCTGTCCCTTTTGCAATCTTGACTTCCTGATCGACGCGGTCCTATAAGCGAAGATACTCTCGCTTCGCCGAAAGACCTCATGATCATTGATTGCGACACCCATTTGATGCCGCGCGATGCTTTCGATAGCGTCGACGGCGACTTCGCTCGGCTTAAACCCGCGCTAAAGTTTAACGACCAAGGCCTTTACGTTGACGTCGAATTTCCCGGCTATCCGGCAGAGATGCCGGGTACGAGCCCATTGCTCGCGCCTGGTTCTGGCGCCATGTTTAGGAGTCTTTGGAATATCGAAGATCGGATGCGTGACTACGATCACAGGCTCGGCATCGAACGCCACGTGGTCTTGCCGCAGTTCTCCGGGTGGTGGTCGTATCTCATCGAGCCCGAGCTTGCATGCCGGATGGCTCGTTCGCACAACGAGGCGCTTTTGCGGCTGATGAGAGAGCATAAGGGGCGAATCCTGGGTGTCGCGCTGATCCCGCTGCAGGATGTATCAGGTTCGATCCGGGAGATGGAATGGGCCAAGGAAAACGGTTTCTGTGCCGTCGTGCTCGATAAAGTTTTTCCGGTAAAAGATCATCCCTGCAGCGAGCCCTTGGGAAGCCATCGTGAGCTTTGGCCATTTTTCAGCCGCGCCCAAGAGTTGTCGATGCCGATATATCTGCACAACGTCCAGCACGGCCACCGCATGAGTAACTTGCCGCAGTTCCAGCGCGACGGTTTGTATATTTTTGCCCCGCAGGAAGGGCACATGAGCTTGGTGTCGCTGATTTACCAGCGGTTTGCTGGATGAATTCTCTGAACTGCAATTTGTTTATACCGAGGCCGGTACGTCGTTTATCAAACCATTAGTCCAGTGGCTCGATCGAGTCCTGGAGCGGCCGCCGGTGGATTATGACGATCAGGAAGAGCCATTGACGAATCGTGGGCCGTTAACCAAGATTGGTGAGCGGCTGCGAAGGGCCAGGGCGCTCTATCCCGCCGAGGTGTTTCTGGAGAAGAACCAGCAGAAAGCCAGTCACTACTTCCAAAATAATTTTTACTTCACCATCGAAACCGAAGAGCCGGAATTAGCCGAGGCCGTAGAGTTTCTAGGCGCGGAAAGATTTCTCTTCGCGACTGATTACCCGCACGATGATCCGGGTGGGCGAATGAAGTTCGAAGACGTGCGTCTATTGCGCGACAACCGCCAAATCGCCGAGGAAGCCAAAGAACTGATCCGCTGGAAAAATGCCCAGCGCCTTTTCAACTTAGCGGTCTGATCATCGTGGCCATACCTCAACGCTACAACACAGGTTACAATATCGGTGTCGGCGGCGCGGTGGTGCGCGAGGACAAGCTGCTCTTTATTCGGCGCGCTTCCCGCCATGGTCGCGGCAACTGGCAATTGCCCGGAGGTTTCATCGAGCCGGATGAGACCATCGAGCAGGCGGTGGTGCGGGAGGTCCAGGAGGAGTCCGGAGTTACGGCCGAAGTGGAGGCGGTTCTCGGGCTGCGCAGCCGCTACGACCCCGATAGCGGCAACGGCATATACGTCATTCTGCTTTTGCGGCCGGTGAGCGGCGAACCTAAAGCGGACGGATATGAAACCGACCACGCCGAATATTTTACCCTTGAGCAAATACGCCAGCTCAATCCGCTGCCGCCGGTTAACTGGGAAATCGCCCAACGGGTTCTTTCCGTCGACCGGCGCATCTTGCTGCCCAAGCCGCTGACCAACTTAAACGGCGCAAAGTTCACGCTGTTTGTCGGCTGATCGCCCGGAAGCTCGCGTTCGGACACTTTATTGGAGCGGGAATTCACTGAGGCGAGTTGAGTGTTTATTAACGTTCGGTTGGTGTGAGAATGATCACCTTGATCAGCAATTCGCGGTCGGATTTCGCTGCCAGCTCATTTGACATGATGCCGGTTTTCTTCTCTGACTCAATTGCGGCTTCGGTGGCGAGTTCTTTCCGAAACTGGTCGTAACGTTCAGCCGGTACCGTAAACCACCTAATTTCCGTCAACGAATTCGGCGCTGCCGCAACGGAACCTGCTCGTTTCGCCGCGGCAGCGGATGTCACTGCATCCGCTTCGGCCCGCTGGCGTTGCAGACTCCCGGATACCGGGCGATCGCCGCTTGGTTTGTCCGTTTGATCGCTGCGCTCCCCGGCACGGCGCCTGACGACAAACTCCACGTCAGCGCTCGGCTCGGTCATCGGAGATACCGACGGTTCAGGGGCAAATATTCCGGAACGTAGCGAGCCGCGGAGCGTTGTGCCGATGTCGAAAGCATCGCCGCTGGGGCGGAAGTTTTCTCTGCCAGTGGCAACTTCTTGCGCCTGAATGGGCGGACGGCGCGGCGCGTCTTTGAACTCTGTCGCGTTGTTTTCCGTTTTGGCTGACGGCTGAGATGCCGCCGGCGCCTCTTCTTTTGACAACAGGGAGTCCGCAACCGTCTTGCGGCGGGCTTCTGCGGCGGACAGCTGGGCGATCGCTACGTCAGGGTTACGATCGCGCTTAGCATCTTTGGCGATCGGCGCTGCAGGTGCGACGGGTTGGCTGGAATCACTCTCGGCGTTTACTTTCCGCTCGGACGGCAACTGCATTGCCGGCACAGGCGCGCTCAGTTCGTCCGGCCGGTTATTCTTGATTTGTGATTCCTTCTGATAGAGAAAGACCGCCAAAATCGCAACCAGGACAACGGCTGCGGCTTGCATCGGCATGCCGATTTTGAGCGGCGGGGATATCCTCTGCCAGAACATTGGCTTGACCTCGATCTCTCGTACTTGAGCCATTATCCGCTGGGCAAAGCCCGCCGGCGGGTCGACCCTTGGCAGCTGAGCCACTTGTTTAACGCAATCGAGGATACCATCGGCTTCTTCGTGGCAAAGAGGGCAAGACAGAAGGTGCATTTCGATGTTTTTCATCCGGAGCGAGTCGAGGGACTTTTCCAGATAGTTTGGAAGCTCGATTTGCACTTCTTGACAATTCATATCGCTTTCCTTCCCGCGTAGAAATGTGGCGCGAGCTGCGCTTTGAGAGCTTGTCGTGCCCGATGCAGCCGGGATTTTACCGTCCCCACAGGTATCTCGAGCACGCGCGCGACTTCGTCATAGGGGATGTCTTGCAGGTCTCTAAGCAGGAGAACCTTCGCGTCTTCCGGGTCGAGCTGGCTCAACGCATGTTGCACTCGTTCACGAATTTGTTTTTTTTCTAATGTTTCTGGAGGGCCGGGCTGGGGATCGCTGAGCAGATCGGCACTCTCGATCGGCACTATCCGCTGCTGTCTCGCGCCGAGGCTTTTGCGCCTCGTGCTCGAATGATTTAGCGCGATTCGGTAAAGCCATGTGGAAAAATTGGCATCGCCGCGAAACTGACCAACGGCGCGAAAGGCAGACAAGAAGACTTCCTGGGAAACCTCAGCGGCCTCGTCGTAGTCACCAAGCATGCGATAGACCAAATTAAAAATCGTCTTTTCGTGACGGCGAACCAGTATCTCGAAGGCGTCCGTTTCTCCGCGCTGCAGCCTCCGGACGCATTCCGCGTCGCTGATCCCGTCCGACACCATCTCGTTTGACTGATTAGACAAATCCTTCAAGAAAAGGTTCCCGATTCGCCGACCTTACCTAAAATAGCGAGATTGCGGGAAGTTTACCAATCTTAGTTACCCCGTAGCTAGTCCCGTACGGTCCTCGACGCGGTGTCCTCTGGCGGACTCATTCCGCCTGTGATTGAGGCGGCTGGCGAGCTGCTTGAGTCTATTGACCTCCCGGGTGCCGAGCCGATGCAGTGTAAAGGCGGTCTTATTGTGCCAAAGCGGCTCATCGAGGTCGATCCAGCGGCGGCACTGCTCACCGTCCGGAGTCCCTGGGATAGGTGAAAATTCGGAAAGCATGACTTTGATTCCTAGCGCATGTGCCAAATGCATCGAATCCTCGACTGACTGTTCAGCATTATTTGGATGACCGACGATCAGATAGGCGTGCAGGCACGCCGCATCGGCGCCTGCGCCCATCAAGTTCGTCACCGCCCGCTCAAGTTCGTGGGAATATACTTTGCCGCCGGTCTTTTTTTGCCATGCGTAGGCGCCGCTTTCGAATCCCAGATAGAAATGGTCAAAGCCGGCGTCAACCATCAATTGCGCCAGACCGCGGTCGATGAAGCGCGCATTGAGCGCATTGGGCGTGTGAAAATTTACTCTGATGTTGCGCTGGAGCGCCGCCCTTAGGAACGGTTTGAGAATCTGCTCGGGCTGGGAGAGCAGGGCATCGTCATAGAATGCGACATGCTCGACACCAAGTTGGTTTAAGAATTCGAGCTCGGCGATGGACTGGTTGAGCGGCCGCGCGCGAAACTTTGGGTAGACTTGCGGCACCGAACAGTAGGTGCAGCGAAACGGGCAGCCATCGGCGAGCTTGAGCACGCCGGTTCGCAACTTCGGATAGAGATCCCAAAGGGGCATCTGTCGATCGTCCGGCGCGATTTCCAGAAATCGCCACAGCGGAACAAGATCCGTTCCTTCGAGGACGAAATCAACGCCAAGCGCTCTGGCATGCGGCGCGCAAACTGTGGCGTACACGCCGCCGAGGACAATTTTGGTTTTTGGCGAAAAGGCACGAAGATCATCGATGATCTCCCGAACACCGGGATACCAATAGGTCATGACGGTTTGCACCAGGACAAAGTCGAAGGGCGCCTGACTGGCGAGAAAATTTTGGAACTCGGCTCGCGGCAGACCGAAACGGCGAAAATGTCGCGGAATCTCCGCGAAGATCGTCGGCTTAGCCACAATCTCGGAGTAAAATTCACCCCGTCCCCAGCGGTCGGTCCGATAATTTCCCGGCGGCACTCGCAGATCGAGGCGGTCGAGGAAATCGAACAGGCTGAAGTCGGCTTGCCCGCGCAGAAAACCGGCCACGCGCAACAGGCCGTACGGCTTCAGCCAGAAATCATATGCGGAGAAATCGTAAACCGGCGGGTTGACGAGAAGGATACGCGGCTTCATGCGAATGCGCTACCGCCAAGCTTCATAACAGTTCGTGCCACAGATGACTGAACTCGGTGGCGACAACTTGCGTGTAAGGCACCGGACCGGTGAGTAGCCCGATATCCTTGGCGAAGCGATTCATGCTGGCAACTTTTTCTTCGGAAATGCGCGGATCATAGTAGGGAAGATCGCGCCGCACCAGCTCGGCGATCAGCTCTGCTTCAGGCGGCGGAAAGCGCTTCCTGCCGACTTCGGTTGCGCGGCTTGGGTCTTCTTTGAGGACTTTGTGTGCCTTCATGAGTGCGCGGATGGCGGCGGTTGCGGCAGCGGATTGTTCGTGGATCAGCTTATCCGTGGCGACCAGCGCCGAAAACGTATAATCCCGCGCCCCAGTCGGACCGTCGCCCCGGCGCACATCCAACACCATGGTGCCGATGCCGCGACGCAGTGCGACCTCGCAACCCATACCATTGGCCCAAAAGCCGTCGAGCTTGCCGTCTTCGAGTGCTTTGGCTGCGGAGAGTCCAAACGAGACGTTGGGGCCGCTAGCGCCGGGAATGGGAATAATTTGCACGTTATTTTCTTCCGGATCGATCCCCGCTTCGACGAGCATTCGCTGCAAACTCAAATTCACTCCAGGCGCGGCGCCGATGCGCAGCCCTTTAACGACGCTCAAATCGCCACGCTTGGGATGCAGATCACTGCGGATGACCAAAAACCAGTAGGTATGCTGGCCGCAGGCGGCGAGCAACTTTGCGCCGCGCCACTCCGGGAAGGCAAGCAGCGTGGCGTGTGCCGAGCCGACGACAAAATCAAGCTCGCTATCACGCAATGCTTCGAAGGTTTTCGGAATGGGAAACAACAAATCGACCGAAGCGTCGAACCCTTCTTCCTTAAAAAACCCCAATTCGACTGCGGCGATGATAGGAAAATAAGAGTTCGATACCAAATCCGGAACCGCGATGCGAAGCATGGTTACTCCCAAGTAACAATTTTAGGCGTCTTTAAATGACTGGAACGATTGGAACTGCTGGAACGTCTGGAACTGTTCCAATCGTTCCAAAAGTTCCAGCAGTTCCAAAAAACTAGATCGAGCATGAAGATGCCAATGAAATCAGTCCGCCAATGGCACGGTCATGAAAATATGCGGCTCGTTGCCGAGCACGCGTGAGACATGCCCTTCGCCGGTGATATCGTCGGCGAGCATCACGTCTCCGGTCCTGAAGATTCGTCTAACGCCGTTGCTGGCTTCGATCTCCCAAGCGCCGGACAGAGTCACGAGGTACTGGCGGCGGGGCGCCGGGTGGCGTTCGATAACGAGCCCTGCCGGGGCGCTGCGAAAAACCGCGCTGGTCGCGACGCGCGAGTCCGTTGTCAGCATCGGTTGATTGCCGGCAAATTTCAGCTCTATCTCCTCGAAGTGAGATTTTTGGTCGCTGCCGGTATAAAGCCGGGCGATTTTCATTTGTTCCTCCAATCGTTTCGAATTTGGGCACGAAACTTGGAATGATTCAGCGGCCGGGTGAATCTCATAATGGAGTTTGTCTTCGATCCATTGCCTGATGCCATTTCATTTCAGCATCTTTGCCAAAGATCAAAGCCTTGTCGGCCGGAATTACGAACCAGCCATTGTTCTTGATTTCGGCCTCGAGTTGTCCCGGCGCCCAGCCGGCATAGCCGAGCATGATCAGGGATTGTCTTGGTCCTTTCCCCGCAGCGATCGCCTCGATCATCTTGATGTCCGAAGTCATGGCGATTCCATCTTTCACTTTCGTTGAGGTTTCCAGCTTGACGTCGTCGCTGTGCAGCACAAATCCTTGCAGACTGCTCACCGGTCCGCCGTAGTGGATGACAACCTCGCGTTTGGAACCCTTTGCCGCCGCGCCGAATCCCTTGAGCAGATCGTCAATGGGACCTTTAGCCAAAGGGCGATTGATGACCAGCCCTAGAGTGCCTTCGGAGTCGTGTTTGACCATGTAGATAACGGTCTCGACGAAGCGCGGATCGGTCATTTCCTCGGTGGCAACCAACAGTTGCCCGGCAAATTCGGCCTCGGTTTCCGCGGCCATCGGTACATGCCGTAGCAAAAGCAGGCATGCGAGGACTGCGAGCGCGCGTATCGAAATTGTAGAATAAAATCTGGCGGAGCGATCCTGATTGGAGATCCACTTCATGAAAGTTGATGTTCGCCAGATTCAGCCGCGTACCTTAGGTCCGACGCTTTCGATATTGATCCGAATGATGACGCGCTTCTCGCGCGCCATGCGCTCGTGAAATTCCGGCCAGCTCTTGTGCTCGCCGTAGACTTGGCGCTGCAGATAGATAAGTATGTCGAGCGCGTGAGGTAGAGAAATGATCTCTGCGGCACCATTGATCTGCACCCAACCTTCGCCGTGAAAAGAAGCGGTGATGGCGCACAGCGCGGCGCGCGGATCGCGCCTTAAGTTATTAACCTTGTAAGCGGTCTCTCGGCTGCTGATAATCGCTCTGCCTGCGCTATCCAGACCGACCGTTACCGGCGACATCTGCAGGTTGCCGTTCTTGCGCTGCGTCGCCAGAATGCCCCAGTGATGCTTTTGTAAGAATTCCTTAGCTATTTCGATCTCGACCGCAATAAATTCCGCCATTGCTCATGCACCTCAAAAGATCGACTCGAATGTGACTGAAACGATCTTCGACACTAGAATACAGGTCGAGCCGTTTGCAAGAGCCTCTCGTATTCCTTGGCGCGTTTACGACCTCTTCGCCTTGACCGGTTACCTTCCTTGCCCTATAACGAAAGCATAAAGAGGAACAACGGATGGCGATGACGGTTCCACAGATGACGCTGCCTGAAATTTTGCCGGTGTTTCCGCTAACCGGCGTGATGCTGCTTCCGGGTACGGTGCTGCCGCTGCACATTTTCGAGCCGCGTTATCGCGCCATGGTCGAAGACGCGATCGAAGCTGACAAAATTTTTGGCATGATCCAACCCTACGTCCCGCAAGACGATAACCGGGGGCCGCAACCGGGCGCAGAAAACTCGGCTCCTGATTTATATAAGGTCGGCTGTGCGGGTTATATCGAGCAATGGGAAAAACTGCCGGACGGCAGATTTTTTGTTCAGGTTAAGGGCGTCAACCGATTTCGCATCTCCGAAGAGGTGGCGCTGCAGCGCGGTTACCGTCGCATCAAAGCGGTGTATCAAGCGTTTGACGATGCAGCCGGTGAGCAAAACTGGCGATGTGACCGGCCGGCGGTACTGCAGGCGCTCGCCACCTATGGCAAAGCTCACGGTATGCAAGTCCGGTCGGAACAAGCAGAAAAATTTTCCGACCTGGAATTAGTGAATCTTCTCAGCGTGTCATTGCCGTTTCATCCGGCGGAAAAACAGGCGCTGCTGGAAGCGCCCGGCCTGAAAGACCGCGAGCTCATGCTGGTCAATTTGCTGCAGCTGGACGCCGAACCGGTAGACCTCACCGCCGACACACCGCCGCGAACGCTTAATTAACCCGCAGGCCCTTCCCTCTATTTGTAAACGATC
The DNA here is from genome assembly GCA_963804165.1 of uncultured delta proteobacterium. Taxonomy (GTDB): domain Bacteria; phylum Desulfobacterota; class Binatia; order UBA9968; family UBA9968; genus DP-20. The sequence continues at coordinate 159,624 of CAWDPO010000041.1, forward strand.
GGAAAAATATTTTCATTCGCCTCACGCCGCGTGCATCGGCCTACAATTCAGAGATGGAATTGAACAGAGCAGTAATTCGGCAATCTCCAATTTCTAATCGGGCTGGACTTTCAGTTTGCCAACTAATCGCCCGACCTCAGCGCGTTTTAGGTTACTCTTCTTCAAGGAAAACCCTAGAGTTCGCCTCTAAAATTATCTAAAATTGCCCCTTCCAGCCCACCGGCCGGGTGGAGGTTGTGAATAATGGCTAAGAAGATATCCACAAAGCTTGAGAAACACGGTCATACGCGGGTGGATGATTATTATTGGCTGCGCGAGCGGGAAAGCGCGGAGGTTATCAGTTACCTGAATATCGAAAACGAGCGCGCCGCCAAGGAGATGGCGCATACTCGCGATTTTGAGGAGAGGCTATTTGAGGAGATCAAGGGACGTTTCAAGCAGACCGACATGTCGGCGCCGTATAAACGCGACGACTATTACTACTACACTCGCTATGAGCAGGGAAAAGAGTATCCGATCTACGCGCGCAAGCGTGGCTCGTTAGAGCAGCCGGAAGAGATCATGCTCAATGTAAACGCGTTGGCGGAAGGACATGAGTTTTTTTCCGTCGGTGGCACGGCCGTAAGCTCGGGACAGGATCTACTGGCTTACGCGGTGGACATCGAGGGGCGCCGAATTCACACGACCTATTTGAAAAACCTCAACACCGGCGAAATGCTTCCGGACGTGTTGCCCAACGTGACGGAGAATCTCACCTGGGCAAATGATAACAAGACTTTGTTTTACGCCAAGCAGGACGAGACGACACTTCGCCAGTATCAAATTTACCGGCACGTGGTCGGAACCGATCCGGGGGTGGATCAATTGGTCTACCAAGAAGACGACGAAACCTTTGTCGCATATATCCTCAAAACGAAGTCCAAGAAGTTCTTAATGATTGTTTCGGCGCAAACCATCAGCCAGGAGTACCGCTATCTCGACGCCGACGATCCTTGCGGCGAATTCAAAATCTTTCTGGCGCGCGAGCGCGCGCATGAATATCACATCGATCATTTTCAAGATCGATTCATTATTCGGACCAACGACAATGCGAAGAACTTCCGGTTATTGTCGACGCCGATGGATAAAGCCGAACGAGCGCACTGGCAAGAAATCATTCCTCATCGGCAGGACGTGTATCTCGGTGATTTCGAGCTTTTTGAAAATTATTTGGTTTTGGAAGAGCGAGCGCGCGGCCTGACGCAGATTCGCATCGTTCCCTGGTCTGGCGGCGAAGACCACTACCTGCAATTCGACGAGCCGGCGTATCGCGCGCATCTCGGAGCTAATTTACAGCTCGATACTACAACTTTGCGCTTCGACTACACGTCGATGAAGACGCCGCTGTCGATTTACGACTACGACATGGTGTCGCGCCAGCGGACCCTGCTCAAACGGGAGGAAGTTTTGGGCGGATTCGATTCCGACAATTACGTGACCGAAAGGCTTTACGCCCGCGCCCAGGACGGCACGGAAATTCCCGTCTCGATTCTCTATCGCAAGGGAATGATCAGGGACGGCGACAATCCGCTTTTGCTTTACGGTTACGGTTCCTACGGGCTGAGCATCGATGCGAGCTTCGCTTCACCGCGCTTGAGCCTGGTCGATCGCGGCTTTATCTTCGCCATCGCGCATATTCGCGGCGGCCAGGAAATGGGCCGGCAATGGTATGACAACGGCAAACTGCTCAAAAAGAAAAATACCTTTACGGACTTCATCGCCTGCGCTGAGTTTCTGATTGGCAAAAAATTTACCAGTCCGGAGAAACTATTTGCCATGGGACGGAGCGCCGGCGGGCTACTGACGGGCGCGATCAGCAACATGCGTCCGGAATTGTTCAAAGGCATCGTCGCCGAAGTGCCGTTCGTCGACGTCGTGACGACGATGCTCGACGCATCGATTCCGTTGACCACCGGCGAGTACGATGAGTGGGGCGATCCAAACCGGAAAGAATACTACGACTACATGCTGAGCTACTCGCCTTACGACAATGTCGAGAGAAAGGCGTATTCAGCAATGCTGATCACCGGAGGGCTGCACGACTCTCAGGTGCAATATTGGGAGCCGGCAAAGTGGGCGGCGAAACTGCGCGAGCTCAAGACCGATAAAAATCGCTTGTTGCTAAAAACCAACATGGAGGCCGGTCATGGTGGCGCTTCGGGCCGTTTTCGCCGTCATCGCGAAACCGCGTTCTCGTATGTGTTCTTATTGGATCTGGCCGGAATAAAGGAGTAGGCGTGTTCGCTCCGAGTGAAAATTTTGTCACAAACGTCACGAAGCGGAAACTAAGGATTAGCCGCCTTCGTGTACTCCCGGGTCCTCGAATTTTTAGAGTATTGATTCATAGACCGTGGATCATGCGGGGTTAGCTATCGGGTCGCTTCTTTTTCTCGTCCCATAATTTCAATCGTTCTTTGATCTGCTTTTCGTACCCGGCGTCGGACGGCGCGTAGTAGCGCTTGCCGAGCAGTTCTTTAGGCAAGTGTTCCTGATCGACGATGTGGTCTTCGAAGCTATGCGCGTATTTGTAATCCTTGCCGTAGCCGAGCTCCTGCATCAAATATGTGGGCGCGTTGCGCAAGTGCAGGGGTACGGGCAAAGCGCCGTGTTGCTGCACGTCTTCCGCGGCGCCGAGCATCGCTTTATACGAAGCATTTGATTTCGGCGCCGTGGCAAGATAGGTCGCTGCTTGTGCCAGGGGAATTCTCCCTTCGGGAAGCCCGATGAAATGAAAAGCATCTTTGGCGGCGACGGCGACTTGCAGCGCGCGCGGATCCGCGTTGCCGATATCTTCAGCCGCGAAGATAACCATGCGCCTGGCGATAAAGAGCGGATCTTCGCCGGCTTCGATCATGCGCATCATCCAGTAAAGCGTTGCATCCGGGTCGCTGCCGCGCATGCTTTTGATGAATGCTGAAATCACGTTGTAATGTTCTTCGCCCGCCTTGTCGTAGCGCAACGGTGTTTTTTGCAGCGCCTCTTGCAACTGCGCGAGCCCGATTTCCTGTTGGCTTTGTGCTTGTGCGAGTGCGGCCGCTGCTTCTAACGCGTTAAGCGCGACGCGGCAATCGCCCTGTGAGTGCTCGATTAGGAACGTACGTCCCTGCTCCGAGATCACGAGCCCGAGGGATCCGAGTCCCCGTTTCGTGTCGTAGAGCGCGCGGTCGACAAGCACGCCGATCTCCGCTGGCGAGAGCGCCTTAAGCACCAACACCTGGCAGCGCGACAGCAGCGGTGAAATGACTTCGAAAGAGGGATTTTCGGTCGTGGCGCCGATCAAGGTTAGGGTGCCGCGTTCGACGTGCGGGAGAAAATTATCCTGCTGCGCTTTATTAAAATGATGGATCTCGTCGACGAAGAGCACCGTGGTTTTACCCATTCGATGCAACTGCTCGGCCTCTTGAACAAACTTTTTGAGATCTTTCACGCCCGACGTGACCGCGGAAAAATGAACGCAGGCGGCACCCGCCGAGTCGGCGAGAATTTGCGCGAGAGTCGTTTTGCCGCTGCCGGGTGGCCCCCAAAGAATCAATGATTGCAGCTTGCTTGCCTTGACCGCGCCATACAGAAGTTTTCCCGGGCCCAGAAGATGCTCTTGGCCGACAAACTCGTTGAGCGTCGCCGGCCGCATCCGCTCCGCCAGGGGCCGCGCCAGATTGTCTTTATTATTTGACGGCGGCGGCGCAAACAGATCCATGGATTTATGCTAACACAGGTCTAGGTAGTGGTTATAGGGCGGTGGCCGACGACATTCGTTAGCGCAGGCACAAAGTTATGTGCTAAAATATAGCGCTGACGACGAAATGAATCATGGCCACTGTAAATGACAAAGAGAACCCTTCGTTTATCCAAGGCGCCGCCCCGCGAACGGTTTTGTTCGCCAACTCATCGATCTCCGGTAAACTTAGCTACAATTTGCCGGTTAAAATCGACGGCCATTTTACCGGGGAAATAAAATCGACAGAACTCCTGGTGATCGGCGCCAATGCTCAAGTCGACGCGCATATCTCGGCGCGCCAAGTGCATTTGGAAGGCCGATTGGTCGGGTCGGTGCAGGCGATGGGTTGTTTCGAGGTGATGCCGGGGGGATATTTCAAGGGTGAGGCGCGCGTCGGTGAACTCAGGGTTCACCCCGGAGCGATCTTCGACGGTAATGGCAACGTTCTAGGCGCCTAGCGCCACAGGGACGTCAAGATCATCTTTCCTCGCCAGAGAGCCGCGCGGCTTTGCCTGATCTTTCACGAAGATAGTAGAGTTTCGCGCGCCGCACTCTGCCGTGGGATACGACCTCCACTTTATCGATACGCGGCGAATGAATCGGAAAAATGCGTTCGACCCCCACGCCATAAGAAACCTTTCGTACCGTGAACATCGCGCGGCTGCCGCTGCCCGATATTGCGATCACGATGCCTTCAAATATCTGAGTCCGCTCCTTTTCGCCTTCGACAACTTTCACATGGACGCGCACGGTTTCGCCCGGGCGGAGCGATGGTGCATCGCGTTTGGCTTGCTGTGCTTCCAATTGACTGACAATGTTCATGATTAGCTCCTGTCTGTCACCGATGTCCTAGGAGGCGATCCAAAACGATTGCTGCTGCTGAGCGCACCGAGAGATGATTAAATTCGGCGTCTCCCTCGATCGCTTCCAGGATATAGTCTGCTTGTGAAAGTATGGTTTCTGTCAGGCCCCAACCCGTGCCGAAGATTATGAGAAAGGGCCGAGTTTCTTTATTTAACATGTCTCGCAACGCGACGAAAGAGGTACGGCTGCCCGTGGGGCGCGCAGACGTCGCAACGAGAGCCGGCATCGCACCAGTCTCCCGCTCAATCGCGATAATGGCATCATCGACAGTGTCACAAATACGCGCTAATGCCAGGGCCTCCTTCCGTGTCGTGTTGTACTGGCTGCCGTATCCCACTTCCCAATGGTCGATGATTTTGAGCGCGAGCTTTTGCAGCGCTTTGACGGGGGTCACGACAAAAAATGCGCGCACCCCGTAACTGCGTCCCGTTCGCGAAATATCGTGAATGTCCATGTTGGTGACTGCAGTGGTGACGACCTGGCCATTCTTGTCGTAAACCGGATAATGCAGAAGCGCGAGGTAGACGGTGGGCATTGCGGCCGACACAGTCGCGGTCTCGCTGCTTGCACGGTCGTTGGCGATCAGGTCCGGCCGGCGCTGCCGCGTGACGGCCAAGCTCTGCTGGCGGCGCCATTCTTTGATGCGCCGATGATCCCCGGAGAGTAAAACTTCCGGGACCTTCATACCGCGAAACTCTTCGGGACGAGTATACTGAGGATATTCCAGCAAGCCGTCGGTGAAAGATTCTTCCGCTGCGGAATTTTCATTGCCCAGGACGCCAGGAACCAGGCGAGCGACCGCATCGATCACGACGATCGCTGCCGGCTCGCCGCCGCTTAACGTATAATCGCCGAGCGATACTTCGTCGTCGACAAAGGCGCTGACTCGTTCGTCAATCCCCTCGTAGCGGCCACAGATCAATACGATGCTGCGCATCTCGGCGAGCTTCTTGGCGGTCTGTTGGTTGAACACTCGACCCCGCGGCGTGAGGAGAATGACACGAGCATCGGTCGCTCGACTCCTGGCGTCTTCGACTGCGGCTACAAGAGGCTCCGGTTTCATCACCATACCTTGGCCACCGCCGTAGGGAGAATCGTCGGTCGTGCGATGGCGGTCGGTGGTGTAGTCGCGTAGATCGACGACGTCAATATTGATCAGACCCTTGGCCTGAGCTTTTTTTAAAATGCTATGGCTGTGAGGAGAGCTTAGTATCTCTGGAAATATCGTGATGACGGTGAAATTGAGCATTCGCTTACGGATGACCCTACAGCTGGAGAAATCAAAGATCCAACAGTCCAGGGGGAGGATTGATCGTCATCGTGCCGGCGTCGAAATCAACTTTTTCGATAATGTCCTTAACCGCCGGGATCAAATGTTCTTTTGTCGCGCCTTGAACCACGTAAAGTTCACCGCCGGGCGTCGACAGCGTCGATAGGATCGTGCCGATGCGCTCGCCGTTCACGGCCAATACCTCGAAACCAACCACTTGGTAAAGATAATATTCGCCGGGCGCCAGCGCTTCGAGCGCAGATTCTGTTACCGAAAGTGTCGAGCCAACGTATCTCTCGGCATCGTCGATGCCGTTGACGTCCCGCAATTTGATGAGCAACTGGCGCTTGTGCGGGCCGACCGCTTCGATTTCGTGAACGGATTGGTTCCCGGAGTTTTCAACGCTAACCGCCGCGCCGGAAACTAGCGCCGTGCTGGCCGGGTTGAATCGATTGACTTTTAGCCACCCCTTCAGCCCGTGAGTGGCGACGATTTCACCGAGGGGAACTAGGCGTTCAGCCATCGGCGTTCGCACGGCGGCCCGCTACTTCTCTTCGACGATTTCCAGGATGACCCGGCGATTGTTGATCAGGGCAGCGGCGTTCAGCAATATGCGGAGCGACTTCGCGGTTCGTCCTTGCTTGCCGATGATTCGTCCCAGGTCTTCCTTGGCAACCTTTAGCTCGAGCACCGAGGTGCCGTCGTTTGTTGTTTCATTTATCTCAACGGCGTCAGGGTTGCTGACCAACGATCTCGCGAGGTAGCCGACCAATTCCTTCATGAGGAGGTTGTTAACTGGCCTTTATTTCTTTCTTGATCAACTCGGACACCGTCTGAGACGGTTTGGCGCCCTTCTTGATCCAGACAGCGATCTTATCTTGATCGAGTTTAACGCCGCCGGTCTTGGCGCGCGGGTCATAGGTCCCAACTTGCTCGATATATCGACCGTCCCGTGGAAAGCGCTGGTCGCTGACAACGATACGATAGAAGGGTTTTTTCTTTGCTCCATGCCGGCTCATACGAATCGTTACGCTCATGATTCCTTGTCCTTCTCCTTTAGTTGAAAGGGTTGGGCATTCGACTGAATAGCGATCGCGCGCCCATCTTGCTCACCCTTTGCATCATTTTTTTCATTTCCAAGAATTGTTTCATCAAGCGATTCACGTCGGTGACCGTGGTGCCGCTTCCTTGAGCTATGCGCCGCCGCCGGCTACCGTTCAAGATCGCCGGATTGCGCCGTTCTTTCAGGGTCATTGAGTTGATAATTGCTTCGACACGCTTTAGCTCTTGTTCCGCCTTTTCCGCGTCCACCTGAGAAGCGAGTTTTTTACCTCCCGGAATCATTTCCAGTAGTCCGCCGACGGGCCCCATTCTCTTGATCTGCTGGAGCTGCAATTGAAATTCTTCCAACGTGAATTGTTGTTTCTGAAAGGCTTGTTGAAGACGCGCGGCTTCTTTTTGTTCGACGTTCTGCTGCACCTTGTCGATCAGCGAGAGCACGTCGCCCATGCCCAGAATTCTCGACGCCAGCCGATCCGGATAGAAGGGTTCGAGGGCGTCGAGCTTCTCACCAATGCCGGAAAATAGAATCGGCTTGCCGACCATCTCACGGATCGATAGCGCGGCACCGCCACGCGCATCGCCGTCGAGCTTCGTCAGAATAATGCCCGAAAGCCCGAGTTTGCCGTCGAACCCCAGCGCTTGATTCACTGCATCTTGGCCGGTCATGGAATCAGCGACAAACAGGATCTGATGGGGATGCACGGCATCTTTGATCGCTGCCAGCTCCTGCATGAGCTCTTCATCGATATGCAGTCTGCCGGCGGTATCGACCAGCAGGACGTCACAGAACTTTCTCTTCGCTTCTTCCAAGGCTTGGCGGCAAATCGCCACCGGTGAATTTTCCGGATTGGAGTCATAAACCGGCAGCTCGAGCTCGCGTCCGAGGATCTTCAATTGCTCGATCGCCGCCGGACGATAAATATCGGCGGGAACGAGGTATGGGGTCCGTTTCTTGTCTTTCTTCAGATAGCGGGCGAGCTTGGCCAACGTCGTCGTTTTCCCGGACCCTTGCAAGCCCACCAGCATGATCACTACCGGCGGTGCCGCTTTCAAATCGAGCTCGCTAAAATCACCACCGAGAAGTACGACTAGTTCATCGCGAACGATCTTGATGAATTGTTGTTCGGGGGTAAGACTCTGCAACACGTCTTGGCCCATCGACTTGGCTTTGACCGAGTCGAGAAAGCTTTTGACCACCTTGACGTGGACATCGGCTTCGAGAAGAGCCAAACGGACCTCACGGAGGGCATCATCGATGTTCTGCTCCGTGATCCTTCCCTGACCCCTAAGGCGTTTGAACGTTAATTCAAGCTTGTCAGTTAAGGATTCAAACATGAATAGACTTGCTAAATTGCTATATTTTCAAGGAAAACTGTCAAAGCAACGTAGTATGAAAATATTCCGGAGTCAAGGTATCAATAGCAGAACGGCCCGCAACGCGCCTCTGTAAAGACGCGTTACGGGCCGTTAGTGATTGTTGGGGAGTGTCGGATCACATCACATCATGCCGCCCATTCCACCCATCCCGCCCATTCCACCCATGCCGCCTCCGGGTGGCATTGCCGGCATTGCGGGTCTGTCCTCGGGCTTCTCAGCGACCATGGCTTCCGTGGTGAGCAGCATACTCGCGACCGAAGCTGCGTTTTGAAGGGCGGTGCGAACGACCTTCGTGGCATCGATGACGCCAGCCTTGAGCAGGTCTTCATATTCTTCGTCCAACGCATTGAAGCCGAAAGCCCCTTTGCCTTCCTTGACTTTCTGCAACGCAATGGAGCCTTCGACCCCCGCGTTGATCGCGATACGGCGAAGCGGCTCCTCGGCCGCGCGTCTAATAATATTAACGCCCCATCTCTCGTCTTCGGAGACTCGCAGTTTTTCCAGTGCCGCCGCGGAGCGGAGGAGGGCAACGCCTCCGCCAGGAACGACGCCTTCCTCGACTGCCGCGCGAGTGGCGTGGAGCGCATCTTCGACGCGCGCCTTTTTTTCTTTCATTTCGACTTCGGTGGCTGCGCCCACGTTGATGACCGCGACGCCACCGATCAATTTGGCTAACCGCTCTTGCAGCTTCTCACGATCGTAGTCCGACGTCGTTTCATCGATCTGTGCCCGGATCTGTTTGATGCGGCCTTCCAGATCGGACTTTTTGCCGGCGCCATCGACGATGGTCGTATTGTCTTTGTCGACGACGATTCGCTTCGCGCGCCCGAGATCTTGCAAGCTGATGTTGTCGAGCTTGATGCCCAACTCTTCGGCGATGAGTTTGCCGCCGGTCAGGATAGCGATGTCTTCGAGCATCGCTTTACGCCGGTCGCCGAAGCCGGGAGCTTTAACAGCGACGCAACGCAGTGTGCCGCGGATCTTGTTCACGACGAGAGTGGCGAGTGCTTCGCCCTCGATATCTTCAGCGATGATGATGAATGGCTTGCCGGATTTGGCGATTTGCTCGAGGACCGGCAAGATTTCTTTCATGTTGCTGATCTTTTTCTCGTGGATCAGTAAATACGCATCTTCCAGCGCGCACTCCATCCGCTCGGGGTCGGTGACAAAGTAAGGGGAGAGGTAGCCGCGGTCGAATTGCATGCCTTCGACGACGTCCAACGTGGTCTCGAGCCCCTTCGCTTCTTCGACGGTGATCACGCCTTCTTTGCCAACTTTGTTCATGGCTTCGGCGATCACGTCGCCGATAGTGGAATCGTTGTTCGCGGCGATGGTGCCGACTTGCGCAATCTCCTTGGGATCCTTGGTCGCTTTGGAGAGGGTTTTGAGTTCGCCGATCATTGCCGCCACAGCTTTGTCGATGCCGCGCTTCAGCGTCATTGGATCATGCCCCGCTGCCACTAACTTTACGCCTTCCGCGAAAATTTGCCGGGCCAAAACGGTCGCAGTCGTCGTACCGTCGCCGGCAACGTCGGAAGTTTTGCTAGCGACTTCCTTCACCATCTGCGCGCCCATGTTCTCAAACTTATCTTCAAGCTCGACCTCTTTGGCGACCGTAACGCCGTCCTTGGTGACACTCGGCGCGCCGAACGACTTGTCGAGCACGACATTTCTTCCTTTGGGACCGAGCGTGACGGTCACGGCGTCAGCTAGAATATTGACACCTTTGAGCATCGCGTCACGCGCATCCCGATTAAATTTAACGATTTTAGATGCCATCTTTTCCTCCTCAAATCTTTTGAATGTTACTACTCGATAATGCCGAGGATATCATCTTCGCGCATGATAAGGTGCTCTTCGCCGTCGATGTTTATCTCACTGCCAGAATATTTTCCAAACAGGATTCGATCATTCACCTTGATGTCGAGCGGGGTAATTTTGCCATCATCGTTGAGTTTCCCTTTGCCGACCGCGACCACTTTTCCTTCTTGCGGTTTCTCTTTGGCGGTGTCGGGAATGATGATCCCTCCTTTGCTTTTCTCCTCTTCCTCGATGCGCTTCACGATGACCCGGTCTTGCAAAGGCCTAATTTTCACTTCCTGTCTCCTTTCAGAGTTTGGTTTTAACTTGCTAATTTTTAAGGGGTTTGCCCTGATTGCTACCTCGACGCTATAGACGCAGTAGCTTAAGGCAAAACGAATCTAAGCATCAAATCGGTCATGTCAAGTCTATGACCCCCAAGAATTTCATTCTATTCGCGGAGTTTGTGGAGGTCCTCCGTGTCGCATCATTTGCGCTGTTTACGGGATTCCTCCTCGAAATATTTGCGGTAGAGAATATCCCACTCACGGCTGCCGACGGGCACGTGGCGCGACAGAGAATTTATTTTTTCGCGCACCATGTCATCAATATGATCTTCGCGCTGGAAAAATGCATGCAACACTCGTTTGGTTTCGGAGAGCGCCCTCCCTTCGTTAGGAAAGTCGCCTAGATTTGCGCTGCGCAAGCCGTTCATGACGAGATGTGCCAGGTGCGAAATTCGGCTCTCCGATATACGGCTCATAAAATGAACCCGCGCTTGGCGGCGAGCTTTTGCTTCGCCAAAAGAAACATCTTGTAAGGATCCAAGTCGCGCGCGCCGCGGCTGACGGAAACCAGCATTTTTCGGGCGTCTTCCTCGATCGCTTCTTCCTCGGCAAAATTTTTTGCGATGACGTCCACGATTTTGCTCTTCAGCGCGCTGTCTTCGGCTTTCACGACGATCAGGTCATTGTCGCGGTAGCTCGTGATCAGCATAACAGCAATTCGTTCGAGTTGTTCCGCTCGCAGTTTCATGGACTGTTGACAACTTTGTGGATAAGGTTCCGACAACCGGTGCGCATACCGGTACAAAATGTGGATTCTGCTTGGTATCTATCCGGCTCTGGAAACGAAGTCAATCATGGGTGGGCGCCGCGACAGCGCGTGCCCGTCACGCTCAAAGTGCTAAAAATTCTTGTACACGCTACGCTTTTTTGCGAGAATAACACCTTTGAACGATAGCCTAACTGGTAATGCTCGAAAAGTTATCCACAGGATGAACGAGATCGCCCCCCGGTTGGCTTGAAAGAATAGGAAGTAAAGTCATTTGGCTGTGCATAAACCGCAGCATTTAGAAAGAGGCGCGCGAATTGGCGTGGTGGCACCGGCCGGTAACGTGGAACCGGAACGGCTGCAGGCGGGCGTCGAGGCGATTCGCGCGGAGGGGTTCGAGATTGAATTGGCGGCCAATTTGTTTGCATCCAATGGATACCTCGCCGGCAATCCGAAACAGCGAGCTGATGATCTGATAGCATTTTTTCGCCGCGCCGACATTGACGCAATCTTTTGCGCGCGGGGCGGATTCGGCTCCGTCCAGTTGCTGCCGTACTTGAGTTCGGAACTCAGAAAATACCCGAAGATTTTCGTCGGCTACAGTGACATTACGGTTTTGCTCAATTGGCTGCACCAATTTTGTGGCCTATTGACGTTTCACGCGCCGATGGTAGCGATGGACATTGCGCACGGCTTGAGCTCGCGGAGTAAAGCGCATCTTTGGCAAGTGTTGACTGGTGAACTGAGTGAATGGAAAGTGACTTTGGGGGAAATTATCCAGCCGGGTAGGGTCGAAGGCGAAATGGTCGGCGGCTGCCTCTCCCTCCTGGTGACCACGTTGGCGACTCCCTTCGAGATCGACACGCAGGGAAAGATATTGTTTTTGGAAGATGTCGGCGAGAAGCCGTACCGTGTCGAGCGCATGCTGACACAACTCAAAATGGCTGGAAAATTGGATCATGTCGCGGGCGTCTTGCTTGGAGATTTTACCAATTGTGAGGGCGACGGACCGAGAGATATCAGGCAAATTGTCGTCGACTTGTTGAGCGATGCAGCCTACCCGGTCGTGATGGGAATGAATGCGGGTCATGGCCGAGAGAACCTGGCACTGCCGTTCGGAGCACGCATGGCCTTGGACGGCAATGCCTCGACATTGGAAATGCTTGAATCTCCGGTCGCATGATCCCAGGGCGGCGGACTGATGCGCGACGCCAGCTATCTTTGCATCGACAGGAACTCGTGCCATTAATCATGGATTTTCAAGCGGTCGAAAAATCTTTTCAAGACGCGGTGACTGAGGGAGTTTTTCCAGGCGCGGTGGTCTTGGTCGCCAAGGACGAACGCATTGTTTATGAACAAGCGTTCGGCAATCGTTCACTTGTGCCCAACAAGTCACCGATGCGCTTGGATACGATTTTCGATCTTGCCTCCCTGACGAAGCCGATGGCCACCGCCGTGGCTCTCATGTTGCTCATTCGCGAGCGCAAGTTGCGTTTGGATGATCAGCTCACTCGGGTGATACCCATGTATGGGGTGTTCGGCAAAAGTCTCACGACCTTTCGTCATCTGCTGAATCATTCCGCTGGACTCCCCGCCTGGAAAGCATTCTTCGAAAACATCGTGAAAAACGAAAAGACGGGTCGAATCAATTTCGTCGCAAGCCGAGCGGCGAAAAATTATGTCTACGAGGAGATTCACCGCGAGAAGGCAGTAAGCCCGCCGGGCCGTCAAAGTGTTTATAGCGACCTCGGCTTCATTATTCTTGGCGAGGCGGTGGAGATTCTTACCGGTAATACGTTCGATCGCTTCTGTCAGGAAAGAATATTTAAACCCTTGGGCCTTCGCTCCACAGGTTTTGTGGATCTGACCCAGCTCAGAACGCGGCGCCTGCAACCGGTCGAAGAAGTTATCGCGCCGACGGAAAACTGTCCGTGGCGGAAAAAAGTTCTGTGCGGGGAGGTGCACGATGACAATGCCTATGCCATGGGGGGCGTGGCGGGTCACGCCGGGCTGTTTTCTTCGGCCCGCGATGTGCACGCTTTTTTGCTGCGGATGAGCCTGTCTCTCCAAGGGAAAGACACATTTTTACCGCAATCGCTGGTGCAAGAATTTCTCGACCGGGACGCGTCGCTGGGTGATTCGACCTTCGCGCTGGGTTGGGATACGCCGTCCGCAGGCAAGTCCGCCAGCGGCAGTCTATTTTCGCCGCGTTCAGTCGGGCATTTGGGATTCACGGGTTGCTCGATTTGGTGGGACCTGGAGAAAAATTGCCATGTCGTGCTACTGACCAATCGGGTTCACCCGTCGCGGAAGAATGAGAAGATCAAAGATTTTCGGCCCCACGTCCACGATCAGATCATGAAGGCGCTTTTCCCATGAATGATCTCCCACCATCGGGGTGCCATATTCACCTGATCGCAGTATGTGGCGTCGGCATGGCGTCTCTTGCCGGTCTGTTGCAAGCGCGCGGATACCGCGTGACGGGTTCCGATCAAAACATTTACCCACCGATGAGCACGTATCTGGCAGAAATCGGTATCGATGTGCTTGCAGGCTATCACGCGGAGCATTTGTCGCCGCGCCCTGATTTAGTCGTCGTGGGCAACGCGATATCGCGCAGTAACCCCGAAGCGCAAGCGGTGCTCGATCAAAATATCCCTTACATTTCTTTTCCGCAGGCGTTGGGCCAGTTTCTAATCGGCTCTAGGACGTCCGTCGCAGTCGCCGGCACTCATGGCAAGACGACAACGACAGCGCTTGCGGCATGGGTCTTGACCTGCGCTGGGCTGGATCCGGGATTTTTCATCGGTGGTGTGCCACTCAATTTTGGCAGCGGATGGAGAGTCGGCGCAGGCAATCATATCGTTATCGAAGGGGATGAGTACGACACTGCTTTTTTTGACAAAGGGCCGAAGTTTCTCCACTACCGGCCATGCCATGTTATTTTTACCGGTATCGAATTCGATCACGCGGATATCTACCACGATCTCGAACACGTGAAGGCAGCCTTCGCGCGCTTGATGGACATCATTCCCAGCGACGGTTCGCTGGTTCTGTGCGCGGATTATCCGGCGGCGCTGGAAATCTCCACCGGCGTGCGCTGTCCACGCATCACCTATGGCCAATTTGGCGACGCCGATTGGACGGCGAACAATGTGCAATTTCACGAAGGACGTACTTTTTTCGATGCTTGTTATCTCGGCAAATCCGAGAGCCGCATCGAAGTCAACTTGATTGGTCGGCACAACGTCATGAATGCGTTGGCCGTGTATGCGATGGGCCGCGCCATTGACATCGAGCGCGACAAACTGCTTGAAGGTTTCTCCACCTTCAAGGGCGTCAAGCGTCGCCAAGAAATTCTAGGCGAGCGGCGCGGCGTATTGGTGATCGACGACTTTGCGCATCATCCTACCGCGGTGCGCGAAACCATTGACGCCGTCAGAGCGGCCTATCGGGGGCGGAGACTGTGGGCGATCTTCGAGCCGCGCAGCAATACCAGTAAAAGGAACGTCTTTGAAAAAGAGTTTGCCGAGGCCTTGGCGCAGGCCGACAGGATCGTCGTCGCGGACATCTACCAACCAGAAAAGATTTCCAAAGACCAGCGACTATCCGTCGAAAACGTGGTGAGCCAGATCAACGGGTTGGCCAGGGAGCAACGAGCTCATGTCATTGGCGGTGCCGTGGAAATCGCCGCCTGCGTGGCCCGGGAGGCCCATCCAGGCGATGTGGTGCTAGTGATGTCAAACGGCGGTTTTGACGCCGTCCAGGATAAGATCTTGCAAGCGCTAGCGGGATAAATAGAGGCGTGCGCACTCCTGACTGCAAAAATGATTTCCTGACATGACCACGGCGTCCGATTTCGGCACGTAGCTCTGACATTGCGGATCAAGTACCATTTCTTCACCCGCCTCGTTGTTGAACTTGCGTCGCTTGGGTGATTTTGTTTTTCTCGCCTGCACAATCGTTTTCACCACGGCAACGAGGATGTAACAAACCAGAAAAATGAGGACTAGACGGAGCAGCAACAGTTGGCTCCTGTCGATGGCGGCGCATCGACTCAGGCGTGATATAAATGAATCTTCTTGTCATCCTTCACATTGATCAGCAGCTCGGAGATGGTCACGCCGAGCTCCGGATGGATGACCTGTGGGGCAATTTCGCTGAGCGGGATCAGCACGAATTTACGGGTCGGCATTTCCGGGTGAGGGATTTTGAGATTCTTCTTTTTTAAAACGGCCGAGTCGTAGAGAAGAATGTCCAAATCAATGATGCGAGCTCCCCAGCGCTTCTTGACTTTTTTGCGACCCATGGCGCGTTCGATGTTTTTGAACTTCTTGAGCAACATATCAGGCTTGAACTTGGTCTCGATCTCAACGGCGCCATTGACGTACCAATCTTTCGCGTCGCCCAAGGGTTCGCTCTCGTAGAGGGATGATTCCTTGATCACTTTTGTATCGGGCAACTTGGCGAGGCGATCCACCGCTTCCAAGAAGTTTTCCTTTTTGTTGCCCACGTTGGAGCCGATGCCGACGTAGACTTGATGGGCTATCGCGTTCGCCATGGTGCCGCTTCGGGGAAGGAGCTTTAGAGTTTGATCCGTCGAATCCTTTCTGCAACCTCTCGCAGTCGTTCCTTGTCAATGCAGACGGTAAAGCGAACATATCCCTCGCCCGCTTCGCCAAAACCATTGCCGGGCGTGGTCACCACTCCCGCCTCGTCGAGTAACTTGGTCGTAAAATCCGCCGACGAGAATCCTTTGGGGCAGGAAACCCAGACATAAAAAGTCGCCCGCGGCTTCTCACACTCCAGACCCACGGCGCGCAAACCGTCCACCAATATATCGCGCCGCTCCTGGTAGATCTTACGCGACGGCTCGACGATTTGATCGCCTAACCGCAGCGACTCGGTGCCGGCTTCTTGGATCGCTTGAAAAATGCCCGAATCCAAGTTCGATTTGGCCTGCGCCAAGCCGCCGACCAATTCGGGATTGCCTACGGCCATCCCAATGCGCCAGCCGGTCATATTGAAGGTTTTCGATAAAGAATGAAACTCAATCCCAACTTCCCGTCCGCCCTCAACTTCAAGAAAGCTCATTGGCCGATAACCGTCGTACCCCATTTCAGTGTACGCGGCGTCGTGGCAGACGATGACGTTATACCGATTGGCAAACGCAACCACGCGCTCGAAAAAGCTTTTGTCGGCAACCGCCGCCGTGGGATTATTCGGGTAATTGATCCATAGCAGCTTCGCCTGTTTGGCAACATCCGGCGGGATCGCGTCCAAGTCAGGCAAAAAGTGATTTTCTCTCTTTAACGGTAAAAAATAGTTTTTACCGCCGCTGAACGACGTGCCGATATGATAAACCGGATAACAGGGGCTCGCGACCAAAACGACATCGCCTGGGTCGACGAACGCCACCGCCATATTGCCGATCCCTTCCTTGGAGCCGATCAAAGACACGACCTCAGTGCCGGGATCCAACTTGACGTTGAAGCGGTTCTTATACCAATTGGCGACTGCTTGGCGAAACTCCAACATGCCGGAACTGTTCGGGTAACGGTGGTTGACGGGTTTGCTGGCACCTTCCAAGAGTTTCTCGACTACGACGGCTGGGGTGGGAATATCCGGATCACCGATTCCCAGATCAATTAGATCCACTCCCTGAGATAACGCCTGACGCTTTCGCCGGTCTATCTCGGCGAACAAATAAGGTGGCAACTCGTTGATTCGCCGTGCTTTTTTAATGGATAGGGACAACTCGTCGATTCCTCCGTGTTAAAATCGCAACGGTTTTACCTGTTTTTTTGGGTTTTGACAACTGTCTTTGAAAACCTCATTCTAGAAATTGGCATCGCTCCCCAACGTTCACCTATGGAAATTATCATTGACGGCTACAATTTAATCGGCAGCGAACATGGCCTGCACGGCGCGCTCGAACACAAACGCAATTGGCTTGTGCAGCAACTCGCGCAATATCAGAAGATCAAGCAATTTACCGTGACTGTTGTATTCGATGGCTGGCGCTCAGGGCAGACCCGCGAGGTTGCCGAAAAATTTGACGGTATATCGGTAATCTACTCGCGTCTCGGAGAAAAGGCAGACTCAGTCATTGTGCGTATGGCTCGCGAAAAATCCGCCGGCGCGGTTGTGGTCTCGTCAGACCGTGAAATTCGCAATGCGGTCGAACGGTCGGGAGCAGTGGCGGTTTCGGCGGATGAATTCAACCAGATTCTTCACTCATTGAATGGTCGGTACCGCGATGAGGAGGAGCTCGGGGACCCGCGAACGGCGAAAAGGGGTAATCCGAACCGCCTATCGAAGTCCGAGCACCGACGTAGCGAAAAGTTGAAGAAGTTAAAACTTTGAACGAGTCGCGGTTATAGTTCCGCGCGCTATTGCGCCACAACGATGAGGCGCGTCCTAATTCTGCCTGAGCAGCTAACTCGGGCAGAATCAGGCGCTGCGATGCGACTACAAGACGAAATTACAGGTTCGTATCGGAAGGCCGTTGCGATCTGCTCGCCCCGGTCATTGCAAGAAATCAGTTGTTTTGGGTCTTCTCGGTTCGACTCAATAGGCCATTATTAAAAATCAACACGGATCCGTCCGCATAAAACCAATGTTCTTCGGCGACCTTGGCCAGTCCGCGTAACTTCGTGACGCGCCTTGGCGGACCAAGCACCCGTTTTACCTCCGCAGTGTTCAATCCCGGCGTTGGTTGTTTTTTGATCGCCGCTTCTTTCACGGCCAGCGACCACGGTTGTGATCTTATCCATTCGACTCTTTTCTTTTCCTCGCCCGTTTGTTCCTCCAACAGTCTTTTTTCATCGGCGAGAGGATCCGTGCTGAGAATCGTCGCGTTGAATTCCTCGAGGAATACTTCGGGTCGAATGTAGCCGACCTTTCCCGATTCAAACTTCACCTTATAAAACGGGTCCTTGTTCGTCCGTCCGGCGAGATCGGTAATTTCAAACGATTCGTTCCGGCCGGGGCTGAACGTAGCGGCATTCGCCGCTGGCGCGCTGAGAAAGATCGGTGACTTTGCGGTGTGTGGATTAAGCCAAAAAATTTTGCCGACGCGCGTTGCCAATGCATCGAGCTGTTTGTCCGTGTAATGGTTGGAAGACATGACCGATGTATTGATGGTCAAGAGAACCATCCAAACGATCACGATCGAGCAAATCGTCTTAACCGAGTCGACGCTCTTATCTCTCTGGTACGGATATTTGGATTCCATGCGAACGTCTCAACACCTTAACTTAACACTTACGATTTGCTGCGCAATAATCTTTAGACGCTCGAGTGACGCAGATGTGAGTCCGTTCAAAGTTCCGCTATAGCAACGGGAGTGGTCGGGAGATAGTTCGTCGAATAAAAAAGGGGGCGATAGCCCCCCTGTTGATTGGTTGCGGGGCCGGGATTTGAACCCGGGACCTCAAGGTTATGAGCCTTGCGAGCTACCAGACTGCTCCACCCCGCGTCAATGATTGGAGAAATCCTTCTACCTTGCGCTTCATGCGGAGTCAAGGTAGGTAAGCAGCATGGGCGATAAACATCGAAACCCATTGCTCACTGTCGACATTATTATTGAGATCGCCAACGGTGGAATTGTTCTAATTGAAAGAAAGAACCCACCGCACGGATGGGCATTGCCGGGCGGATTTGTTGATTACGGTGAAAGCATCGAAACCGCCGCGGTGCGGGAAGCCAAAGAAGAAACTTCTTTAGATGTGGTCCTGACCGAGCAATTTTACACTTATTCGGATCCGGCACGAGACGCTCGTCATCACACGGTCTCGACGGTATTTATTGCCAGCGCCGAAGGTGTTCCGCAAGGGGCTGATGATGCAAAAGTCGCGAGGCCATTTGAAGAAAATAATTTGCCAGCCCCGTTAGTCTTTGATCATGCGCGCATCCTGCGTGATTATTTCGCATTTAAAAAGACCGGGCACCGGCCAAAGCCTTAGGGCGCGGAGTTCAGGTCAATTTCAGCGCAGCCTGGCGAATGCGCTCGCAACCTCTTTCAATATCCTCGAGCGAGGTCGCGTAAGAAAAGCGAATGTGCTCGTGGGAACCGAAATCTTCTCCCGGCACGCCGGCGACTTGTGCTTCTTCGAGCAGATAGTCGGCAAGGTCGCACGGCGAGCTGAGCTTTTTCCCTCGCCCGGTTTTGCCGAGCAATCCGCTGATGTTTGGAAACACGTAAAACGCGCCTTCGGGTTTGCGGCAAGTGATGCCGTCGATGGCGTTGAGCTTGTCGACGATCACGTCGCGCCGCTTGTGAAACTCGCGCACCATAACGGCAACTTCATCTTGTTGTCCGCGTATCGCTTCCAGGGCGGCGGCCTGGGCGATGGACGTCGTGTTTGAAGTGCTTTGGCTTTGAATTTTGCCGGCAGCCGCGATCACATCACTCGGGCCGAGTGCGTAGCCGATGCGCCATCCCGTCATCGCATAAGTCTTCGACACCCCGTTGACGATAATCGTGCGTTCGCGCAGCGCGGGGCAGAGCGTTACGATATTGTGGACCTGAAAGCCTTCGTAAACGATTTTCTCATAGATGTCATCGGCAAGAACCAGGCAATCGTGCTTTTCGAGGATCCTCGCCAGCGCTAGCAATTCATCCCGGCTGTAAGTGGCTCCGGTCGGATTGCACGGACTGTTCAAGATAAAGACCCGTGTGCGCGACGTCAGCGCCGCTTGAAGTTGCTCCGGTTTAATCCGAAAGCCGCTAGCCTCGTTTGACGGAATCAGCTTCGGCACGCCGCCCGCGAGTAAAGCCATGTCCGAATAGCTCACCCAATAAGGCGCCGGGATAACGACCTCGTCACCGAAGTTCACGACTGCTTGCAGAACGTTGTACAGCGAGTGCTTCGCACCACAGCTCACCAGGACGTCTTCCTTGCGATAGGCTAGATCGTGCTCCCGGCGGTATTTTTCAGTAATCGCTTCGCGCAGCGGCTCGATTCCCTTGACGTCCGTATATTTGGTCATGCCTCTACGCAGCGCGTCGACGGCGGCGGCTTTGATGCGCTCAGGGGTGTCGAAATCCGGCTCTCCTGCGGAAAAATTAACGACGTCGATACCTTCGGCGCGAAGCTTACCGGCCTTCGCGGCGATCGCCAAAGTCACCGAAGGCTTGATCAGTTTGGTTCTTTCAGCGAGCTGAGTCATTAAGCAAATCCTTAGCGCTTAAACTTTTGCTTGAGCTTTTTCAAAACGTTGTCGGGCACCAGGCCGGCAACGTTTCCGCCCAAGCTGACCACTTCCTTCACTAACCGCGAGCTGGTGTAAAATTCGGACTCACCGGTCATCATAAACAATGTCTCCAGCTGTGGTTTGAGACGGTGATTCATCATCGCCATTTGAAATTCATACTCAAAGTCCGAAATCGCTCGAAGACCGCGGATAACGACCGTCGAGTGTTTCCGTTCGGTATAATCCACCAGCAAGCCTTGGAACGAATCGGCCTGGACCCGATCCTTAACGTCGGCGAAAACTTCATTGATCATCTGCAAACGCTCTTCGACAGAAAAAAGCGAGTGGTCCTTGTCCGGGTTGGTCGCGATGGCGACAATCACTTTGCCGAATACGCGCAGTGTGCGCTTGACCAAATCTACGTGGCCATTGGTGATCGGATCAAAGGAGCCGGGATAGATGGCAACATCATCAGGTGTCATAGCGACTTTCCTCAAGCAGCGGGATCGGTTTTCGCCGCGGATTTAAAAAACGACAGCAAAGTATCACCATATCGTCGTTGATCATGCAAGATCAGAGCATCGTAGTTCGATTTTACATTTTCGCGCGCGCTATGCTCGGCCACTACGGTTCCCGCCGGAGTGAGTAGATCGCTGTGAGCAATCTGTTTAAGCGTGGCGCCGATCCACCGTTGGTCGTAAGGCGGATCAAGAAAGATCAGATCGAACGTTTCGCGCCGTTTGGCAAGCGATCGCAGCGCTCGCGCCACGGGTAAAACCCAGACCTGCGAGCGCTCGCTGAATCCGAGCCTGCCAAGATTTTTACGAATGGCGGCTGCGGACCGTTCTGAAGCTTCAACCAAGACCGCTCTTTCTGCTCCTCGGCTTAGCGCTTCGATGCTGACATTGCCGGTTCCGGCGAAAAGATCGAGCATAGCCATGTCGGAAAAATCGCGCGGCAAAATATTGAACAGCGACTGTTTTACCTTTCCGGCTGTCGGCCGCACCGCGTCGCCCTTGGGGACAACGAGACGGCGGCCCTTCGCCGTTCCACCGGTGATTCGCATTTGGTTTCAGCCGCGCAACGTGAGGTTGATTCTTGCTATGGGAAATTAATTAAGCGGCAAGCAGGTTAGTCGCCGATGCGCAAAACGATCTTGCCGAATGCCTCGCCTTTTTCCATCGGCCAGCGGCGTCTTGGAGCGCATACACTCTCCTCGAAGGACATGCCAGACGGAATCGAAAAGCAACTTTTTCCGGGTACTCTGACGTATTCCGCATAAGTACCATTCTCCTGCTCACCCAAAACGCGTCGCTCGGCACACCTATGTTCGCGATCGGTGGCGCAAAAAATACAGCGACCGCAATCGTTGAGGGGATAGAGGCAGACGCTGTCGCCAAGTTTGACGTTGGTGACCGCCGAGCCCATGGCCACCACCGTGCCGGCTCGCGGTCTTTGCCGATGATACGCGGAAAGAAAGCCTCTGTGCCGACTTGGCCGGAGCGAATTCCAATATCGAGGCGATTGACGCCGCCGCCTTCTTAACGATGACGTCAGTCGGCGCTTTCAGTTCGGGATCGTCGGTCTCCACAAAACGCAATTGGTCGATGCCGCCCTGGCCATAAATCTGAACAGCCTTCAAGAAAATGTCCTCGATGAAACATCAATTGCGTTAGCAAGATAAGCTAGGTGTGTCAAAGCGAGCCAAAAAAAGACGATGCTCAAACCTCGCGACCGTCTATTTCATCGGACGGAAACTGATCGTCGATCACGACCTATCGGGAGCTTATGCGGAGAAGGAAGTGCCGCAACCGCAGGTGGCGGTGGCGTTAGGATTGCTGAATTTGAAGCCGCCGCCGTGAAGGCCGGTGACGAAGTCGATAACTATACCGGCCAAGTACGGCGCGCTCGTCCTATCCACGTAAATTGTCACGCCGTCTAGTTCTAAAATTACGTCGTCAGGTTTCTGTTCTTTATCGAAACCTAGCTTGTACGAAAATCCGGAACAACCGCCGTCCGTGACGCCCACGCGCAGACCGTGGCCTTGGCGCTGGTCACGCGTCAGGAGTTTTTTGACCTGCTGTATGGCGCTGTCCGTTAAACTCAGGTCCAATGCCTTTTCATCCAAGGTTTGCATAATCCTAAACCGGTACTGCAAACAGGTTAATGCCCGGGAGGCACCATGTCAACCCGCCCGACACCGCTGGCGGGCCAAGAAGTCCATCATTTTCCGAGTAACGCTCTGACAAAGTCAACCGGCTCGAAGGGTTGGAGATCTTCAACGTCTTCGCCGACGCCTATGTACTTCACCGGGACGCCGAGTTCCTCTTGGATACTGATGATAACGCCGCCTTTCGCCGTGCCATCGAGTTTGGTCAGGACAATACCGCTGATTTCTGTCGCCTCCTTGAAGACCCGCGCTTGTTGTAGGCCATTCTGTCCCGTCGTCGCGTCCAATACCAGCAACGTTTCATGGGGCGCGCCCGGGAGTTCGCGGGTAATCACCCGGCGAATCTTTTTGAGCTCTTCGATCAGATGGAGCTTGGTGTGGAGGCGGCCGGCCGTGTCAATCAGCAGCACGTCTATACCGCGGCTTTTAGCGGCTTGCATGCCATCAAAAACCACGGCCGATGGATCGGCGCCCGGCCGATGCTTGACGACATCGACACCGACCCGTTGTCCCCAGATATCGAGCTGCTCGATAGCTGCGGCACGAAACGTATCAGCCGCCACGAGCAGGACTTTTTTACCCGCGCTACGATATTGCGCGGCGAGTTTGCCGATCGTCGTCGTTTTGCCGACGCCGTTGACCCCGAGAAAAATAATCACCCACGGTTGAGCTAACAGTGACGCTCTAGCAGCCGGTGGAGCAGAACCTTGAAACATCTGGATCATGGTGGTCTGCAAGCGAGACGACATTTCTTCGGCCAAGTCTTCGGAGCCGTCAGGCGATTGCCGGCGCAGCGCCTCCATAATTTTTGCGGTTGCTTTGACGCCCACGTCGGCGGCGATGAGGCTCTCTTCCATCGTGTCGAGCGCGTCCTCGTCCCACCAGCGATTTTGAAATATCGAGCCGATGTTCTGGAGCAAGTTCTCCCGACTCTTGGATAGACCCTGCTTTAAGCGTTGAAAAAATGATTCACCTGCCATGCTAAGGACAGTCTTTCTGAGCGCGGCTTTGGAGTCAACGGGGTGAAAAATGAATCGGCAGCGGACGAGGATGAAATGCTATTGCATTCTCACGGAAACGACCTTGGAAACTCCCGGTTCGGCCATCGTGATGCCGTAGAGGATCTCCGCGGCTTGCATGGATTTCTTGTTATGGGTGACTAGCACAAACTGTGAATGTTCACTCATCTCCTTGACGATCTCAATGAATCGATCGATGTTAGCGTCGTCCAGCGGCGCGTCCACCTCGTCGAGAAAGCAGAATGGGCTCGGTTTTGTCAGGAAGATCGCAAACAAGAGGCTCACCGCGGTAAGTGCCTTTTCGCCGCCGGACAAGAGCGTGATCGATTGAAGTTTCTTGCCTGGTGGCTGAACGACGATATCGACGCCTGTCTCTAAGTAGTCGTTATCATCGGTGAGCACCAATTTCGCCTTGCCGCCATGGAATAACCGGGGGAATATCATCTCAAATTTTTCGTTGATCGCTTCGAAACTTTCTTTAAAGCGCAGCCGGCAGACGCGATTGAGCTTGACTATGGTTTGTTGCAAATCGGCCATCGATTTTTCCAAGTCTTCTTTCTGCCGGCTCATGAAACTGAAGCGCTGGGTGAGCTCTTCGTACTCGCCGATTGCCGCCAAGTTGACTTCGCCCATTCGCTCCAAGCGGCCGCGAAGCTCATCGATCATCACCATCAACTCCGTTCGTGGCGCACTGCCTTCGGTCAAATCGATCTCCAGTGTTTCAAGGGCGACGTCATATTTTTCCCGAAGGTTGGCGGCGAGATGCTGCAGCTCGAGCCGTTGTTCCGCAAGCGCCAATTGAGTCCGGCCTTTTTCTTCTTGGCACGCTTCGCCGCGCGGGCGGAGTTCCTTGATAGTCTCACCGATCTCGGCGAGTTGTAGAGAAATGTTTCGATAACGCTGGCGTTTAGCCTGGAGTTCCTCTTCGAGCGCTTGAAGATCCGTCCGACTCCGATCGAGGTTCTCCTCGGTATTTGCCAGCACTTGTTCGATCTCGCCCCGGTGTCGTTGGAAATCGATGATGCGTCCCTGGCGCGCCGTGATCTCTTGCGCCGTTTCCTCTTGAAGTTTCACGCGATTGGCCAGATTTGCGACCGTGTTGTCTTTTTTCTCGCTCAAAGCCGCGTGGCGTATGCGGGACTGAGTCAGCGCCGCCTCGGCCGTTTCATCGGCCTGGCACAGCTCTGCAAGCTCCGCTTGTTTTTGCGTCAGGGTGCGTTCGCGTTCCGCCTTTTCATCGGTGTGAGTTTGTACCGAGCCGTAATAGCGTTGAATTTCCTCATCGAGGAGATGGAGCGTGGTCGTCAGATCGCTTTGCTCCTGATTAAGCGCATGCACCGCTTGGCTGAGCCGCTGCCGTTCGCGCTCGGCCGCGCCTTTTTCATGTTCGAGGCGCACGCGTTCGATGTCGAGCCGATGGATCTCCGCAGTCAAGAGGGTCTTCTTGGTTTCGACCTGATCGAGTTCTTGCTTGATTTGATCGCTCTCGCGTTCTTCCAGCGGCAGCTGCGTTTCGAGTTCGTCAAAAATAGTCTTCAGATCACGAATACGGCGCCGCTGCGAAAGGAAGTTTGCTTCGAGAGATGCTCCGTTGCCCCCCGTAACGACACCCACGGGGTCGATCACTTCGCCTTCGCGAGTGACCAGGGTGCTGTAATAGCCGTTACGGTTCCACAGCGATAAACCCGCCTGAAGATCGCGCACGACGACGACATCGGAAAGCAGATATCGGCGACCTCGCGATAACCTTCCTTAACGGAGATGACGTCCAACATCGGGGCCACCACTTCGGCTTCTCCGAGCGGCAACTCTTTGCGGGGCTTGCGCGACGTTTCGAGCGGGATGAAGCTGCCGCGGCCCGACGCTTTGTTCTTTAAATACTCGATCGCTTCGACGCCTTCCTCGTTGGCCTTTCACGATGACGTATTGCAGGCGGTCGCCCAATACCGCGGTCAGAGCCTTTTCGTACACTTCCGGTGCTTCGATGACTTCGGCCACCAAACCGTAGACCCCGTTGGGCGAAGTTTCCTGCTGCCTTTTGCGCATGATCGCGCGCACGCCTTCCTGGCAGCCTTCGTAGTTCCTTTGCATGTCTTCCAAGGACATCAGGCGAGAACGTGTTTCCTGGAGATGTTCTTTAAGGCAGTCTATTTTTTTCTCGTGGCTTTCCCGAGCGCTATTCAGTGACTGGATGGACGCGGTCGCAAGAGCAGCTTCGAGCGATCGCTCGCGAATTTCTTCGAGGCAGCTCGCTAGCGAGCTGCCGGTTACGGCGATGATGCTATCGCTTGCAGCTAACGACGCCGTGACCTGGGATATTTCTTCCTGGCTGCGCGCCAACTCCTTGCTGATCTCGCCGCGCCGCCTTTCCTTGGACAAGGTATCGTTCTTCAAATTGGCGATCTGGTTGGCCGCGTCGATTAAAGCGTCTCTTTCGCGCTCGAGTTCACTTTGCAGAGTTCGAATCTGCGCTTGAAGCCCTCCTAGGTCGGTTTCCTTTTCGCGCAGAAAAGTTTCCTCAAACAAGGAAAGCTGGATGAAACTCTCCTTGGCCTTATTGAGTTCTTCGATTTCTTGGACGACAGTCCGGGTTTTCTCCTCGAGTTGCAGTAACGAGTTCCGGGTGTCCATCTCGTTTTGATTCAGCTGGGCGAGATCCTTCCTGAAGAATTCACACTTTTGTTCGTCCTTTTGGATTTCCGCGCGGCGACGGTAAAGGGTTTCTTGCTGATGGCCAATTTCTTTGTCCGCTTCCATAAGCGACAACCGCACCGACTCATTTTCCGCTTCTTTGCTGCGCAGCGCAGCGACGACTTCCGCCCAGCGATTTTCGACATTCGCGAGTTGTGCTTCCCGCTGGGTGATTTCTTGATTGAATTCTTCTCGCTGCAGGTGCGCGAAAGCTAGATCTTTTCCCTTGAGCTCCGATTTCAGGGCGCGATAGCGCTCGGCCTTTTTGGCTTGTAGCTCCATCGAGCGGATTTGCCGCTCGATCTCACGCACGATGTCGGTGACTCGAAGCAGATTTTGTTGCGTTCGCTCAAGTTTCTTTTCGGCGACAGTTTTGCGACTCTTGTATTTGCTGGTGCCGGCTGCCTCTTCGATAATGCCACGCCGGTCCTCTGGTTTGGCGTTGACGAGCTCATCGACCTTGCCCTGTTCCACGATGGAATAGGCTTTGCTGCCGACCCCCGTGCCCAGAAACAGCTCGACGACATCCTTGAGGCGGCTGTTTACTTTATTGATCGCGTACTCCGATTCGCCGGAGCGAAACAGGCGGCGAGTCACCATGATCTCGCTAAAATTGGCATACTCCGCGGGGCTCCGGCCGTCTTCGTTGTCGAATACGATGGCAACTTCGGCCATCCCCGTCGCAGGGAGGCTGTCGCTACCGCTAAAAACGACATCTTCCATTTGATGGCCGCGGAGGTGTCGCGCGCTTTGCTCGCCCATAGCCCAGCGCAAGGCGTCAACGATGTTGGACTTACCGCAGCCATTTGGGCCAACGATTGCGGTGATGCCCGGATTCAGCTCGATAACTGTCCGCTGGGCAAACGACTTAAAACCGATCATTTCAAGGCGTTTTAAACGCATAGGTGATTCTATCTAGTGAATTTTGTGGAATTTCCCGCCACCGAAATTAATTGGAATATTTCACAGTCAGGCGGGGGTGTCAAGAAGAAATCACAATATACGGTGCGTGGCTGTCTGATTTACCGCAAGATATGGGCGCGGAGATTTAACTACTCCAAAGGTGGCAAATCAGCGAGACTGGCCTTTGGCTTCTCGGCGAGTTCCGTTCCCTTACGCCGCCGGTGGTAATGTTACGTACGAAATAAAACTACTTTTCGAGAAGTTCCGTATTCCAGTAGGACACATCGATGGTATTGAGAAAGGGCATCCATTCCTTATATCGAGACATGCTAAAAGTTTCCTGCATGAACGGCGTCCACTGCGGTTTGAACGGCTTCCGTACGAGGGGCATAGTGGCCTGGTGCGGGGTTCGGCCGCCCTTACGGCGATTGCATTCATGGCAGGAGCAGACGACGTTTTCCCACTTCGAGGTGCCTCCCTGAGAGCGCGGAATCACGTGGTCAAGGTTGAGTTCGTGTCGCGGTAATCGACGGCCGCAGTACTGGCACGTGCATTTGTCGCGAGCATAAATGTTGTAGCGGCTAAAGCGCACCTGGCGCTTGGGTACCCGGTCATAACTGACCAGCAATACGACTCTGGGAACGCGGATCACGCGATTTACCAGGCCGACCGTTTCATCGTGTACTGAGATCGAGAGATCGCTCCAACTGTCAAAATCAAATGTCTGATACTGCTCGTTAACCGCCTTGGCAATTCCTTGATAGAGGAGTACAAATGCACGCCGCACCGAGGTGACGTGGATGGGCAAGTAAGAACGATTGAGAATCAGGACCTTGGTGTTCAGTATACCGTAGGCGGGCGCGGTAACCGGATACGTCATGGTTAACCTTTACTCGTCAATGGGGAAGCGGAGCGATCCATAGGTACTCTGCTAAAAATATCGGGCGACGACGGCAAAGTCAATTAAAGTCAATCCAAGGGCGCGGACACATGCTTGAAGTCGCGGCTGAATTCCTCTATAACCACAACTAATTTCGTTTGCGCAGTTTGTGAGTTCGCCGCCGTCGCCGGGCGAATTCGCCTCACAGATCCCTCCCGAGTCTGATCCGTTTACCGAATCCTATGAAACAAGAGATTTTTATCAATTCGACGCCGCAAGAGAGCCGTATCGCAATCATCGAGGACGGCCAGTTGGCCGAATTCCTGATCGAAAGAAAAGAAGAAATGGGGGTCGCCGGAAATATCTACAAGGGTAAAGTGGCACGCGTTCTGCCAGGCATGCAGGCGGCTTTCGTTGATATCGGAATGGAAAAGGCCGGGTTTCTTCATGCCTCGGATTTTTCGTCCGAACCGGAAGACGTTCAGCTCATCGGTTCCTCGGGCGACGACGTCGAATTCGAGGAAGCACCCAGGCCCGCGCCTTCACGAAGACTGCCCCTCGAAAAACAAGTCTCGCGCGGCGAAGAGATCCTCGTCCAGGTCGCCAAGGACCCGCTCGGCACCAAAGGCGCGAGGATTACCTCCCATGTTTCGCTGCCGGGGCGATATATGGTTTTTATGCCGGGCACTAAGCACATCGGTATTTCACGACGAATCGAAAGCGAGGAAGAGCGCAAACGCCTGAAGGAGATTGCGCAGTCCTTGAGGACCGAGGAGGGCGGTTTCATTCTGCGCACGGCCTGCGAAGGACTCAGCAAGCGCGAAATCCAACGGGATCTCAGTTTTCTGACGAAATTGTGGAAACGCATTCACGAAAAGGCGGAATCGGCTCCTGCGCCGTCGCTGATCCACCAAGACCTTGATTTGATCGCCCGCACAATACGGGACTTTTTCACCGCGGATACCGAGCAAGTCGTTATCGATTCGCCGAAAGACCATCGGCGTATCGTCGACTTCGTCCGCAATTTCATGCCGCGTTTCAAATCAAAAATTGTTCTCCACGCGGAAAGAACACCGCTCTTTGAACAACAGGCCATCGAAGAAAAAATCATAAAAGCGCTGGAGCGGCGGGTGTGGCTGCGTTCCGGCGGCTATATCATCATCGAACGGACTGAAGCGCTAACGGCGATCGACGTGAACACCGGCCGGTTCGTCGGCAAGCGCAATCAAGAAGAAACGATTCTCAAAACCAATCTGGAAGCGATTCAGGAAGTCGTGCGTCAGCTGCGCCTGCGCAACCTCGGCGGCATCATCATCATCGACTTCATCGACATGGAGAAGGAGGGGAACCGGAAAAAAGTCTACGAAGCGCTCAAAGAGGCGCTCAAAAAGGACAAGGCGCGCACCAACATTTTAAAGATTTCCGAGCTGGGCTTGGTCGAAATGACGCGCCAGCGTACGCGCGAGAGTTTGGAAAATCAGCTGCTGCGACCTTGCCCGCATTGCGACGGCCGTGGTCGCATCAAGTCGGCGCCGACGATCGCCTATGATGTATTGAGGGCGATCAAGCGCCAGCAAATCGAGGCGGGCAAGAACATCGTCGTGCGCCTGCACCCCGACGTTGCCAATTTTCTCTACGATGAAAAGAATAATAGCCTGGAAAATCTAGAACGCGAAATTAACCACCGAGTCATCATCAAAGCCAGCCAAGAGTTGCACCAGGAGAAATACGAGATCTCCGAAGCTTAAGATCAATTCTTCGGCCAAGCGTGAATGTCGGCGTCGCGCCGAAGCTTCTTAGCGTCGTAGACTTCCCTGTGAGTGAATGCTGCCGCGTTGCGTCTGGGCTTCGCCTTGGGCCAACTGCGCGCGTGACCGATCGGCACGACCCACAGGAGCCGGAGCTCAGGCGGTACTTTGAATAACTCTCTCAATTCCGGTTCGACTTCCTCCCGCACGGAGACCCATACCGTCCCAAGTTTCATGCTCGCCGCCGCCAGCATCATTTGCTGCACTGCGTTGGCGATGCTGGCCTGAAACAGCTTCTCCCGGTCGGCCGCTTGGCGCGTGGTCAGATAAACTTGCTTGGTGCGGGCGTCGCCGCAGGCGAGCACGAGCACGCTGACATCGCCGACGTAGTCTTTCTTCAGTCCTTTGTAATGGACCGGGTCTTCGAGCTTACGCTGTTTCCATTCATTGGAGTAAATCTCGCGCACCCGTTTCATCTTCTTGCGATCGCGAGTGACGACGAATTCCCAGGGCTGCGTGTTGGCGCCGGAGGGCGCCCAGCGCGCAGCCTCCAAGATGCTCTGGAGCTGGAGGTCGCTGACTTTGCCGGTTTTATAAACCCGAACGCTTCGGCGGGTGCGGATGATGCTCAAAAGTTGGTCCGTATTCATGACGACTCTTCCTCATGGTCGTGCGTGCGTTCACTTGAGATCGATTCTCCTTCTATAGCAGCAACACATGGGTTCCTCCAACCAGTAAAACAGGTGTTTGCCGTTCATCGAACGTGGCGGTTGAGCGTATTTGAGATGAAGAGCAAATTTTGGATTCAGAGCAAAGTGAGGGAGCGCCAAGAATAGCCGTTGACTCAATTGTGATGAATGGGTAGGTATGCTTTGGTTTTGCTAGCTGGCATGGTCCGCCTATTTTCCGGATTGGGTTAGATCGGAGGCAGGTCTGGTACTCTCTAACGCAAAGCGGGGCGAGCAGGGATGATTTCCATCCGCAAACTCTGCAAGGCGTTCACCGTTGCCGACGGAAAGATAGCAGCTCTAAAGAGCTTGGACCTGGAAGTTGCCGAAGGCGACTTCTTTGTCATCGTCGGCGCGAGCGGTTCGGGCAAAACTACGTTGCTGCGCTGTGTTGCGGGGCTCGAAACGCCGGACGGGGGTGAAATCCGTATCGCCGGCGGCGCCGTGTTCTCGGACAACCCGCCGACCTGGTTACCGCCTCAGGAACGCAACCTCGGCATGGTCTTTCAATCCTACGCCGTCTGGCCGCATCTCACCGTGTTTGAAAACGTCGCGCTGCCGCTCCGCGAGGGTGCTCAGAAAATTCCCCGCGACAAAGTCGATGGCCGGGTGCGCCAGGCGCTCCACATGGTGCAGCTCGACGAGCAAAAAGACCGCTCGGCCACGCTCCTGAGCGGCGGTCAACAGCAGCGCGTCGCGCTGGCGCGCGCCATCGCGGTCAACCCGCGGGTGTTGCTGATGGATGAGCCGCTCAGCAACCTCGATGCTCGGTTGCGCGAAGAGGTGCGCGGCAAGATCCGCGATCTCGCCAAGCAGCTCGGCGCCACCGTGCTCTATGTCACCCACGACCAGATCGAAGCCATGGCGATGGCCGATAAGATCGCCATCATGAGTTTCGGCAAGTTGCTGCAATACGGCGATCCGATGGAGCTCTACCGCCGCCCTAACTGCGCGGAAGTCGCCGACTTCTTCGGCTCGGTGAACTGGCTTACCGGCAAACTGACTGAAGGAAACATTGTCGAGACCAAGATCGGCCGATTGGAAGTTTGTTTGCGCGGTGATCCCGGCCCGGAGGTTCTCGTCGGTTTTCGACCGGAATGTTTGCAGATCGTCGATGGTTCGCATCGCGCCGGTCACAACGCCTTCGATGGGGTCCTTCGTTCCAGCACGTTTCTGGGCGATCAGTTCGTCTACGAAGCTTTCATCAAAACTTCACTCGTGATGGGAAAGAGCCGCTTGATTCCGGCGCGCGACGATCGGCGCCTGCAGCTCTACGTCGATCCCGCGGAGATCATGGTGTTCCCCTACTCGGAGAGCAAGGATCGGATCTTGGCGCCGGAACAACGCGGCTGAGAAGAAGGTGAATGAAATTATTTGCTCTCGCAGCG
Source organism: uncultured delta proteobacterium (assembly GCA_963804165.1). Taxonomy (GTDB): domain Bacteria; phylum Desulfobacterota; class Binatia; order UBA9968; family UBA9968; genus DP-20. Next base: position 191,532 of record CAWDPO010000041.1, read on the forward strand.
AGGGGTGGTCGAGGACAAAGTCGAAAGTTCGTCATACCGTTGAAAAACGGTATCCAGGTTTAAGGGGATGGGGATGGACCCCGGTTTTCACCGGGGTGACGATAACGCCGGAACGAAGAAATAAGAGTCGACTCCAGGCGGAGAAGTCAAAGATTTCGGCGACAGGAGGATTTTTTCAGACATGCTTATGGTGATTCAAATGAACCATTTCCCAAATTCTGAGAGGTTGACGATGGAAGCGGTATTGAGAATGCCTCGTCAGTTGGCGATTCGCTTGCGCACTTCGCCATTGTTGTTGACGCTTGCGCTCCTGCCCATGCTGGTCATCCTCATTTTAGTTGCCGCTCTCATCTGGATCAGTTTTCAGACCGGCGTCGTCGGCACTCCCAGGGCGATCTATACGCTCAAGAACTACACGGAAATTCTGGGCGACCCGTTCGTCCTCAAAGCATTCTGGAACACGCTGATATTCACTCTAGCGACGACCTTCACGGCGCTCGCCCTCGGGCTGCCGATTGCCTGGTTGACCGAACGCACCACGATGCCGGGTAAGGGGCTTGTCTATACGATCATGACCTTGGGGCTGCTCATCCCCGGTATTTATACAGCGATGGGCTGGACCTTTATTGCCCACGTCCGTATCGGGCTTGTTGAATCGCTGGCTCATGGACGCCTTCGCGCTCGAAAGGGGCCCGATCAATATCGCCACGCCGGTGGGCATGGGGCTCGTGCAGGGGCTCAATCTCACCGCGCTGGCTTTCATTTTGACCGCGCAAATGTTTCGCGCCATGAATCCGTCGCTCGAAGAGGCCGCCAAGATTCACGGCATGAGCTTTGCCGGCACGGTACGCCGCATTACTCTGCCGCTCGCGTTCCCGGCAATCTTGGCGGCGATGATCTACATGCTGACGATCGGCATTGCAACCTTCGATGTCCCGGCGATCATCGGCCTCGGCAATCGCATCTACATGCTCAGCACCTATGTTTATCTAAAAGCCAACCCGCCGGACAGCGGGCTGCCGCAGCACGGCGTCACCGCCGCATTGGGGACGGTGATGATTCTCTTGGCTCTATTGCTGACCTGGTGGTACAGCCAGGTGCTCAGGCAGGGTCATCGCTACGAAGTGATCACGGGCAAAGGCTACCGGCCCACCTTGATTCACATCGGCCGCTGGTCCGTGCTGGCCTGGGGGATGATCGCGCTTTATTTTCTCGCTACCAAACTGATTCCGTTGTTGCTGATCGCCTATGCGGCATTCACGCCGTACCTGGCGCCGCCGTCGTGGGAAATGCTCGGTAAGCTCTCGCTCGACGGCTTTCGTAATCTCAATTGGGACCTATTCTGGCGCGGTCTTTACAATACCGTCTTGCTCGTGGTCACGGTGCCGGTCATTACCTTACTCCTGGCCTTCAGCATTTCCTGGCTGATCGTGCGCTCGCGCAGCCGCATGCGCTACGTGTTGGAATTCGGCGCTTTTTTGCCGCATGCGCTGCCGGAAATAATCATGGCGATCGGCGCGCTGTTGCTGGCGCTCTTCGTGCTGCCGAAGTTTATCCCGCTCTACGGCTCGGTGTGGCTGATCGCCATCGTCTACGTCATTTCGCGCCTGGCCTTCGCCACTCGGGCGCTCAACAGCTCGCTTTTGCAAATTCACAAAGAGCTCGAAGAGGCGGCTTATACCGCCGGATTGTCGCCGGTGCGCACGTCGTGGCGCATTCTTGTGCCGTTGCTCCGCCCGACCCTGATGTCGATTTGGATCTGGTCGGCGATTCTGGTCTACCGCGAGCTCACCGTCGCGGTTTTCCTGATCAGTCAGGAAAGCATTACTTTGCCGGCGGTGATCTGGAGTTACTGGTTTTCCGGCGCCATCAATCAGGCGGCGGCGGTGACGTTGTTCATGACGCTCGTGCTCACGCCGCTTATTCTGATCTTCTGGTGGTTCGGGCGCCGCCAGCTGATGCCGGAATCGTAATTTTTGCAGAGATTGTGCAACCGACTCGTCTAACATTGACGGATGAAATTAGCGGCTATTTAAACACGAAGGGAGGATCGTATGATGCCTTATCGAAGGAGAGGAATGGGATTTTTCACCGCGGTGGTTTTTGCAAGCGCTCTATTCGCTATCCCCGCAGGCGAAGCGCGGGCGGCGGAAAGCGGCAAGGGGACCACGATTGCCGAGTTGGTCAGCAAGGCTAAAAAGGAAACGACGTTCAGAGCGCAGTGGGGCGCCGATACGCTCGACGGCGGGCCGGGGCTGCAAAAAATCGTCGCCGCGATGAACAAGAAATATGGCCTCAATCTCCAGCCTTCCTTCACTCCGGGCTCGAACATGCAGGGAATGATGGCGAAGATCACCCGCGAACTGGCGGCGGGTCAGCCGGCGAGCAGCGACGTCTACTTCGGCAACTCGCAATCGATGCTGCAGGCGATGGAAAACCAGCCGTTGATACCGATGGATTGGCGCGCTCTGATCGAGCGCAAGTTTTTGCCGGAGCCCGGATTCGATCCGGTCGTGCCCGGCAACATAGGTGTCGCCATGGCCTCGACCTCGTCGGAGCGATCTACAACAGCAATCTGGTCAAGGGAAACGACATCCCGCGCAAGCTCGAGGATTTGATGAGTCCAAAGTGGAAAGGCAAAATCGCCTCGACGCCGTATGCGGCCGGGTTCAGAGAATTTGCCATGCCGGAGCTTCTAGGCAAAGAAAAAGTCGTCGATTTCGTCAAAAAATTTTCCAAGCATATCGCCGGCGTTATTCGCTGCGGCGAGATGGACCGGCTGACCAGCGGTGAGTTCCTCATGCTCGCACTGGCCTGCGGCGATCAGGAGGTCAACATGGCGCAGCGAAAGAGCATTCCGCTCGGCTACGCGATCATGGAAGACGCCACCATTTCGCACACCCGATACGGCGCGGTTCCGAAAAATTCCCGAGCGCCGAACACTGCTGCTCTATTCGTGGCGTTCCTGCACACCCCGGAAGGCCAGAAGCTGATGTGGGATATCGACGGGCTCGATTTCCACCTTTACCCCGAGTCGAACCAGAAAAAGAAGCTCGATGCGGCCAAAGCCAAAGGCGCCAAAGTGGTGATCAGCTCGCCGCAATGGCTGAGCAAGAACAAGCATTACGATGACACGCAGAAGGAACTAGAAAAGATTCTTCGCGGCGAAGTGAGCTAGGGTCAGAATATTGCCACAAAAAAGTGTAAGGGCGGGTTTCAAACCCGCCCCTACAACTTTACCCGCAATTTTTACGCTATCTAATTTCTAATGATACTCGGCGCCGGGCAGCGGGTTTTGCACTGCTTCCTCCAAGGTGGTGGCGCGTTTCCACTCGTTGGCGGGGCGGCTGCGGCCGTCGGTACCGATCTGATCCATGGACGCGTAGATCTCGATCTTGTAGCCGTCCGGATCGTAGAACTCCAGACCGGGGTTGCCGCCGGGTCCGCGCCGTCCTTCATAGAAGATCGTCACGCCCTTGGATTTTAGAAAATCGCGAATCTTGAAAAGTTCCGAAACGGTTGCGACTTCCAGCGCCATGTGATCGAAGCCCACTTGACCGCGCTTGGGAAGCTCGTTTTTCTCCGTGGCTTGAACCAGCGCCACAGAGTGGTGATCGGTGGCGTTCCGGAAGAACACCATGCCGCCCTCGTTTTTGTCGGAGAACTTAAAGCCCATGATATCGGTCCAAAATTTTGTGCTGCGCTCGATGTCGCTGACGCTCAGCACGACGTGACCGATTTTCTTGATTTTGATCGGGGAATTTTCCTCCGCCATAATCATGCTCCTTTCTAATGGATGTTGCGCGGAATCGCCGCGCTCGAAGTAGAGGATTTTTACCACGGAAAAAGGCTCAAGGCAAAGTCAAAAAAGCCGGCCGCCGGAGAAGCAACCGCGCAGCTATTTCAATTGAAACTTCGCCACTAGTTTGCGGCCGTACATGCGCAGCGTATTCGAATCCAACGAGCGACGCTTGAGCATGTCGAGCCGAATCATTTTCCACTGAATGCTCTTGGCGAGCGAACTGCGCTCGCCTTCGTCTTCGACGTGCTTGAGCAGATCTTCGAGAATATGGATGTCTTTGAGCAATTCGACTTCGGGCGGAAGAACATGGGCGTTTTTGAGCACGTGATAGCTGATCCGCAAGTCTTCGGGGACCCAACTCAAATCTTCCAGTTCCAGCGGTTTGCCTTTGCCGGGTAGGTTGTCGAAGGCGCCGGCCCGCTGCGCTTCCAGGATGCGCTGTTCGGCGAGGTTGTGCAGAAACGATACCGCACCCGTCGGTTGTCTGGGTCTTTTCATTTGCTAACGCCTTCGGCCGCTGAACTCGTGGCTACTTCGGCCGGCAATTCTTCCGGCGGACGAACGTGACGAAACATCAAATAGAACGCCACGTCGTTGATCAATTGTAACCCGCCGCCGATGAATAAGGGAAGAGTGAGAGAGACACTTTGCATCAAGTATGTGGAGATCGTCGGGCCGATACCGAAAGGGACAACACGCGCCAGGCTGGTTACGCCGGCGGCCGAGCCGCGTTCGTCGGATTTGACCATGGCCATGGTAAACGAAGCACGCAGCGGGTTGTCCATATAGGCAAAGAAGGAGCGAATCACCAGCAGCGCCGCCGCCAAGCCCAACGTCGGCGCCAACGGCAGGACCAGATAGATTACTGATGCCAGGGCGTGGGAGAACGCCATGGTTTTTACCACGCCGATCTTGCGCGCGAGCACGGGCGCGCTGAGAAACGACAGCGCGGCGAGAAAATAGGACGCAAAAAAGATGATGCCGAGAGACTTGAGCTCGACGCCGAAGCGGAGAAAAAACCAATACGGCACGAGCGCGCCGGCCATGCCGGCGCCGAAGTTGTCGACTACCGCCAGCGCCGACATCTTGGTGACGAAAGCTCCGCTGCTCTTGGACATTTTCCTTTCGGTTGTCCGGGGCTGGTATTGCTCGTTTATGGCCCGATACACAAATAGCAGCACCACGCTGAAGGCGATGGTCAAAATGAACAGGGGCTTGTACGAATCGACATCGGTCCAGCCCTTATCCTCTTGAAGAAACTGCGGTAGTGCGCTGGCGAGAGCGCCCAAGGATCCCATGATTGACCCGACGCACGAATTGACGGCGAAGATTTGATTGCGATTGTCAGGCCGGCACTTCTCTGCCAGCAAAGCTTCCTCTGCTGGATTGAATGGGCCGCCTCCCGACCCGCCACCCCCGGATCCGCCCGCGCCAACGTTAGCGATGATAACCGCAGCCAGGATGAAGAAAAGTTCTGTAAAGTAAACGAGGATGAGGTTGGAAACTATCGTCAGGACGGCGAGAAGCATCAGAATATTTCTGCGACCCACCCGATCCGACAAATATCCCCAAAGCGCCGTAAGCACCGCCCCGCTCAAGTAAGCGACGGTGAAAATGACGCCGATCATCACCGTCGAATATCCGAGCCGGTCGAGATAGATGGCAAAAACGACGTTTAAATATGAAAAAGCGAATGCGCGGATGCCGCGAGCGGCCATCAGCAGCTTGGCGTCTCGGTGTAAATCTCGGAGCAATCCCATGACTATGCGATCACCGGTTGCGGTTTTGCGGCTTGTTCCTCCGGCGGTTTCACGTCGCGGAAGAGAAAATAAAAAATGCAGTCGTGGGTGAGTTGCAAGAAGCCGCCGATAAAGACGGGCACATTGAGGGTGAACGCTTGCATGAGATAGGCGGATAGAGTCGGGCTAATGGCGACGGGGACGTGGCGCGAGAGCGTCGTAAATCCTGCCGCGGCGCCGCGGTCTTCGGGGCGGACGACGCCCATGATGAACGAGCTCCGTAGCGGGTTATCCATGTAGGCGAG
>CAWDPO010000042.1:0-149218 GCA_963804165.1 uncultured delta proteobacterium
ATCGGCGCCTCGGGTCTGATTTGGGTCTAAGAAATCCCGCGTCTATCTGGGGTCGATGGCGAGTTGGGATATCTTCAGCGCGACGCCAAGCGGCAATGCATTATCGCCGGTGCTTAGAGCCGTGCCCAATCTTTCGATCTCCCACGATGAGACCTTTTCGTTGGCAGGGGCTTCTTTTACGGCGACCTGCAACTTATCGGCCTGCGGCAGCTTGATCAGGTACTTGACGTTGTTCCCGTCGCTTAGAGTCACCGAGAGAACCATCTGTTTGCCTTCTTCGGTTGCCAATGTCTGAAGCCCGGCAATTCGACTCGAAAGGCTCGTCTTGCTCACCGTATCCGCATACAGCCAGATGAAGGCGCCGATGAAGGACGCCATCACCAACCAGGCATACTGGCCCGCCCGTTTCTGGCGCTTTATCGACCGGCTTCTCTGGAGATCGAAGAACTTGCGATAAGACTCCTTTTCCGCCGTCAGTTTCTTGACTGGATCTTGCTCCGGCGAACTCGGCGGTTGATTGAACCCGAGATCGAAGCTGTTCAGTATCATACCCAGAATCACCAACCCCAGGGGAACCGCGATTATAAATAGAGGATTCATAACTCTCCTTTTTCAGGCTCGTCATGAGCCTTCGGATATTGGAAGAGGGAGGGGTCTGAACCGGGAATACGTTCGTTGTCGAACCGGAGCGGAAGTCATCCCAACGTTGGTTAGGCCGACGGGCCTTCTACCTCTTGCGCGCCATTACAGATCTCGAAAATCCAATAGATTCTTCACCTATTATGAACAACGTAGACTAACTTGGAAAGGTTTGCTGTCTAATATTGGACAATGTTGAAAAGAAAAAAACCGATCACGAAACACGAACACGCCTATCACGGCCACCGCCCCGTTCCAGACGTTTCATCGCTGCGCTCACCAAGCTGCTGCGGTCCGCTCCAAACACGCAAGTCCTTTAACGGATTTAAGAAAACGGGGGAACTTCCACTTTTCGGGAATGCTCGAAACGTCGGAATGGCAGGGTACCCCGTAAGGACTTGCCGCATCATTCGTCGCGCACGATGACGCACGCGTCAGGGTGAGCGGCAGCGATGATCTGTTGGCCGGTTTCGTACCGTTGGGTCGGCGGCGCGATGACGCGCAAGACTCCGGACGACGGGAGTTGAACCGTATAATCGACCGAGTCACCGAAGTAGATCGAGCGCCCAATGACGCCCGGAAAGAGATTGTAATTTTGTTCCGCCATACGACGTGCTTCAGCGTCGCCGGAAACCAAGGAAATATTATGCGGCCTCAGGCAGACCGTCGCCCGCTCCGGCTGCGAGGATTCGCTGGCGGCGACGCGAATCTTGACTCCATCTCCCAGCTGTAACAAACCGTCGCCATCGAAGCGCCCAGTGAGGATGTTTGCTTTGCCGACAAATTCGGCGACAAAACGCGTCGCCGGTCGGTCGAAGATCTCATTTGGCCGCCCCACCTGTACGAGCCGGCCGCGGTCGATCACGGCGATCCGGTCAGACGTCGCCATAGCCTCGGCCTGATCGTGCGTCACATAGACCGTCGTGATTTTGAATTCTTCGTGCAGACGGCGGATTTCGAAGCGCATCTCCTCGCGCAGGTTGGCGTCGAGATTACTGAGCGGCTCATCCATTAAAAGAATCTGCGGCTCCACGACCAAGGCGCGGGCCAATGCCACCCGTTGCTGCTGTCCGCCGGACAGCTCGGCGGAATAGCGATCTTTGAACTCCGCCAAATGCACGACGCCGAGCAGCTTAGTGACTTTCTTCTCGATTTCCTGTTTCGTGAATTTTTTGAATTTGAGTCCGTAGGCGACGTTTTGCGCCACCGTCATATGCGGCCAAACCGCATAGCTTTGAAAGATCATAGACATCTGGCGCCGCTCCGGCGGCACGAGCAGCGCGGCGGATGAGATCACTTCACCGCCGACGCGTATCTCGCCGCCGTCCGGCTGCAAAAATCCGGCGAGCAAACGCAACGTCGTGGTCTTGCCGCAACCGGAAGGACCGAGAAGAGAGACGAATTCACCGTCGCCGATCTCCAAATGGAGCTCGTCGACGGCGGCAGTATCGGTGAATTTCTTCGTGAGCCCGCGTATGGAGACAATCGCCATGAGCTATTCCCGCGTCGCCACAACTTCCCGTCCCGCCAGCCACTGGACCGCAAGGATCACCGCGAAGGAAACCGCCAACAAGAGAATTCCTAAAACGGCGATGACTCCTATCTGCCCTTCTTCTTTGAGATCGAAGATGACCACCGAGACAACCTTGGACTGCGGCGCAAATAACAGGATCGCCGCGCTGAGCTCGCGGATGACGCCGATGAAGATGAACGACCAGGCCGCGATCAGTCCCGAGCGCGCCAGCGGCGCGGTGACGTCCTTCAGCGTGGTCAGCCGGTTTGCGCCGATAATCCGGCTGGCATCTTCGAGCTCGGGGTGAATGCTCTTGAAGGTAGACTCCGCCTGAGAAAAACCGATGGGCATTTCCTTTGTCAAAAAAGCGACGAAAAGAATCCAAATAGTGCCGTAGAGCACCAGCGGCGGCCGCGTGTACGCGATGAACAGACCCACGGCTAATACGATGCCAGGAATGACCAGCGGCGCCAGCGCAAAGAAACTCAGATAGCGCGCGCCGCGAAACAGATTGCGATTGGTAATGTAGGCGATCAGCGTCGCTAACAGCGTGCCGACGGTCGCGGTGATCAGTCCCAACTTAAAAGTATTGTAGATCGCCCGTTGGGTATCGCCGTACTCGAAAAAAGTAAACGAAAGGTTGTGCAGCGTAAAATTATCCCAGGTCAACGGCAGTGCCCACGCTTTGGAGAGCGCCGCCTTGAGCAAGATCCAATAGGGCAAGAAGACCGAAAGCGAAAGAATTCCGAACACGAAGAGCAGCACCGGAATCCGGCCCCAGCCAAGGCGGATCAACCGTTTCTGTCCGCCTTTGCCGCCGACCGTGCTGTAGCCTTTGCGCCCGAGAATTTTTTTCTGCACGGCGATCAGCGCCATCGTCGCCAAGAGCAGCGGTACGGAAAAGGCGGCAGCCATATCCAGGCGCGGCGGATATTGAAACAGCGCCCAGATCTGCGTGGTAATCGTGTGCAAGCCCGCGGGCAGGCCGAGAATCGCCGGCGCGCCGAAGAGCGACAGCGATTGAAGAAATGCCAGGATGAAGCCGCCGATCAATGCCGGCATCGCCAGCGGCAGTGTCACCGTCCAAGCCGTGTGCCACTTGTTCGCGCCGAGAATCTCCGCAGCATCTTCGAGGTCCGACGAAATCAGCTCGCATACGTTGGCGATCATCGAAAACACGTAGGGAAAGCTGTACAGCGCCATGACGAAAATAAGACCCGGCATCGTGAAGATGTTGAAGATCGCTTCTTCCGAACCCGTCGCGGCACGGTAAAGCTTGTTCAGCGAACCCGCGTTGGGTCCAGCGAGCAGCGTCCAGGCAAACGCTCCCAGGAACGGCGGCGTCACGAAGGAGGCCATGACCAACGCGCGGATCGGTTTTTTCCAGGGTAAATCGGTGCGCGCCACCAGCCAGGCGAGCAGAGCGCCAATGATCACCGCGAGCACTCCCACCCAGGTGGAAATGATCAAGCTGTTCCAGATCGCCTTGAGGAATTGCTCGTTGGTAAAGACTTCAAGATATCTGCTAAACGTGACGCCGGAGTCACCCCACAAGCTGGCGCGAAAAATTGCGCCCAGCGGGAACAGCATGAGGAAAACAAGAAGAAGCGCCGCGCCGATCCAAATGGGAAGGGTCGGATCTTTGAATCGAAGCGCGGACCAACTTGTGCCGCCGACTCGATCGAGCGTCCCGGTTTGAGAAGCGGGCATGAATGTTTTAACCAGCTGCTACGCGCCAAACAATTCAGTGAAGCGCTTCTTTATCTCGGCATTGCGTTTTTCCAGCTCGTCGGCGTCTGCCGGCAGAAGTTTCAGATCCTTGAGCTTGGGCTTGTCCGCCGGATAAGTGACCTCCGGATGGCCGGTATAAAGACCTTCCTTATCCGCCAACAGCTGCTGCGACTCTTTGGAAAAAATAAACTCGGTGAAGAGTTTCGCGGCATTGGGATGCGGCGCGTCTTTGGCAATCGCTACCGGCGATACCACGAGCGGAACGCCTTCTTTGGGATAGATGATTTTGATCGGATTGCCCTGTTTCATTGTCTTGTAATAAAAATATTCCGCACCGTTGACGCCCACAGGCCGCTCTCCCGATGCGACGACGCCCGCCGGGATCGTTGGCCGACTGAGCGATGTGCAATTTGTATTTCGCCAGATCGCGAAAGTAGTCCCAGCCATAGGCGTTCACCAGCGTCAGCACATGGGTCATGATGATGCCGCTGTAGCCGGGATGGGCGGTAACCATCTTGCCGCTCCATTTGGGATTTAGAAGATCCTTCCAAGTTTTCGGCGCGTCCTTTTCCGCAACAATCTTCGGGTTATAAGCCATGACCGAAAGCGTGGCACGCATGCCATAGTAAAAGCCGGCCTTATCCTTGAAGCCGTCCGGAAAGCCGGCGACGCCCTGGGGCGTGAACTTCAAAAGCATTCCTTTATCTTTCAGAAGCTCGAAGTGGCCGGCATCCGAGGTGTGAACGATATCGGCGTTTTTCAATCCCGCCGACGCTTCCTGCATGAATCTTTGCAGCACGCGCTGCGAGCCATTGCGGTGGACTTCCACCTCGATGCCTTTGTACTTGTTCTGAAAATAGTGCGCGATCGCGGTGGAGGACGGAATTGCCAATGAGGTATGCCAGACGACCTTCGCCTCCTTTCGCGCCGCCTGAATCAGCGCGGCATCTTGCGCCGCAGCCGGCGACGCCGCTACAAATGCTGCAACGAACATGACGAAGCAAGAACTGATCTTTTTCATATTTGCCTCCTTATCGCTCGATTAGACCCGTACTTGTCAAATTTTGAACAGAATGAATCCAAGAACTTTCTCGCGCAAAGACGTAAAGAACGCCAACTTCTGAGAAATTGGAAGTTATGTTTCTTTGCGCCTTGGCGCGAGTCATCATTCTACCGAACCCTTAGTCCAACTCTAACCGAAAATTTCAAAACGCTTTGACTGCATCGTCCCATTACTAACTTACTTCCCACGCGGCTCATTATTGCGGAATCAGTTTTTCAGTCAACAACGCAATCGCCGGAAGCTCTTCAAGGCGATCAACCAGTTTTACAATTTCGTCAATTTGGTGCGCAGCCAGGGCCAAACCCGCGTTGGCGCGAAATTTCGCTTCGATCTCCTGCGGCGGCAGCGGATCTTCAAAGCCGCCGCGCGGATGCGGCTGGTTTTCTTCGAGCACCATGCCGTCGGTCAATCTGACCTTCACATGACCGGAAAAATGGCGCGGGTAGTCGATCGTCGGATCGAGCTCGTAGCGCACCTTTGCGGCTAGCTCGAGAATCTTGCGATCATGGATCGCTTCCTCGGTGAATTCGTCAAGCCCGGCTCTACCGCGTATTAACATGACCGCGATACTAAACGGCAAGCTGAACTTTCGCGCCGTAAGAACTGACCGGTTTTTGTTTGTCCGCAAGCGGTTCCCAAAGTCGATGCACCGGTCCCTCCGCGGTGCGGCAAATGACTTCGGCGATCTGTTCCGGAGCCGGCGCATACTTTTGCTTGATCCTGAGCGCGCAGTCCATGTACGGATGCGAAATCGAGCCGCACGGGTAGGACTTGAACGTCAGCCGTGGAATCTCCCACTCTTTGCCGAGCTCCAGGATTTTGTCGAAACGATAATCGTTCTTACCGCCGAACGCGCTGAAAAACCCATGCGTGCCTTCGAAAACTTTAGCGGGCCCGCGGAAACCTTCCTTCGCTAACATCGTCGCGATCACGCCGCCGTGAGCCGACCAGCCGGGATGCATGCGTTTGGTCCAAGTGCCGTCGGCAAGATATTCGATAATCCCCGAGCTCTGGCTGCCGCACAGGCCGAGCGCATCCACCCATTGGTTGGCATCGAGGCCGTAGAGCTTGCCGGCCGCGGCCGCGGCGCCGAAGGTCGAACAGATCGCGGTCGGATGAAAACCGCGGGCGTGAAATTTTCCCGGCGCGACCAAGCCGACTTTGCACAGGACTTCGGTGCCGCCGATCGCCGCTTCAAGCACGGCCGCCCCGCGAGCGCCGACTTCTTCGCCCACGGCCAACGCCGTCATCCACGCGCAGCAGCCGGTATGGACGACGGCTTCCTCGAGGGTATCGTCGTAATCCAAACCATGCGCCAAAGTACCATTCGCGATCACGGCATTGGCGGCGGCAACCCGCGACGAAGCGCCGATCAACAAACTCTGGCTCGGGCCGCCGAGCTTTTGCGCAACCTTCGTCACCATCGCGCCGAAATCCATGGTCGACGATGCTAGCGCAACGCCCAGAGTATCGAGAAAAACCAATTTGGCTTTGCCAACGACGGCGGGCGGCACGTCGCCGAGTTTCAATTCGCCGACAAAACGCCCTATGTTTTGCGAGTACGGCTCCACGTTTTGCTCCTGAATTTTGCCCGTTGATTTGGATGTTTTGATTTTGCCTTGTTCGCGGTCAATGCTCGAATGAGCGGTGCGATGCTCGGCAGCTCTTCGATTTGACCGACCAATTGAATGGCGGCTTCACTCTTGTTGCGCGGCGTCACCAGGTCGGCGCAGTCGAGAAATTTGTCTCCCAGCTCGGACCAACTCAGGGGTTTCTCCGGATGTCCGCGCGCGACATCGTAACGCCCTTCGATCACCCCGCCGTTCCTAAGTTTGATGCGAATCCGCGAGCGCACTTGATCATAGCCAAGCCGCTCCAGCTCATCGTCGACGGAGAGCGTCACCCGTTTCATCAATTCGATGACTCTCTTGTCGCACACTTTGCGGTCCTGGAACTGCGCGATGCCTGCCTTGCGCTCGAGCACAGCGATCGCCATGCAGAAGGGGATGCTGAACTTACCCTCCAAGGCGGTCTTGGGCATCGGGTAAATGAGCGCGTTGGGCACGTTCGAATTCGTGCCGACGTCGATATGCTCGATGTCCGCGGCGCCAAGATCATTCTGTTTTACCAAATCGAGTATCAAATCCTGCGCCGGATGAGATAGGGAACCGGATGGATAAGGCTTAATCGAAATTCCCGGCTCTTTCATGAAATACGGCGAGCCTAGGCGTCCGGAAATTTTGCTCTCGTCGTAACCACCTGCCATGGCGTTGAAGAAGCCGCGGCGTGCTTCGAGAATATTCGCCGCAGCCGTGAAACCGTCGCGCGCCAGCAAAGCCGCGGTCACGCCGTTCTCAGCGGCACGTCCGGCATGCAGCGGTTTGGTCATGGTGCCGAAGTTTTCGCGCAATCCCGACGCCATGCTCGCCGCGATGCCCAGCGTGCAAATAAGCTGCTCTTCCTTGAGGCGGAGGATTTTCCCCACCGCCATCGCCGCACCGAGACCGCCCATCGTAGCAGTGGAATGAAACCCGGATTGATAATGGCGCGGGTTAATCGCGTCGGCAATGCGGCATTCGACTTCCACGCCCAAGAGATAGGCCAAAACAAATTCAGCGCCGCTGATTTTCTCTTTCTCCCCGATGGCCAAGACTGCCGCGAGCACCGGCGTGGTCGGGTGGGTCAGCAAACCGTACACTGCTTCCTTGGAAGTCGAAAGCTGAGTATCATCATAATCCATCGCGTGGCCGGCGACGCCGTTGGCCAATGCCGCCTTCGCCACCGGCGCCGTAAAAGAGGTTCCGAGAATGGAAGACTCGCCCTTCCCGCTCATTTGTCGGATTTGCGCTTGCACGATACGCGAGCACTCGTCGGTGGAGCCGGCCAACGCAACCCCCAGCCCGTCCAGGATGAATCCGCGCGCCAGCTGCGCGACATCCTCGGGAATATCCCGGCGTCGTGTCTGCGCGACGAACTTTGCCACCTCTTGAGTCAGCCCCATGCGACCCTCGAATGGTCCGGCTTTGCTTGACAAGAATTTTACCGCCGTAATACCCTCGCGCAACATTGCACCGGCGAAAGATCAAGATCAAGAGGAGTCAACAGCATGGAATTGCTGAGCGTCGTTATCGGTCCGCATCAATGGCCGCGGGAGTCTTGGCAATGCTCGTCGATCCTGGCCGGCGTTTATTTGGGTCACCGGCAAAGTCGAGGGCTACGATCCGATCAAGAAATGCTTCTCCGCGACAACGCTGCGCTCTGGGAATTCGCTACGCGCTATACACAGTCGCCGTGGTCTATGCCTTGCTCGGCATCTTCGACCGCTCTCAGGGAGATTCGGGGATCTTCGAATTTTCCATCCACGCCCTTCTGGCTGCGCTGCTCATTCACCTGTCGCGCTATCTAAATGATTGGTTGATCCTTTACGACTTCAACAATAACCGCGAAGTGGTTCAAGAGAAAAATATCGCCGTCGCGCTGGTCGAGGGCGCGACCTACGTCGCCAGCGCCTACGTGGTTGCGGCGGCATTTTACGACTGTGAGAGCGGGCTATGGCTCGCCGTTGTCTGGTTTCTGATCGGGCAGCTGCTCTTAATAGCGCTCGCTTTGTTGTATCGTGTTATTCGCCAGCGGTGTCGATGCGGCACTCGACGCTCACAACGTCAGCGGTCGGCATCTCCCTGGGGAGCTTTCTTTTCGGGCGGCATTGCATGTGGAGCGGCGATCAGCGGACCGTCCGGAGGTTGGCGGCACGATATCCTGGCGGTCGCTTTTTTCCTATCGCTTTGGCTCGCATTCATCGGCGTGACGCATTTTCTCACCGAGCTATTGGTTTTCCGCTCGTCGCGTCTGAGTGACGAGGTCATGCGTCAACAAAATATTGCCGCGGCGCTTTTCAAAGCGGTGCTATTTCTCGCCGTGACTCTTGGCTACACCCATGGATAATCGGCGATGAAAAAGTCCGCGAAAGTCAATCTGGTCTTTCTCTCGTCATTTGCCGCCGGCGTGATGAACGCATGTGGCGGATGATGGCGGCGACTGGGTCGAAGCCAAGCGCTGCGTCAATCCCGACAATGTGGTCATCGAAGACCGCTGGTGCGAGGATCAGTCGACTCATCCCGGGGGGCACGGCGGCGGCTTTTACCATCACTACTACGGCGGGCGCGGTTATTATCCCGGCGACGTTGCCTCTGGCGGCGGTCGGATTCCCCAGCAGGGAATAAGGTATGAAAGCCCTAGTCGCATCCCGCGCGGCGGCTTTGGCTCGACCGGCAAAGCCTTCGTCGGCCACGGCAGTTCCATCGGCGGCTAGCTGATACTCGACATCGCGATGAAACGAGTTACGACAACACCGCGCATCCATTGGGAGAAAAAAGTCGAAGAGATCGGTCTCATCTACCATCACACCGGCGGCCGTCCCTACTGGAACGAAGTCGGCCTATTACGCTTTCCGCTTCTACGGAAATCGAGCGATCGAGTTAGCGACGAACGAATTGCACGGCATGTGTCTTGCAAGGCCGCGCAGCACGTCATCGATCAGAACCGTTACAGGGAACTCGCCATTCCCGACGCGGCAATCCCCGTGATCAAGCAGGCGTGGGAAGACGAACCGCCGGCGCATATACGGTCGCTTCGACCTGGCATACGATGGCGACCAATTGAAATTGCTCGAATACAATGCTGACACGCCGACGGCTTTGCTCGAAGCGTCCGTGGCGCAATGGTATTGGCTGCAGGAGCTTTTTCCCAAGCGGGATCAGTTCAATTCCATCCACGAAAAAGCTTTTGGCCAAATGGCATGATCTCAAGCGCTACGTGGCGGGCACCGTTCACTTTGCCTATCTCGAGCCGCCGGACGTCGAGAACAGCGAGGATCTCATGACGGTGAGCTACTTGATGGATGTTGCCGCACAGGCCGGCATCGAAACCGTGTTGCTGCGGATCGACGATATCGGCTGGGATGCTGAGCGAAGTTGCTTTGTCGATCTCGACGGGCAACCGATCCGCAGCATTTTCAAACTCTATCCCTGGGAATGGCTGCTACGCGATCCCTACGCGCCTCAATTGCTGTCCACATATACGTTGACCCAATGGATCGAGCCGATTTGGAAAATGCTCTTGTCCAACAAAGGGATTTTGCCGATCCTATGGGAAATGTTTCCCGAGCCATCCGAATTTACTCGAATGTTATTTCAACGACGCCAAGAAATTGAACGACTATGTGAAAAAACCTCTGCTTTCAGAGAAGGCGCAAATCTCACTATTCGGCGCGGCGGGTCGGTCGAAGAAACCACGGGTCCGTACGGCGCCGAAGGATTTGTCTATCAAGAGGCTCGCCCGCATACCGAACTTCGATGGCGCCTTCCCGTCCTGGGCAGCTGGTTTATCGACGGCGTCGCCGCTGGTATCGGCATTCGAGAATCTTCGAGCCCGGTACCGATAATTTGAGTTGCTTTGTGCCGCATCTCTTCGAATGATTCCAGCCGGTCGTCACCTACCTTGACAGGCCGTAAGGGCTGCGATAGTGTTTCTGCAGCTGGACACCTTATCCAGAGTGGTGGAGGGATAGGCCCTTCGAAGCCACAGCAACCGGTTCCGAAATACGGAACGCTGGTGCTAATTCCGACCTCTGACTTTTGGAGGTAAAGATAGGGTGAGGTCTTGAAAACCTCTTCTTATCTTATCTTGGGTAAGTAAGGGGTTTTTTATTGGGTAAAGACGATGAGCATCCGACTAACAACAGATCAAATCGAACGCTATAGCCGCCAAATTATGGTTCCCGATCTCGGCGGTAAAGCGCAAATCCGCTTGCGACAATCACGGGTGCTGGTGATCGGCGCCGGCGGTTTGGGTTCACCCGCCGCGTTTTATCTGGCGGCGGCGGGCATCGGCACGCTCGGCATCGTCGATCCCGACAAAGTGGAATTGTCGAATCTGCAGCGTCAGATCCTGCACGCGACCGCGGACATCGGCCGGCAAAAGGTGGAATCCGCCAAGGCTAAACTGAATAATCTGAATCCCGACACCGAGATCAAGACTTATCCCGTGCGTTTCGACGCTGACAACGCTGCCGCGATGGCCGCTGATTACAACTTCATCGTCGACGGCAGCGACAATTTTGATACGAAGTTCCTGGTCAACGACGTCGCGATTCAGCTCGGCATCGCGTTTTCCCACGCCGGCATCGTGCGGTTGCAAGGCCAGACCATGACTGTGCTACCCGGAAAGTCTGCTTGCTACCGCTGTCTCTTCGATGCACCGCCACCGCCGGAAGAAATTCTGAATTGCCAGCAATCCGGCATACTCGGCGCCGTTGCCGGCACGCTCGGCACCATACAAGCGACGGAAGCGGTCAAATACTTGGCCGGTTTCGAAGAGGGATTACTCACCGATCGACTGTTGACTTACGACGCCAAGACCATGAAGTTTCACACCATTGAAATAAACCGGAATCCCGAGTGCGCGGCGTGCGGCGCGGCCAAAGCAACCGACTCGATCTCCTCGGCGCCGGTCTGATGGGTCATCGACGAAAGGAATCCTCATGAGCTTTGTCATAGGACTTCAGTGCAGAGAATGCGGTCAGGAGTATCCGCAAGCACCGCTACACGTCTGTGAAAATTGCTTTGGTCCGCTGGAAATTCGCTACGACTACGACGCCATCAAAAAATCCATTAGCAGAGAAAAGATCGCGTCACGCGACCGCAACCTTTGGCGCTACCGCGAGCTTCTGCCGATCGACGGCGAACCGCGCGTCGGGTTGTATTCCGGATATACGCCGTTGGTGCACGCCCACAGGCTGGGCGAGGTTCTGGGCGTAAAGGAATTGTATGTCAAAGACGACTCGGTCAATCACCCGACCTTTTCGTACAAGGACCGCGTTGTGTCGGTAGCGATTTCCAAGGCCATGGAATTCGGTTTCGAAACCGTTTCTTGCGCGTCCACCGGCAACTTGGCCAATTCCGTTGCCGCCCACGCAGCAAAGGCCGGCCTCGACTGTTACGTGTTCATTCCCGATGGACTCGAGCAGGGGAAAATCATCGGCTCGGCCATCTACGGCCCTAAGACCGTCGCCATCAAGGGCAATTATGACGACG
Source organism: uncultured delta proteobacterium (assembly GCA_963804165.1). Taxonomy (GTDB): domain Bacteria; phylum Desulfobacterota; class Binatia; order UBA9968; family UBA9968; genus DP-20. Next base: position 12,041 of record CAWDPO010000042.1, read on the forward strand.
TCAATCGGCTGTGCAGCGAGATCGGCGACAAGTATGGCTGGGCTTTCGTCAACGTCAACTTGCGGCCTTACTATTCCGAAGGCGCCAAGACCCACGGCTTCGAAGTCGCGGAGCAACTCGGTTGGAAGCTGCCGCAGCATATCGTCGTCGCGTCTGCCGGCGGCACGATTTTGCCGAAATTGGCCAAAGGATTTAAAGAACTAATCAAGGTCGGGTTGGTGGAAGACACCGATTGCAAAATCTATTCGGCGCAAGCGGCCGGCTGCGCGCCGATCATTAACGCTCTGCACAAAGGCACCGATCTGGTCAGACCGGTGAAACCCAACACGATCGCCAGCTCGATCGCCATCGGCAATCCCGCCGACGGCTATTACGTCATCCAAGCCGTGCGTGAGTCCGGCGGCTGGGGCGAAAGCGTCACCGACGAGGAAATTCTCGATGGGATCAAACTGCTTGCCCGCACCGAAGGCATATTTACCGAACCCGCCGGCGGCACCGAAGTCGCCGTGACTAAGAAACTGATCGAACAGGGCCGCATTCCGCGCGACGAATCAATCGTCATCAGTATCACCGGCAATGGTTACAAGACTTTGGAAACCGTCGCGAACAGCGTCGAGAAGCCTTATACGCATCAACGCCGACGTTGGCAGAATTTCGACGAGTTGTTCCGTCGGCTGAAGCCGGGCGTCGAGCGATATCGGCGGTGCCAGTTAAGCTCGCTTGTGAAAATGGCGCGCCACATGGCGCCTTGCAAGGCGCAGGAATGACGGACTATTCTCAATTGGCCGGTCAATGTGTTATTGAACATTCTAAGGAGGATCGTTATGTCGGTGCGAGTGCGTGTTCCAACCCCGCTCGTAAATATACCAAGGGCGCCGATGAAGTCAGTGCTCAAGGCAGCAACGTCAAATCGCTCGTCGACGACCTGGAAAAAAACTTATCCCGGCATCAAAGAACGGATCTGCGACGAAACCGGCAAGGTGCGCCGTTTTGTCAACGTTTATGTGAACGGCGACGACATTCGTTTTTTGCAAAATCTCGAAACGGCGCTCTAAAAGAAGGCGACAATATTTCCATCGTGCCAGCGATCGCCGGCGGGCGTTAGACTGATCGAATATTGGTGGACGACAATGTCGCCGCAAACCTCGCCGAATTTGCGCCTGGTTCCAGCGCACCCGAACGCGCCGAAAAAGGTCGAATCGGCCCTCGATCTGATCGGCGACACCCCGCTTCTTGGAGATTCAGAGGATCACCGAGGGACTTACCCGGCGGGCGTCAAAATTTACGCCAAACTGGAAGGCCTCAATCCCGGGAGGCTCAGTAAAAGACCGGCCGGCATGGCGGATGATTCAGGAAGGGTTGCGCACGCAGAAACTTCGAGACCGGCAAAACCATCCTCGATTCGACCTCGGGAAATACCGGCATCGCCTTGGCGATGATCGGCAGCTGTCCTGGGCTATCCGGTGGAATTGGTGATTCCCGCCAACGTCAGCGTCGAGCGCAAACAAATCATCAACGCCTATGGCGCCAAAGTGATCTTTAGCGATCCGATGGAGGGTTCCGACGGCGCGATCCGTCTGTGCCGCAAGCTTCTCGAAGCCGATCCGGAGAAATATTTTAAACCGGACCAATACTTCAATCCGATGAATTCCCAGGCCCATTATGAAAACACCGGACCGGAGATTTATCGCCAAACCAATCAAAACAGTCACGCCATTTCGTCGCCGGCATCGGCACCGGCGGCACGATCATGGGCACCGGCCGCTATTTGAAAGAAGTTAATCCATAAATCCAAGTGATCGCCGTCGAGCCGGACGATGCGTTGCACGGGCTCGAAGGGTTGAAACACATGGCCAGTTCCATCGTCCCGGGAATTTATCACGAGGAAGAACTCGACGGCAAAATTCCGGTGTCCACCGAAGACGCCTACTGCGATGGTCTATCGCTTGAGTCAGGAAGAAGGCGTGCTGGTCGGCCAGTCCTCCGGCGCCGCGATGTTCGCCGCGCTGCAAGTCGCGCGCAAACTTCGATCTGGCACCGTCGTGACGATTTTCCCCGATTTTGGCGACAAATACCTGACGACTAATCTGTGGGTCGGCTGGCGCGATCGATGCCGCCGTAGGCAAACTGAAATTTTCGATTTAGACTTCGATGGCGACAAAAGCAAAGTCAGATCACCGTGCGCGAGCGCGTTTATCTGACGTTTCCCAAAGATCTGATCAAAGAACCGGTTTTGAGCCTGTTAGCGAAGCAGTTCGACGTCGATTTTCAATATCCGCAGCTCCACCGTCACATGCGGATATGGCGTTGGTGGCGTTGGAGATTGATGGCAAGAGAGTTGAAGTCGCGAAGGCGATCGGTTGGCTCAAAGGAAAAGGCGTCACCGTCGAGCCGATCGAAAAGAACGTGATCGAGTAGCATTAAATCTACTGCGCCGCGGCGGAAATCGACAAGACCAAAGAGCCGCCTTCATGAGGCGGCCCGCCCAGAATAAAATTTCCCTTGTTGGCAATCTTACCGTGGTGTCGATAAGCGGCTTATCGCCCTGGGTCAAACGAACTTTTAGACCGATCCGATTATCTTGAAATTCCTGGGGCGCGACCGTCAGGGAGCGTCCGCCGGGATTTCAAACGCCTTGCTGCCCTGCCAAGGAATATTCTGGGTGTCGTCTTTCAACGAGCGGTAGGAACGGTACTTGAGAGGTTTGAGCTGCGTGCTCCATGCCCTTTGAGCTTGGATCGAACTCATCGTTTTTATTGCTCTGCCAAAATCGATCCGGATCGTCACTTGTACGGACTGAGGATTTTTATCCGCGCGCACACCGCCAGCCGGCCGACAACGATAAATGATAGAGGCTAAAAAGCAGGACCGGATTTCGCAGTTTCTTCGGCAGTTCTCATTTTCACCTTCTTGATTTTGATAGAGCCAAATGACCGTCGTCTTGGTTTCGTCTTCGCGTAAAAGCGCGACGTTGCGCCCATGGGCGTCGATCGACTCCACCGATGCAAAATTGCTTGCGTTCGACGCCACGCCGGCCATCCGGGAACTAGCGATCAACGAAACCACAGCACGAGCATAGATCGACCGCCGGCACCGCCCAAGCGAGACTCGGCGACGCGTAAATAAGACTCACGCGCCCGATCCAGCGAATCCTCATACCAGGCGCCGTTTCGCATCGATGCGATGCTGCACTTCGCGCCAGAAAGGCGCGAATTCGATCTGCGCCGCTTCGGCCATCAAGCAAGCTGCCGTCAGGGCCAGTTGCATTTTTTCCAAGCGTCGACGCGCCTCACCGCAGTCGGCGCAACTCGGCCACATGGCTGCGCACGGCCTCGCTGTCCGCCGGGCTCAATTCGCCGTCCAGCCAACGGCCGATGGATTCTCGCAATGTTTTCACATTCGCTCATAAAAAGGCGTTCAACTTATCTTGCAATTTTTTTCTCGCATAATGCAGCCGGCTCATCACCGTGCCCTCGGAACATCCAAGAATCTCGCCAATATCTTTATAAGAAAGCCCCTCAATCGTTCTCAATACGATGACGGCTTTGTGTTCCGGTGTCAAATCGTTGATCGCCTTGATCATGTTCTCGCGCAGCTCCCTGTCATGAACATCGGCAAACGGATCCTTGGCGACTTCGTTCTGCGCTTCCAACACCCCGTCCATAGTCTCGCGAAAGTCCAATGGATTTCTTTTTTGACGCCGCTGCGCATCGATCGCGATGTTAACGGCGATCCGATAAATCCAAGTGTAAAACGACGAGCCGCCTTGAAAGCTGTTGATTTTTCGAAACGCCCGAAAAAAAGTTTCCTGGGCGACTTCCAGCGCATCCTCGCGGTTGCGCAACAGCCCAAGGATCACCATGTAAACCTTCTGATGATAGCGGGAGACGAGCTCTTGGAACGCACTCATCTCTCCCGCTTGGCACTTCTGAACCAGTTCCCAATCGCTCAACTCCACAATGATCCTGCCCTTTTAGACGCCGTCATAGAACGTTTATTCAGCTAGTCAAACGACTCAATAGCATAAATCCTTGACGTTTTCGCGAATTCCTCTAGAATCACACTGATTTCCTTGCATTTTTCGTCAATCGGTCGCACCAATTCGAAGGAGGATTTCCCATGCTTGATTCAATGCCCGAATTGCCGGACAACCTACAGAGTAGCCGATGAAGTGTTCAGGGCTGCGGCACCGGCATTCCGTTGCTCGCGCTGCAAACACACCTTCGAACTCGGGTCGAGCGATGCACTCCGAGAACCGTCTCAGCCGGCGAGCGAGGAGAAACAGCCTGCAGCCAATTCGCACACCGGCCGCGGAGTTGAGCTTGCCTTTTGCGGCTAAAACCGGATCCGAGCGCCGCGAGCAGCGATCAGCAGAATGGAATTGATTGAAACGCCGACCGCAGCGATCGAGAGCATGGATATCGAAGCGCGCAGACCGGCGACCAGTGGTCGATCAGCGACTCGATGAGGAGCCGATGATCAATCCATTCGTCATGCTCCGAGACCAGTCGCGCCCGCGAACGCAGAAAGACTCGATGAATCACCCAGCGATTTTCCGGCGGAACGAACCCGTATTTCGGGCAAGACTAGAAATCGACGAAAACTCCCACAACATTTTGACCGATCTCACCTTACTCGAACAACGGGCCTCGATCCTGCCCTTTATCACGCTGTTCGGCCTCTGGTGATCGGCTTTTCGCTTGCTCGCCGTGATCAGCCACGCCCATCCGCAAGGCACCGGAAAGCATCGTCAAAAAAATCCCGCTCATCGGCTCAACCGTGCTCAAGAATAATCATTTAAAGGAAGGAATATTGATCAATCGCTGCGGCACGGATACCAGAACATTCAGGGTAACCGCGAAGTCTTAATGATCACCGGCGTCGCGCTCAATCAAAACCCGGTCGTGATACGGGAAATTCAACTGACCGGCAAGGTTTACAATCAAGGCGGCAAAGAGATAGAGCAGCAGACCATCTGGGTCGGCAACACGATCTCGCCGAAAATAATCCGCGGCATGACGCCTGGAAGATATTCCCCATTTGCAGAGACCTGAAGCCGCTCAAGAGTTTCGAAATTCCTCCGGGGGACTCCATACCTTTCACGATCGTATTTTTGAAATCGACAAAGGGACGCCAAAGAATTCACTTGCGAAGTGGTGCATCGCGGAAGGGCGAAGTTTAACCGATGGCGGCGCGCCATTAGGCCTTGTCTGAATCGTTTTTTGGCGTGATATCGATCTCATCGGATTCGTTCACGCTTTGCGAAACTTCTTGATGCTTTTGCCGAGCCCTTCGCCTAGATCGGGCAGGCGCCGATTAAACACCACCAGGACGATCACCAGAATAATTAGGAGTTCGCCAATCCCCAGACCAAACATGGAACCTCCTGTCGATCGCGGCGAAGCGCCAACGTGCAGGCGAAATTTCAACGCCTGCCTTGCCCTGCCGGGTAAGACGATAATATACGATTGTGTCGTCCTTGAACACATCCCTGTGCGCGTTCTTCTTCGCATTGTCTCTGGCGATTCACGCCCTGGGATTCTTGGTTTATTACCCGATCGCCGGCGCTAATAGCGCCGCGAAGATCCGATCGCCGTATCACTCTTGCCCGCTCCGGAGAAAGACCGAGCCCGCGCCGCAACGGCCGCCTCGCAAGTTCGCCGCCACGCGTCCGTCCAGAGCACCGTCGATCAGTTGCAAAGAAGGCTTCGCCGTTAAGCAGCAAGAACACTCCTCCGGCGCAGCGAAAAACGGCCAGGAATGAAAATCGCCAAGCGGACCCGATCCGCACGGTATCCCCACCGCGCCGCGTGAAACGGTTCCGGAACAAGAGCGTTGTTGTCGAGCGCCACTGCCGACGGTCAAGGAATTACTTCCCGCGGCGACCTGGTCATCGTCGAGCGCGCGTAGCGGCGCCCCGGTCAGTCTCAACACCAAGGACCCGTCTATGTCAGCTATTTCAACAAGATCAGGCAATCGATCGAATCCCAGTGGGAATACCCTGAACTGGCGCTGCGTTACGGCTTACAAGGCAGGCTTATCATTGGAATTTACCATCGGCGGCGATGGCCAACTGGAACAGTTGCGACTGATGCGATCTTCAGGATCTCAATTGCTCGACGAGGAAGCCATACGCGCGATCAAAGCGGCGGCGCCTTTTCCGCCGATCCCGTCGTGGATAAGACCCAATCCGCTGCCGATCTCGGCGTCGATGGAATACCACGACAATCGATTGAATTACTCGACCCTTTGCGCGCTGAATATTGCGATAGTTCTTCCGGTCGATTAACATTTCACGCCGATGCCTTCCTTAAGCCTGAGCCGCGGCTCCCAGACGGAGGACGGGTTCTTTTCGCGCCGCTCGCGCCTCGTCCAGTCGCCGGACCGGAGTCGAATAGGGCGCGTTTTTGACCAGCTCCGGATCATCTTTGGCTTCCTGGGCAATTGCCAGCATCGCGTCGATAAAACCGTCCAGGGTTTCCGGCGTTTCGGTTTCCGTCGGCTCGATCATCAAAGCGCCCGGAAACCACCAGAGGGAAAATAAATCGTCGGCGGATGGTAGCCATAGTCCAACAAGCGCTTGGCGATATCGAGGGTGGTGACACCGGATCTTGTGCTGCATACGATCGGTAAAAATGCACTCGTGCATACACGGCTCGTCATACGCGATTTGATAGCTCTTTCGAATTTCTTACGAATGTAATTGGCATTGAGCAGCGCCATCCGGCTCGCCTCTTCGAGTCCGTCGCCGCCGAGAGAAAGAATATAAGTATAAGCGCGCACGAGAATCCCGAAGTTGCCGAAGAACGAGCGCACCCGGCCAATCGATTTCGGGCAATCTTCTCGCAACTCGAATCGTCGCCGCTCTTGACGATGCGCGGCGCCGGCAAATAGTCGCGCGAGCGGCACTTTCACGGCCACCGGTCCCGCACCCGGCCCGCCGCCGCCGTGGGGGGTCGAAAAGGTCTTGTGCAGATTCATGTGCAAGACATCGATGCCCATATGTCCCGGCTTGGCGATGCCCATCAGCGCGTTGAGATTGGCGCCGTCGAGATAAACGCATACCGCCCTTTGCGTGCACGACTTCGGCGACCGCCTCGATATTGGTCTCGAACAAGCCCAGAGTGTTGGGATTGGTGATCATCACCGCGGCGACGTCTTCATCCATCGCTTTCTCAACCGCCGCTGCATCGATCACGCCGCGCTCGTTAGAGGAAATTTGGATCACGTCGTAGCCGCACAACGTCGAGCTCGCCGGATTGGTGCCATGCGCGGTGTCGGGAACGATGATCTTCTTGCGCGGGTCGCCCTTTTCCGTCAAACAGGCGCGGATCAGCATCAGCCCCGTCAGTTCGCCTTGAGCGCCGGCGGACGGTTGCAAGCTGACGTGTTCCATCCCGCTGATCTCGGCGAGCATTGCTTCCAGATCGTAAAGCACTGCCAGCGCTCCTTGCAAAAAATCGGGCGGCGCCAGCGGATGGACTTGCGCGAAACCGGGCAAACGAGCCACGATCTCGTTGATCTTGGGATTATACTTCATCGTGCACGAGCCGAGCGGATAAAACTGGCTTTCGATGGCGAAGTTTCGTTGCGACAGGCGGGTGAAGTGGCGCAGCACTTCGAGCTCGCCCAACTCTGGAAAGCCCGCGATATCGCGGCGCAGCAAAGACGCCGGAATGGCATCCTCGACCTTACCGGGCTGCCGCGGCCACGCGACCGCGCTTCGTCCCGGGGAACCGCTCTCGAAAATAAGTTTCGGATCAGCCGTGCGCGACCGCTGATTACTCTGCAAGGGCAGCGACAAACCGCTCGATCTCCTCTCTCTCATTCATTTCGGTGACGCAGATCAACAAACAATCGGGCAACTCGGGATAGCACTTTTTCAACGCGATCCCAGGAACGATCCTGTTCGCGGCGCATTGCGAAAATAATTGCTCCACGTTACTTGCGCGCACGACGAATTCATTAAAACACGGACCGCTAAAAAGCAGCTCAAGCTCGGCCGCCTCGCGCAACTTTCTCAGCGCTTCCTGGGCCCGCAGAACGTTAATCTCAGCCAGCCGGCGGAATCCGGACTTGCCTAGGAGCGCCATGAAGACGGTCGCGCCAAGGCGCAGAGCGTTTGACTGGTGCAGATATTTGATGTGGCCTTCTCGCGCCGAATATGTTGCTCGCGCGTCGCCAACGTCAAGACGAAACCGCGCCGTCCTTCCGTATCGACGGTTTCGCCGACGAGGCGTCCCGGAATATTGCGCACAAATTTCTTCTGACACGCCAAAAAGCCAAACGCCGGCCCGCCGAGACTCATCGGTACGCCTAAACTCTGTCCTTCTCCGACGGCGATGTCGGCGCCGAATTCGCCCGGCGGCTTAAGCAGGCCGAGTGACACGGCTTCCGTGGTCACGGTGATCAATTGCGCGCCGGCATTCGTGCAAGCGGACCTGATCGGCGCCAGATCTTCGATCACGCCGAAGAAATTCGGATACCCGACCACAACGCACATCGATTGATCGTTCAAGCGTCGCGCGAGTTGGTCGATATCGGTTGCGCCCTGGCGTCGAAAGAGATTTCTTCCATTTGCATGTCGCCGAAGATTCTTAAGATAGGACGCTACGACCGCACGATACTGCGGATGGATCGCCCGGGATATCAACACGCGACGCCGGCGCGATCGGTTGAATGCGGCGCGACATCAGCACCGCTTCAGCCGCCGCGGAAGCGCCGTCGTACACCGCCGCATTGGCTACTTCCATGCCCGTGAGTTGGCAGATCAGCGTCTGAAATTCGAACAGCGCTTGCAGGGTGCCTTGGCTCACCTCCGGTTGATAGGGCGTGTAGGACGTGGAGAATTCCGACCGTGAGATGATCGCGTCAACCGCGCTCGGAATAAAGTGATGGTAAATGCCGCCGCCGAGAAAAAAGCTCCAGTCGGAGCGTCGTGGCATTCCGCGCGGCCAGACCGGCCAGCCGTTTGCGCACGGCCAGTTCGCTTAGACCTCGGGCAAGATCGATCTTGGCGCGCTCACGCAGCGTTTCGTGGAATATGCGGTAAAGCTCTTCGACCGAGACGAGTGCCGATCGTTCGAAGCATGCGTTCCTGGTCGGCCGCCGTATGCGGCGTATAGCGCATAGACTCGCGGCTATTTTTCTCTTTCGTCTTCCTCTTCCTCGTCGGAATTCTCTTCGTCTTCTTCTTCGTCGTCGTCCTCTTCCTTTTGCTGCGAGACGTACTCGGCGTATTCTTCGGCGTCCATCAAATCTTTGAGATCATCTTTGTCGGACAACTCGACGCGGATCATCCAACCGTCGCCGTACGGATCATCATTGATGGTTTCCGGATTGTCCGGCAACACATCATTGATCTCAAGCACCGTGCCGCTCACGGGGGCATAGACATCGGAAACCGCTTTGACGGACTCGACGGCGCCAAAGGGATCGTCCTTGACGACCTTCTCGCCGACTTCCGGCAAGCTCAACATAAACGATGTCGCCGAGCTCTTCTTGCGCGTACTCGGTGATGCCGATCGTCGCGGTGTTTCCTTCGACCAGCACCCATTCATGCTCTTTTGAATATTTTAGCCCTTCAGGAAACTCCATCACTGACCTCCTTCAAGCTTTATGGCTGCGCCGCTCAACGGCGGTAGAACGGTAACGAAACCAATTTGGATGGAATTCGGCCACGGATTTCGACGTCGATGAATATTGCCGATCTCGGACTTCTTCGCTGGCAACATAGCCGAGCGCGATCGATTTCCCAAGCGATCGGAGACTTAGTGCCGCTGGTGACCCGGCCGATCGGTGCGCCGTCTTTGAACAATCCATATCCGCTGCGGGCGATACCGGGCTCCAACAATTCCAGGCCGACCAACTTGCGCTGGATCCCGTTCCCGCTTTTGCCGCAACAAAACCTCGCGCCCGATGAAGGCTGGCTTGGAAAATTTCGTCACCCACTGCTAAGCCCGCTTCCAGCGGCGTGGTCGTATCGTCGAGCTCATGGCCGTACAACGGATAGGCCTTTTCCAGTCTCAGCGTATCGCGGGCTCCCAAGCCCGACGGGCACCAAACCCTGCGGTGCGCCCGCTGCCAAGCAGCGCGTCTCCAGAGTGCGAACCGCGTCCTCGGCATGGCAATAAAGCTCAAATCCGTCTTCGCCCGGTGTAACCGGTTCGCGCCACCAAGCAACGAATTCCGCCACGTCGGCAAAGACGAAGAGAAAATGATTTGATCTGAGCGAGATCGACAGCCGTCAGCGCTTGCGAGAATTTTCTGCGGCCAGCGGCCCCTGCAAAGCCAGCTGCGCATACTTGGCGCTGACGTTTTCAACTTCGACCGTCTCCGGCGCATGGTCGCTGAATCCAGTCGATAATCTTTATCGCTGTTGGCCGCATTGACGCAAATAAAAAACACATTCGGCTCCAGGCGATAAAAAATCACGTCGTCGACCACGCCGCCGCTGATCGTTGAGCAGCAAATTGTACTGCGCCTGGAACGGCTTCATGCGCGCGACATCGTTGGCGGTGAGATGCGTGGCACAGCTCCAAGCGCGCCTTCGCCGCGCATTTCGATTTCGCCCATGTGGCTGACGTCAAAAAGCCCGCATGGCGTGCGCACCGCCACATGCTCTTCGATGACGCCCTTGATACTGAACCGGCATTTCCCAGCCGGCGAACTCGACCATCTTCGCGCCGGCGCTGCCGATGCGCGGCGTAGAGCGGAGTTCTGTTCATCCCCTGCCCAGCGCTGCCGGCGCGACCTATAAATCGCCTAACGCTCGCGCTGCAGCGCATCCTTTGGCGGCTTTTAACGTGTTGTGAAGCAGCATGCAGATCGTCATCGGCCCGACGCCGCCGGGTACCGGTGTGATCGCTGAAGCGCGATCTTTGGCGGTTTCGAATTCGACATCGCCGCAAAGTTTGCCGTTCGGCAAGCGATTGACGCCGACATCGATCACCACCGCGCCGGGCTTGATCCAATCGCCGCGAACGAGTCCCGCTTTGCCGATCGCCACGACGAGAATATCGGCGCGACCGACTTCGTCGCGCAGACTCGCGGTGCGCGAATGGCAGATCGTCACCGTCGCATGTTTTTCGAGCAACATCAGCGCCACCGGTTTACCGACGATATTACTGCGTCCCACGACGACGGCATTTTTCCCTTTGGGATCGCAACCCGCGGCCGCCAGCAGCTTCATGATGCCCATCGGCGTGCAGGGCCTGAAGCCATCGCCGCCGAGCAGCAGCATTCCCTGGCTCATCGGATGAAAGCCATCGATGTCTTTATATGGCGAAATTGCTTCCAGGATTTTTTCGGCGCGGATATGCGGCGGCAGCGGCAATTGCACCAAAATCCCATGAACGTTTTTATTTTTGTTGAGCTGGTGTACGAGCGCAACAATTCTTTTTCCGGAGATCGTCGCCGGCAATAAGATGCTCAAACGATTTGATGCCGACCTCCTTGGCAGGCCTTCTCTTTATTGCGCACGTAAATATGCGACGCTGGGTCATCGCCGACCAGAGACGACGGCCAATCCCGGCACCAATCCCCAGCGCCGCTCGAGCCCTTCGACTTCTTCTTTGATTTGCTTTTGAACTTCCTTGGCGACGGCTTTGCCATCAATGATCGCGGCCATGACTTGCTCCGCGACGGGATTCGAAAATCTATACTGGAAAAAAGCGATTTGTAAAATCTGGTATGAATTAATTGCATGACATGGTGCAGTATCGAACGTCAACCCTCGGCAGCTTGAGCCGTTGTGACAATTCGGCATCGAAAATTGATAGCACGCGCCCCGACGGAGAACGCTTTCAAAGCATAATCTTTTTCGCTAAGTTGACGACACCCATGTGATCCTTTAGGCGGGGAGTAACAGCGCCGCCATCGTTAACCAGCCGGCTGTGACGGCAAGTTCGCTGGGGACAATTCACCGATCAAAGCTAGATCAAAAAACTGATAAATGAAAATTCGTCGAACCGGCCGGTCACGGACCTAAGACAGAAAAGGACGTTTGGCATGAGCGAACCCCGCACCCTCGAAGAAGTGAAAAATGATATTCGCTGGCGCGTCGGCCAGCGCGCGCCGTTTCTCCACGCCGACAAGAGCGATGCGGAAGAAGCCCTGGCAAAAATGCCGAACTTCGATGGCGAAACTTGGGCGGCCGCATGGAACGATCTCGGGGCTCGATGGGAAGACAAGGCCAACACTGCCGAGAAAGCGGGCAATGGCGTCTCAAGCCAAAGAGGCGTTTCTCAAATCCTACGGCTACTATGGCATCGCGCGCCATCCGTTTCCGAGCACTCCCGGGCAAACATCATGGCTACGAAAAAACCCGCGAGATGTTTCTCGCCGCATCGAAATATTTTGACATCCCGGTCGAACGAGTTTCGATTCCATTTCAAGGCAAGGCGATCGTCGGTCATCTTGCGACTTGCCAAAAAAACTTCCCGCGCCGATGATCATGCACTGGGGCGGCATCGACAATTGGAAAGAAGAGCGCCATTCATTCGGCGAGTCGTTCGTCAGAGAAGGGTGGGGCTGCTTCATCATCGACAGCCCCGGCACGGGAGAATGCCCGATGCTTGCCGGAGCCGGACGCCCATGCAAGTGCACTTGGCCGCGCTCGACTATTTACTCAACCGGCCGGAAGTGGACGGCGACAAAATCGCCGTCGTCGGCGCCAGCTTCGGCGGCTATTGGTCGACCAAGCTCGCGCACCTCGCGCCGGAAAAATTGCGCGCCGCGGTCAACTGGGGCGGCGGCATTCATTATTTTTTCCAGCCGGAATGGCAGGAGCGCTCGCGCCACGCCGATTCCTATCTGTTCGATTTGATCGAAGCGCGCGCCAATCTTTTCGGCAAGAAAACTTTCGATGAGCTTTGCGTCAGTCATGCCGGCGCTCTCGTTGCTCGATCAAGGCTCGCTCGATAAACCTTGCGCGCCGCTATTGATCGTCAACGGCAAAGAGGACAAGCAGGTGCCGCTGGAAGATTTTTATCTGCTGCTGGAGCATGGCGAGCCCGAAGACGATCCGTTTATTTCCCGGCGGCCACATGGGCTCGATTGCGAACATTTTCAAAACCGTCGATCGCGTGGCTGCACGCAAAATTGGACTGATGGTCATGAGCCTCTATCAATTGCAGAAACTGATTTATCACGTCAATCGTGACCCGGCGCAGCGCGAACGCTATCGCCAAGATCCTGCGGCCTTCATCAAAGGCTACGAATTGTCCGAAGCGGAATCGAAGGCGGATTTAACCGTCGATGTGCGTGCGCTTTACACGATGGGCGTGCATTCGCTGCTGCTGCGGCCTTTCATCTGCTCAACAAAGTATCCAATGAAGACTACGCCAAAGCGCTTAGAGGATTGGAGTGAGCTATGCCGATCGTATTTGCCTGTGCCGCCAGCCATGCTCCCGGAATGACCGCCTGGACGGAAGCCGCGCCCAAGGAACAAGCCGAGAATTTTCTCGGAAACTACCGAAAGCTCGGCGAGTGCTCGCCGCCGTCTAAGCCGGACGCCATCGTTGCGCTCACCGTCGAGCACTGGGCGAATTTTTTTCTCAATAGCATGCCGAGCCTTTTGCATCGGCCGCGCCGACCACTACGACGGTCCCATCGAAGAGTGGCTGCGACTTCCCAGGGGCCGCGTGCCGGGCGACGCGCCATTGGCGGCGACGCTCATCGACGCGTGCCTCGACAATGGATTCGATCCGACGTTCTCCGATGAATTGCTGCTGGATCATGCAACCTACTTACCGCTGCATTTTTTAAACCCGGGTATGGCCGTGCCGGTCGTGCCCGTGATCATCAACACGCTGACGCCGCCGATGCCGACGGCGAAAGCGCTGTTTCGCCTTCGGCCAGTTTCTTGGAAAAGTGTTGCAGAATAGTCCGAAGCGTATCGCCATGATTGCAACCGGTGGCTTGTCACACTGGCCCGGCGAAGCGAAGCACGGCAAGATCAATATTCCCTTCGATAAAAAATTCCTGGACAACCTGATCGGCGGCGACCACGCGACATTGAGCGCGTATACTCACGATGAAATCAGCGCCGAGGCCGGCTCGGGCGGCCACGAAATCAGAACCTGGATCGCCCTCGCCGGCGCGGTAGAGAGCTGGAGAGCGGAATTACTCGCCTACGAGCCCGTGGTACCGTGGGCGACAGGCTGCGGTCTCGTCGCGTTCAATCCATAACAGGGAGTTTTTTCATCCTACTGTCGCCTATTGCCTACATGAGATTCAGCCTGCACAGCGTCCACGGCGGCGTCAAAAATATCGATGAGATTCACAAGCGCGCCCGGCGCGCCGAAGAATTCGGCTACGACGGCATCTTTCTCGGCGAGAGCCATTTGAGCTCGATCGATTCCTTCCAGACGCTTGCCAGTTGCGCCATGATCACCCAACGCGTGCTGCTCGGCATCGCCGTGACGAACATGGTGTTCCGCGATCCCACGGTGCTCGCCGGCGCCGCCGCGTCGTTGAATGAGATCTCCAAAGGCCGCGCCATCCTCGGTCTCGGCACCGGCGACGGCCCGGTTTATACACAGGGACTAAAAGCGACGCGGATGAAGGACTTCGAAGAAGGAGTTCGCTCGATCCGCCATCTGGTACAAGGCCATCGGGCCAAGTTCCCAACCGGCGATGTCGGCATCGGCTTCACGATTAACAGGCCTGCCCCGATCTACGTCTCCGCAGAAGGACCCAAAGGGTCTGCAGCTCGCCGGCCGTTCCGCCGACGGAGTGATTCTCGGCACCGGCTTCGATTTGCGCGTCTACGAATGGGCCAAGCAGAAAATACGAGATGGCGCAGCGGAGGCCGGACGCAAAGAAGGTGAAATCGCGATCATCGCCGCCGGCATGCTCTGTGTCCGCGACGACGGCGCCGAAGCGCGCCGCATCGTGCGCAACCGCATCGCCAACCGCGCCCACCACAACTTTCGCTTCACATTTGAAACCGTGCCGTCCGAGGAATTGGCAGGCGTGAAACAATTCATGGCGGGTTTCGATGTCATGAAACCGATGGAAGACCGCGTCGACCCGGATCTGGTGAACGACTACCTCGTCCATCGTTTTTCCATCGCAGGGACGCCCAAGGAGTGTATCGAACGAATCGAAGAGCTAAGAGCCACCGGTGTAGATCATCTGATGCTCACACCCGCGCGAAGAGTTTACAGCGAAAGTGTCGAAGCCTTTGCCGCGAAGGTGATTCCGCACTTCAAAAAGTGACTGCTCGCAAACGGCCGAGGCAACAGCGACGTATTGATCTTTTCATTCCCTCAGAGTTTTAGTGGGAGATTTTAGAGCGATTCCTAACGCCGTCATTCCCGCATGCTTTCAGCGGGAATCCAGGCGAAGCGACGGTCTCGACCCTCGCTAGTCTCAATGGGTCTAGTCCAGCCCTGTCGGCAACCGAGTTCCCATCTCGCTGATGCGAGATTGGCGAAGGCCATTCGTCTGCTTATACGAAAGTGACGGAGGGAATTCCCTTCATTGGAAACTGTAATAAAGTCGGTGTCTTTTCATGACTGTTAAAGGTCAATGACTTAGACGACCGATGTATCTGGCATTCGCCTTGCCTCTACGTTCATAGCCTAATCATTAGGAGGAAGTGGTGTCTCTGTTTCGAGGTTTGTCGGTGTCGAAATGACAACTATTTTCCTAATCAACGGTTAAAGCCAAATGTACCAAGATTATTTTGGCTTCAATACCCTGCCGTTTAGTATCACGCCCGATCCGCTCTTTTTTTATGATAACCCAAGTTGTCGCGAGGCCTTCGCGAGTCTGCGCTACGGCATCGAAGAACGTAAGGGCTTGATCGTAATCACTGGAGAGGCGGGGACGGGAAAGACGACGTTGGTCAAGGTGTTTCTGCAAAGCGCAGGGGTGAAGATCCGTACGGCGTTCGTCATTAATCCCAAACTCACCGCGAACAAATTGCTCGGGTTCGTATTACGGGACCTAGGCATCGCTCCCTCCACGCAAGAGCGGGGGGCCCTGACACTTCAGCTCAATGACTATCTACTCGAACAGCTCAAGGAGCGTCAGATTGTGGCACTCCTGGTCGATGAGGCCCAGCAGCTAAGCAATGAACTTCTCGAAGAACTCAGGCTTCTTTCCAATCTTGAGACCAACAAAGAAAAACTCATCCAGATTGTCTTGCTGGGGCAACCCGAACTGGAAGAAAAACTTGATCAGCCCGAGTTGCGCCAGCTCAAGCAGCGGGTGACGCTACGTTGCCGGCTCGCTCCGCTCAATGACCAAGAAGTTAATCTCTATATCCAGGCTAGGCTGAGAACCGCGGGTTTTGAAGAGGAGGCGCTGTTTGATCCAACGGCGGTCGAGAAAATTGCGCTATATGCGAACGGGATTCCGCGGCTCATCAATGTGATTTGCGATAACGCGCTGCTCAGTTGTTACGCACTCTCCAAGAAAAGAGTGTCAGCCGAAATGATTGAAGAAGTGGCGTGCGATCTCCAACTCACCGCGCGGCCATCAATCGAGACGCCACGCGCTCTGACGGAATCGGAAACGCCAAAGGACCAGCATGCGACAAGAGACGAGAAGAACATCGTCAAGGAGGGGGGACCATCAACCTCGATCTCTCAAGGGCCGCAGCCGGAATTCCCAGGCTTTTTCATGGGCGGGAAACAACGGCGCACACCAATCCATTGGCAGCGAAGTCTAGCCGGTTTGGGAACTGGATTTGTTTTTGGGGCTCTCGTGGCAGCTGGCCTTGGCGCGATATTTTACTCACAGTCAAACAGAACTGACATTTCGGACAGAGCCCCTCGAATCCGGGAGGAGACCAATCGCCGCGACAGCCCCACAATCGCCGCGCTGGCGCCAGGAGCTTTGCACGAAGACCCGTCCAAAGAACTCAAAGACGTTCAAGCCTTAGCGCCTGAAGAACCGCCAATATCAACGCTACAACTAGGAGAAAGTGCCGTAGGAGCAAACGCGACGCCGATTCTGGAACCGAGCAAAACCGACCTATCCCAAGCCAGCGATTCTCCGGAGCGATCTCAAGAACAACAGACGGTAAAAAACGATAAGGAGGAGCAGGAGAAAATAAAAACCGCCGCCAAACGAACAGGCAACCAGCTTGGGGTTGCCCATAAGCCAACGAATGACAGATTACTATTTGAAATCTACAAGGCTATCGCTAACCGCGCGATAACAGGAATTGGAGTTTCTGTGATCGATGGCACAGTTGTTCTGGGCGGTCGAGTCGCCACCGAAAGTCAAAAAAATGCCGCCGGTCAAGCAGCGCGCAGCGTTCCCGGCGTTATAAACGTTCGCAACCAAATCCTCGTCAACGACGGTGTCGCCCCACAATACAGCGACGCCCGTGCGGATCGGCCGAGTTTTGGCGGATAGTGAATCAGCACGCTCGAAAATATTTTCATTTCGACTTCCCTCAGCGAAACGAATATTGGAGATTGCCAGAACGAACCTCGAAAAAAGAGCGCTCCCGCTCCGCCTTCTCCTTGAGCATCTTCTTCACCTTCAGACCTCGGTCCACCTTCAACCTCTCTCAACCTCGTCCGCCTCCCACTCACCGCGCTGAAAACGATCTGCCCCAGGCGCCGCCGGTGTCGCCGCACAATACAGTGAGACCGCCGAGCGTCCTCTTAGCGGGGCGGAAGAGGGTCTGCGCCGGTAATCTTTTTCATCAGCTCGATGACTTCCGGCTCGCGCGAAATCTCCTTCAGCGCCTTCTCTTGCATCTCTCCCGTTAGCGGAGCGGCCTCGTTACCGACCAGATTCTTGTAGGACACATGAAATTCGGGATCATTAAAGGTCTTGCGCATCGCTTCGCGGAGAGTCTGTACCCTGTCGCTGGGTGTACCCGGCGGGAGGAAAAAAGGCGCGCCGACGAGACGGAAAGCGCGGTGCATTCTGAGCAGTTTGTGCTCCTTCTCCGATTTAGCGAAGGTTTCCAGGTCGGGAAGATGCGGGAACAGCGGGTGTTTGTCCCCCTTCGGGACCTCAATCACGGCATGGAAGTCCGCCAGCTTTTTGTCAATCCAATCTTTGTTACGTGTCAAGACGTTATGAATCGGCGTTGCCCTGGCATCGATTTCACCTCGGATCAGGGCCACGTCGACCTCACGACCCGAATAGCCGACGATAAACTTGGGCTCTTTCAGTCCAATCAAATAGGCGAAGAGACGCCCGTCGACGTAAGTGGTAAAACCCACGGATTGGTCGCCGATTCTGACACCCGGCGTGGTTCGAAGCTTTTCAAGAGTGCCGAGCCCCGCATCTCTTCTGGTCGCAAAAATCTGTTGCGTGTCGCTGCGCGGCGAGCCGAGGTAGATGAACTTATCCAGATCGTAGCGAACACCGACGGTATCCAATATCCCATTCGTAATGATACCGCCCGATCCGGAACCGATGGTCAATCCATCCGGCCGGGCGATCGCGTACATGTGATTGGCCTGCGTTCGGCCGCCCGCGCCCGGCATATACTCGATGACGATGCGCGGATTGCCGGGGATATACTTCTCGAGAAATGGCGTCATCGACCTTACGTAGCCATCTCCGGTTCCTCCGGGAGCGCGGCTTTGAATGATGCTGATCGTTTTTCCCTGATAGAAGGGAACCTGCGCCAGCGCGGAGCCTAGGTGCGGCAACAAGGAAGAAACCACCAGGGCAAACCAGAACCAACGTCTTTGAGAAATCATAGCAAGCCTCGTTCTGTTAGGGACGCGTGGCCTCACGGCGTCTAGCGACAGCATGGAGGTACAATGCGAGAACGTTCGTAAAGCAGCACCATGAAAGATCGGTGCGACATCGTTGTTTTTGGGAAGAACCCGCGGGTGCGTTTCGATTACTAAGATAAGAGCGCTACGATTGTCAAGGTAAAGTCTTACGGATCTATCTGAACTTGTGCCTTTCGCAATTGTTCTCGCGATGCTGATCGTCTCATCAGCGGCTTGACACTCTCCAGGGCTTTGATTAGACAGGGGCAACTCGCAACGCCATAAATCGACCGCATCACTGTCACCATAGGAAGAAAATATGGAACCCAAACATCCTTCGCCGCTCGTTATTCGGTCTCGCCTTGTGTTGGAAGTGGCGTCTGAAGTGATCGGCATGAATCAATGGCCTTACCGGCAAGCGCGGGTGAACTTACGCGATCAAGTTGGACTTGAGTGGAAGCTCTCTCTATTCGGCAGCGATACCGTCGAAGCCATCGAGGAAGTCGCTCGCGGCGACGTCCATCTTGCGACGATAAATCCCTCCAGCCCCCTGACGATGGCGTACCGCGGACGCGGCCCTTTCAGAGAAGCGATTCCAGTCCGGGCGATTGCGGTCATTCCCACCCAGGACCAATTTGCTTTTGCCGTATCCGAGAAAACCGGGTTAAAGTCCTTCACGGATTTGCTTGAGCGTCGATACCCGTTGCGCGTTTCGCTCCGCGGTCAGAAACGTCACTCGGTTCACCTCGTGGTAAAAGAAGTGCTGGCGCAGGTTGGCTTTACTCTTGATGACCTGGTTTCGTGGGGCGGTCAGGTACGCTACGACGAAGGAATGCCGGATGGTCCAAATCGTTTCGGCGCCGTGCAACGTGGTGAGGTGGATGCGATCTTTGATGAGGCGGTGAAGCGATGGACGAATCAAGCTCTCGATGCGGGAATGCGGTTTCTTCCTCTGGAGGAGGAGCACGCCAGGCGATTGGAAGAAATCGGTTTCCGTCGAGCCACGCTTTCTAAGGATATCTACCCCAAGCTCCCGGCCGATGTTTCCACCGTCGATTTTAGCGGCTGGCCGATTTTTACCCACGCCCGCGTATCCGACGATATCGTGCGATCGTTTTGCATTGCGCTGGACAATCGAAAGGATCGCATCCCCTGGCAGGGAGAGGGCCCCCTTCCCTTGGAACGCATGTGCGCAGATAACCCGGAGGGACCATTGGATGTTCCGCTTCATCCCGCGGCAGAGATCTTTTGGCGCGAGCGAGGTTACTTGAAATAACGGGCAGAGGTATCAGCATCAGGACAGTTTCAGACTGAGTTTACCGTCGGTGCTTGCCGATAGATGATCCGCCTTCTAAACTTTCTCGGTATATCTCTCAATCGAAAATCAGCAACAGCCAGACTGTCGCCGCCAGGACGATCGAACAGAAAACCGCTGCTGACCCGAGATCCTTGGCGCGGCCGGAAAGTTCGTGATGCTCGCTGCCGATGCGGTCGACGACGGTCTCGATGGCGGAATTGATCAGCTCGACAAGCACCACTTGCAAACAACTGCCGATCAAGAGCGCCCTTTCGCCGCCGTTTGTTCCAATAACCCAGGCAATCGGTACGGCAACCAGGAGAATGTAAGACTCGTAGCGCAACGCGGGTTGCGTGCGCCAGCCCTCACTTAATCCCTTAAACGAGTACCGCATCGCATTGAGGATACGCTCGATCGGTGCGAAGTCGCCGCGCGCCATACAAAAACTGAAAGCTCAACGGCGCTTAACCGATGAGCCGCATCACGAGGTCTGAACCCGGTAGGTTCGTCATCGTCCCTTGAGCGCGTTCAATACTTTTTCAGCCGTGATCGGCAATGATTTAATCCGCACTCCGACCGCGTCCTCGACCGCGTTGGCGATGGCCGCCGCGGTGGGGATCAGCGCGGTCTCGCCGATGCTCATGCTGTTATACGGCCCGCTGCCGAAGTCGGACTGTAGTATGGCCGTTTTGAGCTCCGGGATATCCTGGATGTTCGGGATCTTGTACTCGCCGAGATTGGCAGCCAGCACTTTTCCACTTTCGTCATAGGCGAGATCCTCAATCACTCCATAACCCAGTCCCATGATGACCGCACCGTCGATCTGGCCTTGATGCGTCAGTGGGTTCAGGATCGTCCCCGTATTGTGCGCCGTCGTGAGTTTCTTTACGCGCACTTCGCCGGTGTCCTCGTCGACCTCGACTTCGGCCACCTGCGCCACCAGCGAGGCTTCCGGCCCGTCGGCCATATTCATGTAGTGACCCTCGGCGATCAACGGCTTGCCGTTGGCCCGGGCGATGTCGGCGTAGGTCATGCGCCGCTCGGCGCGGCCGTGGGTCACCCCGCCATCGTACAAGATCAGCTCGCCCTCAGCTGCATTCATTACGCGGCCGGCAATTTTGAGAATTTCTTCACGCAACCTGCGCGCGCGCGTCGAGCGCCGAGTGACCGTGCACCCGCGTGCTGCTGCTGCCGCGCACGCCGGTGTCTTTAATGACCTCGGATGAGTCGAGCATCTCGACACGGATCGAATCGAGCGGCACTTTGAGCTCTTCGCCGACGATCTGGCGCATCATGGTAAAAACCCCGGGGCCGGTGTCGGTCACCGCAGATGAGAGGGTGATCGCGCCTTCTTCGTCGACTTTGACGCGCACGTACGATTCGCCGCCTTTGGAAACCCAGTCCGCGATCGCGCAGCCGCGGCCGATGCTTTTCGTTTTGCTGCGGCGAAAACCCGATTCATCCAAAGCTTTCATCAGTGTTTCGGTCGCTTTGACGTGCGGGATGACTTCACCCAAGCGGCGAGGTGTCGCCGTCATGCATCAAATTCATGCGGCGAAACTCGACGGGGTCGATTCCCAATTGCCGCGCCACTAGATCGGCTTGGCTTTCGCTGGCAAACATCGCCTGCAGATGACCCGGGGCGCGCATGTAACCGCACGGCATCTTATTGGTGTAAACGTATTTTTCTTCGACCAAACAATTGGGCACGCGGTAAGGACCCGGCGCGTCGTGGGCGCCGACGAGAAATCCCTGCGGCCGGTAGGCGCCATAGGCGCCGCTGTCGAAAATAAACTGCACGTGCTGAGCGATCAGGATGCCGTTTTTCTTCACGCCGGTCTTGACCTTGATCACCGCGCCATGGCGCGGATTGCCCGCGATCAATTCCTCGGTGTAGTCAATGACCAGCTTGACCGGCCGGCCGCTTTTCTTCGCCAGGGCATAACAAAGTGCGACGTCATTGCCGTCGCCCTTACCGCCAAAGTCGCCGCCGACATAACAGGGATGAATGATCAGGCTCGTCGGCAGAACCTGTAAGGCATTGCCAACCTGATCGCGCATCCCGAACGGACTTTTGTTCGACGACCAGATTTCCGCCGTGCCGTCAGAGTTGACCCGCACGAGAGATGAATGCGGCTCGATATACGCCTGATGCACAGGGGGGACCGTAAAAGTATTTTCGACGACCACGTCGGATTGCCGGAAGCCTTCCTGCACTTCGCCCTTCTTCCAGTTGAGTTGGACAAACACGTTGCTCGGCGTCTCGATCTTGTGCAGCAATCCCTTGTATTCGGCGAGATTCGGATGGAGCAGAGGCGCTCCCGGTTCCATCGCGTCGAGCGGATCAGTGATGACCGGCAAGTCTTCGTACTCCACTTCGATTAAATCGACCGCTGCTTCTGCGATCGCTTCGCTCTCGGCTGCGACGGCGGCGATTTTTTCGCCGATGTAGCGCACCACGCCGTCGGCGAGGATCGGCATGTCGACGATCTTCTTGCCGATCTTGGCGCCGGCAAGATCCGCGCCGGTTAGAACGGCATTGACTCCCTGCAGCGCGATCGCTTTTGACGCATCGATTTTCTTGATTCGGCCGTGCGCGATAGGGCTGCGCAGCACCTTCGCCCAAAGCATATCCGGCAGCCTGACGTCGACTGCGTATATGGCGCCGCCGCCGACTTTTTGCTCGCCTTCCACTCGCGGACTCGGAATACCGACGCTACGCATCTCATTCATGTGAAATAACCTCGATGTTTTAGCGGGCTACAATAAAACAAATCGCTACTTTTTCTTCGCTAACTTTCTTACGTCGTTACAAATTCTTACTTATTTTACCTTATACTTGTTTTCAAATCACATCTATGGTTTGTGGTAGTTACAACAAGCCAACATTCGTCGCAAGCAAATTTAAGGAGGATATATCTCGTGGACGACGTTAAGAGTCAGATGGAAGGCGTAACTCGCGTATACATCGAACTGGACAATAAAATCTCCGACAAAGGCGGCGTGCAAAATCTGTTTGGCATGAACCGCAAAATTCGCCAAGCGCTGGAGTCCATTAGCATCGGCGAACTCGACTCCATGCTCGCGGAAATTCATCGCGCCAAAGAAGGATTGACCCGGCTACAGGAAGACGTCGTTGAGATCAGGGTTTTAAAAGAGGTCCTCTCCTCCCCGATGTCAAAACCGATCAACGGCCAATCCCGACCGTAGACCCACGCCAGAGCAGCTCACATTCCGTGCGGTGGATCGCCCCAACGTTGGGTGATCCGACTGCTTGTATTTGGCTGTGTCAAAATACTCACGGCCTACATCCATCCCGGTAGGCTGGCAGCGCTTTTGCCGTTAAAAACCGCCCGGTGAGCTTTGTTGCGGCGCCACTGGAAGCTGGAGTCGGCTGACCAGTTCTCCCAACGAACCCGCGCCGATAACACTGCCATTTTCATAGGCGATGGCTTGATTTGAATACGGTGAGAGCCGCGCGCCAGGGGTGAGTATTCCTACCAAGTTGAGCGGGTCCGCCGATGAAACGATCACGGGTCCTGGGCGCGCGGCAATGCGCCGCAACCCGCGCAACTCCTCGACAGCTTGCGGCAAGGCAAACTGCTCGCCGACAAACCCATCGATGAAACGTCCGCCGCGGATTTCGCCGCGCGCTTCCAATCGCCGGTAAATACTCAGCAAATTGCGCCACGACGGCATGATGATTTCACGCGCGAGTAAATCGCGAAAGACGACTCCGTAACGCTGTAGCAATTGCCGCGCTCGCCGCTCCAAGATCGTGTCGCCGCTCACCCGCTGGTCTGCCGGCCCGTTTCGCCACAGCGACCAGCGACCCACGGGCATGAGTCGTTCGGGACTCCTGCCTCCGGAAATGATCCGAAGACTGCGCCGAGCGACTCTCTTGTGATCCGGCGTTAGGAGTACTCTCAGGCCGCCGATGCCATCGCCGGTCGCAAGTCCATGCGCGACCAATTGCCACAGGGCTTGTTCTACTTTGACCTTCAGCAGGCCGGTGCCGCGGGCGACGTCGTCCAGAAACGACGCGCCATGCCGATCGAGATATTGGGCGACTTCCACGGCCATCGGCGATAGCGTTTTAACTTCGTCAAAACGTAGCCCCGACGCTTCCAGGAAAGTATCAAGATCTTCACGCAACAGAAATGAGATCGGCGCGTTTCGCCCCGGCGCCAGCAATCTCCGAGCGCGTCTCGAGGTGGCGGGTGGACGGGAGGGTTCCTCCACGGTAGCCGCGCCCCTTTGCAGCCGCCCCCACGCGATCACACCGGCAAGACATAACTGCTCGAGATCGGCGGGATCGTAATGTTCGATTCGCGCCGGCAAAACATGCTGTTCCCAGGCGGGCGCGGGCAATTCGAGTCCCTGCAACTGTTCGATCACGCGCAGTATGCCGTCCCGTCCGCGCAATTGTGTTGCCGGTGCGACATGCTGCCATCCGAGCAGAAATCTCATGAACTCTACCGCCGACACCGGCTCGATTTCTTTGCGCATGCGCCCGAGGGTCAACCGATGAATCCGCGCCAACAGAACTCTATCGCACCACTCCATCTCGCGGGACGCGGCGCCGGAAGGCGTGAATTCGCCACGCATCGCCACGCCGGCGCTTTCCAAAGCAATCAAGGCCGCCTCAATCTTGCTGGATGGAAGGGCCAAGCGCGCGGCGAGATTGGTGACGATGATCGGACCGCTGACCTCCAGCCATCCCTGGACAATCTTGCGAAACGCATCTTCCGCCGATGCAATCGTCTCATTGAAGCCGAGGGGCAGCTCCACCGGTGGATTAAGCGAGACATCGGTGATCACGAGACGGATTAGATCGCTGTGCTCGGCGGCAACGTAGGCACGTCTCTCGATATTTTCGTCGTGCCAAGCGGCCACGCTGGCACGGCCGTTTTTAATTAATTCTTCAGCCAGCGGTAGCCAGTCCGAACGAAAATCCACCGGCAACAAACAGACGCCGAGCAACAGATCATGCAACTCGTCGGCGTTACGCACTTCGGGCCAAGCCTGTCTGCGCACTTCGTCGATCGCGGCTTGATCGAGCCGGCCGAACTCACGTCCTAACCAGGGATCGACCCGGCGCAGCGAAACCGCCCGCGCACGCCGTTCTTCCAGCGGCGCATCATCCAAGAAAGCGTACGGATTGGCGTTGAGAATTTCATGCGCCATGGGCGACGGCGCGGGAGTGTCGATGGCGACAGTCTGGATCGCACCACTCTCGATACGCGCCAGGATCTCGGCCAAGCCGTCCATGTCCATAGCCTCGTGCAAACAATCACCGATGGTTTCTTTGACCAGGGGATGATCGGGTAGCTCCACCGGGCCGCTGCGATTGTCCTGGCACATCACTTGTTCGGGAAACACGGCCGCGAGCAAGTCCTCGGCGCGCATGCGCTGCAGCGCCACGGGAATTTTGCGGCCGCCGCTATGGCGCAGCACCGCCAGGGCGCGGCTCGCATTCCAGCGCCAGCGGTTGGTAAACATCGGCGAAACGAGCGCCGCCTGAGTCAAATTGGATTCGAGAATCGCCGGTTTCAACATCGAAAACACGTCGCTCAAAGGAAACGAATGCTGCTCGACCAGAGAAATGCAAATGCCGTCGTCGGTCGCCGCTGCCTGCAGCTCGCGGTCGAAGCTCACGCAAAAACGCTTGCGCAGCGCCAAGCCCCAGGCGCGATTGATGCGCCCACCCCAGGGTGAATGGAGAATCAACTGCATGCCGCCGGCCTCGTCGAAGAACCGCTCGGCAATGATTTTTTCCTGCGACGGCACGGTGCCGAGCGTCGCCACGGTATCGGCGACATAATTGACGATTTGCTCGGCGGCGCCCGGCGGCATGGAAACTTCTTCGATCAGCCATTGCGCTGCTCTCGCTCGGTCCCTCAACTTAGCCGCGACGGCTTCGCGCAAATCGGCAACCGCTTTCGATAGTTCCAGTGTCCGGCCCGGCGCTTCGCCCATCCAGAACGGAATCGTCGGCGGCAGCCCTTGAGCGTCTTCAACATGAACTTTGCCAGAACCGACGCGGCGGATACGCCAGGACCGGTTACCGAGCAGAAAAATATCGCCCCCGAGACTCTCGATCGCGAAGTCTTCGTGGACCTTGCCGACGAAGGTTTCACTCGGAAACTCGATGACATCGTAGTCAGCGGTATCGGGAATCGCGCCGCCGTTGGTGATCGCCGTCAAGCGGGCGCCGCGACGGGCCCGCAGCACGCCGTGAATCCGATCGCGGTGAAGATAGGCGCTTCTGCGGCTGCGCCGGGTTTCCACGCCCTCGCTGAGGATTTCGAGCAGCTGTTCGTACTCTACCCGAGTGAGATCTCTGTATGGATATGCGGAACGAGCCAGCTGCCATAACGCATCTTCCGTGATGCCGTCTGGCTCATGGCTGCGCTTCTTGCCGGCGACTCTTTCCGACGGTGTCATGCTCGCCACCGTCGCCACCATTTGCTGGGCCAAGACGTCGAGCGGTTTCTTGACGACCGCCAGCTTATCCAATTCTCCCTGGCGCACGGCGCGAATCGCCGCCACCGATTGCAAAAGATCGTCGCGGGTCAACGGATAGAGAATGCCTTTGGGAATCGCGCCGAGCCAGTGGCCCGACCTGCCGACGCGCTGCAGCAATACTGCCAAATTACGCGGCGAACCGATGTGACAGACGACGTCGACGTGGCCGATGTCAATGCCGAGCTCCAACGAAGCTGTCGCCACCACGACGGGGAATTGCCCGGACTTGAGTTTTCCTTCGACCTCGAGACGAGTCTTGCGCGACAAGCTGCCATGATGCGCCCCGACTTTGCCCTCGCCGAGCCGTTCGGTCAATTGGTGCGCCACCCGCTCGACCAAACGGCGCGTGTTGACGAAAATCAAGCTCGTGTGGTGCGTCCGGATTTGCTCGACAATCTTGTCATAGACCGCCGCCCAAATATCCTGGCGAATGATCGGGCCAAGCTCGTCATCGGGAATCTCGATGCGCAATTCCATCTCACGCTGATGACCGACGTCGACGACGGCGCAGTCGGGCGCGCCGTCCGTAGAGATATTGCGCGTGCCCACCAGCAGCCGCGCGATCTCTTCGATCGGCTTTTGTGTCGCGCTCAAGCCGATTCGTTGCATTCGACGTCCCGACAGTGCATCGAGCCGTTCCAGCGACAGCGCGAGATGCGCTCCTCGCTTGTCTTGCGCGATGGCGTGAATCTCATCGACGATCAGCGTCTCGGCAGTTTTCAGGAAGTCGCGGCTGCGCGCCGCCGTGAGCAGGATATAGAGCGATTCCGGCGTGGTGATCAGAATGTGCGGCGGCCGGCGCACCATCGATTGGCGTTCGTGCGCCGGCGTATCGCCGGAACGAACAGCCACGCGGATGGTCGGCAGGAGAATCCCTTCACGTCCGGCGAGCTGGTAAATTTCCGCTAGCGGCGCCTGTAGATTTTTGGCGATGTCGTTGCCCAGCGCCTTGAGCGGCGAAACGTAGACGACACTGGTTTGCTCATCGAGTCCGCCATCGAGCGCGCGCTTGATCAACCGGTCGATGGACCAGAGAAACGCCGCAAGCGTTTTGCCTGAGCCGGTCGGCGCCGCGATCAGCGTCGACTTGCCCGCGGCGATAGACTCCCAGCCTTGCGCTTGGGCCGGCGTCGCAACTTGAAAGCGCTCGGCAAACCAGCGTCGAACCAAAGGGTGAAAAGGTGTTTCCAAAGACCTTGCTCCGATGAAGCGGTGAAATCCAGCGTAAGCGGAATATCAGAACGGGTCAACAGAGAAGCAGTGTACAACCGTCAACCGCGGGGCGCCCCCTCGCAGCTTGTGCGCGATCCGATCAATTGCCAACCGCCGATCCCATCCTGGACCTACACGGATTTCATTCTTGCCGGGAGTTCGTCGTTTGCCGCCGCCGACACCCGCGGCTAAAAAAATGTAACGGCTACGTTCTGCAATCTCGTGCGAGAGGCAGCGGGAAATCGCCAAAGGCTATTTGGCGGATTTGGTCTCGGCTTTTGCGGGCGCCTTCGTTTCCGGCGCTTTGGTTTCCGGGGTCTTTGCTTCAGGGGCGAAACCGATGCCACGCTTTTGCAGCTCTTCCATCACCATCCTCGCGCCGGCATGGCCTTGATCCGCAAGTTGGCTGGTTTTTGTCACGAGGGTCTTAAATTGCAGCTGGACCTTTTGCGCTTCCTGAATCGCCGCCTCTTGATTGCTCTTGACCGCTGCCAGATTGCTTCGTTCGCTCGCGAATTGCAGCGTTTGAAACCCGAAGTGGAGGGTCAGTGCCAGAAGAGTCATGATCAACGGCAGATTCGAAACGGTTTTTTCCCCGGGAACCGCATCCTGCGTCTGCTCTTGTGCCGCGATGTTTTCGTTTTCGTCAGCCATGTGATCTCACTTTTTCGCCGGCGCGTTCTCCGGCGCGTTGCCGAGATTGACGCCGCTCTCGGCCAGGATTTTCTTCAATTGCTCGTCATTCGTTTTCACGGCCAGGCTCGCGAGTACCGTGACCAGCTGGCGATTGAGAGTTTCGAGTTGAATGGTCTGGGCAATTTCCTGCTGGCGCTCGCTCAGTTCGGCTTGAATCGACTGATTGCCGAGGGAGATTAGGATATTGATGACGACCAATACGAGAATCAGCGACGACCAGAGGGTCAGGAAGATTTTGGCCTTTTTACTCATAGATTGATGTCCGTCCTAGCTGGGTGCTTGCGTGTCGTGTAAGATTCGCCGCATGGCCGCTTGAAGGCCTGTCCTTTTATACAATAGTGCTGGAAGCATCGTGCCGCTGATGACCGGCACGCCGACCGTCAACACGTTCGAGGGAGGGATGGTCGCTCGCTTACCGTTCACCTCTGATCGATCAACCGACGCAAAACACCACCGCACCGTAAGCCAATCCTGCGCGTTGCCGCCCCACACAGAATCGAAGATTTCTAATAAATCAAACTGCCCAACCGCTCCCAACGCACCCAGCGATCGATGCCGTCCCAGGACCAATAGATCAAAAAGGCTTTGCCGCGCACTTCGTTCAGATTGACAAAACCCCAAAAGCGGCTGTCGTAGCTGCGATCCCGATTATCTCCCATGACGAAGATATGGTTTTCCGGAACCACCTTTGGCCCATAATCGTCACCGTTTCCCGTCGCGCCCACTTGGGGATCGTAGACCCGCGAAATGGGCGTGCGAATCTTCGACCTGCTTGCCGTTGATGAAAACCTTCTTGCCGCGCACCTCGACGGTGTCGCCGGCGACACCGATCACCCGTTTGATGAAATCTTTCGAGCGGTCTTCCGGGTAAATGAAGACGACCACATCGCCGCGCTGCCGGTGCGCAGTATTCGCACCAGATAGCGTTCTAAAAAAGGTATCCGCACGCCGTAGGAGAGTTTGTTGACCAGGATATGATCGCCGATCTGCCAAGGTCGGAATCATCGAACCCGACGGAATCTTAAACGCCTGCACGATAAACGTGCGAATAAACAGCGCCAATACCAGCGCCATCAAGATCGCTTCCGCATATTCGCGAAACGTCGACTTTGTCTTCACCGTTGGCGAGCTGTCCCTCACCATTTTGCTCTTTTACTTTATTCACCTTTTCCACGCCATTAGCAACCCCCGAGTTACACTTTGAGCGCCGCAAGAAAAGCTTCTTGGGGAATTTCCACTTTGCCGACTTGTTTCATGCGCTTCTTACCTTCTTTCTGGCTTTCCAGCAGTTTGCGTTTGCGCGTGATATCGCCGCCATAGCATTTCGCGGTCACGTTTTTGCGCAGCGCCTTCACCGACTCGCGGGAAATGATCCGGCTGCCGATAGCGGCCTGGATAACCACTTCGAAAAGCTGGCGCGGGATCAGCTCGCGCATTTTCTGCACCAAATCGCGGCCGCGGTAATAAGCTTTGTCGCGGTGCACGATCATCGACATGGCATCGACGACGTCGCCATTGATGCGCACGTCGAGTTTGACCAGATCAGCCTCGCGATAGCCGGCCAGCTCGTAATCCATCGACGCATAACCGCGGCTCACCGATTTAAGCCTATCATAAAAATCGACGACAATCTCGTTGAGCGGCAACTCATAGGCCAGCATCACCCGCTTCGGGCCCAGGTAGCGGATTTCTTTTTGCGTGCCGCGCTTCTCCTCGCAGAGTCTTAAGCACCGCGCCGAGAAATTCCTGTGGCAAGTGCATCGTCGCCTGGATCATCGGCTCTTCGATCCGCTCGATCTCCGCCTCGTTGGGCAGCTTGCACCGGATTGTCGATCATGCAGACTTCGCCGGCGGTGGTCACCCGGTAAACCACCGTCGCCGCGGTGGTGATCAGGCTCAAGCTAAATTCGCGCTCGAGCCGCTCGCGCACGATGTCCATGTGCAGCAGGCCCAAAAAACCGCAGCGGAATCCGAAACCCAACGCCTGCGACGTTTCCGGCTCGATATGTAAACGACGAATCGTTGAGACGGAGTTTTTCCAGCGCGTCGCGCAACGCCTGATACTGTCCGACTCGGTCGGATAGAGACCGCTGAAAACCATCGGCTTCATCGGTTTGAAACCGGGCAGCGGCTTTGCTCGCGGGATGATCGTCCAGTCGTAATCGTATCGCCGATGCGCGTTTCGGAGACTTCTTTGATGCCGGCCATGATAAAGCCGACTTCGCCGGCGTTGAGTTCGGGGGTTTCCACCGGGCCCGGGCGAATAGACGCCGAGCCGGAGCACTTCAAAGCTCCGGCCGCTCGACATCATGCGAATCTTCGTGCCCTTTTGCACTGGGCCGTCGAACACCCGCGTCATCACCACGGCGCCATGATAGGGGTCAAACCAGCAATCGATGATCAATGCGCGCAAGGAGCGCGAAGCGTCGCCCTTGGGCGGCGGAAAGTGGTGCACGATCGCCTTCGAGGATATCTTCCGTGCCGATCGCCTTCTTTCGCGCTCGCGCAGGACCGCATTCGAAGCATCGAGGCCGATGACATCTTCGATCTCGGCTTCTGACCCGTTCCGGCTCGGCGCTCGGCAAATCGATCTTGTTGATCACCGGCAGGATTTCGAGATTGTGATCCAACGCCATGTGAACGTTGGCGACGGTCTGCGCTTCCACGCCCTGGGCGGCGTCGACCACCAGCAGCGCGCCTTCGCAGGCCGCCAAACTGCGCGACACTTCATAGGTGAAATCGACATGGCCCGGCGTATCGATCAAGATTGAGCTTGTACTCTTTGCCGTCTTTGGCGCGATAGCGCAGGCAGACCGGGCTGGCCTTGATCGTGATGCCGCGCTCGCGTTCAAGGTCCATGCTGTCGAGAATCTGCTCGGTTCTTTCGCGCGCGCTGACCGCGCCGGTGAATTCCAGCAGCCGGTCCGCCAAAGTCGACTTGCCGTGATCGATGTGCGCGATGATGGAGAAATTTCTGATATGGTCGAGTTTCATTGGCCAACGGTTCGCGATAATAGGCCGCCGTGCGTTGCAGTCCGTCCGCGAGTGCCATTTGCGGCCGCCAGCCGAGAACTTCTCCGGCGCGGCCGTTATCGATGCAGCTGCGCCGCTGTTCGCCCGGTCTTTGCCGGGCCATGCTGCGCTTCGAGCTCGACTGCCCAAGGCGTCGCGCAAATGATTGAAAAATCGTCACCACGTCGGTTTCGACGCCGGTGCCGATGTTGATCGGACCGACAAACGACGACTGTCAAGCGCCGCGACATTGGCCGCCACGACATCGCCGACGTAAACATAATCGCGGGTTTGCTTGCCGTCGCCATTGATGACCGGCGTTTTACCCGCCAGCAGCATGGACAGGAAAATCGCCACGACTCCGGCCTCGCCCTTGGCCGACTGGCGCGGCCCATAAACATTGGCATAACGCAGGGCGATATACGGTAACCCGAACGCCTGGTGATAATACGAAAGATAGAGTTCGCCGGTGCGCTTGCTCACGCCGTAGGGACTCGCCGGCTGCGTCGCATGGCTTTCGGCCGCGGGAAAACTCTCTTGCTCGCCATAGACCGCGCCGCCGGAAGAAGCGAAGATCACTCTTCTTCACGCCGGCAGTTTTTACAGCCCTCCAGCAAATTAATAAAACCGAGAATATTCACGCGCGCATCGAAAGTCGGATCGGCCACCGAATGGCGCACATCCATTTGCGCCGCGTGATGACTCAAGACATCGGGCTTGATTTGCTCGATGAGCTGAGCTGCTTTGCTGTCCGCGATATCGACCTGGTGCAGCGTCGCTTTGGCGTTGACATTGCTCCGTTTGGCCGGTGGAAAAATCATCGAAGATATGAACTTCGTGGCCGCGCTCGAGATAGGCGTCGACGATGTTCGAGGCGATGAAGCCGGCGCCGCCGGTGACGACGATTTTCACGGCTTTCGCTCCTATAGTTTGCGTGCGAAAATACTCGATGGTTTTGACCAAGCCCTCTTCCAGCTTGACCTTGGGCTCCCAGCCGAGAATGTTTCTCGCCTTGGCGATATCCGGTTGGCGCACTTGGGGATCGTCTTCCGGCAGCGGTTTGTAAACGATTTCGCTCTTCGAGTCGGTCAGTTCGATGATTTTCTTGGCGAACTCGAGCACGGTCATCTCATGAGGATTGCCGATATTGACCGGCAGGTGATGATCGGCCTTGAGCAGCTTGTTGAGCCCGGCGACCAGATCGTCGACGTACTGGAAACTGCGCGTCTGTTGCCCTTGGCCATAAACCGTCAGCGGCTCTCCTTTGAGCGCCTGCATGATGAAGTTCGGCACCACCCGGCCGTCGCGCATGCGCATGCGCGGCCCGTAGGTGTTGAAGATGCGCACGATGCGCGTATTCGAGCTGATGGAAGCGGTGGTACGCCATCGTCATCGCCTCGGCAAATCGTTTGGCTTCATCGTACACGCCGCGCGGCCCGATCGGATTGACATTGCCCCAGTACTCTTCACTTTGCGGCCGCACCAGCGGGTCGCCGTAAACCTCGGAAGTCGAAGCCAACAGATAGATGGCGCTTCTTGGCTTTCGCCAGGCCCAACGTGTTATGGGTCCCCAAGGCGCCAACTTTGAGAGTCGGAATCGGCAGCTCCAAATAATCCACCGGACTCGCCGGCGAGGCGAAATGCAGAATGAAGTCCAGCGGCTCCGGCACTTCGATGTAGCGGCTAACGTTATGATCGATGAAGCGAAAGCGCGGGTTTTTGAGAAACGGGCCGATATTTTCCTTCGCCCCGGTCGAGTAGTTATCCATGCAAAGCACTTCGTGCCCTTGGTCGAGAAAACTCTCGCACAGGTGGGAGCCGATAAAACCCGCGCCGCCAGTCACTAAGTATCTAGCCATTGTTCCGTCCTATGGAGTAATAGGTAAAGCCCAGTCTTGCGCAGATCCGCGGGATCGTAGATATTGCGGCCGTCAAAAATGACCGGATGGGTGAGCAGGTTTTTGACCCGAGCAAAATCCGGCCGGCGAAACTCATTCCATTCCGTGAAGATCAGCAGCGCCGCCGCGCCATGCAGCGCGTCATAGTTTCGATGGGTATATTGGATGCGGTCGCCGAAGATTTTTCGCGCTTCTTCCATCGCTTCGGGATCGAAGGCTTGCACCCTCGCGCCCGCGCCGAGCAGCGATTCGATGACGGTGATCGCCGGCGCGTCGCGCATATCGTCGGTGCGCGGTTTGAATGCCAACCCCCAAATGGCGAACGTCAGTCCGGACAAGCTCGGCGCCGAAGTGGCGCTTGACTTTTTCGAACAGCAGTCCCTTTTGCCGCTCGTTGACTTGCTCGACCGCTTTGAGCAGCACCATTTCCGGCTCATCTCCGCCCATGCTGATCATGGCGCGGATATCCTTGGGGAAACAGGAGCCGCCGTAACCGACGCCGGGAAAAATAAAATGCGGCCCGATGCGCCGGTCCAAGACTGATCGCCCGGCGCACTTCGCCGATGTCGGCGTTGCATCTGCTCGCACAGCCGGGCGACTTCATTGATAAAGGAAATTTTGGTCGCCAGCATGGCGTTGGCGGCGTACTTGCTCATCTCCGCGCTCCGGCTGTCCATGATCAGGATGGGATTGCCGGTGCGGACAAACGGCTCGTAGAGCTCCTTCACCGTCGCCAGGGCCTCTGCATTGTCGCCGCCCAAGACAACCCGGTCCGGCTTCATGAAGTCTTCGACCGCCGCGCCCTCTTTCATGAAACTCCGGATTGGAAACGACCGCAAACGGCTGTGCCGTCTCTTCGGCGATCCAGTCGTTTGATTTGGTCCGCCGTGCCCACCGGAACCGTGCTTTTGGTGACGATGATCTTGAAACGAGTCCATAGCTTTAGCGATGCCTTTGGCGGTGGCATGAACGTATTCGAGATTGGCATCTCCGTTGGCGCCCTGCGGCGTGCCGACGGCGATGAAGATAACAGCCGATTTCTTCACCGCATCGGCCAAATCGGTGGTGAAGATAAGCGCTGCTCTTCAGCGTTGCGTCGCACCATCTCTTCCAAGGCCCGGCTCGTAAATCGGCACCTTGCCCGCCTTGAGCATAGTCAATTTTTGTCTCATCGATATCGACGCAGATAACATCGTTGCCGCTCTCGGCGAAACAAGTGCCGGCAACCAAGCCGACATAGCCGGTGCCAACTACAGCCAAATTCATAACCTCCTCTCGCCCTCGCAGAATTTCACCGACGACATAAACTGGACGGTCCTGAGACTCGTGATAGGTCCGCGCCAACATTTCACCCAGTAAACCCATGGTGATGAATTGAAAACCGATAAAGATCAGCAGTATCGCCAGCAACAGCAGCGGCCGGCTGCCGATGTCCAGATCGTAAACGAATTTTTGCACCGTCAAATAAAGCGCGATGGCAAAGCCCGTCAGGCCGCTGATCAATGCCGATCGGTCCGAACACATGCGCCGGCCGGGTCGAATAGCTGCTGAGAAACTTCACCGTCAGCAGATCCAACACCACGCGCAGCGTCCGCGTGATGCCATACTTCGATTGTCCGCGAAATCGGGGCCGGTGGTTGACTTTGAGTTCGGCGATCTGCGCGCCGCTCTCGTAAGCGATGGCCGGAATGAAACGATGCATTTCACCGTACAGGCTGCAGACCCTTCGCGACATCTTGTCGCATCGCTTTGAGCGTACAACCGTAATCGTGCAAATTCACGTTCGTGGTCCAGGATATCAGACCGGTTGGCGATCATTGAAGGCAGACGCCGATTGAGAAACGGGTCCCGCCGGTTAAACCGCCAGCCCGCCACCAGATCGTTGCCCTCCTCGTAGCTTAGCGAGCAAGGCGGGAATATCGGCAGGATCATTTTGTCCATCACCGTCCATGAGGACAACGATATCGCCTTGGGCGTAGAGCCAAACCGGCCGCCAGCGCCGCCGTTTGGCCAAAATTTCGCTTGAGACGCACGACCTTGAGCATGGATTCTTGCGTGTAAACGGCGCTTCAACGCGGCGAACGTGCCGTCGTTGCTGCCGTCGTCGACGGCGACGATCTCGAAGGCTTTTGCCCAAGGGTGCCAGGACACCGTCGATCTCGCGAATCAGCGGTTCGACGTTATCTTCTTCGTTATAAACCGGAATGACGATCGAAAGCTCCATCGACTCAGGAATGAAAATCGGTCAGCTCGACGAACCGTTGGTAACGCTCTTCAATCTCTGCAGCGAGACATCGGTCAGCCGTTTGACGCCAAAATCCTCAACGGTAAACGACGCCACGACGGAACCGTAAACGATCGCCCGGCGCAGGCCGCCCTGGCTCTGGTCGCCGGAGCGCGCCAGGTGGCCCATGAAACCGCCAGCGAAGGAATCGCCCGCGCCGGTGGGATCGAACACCTCTTCCAATGGATAGGCCGGCGTCGCAAAGACCGAGGAATCGGAAAATTGCAGCACGCCATACTCGCCGCGCTTGATCAGGACCATCTTCGGCCCCATCTTCAGTATCGCCCGCGCCGCCTTGACGATATTATCGTAGCCGCTGAGCAACCGCGCTTCAGAATCGTTGACGCACCAGAATTTCGATGCGCTTGAGCACTTTTTTTAATTCCTCGTTGCTCTCGCGGATCCAGTGATCCATGGTGTCGCAAACCACCAGCTTCATGCGACGAAGCTGGTGCAGCACTTCCATTTGCATCGACCGGATCGATATTGCCGAGAAAAACGTATTCGGCGTCGCGATAGCGTTCGCGGCAGTTTCGGCTCGAAACCGGCCAAGACGTTGAAGTGCAGCTCGATGGTATCGCGCTGATTGATATCTTCATGATAGCGGCCGCGCCAGTGAAACGTATCGCCTTTCTCGCGCTGAATGCCTTCGATATCGATGTTGCGCTGGTTAAAAAGGTCAAGATAATCCTGCGGAAAATCCTGGCCGATCACGCCGACGATGCGCACCGGAGCGAAAAAACTCGCGCCCAGCGCGAAATAGGACGCCGATCCGCCCAGGATGCGCTCGGCCGAACCAAAAGGCGTTTCAATCGAATCGAATGCAACCGTTCCAACGACGAAGACACTCATAGATATTTTCCGATAATGGGCCGCAATTGGACGCGAAGTTTCTTTGGAATACGGGCACGTTCGGTAATGATAGCATCCTTTAACGCCGACGCACAGCTGCAGGAACGCGTTGAAGGTAGTTTCGCCACGGCCCGCCGGATCGTTCGCTGCGCCAGATCCACGTTGTGCTTCAGCACGGTCGAGTACATGCTCGATTTCAACATCGCCGGCGTCCTGATTCCAACAATCGTAATCGGTCGCCAACGCCAGAGTGCTGAAACAGATTTCCGCCTCGCGCGCCAGTTTTGCTTCCTGAAGATTGGTCATGCCAATCACGTCCGCGCGCCAACTTCGATACAGCTGCGACTCCGCCCGGGTCGAAAACTGCGGTCCCTTCCATGCAAAGGTAAGTTCCGCCGGCGTGAACTTTCGCGCCTTCGGCAGTCGCCGCATGCAACGAGAATTCCCGACAGTTCTTTGCAAAAGGGATCCGCCATGCTCACGTGCGCGACCAGTCCACGACCAAAAAAAGTGCTCGGCCGCTGCGTCGTGCGGTCGATAAATTGATCGGGAACAACCACATGCCCCGGCGCGATTTCTTGACGCAGGCTGCCCACCGCGCTGATCGAAAGGATTCGTTCCACGCCGAGTTTCTTCATCGCGAAAATATTCGCGCGAAAATTGACTTCGGTCGGCAGCCAGCGATGTCCCCTGCCGTGGCGCGGCAAGAATACCAATTCGGTTCGTCCCAAGCGGCCGCGAATCAATCGATCCGAGGGTTTGCCGAACGGTGTTTTTACGTCTATTTCCCGCACTCGCTCGATTTCGGACATCTGGTAGAGGCCGCTGCCGCCGATGACGCCTATGATAGGTGAGGCCATACCAGATCAACTGACCGCGGCGGAAATTGGTCTTGCCGGCGCGCGCCCATGTTCGTCACCCTGAAGCTGCCCGCACGCGGCTTGAATATCGTCGCCTCGGGGCCGGCGCACATTGACCTGCACACCCGCATCGTGCAGGACGTTTTGAAAGCGCGCGACCTCCGCGTCCGTCGGTCTGAGATAGGCGCTGCCGGGATGAGGATTAAAAGGAATCACGTTCACTTTGCTGGGAATACCCTGGAGAAGGTTGGCGAGCTGGCGCGCCTGTTGCTCGGAATCATTGATACCACGCAGCAACACATATTCAAAAGTGATGCGCTTGCGTCGTGGAATCGGCAGCGCCCGGCAGCAATCGAGCAGCCTGGACAGTGAATATTTGCGATTGACCGGCATCAGCTCGCCGCGCAGTTCATCGCTTGGCGCGTGTAGTGAAATCGCCAAATTGACCCGCGTCTCCGCCATGAGTTTTTGGATTTGCGGCACCAGACCAACCGTGGATACTGTGACTCGACGCGGCGAAATGCCGACGCCCCACTCGCCATCAGTGATGATTTGCAGCGCGCTCAAAGTCTGGTCGTAGTTGGCCAGCGGTTCGCCCATCCCCATAAGAACGACGTGGGTGATGCGCCGGTCATCGCTCAGCGTACGACTGGCTTCTAGTATCTGATCGACGATTTCGCTAGCCATTAGATTTCTTGTAAGACCCAAAACCGCCGTGGCACAAAAGGCGCAACCAAAACCGCAACCGGCTTGGGTCGAGACACAGAGCGTTAGCCGCTTGCTCTCCGGGATCAGCACACTTTCGATGCTGGCGCCGCCGGTGAGACCGAAAAGAATCTTCACCGTGCCATCGCGCGACTCGGCGCGCCGCAGCGTTAGCAAGCGTCCGATGATGAACTTTTCGTCTAACTCCTCGCGCAACACGCGAGAGAGATTTGTCATCTCGGCAAATGTCGTCGCCCGCTTCTGAAACAGCCATTGGCGGATCTGCTTGGCGCGGTAGACCGGATGGTTGTGTTCGCTCAGAAACGCCGTCAGTTCTTTGAAGCTCAAATCTTTGACGTTGGGCTTCACGTTTAAATAGCGCTCGCAGTAAACGTTAGGGGCCTGTAGGGGCCGACCCTATGTGGTCGCCCGCAACAGATATGGCGGCCGGTCAAAAAATCTCGTCGGGCCTGAAAAAAAAGGCAATCTCACCGGCCGCGGTTTCCGGCCCGTCTGAGCCGTGGACAGCGTTCTGCTCGACGTCTTTGCCGCAATCTTTGCGAATCGTTCCCGGCGCGGCTTTCGCGGGATCGGTGGCGCCCATGATCTCGCGATTTTTCGCGATCGCGCTTTCGCCCTCGAGAACTGACACAAAGATCGGTCCGGACGACATATAAGCACACAGGCTGGCAAAAAACGGCCGCTCCTTATGCACCGAATAAAACGCCTGCGCTCGCTCCGGCGACAACCTCAGAAGTTTTCCTGCGGCGATGCGGAGACCAGCGGACTCGAACCGGCGCAGAATTTCGCCGATCAAATTGCGTCCCACTGCATCGGGTTTGACAATCGATAAGGTTCTTTCGACACTCATTACTTTCCTAACGCCTCCTGCATCATTGCGCCGATCGTCGCCGGTGAAGATGCCATACAAATCCCCGCCGCTTTCATTGCGGCAATTTTTTCCTTGGCGGTGCCTTTGCCGCCCGAAATGATCGCGCCAGCGTGGCCCATTCTTTTTCCCGGCGGCGCCGTCTGACCGGCGATGAAACCAACCACCGGCTTTTTCATGTTGAGCTTGATCCAAGCCGCGGCTTCTTCCTCAGCGCTGCCGCCGATCTCGCCGATCATAACGACGGCGTCGGTTCCACGGTCCTGGTTGAACATTTTCAGAACGTCGACGAATTCAAATCCATGCACCGGATCACCGCCGATGCCCACACACGTCGACTGCCCCAACCCGAGCCGGGTCAACTGGTCTACGGCTTCGTAGGTCAACGTGCCGCTGCGCGACACCACGCCAATGGTTCCCTCTTTGTGAATGTGTCCGGGCATAATACCGATCTTGCATTCTCCCGGGGTAATCGTGCCCGGACAATTCGGACCGAGCAATTGCGAGCTTCTACCCTCAAGGTAGCGCTTCACCTTCACCATATCGCGCACTGGCACGCCCTCGGTAATACAGATAATCAAGGCAATTCCGGCATCAGCCGCTTCGAGGATCGCATCCGCGGCGAACGGCGGCGGTACATAGATCACGCTCGCGTTAGCGCCCGTCTCCCGCACCGCCCGTTCAACGGTGTCGAAGATGGGAATTCCTTCGAACGCCGTCCCGCCCTTGCCGGGTGTCACACCCGCCACCATCTGCGTGCCGTATTCTTTGCACGCTTTGGTATGAAATTGTCCCGTCGCTCCCGTAATACCTTGCGTCAAAACTCGCGTTTGTTTGTTGACCAGGATGGACATTCTTCAAACCGAAAAGCGTGAGGAGTTAAGCGTTAGGCGTCGTCCCCTCACCCCTTGCGCTTTACTCCTTACTTTCCTACCGCTTTCACAATTTTCTCGGCCGCCTCGGCCATCGTTTCAGCGGAAATAATCGTCAAACCGGACTCAGCGAGGATTTGTCGGCCCTGCTCCACGTTGGTTCCCTGCATGCGCACGACGAGTGGCACGTTGATGTGGAGTTCCCGTGCGGCATCGACAACGCCTTGAGCCAACACGTCGCAGCGCATGATGCCGCCGAAAATATTGATCAGCACGCCGCGCACCCGCGCATCGGCGAGAAGGATCTTGAAAGCCTGCGCGACCTTTTCCTTGTTGGCGCCGCCGCCGACGTCGAGAAAATTGGCCGGCTCGCCGCCGTAGAGCTTGATGATATCCATGGTCGCCATCGCCAAGCCGGCGCCGTTGACCATACAGGCGATGTTGCCGTCCAACGAAATGTAGGAGAGATCGTATTTGCTTGCTTCGACCTCGCGCGGATCTTCTTCATCCAAATCGCGCAGCGCAACGATATCTTTTTGCCGGAAAAAAGCGTTGCTGTCGAAATTCATCTTGGCGTCGAGCGCGATCACCTGGCCTTCCTTCGTTATGATCAGCGGATTAATCTCGGCGAGCGACGCGTCGCATTCTTCGAAGGCGCGATAAAGTCCCTGCATCACGCCAACCAATTTCCCGGTCAGCGCAGACGGAATTCCCAATGCAAATGCCAAGCGGCGGCATTGAAAGCCGGCCAAGCCGATCACCGGATCGATGGTTTCTTTCAATATTTTTTCCGGATGATGGGCCGCGACTTCCTCAATCTCAACGCCCCCTTCCGAAGAGCAAATCACCGTCACGCGGGATTGCACCCGATCCAATACCATGGCCAGATAAAGCTCACGCTCGATGTTTACCCCTTGCTCGACAAGTACCCTCCGCACCTGGCGGCCCTCCGGACCAGTTTGA
Organism: uncultured delta proteobacterium; assembly: GCA_963804165.1. Classification (GTDB taxonomy): domain Bacteria; phylum Desulfobacterota; class Binatia; order UBA9968; family UBA9968; genus DP-20. Next base: position 52,810 of record CAWDPO010000042.1, read on the forward strand.
TGCGTGACAAGGTTTTTGCCGAGCATCTCCCGCGCTTTTAATGCCGCTTCTTCAGGACTCTTGACGACTTTGACACCACCACCCTTGCCGCGCCCGCCGGCATGAATCTGCGCTTTGACGACGCTCACGCCACCGCCCAGTGATTGCGCCGCCGACTTGGCTTCGTCCGGTGTGGTCGCGACGAGCCCCCGCGGCACGCTGACGCCGAAGCGCTTGAGAATTTCCTTCGCTTGGAACTCGTGGATGTTCATCGTTTCAGGCGTGATACAATGAGACCCTAAGACTAAACGATTGGCCTCAGGGTCTCAATACTACGGAATCTTAATTGTGTTACGCAACGCCCAACACGCGGTTCATCGCCTGCACGATATCTTTAACGTGACTGAGCGATTCATCGAAGGCCTTCTTGTCGGCGGCATTGAGATTGATGTCGATGACTTTTTCCACACCGCCGGCGCCGATCATCACCGGCACGCAGAAGTAATAGCCGCTGACGCCGTACTCGCCTTCGAGCAACGCCGCGCATGGAAGAATTTCCTTCTTGTCGAAGAGAAAGGCCTCTGTCATTTGAATCGCCGCGGAAGCGGGTGAGAAATACGCCGATCCCGTCTTCAATAATGCAACCACTTCGCCGCCGGCGTTGCGCACCCGCGCCTCAATCTCGTCCAGACGCTGCGCCGGGATTAGTTTCTCCACCGGCACACCCCCGACAATGCAGGAGCTGCGCACCGGCACCATGTCATCGCCGTGACCGCCCAGAACCATCGCGTGTACGCTTTTCACGGAAACGTTCAGTTCCTTTGCAATGAAAGAGCGATAACGCGACGAATCGAGAATCCCCGATTGACCGACGACCCGGTTCTTCGGAAAGCCCAGGGCGCGCTGCATCAGCGTCACCATCGCGTCGAGCGGATTGGTGATGACGATGACGAAGGAGCTGGGCGCGTGTTTTTTGATGCCGTCCGCGACTGACGTCAGAATCTTAGCGTTGGTGCCCAGCAAATCGTCACGGCTCATGCCCGGCTTGCGCGCGATTCCTGCCGTCACGATGCAAACATCGGCGCCGGCAATATCGTCGTACTTGTTGGTGCCAATAACATTACCGTCGAAACCTTCGATCGGCCCGGCGTGGGATAAGTCGAGCGCTTTACCCTGCGGCAATCCTTCGATGACATCGAACATCACCACATCGCCAAGCCCCTTCAATAGCGCTAAATGGGCCATCGATCCGCCGATATTCCCAGCGCCGATAAGCGTTATTTTCTTCCTTGCCATAACTCCCTCAAAACGATTTGAATCTAGCTACAACCGAATCCTTCTGCACTCGACCCTCGTCACTCGACGCTTCCTCACATATTCGCGATGATGGCGTCGCCGAATCCGGAACAACTCACCAACTTCGATCCCGGCATCAAACGCTCGAAGTCGTAGGTCACGGTCTTGGCGTTGACCGCACCCTCGATCCCTTTGATGATCAAATCAGCGGCTTCCGACCAACCCATGTAGCGCAGCATCATCTCGCCGGAGAGGATTACCGATCCCGGATTCACTTTATCGAGGTCAGCATACTTCGGCGCCGTGCCGTGGGTCGCTTCGAAAACCGCATGGCCGGTTTCGTAGTTAATATTGGCGCCGGGTGCGATGCCGATGCCACCCACCTGCGCCGCTAGAGCGTCGGAGAGGTAGTCGCCGTTCAGATTCAATGTCGCAATGACATCGTAGTCTTTGGGCCGGATGAGCACGAACTGCAGCGTCACGTCGGCGATGGAGTCCTTGAGCATCAGCTTTGACTTCCACTTGCCGTCGCCATGGGTCGGCCAAAGTTTGAGCGCCTCTTCGACTTCCTTTTTTATATCGCCCTGCTGCGCCGGTGACATCATGTCGAAGCCCGGATCGATGAGCTTGGCATTTTCTTCCACCGAAATATTCGGTTTGGCTTCTCTGTTACCGAGGATCCACGACTCGCGCTCGGTGACCACGTCGTTGCGGAATTCGCGCTTGCCGAGGGCGTAGCCCCACTCCATAAAAGCGCCCTCGGTATACTTCATGATATTGCCCTTATGGACGAAGTTAATGTTTTTCCGCTTGTTATCCAGAGCCCACTGAATCGCCGCCCGGACCAAACGCTCGGTGCCTTCGACCGAGACCGGCTTTAAGCCCACGGCTGCCGTGTTTGGAAAACGAATCTTGGCATATTCTTTTGGAAAATTTTCCTTGAGCAGCGATTTGAACTTAGCGTTGGCTTCGGTGTCGTTGGGAAACTCGATGCCGGTGTAAATATCTTCGGTGTTTTCGCGGAAAACCGCCATGTCGACAAACTCAGGATGCTTAACCGGCGATGGCACGCCGTTGAAGTAGCGTACGGGCCGTAGGCAAACGTAGAGATCGAGCAGCTTACGCAGTCCGACGTTGAGCGAAGTCATACCGCCGCCGATGGGCGTCGTCAGTGGTCCCTTGATGCCGACAAGAAACTCGGTGAACGCCGGCACGGTTTCTTCGTGCAGCCAGCTATTGTACTGCTTGAAAGACTTCTCACCGGCATAAACTTCCATCCAGTGGATTTTCTTTTTGCCCTTGTAGGCCTTTTCCACGGCTGAATCGAACACGCGGACCGACGCACGCCAAATATCGCGGCCAGTGCCGTCACCTTCAATATACGGAATGATCGGATTATCCGGGACCTGAAGCTTTTTGTTGGCCCCCATCGTAATCTTCGCACCGCTCGTTGGGACTTTTACCACTTTGTACTCTGCCATGTTCTCCTCACCTGCAAAAATAGCCTAAGGGCCTTTTGCAAATCTAAACGCACCTTAGGCTATTTGCTTAAAAATGAATTTTTAACTGCTCGAAACTAACTGATAAACTAAGGCGAGTCAAGGTGACTAACTACTCGTTTTTCTTCTGCTCTAGCCATCTTTCCAGATAGCGGCCGGCGACGTCTCTGCCGCCCAAACCAAAGGCTAAGGCCAGCGCTAAACAGACCGCGCCGAAGACTAAAATAAATGCCCAAATGACGATCTCCGAAGCGATATCGAGAATCTCAAAGATGCCGGCGATGACAAAAATCGCCGTGCCGATATACGCCGCGCGTCCGATTGACCCTGCGGCCTCCAGGCCGGCATTGGCGCACGAGGTCCGGGTTACCGTTTCCAAAAAATTCGCGAAGTAAAGTCCTAGGATGAGCGTGACCAGAGCCGCTACGATCTTGGGAATGTAGAGATAGATCGTGTGTAATGTATCGGTTGCGCCGCTTAGGTTGAGCGTCTCCAAAGTGGTCACGATCGCAATCAAAAATAGAAACCAGAACACGAGCAGTCCGATGATATCCGACGTCGACTGCTTGATGCCGCCCTTCTCCAATATTTGCTTGATGCCGGCGCGTTCCGCTAAGTTGTCGAATTGGCAAAGCTTAAGCAAACGCACGACGACTCTCTTGATGACATTGCAGATCACCCAGCCGAGCAGAAGGATTGCGATGGAAAAGAATAAATTCGGCAGAAAAACTGCGATTTTGGTGACAAAGGCATCCCAAAACCCTGTCACAGTGACGATGGGATTCATTCATTCCTCCTTAAGGACGACTCCGGGTCGCAACTACTAAATAGGGGAGTTGCGACAATAATGTCAAACAAAGGTGAAGAAAATCCCTAATTCGACCGCACTTGAAACCAGATGTTTCACTCAATATAGTCGGTCGACCGACTCTTGGGCGTTATAAGAAATCCTGTCCTGCCGTCGAGACCTGACCTTGCGTCTGTCCATTGACAAACTTTCCAAAGCCTACGGTTTTCTGTGGGCGCTCAGAGACGTGGATCTTGACCTTCAGTCAGGCCAGCTCGTCGCGCTTCTCGGACCGAACGGCGCCGGTAAGACAACCTTGTTAAAACTGTTCTCGGGATTGCTATTGCCCACCGCGGGCTCGATCCAATTTGACGGCGTTACGTTCGCGCCCGGCGCGATGGAGTTGCGCAGGAAGGTCGGCTTGTTATCGCCTGCGGACCACTTATACGAAAATCTCACGGTCAGCGAAAATTTGCGCTTTTTCGCTTCGCTCTATCACCGCCGCCATAGTCCCGCCGCGCTCGTCGAAACGCTCGAATCCGTCAATCTCGGCTCTCGCCGCGATGACTACGTAGCAAATCTCTCCAGCGGCATGAAGTGCCGTCTCTCCATCGCCAAGTGGCAGCTTTTGCAGCCCGAGCTCCTGTTGCTCGATGAGCCCTACGGCGTGCTCGACGGCAGCGGCGTCGACTTGCTTGAAGGCTTTCTGCGCGCACAGTGCGCGCGGGGCGGTGTCGTCATCATGGCCTCGCACCATGTGTCGCGCGTGCTGCAGCTTTGCAGCCATGCGCTGATTTTGCATCAAGGGCGGTTGACCTTTAACGAAGCCAAGCAGCAGCCGTGGCCGAGTTTCGATAAAGCGTTCAGCGAATTTTTGCCGCACGGAGGATCATGAGGCTGCTGTCGGAAACGTATTTGTTGCTGCGCAAAGACTTGCTTCTGGAGCTGCGCCGCCGCGACAGCCTCTTGACGATGTTCTTTTTCGGCACGCTGCTGTTATTCGTCTTTCATTTTTCTTTCGATCTCCCGCCGGATAAGGTGGCCGAGATGACGCCGGCGCTGCTTTGGTTGGCGTTCCTCTTTACCGGCACCTTGGGTCTCGCCCAACTTTTCAACGCCGAGCGTGAAAATCACTGCCTCGATGCGTTGCTGCTCTCCCCCCTCGATCGCGGGGCGCTTTTCCTCGCCAAGACTTGTTTCAACTTGATCTTAATGGTCCTGGTCGAGATCGTCGTCATCCCGCTTTTTTGGATTCTTTTCAATTTAGATTCTTGGAATTTGCTACCGCAATTGTTTCTCGTTACTTTTCTCGGTACCGTTGGCTTTTGTGTCCTGGGAACGATTATGGCGGCCATCACGCTAAAAGCGCGGGCGCGCGAGCTGCTCTTGCCGCTGATCTTGTTTCCGCTGATGATTCCGATCATTTTAGCGACCATTCGCTGCATGGAAAATATTTTACGAAGCGGCGGATTCGACGATGGGCTGCCCTGGTTGCGCCTCCTTTTAGGTTTTGATGTGATATTTTTAACTGTCGGAGTGCTAATCTTTGATTGGGTCATTGAGAGTTGAAATGGCTCAGGCGACGCTACCTCAAAGAAAACGGAAAGGAATTCTCGGAGCTTTGGCGCTGGTAGCTATTGCCGTGGGTCTGTATTGGGGCTTGATCGTCGCGCCGCCAGATGCTTACCAGGGCGATGTGCAAAGAATAATGTATCTGCACATCCCTACTATAGTGGCTGCGTATCTTTCGTTTTTCCTGGTGTTCGTTGGGAGCTGCCTCTATCTGTGGAAAAAAGAAAAACGAGACGACATTCTTGCCTATGCAGCGGCTGAGATCGGCGTGCTCTTTACTGCGTTAGTGATGGTAGAAGGGTCAATTTGGGGCAAGCCAACCTGGGGCGTTTGGTGGACTTGGGATGCGCGGTTAACAACGACCGCTATCTTGCTTCTTATTTTTGTTGGATATCTAATGCTCCGCTCATTAATTGAGGATGAATCGCGCGCTGCTTCTGCAGCCGCAGTACTGGGAATTATCGGCGCTCTCGACATACCGTTAATCCACATGTCGGTCTATTGGTGGCGCACCTTACATCAACCTCCTTCAATTTTTCGTCCTGACAAAGCTCCCTGGGAGAATGTTGCTTGGCCGCTTTTGATACCTTTGACTATCAATATTGCCGCGTTTTTGATTCTCTTATTTTATCTTCTCTCGTTGCGCTACCGCTTGGGCGAGATGCGCGAAGAGATCAAAGCGCGGCGGCTCGATCGAGGTGGATAATGGGAGCCTGGGGTTTTGTTTCGTTGGCGTACGGTATCGTATGGGGTGCGATCTTGATATATCTGATTGTGCTCAAGCGCCGCTATGCGAGTGCGGTGGCAGAGCTTGCTGCGCTGCGGTCGGCGGAGGCTACGAGTCGCGATGTCAAAAGGTAAACGTTTTTTAATCGGTGGGATCATCATCCTCGCCGCAATCTCCTACCTGGTCGTTGGCGGCATGAAGGAAGCCATCGTTTATTTCGTCACCCCGTCCGAGCTCAGGGCCAAAGAGAGTTCATCGGCCGACAAATTTTTGCGCATGGGCGGCATGGTCGTAAAGGGCTCGCTGCAAAAAGACTTGCAGAATCTTACCTACCGTTTCGAGCTCAGCGACGGCACCGCGACGTTCCCGGTGTTTTTCAAGGGCGTTCCTCCGGATCTGTTTACCGAAGGCAAAGGCGCAGTGGTTGAGGGACGCATCGGCCGCGACGGAGTATTTCAGGCGACCACGATCATGGCCAAGCATGCCGAAGAGTACAGCCCCCACGCCGACGGCAAGGAAGCGGCCAAGAGCTTTATTCCCGCCAAGGAAGCAAGCGTCAAGTGACCGCGATTCTGGGCCATAGCTCAATTCTACTGGCTTTAATCGTGGCGCTTGCGGGGATTGTCGCTCCCATCATTGCGGCGCGCTCGGGCGACCGACGATACTTGTCGCTCGCGCGTTATGCGATTCTTGCCCAGTTCGTTTTGGTCACACTGGCTTCCTCCGCCTTGATCTACGGCCTGGTCGCCACCGACTTTTCCATCAAATATGTCGCCTTCAATACCACCCGCGCGACGCCGATTTACTATCGCGTCACCGGTCTATGGGGCGCGTTGGAAGGCTCGCTGCTGCTCTGGGAATGGATTCTGATCATTTTTTCAGGCATCGTCGCGTGGATTTATCACGACCGCCACAAAGACTTAATGCCGTGGGTGATCATGATCTTTTGTATCGTGTCGGCGTTTTTTCTCGGCGTCGTCGGTTTTTTGTCAAATCCCTTCGAGACGATCTCGCCGATCCCGCCTGACGGCCGGGGTTTGAATCCGCTGCTCGAAGACGCCAACATGATGACCCACCCACCGCTCCTCTACACCGGCTTCGTCGGCCTCACCGTACCGTACGCGTTTGCCATGGCGGCGCTGATCGTCGGCAAACTCGACGAAGCATGGATCGTCAGCACGCGGCGGTGGACGATCATCGCATGGTTTTTTCTCACCGCCGGAAATCTCGTTGGCGCCTGGTGGTCCTATCATGTCCTTGGCTGGGGCGGTTACTGGGCGTGGGATCCGGTTGAAAATGCCGCGTTCATGCCCTGGCTGCCCGCAACCGCCTTCTTGCACTCAATCCAGGTTCAGGAACGAAGGCGGATGCTCAAGGTGTGGAATCTGTCATTGATCATCGTCGCCTTCAGCCTGACGATCTTCGGAACCTTTCTTACACGCTCGGGTATTATTTCTTCGATCCATGCCTTCTCGTCCGGACCGGTGGGTGGTTTTTTTCTCGCCTTTCTCGCCGTGATCCTGCTGGCGTCCTTCGGCCTGGTGGCCTACCGCGCCGATCTGCTCAAGGAGCAGCCGGAGCTCGACTCCATGGTCAGCCGCGAGTCGGCTTTCTTGCTGAACAACATCGTGCTGGTCTCGGCGCTATTTACGATTTTTCTCGGCACGATTTTTCCTTTGATCTCCGAGGCCGTCGCCGGCGTTCAGGTCAGCGTAGGCGCGCCTTATTTCAACTCCGTCACCGTGCCGCTGTTTCTATTCTTGGTTTTTCTCATGGGGGTCGGACCGATGATCGCCTGGCGACGCGCCTCGTGGGATAATCTGAAACGCAATTTTTTCTGGCCCGCGACCGCTTCGTTGGTGTTGGGATTGGCTTTGTTCATCTGGAGGGTGCGAGATTTTTTGCCTTTGTTGGGATTTACACTGTTGGCGTTTGTCGTGTTTTCGATTCTCTACGACACGGCGCTGGCGCTGCGCGCACGCAAGCGCCTCGCCGGCGAAGGCATCCTCCGCGGCCTCGTGACTCTGGCGCGGCGCAATCAGCGGCGCTACGGCGGATTCGTCGTTCATCTGGGCATAGTGTTGATCATGATGGGCATCGCCGGCTCGATGACCTATAGCCTGGAAAAAGACGCGACGATGGCCGTCAAGCAGGAAATGCAGCATCGGCAACTACCGTGTTCAGTTCGAAGGCTTAAAAGGCTCCCAACAACCGACCCATTTCCGCGTCGAAGGCGCCTTCCGAGTGTTTCACAACGGCAACGATCAGGGCATTTTGAACCCGGCGCTTAAGTTTTTTCCCACCCAGCAATCCCCTGTGGGCCGCGCCGTGCATCAGAGCAGTTTGGACGAAGATATCTATTTGATTCTTTCCGGCTTCAGCGAAGTCGACCGCAACCAAGCGACGTTGAAAGTGCTCGTCCGCCCGCTGGTCATCTGGATGTGGATTGGCGGTTTCGTCATCGCGCTTTGGCACGATAATTTGCATTTGATCCGATGAGGAAAACAGATTTTTCAGAGACATGAATTTTCGGAAGTTTAAATCTGAAATTCGGCATTCGCCATCTGGAATCCGCCATTCCGAGCAAAGCGAGGACTAATGCCCTGGCGACGTCTAGTGATCACGATTGCGCATCATCGCGCCGATCTTGGCGTTGCTCGCCTATGGATTTACCCGCGACGCGAAGTACATCATGTCGCCCTTGATCGCCAAACCGGCGACGCCGTTCACGATCACGCTCTATGACGGCAAGAAGGTTGACTCTGGATGAATTCCGCGGCAAAGCGGTATTCCTAAATTTCTGGGCGTCCTGGTGCTTGCCGTGCCGCGCCGAAGCCCACGATCTCGAAGTCGCCTGGCAAAAGGTCAAAGACAAGAACATGGTGTTTCTCGGCGTCGCCTTGCAAGACACCGATCAGAAACTCCAGGCATTTCTAAAGGAATTCAACGTCACCTATCCCAACGGTCGCGACGAGTCCGGCAAGATCGCCGTCGACTACGGTACTTGGGGCATCCCGGAAAGTTTTTTCATCGACCCCCAGGGTCGAATCACCTACAAGCATGTCGGCGGCATCCGCGCCGCATTGGTCATTACCAAACTTGAAGAAGCCGCCAAAGGCATCGCCAGCGCCCAGGAAGGCACGAGGCGACTACTCAGGGAGTGCGATGACGACGATGGGCCTGCGCAGCAATGTTTGTCTTTCTTGTCCTCTTAGCCATATTCGCGGCACCTCTTCACGCCGCGCCAGCGCCCGATCTCGAAGATCGAACCCGCGAGATCGCCACCGAGCTGCGCTGCGTCGTCTGTCAAAATCTTTCAGTCGCCGACTCGCCGTCCGAGATGGCTCAGCAGATGCGCGCCATCGTCCGCGAGCAGGTACAGGCCGGCAAGAGCGCCTGAGCAGATCAAAGAATTCTTCGTATCGAAATACGGCGAATGGGTACTGCTCAAACCCAAGACTACCGGCTTCAGCGCGCTGCTGTGGATATTGCCGTATGTCGTTCTTCGTTGGCGTCATCGCCGCGCTATGGTTCATGCGCCGCTGGGTGACAAAAAAGAAAACGAGTCAAGATATGTCCACCAGCGAAAGCGCCGGCTTAGCAGCCAAGTCCGCAGCGCGAATTATTGCGACAAGAAGTCCAGCTGCCGGATATCGAAGATCGAGCACCAGCGCGCTGCTGCTGCGCGAGCGCGGCCGCGTGCGGACCGAGCTAATGAGATTGGAGTTCGATTTTCAATCGGGCAAGCTTTCCGAGACGGACTACGCGGGGCTAAACAGGAGATCGAAAGCAAAGGCGCGCGGTGCATGCAACAACTTGATTCGCTTCCGGCCGGAGCCCGAATCCAAAACCAGCAACATGCCAGCAAATCAGCGCCAGAAAGGGCAACGCCATCACCGGCCAGTCTCAATTCCGCCGCTGGCAACTGATCGGCGGTGGCGTGTTTCTCATGCTCTTCGGCTTGGCGCTTGGGCGTCATGCTCACCCAATCGATCCGCCAGCGCGCCAAGGCGAAGGCGATACCATGACTGGCGATTTCATGACCGGCACGACTCCCGCCAATGGCGACGTGCGCGCTGCACTCAGCCGAAGGCAAACAAGCCTTTGGCAACGTCAGGAATTTCCCAAGGCCATCGAGGCGTTCAAAAAAGTTCTCGCCGCCGATCCGGAGCATCCGGAAGCGCACAGCTACATGGGATTCATTCTCATGCAGGCCGGCCACGGCGACGGCGCGTTGATGGCTTTCGAAAAGGCCCTATCGCGCGCGCCGAATTTTCCCATGGCGCTGTGGGGCAAAGGCATGGTGCTTTATCAGGACAAAAAAGATTTCGCCGGCGCTCGGGAAATCTTTGAGCGGCTACTGAAACTCGTGCCACCGGGCGAAGAACGAAACGAAATCGCCAAAGTGCTCGCCGAAATCCCAGCCGCCGGCGTGCGCGAAACCGAAATCACCGCCAGCTGCAACCGCTCCCGCTGCCGGCTCGCTCCGGCCAAACCATCTCCGGCACAATCACCATCGATGCAAAGATAAAAGATAAGATCGATCCCCAAGCCGCGCTTTTTATCATCGCCCGACCCGCAGGCGGCACCGGCGGCCCACCGCTAGCCGTCAAAAAAATCGACAAGCCGACGTTCCCGTTGGATTACTCCCTCAGCCAAGAAAACGTCATGATGCAAGGCACGCCGTTCACCGGCAAGATCAACATCACCGTCCGTTTAGACAAAGACGGCAACCCGACCACCCGCGGCGCCGGCGACATGACCGGAGAGTACAAGAAGAATCCCGTGGAGGTTGGGCGCGAAAAATGCGGACATCGTGATCGATCAACTCAATGCCAGCCGTACTCGAAATGTCTCGGTTCAGCCCAATTCGCCGAACCGAACACGCACCCGCGAAAATCCCTTTTGGCAGGTATATCGTAATACACTGGTCGGTGGCTATGTGCACTCTTTACCTGAGTGATTACTCTGTTCTTCGAAAACTCGTCGGAACTCGCGTGCGCCAGCTCGTGTGGGACCTGAAGATGTATACTTTGTCCACGACAAGAGCATTGCGAAAGTTGAAGCGTGGGTGGAGCATCCGAACGTTCCCACCGCCGACGCAGGCAACGAGCTGATGTCCATAGTTTTGTCGCAGGAGCCGCCTGATGCTGGCAGTTTTCAAATGAAGGATGCGATGGATACGCGTATCGAGTTGTTGCAAGTGAAACTTGGTGGACAAAATTGAAGTCGCGAGAACTATGATTCTGTATCCAAGTGAGACGACGGTCGCACCGAGATCGCAAACTACGAAAGAGGGGATCGTATGCGACTGCGGCATTCTAGCCACTGTCGGCTCCCTGGTATTGCCAGCAGTTCAGCTCGGTAACAGCTTTGGGTTTGCAGGCTGGTGGCCGAATGTTCGCCTGTACTCAAGAGAGGAAGCTTTGTCTATTCTAGGTGAGCCGTATGAGCTGTTTGCACTCGAACGGGCTGCATACGATCGGCTTAGAGGAAGATCTTCGACCCGCCCGCTGGTCTCGTCCTCTCAGCCTAATACGTCATGCCGCACATACTTCCGAATCCTAACCCGACTTCGCGGATTCGCGGGGTTCAAAGGTTATAAGTAGTTGATAAATCAATCAGAGACTCCCCAAGGTCTGCACTACAGAGCAGTGGCTGAGGTGGCTTGAGCAGCGCTGATCTTGGGCGACGGTTGTGCCGGTAGTCTGTAGCTTGAGTTTGTCCAACAGCAATCTTAGTTCGGGCTGGGGTTGGCTGGTGCGCGTAAGAATGACCTGGCGACCGTCGCTGGTAGGCAGATGCACGTCGATCATTTGCATAGCGGCGACCTGCTCCAGCACACTGCGTGTCGTCAGTCCTGGCGCGAGCGAACCTAACCGTTTCCCAGCGTCACGTGCAGACAATAGGCCAGAAACGATACGAAGATGTGCGCTTCGACACGCTTTTCGTTTTGATGAAAGATCGGCCGGATCGCCAGATCGCCCTTGAGGTTCTTGAACGCCTCTTCCACCGCCACCAGTTGCAGGTACAAGCTCCACAGCTTGGCCGGATCGCTCTCGGTCAGATTGGTGCGCAGCAAGTAGCGCCCTTCGCGTCGCCGCGCTCGACGCAGTTTTTCCCTGTGCAAGCGATAGGTGAAAGAGGCGCCTGGTTTGGCCACCTCTATTTTGATTAAGCGCCAAGCACTGGGGGCTGCCTGTTTTGCCGCGCCGAGCTTCATGAGCTAGTTCTTCACGCGTGAGCGTCATGGCGCTCAGTTGCTTGAGCCTTGCCCACAGCCACTTTAGTCGGCGCCGGCGCATCGAGCGCTCCTTGGCGATCCGATCGTGGCTCTCGGCCAGTACGTACAGCTCCCTTATTGCGCCAACGGTTTCACTTTGACTACGGGTCGCGCGCTGCGCCAGGGCTTATCCACAAGTTGCTTCTCTAACCGGGTTAAACATCCCCTGGGCGTACCTACCAAATACTTGACCGGCGGACCACTGTGGCGCATCTCGTGGAGCACTGCTTCGGTCGGGATGCCCCGATCCATTAGCCAGATGCGCTCGGCCTTGCCGTATTGGGTTTCGATCTTTTGCAAAAACTCCCTCAGCGTCGTTTTGTCCGAAGTGTTACCCGCCAGCACTTCGTAGGCCAGCGGAAAACCCTGCGGTGTCACGATCAGCGCGATCACCACCTGCACACAGTCGCTGCGCTTGTCGCGGCTGTGGCCAAAGCGCCGCTTGTCGTTCTCATCTTGCGGCGGATCGCACTCAAAATAGGTGCTGGTCAAGTCTAGAGCGCACCTCGAAGCTGGCGTTGAACAGATCGCGCCAGCGCCCTACCAGATGATCGAACAACGCCTGTTTGTGTTCAAGCAAAAGATCATGGCAGGCATAGAGCTTGTGGGACTCCGCCAGGCTGAAGTCCGATCCGAGCAAATCAGCGAGTGCGCAGCCTCCGAACCACTGGCGGTGAAGCCGCACTCGCTGCCCGGTGCGATAAACCGGTAGGCCACCAGCACTAACAGCACTTGATCCCAGCGCGTCCCTTTGCGGCTGGGAGAAAGACGCTCGCTCCAGAATCGATCCAGCTCCAACTCCTGCCACAGCTTGACCACCAGCCAGCACGCGCCCCACTGGCGTGGCCGGCAAAGCTCCGGCTCCGATGACCGCATCCGCATCACCGACTCATGGAGATCACCGATTCACAGCGATCTGTCGGAAACGGCGCCATCGTACTCGGTCGCTGCTGGCCGTCTACGAACCCTTCAATCGATTTACGCCACGCCAACTCTTGTCAAGAATTGATCTCGCCCAGATAAAGACTTGGCGTTGCACCACGCCGCATCGGCCACGCGCTAGTTCTCGACAATGGTAAAGTAGCGGTGTTCTTTGCCGTCTTTCTTGCGGGCTGAGCAGCGCAGGAACATGATGCCCTTGGATTATCCACATCCTGCTGAGCTTGAACAGAGGTAAGCTTTGCACTACAAGCCGTTTCGCCTGCTTCGGCTCACCACATTTTTCTTAAATCCAACCACTTACACGAGCGATATTATTTTACCTAGCATCGAATCCGCGAAGTAAGGCTAATTACTCACTTCAATCAAAATGACTGACGAGATTGTCTCAACTCCGGGCGACAGCAGCGTTATCGCAACCATCCGCAAAGAATTGAGCGTGCGAGCACGTCACGCAAACGTAGAATTGGTGAACGCTTCATCGTCGCAGCGATTGGCAGCATTCCCTGGATCGGCGGTTTCATCGCGGGGGTCATTAGACAGTCCCGAGACGTCAACGAGGTTGGACAGTTCTTACGAAAGCGACCCGTGAAGCGTCGCGGATCGCCACCAACCACCATAGAGTCCGCCTTTGAGGACTCGAAGCAGTACGTGCTAACCAACTCGTCAAGCAGTTTATTCACTACACGATGAACGAGACGGTTGCACGGCTCGCTGGAGAAATCTCGCAGCGACCTGAAGGCACGTGCGGCATAGCAAAGGTGTCGCGGATAAACGTCCTGGATTGACGTGAGCAACATCGGCCGCGCAGCTTACACCTTGGTCATTTGCCGCTGAATCAGCCTCTGCTGATAGTCGGGTACCGCGAATGGCTCGAATTCAATTAGGGCTGGGCGTATTTCTTGTAGATCACATCCGTCTTGGCTGCCATGATGAAATCGTTCTTATGTAGATTTTTGATCTTGTGCGTCCACCAAGTGACGGCGACTTTGCCCCACTCCGTCGTGAGGCGTGGGTGATGACCTTCTTCTTCCGCCGTTTCGCCGACCTCGTCTGTAAACGCAATGGCGTCTTTGAAGTTTTTGAACTTGTATAATCGATCCAATTTCGGAATCCCGTCTTCGGTGATAACTTGCCAATCCGGCACCTGCGGCTTAAGGGCTTTCATCTCTTCTGCCGTGACCGACGGGGCACCGACTTGGCAAGCTACGCATTTTTGTTCGGTGAGCTCTTCCATGTCTTAATTCCTCCCGTACGTTCAATCCTCCTGCCGTAAATCACAACTTCGGCATCACATCTTGAGTAAAGCGCTGCATCGAATCCATTACAAGCGGATGCGGCACGGTTCCAATATTAAACCACGTAAGTAGATGCTTCGCGCCGGTGCTTTCTGCCAGCTCTTTAAGTTTCTCCACCGCCAAGTTGTCATCTCCGATAACCGAGTGCTTCTCACACACAGTGTCGAACCCAACCATGGCGCCCGCGGCGGTACGGAGCCGCGCCGGTAACTCGACGCCGCGGCGATTTAGCCAGTCAGTATAATCCAGGCGCAAATCGAGAATGGTTTTGAAGTAACTCATCACGCCGGCTACCGACCGCGCCTTGGCTTCCGCGGTTGTCGCGGCTAAATGCATCGGCACCAATAGTCCTAGCTCTCTCTGTTGTGGATCATGTCCATGGTCCTCTAATCCCGCCCAGTACGCGTTCGCATATTCGACGACTTGTTCCGGTGTCCGAGTGTGAATTGGTAGGAACATGTTTATCCCGAGGCGCGCGCCGACTTCGACGCCGTCGAGCGAGCTGGTTGCCATGTAAAACGGAGGCAACGGTTGTTGGACCGGTTTCGGATTGACGATCACTTCAGGGATTTGAAAAAACTTGCCGTTGTGGATGAGTGTCGGTTCCGACCACGCTTTGCGAATCACCTCAAGGGACTCGGCCATCACCTCGTGAGTAGATTTGTGGTCGGCGCCGAAGCATTCGTACGCTCGGCTGTGCGGATGTCCTCCGCCGGCGGCGAAATCCATCCGGCCGTTGCTGACCAGATCGAGCATCGCCGCTTCTTCCGCCAGCTGCACCGGATGGTGCACGGGTAAAGTGTTAACCGCGACGCCGAGGCGAAGCCGTTTGGTTCTCTGCGCCACCGCGCCGAGCACGACATAAGGCGCGGACAACAGCGAAAACTTCGGCTGACAGTGAATCTCGGCGATCCAGTAAGTGGAGAATCCCAAGCGATCGGCCAGCTCAGCTTGTTCCATGAATTCTTCGAGCCGTGCCGCCGGGGACGATCCCGGCGGGCATTGAATTTCGGTAAACAGGCTGATATTTCACTTTTTGCCTTTCCCTTCGTCGCCGCCGACCCTACGAAAGCTATGACTTCTTGTTGCGTTTTTCATTGGCATCGACAACGCGATTGGCCGACGCAGCTAACTGCCGGGTGATCGGGACATCAATGTCGTACAGCCGCGCCAGCTCCGCGACGAGTGGAATGTCTTTGTTCAAAACGTTCCGCCCCGATCTCGGCAGCGGATCGTTGCCCGAAGGATCGAACGTGCGCTGCCAGCGGTTGAGCACACTGTTGTGGCCGATGCGGCGCATCACCTCTAACGCTTTCGGATACGGAATACCGCCGGCCAAACCGATTTGAATCGCTTCGTGCACGATCAGCGTCTCAGCGCCGCCGAGCATGTTCACGATCAGCTTCCCCACAGCTCCGGTGCCAAGCGGCCCCATGTGAAAAACTTCTTTGCTCATTTTGAGCAGATGCGGCTTCGCGCGTTCGCACCAAGTCGTCCGCTCCGCCGACGACAAAACACAATTCGCCGGCGCGCACCGTGTCCGGTACGCCGGTCATACAAGCGTCGATCACGTGCACGCCTTTGCCGCTTGCTGCTTGCGCGACTTTAATCATCGTCTGCGGCAGTATCGAACTGTGCAGCAGCAACAGAGTTCCCGGCTGCGCAATTCGCCAAAACACCATGCGAGTCCGATAACGCAATCGAGCATGTCCTCATCGGTGCGTACGACGATATCGATCAGCGTCGACTCCGCGGCAACTTCCGCCGCGCTGCCGACAGTTCGCATGCCCAATGCCCCCGCCTGCTCCAGCGCCGGCGCGTAGGCGTCGTAGCAGACGGCGTTAACGCCCGCGACCTTGAGCCGTTCCAACAGCGCCAATCCCATGGCGCCGGTGCCGATCATGCCGATCTTTTCCACGTTTACTCCTATGTCGGTCGGAACGGTGAAGCGTTATCCTTTGAGCAGGTTAAGGGAAGCGGCGGTGATTCGTGAATCAATAGCCCAACGCGTAGGCGACGCGGCGCGGGTCGGCGCCGCCGAGCCAGCAGCCGTTTTCTTGGTCGCTGACGATCACTTTCGCGCTGCCGAACGACCAACGCTCGACAACCGACACATCGTGACCCTTTTTGCGCAAATCATCGAGCGTTGCTTGGTCCAAGCCTTCTTCCACACGCAGTGACTCCGGTAACTGATCGCGCGGCGGCGTGCCGGGCTGGTGGCTCCAGCGCGGTGCTTCGACAGCGCTTTGCGGATCCATTCCTAGATCGACGAGATCGTGAATGATTTGGAAGTTCGTCTGCGGCTGTTCGTCGGCGCCCGGGCTGCCGCCCACGGCGAAGACTTCGTTGCCGCGGAAGACCATGTAGGTATTCAGCGTGTGCGCCGGGCGTTTTCCCGGCTTGAGTGCGTTGGCCTTCTCGGATCGAGACCGAAACTGCACAGGCGATTATTCATGATCACGCCGGTATCGCCGGCGATCACGCGCGAACCGAACGGCGCGAAGATGCTTTGGATAAATGAAATCGCGTTGCCGTCGTGATCCGCCGCGCAAAGATACGTCGTGTCGCTGCTCTGATTCGCGACCGTTGTCGCCGGCCGATTCATGACGTCACCGAATAGTTCACGCCGCTTTGCTGCATGCTCTTTGGAAATCAGCATGGCGATTTTCGGATCGCCGAATTTCGGATCTTCCAAGATAGCGGATGCGGTCCTCGAAAGCCAGTTTCTTCGCTGCGACTTGACAATGAATCATATCCGCCCGGCTCATGCTGCCGTCGTGGAAGGGCCACGCCTCGGCGATGTTGAGCATCTCGAGAACCATGAAGCCCTGGGATACCGGCGGTTGCTCGTAAACCAGGGTGTTACGGTACGTCGAGCTCACCGGATCCAGCCACTGACAAACTGATCGGCTGCAAATCTTCGGGCGCAAGAATGCCACCTTCGGCTTTGATCGTCGCGCAGATCTTATCGGCGATTTCTCCGGCATAAAATCCGTCGCGACCTTTTTGCGCGATTCTTTCGAGCACGTCGCCCAAACCCTTTTGCACGAGAATCTTTCCCGGCTTCGGCGTGCCGAAAGGCTGACGATAACATGCGATCGACCCAGGGAAATTCGACGCTGAACTCGTCGATACTTTCGGCAAATTCCTGTGAGATCGGAAAACCCGTGCGCGCGATGCGAATCGCGTCGGCCATCAATCGCGCCAAATCTTTTGTGCCGTATTTTTTGTGCAGCTCCAGCCAGCCATCGACGGCGCCCGGCACGGCGATGCTCAGCGGCCCATATTGCGGAATGGTTTTCAATCCGCGCTCGTGAAAATATTCGATGCTCGCCTTCGCCGGCGCCGGGCCGCTGGAGTTGAGCGCTTCCACTTTGCCGGTCTTTTTCATGTAGACCAGCGCAAACAGATCGCCGCCGGGACCGCTGGTTTCAGGTTTAACTACCGCCATAACGAACGCCGCGGCGAGCGCGGCGTCGACCGCATTGCCGCCTTCCCGGAGAATATCGACGCCGCTAAGCGCCCCTAGTTGATGGCCGGAGGAAACCATGCCGTTCTGCCCCATGATCACCGGCCGTGCCGCTTTGGCGAAATTTCATGTGGCTCCTAATTCCAAGAACTCTCGCGGCATTGCCGCCAAGAATTTTTTCTTTGTCGATTGTATTGAGATCGAGTCCGTCAATCGCTTTGAGACTGTTTTTTACCAGCACACAACCTTCTTCCGGACCATAGGGATAATTGGTTCCCAAAACCATTCTGTCCGGGACCGAAAAAATCTTTCACGCAGCGAAGTGTCGACGCCGGATGATCCGCCGTATCGACGTAAAATCGCCGAAACGAGTCGAGAGGATTTTCTTTGAGACCGTATTTGTGGCGAATCTCGTCGGTGCGGCCGGTGTAGATGTTGATCGCTCGCTGGGCGAAGAATGCCAACACGCCGCCGACGTCGGCGACAACCCAGTTGATCTCCGGAAAGCGCTCCAGCACCCGGCCATAAACCAGCCGCGTCATGGCCACGGTGCTGTCGAAAGCCCAGCCGAAGATCAGTGTCGGCATGATGTCGATGCCGGTCGCTTCCGTCGCCAGCGGCGCGGTCGGATGGATATAAACCGGCAGCTTGTATTTCGCCAGCCGCTCGTAAATCGGAAACAGTTCTTCGCGGTCAAGAGCCTGACCGTTGAAATTGGCAAAGCAGCCGAAACCGCGCAGTCCAAGCTCGTTAACCGAGCGTTCCAGCTCATCAAGCGACGCTTTGATATCACAAGTCGGCAGCGTGAAAGAAGCCGATGAAACGGTTGGGATGCTTACGCGCGATCGCGGCGATGGCGTCATTGGCGACGCGGGCGATTTTGATGGCGCCCTCGCCTTCGAAACGGTCCGCGCCCGGCGCCGGAATCGTCAGCACATGGACGTCGATACCCAGCTGATCCATATGCATGAAGCCGTTTTCGATATTTTGTCCCTGCAACGTCGCCGTGTTGATGCGGCACTGCAGTTTCTTGTCATAAAAATAGGTCATGCCGCTATGCGGGTCGGGCTCTTCGAAAATCACCGCGCCGTCGAGCCGCTTCATCTCGGCGAGATAGGCTTCGGGAAACACATGTGCTTGAAAATCAATGATCATAAAACATTCGTTCAAGGTTCCGGGTTCAAAGTTCAAAGCTCAGAATTCTTTCGCAACTTGGAACCTTGAAGGTTGAACTTTGAACTGAAAGTAGCGCCGCCAACCCGAAGTCGTTCATGGTTGTAAAGGTCCTGCCTCGCCTGAATACCGCGCGACAATTCTTATAGGCCATATAACGCGCGCGCGTTGTCGTCGAGAATCTTGTTGACGACATGCGGCGGCACCGTGCCGTCTTCTTTGAGTTTGCGCAGCGCGAGGATCTCCGACGAAGTATCGTTATGGCCGTAATCCGTGCCGATCACCAGCATGTCGTCGCCGGAATATTTGAGCACATAGGGCAGATCGTCATCGGTCTGGCAGGTGACCCAGATTTTGTTCTTGCGCAGCACTTCGCTCTTGTCGACCTTGGCGCCGTTGCGCTCGAAGCGCCGCGCGTAGTCGTGGATCGCGTAGGGTACCCACTGGGAACTGACTTCGATAAACGCCCATTTGGTCTTGGGAAATTTTTCCGGAATCCGGTTGAAGATCAGCGAGTGAAACGAGCCGACCACGGCAAGCTTGAATTTGTTAAAGCCGCACTCGTGGCGAAAGTAATCGTGCACCGCGAAACTGCCAGTGGCGGAATGCACGCAAACCGGCAGGTCGAGTTTGCCGGCTTCCTCATAGATCGGAAAAAAATGGTCGTCGCTGCACGCGCTTGTCGCCTTCCAGGCCGCGCATGAAGATGCCGCAGGCGCCGTTCTCCTTGGCAAAGCGCGCTTCTTCCATCGCTTTGTCCATGGAAAGCAGCGGCAACACCGCCACCCAGCGCAACCGCTCCGGCGCCTTTTTCCAAATATCGATCAGCCAACGATTGTAGCTTCGGGTCACAGCCAGCTCGACCTCCGGGCGGCGGGTGAACGGCCGCAGGAAAATCGTCGGATAAAGCACTTGGACATCGATGTCGAGCTCGTCCATATGTTTAAGGCGCGCTTTGATATCTTCCATTTCGCGGGATTCGCGCGACGGTATCGTGGCCGACGTTGCGCGCTTTGCCGATATAGGTGCCGTCGACCAGCCACGATTCACCGCCCGATGCGGAGTCGTTCGGCGTCGGCACGATGCGCGGTTTGCGCATATGCGCGTTCCGACTCCAACATGTAGTCCCAGGTGTGTTCGGTCTCGAACACATGCGCATCCGAATCGATCACTGCCATCGCTAAAACCCTCCTAATCGCGAGCGTGGATTTCTCGCCGCCGGATCGACACCCGGCCTTCTCGGTTTTCGAACCCACCGAACTATTGCATCCCTGACAGGTGTAGTCATACAGCTCGCCATCGGGCAGCACCAGCAACAACGTCTGGCGCACCGGCATGGCGCGGCCGCATTTATTACAGTAGAGCAAGCTCGCGTTGAATTGATCGTAGGACTGCTCCATACAGTCGCCTCAAGCCTTGTGTTCGCCGTTATGCTCCGCCGCCTTGCTCGCCTTGGCTTCTTTGATGACTTTTTCCGCCAAATGCGCCGGCAACTCTTCGTAGTGCGCAAACTCCATATGGAACTCGCCGCGCCCACTGGTGATGGAGCGCAGATCCGGCGCATATTTCAACACCTCGGCCATGGGCACTTGCGACTTGATCACCTGGGTGTGACCTTTGGTGTCCATACCCAGCACTTTGCCGCGCCGGCTGTTAAGATCGCCGATCACGTCGCCCATGCATTCGTCGGGCACCGAAATTTCCATGTTCATGATCGGCTCGAGCAGTACCGGTTTGGCTTTTTCGACGGCATTTTTAAATCCCATCGATGCGGCGATCTTAAACGCCATATCTGAGGAATCGACATCATGGTACGAGCCGTCATACAAGGTCACGCGCACATCGACCATCTGATAACCCGCCAGATAACCGCCCACCATTGCTTCTCGGATGCCTTTTTCCACCGCCGGGATATAATTGCGCGGGATCGCGCCGCCGACGATCTGGTCGACGAATTCAAATCCTTTACCCGGCGGTAGCGGTTCGACCTTGAGCCAGGTATCACCGAACTGGCCGCGCCCGCCGGTTTGTTTTTTTTGCCTTCCTTGGGCGCTGGCGCTGCCGCGAATGGTTTCTTTGTACGGCACCTTGGGCGCTTTCAGCATGACCTCCGCGCCGTATTTACGTTTCAATTTCTCGACGATGATCTCAATATGCTGCTGGCCCATGCCGGAAAGAATAAAATCGCGGGTTTCCTCGTCGCGGTGCATCTCGATGGTCTGATCTTCCTCCCTCATGCGATGCAAGCCCTGCGGCAACTTATCTTCATCGGCTTTGCTTTTCGGCTCCAAGGCGAACGAAATGTTCGGCGAGAAATGGGCCGCGCCTTCGTAGCGGATCGGCGCCTTTTCGTCGCACAGCGTATCGCCGGTAGCGATGTCCTTGAATTTCGCCGCCGCGACGATTTCGCCGGCCACCGCTTCCTTCACCGCCTCTTGCTTCTTGCCTTCCAGGCGAAACAAGTGGCCCATTTTTTCCTGCACTTGGCGGTTCGGCACATAGCACGTCATGTCTGGACGCGATTTTTCCCGACATCACCCGCATGATCGAAAGCTTGCCGGCAAAAGGGTCGATGACCGTCTTAAATACATACGCCGAAAACGGCGCGTTGGGATCGGCCGCGCGTTTGATCGTTTCGCCGTTGGCGGGGTTGTCACCCTCGGCCTCGCCTTCGTCGAGCGGCGACGGCAGATAATCAGTGACGGCATCGAGTAGTTGCGCCATGCCGATCTGGCGCAGCGGCGCGCCAAAAAGGATCGGATAGATTCTTCGCTCCCGGGTGCCTTCGCGGATCGCTTTCTTTAACTCTTCGGTGCACAACTCTTTCCCGTCGAGAAACTTTTCGAAAAGCTCGTCATCGGTTCGGCAACGTCTTCGACCATTTTCTGCCGCCACTCGTCTGCAGCGTCCTTCAGATCGGCAGGGATTTCGGTTTCGGGAATTTTCCCGAGTCGCCCTCGTAGATATAGGCCTTCATCGACAAAAGATCGACGACGCCTTTGAAATTCGCCTCCGCGCCGATCGGCATTTGCAGATAAATCCCTTTGGCTTCCAAAGTTTCCAGCATCGGCGCGATACGCGCTTCGACGTTGGCCTGTTCATGGTCCATCTTGCTGACGAAAACAAGCGGCTCACACGGTCTTCATTGGCTCTCGCCCACAAGTCGCTCGGACTCGACACGCAGTCCGACCGAGGGATTGAGCACGAACACCGCGCCACTACAGGCGCGCATGCTATTGATCGAATCGGCCAGAAACGCCGCGTAGCCCGGCGTGTCGATCAAGGTGATGGCATGTTTCTTCCAAGATAAGGAGTGAAACGCCGTCGAGATCGACACGCGATGCTTGATCTCTTCCGGCTCATGATCCAACACCGAGGTGCCGTCTTGAACCTTTCCCAGTCGCTGTGTCGCCCCGGCCGCAAACAACATCGCTTCTCCCAAAGAGGTTTTACCTGAACCTCCCTGACCCAGAATGCCGACGTTACGAAGTTTATCTAGCTCCGTTGCAGCCATGACAATGGGTTCCTCCCTTGAAAATTTTCTAAGTTTGCGCTCTTGCTCTTACCTCTTGGAGCGAATTTCTTTCGTGGATAATCCGCAACCCTTCAAGCGTTAAAAATTCATCCACCTCGTCGATGCTGGAACACTCCGATGCAACCAACGGCGCCAACCCGCCGGTGGCGACAACTTTGGCTTGCAGCCGTGTTGGTTCTTGAATGCGCTTCACGATGCCGTCGACCAGACCGACGTAGCCGTAAAAAATTCCGGCTTGGATCGAGTTGATCGTGTTGCGCCCGACCACCTCTTTGGGCTTGACGATCTCGATGCGCGGCAATTTCGACGCCCGCTGAACCAACGCTTCCAGGGAGATGGACAATCCCGGCGCGATGGCGCCGCCGATGTATTCGCCTTTTTTTGAGATCAGATCGATGGTCGTCGCCGTGCCGAAATCGACGATGATGCAAGTGTCGTGATATTTTTCGTACGCGGCAATGCCGTTGACGATGCGGTCGGCGCCGACATCCTTGGGGCTCTCGTAGAGAATCGGCATGCCGGTCTTGATCCCGGGCCCGACGATCAGCGGCTCGAGGTTGAAGAATTTCAGCCCAGCTCTTGGGTCGTCGTCAGCATCGGCGGCACGACGCAGGAGACCACAATGGCAGAAATTTGCGGCAGCGATAACCGGCATAGTCGATCAGCTGGGAAATGATGACGCCATACTCATCGGCGGTGCGCTCCGCCTGGGTCGCCAAGCGCCAGTGGGTAATCAACTTCTTGCCCTGGTAGAGACCAAGAACGATGTTGGTGTTACCGATATCGATGGCCAGAAGCATGGATATTCGATATCAACTCTCCAGCGGAATCACATCGCCGGCGATAAATACTTTGCAGCTACTCCGCGCTCGTCTTCAATGAATCAGCGCGCCGTCCCGGTCGATGCCTCGCGCCCGTCCGGTGATAATTTGATCGAGCAACTCGACGCGCACGCGCCGCCCGCGCAAGCCAAAGTGCGCCTTCCCAACGCGGCCCGCAGAGCCTCAAAGCCGGATTCTTCAAGCTCTCCATAGCACCGGTCGAGGGCTTGAATCAATCGTCTGCAGAAAGCTTTCGCGGTCGAATCCACCTGCGTCAAATCCGCGATCGAAGTCGCGCGCTGGCGAATCTCCTCCGGCATCGAATCGATGCGGTAGTTAACATTAACACCGATGCCAAGAATGACATATTCCATGCGTTCCGGAGCGCAAGCGGCTTCGGTGAGAATGCCCGCCAGCTTTTTGCCGTCGACCAAAATATCGTTGGGCCATTTGATCGTCGGCGCTTGCGGGATGAACGATCCGACGGTTTCAGCCAGCGCCACGGCGGCCATCAAAGTAATTTGCGGCGCATGGGCCGGCGCCAGAGTGGGACGAAGATGATCGAGAAATAGAGATTGGCGAAGCGGCGGCGATTCCCAGCGCCGGCCCAGCCGGCCGCGCCCTTGGGTTTGCGACTCAGCGATCACCACCTCGCCTTCGCCCGCACCTTTCTCGGCAAGCTCGCGGGCGTAGCTGTTGGTCGAAGTCGAGTTCGGCGAAGTAATGAAACTTGGCATCGAGCCGGTCGCGCGCCAAACGTTGGTGAATTTTCCCGGCGTCGAGCGGTGCGCCGACCGCCCCATCTGAAATGAAACGGGGATTATTTGGCGACATTCATGGTAATCTTCATGTTGAAATCGACCACCGGCGCCGAATGGGTGAGCGCGCCGGAGGAAATAAAATCAACACCCGTGTCGGCGACTTGGCGAATCGTCTCGAGCGTAATTCCACCCGAGGCTTCGACCCACGCCCGCTTATTGACGAGTTTCACGGCTTCGGCCATCTGCGCGAAGGTCATGTTGTCGAGCATGATGACGTCGGCGCCCGCATCGATCGCTTCTTGAACTTGCTTCAAGTTGCTCGCCTCCACTTCGACCTTGGCCATGAACGGCGCATGGCGGCGCACTGCTTTCACCGCCTCGGCAATCGAGCCCGGTCGCTTCGATATGATTGTCTTTCACCAGACGCGGCGTCATACAAACCGATCCGATGATTCATGCCGCCGCCCATGCGCACGGCGTATTTCTCCAGCGTACGCAGTCCCGGCGTGGTTTTGCGCGTGTCGAGCACTTTGCAGGGAAAATCTTTGACCGCCTCAACGTACTTGCGCGTCAAGGTCGCGTTGCCGGACAAACGTTGGAGAAAATTGAGCGCCGTCCGTTCGGCGAGCAGCAACGCGCGCACGGGTCCGATCGCTTCGGCCACCACCGTGCCTTGAGCTGACCTGCGCGCCGTCCTTGGTGCAGCAAGCGCACCTCGACCCTATGATCGATGAAATAGAAAATTCGGTCGAGCAAAACCAAACCTGCCACGACTCCATCTTTTTTGGCGCGAAATAACCCCGTGCCGCGCGATTCCGCCGAGATCGGTCGCCATCGTCGCCAGATCGCCGGCGCCGATATCCTCGTCCAATGAATCGCGAATCAATCTTTCGATCTGCGGGCTGACGTGAATATCCATCGGCTCAATTCCTTCCCGCTTGGATTTCCTGAATTTTCTCCAAGCTGTTTCTAAGCGTGCGAATCTTTTCCTCGAACTGGCTCGCCTTTTCCCGCTCCTTTGTGAATCACTTCTTGCTTGGCTTTGGCGAGGAAGTCGGCATTGGCGAGTTTCTTTTGCACTCGCGCCAGCTCGTCTTCGATCTTGCCCACTTCTTTCGCCAGCCTCGCCCGCTCCTCGTCGAGATTGACGAGATCGTCCAATGGCAAATAGATTTCCATCGCTCCAACCACCGCGGTCGCCGCTCCCTTTGGGCGATCGCCAGCTCGACGAAACTCCGACGCGCCGACCCGCGCAAGCGAGCGTAAGTATGCTGCGTGCTCGCGTAGAAAGGCGAGATCGGCGTCGCTGGCCACAAAAAATCACGCTTACTTCTTTTCCCGGCGGGCAGTTCATCTCGGTGCGGAGATTCCGGATGGCGCGAATCACGCCCATCAAAAACTTCATTTGCTTTTCCGTTTCTTCGTCAATCCAGCTGGCTTGCGCGTCGGGATAAGGCTGGACCATGATGCTTTTACGGTTGTCGCCGAGCACCTGCCAAATCTCTTCCGTGACAAACGGCATTACCGGATGAAGCAGCAAAAGAATCTGATCCAACAGCTCCTGCAAGAGTTTTCGGCTTCTGGCCGCGACTCTTGCGTCCGTGCCGTTGAGCGCGAGCTTGCTCATCTCGATATACCAGTCACAGAACTCATGCCAGGTGAACTGATAAAGCACGTTGGCGTAATCGTTAAAACGATAAGCCTCGATCGCGTTGCGCGATTCAGTGATGGCGAACGCCAGCCGTGAGCGAATCCAGCGCTCGGCAAAGCCAAGATGGCGATCGTCGAGAACACTGCTGGTATGGTCGCCGGTGCCATTTGCACCGCCCAAATTCATCTGCACGAATCGCGCTGCGTTCCAAAGCTTGTTGACAAAATTTTGATAACCGGCGATGCGATCCTCGGCGAGCTTGATATCGCGCCCCATGGCCGCCATCGCGGCCAGAGTGAAGCGGAACGCATCGGTGCCGCATTGACTCATGATCTCAAGCGGATCGATGACGTTGCCCTTGGATTTGGACATTTTCTGGCCCTGTTCGTCGCGCACCAAAGCATGGATGTAGACGTCGCGAAATGGCACGTCGCCCATGAATTTGAGTCCCATCATAATCATCCGCGCGACCCAGAAAAAAAGAATATCGAAGCCGGTCACAAGCGCTGAAGTCGGATAAAAAGTCTTCAAGTCCTCTGTCTGATCCGGCCACCCTAAAGTCGAGAACGGCCACAGGCCAGAAGAAAACCAGGTGTCGAGCACGTCGGGGTCTTGGATCAGCTCCTTGCCGCCGCATAGAGGACACGTTGCCGGAGCCTCGCGCGCAACGATCGGTCTAGCGTCTTTGGCGAGCCGGTATTCGCCGTCCGCGCCTTTGATCAAGTTCGGCGCCTCGCAGCGCTTGACAATACCAGGCGGGAATTTGATGACCCCACCAAATTTGCCGCGAGATGCACCAATCTTTGATGTTTTCCATCCAGGCGAAATAGGAATTGCTCCAGCCTTCGGGAACGATCTTGATCTTGCCGTCGCGCACCACGGCCATCGCCGGCTCGGCCAGCGGTTTGATATCGACGAACCACTGCGGCGTTAAGTACGGCTCGATGACCGTTTGGCAGCGGTAACAGCGGCCAACCATTAGCTTGTGCGCGTCGGCTTTTTCTAGAAATCCCCCATCTTTCAACTCCGCGACGATCAAGTTTGCGCGCTTCGAAGCGATCCTTGCCGCGGTAACGTTCGATCCAATCCGCCGCTTTCGCCGCGGTCCAAGAATGCAGCCGCGTCAATGCGTGCATCGGCGTCGAAGATGCTGATCTTATCCAAACCGAATCTTTCGCCGATGTCGAAGTCGTTGAAGTCATGTCCCGGCGTGATCTTGAGCGCGCCGGTGCCGAACTCTCGGTCGACGAAAGGGTCGGCGATGAGCGGCACGATTCGTCCAGTGATCGGCAAACGAATTTTCTTGACCGACCCATCCTTGATAACGCTCGTCATCCGGATGCACCGCGACCGCGGTATCGCCGAGCATGGTTTCCGGGCGCGTCGTCGCGACCACGAGTGCCTGCGACGGATCGTCAGCCAACGGATAGCGAATATGCCAGAGATTGCCGTCGGCCTCTTCGTGCACTACTTCGATATCGGCGAGCGCCGTTTTGCAGCGCGGGCACCAGTTGATCAGTCGTTGCGCCCGATAGAGAAGCTTGTCTTCCCAGAGTTTGACAAATGCTTCGCGCACCGCGCGCGACAGCCCTTCGTCCATGGTGAAGCGCTCGTGGCTCCAGTCGCAGGAAACACCCAGCGCTTTTAACTGATGCAAAATCGCGTCGCCGGCTTCCTGTTTCCACTGCCAGACTTTTTCGATGAATTTTTCCCGCCCGAGCTGCGGCGCGGGTCATCTCCTTTTGCGCCAGTTGGCGCTCGACAACATTTTGGGTCGCGATGCCGGCATGATCGGTGCCGGGAACCCAAAGCACACGAAACCCGTCCATCCGCTTGTAGCGGCAGAGAATGTCTTGCAGCGTGTTATTGAGTGCGTGCCCCATGTGCAGCGAACCGGTAACGTTCGGCGGCGGAATCACAATCGAAAAATACCGCCGCCGTCCCTTTGGCCGGCGCGAAAAGCCCGGCATTGAGCCAATGGCTATACCATTTGGATTCAATATCCTTATGACTGTATGCCTTCGAGAGTTGCATAGCTGTTTATCTCTTGCTGCGACGACTTCGAGCTCCGAACCGCTTCCTATTCGACGACGTCCACCAACTCGATAAACTTCTTCTCGCCGTCGGCGGGTCGGGATGATTTCAATTCTGCGCGGCTTTCTCTTCGTTGAAGCCGGGGATCCTGCTCGGCTCTTGATCGGAGAATCAGCCATCCGTTCGACCCGTTGACTCGTCCCAAGCACTCCACTATCGCTTTTTTGAGCGCATCCTTATCGATCGGCCACTTTAAGTGGAGCAGCCTGTCGCCGCCCGGGACTTGCGTCTCCGCACCCGCGTCGATCCAGATAATCGGAAATTTCCAGTTTTGTACCGCGTCGAACGTTGCTGGGGCGTCAATGAGTTTCGCTCCCGCAGCGCCGCTCCATCGACAATCACTAGATCGGGGTCTGACAATGTCTCCGCCTCCGCAATGGTAGTTACAACGTCGACCTGATGATCGTTCGAACAACGCCACGGCAAATGCGTGTCGTAACATTTTGTAAGGTTCGATGACTAAGATCCTACTCATGAAATCCCGAGACGCTCCTCCTAAACTTGACAAGGGCAACACCGCACGTTAGATAAAATCCTTAACAAGTGGATGATGTCTGAGTTTGCGAAAGTGGCGGAATTGGTAGACGCGCAGGATTCAGGATCCTGTGGCTGAAAGGCCGTGGGGGTTCAATTCCCCCCTTTCGCACCATACAAGCGATTATCTATCATACAAACCCGAGTTTCTCTATCGGCTGCGAGCCTCTTCCGCATGATCGTTGCGTAATTCGCAACTCACCCGACCGCTCCGCTCGGTTCTGAGTCAATCCATACGATTGGAGAAGTAAAAATTTCTTAGAGAAACTCGTGATACGAATCTCATCGTATCAGCGCCGGCCGGAACCGGTTTAGATATCACCCGGCGCGATTACAGAAAGACTCCGATCGAGCGGCTCATGAAAGTAAGACTATCGATGAAAATTCTGACGCTGGTGCTGGCGATTGTTTGGCTTACCGGGTGTTCCAAGGAATCAAAGGACTCCTCGAGTTCAGGAGCAGATGCGGACGCGGAAAGAGGCAGGGCTGTGTATCTAGCAAACTGCGTCGCTTGCCACAACAACGACCCATCCAGAGATGGCCCTATCGGTCCCGCCATCAGGGGATCGTCCAAAGAATTGTTGGAATCCCGCGTGCTCAGCACCGCCTATCCACCGGGCTACAAACCAAAACGCCCGACGAAGGTGATGCCGCAATTCCCTTATTTGAAAGACGAGATTCCGCACCTGGCCGCCTATCTGGCCAAGTAATTCTGACGACTTATGTTAGCCCGAGCGTCAAGAGATACAGAATCCCGGTCAACAGGAAACCATACCACAGCGCTCCCTTCACCGAATCGAGCGGCTGCTTCGCCACGCCTTGAGTTCCTATCAGCGCATTACATTCAAAGGCCGCCACAAGCACGATCACAATAAACCAAAAATATCCGTGTGACTCCCTCGGGCCCATTGAGCTCACCATCGCGGAATAATGACTCGCCGCGCCCATGTAGAACAGCATGGGGATCGAGAAGACGGTATTGGTTCTCGAAGTCAGCGCGGCTCGACGACCCGCGCCAGCAGCGGCCGGCAATGCCTGACCGCCCCCAGCCACCTGATTAGCGAAGCGATCACGATCTGCTGATTGGGCCAAATTACGAGCCAAACGTTGAGAAACATCAGGGTACCGATTAAACCGCCCACGGTTATCGTCACGCCGTAAGAGGATGAATAGAATAGCGCAGCGCCCATTTCGCCCATCCGCATGGTATAAATCGAGATACCGGAAAGAAAAGTGAACATCGCGCCCCAGCGAAACCACCAAAGTGCTCGCGGCACGAGCTTTTGAATTGCCGCCGTCCTGATCCCGGCCTTCAGTCTCGGCAAAAAATGGCGTCTGGACGAAATTGAAATAGTAAAGAATGCCAATCCAAGTGATACCGGCTAAAAAATGAACCCACCGAAGTATAAACAAGGTAAACTCCATGTCTCTCCCCTCCTTCAACGCCGTTGGAAACCATATTAAACAGCAAATCATGAATGTTGCTTGGCGTTTATATATTCGGGGTTGCTTATTATTGTCAAGAAAAAACCTCCGCGACTTGTTGCCGCCGCCGAGCGAATTTAGATTCAGATTGCAGGAATCACCTGCGCTCAGCCGATGTACGCCGACGAATCAGCCAAACGATCTTCAGCTCGCGAAGCTTGGCTTGACCAATCCGGTGATCTATGCCATTTTTCTGCTAGATTTTAACCCCTGCGCGGAGTTTTTCTGATTCAAGAAAGCAAATCGAAAAGACTGCAAACCGCTTCCACAATCGCTCCCGATGTCAGGCAAAGAATTCCATTGCTACATGGGGCCAACGATCCGTTCCGCTGTGTCAGCGACGCGCTGCAACTCGTCGAAGAAAATTTGGCGCGCGCGGTTCGATCGCGCGAACAAGCCCTCACCGACATTTCGGCTCATCTCATCGACAGCGGTGGGAAGCGGGTGCGACCGATGGTCACCCTCTTGGCGTATTCTGCGTTTGACGGTCAACATACCCAAGACATCGTCGATATCGCAACGGCCATCGAGCTTATCCATACCGCAACGTTACTGCACGACGATATCATCGATGGCGCCGAAACGCGCCGCGGTAAAGAATCAGCATTCAAGAAATTCGGCCTCAAGTCCACTTTAGTCGCCGGAGATTTTCTCTTCATCAAGGCTTTTGAATTCGCTGGTAAATTCGACGAGAGCGTAGTGCAGTGGACTGCCGATGCCTGCACGCTATTGACCGAAGGTGAAATTCTGCAAGGCCACTTCAATCGGAATCGCACGGTAACCATCGACGATTACCTCGAGATCGTCAAACGGAAAACCGCATCGCTCTTCCACACGGGAGCCAAGGTCGGCGCGTACCTCGCAGGCGCTCCGTCGACCTTCGTCGATGAAGCCGAACGCTACGGGCTCAATATGGGCATCGCATTTCAGATGGTCGATGACATTCTTGATGTGGTCGGCCACGTGGATCTTCTGGGTAAACCCATCGGCATGGACCTGCGTGACGGCAATCCCGCGCTACCGATCATCCTGGCGGTAATCAACGGCGATCCTGCGGTGTGCGACGCCTTCGAAAGTGTCAAGCCGACCGAAGCGCAGATCGGCGCAGCGCTCGCGGCCATCAAAACCGGCCCTGCGATTCAGGAAGCAAAAGCGCTTTCTAAACGCTACGCCAAGGAAGCTCTGAAATCGGTAAAACAACTGCCGCCATCGATGTACCGTAACGGGCTCAAGACTCTGGTCCAGTTGATCATCGATCGAGATTTCTAACTCCATTATTTGCTCTTCGCGCAGTGCCTATCGTAAGCATCCCGGCCGATGTCCGACGTTAACGCTTCGCGCGACCGATCCGTTCAAAATATGTTTGACCGGATTGCCGGTCGCTATGACCTGCTCAATCGCGTCATTAGCTTTCGCCTCGACACACGGTGGAGGCGCCAAGCCATTCGTGCCGCGCTCACGGGCATGCACCCTCGCATCCTCGATATCGGCACCGGTACCGGCGACTTGGTTTTGAACGCCGCAACGACCGCCAAAGGCAATGGGCACTTCGTCGGATTGGATTTCTCACTGCAAATGTTAAAGCTAGCGCAAGCTAAGCGGGCACGGGCACGGTATGGTGCAAGCACCGCCTTCATCATGGGCAGTGCGATGTTTGCGCCCTTTAAGAATTCGCTTTTTGACGGCGCGATGGCGGCGTTTGTTCTGCGCAACGTTTCCGATTTGCCGCTGTTCTTCGCCGAGTCGTTTCGTGTCATCAAGCCCGGCGGAAAATTTGTCTCGCTCGATATGTTCCCTCCCCCCGCGAGCTGGTTTGCGGCGCTATACTCAATCTATTTTTATTGTTTAATGCCGTCCATTGGCGGATGGCTCTCGCAGGATCGCATGGCGTACCAATATCTTTCCGATTCGGTGCGGCAGTTTCATCCTCCCGAGAAAGTGGCGCAACTTATCCAGGAAGCCGGTTTCGAACATGTCGCCGTGCGAAAATTTTTGAGTGGCGCGGTTTGCATGCACGTCGCCGAAAAGCCCCGCGGGCCGGCGCGCTGAATGTAACTCCATGCAAGGATTTTCCAGCAGTTTTCTGATTTTCTTTTATCAAGTGGCGTTGGGCGGTCTTTTCGCCTTGGCAGGAACGCCGTTTCACGAGATCGAGCGCGCCTTTTACAAATCGACGGCTGCCGTTCTCTATGTCATCGCCTTGCTCGGGTTATGGGGCAAAAGCTCGCTCTATTGGGACAGCTTATCGCAACGTCTGAGCTGGGGAGTCGGGCTCGAAGTCTGTCTTCATGTTGCGTTCATTATTTTCTTTTCATGTTACATGATGTCTCTGTGGACTGAAAACCAGGCTTTTCGGGCGCGCAGCTTTGCCTCAGCCGTTCTTGCCGGTTCCGCCGGCTTGATTCTCAGCGCCCACAGCTTTTATGACGCGGCATTTTTCTCGATTGAGACCGTGGTGTATCCCACCACCTTTTTTATATCTTCTCTGCTGCTCGGCGGCGTCACCGTCGGTATGCTGATCGGCCATTGGTATCTCATCGATACTGGGCAGAGTCTGGATCCTTTTATTCGAACTTATCGATTCTTCGTGATGTCGTTAATCGCGCAATGCGCGTTTTTGGCGCTATCGCCGCTCATCCTATATTTTTTTGGAACCGCGCAAACCGCCATCGCCATGGAGCGCTTATGGCAACATCATTCAACGCTGTTGATCACGCGGGCGATGGTCGGCCAAGTCGCACCGCTGATTCTGTCTTGGATGATCTGGCGTACCTTGCTTATACCCCACACCATGGCCGCCACCGGTTTGTTTTATATCGCGTTATTGGGAGTGTTCGTCGGAGAGATCTTGGGCCGGCAGATTCTTGCTTTAACTTCGTTGCCCTTCTGAATCAGGCGCACCGATGTCACCTTTCGACTTCGGATAAGTCTTTAGCTTGGTGATTCGCAGACCGGCAGAAGTCCACCCCAAGTCGTAACCCACAGGCTCGCCGACATACAGGTCCAGCGGCGATTTTGCTTCGCCCGAAAGCAGCACCAATTCGTACGAGAACGTCAATTCGCGACCGCTCTCAGTCTTGACGACGCCCGTATTGTTCGACGGGAAAAGTTTGGTGATCACGCCCTGGTGGTAAAAATCTCCGCGTGCCGACTTTAAAGGGTCTTTGTCTTCTGGAGCCATTTTTCGGACTACCGCTTAAAGTGGCCAGAGATCCGGGTGAATTTCATCCCGTCACATTGAAACCTGGCGGCTTGGTTATAACATTATCGCGCAATTGTCGATCGCGCCTAGCCGATCGGCTGTTTCTGGGAAGCGATACGGCTTTGTAGTTCCATCAGGCCGTCGAGTACAGCTTCAGGCCGGGGTGGGCAACCGGGCACATAAACATCGACAGGGATAATCCGGTCGATTCCCTGCACCGTAGCATAGTTATCATAAAAGCCGCCGCTGGCGGCGCAGGCGCCAAAAGCCATGACCCACTTAGGTTCGGACATCTGTTCATAGACTCGCTTCAAGACCGGGGAGAGTTTGTGGTTCACCGTCCCGATCACCATAAGCAAATCAGCTTGTCGCGGACTGAAGCGCGGCAGCAACGCGCCGAACCGATCGATATCGTAGGGTGACATCGACAGTGACATGTATTCCATCGCGCAGCAGGCCGTGGCGAACGGATACGGGAAGAGCGAATATTTCCGCGCCCATCCTATAGCCTTGTCTAAGCGCGTCAGGGCTACCGTTTCGGCGAGTAACTTATCCTGTCCATAACGCGAAGTCGTTTCAGGTATTTTAGTATCCATAGTAAACGATTCGTTCCCTCAGGTTACGATGCATTTTATCGCGCTTTTCGCCTCAATGCAGAAATCTACAATTTTTACCTGGATTAAACAAATTGGGGCGCGACGCGGGAAATACTACGGACGCGGGATATCGAGACTTTTTATCGTGATGTGAACGTGCGATCACCGGTCGGAAAATCGAGAGGAAATTTCCTGGAGAAGGCTAGAATGACTCGGATTCGTCACGCCAATGGCGGCCGGCGGATCGGCTGCGCACGCTTGGCGTGACGCCGGTCTCAACGCGTTTACTTTTTTATAACGTTAACGGCTTGGGGACCCTTGTCGCCTTGGGCGATTTCAAAATCGACGCTCTCGCCTTCGTTGAGGGACTTGAATCCCTCCCCCTGAATCGCGCTGTAATGAACAAAGACGTCGCCCCCACCTTCCTTTTCTATGAAGCCGTATCCCTTCGCATTGTTAAACCATTTAACCTTACCAGATGCCATTGAACCTCCTCGCACGCAAAGCCCGTTAAGAAAATTCGCCCGCCTCAGTTCCGCAAAATTATCGCTACTTTTCCTCTATTTTTGATTCCAGTAGCGAAAGCTCGGCGCCGCCCGCAGGCGCACGGCTAGCTGCGAACAAAAAACAGAGAAACCCAAATTTTCCGGGGCGAGATTAGGAAAACCTGACCACAATTGTCAAGAAAAAAATTGCCGTTCGAGTTGAACCGGTGCTCGGTCTCACCGAGTGCGAACCGATGTAAACTCGAAAGAGGTCGCCGCGTTGAGCTCTCAGGTCTTGATAATTGGACCTACCCGCAGATTGACGCTCGATTTCCACAGGTGTCGGTGCGATGAGCGCCATACTCCGTTTCTAGCCATTCCCAAGGCGTGTTTTCGGACCTGAGGGGTCGTTTGTGCGGGCTCCGAAATCCTCCGGCTCGCGGATAGGGGCCGCGGATCGACCAATTCTAGCGATAATCAACCCATAAATGGTTATATATTCATGGTTAATTCGTTGTGCTGGTTTGTCGGGCCAGAATCACGATTTCGCGACCTTTGATTGTGAAAATCCGCCACGAATCCGGATTGGTTGGTCAAAGGCCGAGGGCGCCCTGAGCGATTTCGGTTCGGATAACGGGGGGCACGCGATTCAACGCTCAGGGGGTCATTTCTCGAGTTATGCCGAAGAATAAGCAAAGGTTAACTTGCCTAGTTACCTCTAAGTCATTGATCTATTTAAATAAATTATAAGCAATATTGACCTGGAGTAAGTTTTCCGTTATAGGTAGAGAAGTTAGCATGCAGAATTTTCCACGTCTCCTTAAAGCGTCAAAGTTGGCAGGATGATAGAAGACCACTGAATGGCGATTTATACCTCACTTTCGAAAAGGGACATTACCAGGCTCATCGATGAGTTTGCGCTGGGCGAGTTCGTGTCTTTCAGCGGAACGCGTACTGGCTCGGTAAATACCCACTATCTCATTGAGACAAAGCGCGCAAAATTTTTTGCCAAAATCGATGAAATCAAAAGCGAAGTTGAGGTAAAACAAGAACTTGATCTATTACTGCATTTGAGAAAGCAAAATTTTCCATGTCTTCAGCCGCTCAAGACCAAAAGCGGCAGGTACCACCTGGAATTTCAAGGAAAGTGTGTCACCGTGACGCGCCATCTCGACGGCGTCGAATTGCCTGTGGAATCAATGACCGCTACGCACTTGAGTTCATTAGGACATGCTCTTGCCAACTTGCATTTAATAGGTCGAAGCTACAAGAAAGGCATCGATAACCGATTCGGTTTCAACCGGATCGTTGCGATTTATCGCGATGTGCGTCGGCAGTTGCCTTCACACCTGAAAAATATCGTCAGGGTTTTGGACGACGAGTTCTCATATTTGGAGAACTACCTCGATAATAACTTGCCAAAGGGAATCATTCACGGCGACTTGTTCCCCGATAACGTAAAATTCAAGGGGAACCGCCTGACCGGCGTGATGGATTTTGAAGCGGCTTGCCGGGGAAAGTTGATCTACGACCTCGCCACCGCAGTTAATGCACTCTGCTTTCTCGACGACCGCTATCGCATCGACAGATTCGAAGCCTTGATCTCCGGCTACGAGAGCCTGCGGCCACTCTCACTGCCGGAATGGGATTCATTTCCGAACGAATTGCGCTTTTCGGCCTTGCGCTTTACCGTAACCCGCATTAAAGATTTTTATCTTCGCAGTGCAGATGACAGCCAGCGTGTCTATAAAGATTTCAAAGAATTTTATGACCGTTTGTTGATTTTACGACGTGAAAAAAGCGGCGGGATGGAAGACATTTTGTTAGCCATGGCGACCGGCTATGACTATCGCAAATATCAGAAATCCAAGCCCTCTAAATGACTAATCAATTTTAGATCAGCTTTGCTCGCCAGAGGACTCCTCCAGCAGACGTTTGACCTTTACCTGAGTATCTCGACGAATGAGGTACACCATCGCCGTTAACGTCAAAAGCGCGCCAATAATGAACAACGCCCTCCCTCCCGTCAAAACGATATAAAAAAAATTGAGTTTCACTCTCGCTCCGTTGTATTTCTCTCGATCTTCATTGATGCGCCGCAGCACTTCTTCGTTTTTTTGGTGATCCAGTTGTTGAAAATTGCGGTAACTCTCTTCCAATCCGGTGCGCGCCGTCTTGTATAACAGAGCTTGGTACTTGGAGGATTCGATTGCCCCGACCGTCCAATTCCCAATGCCCATCACCAGGCAAACGATCCCTGCAACCATGAGATTACTTGAATACATTTCGCGCGCTTTCACAATATTGCTTCTCCTCAGGCCAGAATACCGGGCATTGACCTTTTTTTCCAGCCATCCCGGTGATCATTGCACAGACCCACGGAGTGGCTTAGGATTCTCAACATGAGCCGTTATGTCGTCGGCGATATTCATGGCTGTGTGGACGAGCTTCGCCGTTTAATTGAGACGTTGCCGTTAGCGCGCGGCGACCGCGTGGTTTTTCTGGGTGACTACGTTGATCGCGGCCCGGATTCCTCAGGTGTAGTTTCCTACTTGATATCGCTTCAAAAGCAACGCAATGACATTGACCTCGTATTCCTGAAAGGAAACCATGAGGACATGTTTTTGTCCTACCTCGGGTTAAACGGCCGACACGGCGACATGTTCTTGATCAATGGCGGAAAGGCGACACTGGCTAGCTACGGCCTTACAGCGGACAGATTTTCGGCGCCGCAAGCGTTGGCGGCGATGCCGGCCGAGCACCTGGATTTTTTCGAAGGTCTCGAAAGGTACTATTCCATGGATTCGTTCCTGTGCGTACACGCCGGGATTCACCCGCAAAAATCTCTCGCGGATCAGACGGACGAGGAACTATTTTGGATCCGCAACACATTTATTTTCAACTCTCACGGCCTTCCCTACACGGTTTTGTTCGGACACACTCCGCAGCCGACCGTTTTATACGATCTCCCCTACAAAGTTGGCTTAGACACCGGGCTAGTATACGGCAACATGTTGACATGTCTCGATGTAGATGAGAAAGTCCTCTACCAGATCAACCGAGGAAGGAAGAGCATTCATCGAACTTCCGTGCAGCGGAGGTGGAATCCGTCTGCGGCCCTTCCCTGACAGATTGATCTTTTCCCCAATTCATCAAAACTTGAATGCCTTGGCGGTGTAGCTCAGTTGGTCAGAGCACGCGGCTCATATCCGCGGCGTCGACAGTTCGAATCCGTCCACCGCCACCAATTCTTCTCTCGGTAAGATCACGAATTCCATAGGTACTTTGCTGTGTTGCTAGCATCCTAGCCAACTCAGCCATTTTTGCTTGAATGCTGTTTTGTACACTTTTTTGCCCCCAAGTTGGACGTTTTCAGACTTGCCCCCAAAGAAATTTTAGGCGACTCCCCAAGCCTGAGACCGCTATCTTTCATGCGCTCCTGCATCGCGCGCAGATACTTTGTTGTCGTCGTCAAGTTCGTGTGTCTCATCAAGCTCATCAGCACGCGCGGGTCATCTGGTCTGAACCGTGCTAGCGAAGTAATCGCGCATGTCCTTCGGTCGCAGCTTCACGCTCGGCTGAATATTGCTCGATCCACAGGCAAAGCAACCAATGCCTTCGTCGACGTTGACCGACCTACATTTCGAGCAGCAATGGATGCGCGAGACGGCTTCGATTCGTTTGCAGTCCCGGCAGTGGCGACGCTTGCCGATGTTGCCGCCCGAACAGTCCGTGCAGCGAGAAGTAAGCCGCTCGATCTTCTCGAACAGGCGCCGGCGCGAATAGATTTTTTTCCCTTGGTCTGAGCCGATCGGCCGGCAAAGACATAATCAGACATGCTCCCAGCCTTGTGCTTTTTGAGACTTTCAATCAATGCCGGCGCCAACGGAAGGTATGCGTCGGACTCGTCAGTCTTCGTGCCGCGGCAATGAAAATAACCTTCATCGAAGTTAATATCTTCCCATCGGAGCCGGTTCGCTTCGTCCTTCCGTAATCCGCTGAAACGTAGAAAATCAAAGTAAGCTCTATCGGCCGGATTCTCGATGCTCTCTGCCGCTCTTTCCACTGCGGGTAGATTTAGCGGCGCCTTCTTCGGTTTCGTGCTGCCGATGATGCTTGTATCGAGTGCATCAACAGGATTTTTCACGAGCAGGTTTTTTTCAATCGCCCAATTGAGCAGCGCCCGAAGGTTTGTCACGTCATGCCACACCGTTTTCGGCTTAACGTTTCGCTCTCGCTGTATCACGAGCTTTTGGACCTGATCTGACGTAATGGATCCGATCGGCGTTGCCGCACCGAAGAACGGAATGATGATCTTGTCGAAGTTCCATCTCATGCCGTCGATTCGCCACCCGGAACGGCCTTTTTCTGCGGATTCCACGAGGTACGCGCTGACCACGGTTATCAGTGCCGTTGGCGGTAACTCCGGCGTCTTGGGTCTGCTCGCCACCTCTGTCTTGAGCTCAATGAGTGCCGCCTTCGCCTCTTCCCGCGTTGCCCAGACGTAGCGCTTGTAAGTGCGCCCTTGTAGGCAAACCCTGTAACCCCAGCGGTCCCGCTCCGCCCGATACTCGATTCCGTTTCTCTTTTTTCTCTTTGCCATCGTTCCCCCGCTGGTAGTGAACGCGTAGATTTATATATGTGTCTACGTCCTCTTGTCGATAACGCCTAACGCCCTTTCCGGCGCCTACTCTTACGAACGGTATCCCGAGAGTTGCAACGGTTCGCTTTTTTACTTGCAGCTGCGCCGCGACTTGTCTGTCCGTGAGAAGGATCAACGCCCGCCTCCTTTGCGACGAACGAAATCAACAGCTCCATCGGCGGCGTGACGATCATCTCGCCCCGCTCCATGCGCGCAACCGAATTGCGGGTCATTCTTACCTTGGCCGCAAATTCGTGCTGCGTAACCCCCAATGCACGGCGAATGTCGCCTAGCTGTTTGCCGGTCATGATACATAACGTATACTGCTTTTGTGTAACCCTGTCAATGCTAATGAACGCCCCGGGCCATCAAATGTGGCTGTAGTAGCAACGTGATTATGACAGGGGCTAACGGCAACGTAATTATGTCAGGGTGGGAGGATGACAACCCTGACGATGCAAGACGAGAAGCGACTAGACGTAATACAACGAGTGAATCGAAGCGAGCTGACCGTGGTGCAAGCGGCACTGGTGATGGGACTAAGCGAACGGCAGTGTTACCGGATCAAAGCATGTGTCGGTAAAGCCGGAGCCAAGGGAATCGTTCACGGTAACCGCGGACGGCCCTGTAAACGCAAGACCAAGGAGAAGACGGTTAGACGTGTCTTGGAATTAGCCCGAGGTAAATACCAAGGCTTCAACGACCATCATCTGACCGAGAAGCTCAAAGAACAAGAACAGATCGAGCTCAGCCGTGAGAAAGTCCGCCGTATCCTTCGTGCCCACGGGATCGGCTCCCCCAAGAAGCGTCGCGGGATTAAGCACCGAAGCCGCAGAGAAAGACGGGCCAGTGAGGGGATGATGCTCCTGCCACGAGCAAAGTCATGGGAGCCTTTTTTGCCCCGGCCGAGAGTTCCTGGGGTTACTTCCATCTGTTCTCCGAGATCTTCAAGCAGCATGGAGTATCCCAGTCGATCTATACGGACTGTCACTCGGTATTCTGGACCGATCGGGAACCGACGTTAGAGGAGCAGTTGATCAACAGAAAACCCACCACCGAAGTCGGTCGAGGCTTGGAAGAGCTCGGGGTGACCTTGATCCTAGCCCATTCCCCTCAGGCCAAGGGGAGAATCGAGAGACTGTGGAACACTTTCCAGGACCGGCTGGTCAGTGAGCTGCGGTTGGCCAGGGCCAAGAGCGTGCAACAGGCAACCGTGGTCCTGGATCGTTATCTCCCCGTGCATAACCGTAAGTTTGCTAAGCCCGCTAAAGCACAGCCGGCCTGGAGAAAAGTCAGTGCTCTTAAGATCGAACGAGATTTGTGTTTCAAACAACAGCGCACAGTGGCTAAGGACAACACGGTAACTTTCGAACGGACGGTTTTGCAGATCCCAAGACCTCGCCCTTTCGTTCTCACGCCAACAAAAGAGTCGAGGTCAACGTGATGTTGGACGGTGCGGTGGAGATTTTCTACAAGACTGAGAAAATCGCAACCTTCGATTCAAAAACAACGCACGCAATTGGCCTATATCGAACGATCGGAAAAAAGGAGGGGTTCCGCTATGGTCCGCTTTCTAGGCTGGCCATTCAACCTGAGGTGTCACCCTGACATTTTTACCTTGCTGTTAACATGACATATTGACGTTGCTACGACAGGCCATCAAATGTGGCTTGTTAACATTCTCACTAGTCCTGTATGCTAAACTTGGTGTATCCAATGGCATAGGCTGCCCAACGGCAACAAAGCCACAGCGAGCAATGGCAGAAGCAGAAGCTCTTGAGACCATTCTCGGCTCATTCGTCGTCGGTGGATTCGCCATCGCGGTTGTCTACTTCGCGGTTAGGGTCCGGGCGCGTAGAACCGCCCAGGCGCTCTTTGTCGATTCCGTCCACGAGATCTTGTTCGACATATATCCCGAACCGCCTAACTGGCCGAAAAATAGTCGGCAAGTATTGCAAGAGCGCATGCCCGAGATGCAATTCGCGATCAACCAATTGCGCCCACACCTTCGCAAACGAGAAGTCGCTCGCCTGGACGACGCATGGACCAAATATAAGAACTACTGTCGCCAAATTAACGATACAGAAATAGCTGCTCTCCCTTTTTCTCAATCGACTTCGTCTGTGGATCAAAAAGGGCGATTCAAAGCTCACGTCGATCAACTCCTGTCGTATGCAAAGCACATTTAAAATTTTCGCGTATTCTTCGTTGCGGATCTGATCGACCAAAAGGTCAAACGGACTCTTGGCCGGCTCGCCCATTTTTTATCTACGCGCCCACGCCGGCGAACTTCTCGCGAAACGCTTGATAGTCCCTATTGAGCGCCTGTAGCTGGGTGGTCCGCTCGGCAACCTTCCTGTCTAGTTCCTCGATGCGAAGCCGACGCGCGTCCATGGTCGCGTACTGCTCATATTCTTTTTCCCAAGTTGCGAGTTGGCTTTTCTTTGCTTCGATTTGCGACTCAAGCGCTTTGATTTCGGCGTTGCGCTTATCCCATGCTTCATTGAGTATTTCGTTGGCTTGCTTCAGCTTTTCATTCTCTTCGGCGCTCGCCTGATATTCGATCGCACTGCGCAGTGTGCTTGCTTGCCACTCGGCGAATTCCAAAAATTTGGCTAATTCTTTTTGCTTGTCCATCGTCTTGCTTTTCCCTTTCGTGTTTTTGTTACTCAAACAGTCTTTTGTCGCGCGTTGAATTTGGTGTTGATGCTCAATGGCTCCGGCCGTTCTGCAGGCGCGGTGATCGCAACCGGTGCCGCACGTTCACTGATCGCGGCGCAGTCAGCGAGCGCTTGAATGTAGCCGCCGACCTGGCGCATGTAGCGCCGACAAGTACCCTCCACGTCGCCCGGCGAAAGGAACGCGCCATACTCCCGAATAAGCGTTGCCCGCTTAACTCGATCAACCTCGTCCACGTAAACCGTTTGCCTGATGTGCTGCCAGCCAAGCTTGCTAAAATGGCTGACCGCGTTGCGGATCTGGTTTGGCACCTCGAATAACTTTTCGATTTCCCACAGTAGGTGAGAAATTTCCTGATGAGCGATATTGGCCGCCTTTACCTCGGCAACGAAGGGCTTGGCCTCTTTCTGAAAGAACGCGTCCAAGGCTGTTGCACGTTCGATTCCTTTCGGCGTTATTGCGTCGAGCTCCTTACGAAACTCTTTGACTGCCTCGGCCTTTCGCTTTTCGATTTCCTCGTCTGTAGGCCCGCCGACTACTTTTAGCTGGTCAGAGAAAGAATTCATGAATATCCTCCTTTTACTTTTGTGTCGCGAAACGGTGAATTAATTTGATGATGTCTGGATCATCGAACAAGCCTGGATAACGCTCGTAGAGCGCCTGGCCTTGCTCCATGGGTATGTGCTTCAGTGCAAAACCGTGAACAACGGCGATATTATCGTCGTACCGATCGGCCCAATCAGATCGGAGCACTCCCTCTGACGCTGCGCGCGCTGCAATGGGATCTTCATGGCTCTGGGCGTCGAAGTCGCGAGCAGCCGCCGCCATCTGCTGTTCAAGTTGTCCGCCGCCAATCACTTCCTCGCCGGGATATTTCAAATCAAAAAGTGCATCCACCAGCGCCTTAGCCTCAGCGTCGCCCGCATGAAATTTGTGATGCATCGCATGAGATGAGTCACGGATAATTTTTTCCGCCTCTTTGACGGCGCCCTCGGAAGTCGGCATTTGTCCCTGAAAGTAGCTGGGCAAATCGATTCGCCCGGTGATTTCGCTCATAGTGTTTGTTCCTTTCTTCCATGTGTGTTTTTTCCAGATTTTGCTGTCAAACCGTCAAAACGATTTATGAGTTCGACACTTGAGTCGTTTTTTCATGTGTCAAATGGATTCCCCTTTTGACAGATAGAAAAATCACTTCAGTCTTTATTCTTATTGCTGTCTTGACGGTTTGACGGATAAATCTCGATATTATCGGGAAGGTAACGCGCGCGCAGCTCCTTGACCCATTCACGCCCGATGGAATAACCCCTACTCTTGCCGTCTTTTGACGGCCTGGGGTATGCCCCAAACTTCTTTAACTGTCCAGCGAGCTTTCGCGTCGAATCGATCCAAGACAGTTCAGCCGTTACCCTCGCGAGTAGATCCGCCGATAGAACGAATATGGTTTCCTCATCCGGCTTTTCGTTGAGACATGCCTCTAAGACGGTAACGAGTCCGGAAAGCGTAGAGTCTTCCGACGCGGTGCCCTTCGTGCCGGCCATGTCGCGCAGTAGGTCGCAGAAGCGCTCAGTTACAGCACCGCGTCCGTTGGAAAACTCGCAATCTGAAAAGATGGCAATTGTTAGCAGCGGTTCAACGATGTCTAAAAATCTATCGTCAAGGTCCTTAAGTCTATCGGTTGTCGCCAAAATATCATCGATGCCGTCATATAAATCGGCGATTCCCTTCTCGCGTTCGGTTGCCCACAGCCGCAAGTCCGTCCGAAGCTTTTCTAATTCTCTGCCTTGGCGTCGGATCGTAAAACGTTCGACGGTCTCGCTCGCCGTCTTACGGCTCATCGTGACTAATAGACTACGATCGGCGAGCGTATCGCTAAGGCTGTTGATACCCGCCAACGCCTTAGGACAAAACGCATTGAAGTAGATGACTTCAAATCTATCCTCTACTCTTTGGGCTCGCGGCACTTTCGCGCCGCTCTGGAATCCCGCGTTGAGCAGTCCCATGACATTGCTAAATTTTTCCCTGTCCTGATTGCGTAGCGATTCAAGCTCATCCAACAGCATCGTCGCGCCGCTATCTGCCAGCCGGAAAATAACGGCTTCGCTGGCGTTGGATAGGCGCGGCGTGGCTTGTGCGG
Source organism: uncultured delta proteobacterium (assembly GCA_963804165.1). Taxonomy (GTDB): domain Bacteria; phylum Desulfobacterota; class Binatia; order UBA9968; family UBA9968; genus DP-20. The sequence continues at coordinate 96,451 of CAWDPO010000042.1, forward strand.
CAAGTTGGCCGATGATCTCAAGCACAAGGGTTTTCCCGCAGCGCAGTACAGGTGAGTTGAGATGCAAATAGCCGAAGTAGGCGAACAAGCGGTGCAAGTAGGTTCCCATCACCCACAGCGCGAGCAATAGCGGATAGCGTTTTTCTCTAAAAAACACGTAGCGGGAAAAAATAGCTTCGAGCGTATCTATCAAGTCGCGCGTCCGCGGCACTGGTGGGTAAAGTTCGATCGGCGCCGCCGCTGCTATCGCTTGCTCTAGTGCCGCTGTGAATTGTGCTGCGTCTTTGCACGTCAGCCACAAAGCCCGCGGATCTTTCTCGGGTAGCGAGACCGCCTTAACCGTGCTTCGATACTCGGCGCCCTTTAGCGCCGCCGTAATGCTCGAAACGAACTGCTCGCCGGCGTTGCCCGGCTCTTGCACAATGACAATTTCAGGGAAGGGTACCAGGCATAGGACCATTTCCGGCTTGAAGTTCCCGGCGCCCGGTATTCCAAGCGCCGCAATTCCGCAATGGGTTAAAACATGAACATCGCTGGCACCCTCGACGACGACAAGCCGATCTTTAGTTTCCGGTAACTGCCAAAGGCCGTAGGGTAAAACCTTATCGCCCTTGCGCCACGAGAAGCGCTGATCTTTTTTGTCGCCCTTTCCAGCTTGTGCCGACGCTGCACTGATATAGTCGCGCCGCTTTCATCCTTGTAGGGAATCTCAATGCCGGCTTCGTCATTGGTGAGTGAAAAGGTCTCGAGTAGAAAATTCTCGGGTAACGCGCAAAAGTCAGCATACTCTGCGACCGTCAACGTCTTGGCTTTTCGCCTCGGCTTTTCCTCGCTGGTATCAATCTTGAACTTGCGAGCAAGGTCCTTGGCTGCATCGACTGGTTCTATGAAAAGCTCACCAGCGAGCAATAGATCGATATTCGATCCACCTTTGTGGCAACCGAAGCACTTCCAGCGATTCGTTTCAGTGTTGATCTTGAATGATGGCGTTTTCTCGGAGTGAAATGGGCAAATCGTAACGAGATCACGGCCGGAATGATTTAGTTCCAGGTTCGGAAAATACTCTCGAACGACCGACTCTATGGGAATCGCTCTGATGCGCTCGAATAGATCGCCGTGACTCATGCGTTTTTCAGTTCCGGAAAAACGTCGAAGGCCCGCCCGACCGCCGCCTCGGATAGCCGACCTTCGCAGAAGGCCATAACCAGTCGTCGCTTAAAATACCGCGCGTTGTGCGGGCTTCGGGCGCTCACCAATGGCGACTGGGATCAAATGCTCGATGATCTCTATTTCGCTTTAACCGCTACGAAGCGTGGCGCCGAAAGGAACGACAAATACTCAGCGATCGTTAAAAACAAAATTGCTGTGTGGGAAGCGCTCGAAGAGCTAAGAAAGAGTATTGAGGCGGATGACGACGACACAACCGAACCGATCTTTCGCCGTAAAATGAACGACGTAACCCTCGTCATCCGGCGCCGTGATGATCAAGGCGGCACATTTAATTGGGACGTTGAAAGCGATGACTTCGCTACGCTGATTTTTTTTGAATTTGCCAACTTGTTAAAAATATCCGGTCTGAACATATACGACGTTCACCGCTTCTCAAACGAGACATGCAAAAGACCTTTCATTCCCTTGAGGCAACCGCGCGAGGGCAGTCCCGCGTACTGCTCAAACGGATGCGCCAGGATTGTAGCTGCAAGAAATTATAGAGCGAACAAAAAAAAGGCAAAGGCGAAGGCCAAGAAAAAAAAGCGTAAGTAGAAACGAAACGGCCGAGCCCTGCGCTAACAGAGACACCGGCCATGAACGGGGACCACCTTGCGAGCAATCACGCCATTCGTGCGCGTTCCACTAGCTCGTTGCCGGTGTATGAAAAGCCCCTCTGAACAAGCCACCCTGTACGTTTGATTTTTTCGTTCATCTGCAAGGGTTAATTCGACCGTTCTTGTCCAAAAACAGGGCGTTAGAGCGCCGTGGTTTCGCGGATTTATCCCGAAATCCCCTTGGCATACCTATTGCGCCCCTAAGGGACAAGGAGAAACCATGTATGGAAAGGATTCTCGATTCCAACACTCCTCTTAAATTGCTGAACCGTCTCGCGAACATCGATTGGGCCTTCCACATCTTTGGCTAACCTACTTCAGCATTGTACTTGGTGCCTTCCGTTACTTTCTTAACGTCTGAATACCATCCGCCCGGTGGTGCGATTGAGTAGGAAGAAATCGGCGGAAAAGATTTCGTTCATCGAACCGATGTACGCACTCGCCGTGCGGCCTTTGCCCGAAGGCGATTGGCTCTACGAAATCAAACTCGACGGTTATCGCTGTCTTGCTGGCCGTGACGCTGACGGCGTAAAGCTCTGGTCGCGGCGCGGCAACGAATTAACTTCTCAATTCCCTACAATTGCCAACGCCTTTAAAAAACTTCCGTCCGGTACGCTCATCGATGGTGAGATCGTTGCGATGGATGCGAACCGCCAGATCTCCTTTAACCTGCTCCAGCACCATCGTTCACAGGCTTCGGCAATATGGTTTTTTTGCTTTGATGTTCTAATTCGATCCGGAAAAAGCATTCTTCAGCTGCCACTCATAAAGCGACGCGATTCCCTTGACGACATGTTACGGCAGGTGCGCAAGGATTCCTACGCTGTCGATGTTTCACAAATCCTTGTCGCTGGTCCTTCAGAGATTATCCGTACGGTTAGCGAGTTCGGGCTTGAAGGAATCATTGCCAAGCGGCCGAATTCAATCTATGAGCCAGGACGGCGCAGCGGCGCATGGCTCAAGTACAAGATCAAACAGGGTCAGGAGTTCTCGTGATCGGCGGCTACACACCCGGCAATCCGTTCGATGCCGTCATCGTCGGATATTACCAGGACGGTAAGTTATTCTACGCGGGAAAAGTTCGTGCCGGCTTTGTGCCGCACGTCAGGCGCGAGATTATGGCGAAGATGAAAGCGTTAAGAATCGACGCTTGCCCGTTTGCCAATCTACCGGAGAAAAAGCTCACGCACTGGGCGCTCACCAGAAAAGAGATGAAAAACCGCGTCTGGCTCGAGCCGAAACTCGTCGCCCAAATAGAGTTCACCGAATGGACTCCAGACGGCCACCTCCAGCACGCGAGTTTCAGCGGGTTACGAACCGATAGGGACCCGCAGGAAGTTGCTTGGGAGCTCGGTTAAGCGGAAAACGACGCATGCGACGACGCACCCGCGGGCGTGAGCTTGCAATCGTCATCAGTAGCCAATTTCGACAATTTAACCTGATCCGTTCAAGCAGCGGCGTTTTGCAGGCGTATTTGCCGTTAAGTCCAGGAGCATTACGCTCTCACGCGTCGGTTTATTTCCTCGCTAGTTCCCAGATACTCTTTTCAAAATCACGGTACGGCGGTTGCTCAAAGTCCCCCTGCCGGTGACGGGAACCGCAACTTGATTTTACAACCTCGTCAATCTCGTACCTCGGCGCAATTAATACAGCCACGCTCTTTATGCTTTACGACCTTCTCCTAGCCGCCATAATCCTGGTACTGGCAATGCTTGTGCCTAAGCAGCCGCAGCGATGGAACCTAGTCCTGTGCTGATGCAGATAATTCGATATTTGATTACGGCGGCGCAGGCTGTCCTAGCCGTGTCGGTGATTATTGCGGGCGTCTCATCCGAAAATCATGCAGTCGGTCTGGTCTTAGCTTTTGTGGGAGCAATTCTTGTTTTCCATTTGCTTATGAAGACTCCCGTGAAAGGAACGTTCCTCTGTCCGCGTTGCTCTACGCGAATCAAACGCGGCACGGCTAAATGCCCTCACTGCAGCGCCCGTCTTGTCCTCCGACCGAAGGCAACATTCTATCACCGCGGCGCCAGAGAGATCCTGGCCGACGCGATCAATCATCCACGCGACCACAGTATCCGCGAGCGTGACTTGAATAGCACTGAGATTGTGATAACCGAACGGCACCATGCTTTACGACATCCTCGTTGCCGTCCTGATCCTCATACCAACAGTGTTCGTGTATAGATGGACATGTCGCGCTGACATGCCGAAGAAAATCGAGAGAGCCGGAAGCCGAAAAGAAGAACACTCTTTCGCAGCTGTCTCAGTGACCAATCAGGTAAAGACCACGCCTGCCAAGTTGGAGCAAGAGCACGCGTTCTAAGCTTTACGCGGTGTGAACTCCCAACGCGCCGGCATTCTCGCTAGCTCCGCATTCAATCGGTCGATCTCTGCCTTAATCTTTTCATCTTTGGTGCGAAGGTATCGACTGCCAAGCCGGCCTAGGCGCTGATCGATCGCGTAGCGGACGGCGGCATGAATGCCGGCAAAGTTAACGCGAAGGTTTTGCTGTTGCCCTTCGCCCTGCTCGCCACCGAGGCTGAAAGGTTGCGGCGTGCGATCGAGGTGATGTCGGAATGCTTTCGCGTGCCCTTGCGTATCGATGTAGCGCTCGACCGCGTCTAGTGCCTCGTGAACCTCGGGCGTATCGATGCGGTGCTCTTTGCAATTGAGTGTTGCGTCCTCCAGTATTTTGAGGGCTTCAAGGACTCGCACACGACCATTTAGACCCAAAGGCCGTGATACTGAAAATATATTCAGGTGTCAATCGGAGAAACTAATGGAAAATTCTGTTTTAAGGTTGACAGGCGTGTCCGTAATTGACCTATATTAACCTTGGTTTCCTACCTACATTTTAGGGGGCGCACCATGGTCAAAGATACGCAATTGACGGAGCTCCAATCCGTTAATGAGAAGATGGCTCAACTCTCAAGACAGATTCTAACCGAGCCATACAGCCCAAAGCGTGAAGAACAAGTAAGAGAACTCGGCCGACTTAAAGAGCAGGCAAGGCAACTACGAAACGAACAGCTGAACTGAACGCGCGTGGCTTGAACAGCGCTGATGTCGGTGATAACTGCACGGCACCATGCTTTATGACATCCTCGTTGCCGTCGTAGTTCTTGTACCAGTAGTGTTCGTGTATAGATGGACGCGGCGCTAACGCCCATTAGCTTGCAATCAAACCCTCTGGGCGATAAAGGCAAGCGTCATGCCCTACCCGCTCCGATTCTACCTGTATCTCTTCGTCGCTAACGTCGCGGTGTTCCTCGCTGCTAAATGGCTTTCTCCGTACGGCCTCGGCTCCAATCCGGCGTTGTCCTTAGGTGCGGCCTATGTCGTCATTCTCATTCGCCGGCGGGTGCTCGGACGAAAGAATTTGTAATGACATGCAATCGAGCACAGCCGCGGGCGTGAAAGAACGAGGCTGCACCGCAAGGTCGGCCCCGTTTCTATTCTTTGCATGACGGTATAATGGGTTGTTGTTTGGCTCTCTAGCCTGAGCTAGACCTTATTCGGATGAGGCGCAACCGGCATAGTTCCAAGCCGCGCCGCTGGAAGCGTAGCCACGCATTCACCACCCGTCATCGATGGAACCTCCGGCTAATCCGGCTAATCATAACCGTTGGTATCATTGCACTACTGCTACTGCACCTACTGCGCATTATTTTCTTTTGAGCCCGCACCTCTCCCGGCATGCCTGCGTAACCCGACCAGCTGCCTCGGGTTAGTCTCTGCGATTTTAAGCACACGGCTGCGGTAATATCGCGGATCTAGCCCAAGAGTGGCGCACACCCATTTGTAGCTGCCAACGTCTGCCGACATTGATTCAAACCACGCGCGGGCGTTGCGTTGTCTGGAGTCGCGCGTAACGCCGGCAACGTCCGTAGTTGCCTCAATCAAAACGCCGAGCCAAAGCGCTTTTTCTTCCATAGACAATTTGTCGCTTTTCCGACAAGTGCCGGCCTTGTTGACAAGGGCGCCCTAAGTAAATAGTTTCGCGCCGCTGTGAAGCTCCGCAATCACCCTGGAATAAGCACCTAGCCGCCGAGCTGGCTTGCAATGTCGGGAGCGCACGAGAAAAGGTCGCCCGGTGAATCCGCCGTCCTCACGCACGTTGCTCTCTCCAAAATTGACCCGATAACGATTTGTTATCTAACCGTGCAATTTGAGAATGAGGAATACTTGGGAACTCTGCTCTGCAAAGGTCCCGAACTTTGTCGCACTGTGTACCAAATCCTGCAAAACCATATTGGAAAACCGATGAATGAGATTGGCGATTTCGACTTGCCCTACCCATCAACATAAGAGCTCTTCAAGTCAGGGCTCAGAAAGTAAAGGTTTTATGCCAAAGCGCACGACAAAGCAGCCGCATATGTATTCATTTAGCGTTCAATTTGAAGGCAAGAAATACGAAGCGAGCTACTCTATACAGTCTGGCGTCGTCACTGTTACTTCCGATTACGGCTCTCAATCAACTCATGCTGGCGGAAAAGCCGATTTAACTGCGCGCATGTTGCTCCGCGAAATCCTGGAGGGTGCGAAAGCTCGCGGTAAACTTTAATTTGAATATGATGTAATCCTTGGCCGTCATGAGCTGCGAAAATACGGTTTCTATAAAATCCTTTGCTTTGGAGTCCATGAGTTACCCACATGTTGTATTCGCCGCACCTCAAAGTGTCTGTTGATCGTGAGTGGCGGCCCCCCGGTGGCGGCCCTCCCGGGTCGATTCGATCGACGCAAAGACTGAACGCGCGCGCCACATAGGACCACAGCGTGCGCTTATCCCGTCTTTCATCTTCGTACGACCATCGCCCGCTTAGGGCTTCTACGAGTAAACGCGCATTGCTCCTATCTATCTGAAGCGCCGGCTTCATTGTGAATGGCTGCGCCTTCCCGAAGACGTCAAGCATCGAATCTTTCCGAGTCTCCCACGGGTGACAAGCCGGGTCCCAGCTACCGCCGAGGCTGCTGTTAAGCATCCCGGCGAAGTCGCTTTGTGCTTGAGTCTCTAATTCCTCAACGACACCGAAGAGTAGCCGGCGGTCGTTAAATACCCATGGGCAATTAGCCACAAGAAACGGTTTTACGATTGTCTCAACGTGGCGCCGTAAGCTCATCTGCTCGTTCGCGAATGCCGCAAGAACAGTAATCGCGCCGTCGTCACTTTGAGCAATGACGGTTGCCGGCACTTCAAACGTTTGGCCGATGTAGACGGGTCCGCGAAAAGGCTCGATCGCTTCCGTTGGAACGTGCTGCGACAAATTGAATCCACGAGCTGCACGGCTACCGATCTCGCCGCGATGGGCCATGGCTGCAACGCTCGCCATTGCCAGCGCGACGATGGCGTCAATCTTCTTGCTGGCCTTCTCTTTGGCGATTCTCCAGCCGCGGGGGTTCTCAACGGCTACCGTTGAAAGCGCTTGCTGTCTCAAATCGTCCGCCGGGTAGATCTCGAGGTTTAGCCCGGTGAGTAGATCGAAAAGGGTTTGCCCCATGAGCGTGCAGTTGGTTTGTGTCTGGGAAAACTCACGGATAGGCACGCCGGCGGCCTGTAGCGTGGTGATCGATCGGTGCATCTGGTACGGATCGGCGAGTATTTCCACAAATCGCTACGCTCGTTAAGGTCGCGCAAGTCCTGTTCGACGGTGTCCTCAAGGTCAAGCGGCTGTGTCGGCGTAGGTTTCCAAATCTTGTGAGACACGAGAATCAAGCGCTCGCCGGCTTCGTCCCACTTGAGAGCTACGCGCGCGGCATTGTCGTGCTTGATACCGACGTCGACGCCAACAAATAACGGCTCGCGGTCGGTGATGCTCGGTCGATGCAGTTGATTGACGCACGGGTCACACATTTCAGGCGTGATGAATGTTTCTTCAGCCACCGCCCATTGGTTACGGTGCAAGCGCAGATAGGTGCCTGGCCTGAGTGTCTTTTTCTGGCTGTCGTAGTACGCCTGCGTTTGCCACTTCATGCGCGGTTCGTGGTCCCAGTAGGCAAACAACCGCGCCTCACGGTTACAGTAGATCGGCAAATCAGGGTGAAGCTTTTCGCCTTGGCCTTCGGGGTGCTCGTCCTTGCTCACGACTTGTTTGTACAGGTCCCAAAGCAAAGCCGATTCGCCTTCAAAGCCGGCATAGGTGGTAACCAGCCGGATCGAATTACGCCGGGTAGGCACGGGCGTCAACTCTTCCCAAAGCCGGATGCTCGACTCGCTCGTATAGCCCCAAAGCTCGTCATAGCTCACAAGTCCATGGTTAGAGCCCGCGGCGCCGGCATAGTCACCGCTGATCGCCGTTGCTGTGGTTCCGTTGGCAAGAAATATAGTCTTGCTCTGCACCTCGGCTTCCCGCTGCAGCTCGGGGTTGTGCTTGATGATGCCTTCCATGGTCTTGAACACACGCGCGAGGGTTTGCTCAAGGTCGTTGGCGAGTATCAGGATTTCATTCGGCGCCTCTTGTGTGAATCCCCAGGCAAGCGTTAACGCGCCGTTCAGCGTGGTCTTGCCGCTCTTCTTGATGCAGCTGTAGATGATCGTGTCCCACGGCAAGCGGCCGTCCTGATCGAAGTCAAAGGCAAGGCGTAAGATTTCCCGCTGCTCGTCTATCAACGCGAACGGTTCTCCCAGCTCGTTTTTCTTAACGACTCTGTCAATGAAGGTGATAGGGGAAACGATGTTGCTCACACTTGATCCAACAGCACGTGAAACTGAATAATGCCGACTTGATCGAGCATCGCCCTGGCGCGTCTCAGCGCATAGCCATCCATGCGGCAGTGATCAGAGCAGAACTTCTTACCGCTCTTCGCTTCTGTTGGAGCTTTGCAAAACGGATTGTCACACGGTTTAAAGCCGTGCTGCTCCGCCGTTAACGGCTCACTGGCGCACGATTGCATGATCTGTAGTGTCATTGCCCCCGCTGGTTGCTTCCGGCTGGTTTAGGAGGTCTGCAAGTGAAGTCGTTTTGACACGGCGTTGAAGGCCAAGGGCCTGAAGATTCCCGCGCATGTGACTCGAAAGCTTAACCCACGTATCGACTACGGAAATAACTTTGTTGTCGCGCACGATCTTGCCGTCTATCGACATCAGGTAGTTTTCAACGGTGCCTTTGAACAGCATTGTGTTGACGGTGTCGGTAATGAGCGTTCTTTCCTGGGAGCTTGGATCCCCGCCAAGCGCGCTAATCAATTCCTGCTCTTTTTCTCTGAGCACTTTGGCGAGAGACATGCGACCGTCAAGCTTTCCACCCAACATTCGGCGGTAAACATGCAGCGAATGTTTGACGGCGTGTGTATTGCCCTTAGCAACGGGTTTGACCGGCTTATCGCCCTTTTTGAACGGCATTTTGCCTCTTACTTGCCCCCAAGACATGCCCCCAGAATAAAAAAGCCATGAAGATCAACAACTTTCGTCGCTGTCATCATGGCTCATATCCGCGGCGTCGAGAGTTCGAATCTCTCCACCGCCACCAATTTCTTTTGCGAACAATCTCGGATTTCAGCGGTCTTTTCAAAAAGCTCGGCACCCGGGTGTCCCTTTAGAATTTTCTCGACCATGCCTCTCCCCCATAACGCTCGCGTACTAGCGCCTCGATTCGTGCCAGGGGCACATGCGGCAACACCTCGTCCGCGGTCCACCCTTCTCTCAAACCATCACGCACTGACCCGGCGGGTATATTGAGATTGGCAACAAACTCCAAGTGTGGCCGATCACGGCGATACGCAGGCTGTTGAGCCGGCATGCGGAGATATCGTTCAATCAATGGCAAATTGAAGTCCAATAGAAATGTGCCGTGGACAAGAACGAAACGAGCCTTTCGATATTGCGCATTGCCGGAAACTTTGCGTCCTGAAATCGTGAGATCGCTTATGCCGTCGACGCGCGCTTTCACGCCGGCTAATTTCTCGATGACACGCCGATGTCGTTCCAGCACGTAGTGAAAAGCGTCACTGATAGTTCTTAGCCGGCATGTACTGTTATTTAGAATCAGCGAATAGTTGAGACAACCGGGACCTTGCACTACGACGCCGCCGCCACTTACGCGTCTCAATATTGATACTCCGTCTGCCTTGCACGTCAATAAATTTACTTCGGAGTGCAATCGATTGGAGTGACCGAGCACAATAAAATGGTCCGTCGACTCCCAAACTCGCAAGAGCGAGTCCGGGAGTCGATCGTTTTCGAACAACTCCAACAGCGCTTGGTCGCAGGCAAGATTAGTTGCCGGATCTCCGAGTGTAAGATCGAGATATTTCATCAATTTGAGTTGCTTGTATTTTGTTGTCTGCTAAACTAGTAACGCGAGCACGCATGGAACCGGAAAACAAAGATATCCCCGCTGTGACCTCGGTCGAAGGTGACCGCCCGAACGGTAAAGGAAATAGAAATGAACGGCACAAATGGGTTGCCTCCCTGGAGTATATTCTCGAGTATATTTTAAAGAACGAGCAATCGGAACAAGCTTCACGTCTTCTCGAAGAGCTCATCGAACGGCTGCGGGATTCAGGGCTCAAAATTGCCCAAACGGTAAACACGCCGTACATTAATACAATACCTCCGGAAAGAGAGCCGCCCTATCCAGGCAACCGAGAAATCGAACGGCGTATAAAAAGTTATATCCGCTGGAATGCGATGGCAATGGTGGTCAAAGCCAATCGCGTTCATCCCGACATCGGCGGCCATATCTCGACTTATGCCTCGTCAGCAACTCTTTACGAGGTCGCTCAGAATCATTTCTTCCGCGGCGGCGACGGTGAGAATCATCCCGACATGGTCTACTTTCAGGGCCATGCGTCGCCCGGCGCGTATTCGCGCGCCTATGTGGAATGGCGCATCAACGCACCCAAACTGCATCATTTCCGCCAGGAACTTTCCAGTGTCGGAGGCGTATCATCGTATCCGCATCCCTACTTGATGCCCGACTTCTGGCAGTTTCCCACGGTGTCCATGGGTCTGGCGCCGATTATGTCGATCTATCAAGCGAGGTTCGTGCGCTATCTCAAAAGCCGCGGGCAGCTCAGCGGTGAAGAGCCTCGCATTTTCTGTTTTGTCGGCGATGGCGAAATGGATGAACCGGAATCTTCGGGCGCGCTGACACTGGCATCGCGGGAAAATCTCGACAATCTCATCTGGGTGGTAAACTGCAACCTTCAACGTCTCGACGGCCCCGTCCGCGGTAACGGCAAAATTATTCAGGAACTCGAGGCGCTATTTCGCGGTGCAGGGTGGAATGTCATCAAAGTCATCTGGGGCTCAGATTGGGATCCGCTATTGGCGAAGGATGAAAAAGGCTTGTTACTCAAACGAATGGAAGAAGCGGTTGACGGCGATTATCAGAAATACTCGGTGGAGCCGGGGAGCTACACCAGAAAACATTTTTTTGGCAAGTACCCTGAATTGCTCGAGATGGTCAATCCTATGACCGATGACCAGATTCGCAAGTTGCTGCGCGGCGGTCACGATCCCATGAAAGTGTACGCCGCGTACAAGGCGGCGGTCGAACATAAAGGCACACCAACCGTGATTCTCGCGAAGACTGTGAAAGGATACGGACTGGGCGAAGCCGGCGAAGGTCGGAATATCACACATCAGCAGAAAAAGCTCAACGAACGCGAGCTGCGCGAGTTTCGCAGCCGATTCGACATACCACTGCCCGATGAAGAAGTCGTCGAGACCCCCTTCTACCGCCCGCCCCTCGATAGCCCGGAAACCCAATACTTACTCGAGAGGCGCAAACAGTTGCGCGGCTTCGTTCCGGAACGGAAAGTTAGGGCGAAGTCGCTAAGAGTTCCTGAAGCTGCCGATTATGAGGAATTCCTCAAAGGCTCGGGCGAACATTCTATGTCGACCACCATGGCGACCGTGCGAATCCTGACAAAGCTCTTGCGTCACGAGGAGATCGGCAAACGCATCGTCCCGATCATTCCCGACGAAGCGAGAACGTTTGGCATGGATTCGTTATTCCGCCAGATCGGTATTTACTCTTCCAAGGGCCAACTCTATGAACCCGTCGATCGTGAGACGCTGCTTTATTACAACGAAACCAAAGACGGCCAGATTCTCGAAGAAGGCATTACCGAGGCAGGCGCCATGTCGTCGTTCATTGCCGCGGGCACGTCCTATGCGCATCTCGGCGTCAACATGATTCCATTTTACTTTTATTACTCGATGTTCGGTTTCCAGCGCATCGGCGACCTCATCTGGGCGGCGGCGGATAGCAAGTCGAAGGGCTTTTTGTTGGGCGCGACAGCGGGACGAACGACGCTCAATGGCGAAGGATTACAGCATCAAGACGGCCATAGCCACGTGTTGGCAAGCACCGTTCCGACTCTGTTCACCTACGACGCCGCCTTCGCTTACGAGATCGCCGTCATCGTGAAGGATGGATTGCGTCGCCTCTATGCAGAGGGGGAAGAGTATTTTTACTATCTCACGCTGTACAATGAGAGCTATCAGATGCCGGCCATGCCAGAAGGCACCGAAGAGGGAATACTGAAAGGCTTATATAAGCTCAAACCGGCGACGAAGGGTAAAAAATACAAGGCGCATATATTCGGCAGCGGCCCGCTGCTCCGAGAAGCGCTACGCGCGCAAGATATTCTTGCGGAACAATTCGACGTCGCGGCGGATGTATGGAGCGCGACGAGCTACAAACTGCTGCGCGGCGACGTATTGCGAACCAAGCGTTGGAACATGCTGCATCCGACGGCGCCGCCAAAACTATCCTATCTAGAATTAATCCTGCAAAACGAAGAAGGAGTTTTTGTCGCGGTGTCCGACTATATGAAAATGGTCCCTGACCAGATCGCACCGTGGGTGCCCGGCGGGCTGACGACCCTCGGCACCGACGGTTTCGGCCGCAGCGACACGCGGCCCAATCTCCGACGATTTTTTGAGGTCGACGCGGAATTGTCGGCCGTCGCCACGCTCTATGCTCTCCATCAAAAGGAGGCATTTCCCGCTAAAGTTGTCGAGGAAGCGATCAAGAAGCTCGGTGTCGACCCCGAAAAGTCATTCCCTTTTTATCTCTAATCACTTTCAAAAGCGCAGCCGGAAACATTTTTCATGGACGTCAAGCTTCCACAGCTCGCTGAAGGTGTAGAGTCCGGCACGGTCGTGAGCATTCTCGTCGCCGAAGGCCAGGACGTCAAAAAAGACCAAGCCATTATGGAGCTGGAGACTCAAAAGGCCGTGGGCTCAATACCTGCTCCCAGTTCCGGTGTGGTCACGAAAATTTACGTCAAGCAAGGGATGGAGGTCTCGGTTGGACAACCGCTCATCTCAATCGAGAGCAGCGGTGCCACGACAACCACGAGCGCGCAACCGGCGCAAACGCCAACCGCGACAGCGTCGGCAAAGCCGAATTCCTCTGTGGCACCCACCCGGCCGGCGCAAACACCTGGCAGCGCAATCACAGATGATTATCATTATGAGTCAAAGACGGGTATGCCACCCCCTGCGCCACCGTCAATTCGGAAAATCGCGCGCGAACTCGGCATTGACCTGACCCGAATCAAAGGCAGCGAAGCAGGCGGTAGAATCAATCTCGGCGATCTGCGCGATTACGTTCAACGCTTGCAGCAGATCGCGCTTCACAGCGCCGCGCCGGCCGCGCAACCGGCGCCGGCGGGCGCGCCGACTCCGACGCCGAGCGAAGCCATCGATTTTGCTAAATGGGGGCCGATACGCCGGGAAAAAATGTCGCCGCTCAGGCGCACGGTCAGCCGGCGCATGGTGGAATCATGGACGACGATCCCGAAAATAAACCAGTTCGCCGACGCCGATATCACGGCGCTACTGTCGTTGCGAAAAAAACATGCGCCGGCGTATGAGAAAAAAGGCGCGCATCTCACGCTCACGTCAATTTTGCTGTTCGTGCTTGGACGCGTCTTGAAAAAGCATCTGCGCGCGAATGCCAGCATCGACGAATCGACTCAGGAAATCATCTATAAAGATTACTGCCACATCGGCGTCGCCGTCGACACTGAAGGCGGCCTGATCGTGCCGGTTTTGCGCGACGTCGATCGGAAAAATCTCTTGCAGCTCTCCGAAGAGCTTCACGCGCTCTCCGAGAAAACCCGCCAGCGCAAGATTTCCATCGAGGAGCTTCAAGGCGGCAGTTTCACGATCTCGAATCAGGGCAGCATCGGTGGCGGCCACTTCACGCCGATCATTTATGCGCCCCAGGTCGCAATTCTCGGCGTCGGGCAAGGCCAAGCGAAACCGGTCGTCATCGACGGCAAAATCGCCATTCGAACGATTCTGCCGCTTTGTCTTGCCTACGATCACCGCGTTCTCGACGGCGCCGACGCTGTTCGTTTTATAAAAGACGTTATTACCGGACTGGAAATCTTCGGCGAAGCGGAACTAACGCTTAAGTAATCGCATCCATGGAACCGACTACCACTGAGGTTTTAGTTCTCGGCGCCGGCCCCGGCGGTTACACCGCTGCGTTTCACGCCGCCGACAAAGGCAAAAAAGTCACCCTCGTCGAACAAAGTCCGCGGCTGGGCGGCGTTTGTATGAACGTCGGATGCATTCCGTCCAAGGCTTTGCTACACGCCACCGCGATTATGCGCGAGGCGAAGGAGTCATCGCAACGCGGCATCGAGCTCGGCCAGCCGAAACTCAATCTTGAAACTCTGCGAACGTGGAAAGAATCGATTGTCGAAAAGCTCGGCCGCGGCATTAGTACGCTAGCGCAACAGCGCGGCGTCGATATCGTGCACGGCCGCGGGCACTTCGAAGATTCGCGAACCTTGCGCGTCGAAACCGGGGCGGGACAGAAGTTTATTCGCTACGAAAAAGCGATCATCGCGGTCGGTTCCAAGCCAGCCATGCCCAACGCCTTCGACCTCGGCAACAAGCGGATCATGACCTCCACCGAGGCACTCGAGCTGCCGGATATCCCGCAAGACCTGCTCGTGGTCGGCGGCGGATATATCGGCATGGAACTCGGCACCGTCTATGCCGCCCTTGGCAGTCGCGTCGTCGTTCTCGAAGCCTTGCCTTCGATTCTCACAGGCGTCGACGCCGATCTAGTTCGGCCCGTCAGCCGCGTGGCGCAAAAAGCGTTCAGGGAAATCCGCCTCAACACCAAAGTGCTCAAGATGGCCACCGCCGGCAAGCAGATCAAAGTCACCACAGAGATCAACAAAGAGCAGCGCGAGGAGCTTTACGATCGCGTCCTCGTGAGTGTCGGGCGGGTGCCCAATCTCAATGATCTCGGACTCCAAAACACCAAGGTCACAAGGGATGACAAAGGTTTCATTCAATGCAACGCCCAACAACAGACCGAAGACCCGAACATTTACGCTGTCGGTGACGTCAACGGCGGCACCCTGCTCGCCCATCGCGCGTTCAAGGAGGCCAAGATCGCCGTGGAAGCGATCCTCGGTGAAGCGAGTGCATTTGAAAACATCGTCATCCCCGCCGTGGTTTTCACCGATCCGGAAATCGCGTGGTGCGGCCTCACCGAAACCGAAGCAAAACAAAAAGGCATCGACGTTCAGGTCGCGAAATTTCTCTGGGGCGCTTCCGGTCGTGCGCTCACGCTCGACCGCCCGGACGGGCTGACCAAGCTCATCATCGAACCGGAAACCGAACGGATTCTTGGCGTGGGCATCGTCGGCGCCGGCGCGGGCGAGTTGATTAGCGAAGGCGTTCTTGCCGTCGAGATGGGCGCCACCGCGCGCGACCTCGCCGACTCGGTGCACCCGCATCCGACGCTTTCGGAAACGCTCATGGAAGCCGCGGAATCGTTTTATGGCACGGCGACGCACACGCTATCGCGGCGCAAATCGTAGCGGTAAATCCCGTGCCTGACCTCCTCCGGGTAGCGTCGGCGAATCAGAACGCAGCGCCGTGTTTGTCTTGGCGATTGATTAGATCCATGCCCGATCCCTGTCCTCGTTTGTTTCTAGTTGACGGCAGCTCATATATTTTTCGCGCCTTCTTCGCCATCCCGCCGCTGACCAACGCCAACGGCATGCCGACCAATGCGATCTTCGGCTTTACCAACATGATGCTCAAGTTACTGAACGAGCATCGACCGGAATATGTCATGGTCGCTTTGGACGCCGGGCGGGAGACTTTTCGTAACCAAATATTCGCTGCCTATAAGGGCCATCGACCCGAAGCGCCGGCGGATCTGATCCGGCAATTTCCCTATTTTCGCAAGGTCCTCGACGCGCTCAGCGTCGTGCTGCTCGAGCTGCCCGGCTATGAAGCCGACGACATCATCGCCACCCTGTGCAAATCCCTGGGATGCCCGAACTGTGAAATCACCGTGGTGTCGAGCGACAAGGACTTAATGCAGCTGGTCAGCGACGGCATCAAGTTGTTAGACAGCGCCAAAGATCGTTGGATCGGCGACGACCAAGTTCGGAACAAATTCGGCGTCGTGCCGGAACAAGTGATCCAAGTCATGGGATTGATGGGCGACGCGGTCGACAACATTCCAGGCGTTAAAGGGATCGGCGAGAAAACCGCGATCACCTTGATCCAGCAATTCGGCACGTTGGAGAACCTCTTTAGCCGTCTCGACGAAGTCGATAAAATGCAACTGCGCGGCGCCGCGCGTGTGCGAAAATTTCTCGATGACGGCAAAGATTTGGCGTATCTCAGCCGCGATCTCGCCACAGTGAAACGCGACGTGCCGATCGAGATCTCGCTGAATGATCTCCGCGGCCGCGCGCCGGATCTGAAAAAGGTCCAAGGGCTTTTCAATGAGCTGGGATTTTTTAATTTGCTAAAACTACTCGAGGCCAAACAACCCGCATAAGCCATCATGCAAAGCCGCATGAAGTTGGGCGATTTTTTAGTCGCCTATCTCGAAAAAATCGGTGTCTCCCATTTATTCGGCATCCCCGGCGACCTCGTCATCAATCTGTTCTTCAAATTTGGCCGGCGCCGCGGGCTCAAGATCATCACCCTTTCGCACGAGCCCGGCGTCGGATTTGCGGCCGACGGATACGCGCGTGCCACGGGCCGCATCGGCGCCATCTGCGTTACCTACGGCGCAGGCGGCCACAACATGGTTAACCCCGTGGCAGGCTCTTTCGCGGAGCGCGTGCCGATCCTCGTCATCAGCGGCGGTCCAGGGGAAGACGAACGCAAGCTCGGCGTGCTGATTCATCATCAGGCCAAAGAAATCGAGTCGCAATATCGCATCTACCGCGAAGTCACCTGCGCGGCAAAAATTATCGACGATCCGCTCAGAGCGGCAACCGACATCGATGAAGTCATCCGCTCGATCTGGCTGCACCAGCAGCCGGGCTATCTGGAAATCCACCGCGACATGGTGGAGCGCGAGATCCACGTGCCCAAAGACATCATCGAGTGGAACGGTGAACTGCCGCAGCCACAGTCCGACCGGCGCAAGCTCGATGAGGCGGTGCGCGAGACCGTGGAGTGGTTCAACCGCGCGAAGAATCCGGTCATCCTGGTAGGCATCGAGAGTTATCGTTTTAAGGCGGCCAAGGAGATCATTGCCCTGGTGGAAAAAACCGGCGTCCCCTGCTGTGCTTCGGTGTTGGCAAAGGGTGCATTTCCCATGAATCATCCTCAATACATGGGCGTCTATCTCGGCGGCATCAGTCCGCCGCGCATCCGCAAGCGGGTCGAAAGCGCGGATTTGATCATAGCCTTTGGCATGCTCCTCACGGACATCGAAAGCGGCGGACGCGCCCCTTCGGAAGCGCTGCGCGATCGCTCGATCTGGGCGGCGGACAATCGGGTGAACGTGAGCTTCCACACGTATACCGACATCACGCTCAAAGAATTTGTCGCGGGACTTTTGAAAGCAAACCTGAAATCGCACCGGGAAAAAATCTTTTATAGCGACAATCTGGGCAAACCGCCGGTCAACCTCGATCGTCAGATTCGCGTCGCCGACATTCTGCGTGAGATCAATCGTTTTCTGGCCAGTCACAAAAAAATATTGGTCGTGACCGAATCCGGCGACTCTCTTTTCGGCGGTCTTGATATCAAGGTCGGCAACGACGGCCTTTACTTGGCGCAAGGTTTTTACGCGTCTATGGGTTTTGCCGTTCCCGGCGCGCTCGGGGCGCAGATCGGCACGGGACTGCGTCCTTTGATTCTTACCGGCGACGGGGGATTTCAGATGACCGGCGTCGAGATCGTTCATGCGCTGCGCCACGGATGCAATCCCGTCGTGATTTTGGTCAACAACGGCGGGTGGGGAATCTTCCGTCCCGTCGCCAAAGAAGAGGAGCTGCTCGCCTTGCCGTCGCTGCGCTATTCCGACCTCGCGGTGCTTTGGGGTGGGGTTGGCATTAGGGTACAAACTGTGGCACAGTTGCGCCGGGCGTTGGAGAATGCAGCCCAATCTTCCGCTTTCGTCATTATTGAAGCCATGACCGGATATCGCGATCTTTCGCCGATCAGCGTCAAATACATCCGCGCCTCTGCGAAACGCGCGCTGAAGTCGGCAAAGAGCTAACTGCAACGGTTTTCAATCCTCGAGGTTAATTCCTTGATCCATCAAGAGCGGCTCAAGAATTTATTGATCGAGCTCATCAAGATCGATAGCCTGTCGCGCAAAGAGCGCGAAGTTGCCACGCTCCTCAAACGCGAAATGGAAGAGTTGGGAGCGACGGTTTTTATCGACGACGCGGGCGAAAAAGTCGGCGGAAACACCGGCAACCTGATCGCCCATTTTCCCGGAAACGTTGCCGGCGCCAAGCCGCTGTTGCTTTCCGCTCACATGGACACTGTGGTTCCTGGCGAGGGCATTGTGCCGATTTTGGACGGCGACATTCTGCGCACCGATGGTCGTACCGTTCTGGGCGGCGACGATAAGAGCGGTGTCGCCATCATCTGCGAGGTGTTGCGCGTGATCAAAGAGCAACGCATTCCGTGTAGCGCCGTCGATGTGGTTTTTACGATCTGCGAAGAAGCTGGCTTGATCGGCGCCAAATGTCTCGACGTAGGCCGTCTGCGCGCGCGCACGGGTCTGGTGCTCGATAGCGATTCCGTCGGTTTTCTCTTTACCAAAGCGCCGGCGGCGAATCGCATGGAATTTCGCGTCTATGGACTTGAAGCGCACGCCGGCGTGTGCCCGGAAAAGGGCATCAACGCGATCAAAGTCGCCGCTGAAGGGATCGCGCAAATGCGCCTGGGCCGCATCGATCATGAGACCACCGCTAACATCGGCGTGGTCGAAGGCGGCATGGCGGTGAATATCGTGCCCAATCAGGTGATCCTGCGGGGCGAAGCCCGCAGTCACAGCGAGGAAAAGCTGAATCGACAGACCGAGCATATGAAGCGGTGTCTCGAGGATGCCGCGGCACGCTACGTGCTCGAGATCGACGGCAAGCGCCACAGCGCTAGGATCGAAGCCAAGATCGATCGCGATTACGACCGCATGGACGTCCCCGAGAGCGCTCCGATCGTGCAACTCGTGCACGCCGCGGCGAAAAATCTCAACCTGGAAGTAAAGACGCTCGCTACCGGCGGCGGCTGCGACGCTAATGTGCTCAATCAGAAAGGCTTGGTCGTCGCCAATCTTTCGACCGGCATGCGAGAAATTCATACGGTCAACGAATGGCTCGACCTAAAAGATTTAAATCTTTCAGCCCAGATGGTACTGGAAATCGTCAGACTCAACGCGGCTCAAAATCCGTGAGGGGCAAAGTATAAAGATGAGACGTTTTAGGAACTAAAACCCCTTACCGTTCACCCCTAAGCAGTCGAACGATGCAAGCACAAGAAATCGGACTCCTGCTCAAACAGGAGCGCGGCCAGTTCCTTGAATTTATCAGCGCGTACGAATATCGCCGCGCAGCCGGCCAGAAAAAACGCGAGGAAGATTTAGCCCGCGAAGTTGCGCGCGCTCTCTCTGCCATGGCCAACGCCGATGGCGGAACCGTGCTCGTCGGCGTCGAACCTGACAAGAGCGTCACCGGCATACCCTATGATCACGATGAACTGCACGCGATCATCGAGGCCCCGCAAAACTTGCTGCGTCCGCAGCTCAGCCCTTCGTGCGAGAAAGTCCGTCTGGGAAATTTACAGCTGCTTAAGTTCGAAGTCGCCTCGGGCCTGGAGATCTATCGAATCGCCGGCGGCCGCTCGTTTTACCGGATCGCCTCCGAGACCGCGTCGCTTCCCGCGGATCAGATCCATGCCCTGAAGGAAGCAAAAAAACACGTCTTCTACGAGCGCCAGCAAGCGCTCAATGCCACCTGGTTCGATCTCGATGCAGATTTGCTGGCGGAGTTCGTCAACAAAACCCAGCCCGGCAAGGATCCCCAAGTATTTCTCAGTCAGACCTACCACCTACTCGATCAGTCGCGCGCGCTTCCTTGCCCTAACATGGCCGCGCTCCTGCTATTCGCAAAGGATCCGACCCGTTGGCATCCACGCGCAGGCATCGATTTCGTCAAATACGACGGCGCGGAGCGGCAACACGGCAGCTCACTCAATGTAGTTAAACGAATTCGCTTCGAAGCACCGCTGGTGAGGTTGATCGACGAAGCGGTCGGCCGGATCAAAGAGCATATCCGCGAACGCACGATTCTACACGATCTTTTTTTCCGCGAGCGGCTGGAGTACCCTACGTTCGCGTGGCAGGAGGCCTTGGTCAACGCCGTGGCGCACCGCGATTACGGTTTGAGCGGCGCCTCCATTGAAGTGTGGATGTTCGACGATCACATTAGCGTGCGCAGCCCCGGCTTGCCCCCGGAGCCGGTCACCTTGGAACAACTGAGAAGGCAGAAGAGCATTCACTTTTCCCGCAACCCGTTGATCGTCCGGGTGCTCGCGGATCTTGGTTACCTGCGCGAAATGGGCGAAGGCGTGCCGCGCATGTTTCAGGAAATGGAAACCTACGGACTGCACCCGCCCGAATTGTCCATCGACGGTTTTGTTTTTACCGTGACCCTGCGCAATGCGCCCGTCTATGACGAGGCAACGCTCAGATGGCTCAACCAATTCGGAACGGCACAGATCAATTTGCGCCAACGACGTCTGCTCGCCTACGCGTACTGCCACGGCAAAACCTTTTCGACCGCCGAATACGAGAGAATCGCCGAAGTCGATCGCGACACCGCCTATCGGGACATTCGTTTGATGATCAAAAGCGGCATCCTCGCGCCGCTCAAGCCCAAGAGCCGAAGCTATCGCATCATTGAAAAGCTTTAGGCGCAATCCGGCATGAATTTTACCCAGCTCATGAGCCTGGCCGGCGGCCATGCCGAGGCGCGGATCGTCCAGACCGCCGTGGAACTCAGCGTCTTCGACTCGCTGGAAAAGGGCCCGCTCACCGCCAAAGAAATCGCCAGCCGCCTCAAACTCGAACCCAATGCAACCGAACTGATGCTGAACGCCCTCGCGTCTTTGGCGTTGCTGCACAAGAACGCTGAAATTTTTTTCCTCGCCGACGTCGCAAATAAATTTCTTGTGAAAAATTCGGCACAGTACGTTGGCGGCATGATTCGTTTTGATTCCGCGCTGTGGAATTGCTGGGAAAAACTGCCGGACGCGATGCGCTCGGGCAAATCGGTGCGGCCGGCAGACATGTATCAAAGCGATGCCAACGAGACCGAAACTTTTATTAATGCGATGGACTCTCTCGTCAAGGCGCGTGGCGACGCTGAGATCGTGGCAAGCAGTCTCGACTGGAACGATATAAGCGAGATGCTCGATATCGGCGCTGGACCGGCGACCTACCCGATCGGGCTATGCCGGCGATTTCCTGGGCTCCGCGCGACGGTCTACGACTTGCCGGCCACGCTCACGATCTCCGAACGCTACGTGCGCGACGCAGGGCTAATGGACAGGATTCGCCTCCTCGCCGGCGACTATCGCAGCGATCCTATTCCCGGAACCTACGACGTGATTTTTATGTCGAACATCATTCACGGCGAAGATTACCGCAAGAACAAGTCGCTCGTTGGCAAGCTGGCGGCGAATCTCAAACCGTCCGGACGGCTCGTGATCAAAGATCACATTCTCGACGACACGCGTGTCGCGCCGCCGGTCGGCGCCATCTTCAGTCTGCTGATGCTGCTCACCACCGACGGCGGACGCTGTTACAGTTTCGGCGAAATCCAGCGCTGGATGGAACTGGCGGGCTTGGGGCAGGTGCGCCAGATCGATCTACCACCGCCGCTCACCTCGGCGCTCGTCATCGGCACCAAGTAATTAGCTCCGCCAAAATTTATGCTACACTGGGAAAGAAATCGCGGCTAAGGAAGGACATCGCGCCATCGACGAATCAGAACAAAAAGCCAGAGAACAAGCGATCATTGAAAATCTCAAACCCGCTTGCCTATGCAATAAAATCCGCAAAGGCACCGTAGTCAAAGCCATTCAGGCGGGCGCCAAGACTTTCGAGCAGGTCAGCAAACGCACCGGCGTCGGCACCGGCCCCTGCGGCGGGCGGCGCTGCGGTTCGTTGGTTCGAGGCATGTTGGGAGAGCCGGTGACGCCTTGCAACGAGTGCGGCTGGCCGGTTTTGTCAGGCTCGGTATGCCCGCGTTGCGATTACGCCAAACAGGAAAGTTGATGGGTCCGTGACAGGTAAGCCTGATGAATTCGCGGGCTGACGCTCGGTTGATGATCACCGGCTCCTCGCGCGCTTTGCGAGTCAAGCCCAATTCAAAACAAACTCCGGCGGCACTGGGTGCTGCGGATTAATACGCCGTGACGCTCCGAACCGCGGCATCATCGGTGCCTATGGTGATGGGGCGGTCCCCTTCTCTTGCGAAATCCAGCGCGCATTTCCTGATTTTCGCGATCGATCGTGTACCCCGTCTCGTTACCCTCGTCCACGTCAGCATGAGGCGAACTAATTCTTCTCGCTGGCAAGTTTTTTTAAGAATCGTTTGCGCTGATGGGTGCAAGATGTTGCTTTATTCTGAGCCGCCTCTTCCGTCTGGCATCCCATGCACACCGGGCAAATCCATTCGCCGCAGGCGCAGCGCCCGCCCGCTTTGCCGGCCAACCCGGGCTTGGTATAGAAAGCTTCCTGACACCGGACACAGCGGATCTGCGTCGCCGCGTCGAGAATTTCTAAATCCTCGCTGGGCGCGATATGGCGCATCGACTCGCCGTTAACCACCACGCGATATTGAAAAACCTCTTTGGTAGTTGGCGTCTCCAATAAAGTCCCACCTTTCGTGAAGCAGGCTTTAATCGCTGTCGTGCCTTCGATCTTGCCCTCGTAACCTTTTGTTTTATGGCGCACCAACGTGCCATCTCGCAAATTTATATCAACGCTATTCGGCATACCGACCTCCATTTCGCAAACAAAAGCCTCCGGCTCAATTAAAGCTCGGAGGCTCCGCAATTACGTCGAATCAGCTCTAAATGAGATCTCATACTAACATTTCGGTCCTTGCTTAGCGAACTATCCCCACCCTCGATAAACTCCACTTTAAGTTCCATCGCGTTGTCGAATATCACCAATCTCAGATCAGCAGCGGGCTGCGACGATCAAGAAGAATAAATTTGCACGTCGCTTTCCTCGATGCGCCGGCCGCGGGTTATCAATTTAACGATGCTGCACACGTTGCGGCTAACGTCTCCAATGTTCGCTGCGGGAAAACCGTCTTTAATATATCTGCCGATGAATTTTTGCTCCCCCAGATCGATGATTTGAAGAAAATCATTCGCGTCACTATCCTCGAAGTAGTGCTGGGTCCCCGGGGCTGGACTATCCAGCTCAACTTGCAGGGCCTTTGAAATTTTGATGCCCACAAACAATCGCTTCGCCACATCCATCATCAATCACTCTCCTTCGCTCTATTTTCGTTCGCGCCGAAGCGCGGTCATCCGGGCACCCTTTAGCTACGAGAACTGACTTGGAAAGCCGACACCTGAGACAGCCGACGGTCCGGCTCACAGCCAGTTGTGATGCCACTCCGAGAAATAAAAAGATACCAAATTATCCGGCTATCCCGCGAAATTTGATATCTTCAGCGCGACGCCAAGCGGCAACGTGTTATCGCCGATGCTCAAAGCCGTGCCGAGTTTTTCCAACTCCCACGAGGACACGGTTTCCTTGGCAACCGCATCCTTGCCACTGGAGTCCGATTTCTTGTCTCCTTGGGGCAATTTGACCAGATACTTTACGTTGTTGCCGTCACTCAAGGTCAGCGAAAGAACCAGATCCTTTCCTTCCTGTGAACCCAAAGTCTGCATTGACGCGATGCGAGTCGAAAGCGTGGTCTTACCGACTGTGTCTGCGTACAGCCAAATGAACGAGCCGATGGTCGCAATCAGAAGCAGCCAAGCATATTGGCCGAACCTTTTCTGCCGCTTCATCGCGCGATTGCGCTGGCGATCGAAGAACTGGCGGACAGTGTCTCGTTCGGCAGCAATCTCTTGACCGGGTCTTGCTCTGGAGAACTTGGCGGTTGATCGAAGGATAGTCCGATACTGTTCAGGATCATGCCCAAGATGATTAAAACCAAAGGTATGGCAATTATCAGCAGAGGATGCATATTTCTCCCCCCCACGTGCAGGCGTTTGATCGCCTGCGGATTTAGGAAGAGGGAGGGGAGCAAGACCAGGAAATCGTCCAGCGTAGTGTCTACGCCGCGTTCATGCCGATGCAGAATTTAGGGTCCCGGTCTTCGACCTCTTGCGCGCCAGTAGCGTCAAGGCATGATCTAGCGAGACTCTATAGGAACACCCTAGAAGTAGCAAATGTAACACTGTTGTCGGATGATCTAGAAAGCTCGAACAGGAGACTGACACGTCGAGCGATGAAAATCAGCCGCGCGACTGACGCTGCATTGTGCCTCCGTGCTATCTGACTAGAATTTTTCCGACCAGGGCCGCAATTCGATGTGAGAAGCCCAGCTGCTGCGCTGCTGGCGGTGTAGCTGCATATAGGTTTGCGCGATGGCGTCGGGGTCGAGGTTACCGTCGGATCCACGCGACGTCAGACGTTCCGGCCGTCGCGTCGGCTCGTAGATGCCACCGTCGATGACGACCTGCGCGACGTGGATGTTCTGCGGTTGCAGCTCGCGCGCCATGCTTTGGACGAGGCCGGTCAGTCCCATCTTGCCCATGGCAAAGGCCGCGGAATTCGCAAATCCCTTAATACTTGCAGAAGCGCCGGTGAATAGAATCGTTCCATGCCCGGCTTTGATCATCCGCTTCGCTGCCGCCTGTCCTACGAGAAATCCGCCGTAACAGGTCACCAGGATCGTGTTGCGCACCGCGTCAGCATCCAACTCGGTAATCGGACCGCGCACACGACCGCTCGCATTGTAGACAACCACATCGGGTTCGCCGCTGTCTTTGCTCAGCGAATCGAATAGCTTATCGACGTCCTTCGGAATGCTCGCGTCGCATGAGTAAGCCCGGCCATCGATTTCTTTGACCAAGCTCTCCAGCTTCTTGGTATCCCGCGCGGCCAACGCCACCCGCATGCCTTCTTTGGTAAAAAGCCGTGCCAACGATGCGCTCAGCCCCGGCCCGCTGCCGACAATCAACGCGATTTCTTGTTCAGCCATGGGATCCTCCAATGGGCGGATATCAAGACGGCTTACAGGTGTCAATCAGCCCAAGACGAATTACCATAAACGCGCCGTCAACGAGTTGCGCTGCCATCCTCTCTTCCGGCGCGGAAAACCATCGAGACAGCTAATGAACCTCTAATTTTTCAAAGAGCTCCGGATACATTACGCGGACTTTGCTTACCCACTGCTCAAAAACATCAGATCCCGGACCGATTCCGGAACGGCTTGAAGCTATTGACCGGTTGGAACGATTAGAACAAATTTTCACACCGGCCATTTCTCCATTCGGTACGCTTGCTCCCAGAACATAAACTCATAACGGCTGCTCAAGATGAAATTGGCATTCATTCGATTTCTCTCTGCACGGCTCGCCGCCGCCCCGAGTTTATCCATTAGATTAATTTGCTCATGCACGGGTCGCCAAAACGCTTCGCCGGCGTAGGTCTCGATCCACTCACGATAAATTTTCGGCCTGCGCGGACGATTCTTGTGCAATCGCCGGCCGACTTCGCCATAGATCCAATAACAAGGAAGAACCGCCGCGACGAGTTCGCCGAGAGTGCCGCTGCGCGCCACCGACTGCAGATGGCCGATATACGCCTCGGTAACCGGCCCCTTGGTCACGCTGTCCAATTGTTTGCGAGACAAGCCCACGCTCTCGCCGAAACTGGCATGGAAACTACGCTCCACCTCCACCGCACCAAGGGCGTGCCGGCAAAACAGCGCCAAGGTTTCAAGATTGGGGGACCTGGCCCCGCCTTGACAGAGCACCTGAGCAAAGTCGAGCAAGTAAACGTAGTCCTGCAGGATGAAATAAATAAACCGATCCATCGGCAAGGTTCCCGCGTGCAGCTCGCGCAGAAACGGATGACCGTCAATCGCTTGCCATATTCGGCTCGCGCGACGTCTTAATTGCGCGCTGTATTTTTCCTCCATGGGCTAGGCTTAACGAAAAATCGAGATCAAGAAAAGAGGTAAAGTTTCCGGTGGAATAAACGACCCTCGGCCCAAACCGAGCATTCTGGCGTAGTCGACCGGAAGTCTACTCCAGTTTCCGTCATTCCGACGGAGGCCGGAATCCAAGCAGGATTTGAGCCTGGACTGAAAACGAACCTGGATGCCACCGGTTGGAATTTAACGTGAGCACCGTCGAAGGGCCCGCATGACGAACTTTCAATTTACCTACTGGCGAGGGTTAGCGGCATTATTTTGCGATTCGCTCATGTACGAAATTTGGAACGTCATTCCGTTCGCTCTAATCCAGCTGAAGCGTCGCGGGCTCATTCGCCATGCGCTCGCCTATCCCGACATGACGAAGGCGCTCCCAGAGCCCCTCGATCTCGGCCAAAACAGCTTCGTCCGACTGTTCAATATCGATCGAGTGCGCGATCGGTACCCAGCAAGCTCGGCCGGTCACCCAGAACACTTCCGAACGATTGCCTTCGGGATCGAAGTAGTAACAACCGAGCGCGCTCACATGATTCACCACGGCGTCGATGCGTAAACCTGCGGCGATGATCCGACGACGAAACGCGCGCAGATCGTCAAGCGTGGCGACGCGCAGCGAGATCTGATTGATCAGTTGCGGTTCGCTGCCGTCTGGGCGTCCGCGGAAAAGCGCGATCTCATGGTCGGCTCTTTCGGCGTCGGCGCTCAAAAAGACGATCCCCGCCCGCCAGTTCTGCTTGGTAATCCGCATGCCGAGAGTATCGCGATAAAACGCAACCATCCGCTCCAAGTCACGAACATAGATCCCGACGTGTCCAAGCCCTACAACCGCTGCCATCATGGCCTCCAAATGTTTTTGCGCCGATATTCAAACCCGCCTAGCACCTAGAGTTGTCACCTGGTGACGATGCCAAGCTGTCCGCCCTTTCACACCTGTCCCCGGTGTCCTTCGCGCCGTTGCGCGATCTAAAAAACACCGCCGGTCATTTCTCTCCCGAGGGCCGTTTCACCGGCTCCAATCCGGGGCGGAACTTTTTCTCGTCGAGAAACTCGCGCATGCCGCGAGCCCGCGTCTGCTCCGGGTCCGCGGCGCGCAGCGCCATACTTTTCGCGCCCAGGTACTCGTAAGCTTGATCCATGTCCATGCCGCGCACGGCGCGGATCGCTTGTTTGGTGTAGGCCAGAACCATCGGGCTCTTCGCGATCAGTTCGCGAGCGACGGTTACGGTTTCTTCGCGTAGCTTTTCCGCCGGCACGGACAGCGTGGCGATCCCCATTTCCACGGCCTTACGGCCGTCGATCGTTCGCCCGGTCATGGCGTAGAATAAGGCGTTGCGAAACGACACCATGTCGCCGAAGACTTTGCTCACGTTGCCGCCGGGAATGATGCCCCAGTTGACCTCCGACAATCCAAAAGTAGCGTTGTCCGCGGCGATCACGATGTCGCAGGCCGCCAGAGAAATGAACGCGCCGCCGTAGCAGTAACCGTTCACCATGGCGATGGTCGGCTTGCGTGACCAGGTGAGCAGCTCGGCCCAGCGGCGGTGCGCCGTCATGCCCCGGAACCGCGCCACGGGATCCTTGTCGGTCTCGCGAAAGTATTGCCGCAAATCCATTCCCGCGCTCCAGCTGTTGCCCGCGCCGGTGATCACGATGACTTTTGTGTCGTCGTCGGTTTCCAGGTCGTATGTGATTTGCTCCATTTCGGTTAGCAGTGTCGGATTAAACGCGTTGCGTTTTTCCGGGCGGTTGAAAGTGATCCAGGTGATCCCTTCGTCATCGGTCTCGACCAGTACGCAAGTGTATTCTTTCTTCGTAGTCATTGGGGGACACTCCTTTGAAAAAATAATGAATTGTCACTCTCTAATGCGTGATCGGAGATCTTAATACCTATTCCATCCGGCGCGGCGATCACGTGAGTTCTTGTCATGACGGCGAAGCTAGTCGATCTCCTTTCTTCCAGTCAAGCGGAAATTGGTATTATGATGGAGAGATTTTGTCACACTGGATGAAATTGCACCGATTAATAACAGATACACTGATAAATTTTCACAGGAATATGAGTCGTAAGCACGCGTACGAGTGCAACCACATCGGAACCGCGCAAGAACGCCCGCATGGACGTAGCGCGCTTCACTTCGTTCTGAAATGGCGGCGCCCGCCGACGAGCCATAGGATTGGACATTTCTTTGAGCTAGATGTAAGAAAACTTTAAAAATACCTGAATTGGCACCCGACGGTCCGATTCTCCGCGAGGGCCCACAGCGGCCAGTGAATCACACCGACGCGCCGCAAGACAGCGCGCGAATGACGCGGCAACGCGACACACTAACTTTCGGGCAATCAGTACGTCGGGCGGTGTCGCGTTGGTGTTAACGAAGGATAGAGAGAAGGTACTCCGCTTGGCAAAGACGCTCCTATTCGTTTTGTTTCTTCACCTGAGTTTCCCGTTCGCGTCGGCGGCGCAGGATGGCCACAGCCAAAAGTTGATTGAGGGCGCGAAAAAAGAGAACACCCTGGTCTGGTACACGTCGGCGAGCATCGAGGATGTCAAAGCGATTTTTACCGCGTTCAATAAGAAGTACCCTTTCATCAAGACGGATTTTTATCGCGCCGGCTCGGCAAGCCTGTTCAACCGCATATTGAACGAAGCTCGCGTCGGCAAGGTCTTGTTCGACCTGATTGCCATTAGAGGCCTGGAAACACACCAGCTGGTGAAAGCGGGATTCTTGCAGCGCTATGTTTCTCCCGAGAGCACGGTGTATCCGGCCGGCTTCAAAGACGCGAAAGGCTATTGGGTTGATTATTTCGACGCCTACAACGTGATCGGCTATAACACCAAGCTCGTGTCCCGCGATCAGGCGCCGAAGAGTTGGGAAGATCTGCTCGACCCCAAATGGAAGGGCAAGATGGCTCTCGATGAAGAGAACTTCTCCTGGTACGGCGCCATGACGCAGAAATGGGGACGCGAAAAAACCCAGCGCTACATGCGGGCGCTGGCTAAACAGGATATCCAGCTGCGTAGCGGCCAGACCCTAATCGCGCAGCTGATGGCCGCGGGGGAGTTTTCGGTGGCGATGGTCCTGGCGCACCGGATCGAGAAAATGAAGGAACAAGGCGCGCCGGTGGAATGGGTCACGACGTTGGATCCGGTCACCGCCTCGCTGCACCCCATCGGGGTCGCCGCCAAGTCGGCGCATCCGAATGCCGCGAAGTTGTTCATCGATTTTATCCTGTCAAGAGAAGGACAGCAGCTCATGCTCTCTATCGAACGTACGCCCGCGAGACCGGGCATCGATACAAAAATGGAAGCGCGAAAGCTGAAACTGTACGCCATTCCGCCCGAGCTGGGCGAGCACTACGATCAGTTCCAAAAAGAGTTCCGCGAGATCTTTGGCCGCTAATAGTTTGCGCCAGATATCCAACATACAAAGAACGAGTAAATGAATTGTCGCGACAAATCGCTGCGCCTGGCGCGGTTCACAAGCTTCCGAAACTCAAGCGGGACAGCACGCCAAGATACTAAAAACATCGAGTAGTAGAACAGTCAGGTGAAAAACGCCGGTGCGATAGTCGTTTTCCTATCGGCATCGGTTCGCCTTCCAGCCATTGTCTTTATTAATTGATACTGTGGTATTTGCGAATACTTGCGGTGGAGGAACCGCCATGTGATCAGCAACGACACGTAGATAAAAATACCCAATTCTGCGTGTTTTGTAGTATTCGATATTTAGCGACACGAGCCGGACCTAGCGAGACCGAGGCGAATTCATGTATGAATCAAAGCTTCACAACTTCAAGGCACGGTCGATTTGTGGCGAAAAATCGAGTGAAGTTAATAGACGCCAAATTGCCGGCGCAGCCTCTTTTCCGCACGCTGCGACTCGGCTTGATCAGCCAGCGGTTGGCCTTAGTCGTCGTGGTCATCGGTATTTGGTGGTTGTCATCGCTTTCGGTACCGCATTACATATTGCCCGGGCCGAGCCCGCGTCTGGGACGCTTTTCAGCTCATCGTCGCCAACGGCGACCTGTGGAATAATCTCATTATCACACTGTGGCGGGTGGCCGTAGGTTTCGTCGTCGCGGCGCTGGTCGGCCTGCCGTTTGGCATCGTGCTTGGAGCGAACAAGCGCGCCGGCGAGTTTTTCGAGCCCGTGATTCCGGTGCTAACACGGTCTCTTCGGCGATCTGGGCGATCTTCGCCATCATCTGGTTCGGTATTTCCAACGCGACCACTATATTCGTCGTTTTCATGACGGCCATGCCTTTGATCATCACCAATGTCTGGCAGGGCACGCGCACGGTGAACGCCGATTTTATCGAGCTCGCCCAAGTGCTGCGCATGCCGCAATGGAAGGTCATGACAAAAATTTATCTGCCGACCATTCTCCCTTACTTTTTCTCGGGTGCCCGGCTTGCGTTCGGCTTCGGCTGGCGCGTGTCGTTGGTCGCCGAAACGATCGGCTCTTCCAGCGGCGTCGGCTATCGTCTCGGCAAGCAGCGGACTTGATCCGAACCGACCAGGTATTCGCCTGGACTTTGACTTTGGTGATCATGATGGCGGCAATCGAAATGGGGATGATGAAGCCGCTGGAAAATTATCTCTTTCGCTGGAAAAAAGGACGCGGAAACACAATGAGCTGAGAGGCGCGGCCAGAGCAAGAAAACCGGCTATCGAAAAATCGCATCCTCTGCATGAATCAGAACGACCCCGAGCAAACTTGTAACGAAGCGGAGCAAACGCCGCCGGCGATCCGGCTGAGCGGCGTCGAAAAACACTTCACCAACGGCGACCAGACAATCGAGGTGCTGAAGAACGTCAATCTCACCGTCTCGCCCCAGGCGATCATCGGCTTGATCGGCGCATCCGGCTCGGGCAAGAGCACGCTGCTGAATATTATTTCCGGCATCTTGAAACCCGACCGCGGCCAGGTTTGTATCTGCGGCGCGGCCAGCGAAGAGTTCAATGACTGGGGCTCCGTGAGCTACATGTTTCAAGACGATCGTCTGCTGCCTTGGCGCACGGCCATCCGCAACGTCGAGTTCGCTCTGGAAGCCGGTTCCACCGCGAAAAAAGAACGCGCCCAACGCGCGCTCCAAGCGCTGCAGTTGGTCGAGCTGGAGAGTTTCGAGGAAGCGTTTCCCTATCAGCTTTCCGGCGGCATGCGCAGCCGAGTCGCGCTCGCGCGCAGCCTGGTGACCGAGCCGCGCATTCTGCTGATGGACGAACCCTTTTCGCGGCTCGATGCGCAAACCCGCGAGCTCATGCATGAAGAGCTGCTGCGTATTCACGAACTCAAGCGCATGACCGTGGTCTTCGTCACCCACGATGTAGCCGAAGCCGTGCTGCTCGCCGACCGGTGGCGGTGATGTCGCCGCGGCCGGGAACAATCCGAGAAGTGGTGGACATCGCGCCGCCGCGGCCGCGGGATATTACTCAGCCGGAAGTGACTAAGCTACATTCAACGTCTTCGCGCGCTGATTTAATTGTCATGATGCAAGCGAGCCACGCTGCAGCGAATTTATCCTATCTTGTCATCCTTCATCCATGAACAGGAGGCAAAGATGAAACCAACAAAATGATTGTCGCGGTATTTGCTTTAGCGATGGCAGTGTCCGTTCCCGCGCAGCTGATCGCGCAAAAAATGAGCGTCGGCTACTGGACCAGCGGCTTTAGTTTGGGATTCGGCGCGGTGATGGAGCAAATGAAGTTCGCCGAAAATCAGGGTCTCAATGTCGAATGGGTAAAATTTGCCGAGGTCAACGGACCGACGCGCGCGATCGTGTCCAACGCCATCGACGTCGCCTTTGCCGCGCCCTCGACCAACTCCATCGGCATCGCCGCCGACGGCGTGCCGGTAAAAATCGTACTCGCAACCCAGATCGCCGAAGCACAAATCGTCGTGCTCGACGGCTCGCCGGTCAAGATCGGTCGGCGAACTCAAGGGCAAGAAGATCGGCATGTCGCCGCCGGGAAGTGCGACCCACGCCATCGCCAGCGCGATCCTGGAACAGAATTTCGGTCTGAAACCAAAAGAATATAGCGTCGCGCCGGGAAACGAGGCCCAACTCGCGCAGTTTCTCAGTCAGAAGGAAATCGACGCCGGTGTGCTCCGCTCCGTGACTCTTGCGCAGATTGAAGAGATCAAACTGCGCCGCTTGGCGAGCGTGGTCGACGAGTGGAAAAAACTCACCAAAGGAAATGCGCCGCCGATCCTCGCCGTGACCATCGTCTATAGCGATTATCTCGCCAAGAACCAGGAGCCGGTCGCGAAATTTATCGCCGCCACCCGCAACGCGCTGCAATTCGGCTCCAAAAACAAGCCGCGTGTCGCCGAGATATTACAGAAAGCCGCGAACATGAATGCCACCGACGCGCGCGCCTACGCTAACCAGTGGGACGGCGCGTACATCGCGAGCTTCGAACCGGCCGACATCGCTTCGCTGAAGAGAATGTACGATATCGTCAAAGCCGCCGGCGGCGCTACCAAGGACGCGCCCGACAGCGCCTTTGACGCCGGACCTTACATGGGGGCGAAGAAGATTAAATAAGCCGAGCGGCAGACGATCAGCCGACAAAGCACGCTAGAGCGCGGAAGGACAAGTGTCTTTTCCGGATCCGATTGCTTGCCAAAACTATGCTGATCCGAATCTCTTCGAGCCCCTGCCGTGGGGGTTCTTCTCACTTTGGTCCGGCAGACGCGCTCAAGTGTCTGCCCGTTCATCCAGCGTGGCCTGACAATCGGCGAGCTCGCGCTCACCGGCAGAGCGAACAATCCTATAGTTGTTATCCTTGGAAACCCAAGATTCGTCGAGTTGGGGCTCCCGATAGTGCTGCGACACGAGCGCTCGTCGGCACGAAAGATGTTTCAAACCGCGGCGCCTTGTAGTCTCGTTCCGATCCTTGATACAAACTAAAATGTGCGATCACCGAGCGCTGCTGAGCAAACAACCAACGAGTCAAAGTTCTTCTACGGCTGGACGATCGTCGCCGTTGGCTTTCTCGCCCACATCGCCTCGGCCTTCTCGATATCGAGCACGCTGAGCGTCTTTCTCAAACCGCTCTCTCAGGACCTGGGGATTTCCCGCGGGATCTTTTCGCTCATCCGTTCGGGTGAGATCCTGATCGGCGCGGCGGCAGCGCCGCTCATCGGCACGCTGTTAGACCGTCACGGCGGACGCTGGCTCATGGCCGCGGGCGGTGTGATTTCGGGAGCAGGGTTTCTTCTCCTCGGCCAGGCCCATGTTTTTTGGCAGTTCCTGCTTGTCCGCTGGCTCTTGGTCAGTCCCGGCGACGCGCTCATGGGTTCGATGGTGGTCAATGTTTCGATATCGCGCTGGTTCGTGCGCATGCGCGGTCGCGCTCTTGCCATCGCCGGTATGGGCCACGGTCTGGCTAAAGTCTGCATGCCAGTCGCGGCGGCTTCACTGATTCTCTACGCGGGCTGGCGCGGCGCTTGGATAGTCTTCGGCCTCGTTACTCTGGCGCTGGTCGTCGGCCCCGCTCTGCTCTTTATGCGCCGGCGCCCTGAAGACATGGGGCTCGTCCCGGATGGCAGCTCTCGTGCGCGAAAAGAAACCTCGAGCCTCCGCGAACAACACCGCGACTGCTCGTGCGCAGGCACGCACAAGCGACGACGTCGCCTGGAGTCGTCGCGAAGCGCTAGGCACCTCGGCATTCTGGCTCATCGTCATCACTTTCGGCGTTGCCCACGTCGGCGTGACCGGGCTCAACCTTCACGTCTTTTCTTTCGTCAGCGATCAGGGGCATCCGGCGATGGTGGCGGCGCTCGTCATGAGCATCATCGCAATCATGCAGTTCAGCACGCCGATGGTTTGGGGTGTGCTCGCCGAACGCGCCAATATCGCCAGGCTCATCATGGCGAAGTTCATCATTCAAGCCTTGGGGATTTTGCTGGCACTGTCCGACCCCGGACTGCTTTCTCTTTACGCGGGGTTTTTTCTCTACGGCATCGGCATGGGTGGAACTTCGATCCTCGCCGAAATGATCTGGGCCAATTACTTTGGACGCGTTTCGCTGGGAAAAATCCGCGGTATGGGTTCATTGATCACCAGCGCCTTCTCCGCCGGCGGCCCGCCGTTCTTCGGCCTGCTTTTCGATGCCACTCAAAGCTATTTTCTTTCCTTTAGTATCTTCATCGCTTTGTTGTTCGCTTCAGCGGTCCTGAGCTTCTTCCTGCACCCGCCTAGTAAATGAAGCGGTCGTTTCGTTCAAACAATGATTCACCCGCTGTTTCCTAATAGCAGCAGTTCGAGTCAAGAATTTTCAGGGAGTGGAATAAATTCATCGTCGCCCGGCACCGGCGGAAAGCGACCGCTTTTCCAGTCGGCTTTTGCCTGCTCGATGCGCTCGCGCGAGCTGGAGACGAAGTTCCACCAGAGATGCCGTGGACCGTCGAGGGGCTCGCCGCCGAAAAGAAGCAGCCGCGCGGTTGCCTTCGCCTTGACCGTAATCTCATGACCGGATGAGAAAACCAAAAGCCGTCCCGGACTAAAGCGCTGCCCTGCGATCTCGACGTCGCCCTCAAGGAGATAAAGCGCGCGCTCGAAGTATTCGTTCGCGATTGACAGCGTAGCGCTCGGTTGAAGCTGCGCATCCACGTAAAACAGCGACGAGAATGTTTTCACAGGTGATGTTTTACCGTAAAGGGAACCAGCGATGACGCGCACCGTTTTTCCTTCACCTTCAATGACCGGCAACGAGGCGGCAGCATAATGCGTAAAGTTGGGAGCCGTCTCCTCGTGCTGCTTCGGGAGTGCCACCCAGATCTGAATGCCATAAAGACTTTGCCGCCGTTTTCTTAGCTCAGCATCGGAACGTTCGGAGTGAACAATGCCGCGCCCCGCGGTCATCCAGTTGACCGCGCCGGGCTCGATCGACTGCACGGTGCCGAGACTGTCCCGATGAACGATGGTCCCGGCGAACAGATAAGTGACCGTGGCAAGACCAATGTGCGGATGCGGCCGCACGTCGATGCCTGAACCGGGCACCAGGTCCGCAGGTCCCATCTGATCGAAGAACACGAACGGCCCCACGTTGCGCCGCTCCAACGATGGCAGTAAGCGGCGGACTTCGAAGCCGCCAATGTCGCGCGGCCGCGGCACGATGACGGTCTCGAGCGCCTTGCAGCCCGGCGTTGCGTTCGCTTCCGGTTCTTCAGCAGACAGCCAACTCATGACGCTTTCCTTAATATAAAAAACACCGCACTAATTATTGATGGTAAAGACCTGGCCTTCTCCATTGCGGGTGAAAGTATTAACGACAACGATATCGCCGAATCGGAAAGGCCCAGCGCCGCCGTCAAAATTCGGTAGCGATTGAGTGTGCATCAGCTCGTTGGATTCATGCAAATGAATAGGGAAAGCCAGGAGTCACCAATAACGGTGATGTTCAAGAAGTCGCTTGCAAGCTAGTTGTGCGGGCTTGAAGCGGCGCCTGCCACGTAACCGTTAAGCGGCTGCGGGCTCGCGTCGATCTCGCGCAGAAAATCTTCAACAGCGTTCCAAAACTCGTCGCGCCGTTCGATGCCGTAGTGGCGCGCCCCGGCGAGCGTGACCACGCGCTGCGGCCCACCCCAGGCGCGCGCCAACGCCGCGCCGTTTGCGGCCGGCGTAACGTCGTCGTTTTCCCCGAGGACGAAGAGCGAGGGAATATTGATCATCGGCGCCATCGCGGCGGCGTCGTAGCGGCCGTTGAGGATGAGCCCGACCGGAAGCCACGGATACCGTTCCCCGCCGAGCGCGGCAAAGCTATCGAAAGGCGTGGCGAGAATCGCACCGCGCAGGCGGCGTGCTTTCGCCAGCGCGACGCTGAAATAGCTACCCAAGCTCCGGCCGAGCACAACGATTTTCGACGCGTCCACGTCGGGCCTTGCGATGGCGTAGTCGTAGATTCGTTTTGTGTCTTCCAAGAGGATTCCCTCAGAGGGCTCGCCTTCGGAGAGGCCGAAGCCACGATAATTCATGAACAGCCAGCCCCAATGCTCGGGTTTGTCGGCGCGTTCGATCATCCAGGAAGTTTCCCGGCGCACACCACCAAAGACGATCACCAACGGAAACCGTCCGCCGACTCGCGCCGTTTCGGGACGCTTGAGCCAACCATGGAGTGTCACACCATCCAGCGTTTTTAAGCGCACTTCCTCGATACCATTGCCGGTGGATGCAATTCTTGCGAGTCGCGCGCGGTCCGAGTCCCACCGTCGAAACAGGAAACGTTGCTCGATCGGTTCGAGCACGAGATTGCAACCGGCGACGAGCAACGCTGCGACAGCGGCGATGATGACAAGCGAGGATCTAAACTTGAATCGACTGGATTTGGACTTAAGCATGAAATCTATTCGCTACTTCCCTTTTACTTTCATGACGGATGAGACTGTCCTGCCTCGACTGAACCCACTGGATATTAGAATAGACGCGACACTCCTACAATACACTCAGAAAATCCGGACGCGGCACTACCAGCTCTGCGGTCTCGGCAGTTAGCTATCCCGCTTTCTAACTGAGCGGCGGCCACGGGCGAAGCCGGTTGACTGTCCGCTCGATGGAAGGGTTAGCCGTCATAGCGGTAGGTGCTGTCACCGTGCGGCGCGGCCATGAACTCTGGAAGCGCTTCGGCCTTCGCGGAGAAGGCGACCAGGGACGGATAGTTGCCGGCTGGCACGACTTCAGCGAGCATTTGTTGCGTGAAGTGCCATGCGACCGCTGCACTCACACCCGCTTGGGTGATGGCTGTACTGGTGGCAGCGGGCGGACGGCGCGCAACTTCCTCCTCGAGGGCACGATAGGCTGCGAGCAACTGACCGGTGACTCGCGTTACCCAAGATTCATGCAACTTCTCGGGCGGCCGCAGGCCGCGTTCGTAGATGATCTGAACGCTCTTTTCGCAGGCGGCGAGAGCCAACCCGATGATTCGCAGAGCGTGCTGAAGCTCCTGTGACTTGGATGGCATGAGGCTACGGGGACGCGCAACTGCTTCCGCATACTCCAGGATCAACGTCGAATCCATCAGCACCTCGCCGTCGTTGCAGATGAGGGTGGGTGCCTTGACGACGGGATTGATCTGCTGGAACTGAGTGAACGTACGGAAGACCGAAAGCGATTGATGCTCGAAGCGCAGGTCGAGAAGCTGCAGCGAGATAGCTACGCGGCGGACGTAAGGCGAATCGAGCATTCCGATGAGCTGCACGGGTGTTCCTCTTCGTGACGGCTAACTAATTGAGTATACTGATTCGTGTACTAGCATATTTAAAAATCACCACACACCGAAATTAGTTGGGCAATCAAGGTACTTGTCAAATCCTGATCCTCCGCTCCATTCATAATACGCTGGTCAGCGTCTTATCAATATACCTGCTACAACTTGAGTCCCGCAGCTAACGTTTCAGCCGGCCTCCGCACACCTCTTCCGGCGCCACTACAATCTCGATGCGCGTCCCCTATGCGATCATGCTGTGATTTTACTGAGGCTTGTTTGTATGCCTAATATTCACGACCAGATTCAATTTTTGGGTTTTGGAACGGCCGAGCAGCCGGCCCAACTATGTCTACCGATCATCTACCGCACGCATCGACTTGGAGTCCACTGCGCCAGCCGCTGTTCCGCGCTCTTTGGCTGGCTTCCGTGGCGTCTAACATCGGCACCTGGATGCAAAATGTCGGCGCGGCGTGGCTGATGACATCGCTCGCTCCCAGTCCGACGATGGTGGCGCTGGTGCAAGCGGCAACGAGCTTGCCGGTTTTTCTCGTAGGGCTGCCCGCCGGAGCAGTAGCGGATCTTGTCGACCGCCGCCGTTTGTTGCTGGTCACGCAGGGCTGGATGCTCGCTGCGGCCAGCGTGCTCGGCGTCTTGACGATCATGGACGCGATCACGCCCTGGAATTTGTTGACGCTGACTTTCGCGCTCGGTCTCGGCGCGGCGATGAATGCGCCGGCGTGGCAAGCGATCATTCCGGAATTGGTCGGCGATGCCGAACTGCGGGGCGCGGTAACTCTGAACGGTATCGGCTATAACGTGGCGCGCGCCGTCGGCCCGGCGCTCGGCGGTATCGTCGTTGCCACGCTGGGATCGGGCGCCGTGTTCATATTGAACGCATGTTCCTTTCTCGGCGTGATGGTTGTCCTCTATCGCTGGCCGCGGACGCTAAACGTGAGCGCGTTGCCCGCGGAGGATGTGTTCGGCGCCATGCGTGCCGGCATCCGCTACGTCCGTCACGCGCCCGCCGTGCAGGCGGTTCTCCTGCACACGGGCACCTTCATCTTTGGCGGCAGCGCGCTGTGGGCGCTCTTGCCGCTGGTGGCACGCGACGAATTGGCGCTCGATGCGACCGGCTACGGTGTGATCTTGGGTTGTTTGGGCGCCGGAGCCGTCGGCGGCGGCCTGTTCTTGCCGCGGATCCAGCAGCGCATGTCGACCGACGCATTACTGGCCAGTGCCATCGCGCTCTTCGCTTTGGCAACCGCGGGTCCGGTTTATGCGCGTCACTTCGCGCTTCTCTGCGCCGTGATGATCGCCGGCGGTGTCGCCTGGATCACAATCATGTCTACCTTCAATGTCGCGGCCCAAGTGACAGTACCGGCATGGGTGCGGGCACGCGCGTTGGCGGTCTACGGCATCGTGTCCCAAGGCGGCATGGCGCTCGGCAGCGCTTTTTGGGGATTGGTAGCTGAGCGCGTGAGTCTCTCGACGACGTTGCTATTGGCCGGCGCCACTCTGGCCGTTGGCATAGTGACGACGCTACGTTATCGCTTGCGGCTGGACGAGAAGATCGATTTCACGCCATCGCCGCACTGGCCCGAGCCGATCTTGTCTATGCATCCTGAGCCGGACGCCGGTCCGGTATTGGTGACGGTGGAATATATGATCGACGCGGCGCGGGCGCAGGAATTTGTGACGGCCATGCACAGCATGCGCCTTCTACGCCTGCGCGACGGCGCCTATCGATGGGGACTTTACAATGATTCCGCGACACCGACGCGATTTCTGGAAACCTTCGTCGTCGAATCGTGGGCCGAACACCTGCGCCAACACGAGCGCGTCACGGTAGCGGACAAAGAAACCGAAGATGTCGTCCGCGCCTTCCACGTCGGCGCGGCACCGCCGGCGATCTCGCACCTCATCTATGCCCGCGCCATAGCGCCCAAGAGATAACGGGCGCAAAGACAATGCGGCGATAATCGAAAGCTCGCCGCTTTGCAGGACAAATTTAGGTCAATTTCGGCGTAAGAATTCGGAAACCCGCGGCGGGATACGGCGAGTCGGGCACGTCTTTGTCACCGGCGTAACCGATCAGGCGGTGAATTTGTCGGGCAGCGTCGGTTGGCGCAACACCCCGGCCCAGCACCATGTCGAGATAATTAAATTCGATCAAAGCGCTGGCCGTCCAGTCAACACTGCGATCGTAGCCGGATACGGGAAAGCGCACGGTCTCCTGCAGCGCCCGCGCCAACCCGCCGGCCTCGCCGTCCTGGATCATGAGACACGCGGAAAAATGCAGCAGCATTATGTTGTCGGCATAGCGCAGGCTTTCCACCAGCCGTTTCGTGTCCAGCGGCTTGCCCTGAACCGTAAGGCCTTCCTGAGTTCCGTGACTGGCGAGGACAACCACCACCGGCTCGGGCAAATACATCAACTCCCGACACCAACGCTGCAGGCCAGCCTCATCTTCGAAAAACCGCTGGCGAACGTTCACATGCGGGAGGCGCGCGAAGAACTCGCGCAACATGCTACCGAAGGCGTATTCCTTCTCGAGGTATGAGCGCTGCCAGTGCGCTTCGATTACGACTAACCAGAGTAAGTTGGGCATCGCCATCAGGCGCTGTCCCCGCCAAGGTGCCCATTGCTCCGTGCCGTCGGCGCGCCATTCACCGCGAAAACTAGTCGCGCCCGGATCGAGCTCGAAATGGCCTATTCCTTGTGTGCGCGGTTCGCGATAGCGAAGCGTGAGCCGATCGTTTTCCAGTCGGCCTTCAAGGGCGGATGGCCCCGCGCTTTCGTAGAAACCGATGACGCGATCGGTTTCGTGCGCCAATCGCAGCAGGCCGAACGAACTGTCCCAAATTCCTTCGAATTCTCGCTCACCGATCCAGGCTGACCAATCCGCGACACCTTTCGGCCGCCACAGGCCGGCGAACCTCCCGTGGCGCACCAGCTCGAACCATCCTTCTCCTTCGACCGTAGGTTCTTGGTAGTGAAAGTGAAATCGGCCGTTCCGGATCGATCCTTCGATCGGACAGCGATTCTCACGGTAGGTATAGAATCCTTCAACTCGATTCCCATCGTGAGTCAGTTCCATGGGACCGAACGTGGTAAACCAGCGGCCGGAAAAATTTGACATGAAGACCGACATCCCTGTCTGAATTGCCTAAGTTATCCTGACCATAAATTCGCTACTCTCCGATATCAAACATTTGAGCGGGAGCAAAATGCTCGACCGGAGCTTCGGTTATATCCGAGTATCCGCCATTTTCGAGAATCATGTCTTTTGGCGCTCCGATGGTCTGGCTAGTCCGGATGTTTTCGAACATTTTTTGGTAGCGAGATCACCTTATCGTCATGAATTTATAATACAGCAGACATAAGCAAGAAATATTCTCCCCGTAGAATCCGCCGTTGTTTGAATTCAACGCGGGCCCGAAACGGGAGGTATTCTATGTCATTCAACGATCATGTCTCTCGACGCAAGTTCTTGAAGTCTTCGGCGTTGTTGTTGGGAGCGGCAGCCGTTCCCTTGGTCGGCAATCGTACAGCCAGCGCGGCCAGCGTTAACGCCATCTCGGGCGCCACGCAGCAACTGGAGCAGGGCATCCAGATCGGCGACGTTGTCGGCGACCGCGCCGTCATCTGGAGCCGCTCAGACCGGCCGGCACGTTTGTTGGTGGAGTACGATGTGAGCCAAAGCTTTAACGACGCCGTTCGCGTGCGCGGGCCGTTCGCTCTGGAAGCCAGCGACTATACGGCGCGCGTCGACTTGACCGATCTGCCCGAGGACAGTGAAATCCACGTGCGCGTGATGTTTCATGACCTCTCGAATAATCGCGCTCTGAGCGACCCGGTCCATGGCCATTTCCGCACCGCGCCGGCAAAGAGTCGCTCGATCCGCTTCCTCTGGAGCGGCGATACCGCGGGCCAGGGCTGGGGAATCAATCCGGAATTTGGCGGTATGAAAATCTATGAGGCCATGCTGCAGACGCGCCCAGATTTCTTCATCCACTCCGGCGACAATATCTACGCCGACGGTCCCATCCAAGAAATCGTCACCGCCGAAGAAGGAAAAGTGTGGCACAACATCGTCACCCCCGAAGTATCCAAGGTGGCCGAAACCCTCGCCGAGTTCCGCGGCAGATACAAATACAATCTGCTGGACGAAAACGTTCGCCGGTTCAACGCCGAAGTCCCGCAAATCTGGCAGTGGGACGACCACGAAGTCGTCAATAATTGGTCCGATTCGAAGGACCTCTCGGCGGATGCGCGCTACACCGAGAAGAACGTGCCGCTCCTGATCGCCCGCGGTTCCCGCGCATTTCTTGAATACGCTCCCATGCGTTACTTCAACATAGAAGAAAGTGAAAGGGTCTATCGGCATATTCCCTATGGCAGACTTTTGGACGTGTTCGTGCTTGATATGCGCAGCTATCGAGCGGGCAAGAGTTTCAACCGGCAGGCGGCGCCCGGACCCGAGACCGCTTTCTTAGGCGAAGAACAAATCGCTTGGCTGAAAATCGCACTGCGCGAGTCGAAGGCCGTGTGGAAAGTGATCGCGGCCGATATGCCGCTCGGGTTGCAGGTTGGTGACGGCGCCGACTCCGCCGGCCGTCCTGCGTTGGGAAAATAGCGCGAACGGTGACGGGCCTGTGTTGGGCCGGGAATTCGAGATCGCGGACATCCTAAGATACATCAAACGTCAACGGATCGACAACGTGGTTTGGCTCACGGGCCGACGTGCACTATTGCGCAGCGCATTACTACGATCCCCAGAAAGCGCAGTTTCGCGACTTCGATTCCTTCTGGGAATTTGTCTGCCGGCCCGCTAAATGCCGGCAGCTTCGGTCCCAATGTGTTGGACAATACCTTCGGTCCGCAAAGTGACCTTTCAGAAAGCGCCGCCGGCGGCCAACTATTCTCCGCTTGCCGGCCTGCAATTCTTCGGACAAGTGGATATCGACGGTCGCAGTGCGGTGATGACGGTAAGCTTAAAGGACATTAACGGAGTGCCTGTTTTCACTCAGACCCTACACCCGAGAGGCCGGTAGTCGCGGACATTAACATTTATTGGGGCGAATGCGGGCCCGAATTGAAGAGCAGCGCTCCAATCACAAATGCCGGGAATCTCCATCCACCAACACCCACCAACTTCCTCTAGCTCGAACGTCTTGGCGGTATCTTCAATCCGTCTTGCTTCGATGACGGGACCGATACGTTCCGAACCACGCATCGTAACCAAGGCCTGCCCTGCGGTCTGGAAGCGCACTTCCAGAAATCCACTCGCTCTCAATAAAACTCTTGGAGAACTCCTGACAGTCAAAATTGTCAAATCGGGATCTATTGTAAACATCATTGTCAACATATCGTCAGAGCGTCTCTGTAACTTGTTGAAATATTGACTGTCGAATATGGCATCTCGCTTGCTGTAATTTTGTTTAACTCGGCGTTAAGGAAGGGAAGCCATGGCTAGAATCATAAAGGAACCGTTTGCTCCAAAGAGAAGAATTTTCAACAAAGGTATTTCTCGGACCGGATGGTGGCGCGGATTCTTTGCCGTCCTCTCTCTAGCTTTCCTGAAAACTCACTCCTAGTAGCGGAATCCAAGGCCGGCTTTGCTGTCACGGCCTGGTTATTCGGCCGGCCTGACGTTCACATTCCAATTCCCGCACAAAATCACGTTTCTCTCGAATCACGATCCAAACGAGACCGTAGTTGCACGGCAATCAGCGGCCGTTGACGGCCTGCAATGGCGTGTTGCGGCCCGGCTTTCGAATAGCAATGCTGACGTAACCGTTACAGCGAGGGCAAGCTCTCGCCGGGAGCCGCAATTGTAAGTCATTCAAACAAATCCGTACCGAACGGAACCCGGCGACACAATACTAATTATTTCTTGATTAACCGCGGAAATAAAAAAGGCCCGCACTCCTAGGAGTGCGGGCCTTTTGTTTGCCGGCATTAGGCTCGGGGGGTTACCATTTGCCGACAACCGGGATATCGCCCGCGGTGCCGAAATTCGGCACGTAGAGATCCAAGGTCGGGCCATCCCACTTGTTGTTGCCGTTAAGATCCAAGTACCAATCCCCGGTCGAAGGACGGAAAACCCCGATCTTGCTGACCCCGGTGCCGTTCCAGTCACCGACCACGGGCATGTCCCCGGCTACACCAAAAGAAAAGCAGGTGTCCTTGCCACAGCCGTCCCAGGTTTTCTTATTGTTGCGGTCAAGAAACCACTGGCGCGTGCTGGGCCTGAAAAGTCCCATCTGGCTCGTCCCACGGCCCATCCAATCGCCCACTACCGGGATGTCGCCGGCTTGATAGCTATTAAAATTGACGCAGGAGTCGGCGTTGCAGCCGTCCAGGGTATCATTGCCGTTGCTATCGAGGTGCCAGCGCTTTTCCGTCGCTCTAAAGATCCCGATGCCGGCTTCGGCCGCCGTCGTCCATTTGCCCACCACAGGCAGATCGCTGGACGCGCCGAAGGAATCGATGCAGATATCGATCTGACAGCCGTCAAAGGCGCCGTTGCCGTTGCCGTCCAAAAGCCACTGAGCTGAATCCGATACGAAGACCCCAAGCTTCACTTTGCCCGAGCCGTCCCAATCGCCGACCACGGGCAGCGCCGCTGAGCCGCTAAAGGCTTCGACACAGATATCGGTGCTGCACCCTTCCCAAGTGCCGCTGCCATTCTGATCGAGGTACCACTGTCCGGTGGACGGGCGGTAAACTCCGATCCGATCCATCAAGTTATTCTGAAAGTTGGCCGTGACCGTGGTACTGGACGATACCGTGACGGTACAGTCCCCTGCCCCGGTGCAGCCGCCGCTCCAGCCGGTGAAGACGTATCCGGTCTCTGCCGTGGCGCGCAGTGAGATGGCGTTTCCACCAAACACATTGGAGACGCAGGTGGTGCCGCAGTCGATCCCGGAGGTCATGCTCTTGACGTTGCCTTTGCCCTTTTTCTCCACAGTCAGCGTATTGCCGTTGACCGAGAACTTGGCCGTGCAGGTCTTGCTGGCGTTGAGGGTCACCGTACCGTCGCTGCAGTCAGCGTCTCCACTCCAGCCCGCAAACTTGGAATTGG
Organism: uncultured delta proteobacterium; assembly: GCA_963804165.1. Classification (GTDB taxonomy): domain Bacteria; phylum Desulfobacterota; class Binatia; order UBA9968; family UBA9968; genus DP-20. Next base: position 141,020 of record CAWDPO010000042.1, read on the forward strand.
TCCCAGGGACCGGAGTCAGGCTAACCACCTGTCCGGAGGTGTAGAGCTGGGTACAGTCGCTGCCACAGTCGATGCCGGCCGGGGAGCTAACGATCCGACCGCTGGCTGTGCCGCTCGACGTGACCTCATTGACGATGCTCGTGGTGAGCGTATAGCCGGGTGTCAGATTGAACGTTGCCGTACAACTAAAGGCCGCATTGACCGTGACCACGCCGTCGGTGCAGTCGGCATTGCCCGACCAGCCCCCAAAGGTGGAGCCGCTGGCGGCCACGGCACTCAAGGTCACCACGGTGTTGGCGGTATAAGTCTCTGAACAATCCGTTCCGCAGCTGATGCCGGCCGGTGCGCTCGTGATCGTGCCGCTGCCGGTGCCGGCTCGGCTTACAGACAGCGTGACGGCGTTGACCGAGAACTTGGCCGTGCAGGTCTTGCTGGCGTTGAGGGTCACCGTACCGTCGCTGCAGTCAGCGTCTCCACTCCAGCCCGCAAACTTGGAATTGGTCCCGGGGACCGGAGTCAGGCTAACCACCTGTCCGGAGGTGTAGAGCTGGGTACAGTCGCTGCCGCAGTCGATGCCGGCCGGGGAGCTAACGATCCGACCGCTGGCTGTGCCGCTCGACGTGACCTCATTGACGATGCTCGTGGTCAGCGTATAGCTGGACACGACGGGCACGAGATTGAAAGTGGCCGTACAACTAAAGGCCGCATTGACCGTGACCACGCCGTCGGTGCAGTCGGCATTGCCCGACCAGCCCCCAAAGGTGGAGCCGCTGGCGGCCACGGCGCTCAAGGTCACCACGGTGTTGGCGACATAAGACTCGGAACAATCAGTGCCGCAGTTGATGCCGGCCGGTGCGCTCGTGATCGTGCCGCTGCCGGTGCCGGCTCGGCTTACAGAAAGGGCAAAGGTGACGACCGCCGCCGCGGGTGTCGTGGCGCAGTTCTCATTGGAGTAGGGTGAATTGCCGCCCGAGTTAAACGCCAGGACGCGGTAACAGTAGGTCGTACCGTTGGTTAAATTTTGATCGGTGTAGCTTACGGCGTTGGCGCCGAGGCTCGCCAGCTGTTGGTAGGTGCCGCTGGTGCCGATGCGCCGTTCGATGCGAAAACCGTCTTCGTTACTCGAACTGTCGGTCCAAGTTAAAGTTAAGGTCGGTAAGGCCGCGTTGGCAGGTTGCTGGGTTCCCAATAAACCCAAAACCAGTGTGGAAAATAACAGAAACCATCTTAATGAACTCTTTAATAGCACAAAACACCCCCGAGAACCTCGTTGTGAAACCGAAACGTTGCACGGTTCTCCAGTGAGATGTGCTATCGTCCGGCAACCCTGCTACCGTATCTCGTGAGAGACTTAGGCCAGTGGCTTTGCGTCCCGCGCTTTCGCGCGGTTTGCCCTTGACGGAGTAGAGCGATCTTTAGTCTATCGTTCCTCCAACTTATTCTTCATCTTACGCTTCATCGTATTGTTGCTTTTCGACATCATGTCCTTGCGCAATTTCCTCTGATGTCGATAAATCTATATAGCAACCCCCATGCCACGTTCGTCGCCTTGATCCTTGCGCAGTTGAAGTCATTTCTTGTCATCCCCTAGCGCTCGTCCCCCCACAAATTCGTCGACCGTTTTCGTGCGCTCGGCCAATGAGCTAACTGCTTCACGATTTGCTCTTTCACCTACAAACCGATGGCTGAACTCCCTAGCGCGTCATTTCTTACCCCTCTTACCGCTGCGCCGGACACCATAGCCTTGAGAAGATTTTAATGAACTATCCCGCAGCAAACTGACGGCGCCTCAGAATATAGCGATGAGAATTTGTCCCAAAGACACCTCCGAATGTTTTAATCGGGGAGCCACGTCCGGTCCCCGCCTGGATTCCCAATAGAAGCATTCGGAAATAACGGACGCTACGAGGGCTGGAATTGCTCTTGACGCAGCAAGCTACGGGAAATCGAACCCCATCCCGTCTGTGACTTGCCTAAGGTGCTTAACTTCAATTCTCCCAGAGAATAATCCGTGCTCGGAGAAAACTAGGAAAACTCTCCTTCTTCACCTTTCTACGAGCCAATCCGCAGTCCGGTTTGTTTTCGCACTTTTTCCCGAGTCCCTAGTTATAGGACGACTCCACCTACTTCCTCACACTCGTGTCCTCCAGCTCTGCGCCCTTCACCCAGCCGATCGCGCCGCTTTTGGTTTTCACCATGTACCAAAATTCGCCGGCGCCGGAGACTTTACCGAGCGGGACTAGGTCCTCGCCGCGCTCCAGTTTGCCGATGACTTCGGATTGCGCATCCTGCTGCGCGTGGAGCAATATGCCATTGCCCTTCGCCCGCAGCCCTTTGGACAGAGGCATCGTGGGTTCGAGATCCATCGCGCCGCCGGCTACTTCGGCGCCGCCACCGCTGACCAGCTTGCGAAAAACATCGACGACTTCGCGTGCCGCCCAATCGCGGGAGCCGGATTTCATGCCGATGGCCTGGCCGTTGCCGTCGATCAAGAACGTCACGGGGATGCCATACACACGATAAGACGCCGCGACGCGGCCATCGCTATCCAAAGGCGCGCGAAAGTTAAGTCCATTAGTTTTCATGTAGCGCATGACCTGGGCCGCGCTTTCGCGCTGATTGATCGCCAAAATAGTAAAGCCTTGACCGCCAAATGACCGGCTGAGTTGCTCCATCGACGGCATCTCTTCCCTGCAGGGTCCGCACCAGGTCGCCCAGAAATTGACTAAGATCAAATTGCCGCGATTGCCGCCCAGGCTGGCGATGCCACCGCCGCCGTCTTTTAAATTGAAATCCGGCGCGCGCGTGAACGCCGGCTTGGTCAAACCGATCGACTTGATCAGTTCATCGACCGAAGCCCCTGCTTTAGCCTGCGCGTATGCGGACCCGACGCCGAGCATACCTAGAGCACACCCGGCAACAATATATTTCCCAAATTCGAGCAATTGTCCGATCATCTAGCGTCCTCCACGGAATGATTGGATAGGCTCATATCGAAATCGCGCCGATCTGTCGAATCCTCGCGGCCGAGGGCATCGGATTGACCGTCGAATTTGCATCGGCTACTCTCGGGTCGACTATATGTTATGTCATTGAGCTATCTCAACGAAGCGCGCCGCACGGCGCAGTGATCTCGATAAATCCAAAACCACGTCCACTGAAATCTCTTAGTGATGATACCGCACCGCCGCAGTGCTATTTCGATCCTGCTCACGGCGCTCACCGTACTGCTTTGCGCCGCGCCTCGATTGGCGCTCGCTCAGGGCGCCACGAAGGCGATCGTGCTCGCCTGGGACGGCACGGTGCCGGCCTTTGTGCACGAGATGCTCCGTGCAGGCAAACTGCCGAATCTCGCCACGTTGATCGACGGCGGCGTCTTCGCCGACGACGTCAGGCCGGAATTTCCGTCGAAGACCGCCCCTGGATTCGCCTCCTTGATGACCGGCGCACCGCCGCGGGTGACCGGTATTAGCGGCAATCGCGTGCCGCGAGCGCCGCGAGCGCAGTTCACGATCCTCGAAAGTGTAGCGGGGTTCGACGAGGCGCCTTTGGGCGCCGAGCCGATCTGGTCCGTGGCGGAGCGTGCCGGGAAAAAGGCGGTCGTGTCACATATCCCGGCATTCGCCGGCGAGCGCTCCGAGCACGCCGTGAGATTCTCCGGTTACACACTAACTGCGGGCCGCGATGCCATCGTTACCAAACGCGCTGTGCAAAACGAGCCATCGACTGCGTGGACCGACGCGCCGTCAAGTGACGCGCCACCGATCGAAATCGCGTTCGCCGTCGGTGAAACTCGTTTCTACGGACTTTTCATCGACGATCCCGGTGACAGCCAAACCGGCTACGACACGCTGCTGATCGCGATTGGCCGCGACGCCAGGGACATCAAAGCCAAGCTCAAACCGACGCCCGCCAACGTCGGCGGAGAATTGTTTTGGAGTGACCCCATCGCGATCAAATCAACTGGCAACCAGAACGCTAGAATTTATTTTCGGCTCTTCGATCTCAAGGCCGACGGCAGCGATTTTTTTCTCTACTACACCCGGCCGGCGCGCGATCTGATCGTACCCGAGGCCGATGTCGCCGCCGGAGCTACTGTGCGTGCCTTCATCGGCAACGGCGCCAGTATTCTTTACAATCAAGGCGCATTCGGTCGAACCCTTCCGAACGGCGGCAGCGGCGGCGCCGAAGCGCGCTATCTCGAAACCGTCGGCATGGCACAGCACCAGCTGATGGAAACCAACCGCTGGGCGATGGATCACTTGCCTTGGGATCTCTACCTCGCTTACACACCGTTTCCCGACGAGGCCGAGCATCTCTGGCGCGGCTACCTCGATCCGACTCTGCCCAACTACCGTCAAGCCATCGCCGATCAATTACGGCCGTTCTTGGAGCGAGTCTATCGAACGTCGGACGAACATCTCGGTCTGCTATTGGCCAAGCGTCCGCCAAACTCGATTTTTGCGCTGATCTCCGATCACGGCATACAAGGCATCAACAAGCGCGTGGCACTGAATCGCGCGCTCCAGGAAGGCGGACTCTTGACCCTAGACGGCCAAGGCAGAGTCGATCTGAACAAAACTCAAGTGCTCTACCCCGCGGTCAACAACGGCTACTTGTTGATCAATACGACGGATCGAAAAAACGGTATCGTTGCGCCGGATGAACGCGCATCCGTCATCGGCAAGGCTCGCGACCTACTCGCGTCGCTTCGCGACGGGGACCGCGCCGTAGTCAAAACCGTATACGACGCGGAGACCGAGGGGACAGCGATGGGCATCGGCGGCGAAGTCGGCGGCGACCTCTATATCGAGCTCGCGCCCGCCTATGATTTCGATCCGCGCTTGGGACCCGGTCCGCTCATCACGGAAGCGGAACCTTACGGCAACCATGGCGCCGATCCGTCGCAATCTGCGATGCACACGCTGATGGTCCTCAACGGCCCCGGCATCCGCGTCGGTCAGAGGGTTGCCGACGCGCGCATTATCGATTTTGCCCCGACGCTCGCCTGGCTGCTCAATTTGCCTGCGCCAAAGGATGCTACCGGCCGGGTGTTATACGAAGCCTTTGACGCGCCCCGATAACCCGGTAATAATCCTTCGTCCCGTTCGCGGGGCGAGAACAGTTTCAAAGGAGATCCAGCCGTGACTGTTAAATCCCCATGGGAACCGCCAGCTGTCGTCGCGCGCGAAGACGTTATCGAACTGCATCGTCAAGTCACCGCGATGCCGGACATACCGATCGACGTTCGCGAAGACATTTTTCGTATCCACGAATTAGACTTGGACTGGGACATCGGTGCGGTGATTTATCAACCCCATGACGCGAGCAAAATCCCGATCGGCCCGGACGGCAAGAAGGTTGGCGTGTTCCTGCTGCACGGCGGCGTGTCGGATTTCAAATCCGTCGATCGCGTCGCGCGGATGCTGGCGGCGAAGTTCGGCATCAAAGTAGCGAGCATGACCTTTCCAGGCCGATTCTACTTTTTGGACGAGAGTCGCGATTGGCCGGGCGACGTCGAAAATGGCGACGGCTCCGCTCGCACGCCGCTCTGGACGAAAGAAACGCAAATCACACCGGATCAGTACACTATTGTCCGCGATACTTCGAAGCGGGAAGATTACGGCACGCTGATCTCGCTCTCGGCAAAGGAAGGCACGGAATTTTTTTATCGCATGGCCGCCTGGCCAGCAGCTTTTGAGGCAGGGGTCAACGAAACCGCCCGGCGCCATTTCCCCGATGGTGAATTCTCGATCTACATCCACGGCCACTCTACGGGCGGCCCGTTCGCCATGATGGCGTCGCAGCGCGTGCCGAACATCGCCGGTCTGGTCGGCTACGGCAGCTCACCCTTTGGTTGGATGTATCCCATCGTCAGCGGCGACAACTGGGAGTTTCCGTTCAATCAATTGCGCCTGCGCACGTGGCGCGACACTGCGCGCTACATGTACGAAGGGATGAAAAATGAAGAGATGGGGTTACCCATGCTCATCGAGCTCACATTCGAGCGTTGGGAGAGCGCGAAAAGGCGCCCGAATTTCAAGGCAGAGGATTTCATTCACAAGAATTCAACCCGCGCATTGGAAGCCGCGGCGCGAGTCTCGGCCGAACGTTTGAAGCTATCCAACGGCGAGACCGAGAAACTGGTGCAGCGCTATCTCGGATACACGCGCGAGCTGAGCGGTCCCGGTGCAAAGGCCGTGCCGAATTTTCTTTCGATTCACGGCCTCAACGATGATACCGTGACTCTCAAACGCTGTGAAAAATCGTTGTCGCTTTTCGCCGGCCTCGCTCCCGCGCCAACCGTAAGAAGCATCTCCCTGGGCGCGGGAATTCATTCCTGGGGCTGGACCAGCAACCAATTGCCGCAAGGTATCGTCACGCCGGTCGCCAAGCTCTGGCACGACGCGATCATGAACGGGTTTTTTATCAGGCGCGAGTAAGAACCAGATGACCAACAGCGTTGCACCCACGACCTTGAACATTAAACTTTGAACCTTGAACTGCGCGAAAGCGCAGGACGGCTTGAACGTTTTGAACGAATTCTCTAGGGTATTGCCATGGCAGACAAGGACCATCTCCTTCTGACGGCAATCGGCCCCGATCAAGTCGGACTGGTGCAAAAGATTTCCGAATTTATTTCGCGCCACGACTGCAATATCGAAGACAGCAAGATGGCGGTTTTTTGCGGTGAGTTTGCGGTGATCGTATTGATCAGCGGCGCGGGCGAAAACCTGGTGAAGATCGGCCGCGACTATCGCGAGATCGAAACCGAGACCGGTCTCTCGATATCCATCAAGACGCCCTTGACCAGAAAAACCGCGGAATCTTTCCTGCCTTACAAGTTGACGGCCTCGTGCATGGACCATCCCGGTATCGTCCACCGAATCAGCGCGGTCCTGAGCGCGCTGGGCGTCAACATCGAATCGATGGAGACCAAAACCTATTCGGCTCCAGTCAGCGGTACGCCGATTTTTCAGCTCGAAGCCGATCTCGCGATTCCGGTTCGGGCCAACATCAATCAGTTGCGCGAGCGCTTCGTGGAGATTCAGCGCGAAGAAAACATCGATATCGATCTCATCGCTGCGAAAAATTAATCATTTCTCGGCGACTTGAAGTCGTGCCTTGTTTGGACCTTATGCCGTCAGTCGAACTCCGAGTCCGGGACCCGTCGGCACCCGCACGGCACCGTCGACGACTTCCAGACCTTCGATCAGATCGCCGTCCAAAGCGCTGAACTCGGCGATTTCGGCGGGCGCCACGACATTCGTCATCGCACTGACGAAGTGGGCTTGCGCCGCATCAACTAGGCGCGAACTCGCCGTACCGCCGACGTGGCACACCAGCCCCGCCGCCTCACACACGCGCGCCGCAGCGACGCTCTCTTGCAATCCGCCAAACTTGAGAAGCTTGATACTCACCGCATCGGCGATCTGATCGCGAGCGATTTGAAAAACGTCTCTGGCCGTCTGGACTTCCTGATCTGCCAATATGGTCGGCTCGACAGCGCGCGCCACCTCTGCCATACCCTTTAGGTCCGAGCCTTGTACCGGTTGCTCGACCATGGACAAGCCGTGCTCAACCAAGGTCGCTACTGTCTTTATGGCATTCCCCGCATCGTACTTGCCGTTAAAATCCACGGTCAGCGTCACAGCGTGTCCCACGGCGCTTCGTACGGCCTTGAAGCGTTCCAAATCACCCGCGGGATTTGTGCCGAGCTTGACCTTCAAATTTCGATATCCTTGCCGAACATAAGTCGATGCCGTTTCCGCCATCTCCGTCGGGCTGCCGAGACTAAGCATCTTGAGCACAGGAATGTTCTCTCGAACACCGCCGCCTAGTAAAGTTGATAACGAAACGCCGAGTGCCTTGCCGAGTAAGTCGAAAAGCGCCAGTTCGATCCCCGCTTTGTGCCGTGTGTATCCCGGCACCGCTCGATGCAACGCATTGAACAAGGAAGCGATCTGCAGCGGGTCTTTGCCGATAATAAGCTCGCTCGTTGCGGCTTTGACGGCTTCGAGGCCCGCGCCAAAGGAATCGCCGCGCAAATTCGGGATTACCGATCCCGCGCCGATCCCATTGACCCCGTCGGTGGTATGAATCGTCACATAAAACACATCGACGTAGTCGGCGCTGTAGCTAGCCGTCTGCCAGTGTCCGCGGCGTTTCAGGCGATGCGGCAAGAAAGTGATCTTGTCA